>JADCGL010000021.1 GCA_020248985.1 Telmatospirillum sp. | reverse complement strand
CATGGGCCAGTACGGCTTGAGTGCCATCCTCGAGGGCGATTTCACGGCCGTGCAGGGTTACGTTCTGTTCGTGGCCGCGTTCTCGCTGCTCGTTTTCGTCGTCGTCGATCTGCTCGTGATGCTGCTCGAACCGCGAGCGCAAACCGCATGACCGACATGGCGAGCTATCGCCACGGATCGGGTTTTGCGCGCCTTGCCGCGGTGGCGCGGCGCGCGCCCACGGCTTTTGCGGGCGGAACGATCGTGCTGTTCTTCGTGGCTGTCGCCGTGTTCGCCCCGTTGCTGTCGCCGCACGATCCGCTGCACGCCTATTCGTACGACGTGCTGCGCCCGCCCTCGGCTACCCATTGGCTCGGCACGGACGGCAACGGCATGGACATCTTCAGCCGCATCGTCCACGGCGCACGGCTCGCCTTCGGCATTGCGTTGCCGGCCGTCGCGGTTGCGGCCCTGATCGGCGTGCCGCTCGGGCTGTTCGCGGGGTATCGAGGCGGGCTGATCGACGAGCTCCTGCTGCGGCTCATGGATGTGCTGCGGGTGTTTCCCTCGATCATTCTCGCACTTGCGGTCGTCGCGGCGACCGGGCAGTCGCTGCTCAACATCGTGCTCGTGATCGGCCTGATCGACGCGCCGATCTTCGCGCGCGTGGTGCGCGCCGAAGTGCTGGCGCTGCGCGGCAGCAATTTCGTCGAAGCGGCGGTCGCGGCCGGCAATCCCTTGCGCCGCGTGCTGTTCGTGCATCTGCTGCCCAACGCGATCAAAGGGGCGATGGCGCAGGGGGCCGTGCGCTTTGCCTGGGCGATCCGCGTGAGCGCCACGCTCGCTTTTGTCGGCGTGGGCGTGCAGCCGCCCACGCCCGAATGGGGGGCGATGATCCGCCAGGGGGCCGAATTCATGGTCACCGGCGAATGGTGGGTGGCGCTGTTTCCGGGTGTCGCACTGGTGCTGCTCGTGTTCGGCTTCAACATGCTCGGCGACGGGGTGCAGGACTGGCTCGATCCGCGCCGCAGGACGGCCGCGCGGTGAGCTTGCTAACGGTCGAAAATCTGCACGTCCATTTCGTCGCGCGCGACGCGTTCGATCGCGTGAAGACGGCAAAGGCGCTGAACGGCGTGTCGCTGTCGCTCGAACGCGGCGAGATGCTGGGGCTCGTTGGCGAAACCGGTGCCGGCAAGTCGCTGACGGCGCTGGCGCTGATGGGCCTTCTGAAAGCGCCCGCGCGCATCGTTGCGGGGGCAGCGCGCTTCGAGGGCGAAAGCCTGTTCGAGATGTCGCCCGAGCGGCTCAACGCGCTGCGCGGCGGGCGCATGGCGCTTGTGGTGCAGAGCCCAAAGACGTCGCTCGATCCGTTGGCGCGCGTCGGCGACCAGATCGCGCGCGTGATGCGCGCGCATGGCTTGAAAAACGCTGCAAAGGCGCGTGCCCGCGCGATCGAACTGATGGCCGCGGTCGGCATCCCCGATCCTGCGTCGCGCGCGCGCGCTTGGCCGCACGAATTGTCCGGCGGCATGGCGCAGCGCGTGCTGATCGCGATGGCGCTTGCGAACGATCCCGCCTTGTTGATCGCCGACGAGCCGACGACCGGGCTCGACGTGACCGTGCAGGCGCAGATCCTCGATCTCTTGCAGGAAGCCGCCGCCGCGCGCGGCCTCGGCGTGATCGTCATCACGCACGATCTCGGCGTCGTGGCCCAATACTGCACGCGAGTCTGCGTGATGTTTGCGGGCACCATCGTCGAGCAGGGCCGCGTGGATAGGGTGCTCGTCGATCCGGCCCATCCCTATACGCGCGCCTTGCTGGCGGCCTCGCCCGAGCACTTGCGGCCCGGGGCAGCGATCCCGGCCGGGCCGCCGCCCGATCTCTACGATTTGCCGACGGGCTGCGTCTATTCGCGCCGCTGTCCGCGCGCCGATGCGGCCTGCACGCAAGCCCCGCCCGAACGGCGACTGGCCGACGGGCACGACGTGCGCTGCCACCATGCGGAGGCGGCGGCGCATGGCTGAGAACGTGCTTGAAGTCGAGGGGCTGACACGCACGTTCGGCGACGGGCGCCGCATCGTGCATGCCGTGAACGGCGTCGATCTTGCCGTCGCCGCCGGCGAGACGTTGGGGCTCGTCGGCGAGTCCGGCTCCGGCAAATCGACGATCGGGCGCTGCCTTTTGCGGCTCATCGAGCCGAGTGCAGGCCGCATCGTCTTTGCCGGGCGCGACCTGCGGGCACTCGGGCCCGAAGCGCTCCGCCGCGCACGCGCCGACATGCAGATGGTGTTCCAGGATCCGTGGGGCTCGCTCAATCCCCGCCTCACGGTGGGCGATCTCGTCGAGGAGCCGTTGCGGCTCCACACGACGCTGGATGGGCCCGCGCGAAGGGCGCGCGTGGCGGAGCTTGCGCGGCGCGTGAGCCTTACCGAAGCGTTGCTGTCGCGCTTCCCCGCCGACCTCTCGGGTGGGCAGCTGCAGCGTATCTGCATTGCGCGCGCGATCGCGACCAACCCGAAGCTCGTGGTGCTCGACGAGCCGACGAGCTCGCTCGACGTGTCGGTGCGTGCGGGCATTCTGCAGCTTTTGGCCGAGCTCAAGCGCGATCTCGGCATTGCGATGATCTTCATCAGCCACGATCTTGCGACGGTGCGCCTCGTCAGCGACCGCGTGGCGGTGCTCTATCTTGGCAGCGTCGTCGAAACCGGGCCGACGCAGACCGTGTTCGAAATGCCCCAGCATCCCTATACGGCCGCGTTGATCTCGGCCGATCTGTCGAGCGATCCGCGCGAGCGGCGGCGGCGCGTGGTGCTGGCGGGCGAAGTGCCGAGCCCGATCGACCTGCCGCCCGGCTGCTACTTCGCCTCGCGCTGCCCGATCGTGCGCGACGAATGCCGCATGCAGCGTCCGCGCCTCGAAGCGCTCGGCGATGTGCGTGTTGCGTGCCTGCGCGTGGCCGACGGCACCAATCGACTTGTTACGACCTCTCCGGCGGAGTCCGCACTATGACCTTCAAGCGCCTTTTCGAACCGATGCGCCTCGGCAAGCAGGAAGCCAGAAACCGCATCTGGATGACCGCGCACGCGACGCTGTTGGTCAAAGACCATCTCTTCACCGACGCGCACATCGCCTACTACGTGGAGCGCGCCAAAGGCGGCGTCGGCGTCATCACAATGGAAGCGATGGCGGCCCATCCCACGACGCAGCCCTACAAAGGCAAGGCGTTTGCGTTCGACCGGCGCATGGTCGAACAATATCGCAAGATCGCCGATGCGGTGCATGCGCACGGCGCCAAAATCCTCGCCCAGCCCTGGCATCGCGGCCGCCAGACCAATTCGGTGTCGAACGGCTTGCCCGTCTGGGCGCCGTCGGCCGTACCCTGTGCCGTCTATCGCGAGATGCCGCACGTGATGGACGAGGGCGAGATCGCCGAGCTCGTGCATGGCTATCGTCTTTCGGCGCGCTATGCGCGCGAAGGCGGGCTCGACGGCATCGAGATGCACGGCATGGCGCATGGCTACATGCTAGGCCAATTTCTGTCGCCGGCCACCAATCACCGCACCGACCGCTATGGCGGTTCGATCGAGAACCGCTTGCGCATCGTGATGGAAATTCTCGAAGCGACGCGCGAAGAGGCGGGCCCCGATCTCATCGTCGGCGTGCGGCTCAATTCCGACGACGGCATGGAAGGCGGGCTCGGGCCCGACGAATGGGCCGACATCGCAAGGCGCATCGAAGCGACGGGCCTCATCGACTATGTGTCGTGTAGCCAGGGGACCTATCTCAATCGCATGCTGATCTATCCGACGTCGCCCGAAACGCACGGCTACCAGCTGCCCGCGACGCGCATCGTCAAGCGGGCAATCGGCCTGCCGGTGGTCGGTGTGGGGCGCATCGTGACGCCGGAAGAGGGCGAGCGCTTCTTGGCGGAAGGCGATTGCGATTTCATCGGCGTGTCGCGCGCTTTGATCGCCGATCCGATGTGGGGCGAAAAAGCGCGCACGGGCCGCAGCCACCAGGTGCGGCGCTGCGTGGGCGCGAACTGGTGTATGGAATCGATCTTCGCGCAAGCCCCCATCGCCTGCATCCACAACCCGGCCGCCGGCAACGAGCGCGAACTCGGCGAAGGCACGCTCGCACCTGCCTCCGCTCGCCGTCGCGTTGCCGTGGTCGGCGGCGGGCCCGCGGGTTTGCAGGCGGCCGTTACGGCCGCGCGCCGCGGCTTCGACGTGACCCTTTTCGAAAAGCGCGACGCACTCGGCGGCCAGATCGCCTGGTGGGGGCGCACGGCGATCCGCAAGGAACTCAATTTCGTCGTCGAATTCCTGGTCGCGCGTTTGGGCGAAACCGATGCGCGCGTCGAACTTGGCCGAGCCCCCACCGCCGACGAGCTCGACGCATTCGACGCCGTGATCGTCGCGACCGGATCGACGCCGCTGCGCCATGGCTGGACGCCGCTGCGCCCGCAGCGCTGGAACGGTCCATCGGTTCCGGGGGCCGATCGCGCGAACGTGTTTGCGCTCGACGACGTGCTCGCCACTGAAACGCTGCCCGCACTCGGCAGAACCGTGACGCTCTACGACAGTCTCGGCGGTCGCCAAGGGGCCGTAGTCGCCGACCATCTCGCCGACAAGGGCCACAAGGTCACGTTCGTGACGCCGCTTGGCCAGGCCATGCCGAACCTTGCGGCAAGCCGCGATTGGGGCAAGGTCTATGGCCGCCTGCGCCGCATGGGGGTCGGTTTTGTGACCGACCACGAGCTTGTGTCGGTCGGGCCGGATGGCGCCACGCTGCGCGATCTCTACACCAAGGCCGAGCAGATCTTGGCCGGCGACAGCGTCGTGCTGGTCCTCGGCTCGAAAGCCGAAGACGGTCTTTTCCAAACGCTGAAGGCGCGCGCCAAACCCGGCCGCCCCGTGACGATGATCGGCGATTGCGTGGCCCCAAGGCGCGCGTCAGATGCCATTCGCGAGGGCGAACTTGCCGCTCGCGCGCTGTTTGCCTGATTTGCTTCACCCAAGGAGACGCCCATGACACCCGCAGGCCGCAAAGAACTCGACAAGATCCGCGCCGTGCGCGGCTATACGCTGCCGCTGCACGAAACCCTCGCCGATCTCAATCCGGAGTTTCTGCGCCGCTACGGCGATCTCGCCTCGTTCGTGATCTTCGGGCCGAAGGAAGGCCGCGCGCTCGATCTCAAGACGCGTTTCCTCGTGCTTGTCGGCATCACCACGGCCGCCAAGGGCGACCGCGAGGGCATCGAATGGAGTGCGATGCGCGCCATGCAGTACGGTGCCACGTGGGACGAGGTGCGCGAAGCGGCATTTCTGGCGGCGCTGCCGTGCGGCATGCCGGCCTTCGAGGGTGCCTGCCGCATCTTCCAAGAGCTCGAGAAAAACAAAGGCTGGGTCCCGCAGAAGCGCAAGATCGTGCGCAAACCCAAACGCAAAGCCGCGAAATGACCGGGTGGTGGAATCCGGCGACGGCGGCGCAAGGTATCTGCGTCGTTGGGGCTGCCGGCGGCATCGGCATGGCGACGGCGCGCTTGCTGGCGGGGCAGGGCGTGCCGCTGATGCTGATGGACAGGGTCTCGCCCGAACTTGCCGCCTTGGCGGGCGAACTTGGGGCCGCGTTCGAAACGCTCGACTATCGCGCACCGGCGAGCATTGCCGCCGCGATGGCGCGCGCGCGCGCGAAGTTCCCGGCGATCGGCGGGCTCGCGTTGCTGGGCGGCATCGTCGATACCGCCAAACTCGCCGATCTCACGCTCGAACGCTGGGACGACGTGCTGCGCGTCAATCTCACCGGCACGTTCCTGGCGATCCACGCCGCGCGCGAATGGCTGTGCGATGGAGCCGCCATTGTCACGACGAGTTCGCTTGCCGCCTCGACCGGCGGCGTTATCACGGGGTCGGCCTATGCCGCGTCGAAAGCCGGCATCGAAGCGATGACGAAGTCGGTGGCCCAGGAACTCGCCCCGCGTCGCATCCGGGCAAATTGCGTGTCGCCGGGTGCAATCGACACGCCGATGACGGCGGGCCATCCGCCGGAGCGCAAGCGCGCCTTCGATGCGGCCGTGCCGCTGAAGCGCCACGGCCATGCCGACGAAGTCGCGGCGACAATCTGTTTTCTGCTGTCGGCGGGGGCGGGCTACATCACCGGCGCTGTTGTGCCGGTGAATGGCGGCTTTCGGATGGAGTAGGGGCGATGGGCGTGCGGCGGATGTTCTTCGACGCCCCGTGGGGCCAGATCCAGGCGCGCACTGTGGCGGCATCGGCCGATCTGCCTGTTCTGATCCTGCTGCATCAATCGCCTTTGTCGGCGCGCAACTACGATGCGCTGCTGCCGCATCTTTCTTCCTTCTGCCGACCCTATGCGCTCGACACGCCGGGTTATGGCGGCTCGGACGCGCCGCCGAATACATGGGAGGTGTGCGACTATGCCGCCATTGCGTGGCATGTCGCCGACGCGTTGACCGCGTCGCGCATTGCGATTTTCGGGCGCGCGACGGGTGCCGTCTTTGCGCTCGACGCGGCCTTGCAGGCGCCGCTGCGCGTTCTGTCGCTCGTGCTGCATGGCGTGCCGGTCTATACAGCTGAAGAACGCGCGCAGCGTCTTGCGAATTTCGCACCGTCCTACGTGCTCGACGCGTCGGGCGCGCATCTCGCTTGGATTTGGGCGCGCATTCGCGGCGAATATCCGCATCTCGAACCCGAACTCGCCACGCGGTTTGCGGCCGATTATCTGGCCGCCGGGCCCGATTTCGCGAAGCCCTATCGCGCGATCTTCCGGCACGATTTGCCGGCGCGCGTGCGCGGGCACACGCTGCCGCCGACCACGTTGATCGGCGGTACGGCTGATCGCATCGGCTTCATGCATCCGCGCGCTTGCGCGCTGTTTGCCGATGCGCGCGCCGAGCTGATCGAAGGTGCGGACGATTTTGTCGCCGAGCGCGCGCCCGCCGAATTCGCGGCACTTCTAAAGCGCGCATTGTCGCCGTAGGCAGCGTCAGCGCCGGTGCTTCAGCATTGCAAGATTGACGCAGTCGCGCAGCTCGTTTTTGGCCAGATAGAGATAGGCCGTCTCGCACGCAATGCGGCGCAGATCGTCGAGCCCGGGTGGCGAGAAGAACGCGGCATGCGGCGTTACGACCATGCGCCCTTCGAGCCAGGGCGCCCGATCCGTCCATTCGCGCAGCAGCTTGTGCGTTCGCTGCATCGGCTCGTCGGGCAGCACGTCGAGCCCCACGCCGTGCAACTGGCCGCTCTTGAGGCCGTCGTAGAGCGCGTCGAGATCGTGCGTGCGGCCGCGCGAAGTGTTGACGTAGATCGCACCCGGCTTAAGCGCCGCCACAAAACGCCGATCGACGAGCCCTTCGGTCTCGCGCGTCAAGGGCGTGTGCATGCTCACGACGTCGGCGTCGCCAAGCAACTCAGTGAGCGAAGCCGCGCGGCGATAGCCTGTGGCGAGATCCGTTCCGCTCGGCAGATAAGGGTCGTAGAAGGCAATTTTCATGTCGAAGGCCGCCGCCCGCCGTGCGGCGGCAAGGCCGATGCGTCCGAGGCCCACGACGGCGAATGTCTTGCCGCGCAGGCGCCGCACGCTGCCGAGGCCGATCGCGTGCCACGCATCGTCGAGGGCGCGCAGACGGTCGTTGTAGGCAACCACGCCGCGCGCGAGGGCGAGCGTCAGGGCGATTGCATGGTCGGCGACCTCGGACGTGCCGTAATTGGGCACGTTGCATACGGGAATGCCCAATTCGGCGGCGGCTTCGATGTCGACCGTGTTGAATCCGACGCCGCCCTGCACGACGATCCGGCAGCGGCTCGATCGCTGCAGTACCTCGCGCGACACCGCATGGCGGCCGCGATAGTTGATGAGCGCGTCGGCGCTTGCCAGAACCCCAGGATCGACGGGCCGGGACGGATCGTAATGCTGCACAAAAAGTTCGACCTCGCTGCCCACGGCTTGGCGTTCGGCGATAGGTTCGCCGTCGAACTGGGGATCGACGATCACAAAACGCATGGACAACTCCGGCATACGATGGTGGGATCGAGTGTCGAATTTGGGCGCGCTTCCTGCAAGGAAATTGTCTATACGGAGTTTGTATGATGAAGACGACATTGGTGTTCGGGGGTGCCGGGTTCGTGGGCCTCAACATTGCCGAAGCTCTGCTGGCGGCGGGCCGCAAGGTCGTGTCGTTCGACAGGCGTCCCCCCTTGGCCTCGGCGCAGAAGCATTTTGCGTCGCTGCCGGGCGCGTTTTCGCATCTGGTCGGCGACATTCGCGATGCGGCAGCGGTCGAAGCGGCGTTTGCGTGCAAGCCCGATACGGTCGTCTACGGTGCGGCCCTCACGCCGGGACCGGCGCGCGAGGCGGCCGATCCGCTCGCGGTGATGGAGGTCAATCTCACCGGCTTCGTGCGCGTCCTCGAACTCTCGCGCAAACACGGCGTGGCGCGTGCGATTAATCTGAGCTCGGCGGGGGCCTACGGTGCTGCGGCGTTTCGCCCCGGTACGCTCGACGAGTCCGACGCCGTCGATCCGCGGTCGCTCTATTCGGTCACGAAATTTGCGTCCGAGCGCACGGCTGCACGACTTGCCGAATTGTGGAAGATGGATTTCCGTTCGGTGCGCCTGTCGGCCGTGTTCGGGCCGTGGGAGCATGAAAGCGGCGTGCGCGACACGCTGAGCCCGCCTTATCAAGTGGCGCGCATGGCGCTTGCGGGCGAAGCGATCGTGCTGGCGCGCCCGACTGAGCGCGATTGGGTCTACGGGCCCGACGTGGCCGCCGCCGTGGCGGCGTTGCTCGATGCGCCCAAGCTCAATCACGACGTCTACAATATCGGCCCCGGCATCACCTGGACCTTGCAGGACTGGGGGCAGCTTTTTGCCGCCAAGCGCCCCGGCCTGGTCGTGCGGCTGGCGAAGTCGGGCGAGACGCCGACTGTCGATCCGCATTCGGCCAGCGACCGGGCGAGCCTTGTGAATGCGCGCATCGTCGCCGACACGGGCATGAAATTCCAGTTCGGCCTGCATGAGTCTTTTGCCCATTTGGAAAGCTGGATCAAGCACCACCCGGATGCTTGGGCAGGCGCATGAAACTCGCCGGCAAGACAGCGATCGTGACGGGCGCAGGTTCGGGCATCGGGCGCGCAAGCGCGCTGCTGTTCGCGGCCGAGGGCGCGAAGCTCGCTGTCGTCGATCGCGATGCGGCCGGCGCGGCGGCAACGGTCGCTTCGATTGCGGCGGCAGGCGGTGTCGCAAAAGCTTTTGTGGCCGATGTGGCGGCGCCGGAAGCGGCGGCGCCGGTCGTCGACTATGTGCGCGGCACATGGGGCCGCATCGATATTCTGATGTGTGCGGCCGGGTTTTCGTGCGGCGGCACGGTCGAAACCACGGCGCTCGAGGACTGGAACGCAGTGTTCGCTGCCAATGTCGGCGGCACATGGCTGTGGGCTAAAGCCGCGATCCCGGCGATGCGCGCGGCCGGCGGCGGGGCAATCCTCACGGTGAGCTCGCAACTCGCCTTGGCGGGCGGGCGTGGAAACAGCGCCTATATCGCCGCCAAGGGTGCTTTGCTTTCTCTCACGCGCACGATGGCGCTCGATTTTGCGGCCGACAAAATCCGTGTGAATGCGCTCGTACCCGGTGCGATCGACACGCCCCTCTTGGCGCGCGGGATGGCGCGCAGTGCCGATCCGGCGGCGATGCGCGAACGCGTGCGCCAGCGCCATGCGCTCGGCCGCATCGGCACGGTCGACGAGGTTGCGCGTGCGGCGCTCTTCCTCGCGAGCGACGATTCGAGTTTCACGACCGGCACCGCCTTGGCCGTCGACGGCGGCTGGCTGGCAGGCTAATGCTACATTTGTTCAACACGAAGGACGGAACGTGACGATGCAAGCGCGCTGCAGGATCGGGATCGATGTCGGGGGCACGTTCACGGATTTCGTGATGGCCGACCTGGCGAACGGCAAGTTCTACTACCACAAAGAACCGAGCGTGCCGAAAGATCCGTCGCGCGCGGTCGAACTCGGCATCGCGGCCTTGGTCGCATCGGCGGGCTTGCCATTTTCTGCGGTCGAGCTTGTCGTGCACGGCACCACGATCGGCCTCAACGCGATCATCCAGCGGCGCGGGGCGCGTGTCGCGCTCGTCGTGTCGCCCGGCAACCGCGACGTGATGGATCTCGCGCGCAGCCGCATGCCCAACTCCTACGACTTCACGGCCCCGCGCGAAGCCCCGCTGATCGCGCGCGATCTTGTGTTCGAAGTGCCCGCGCGCATGCGCGCAAGCGGCGAGATCGTGCGCCGACCGACCGCGGCCGAGTATGAGAGCCTCGTGGCCTCGCTGCGTGCGGCCAAGGTCGATGCCGTCGCCGTGATGCTGCTCAATTCCTACCGCGATCGCACGCTTGAGGCGGGGCTCGCGGCCGATCTGCGCAAATCGCTGCCCGGCACGCTCGTCACGGAATCGGCTGAATTGTGGCCCGAGGTGCGCGAATACGAACGCGCGTTGGTGGCGGCCCTCAACGCCTATATCCATCCGCTCATGGAATCCTATTTCGAGCGGCTGAAGACCCGGCTTGCGGCCCTGGGTTTGGCGGCACCGATCTATATCACCGCCAACAATGGCGGCTCGCTGGGGCTCGAGACGGCGCGCGAAAGGCCCATCGATACGATCCTGTCGGGCCCCGCTTCGGGCGTGGTCGCCGCAGCCCGCGTCGCCGCCCCCGGCAATCGCGCCAAGCTCATCACGATCGACATGGGCGGTACGTCGACCGACATCGCCGTGTGCGTGGCGGGCGAGCCCGAATTCACGACCGCCACCAATGTCGGCGATTTTCCGCTGATGCTGCCGGTCGTTAATGTCGGCGCAATCGGGGCCGGCGGTGGCTCGATCCTGTGGGTCGACGCGCAGGGCGTGCTCAAAGTCGGGCCCGAAAGTGCCGGCGCCGATCCGGGCCCGGCTTGCTACGGGCGCGGTGCCACGCGGCCTGCGATCACCGACTGCTATCTCGTGACCGGCATTCTCGATCCCACACGCTTCCTGGGCGGGCGCATGACGCTCGACAAGGCGGCGGCCGAAAAGGCGCTCGATGCGATCGGCGAGAAGATCGGTCTTACGGGCCCCGACCGCGCGCTGCGTGCGGCCGCTTCCGCCTTGCGTGTTGCGACGTCGAAAATGGCGACCGAAACCTCGAAGTTGATGGCGCGTCGCGGCCTCGATCCGCGCGAATTCGCGTTGCTCGCTTATGGCGGCGCTGGGCCGACGCAGGCCAATCTTTTGGCCGAGGAAGCTTTGCTGTCCGAAGTCGTGGTGCCGTTGGCTCCCGGCACGTTCTGTGCTCTTGGTGCCATCCTCGCCGACGTGCGGCGCGACTATCTGCGCGCCACGCGCACCACGATCGGGCGCGATGCGGCCGAGATGGCATCGTTGATGAAAGCGGTCGCCGAGGTCGAGCAGGAGGCGCTCGTGTGGGTCGCGGCCGAGGGCGAACTCATCGGCGAGCACCAGCTCGAAATCGCCTTCGACATGCGCTATCCGGGCCAGGCCTACGATCTGCGTGTCTCCGTACCGCCGGCCGAGCGTACGGCGATCGACCAGGAAAAGCTTGTGGCCCTGTTCCACACGGAGCACGCGCGGCATTACGGCTTTGCCGATACCGCGAGCCCGGTGCAGGTCAAGAATCTGCGCGTGCGCGTGACGGGCCGCGTCGCCCCGCTGAAACTCGCTGCCGCCGAAGCCAAAGAGGCGCCTGTGCCGATCGCACACCGGCGCGTCTACGACCGCACGGGCTGGGTCGAGGCTGCCGTCTATACGCGCGGACAATTGGGGGCCGGGGCGAAGATCGCGGGGCCGGCGATCGTCGAACAGGCCGACACGACCGTCTGGATCCTCGCCGGCTGGGTTGCGGCCGTCGATCCGGTGGGCAATCTCATTCTGACGAGGGCCGCATGAAACTCGATCCGATCCTGCTCGAAATCCTCTACCACAAGGTCAAAGCCGCGACCGAGGAGATGTCGATCACGCTCGCGCGTACGGCGCGCACGACCTACGTGAAAGAGGCGTCCGATTTCGGCACCGCCCTTGCGACGCTGGGCGGCAAGTTCTTCGCCTATCCCGAAACGCTCGGCGTGTCCGGCTTCCTCGATCTCGACTGCAGCGTCTCGATCGCGGCCGTGCCCGATCTCGAGCCCGGCGACGTGATCATCACGAACCATCCGTACGACAGCGGCGGCCTCTCCACGCACATGCCCGATCTGCAGCTGATCCGCCCCTATTTCCACGACGGCAAGATCGTCTGCTACGGCTGGGACTTCGTGCATTCCTCGGATATCGGCGGCGGCGTGCCGTCGTCGATTTCGCCGAGTTTTTCCGAGCTGTTCCAGGAAGGCCTGCAGATCCCGCCGATGAAACTCGCCCGCAAGGGCGAACTCAACCGCGATTTCCTGGCCTTCTACCGCGCCAATTGCCGCATTCCCGAAACCAATATGGGCGACATCCGCGCGATGCTGGCAGCGCTCGAAATTGGCGAGCGGCGCGTGTCGGAAATCGTCGCAGCGCACGGCGTCGAAACCTTCATGCAGGCGCAGATCGATTTGGCCGAATACGCCAAAGCCAAAGCGCGCGAAGTGCAGCGCAAGTTGCCCGACGGCGTGTACGAATTCTGGGACCTGATGGACGACGATTTTGCGACCAAAATCCCGATCCGCATCCGCCTGCGTATGACGGTAGCCGACGGCCTCATCCATCTCGATTTCGACGGCACGGATCCGCAGGTGCTGGCCGCCTACAATATCCCGACCGGCGGTATTCGCCATCCGTGGCTCACCTTGAAGCTCATGCATTTCATCGCGAGCTACGACCGCACGGTGCCGCTCAATTACGGCCTGTTCGAAAACATCACCGTGAACGTGCCCAAGGGCACGGTGATCAATCCCGAATATCCGGCCGCGGTCGGCGTGCGGCACGCGACCGCGATCCGCGTCAACGATGCGCTCGTAGGGGCCATCGCAAAGGCGATGCCGGGCCTCGTTCCAGCCCCGTCGGGCGGCACGGTTGTGCCCACGGTGCTGGCCGAGCAGAACCCGACGACGGGTACCCGCAACGTGATGGTGCTGCAGTCGCTCGTCGGCGGAACGGGCGCGCGCAAAGGGGCGGACGGCGTGGACGGGCGCGACAGCGGCCTTGCCAATCTCCACAACACGCCCATCGAGCGCAGCGAAGAAGATGCGGCCGTGCAGATCGAGATCTACGGCCTGCGCCCGGATTCCGGCGGCCCCGGCCAATGGCGCGGGGGCACGGGCCTCCTGTTCGGCTTCAAGATCCTGCAGGAGGGCAGTGCGGTCTTGGGCCGCGGGCTCGAGCGCATGGTGTTCCGCCCGTGGGGGCTCGGCGGCGGCAAGCCGGGGGCGACCGCGCGCGTCGTTCTGAATTTGGGTACGCCCGAAGAGCGCGATCTCGGCAAGCTCGACATGTATCTCGCCAAGAAGGGCGACGTCGTCACGTTCCTCACCGCCGGCGGCGGCGGCTTCGGCGATCCGTTCGCGCGCGACATCGATCTCGTCGTGCGCGACGTTGCCCTCGGCTACGTCACCGAAGCGGGGGCGAAGCGCGACTACGGCGTGGTCGTGCGCGACGGCGTGCTCGACAAAGCCGCAACGGACGCTTTGCGCAATGCCCCGCGCGCGGTCGCGAAGGAAAGCGATTTCGATTTTGGCCCCGAACGGCCGATCTGGGAGCAAGTTTTCGACGATGCGGCGATGACGCGGCTCAACAAGGCGCTGCTCGCCTTGCCGGTTGCGGCGCGCCACCAGCAGCGCCGCGCGTTGTTCGCCGACGTGTGTCCGCGCCTGCCGGAGATTTTCACGATCGGCATGCAGGCCGTGATCGACGATCCCAAGGCCCAACGCCAGCGCCTGCTGGCTGGGATCGAAAAGCTCGAGATGCGCGTGGCCGCCGTCGCGGCCGAGTAAGGCTCAGCCCGGCAGATCGGCGTCGTCGAGATCGACGAATGCCATCGGATGCGGCCGCACGCCGGTCACGCCGGGCCGCCAGCCGACCATCATGTCGGTCGCGTAGAGCGGCACGAACGGCATGTCGGCGCGGATCTGGCGCTGGGCTTGCGCATAGAGTTTTTCGGCAGCCGCCGGATCGACCGTCTGGCGCGCTTGCGCCCACAGCGCGTCGAGTTCGGGGCTCGCATAGCCCGTCGGGTTGAAGGCCCCGCCGCCGACGAAATCGCGCCCGAGCAGCAGATCGGGATGCGGGCGCGGCCCCATATTGTGGAAGGCGATCTGCCAGAACGAGCGCAGATACATAAACGGCCACCAGGGCGGATCGTCGTAGGCGGCAAGATCGACGGCGATGCCGACGGCACGCAGCATCTCGACGATGCGGGCAGCCACGCGCGCGGTCGGATACACCGACGACGTCACGCCGCGCAAAGGTGCGCCGTCGTAGCCGCTCTTCGCCACGAGGCGGCGTGCAGCCTCCGGATCGAACTTGATCGGATCGACTTCGACGCCCCATGCGTCGGTCGCGGCGAGCACGCCGTCGAGCGGGCGCGCCTTGTCGCCGTAGAATTCGGCGCGCAACGCCGCCCGGTCGATCGCCAGGGCCGCCGCATGGCGCAACGCGGGCACCGAAAAGGGGACGGCCGCGCAATTGAACACCACGACCGATTTGCGGCCCGAGGCGACCGTGCCGGTTTCGAGCAGCCCGCGCTTGCGCAGATCGGCGGCCATCGGTGCCGGCACGTTTTCGACGATATCCACCGCACCGCGCTCGATGAGGGCAAGGCGCGCAGCGGCATCGGGCGCAAAAACGACTTTGACGCGGGTGCAATGCGGCTTGCCCGGGTCCCAGTAGCCGTCGTGCCGTTCGAGCAGCAGATGGCTGCCGCGCGCCCATTCCACGAGCCGGAAAGCACCCGCTCCGACCGGCTGGTCGAGCGTGTCGTCGGCCACATGGGTGCGCCAACCGAGATGCTGCAGCAGCCACGGAAACGGCTTGTCGAACGTAAACTCGACTTCGCCGGCCGATACGGCCGCGACGCGTTCGAGGCCTGCATAATCCTTGGCCAATACCGAGCCCACGCGCCCATCGAACAGGCGGCGATAGTTCCAGGCCACGATTTCGGCCGTCACGGCCCGGCCATTGTGAAAGCGGGCGTTTTGCTGCAGCGCGAACCGCCAGCGTCGGCGGTCCTCGCTGGCGGTCCAACTTGCCGCCAAGGCGGGCTGGATCGCCATTTTGTGGTCGAAGCGCACGAGGCCGGGGCAAATCGTCTTCAGTAGCAGGGTGGCGCTGCTCGAATCGGACAAGGCGCCGTTGGGCTCCAGCGACGCCATTTCGTGGTTTGCAAGCAAGACGATTTGTTTCGGTGCCATTTCCCAAGTATTGTATGGCCATCAAGACCAAGCAAGCGGGGTATTGGCGTTTGTATGGTCCGCTTTTTGCTTTGTATACATTCGCTGATTTCGGCTACCGTGATCTATCCTTTGAAGGAGCACGACGATGCGCACCAAAACCGTCGATCTGGCCGCGATTGTGCGCCGGACAGCCGCCGCCACCCTGGTGGCTGCCGGCTTAATGCTGGCGGCCCAGGCGGCCCGCGCCCAGGACCTCACGATCGGCGTGCGCGCCGTCGCCGAGGGCCTCGATCCGCATTTCTCGGGCCTCGGCTCGCATCTCTCGGCGGTGCGCAACATCTACGATTCGCTCGCGGATGTCGGCCCCAACATGGAGCTGATCCCGGGCCTGGCCGAAAGCTGGCGTACGGTCGACCCGCTGACCTGGGAAGTGAAACTGCGCCGCGGCGTCAAATTCCACGACGGCGGCGACTTCACGGCCAAGGACGTCAAATTCTCGTTCGAGCGCATCCCGACGGTCGGCGGCGGCACCGGCGGCGTCGTTGCGTTCGCGCGTCGTGTGGCGAGTGTGGAAATCGTGGACGACCACACGGTTCGCCTCAAGACCGCGTCGCCGGCCCCGGGCCTGATGCTCGACCTCGCGCGCGTGTTCATGGCGTCCGAACGCGCGTCGAAAGACGCGAGCCAGCAGGATTTCAATTCGGCCAAGGCCGCGATCGGCACGGGCCCATACCGCGCGGTGTCGTTCGCCTCGCGCAACGAAATGATCCTCGAGCGCTTCGACGGCTATTGGGGCACGGAAAAGGCCGCCTGGCGGCGCGTGTCGCTGATCGAGATCTCGAACGACAGCGCGCGCGTCGCAGCCCTCCTGTCGCGCCGCGTGGACATGATCAACTACGCGCCGCCGTCGGACGTGGCCCGCCTCAAGAGCGAGCGCGGCATTTCGGTCACGCAAGCGCCGTCTTTGTTCAACTTCATCCTGTGGCCCGACGTGCGCCCGCGCACGCCGACGGTCACGAACAATGCCGGCCAGCCGATCGACAATCCGCTGCGCGACGTGCGCGTGCGCCAGGCCCTGTCGCTCGCCATCGACCGCAATCTCATTGCGCGCCAGACGATGGAAGGGACGGCAACGCCGGTCAACCAGCTCGTGCCGAGCAGCGTGTTCGGCTACAACAAGCAGCTGCCGACCATCCCCTACAATGTCGAACGCGCGCGCGCTTTGATGACGGAAGCGGGCTTCCCCGACGGGTTCCGCGTGCAGCTGCATTGCACGAACGACCGCCTGCCGAACGACGGTCGCGTGTGCACGGCCTTGGGCCAGATGCTGGCGCGCATCAACATCAAGGCCGACGTGCAGGCCGTGTCGCGCACCGTGTTTTTCCCCGCCCAGGGGCGCGGCGAATACAGCCTGCAAATGCAGGGCTGGGGCACTGTCACGGGCGAAGCGGGCTACACGCTGGCAGCCCAGGTCCATACGCGCGATGCGGACAAGCGCACGGGCACGTTCAACTGGACCTTCTGGTCCGATCCCGAGCTCGATGCGCAGATCGCAACAGCCACGTCCGAACTCGACGACGCCAAGCGCGAGCAGCTGTTTGCAGGCGCCATCGCGTCCGTGGCGCAGAAGCTGCCGGTGATCCCGATCGTCAATCTGCAGGCGATCTGGGCGGGCCGTGCGGAGCGCGTGCAGTACGAAGCGCGCGCCGACGAAGACACGCTGGCGATCAAGGCCAAGCCCGGCCCTGCCGTCCGCTGATCCAGCGCCTCGTTGCCGGACAAACAACGCTCCCGATTTCGATCGGGGGCGTTGTCTTTGCCTGAAGCGGAAAAGGCGGGGTAGACTCCGCCGGACTTGAGAATTCTGGGAGAACGCGATGCCGACCGATTTCACGCACAATATTCTGCTGACCCCCGGCCCGATCACGACGACGCGCGCCACCAAAGAGGCGATGCTCGTCGACCTTTCGCCGAATGCCGAAGAGATCGTCGGCATGACGGCGACGGCACGGCGCTATCTGCTCGAGATCGCGAACGGCACGGCGACGCACGAATGCGTGCCGCTGCAGGGCAGCGCCACATACGCCTGCGAAGCCTTGTTCCATGCCTGCACGGCACCGGGTGCCAAGGTGCTCGTCATCGTCAACGGCTTCTACGGCTTGCGGCTCGGCGAAATCCTCGAGGCGATCGGACGGCGCGTGGTTAAGCTCGAAAAGCCGATCCTGCCGCTGCCGACGGGCGCGGAAGTGGGGGCGGCTCTCGACGCCGATCCCGAGATCACGCATGTCGCTATCTGCCATGTCGAGACCGGTACCGGCGTGCTCAACCGCATCGAAGAGATCGCCAAAGCCGCGCGCGCGCGCGGGCGCAACATCTTCGTCGATACGGTCGCGTCGTTCGGCGCATTTCCGCTCGATGTGGCGGCCCTCGACGTCGAGGCCGTCGCGATCTCGCCCAACAAATGCATGGAAGGGCTGCCGGGGATCGGCTTTGCGATCATCCGCAAGGATTCGCTGATCGCTGCCGAAGGCAAGTCGCCGTCGATCAGCCTCGATCTGTTCAAGCAATGGTCCTTCATGGAGAGCAGCAAGGGCCAATGGCGTTTCACCCCGCCCACGCACGTGGTCGCGGCGTTTGCCAATGCCGTTGCGCGCCACAAGGCCGAAGGCGGGCGCGAGGCGCGGCTCGAGAAATACCGGCGCAATTGGAAGCGCCTCGTCGATGCGATGCGCCAGAACGGCTTCCGCACGATGCTGCCCGACGAGGTTTCGGCCCCGATCGTCACGACCTGGCTCGATCCGGCCGATCCCGCCTACAATTTTCCAGCCTTCTACGAGGCGATGCGCCGCCGCGGGTTCACGATCTTTCCGGGCCGTTTGACGGCGGCGGGCACGTTCCGTATCGGCTGCATGGGGGATGTCGACCCCGAAACCATGGCGGCCGTCGCGCGCGCGGTTGCCGAATCGATGGACGAGATCGGCGTCAAACATCGCGGGCCCGCTGCCGACCGCACGCTGGCAACCGCGTAGGGCAGGGCCCGCTTATTTCTGCAGGCGCACGTTCAGGAGATCGCGCAGCCGGTCGCCGATCAGGTTGATCGCGACGATCATCAGAAGCAGCGCGATGCCCGGGAACAGGCTCATCCAGTAGCGCCCGCTCAGCATGTACTGGAAGCCGTTGGCGAGCAGCAGGCCCAGCGACGGTTCGCTGATCGGCAGGCCGAGCCCGAGAAACGACAAGGTCGCCTCGAGGGCGATCGCCGCTGCGATCTGGATCGTGACCACGACCAGGAGCGGCGGCAGGCAGTTCGGCAGCAGATGCGAGAACAGGATGCGCATCGGCCCCAGGCACAGGCCGCGCGCGGCCGCCACATAATCGGCTTGCATCTCGACGATCGCGATGCCGCGCACCGTGCGTGCGTAATAGGCCCATTGCGCCACGACGAGGGCGAAAAAGATCTTGTCGATGCCGGAGCCCACCAGCGCCACCATCATCAAGGCCAGCAGCACGGCCGGGATCGAAAGCTGGAAATCGACGATCCGCATGATTGCGTCGCCGAGCCAGCCGCCGATATAGGCGGCAGCCAGCCCGACGGTCGTGCCGATCGCCATTGCCGCAAGGCTCGACGCGGCCCCGATGCCGAGGCTCACGCGAAACCCGTACATGATCGCCGCAATCAGATCGCGGCCCTGGTCGTCCGTGCCGAGAAAATAGAACACGCCCTCGCTGCCGGTACTGCCCGGCGGCAAGCGGCCGTCGGAGAGGTTCAGGTTCGCCAGATCGTAGGGATCCTGCGGTGCCAGCCACGGCGCGAACAGGGCGAGGATCGCGATCGCGACGAACAGCACGAAGCCGAACGCGGCGAGCCGGTCGGCGAAGAAGCCCGCCACGAGCTCGCGCCACGGTGCGCGGCCCTCTTGTATTGCGGCAGCGCTCATGCAGCCCGCCTGTGGCGCAAGCGCGGATCGAGCACGAGATAGCCCAGATCGACCAGCAGATTGATGGCGACGAACAGGCACGCCATGATCATCAGATAGGCGACGATCACGGGCCGGTCGAGCGCGAAGATCGAATCGATCACGAGCTTGCCCATGCCGGGCCACGAGAAGATCGTTTCGGTCACGACCGCATAGGCGATCGTCGAAGACAGCTCCATGCCCGTGACCGTGACCACGGGGATCAGGATATTGGGCAGCACGTGCACGACGAGGATGCGGCGCATGGTGAGGCCCTTGGCGCGCGCGAAGCGCACATAGTCCTGCGCCAACGCCTCGCGCACGCCCGCGCGCGTGAGCCGGATCACGAGCGAGATCTTGAACAGAGCGAGGTTGGCCGCCGGCAGCAGCAGGTGCGACCAGCCGTCGAGCGTGAAGACGGAGAGCTTCATGCCGAGCCAGTCGCGCGTCTCGCCGCGCCCGCCGGAATCGAGCCAGCCGAGCTCGATCGCGAAGATCATGATCAGCATGAGCCCGACCCAGAAGGTCGGCAGCGAGAAGCCGAGAATCGAGCCGGTCATGATCGTCTTGGACGTCCAATGTTCGGGCCGATAGCCCGCCCACAGGCCGAGCGGAATGCCGACGACGAGGCCGACGAGGACGGCCGTCACCGCGAGTTCGAGCGTGGCCGGCATGCGCTCGAGGATGAGGCCGATGGCCGGCGTGTTCGACACAAACGAATTGCCGAGATCGCCGCGCATCAGATTGGCGAGAAAATGCAGATATTGGCGCCAGAGCGGCATGTCGAGGCCGAGCCGTTCGGCGACCACGGCGATTTCGGCCTGGTTCAAGGTCGGGTTCACGAGCAGCGACAAAGGATCGCCGATCGCGAACACGCCGAGAAAAACGGCAAGCGACATCGCGAAGACCACCCCGATCCCCTGCAGCACGCGCTGGAACACCAACAGCGTCACGTCGCCCTCGCCTGAAAGGTCATAACACGGCCTTGCCCAGCAACGCGCGTGCCATGGCGGCTTTCACAGACGCGGGGGCGGGCCGTCGTAGACAGCACCGCTTGTGCCGAGCCACAGGCGCATCAGGTGGCGCCGCTGCTTCGTCGCGGCCCAGTCGACATGCTGCGAGCGGCCGTGGGTGATGAGATCGTTGTCGAGAATCTCGAACTCGCCGGGTTCCATCGGAAAATCGAGCGCAAAACGCTCGAGGATCGCTTCGAAGCGTTCGATGGCTTCGGCACCGGCCGCATCGAGCGGGCGCTCCCAGCGCTTGGCCCCGCCGGCGATATAGTCGCGCGCGAATTGGCAGCGCACATGGCTGCCGTAGCGCCGGAACACCGGGTGCCAATGCACCGCGTTGGGATCGACCGGGCGAAACGGATGGAACAGAAAGGGCTCGTAGAGGCGTGCGAGCAGATCGGGGCGTTCGTCGTGCAGCAGATCGTGCGCGAAGGCGCAGGACGAAACGCGGCTGTTGCCGCCCGCGCGCGCTTTGGCAGCCCATAGGAGGCCCGTATAGCGCGGGCCGACGTCTTTGAGGCTTTCGTCGGTATGCGCTTTGATTTCGGCGTCGCGCAGGCGGCGGGCTTGTTCGTCGTCGGCGTCCCAGTCGCCGAGCCAGCGCACGTCGTAGAGCCAGAAGCCTTCGATGTATTGGGGCTGCGGTCGGTCGACGAGGCTGCCCAGCAGCCACCACGCATAGCGGATGCCGTCGATGCCCCAATCTTCGACCGGCAGGCGCGAAACAACGACGAAGCCGGGGCCGGCCTCAAGGCGCTGTTTCATCGCGCGCGCAAAGTCGGCACACAGGCCAAGATCGAAATCCGTGGGTTTCGGGGCGGGCAGCTTGGCGTCGGCGGCTTTGAGGGCGGCGACTGCCCGGCCCAACTCGCCGATCGCAGCCTGCGAAATGCCCAAGCGCCAATCGTCGGGCCGCAGATCGCCGGGCGCCCATGCTTTGGGGTAGCCAATTTTTGGGAAAGCTTGCGCCATTGCCTGTCCTGTCCTTGGCCTCGAAGAAGGCCAAGAATATCGGCAGTTCGGGCGGTTGGAAACCCTCGAAAGCGGGCTACCAGTTGGCCCAGGCGGCGCGCAGGGCCGCGAAGGCCGCTTTGCGCGTGGTCTTGTCTTCGGCGACGAGGCCCTTGCGGTTCCAGCCGCGCTGGAAGCGCGTCTGGCGGCGCTCCGAGCGGAAATCGTAGAGCAGCCAAACGGCCATGCCCTGCACGTACGGGAACTGGCGCAGAATATCGAGCTGGTTGCGGTAGAACGCCGCCTGGCGCTCTTCGCCGAACAGCAGCGTCTCGGCCCCGTGCAGGCCCGCGACCGCGTCGGCCCCCGTTTCGCTGATCAGCAGCGGCTTGCCGGGATCGGAGTTCGCGAGCAGGCGCAAAAGATCGTTGGGATCGGGCTCGTACCAGCCGAAATATTCGTTGAGGCCGATCACATCGAGCTTGGCTGCGAGCCGGTCTTCGATGCGGAACTTCTCGCGGTTGACGAGGCACGCCGCCGACACGAGGCGCGTTGGATCGGCACGCTTGGCCGCATCGGCGAGTGCGGCCATGAAGCGGTAGCGCGCGTCGGTGTCGGCGTTTTCGTTGCCCACCCCCCACAGGATCGCGCTCGCCCGGTTGCGATCGCGTGCGACGAGTTCCAGAAGCTGGTTCTCGGCGTCGGCATAGGTGTCGGGATTGGCAAAATCGATCGCCCAATAGACCGGAATCTCGGCCCACAGCAGCACGCCCGCTTCGTCGGCCATGCGTGCGACCAGCGGGTCGTGCGGATAATGCGAGAGGCGCAGGAAATTGCCGCCGAGCGCTTTGATATCGGCAAGGCGGCGCGCAATGTCGGCCGCATCCGTGCAGCGGCCGCGCGCGACATCGTCCTCGTGCACGCATGCGCCCTTGAGGCGAACGGGTGTCCCGTTCAGCAGAATCTCGGTGCCGCGTGTTGCGATGCGCCGGAAGCCGATGCGTTCGCGCACGCGGTCTCTGCCGCAGGCGATCTCGACATCGTAAAGGCGCGGCCGTTCGGGCGACCAGAGTGCCACGGGTGCGGCACAGCGTGCCGTGCCCACGCCATCCACGATCGCGACCGCCAGGTCGAGCCCGAGTTCGGGGATCCGCAACCGCGCCCCCGCATCGACGGAGGCGGAAAGCGCGACGCGCACTTCGACAGCGTCGTCGCGGTCGGCGGCAAGATGGATTGCGAAGCTTCGGATGTGTAGGGCGGGCACTTGCATGAGGCCGACGCCGCGATGCAGGCCCCCGTAGTTGAACCAGTCGAAATGCGACATCGGCACGCGGTCGTCGCGGCGCCGGTTTTCGACATGCACCATGAGGCGGTTTTTGCCGGCGACGAGTGCGTGCGTGGCGTCGAGCGTGAACGGCGTCGAGCCGCCGCGGTGGGCCCCCAGAAAGCGGCCATTCAGGAACACGCGCGCGGCGTAGTTTGCGGCACCGAACTGCAGCAGCTGGCGCATGCCGGGTGCCGGTGCGGCATCGAAGCTGCGCACGTACCAGACGGCCCCTTCGTAGTATTTGAGCTCGGGCCGCAGCAGATTCCAGCACGACGGAACCGGGACGATGTCGGCCCCGCCCGGATCGTAGTCGCGCGGCACGGTCCAGTTTTCGGGGTGCGCTTCGTCGAGCGCGTACCAGCGTTGGCGCAAGCCCTCGTCGAACGGATCGAGCGTCATCTCCCATTCGCCGTCGAGCGACTGCACGGGCCGTCCGCCGGGATCGACGAGGCTGCCGGCCCCCGCCCAGTCGCGCGAGAAGGCGGCGGCGTAGTCTTCGTCGTGCAGATGCGCAAACGGGTCTTCGACCGTCATGGCACGAGGCCGCGATAGCCGATGCCGATCGAGCGCCGGAAGCGCCACTGGAAGCGCCCGGGGAACAGCACATCCGAGGCCATCGCGATGGCGATCCAGCGGAACCAGGTCGAAAACGTGTTCGAAAGCCCTTGCGGCTCCTCGTAGCCGCGCACCCAGCCGTCCTGGCGGCGGATGCCGGTACGCACGTCCGCAAAGCCGCCGTCGTCGTTCTGGTCGTCGAGGATGGCTTCGAGGATCGCGGCAAGCCAGCCGCGCGCGCTTTGCGTCGGCGCTTTGCCGGACGCAAGCCCGTGCACGAGCACGTCGACGATATCGACGTCGATGCAGGCACTGTCGACGCGCGGCGGCAGCGTCAGGCAATACGCGACCGCGCGCTCGAAGAAGGGCGGGGTGCGGCCCAGCGCGTACCAGATGTGATAGTTGTGCATCGAGCCCGCCATCGCGTGCAGCAGGCGCGTGGCGTCGCTGGCTTGGCCCACACCCCAGAAGCCGGTGCTCGGCTCCTGCAGCCGGTCGTGCCAGGCGAACAGAATGTCGAGGCACTTGGCGACGGCGGCCTTGTCGGCATCGTTGCCGTGGCGTGCGAGCGCGAACAGGAAGCCCGCAAGATTCACGATGTTGTTGCCCTCCTGCCAGGGATCACGCAGGTCGCGCTCGGCCAGCCACGCTTTGAGATTCGTCGCATCGAGATAGGGGCGCACGAAATCGAGCACGGGCTTGCGCGCCGGCTCGAGCGCTTCGATCGCGCCGAGCGCGTAGTTGGTGACGTGGAAATCGATGTAGCGCCATGTTTCGTCGCGGTCGGGCTTCTTGAACACCGCGTCGTCGCGCATTTCGGGGATGCGAAACACGCCGTCGGCACGCCGGAAGGTTTCGAGCCACGCCGCAAGCCGGCTGCGCGCGGCCGCATCGCTGAGCCCGAGCGCCGAAAAGCCGCCGATCAAATCGGCGCACATGATGCCGTTGTAGGTGCCGGGCAGCGCCACGCCCGGCCATTTGGCCGCGTCGTGGGCCGGCGAAATGCGCAAGGCGCCGGCGGGTGCGTGCGCCATCTGCATCGATGCAAGCCATGCGACCGAGCGCGCGCGCGCCGCTTCGATGCGGTTCGCAAGTCCGATGCGTTCGTCGTGTCCGCCCAAATCGTTCATCCCTTGACCGCTCCCGCCGCCATGCCTTCCATCACCCGCCGCTGCGCCAGCACGAACAGAACCGCGACCGGCAAGGTCGTCACGAAGGCGAGCGCCATGATGCCGCGAAAATTGGAGCCGAGTTCGCCGTTCATCGCAAGCAGCGCGACCGGCAGCGTGAAGGTATCGGGCGAGCGCGAGATCACAAGGATCGGGAACCATTGCGACCAGTTGATCAGGAAGGTGATCAGCGCCACGGTCGCAAGAATGGGCTTGGCCATCGGCAGGATGATCTTGAACAGAATCTGCGCTTCGTTCGCCCCGTCGCAAATGCCGGCCTCGATCACTTCGCGCGGCAGCGTGCGGAAGAACTGGTCGAACAGGAAAAACTGGATCGGCCCGAGGGCCAGGAACAGCACGATGCCGGCATAGGAGCCGAGCAGGCCGAGCTTGAACACCACGATATAGACCGGGATCACGAGCAGCATGTAGGGATACATGATCGTGACGAGAAACCCGTAGCGCAGCCAGCGGAACCCCGGCAGCTCGGGCTTGCGCGTGAGCGCGTAGGCGCCCGCCGCCGTCACGACGACGCCCAACACGGTCGAAGCGCCCGTGATCGCGAACGAGTTCGCCACATACTGCCAGAACGACACGCCGCCGATGCGCTGGATTTCGGCGAAGATCGAAAAATCGAACTGCTCGGGCCACAGCCGCAGCGGATCGCCGGTGACCTGGCGCGCATTGCGGAACATGCCGAGGCACATCCACCAATAGGGATAGAGGAACAGGATGCTCAGCGACGTGGCGAACGCGTAGAGCGCCGCCGTCGTCGCACTGCTTTGCCAGCCGCGTCGCTGCGCCATCATTTGGGACCGCGCCCTTCCGAGAGCTTGAAGGCCCCCAGCGACAGCGCGATCACGATCGCGAACAGCAGGCTCGCCATCGCGGTCGCTTCGCCGTAGCGGCCCTGGTCGAACAATTGGTAGGCGTAGTAGCTCACGAAATTGGTGCGCTCGGCAGGCCCGCCCTTGGTCATCACCACGACGACGGTGAAGGTCTTCAGGAACTGCACGGTCGCGTAGACGAGGTTGATGATGATGGCCGGGCGCAGCTGCGGCAGGATGATGAAGCGCCATTTCTGCCAGACGGTCGCCCCGTCGATGGCGGCGGCTTCTTCGAGTGCGCGGTCGCGCATCGCGAGATTGGCCAAGAAGATCGTCATGTAGAAGCCGGCATGGTGCCACAATTCGGCGATCAGCACGGCGATCGTGACCGTGTCCACGCTCGAAAGCCCGCCGAAAGCGGGCAGGCCGAGCTGCTCGGCCGCGGCATTGATGGCGCCGAAGCTGCGGTCGTAGAGCCACCGCCACACGACATAGCCCGCGACGTCCGGCGTTACGACCGGCAGGAAGATGGCGAGGCGGAAGAACATCGAGCCCGCGCGCAAACGCGGGCTGTCGATGAGGATCGCAACGCCGAGCGCAAAAGCGAGATTGGCGGCGACCGCGAGGGCCGCGTACCAAAGCGTGCGCCACAGCGAGGTGATGAAGATGGGGTCCGCCAACACGGTCGCGTAGTTGGCCAGGCCCACATAGGTCGGGTTCGGCGACAGGGCCGAGGCCGAGGCGGTCAGCGAAACTTGGATCGAAAGGGCGATCGGCCACAAACCGAAGACGATGGTGAGCGCCGCGAAGGGTGCGACGAACAGATAGAACACGCGATTGCGCCATGCGAGATCGAGCGCCTCGACGGCCGATTGCAAGCGGGTGGGGACGGGGATCGCGGGCATCTTCGAATCGAAACGGCCGACGGGGGATGCCCGTCGGCCGCTCTTTATCCTCAGTTGCTGGCTTTGAGTTTGGCCGCGAGTTCGCGCATTTCCTTCGCGGTTTCGGCGATGAAGGGCTTCCAGTCGGCGGGCGGGGCCGAGATGCCCGCCAGCAGCTTGCGATGGAAGGCCGCTTCCAGCTCCGGATAGAACGTATGGATCGATTCCGGGAAGTCGTACGCGACCAGGCGATGCTGGGCGCGCGCGAAATACTGCTGGCGCGGCGAGAGGGCGTCGACGTTCAGGTCCTTGCGCACGCCAGCCCCCACGAGTTCGAGCGAGGCTTGCTGGGCTTCCTTGCCGAGCAGGAACTTGGCGAACTCGATGGCGAGTGCCCGGTTGGGCGAGTTCTCAGGGACCGCCACGCCGCGCATGCCGCCGATCACGACGGCGTTGTCGCGATTGGCCGCGAATTTCGGCCACGGGCCCGACACGAAGTCGCCGCCCAGCGAGTTCGCATTGTCCCAGCCGCGCACGTTCCAGTCGCCGACGCGGAACATGCCGCCGCGCCCGCCCTGGATCACCTGGTACATTTCGGTGAAGGAATGGTTGATCGTGTCGGGGGCAACGAAGCGGTAGCTCGAATAGGTCTTGAGGAATTCTTCGAGCACTTGCGCATGCGCCGGTTCGTCGATCGTGATCTTGCCGTCGGGATCGATCAGCGTGTGGCGCAGGCCCGAGCCGAAGGTGAACAGGTCGAGCATGTGGATGAGGTCGCGGGGCTTGGCGGCCTGCAGCGCCATGCCGAACGTGTCGGCGCGGCCGTTGCCGTCGGGATCGTTGTCGCGGAACTTCGCCGAGATGCGCTTCACGTCGTCCCAAGTCTGCGGGAACTGCTCGCCCGTCTTGTCGAGCCAGGATTTGCGCACGCCGAAGGCCATCTGCACGCGCTGCACGGGCAGGATGATCATCTTGTTCTTGAAGGTGGCGACGCGCAGATCGTCTTCGCCGAGGAAACCCTTGTCGGCCACACTCGCGAGCGTCGATTTCAGATCCAGGATCTTGCCGGTCTGCTGCTCGATGCGGATCACGCGCTCGTAGTTGTTGAAGATGAGGTCGGGGGCGGTGTTGGTGTTGATCGAGCTGATCACGCGGCCGAACCATTGGTCGGTCGGGTAGCTGATCGAGCGCACCGAAACGCCGGGGCGCGTCTTGGCGAATTCGGCGCCGGCGCGCTCGAACATCGCGACGCCGTTGTCGCCGAGATCGTGCCAAATCACCAGTTGCTGTGCCTTAAGGCCGGTCGGGCTCGCCATTGCAGCTGCAGCCGCAACAAAGACGCCGCCCAGAAGTCGCGCAATGCGCATTGGTTCCTCCCTTTGTGTTTCCCGGTTTATAGTTAGGGAAAACGTTTACCTGATGCAGTATAATCCCGTCGTTTCGGATTCGCAAGGTGCCTGATGTCCGACAGCTCAAAACCGCCGGTGCCGTCCCGTGGCGTGAAGCCGGCCTCGATCGCCGACGTGGCGCGGGCCGCCGGCGTTTCGATCGCAACCGTTTCGCGCATCGTCAACGGGGCCACCGGCAAGGCCTCGGCGGCAACCGTCGCGCGCGTGCAAGCGACGATCGCGCAAGTGGGCTACCGTCCGACCGGGGCGGGGCAGGCATTGCGCAAGGGCCAGAGCCGCCTTGTGGCCGTGTTGGCCGCCAATCTCGCGAACCCGACAATGGCGGCGATCGCCGCCTCGATCGAGACGGCCCTACGCGACGTCGGTCTTGCCATGGTGCTGTGCGACACGCACGACAATCCGGATTTGCAGGACGAGTATTTGAGCGAGATGCGCGCCCAGGCGGTGCGCGCGACCGTGCTGCTTGGGGCCGTGCGCAGCACGCAGCTCGCCAATGCGATGGCGGGGGCAGCCCCGCTTCTGTTCGTCAATCGCCGCTGCCCCATCGACAAGGCGGCGGCTTTTGTCGGCGTCGACAACCAAGCGGCCGGGGCTGCGGTTGCGACGGCGCTGCATGCGCGCGTGCCCAAAGGTGCGTTGGCCGTGATCCATGGCTCGCTCGAATCTTCCGCGACCGCCGACCGCGTCGCCGGGTTTCGCCGCCGCGTGCAGCAACTCGGGCGCAGCTTGCTCGATGTCGAAATGCCCGCCGCTCTCGGCTCGGACCATTTGGCGCTCGGTCACGCCGCAACCGCAAAGCTGTTGGCGCTGCCCGTGCGGCCGGCGGCGATTTTCTGCGCCTCCGACCTCATCGCCTACGGAACCCATCGCCGCCTGCGCGAAGCCGGCATTTCCGTGCCGCAAGAGATGGTGCTGATCGGCTTCGACGACAATCCGCTCAACGACTGGATTGCGCCGTGGCTGGCCTCGGTGCGGGTCCCGTATGCGGCCTTCGGCCCGGCCATCGTCGCGATGCTGGGCGAGATGTGGCGCGGCGCGAAACCCGATTCGCGCCTTCTCGACTACACGCTCGTCGATCGCCCGCAGGCTTGATTGTGCCTGCGATCGTCGGCACGCTGTCCGACCGGAGCCCCGTACGAAGGAATCGCGATGCGCGACGAAATTCTCGAAATCTGCGCCGAAACGCTGCGCGGCGAAGGTCTTGCGGCGGCAACGGGCGCGGCTTTGCTCGAAGACGGCACGCTGGCGGCCGCGGCCGCTGCCTTGCTGCGCGACTGCCGCCCCATGCCGGTGATTGTCGCGCTCATCGCCGATCTCGAGGCGGTCGCTAAAAAATAAAGAGCGGCGTTGCACTTGGCATGCGGCCCCGATACGGTTTCGGATCGTTCGTGTACTGCCATTCGGAGCCGCCGCACCATGAAAGAGCCGATCGCCGATTTCGTGTTTTTCCATTCTGCGCGCCGCGTCGTGTACGCGAGCGGTGCGCTCGAGCGGCTCGACGGACTCGCCAAGGAATTCGGCTGCACGCGGCCCGCATTGGTGATCGACGGCTTCTTCGTCGGCGGTGCGATCGAGGCGCGCGCGATTGCGGCTCTCAAAGCCGGCACGGGGGCTGCACCCGTCGTGGTTCCGGTGCCCACGCACGAGCCCACGACCGACACGATCGCGGCGGCAGCTTCAGCCTTGGCGACGGCCGATCCCGATTTGATCGTCGCGGTCGGCGGGGGCTCGGCCATGGATACGGCCAAGGTTGCCCGCTTGCTTTTGTCCAATCCGGGTCCGGTCGAGGCGATTTCGGGCTTCGGCAAAAGCCTGCGGCCCCATCGCTCGCTGTTCGTGTGCGCGCCGACCACGGCCGGAACGGGTTCGGAAGTTTCTGAATCGGCGATCGCGGCCAAGGCGGGCTCCGAGGTGAAGCTCATCTTCCGCTCGCCCGAAATGACGGCCGCCGTCGCCTTGCTCGATCCCACGCTCACGGTGAGCTGCCCTGCAATCGTGACCGCGCAATCGGGCTACGATGCGGTCACGCATGCGGTCGAGGCGTTTGTGTCGAACGCTTCGTCGATCATGACCGATCCGTTTGCGCTCGAGGCGATGCGGCTTTTGGCCAAGTGGCTGCCGATCGCCTATGCCGAGCCGGGCAACATGGCGGCGCGCAGTGCCTGCCTCATCGGCTCGTGCCAGGCTGCGATCGCATTCAACAGCGCCAATCTCGGCTTGGCCCACGCGTTTGCGGCCCCGCTGGGCGCTTTGCACGGCGTGGCGCACGGGCTCGGCAATGCGCTGGCATTGCCCATCGTCACGGCCTTCAACGCGCCGATGCTGGGTCCCAAGGGCGAGGCGATCGCGGCGGCCTTCGGCGCACCCTCGGCGGCGGCGGCCATGTCGAAGCTGCGCCACACGCTGGGCCTCGATCTGTCGCTCGACCGCTACGTGCCCGACGACGCGGCGCGCGAGAAGGTGGCGCAAGCCGCGATGCGCTCGGGCCAAGTCAAAATGAATCCGCGTCTGGCCACGCTCGACCAAGCGCGCGCGATGCTGGCCGCCATGCGCACGCCCACGGGCGGGGCCGTACCGGTATTCGCCGAATGAGTGCTGCACCGACCTACGGCAGCGGGCGCTTGGCCCAAGGCTTGGGCGGGGCTGCCGTCGCGGGCCACCCAATCTCGGCACTTGCCGGCATTGCGGCCCTCGAAGCTGGCGGCAATGCGGTCGATGCGTGCTTGGCGATGGCCGCGAGCGATTGGGCGGCCATGCCCGACATGTGCGGGCCGGGCGGGGATCTGTTCGCGCTGTGGACCGATGCAAACGGGACCGTGCACGCGGTCAACGGGGCGGGGCCTGCACCGGCAGCTTATGTGCATCCCACATCCGACGCCGAGCGCGCAGGCCTTTGCCTGATCCCAGGGGCACCAGCCGCGTTCGAATATCTTGCGTCGAACGCCGGGCGCTTGGGGCGCGCGGCTTCGTTGAAACCGGCGATCGCACTTGCAGCGCGCGGCGTTGCCGTGTCGGCGCGGTTCGACCGGCAGTTGCAGGCTTTGCGCGACGGAGCGCTCCGCCAGGCATTTGCGGCCGCCCATGGCGGTGCGTTGCCGAAGCCGGGCGAACGTTTCGCACTTCCCGGCCTTGCCGAGAGCCTTGCGGACTGGTCGCGCAACGGTCCTACCCCGGCCCTTGGTGCCGCCTGCGCCGATTGGGCGCGCCAAGGTGCAAGCGTGACCGCGCAAGAGGCCAGCGCTTTCAAGGTCGCGCGCGAAACGCCGTTGGCGCTGACGTTCGGCGCTTGGACGATCTACGGCCAGCCGCCGATGAGCCAGAGCGTTGCGGCGCTTGCGTCGCTCGGCATCGCGGGTGCCGATACGGTGCGCGAAAACGATGCGTCCCATCGCACGCATATGCTGATCGAGGCCTACAAGCGTGCCTTTTCCGAGCTTGACCGCGTCGGCGATGGGCACGATCCGGCTTCACACGCGGCTGCCATGCTTGCGCCCGCGAACATGCGCGCCAAGCGCGAGAGCATCGGCCATCGCGCGTCGCAGGGGCCTGCGATGGTGCGCAATTACGGCGAGACGACGCAGGTCGCCGCCGTCGATGCATCGGGCGGCGTGTGCACGCTGATCCATTCGCTCTATCGCCCGTTCGGCGGGCGGTGTTTGGCGTCGAACGGGTGGCTCTCGAACGACCGCGGTGCGTCCTTTTCGACCGGTGCGAACGCGCCCGCACCGGGCAAGCGGCCGCGCCATACGCTGGTCGGCATTCTGATGCGCCATCCCGAAGACGGCATTTGGGCCTGCGGCACGCCGGGGGCGCAAGCGCAGACCCAGACCAATCTGCAGATCGCCGTCGGCCTCATGCGCGACGCAAGCGATCCCGCGGCGGCCGTCGCCGCTCCGCGCTGGAGTTTTCTGGGCGACGATCAGATCGCTGTCGAAGCCGCGATGCCGACGCATACGCTCGATGCGCTTGCAGCCGCAGGCCATCGCCTCGCCTTGCGCCCGCCGGCCGATTGGCTGATGGGTTCGATCGGGCTTGCGGGTTTTCGCGGCGGCCTCAAGATCGCCGTCGCCGACCATCGGCGCGAGGCGTTGGCCCTCGCTTTCTAGTCAGCCGTCGGCCTGGATCTTGGCGTCGCGCACTACGCCCGACCAGCGCGCAAGCTCGGCCCGCACGAAGGTCGAGAACGCGGCCGGCCCCATGCGCATCGGCTCCGCACCTTGTTGGGCCAAGCGCGCGGCGATCGCGGGATCGCCAAGGGCCGCTTCGATCTCGGCCGCCAACCGCGCCACGATCGGCTCGGGCGTGCGCGCCGGTGCGAAAATGCCGAACCAGGCGCTCGCCTCGAAACCGGGGACCGCTTCGGCGACCGTCGCCACGTTCGGCATCAAAGGCGAGCGGGCGGCGCTCGCAACCGCGATCGCGCGCACGGCCCCGGCCTGGATCTGCGGCATGGCCGTGATCGACAGATCGAACATCAGTTGGCATTCGCCCGCGACCACGGCCGCCAAGGCGGGGGCCGAGCCGCGATAGGGGATGTGCGCGATGTCCGTGCCCGTCGAAAGTTTGAACATTTCGCCCGCCAGATGGTTCGACGTGCCGTTGCCGGCCGAGGCGTAGTTGAGCTTGCCGGGCTCGCGTTTTGCGAGTGCGACAAGCTCGGCTGGGCTGCGCGCGGCCACGCTCGGATGGGCGACCAGAAAAAACGGCAACGTCGCAAAGGCCGCAACCGGCGAAAAATCCGCGATCGGATCGTAGCCGACCTTCGGATTGAGGGCCGGGTTGATCGCGTGCGAACTCACCGTGCCGATCATTACCGTGTAGCCGTCGGCCGGGCTTTGCGCGGTCGCGGCCGTGCCGATGGCCGTCCCCGCACCCGGGCGGTTGTCGATCACGAAGTTCTGGCCGAGCTTGTCGCCGAGCCGTTGGCCCAAGCTGCGCGCCAGCAAATCGGCCGCCCCGCCGGGCGGGAAGGGGACCACGAAGCGCACCGGCTTGTTGGGCCATGCGCTTTGCGCGTTGCCCAACGAAGGTGCCGCCAATGCGGCACCGGCGGCAAGCAACAGACGGCGGCGCCCGAGCATTTTCAAGCCGCCTTGGCCGACGGCCCCGTGGCCGGACCCTCGACTTCCGGGATCGGCGGGATCGGCACGTTGTAGGGGGCGACGTCGGCGCGGATCTTCTTGAGCGCGTCGGCGATGATCGATACCTCGTGGTCGGGATGCGTGGCGCCCAGGCCGTGCTCGGCCGCAAGCTGGCGCGCGCGCGCCGAGCGTTTGCGCTCGTCGGCCGGCAGGTTCACGACCGCATAGACGCCGTTCAGCAGCGACCCGCGCAGTTTCTTGGCGAATTTCTTGCCGAGCGCTTCCTTGTCGAAGTCCGACAGCGTGCCGAAGAAGCGGCGCATCACGATGCGGCCGAACTGGATGTGCCGCGCCTCGTCGCGCAGGATCAGGCGGCAGGCTTCGCGGATGGACTCGTAGCGCGCGTTTTCGTAGCGCGCCTGCAGGAGTTCGCCCGACAGCTGTTCGAACAGCGTGTTCACGGCGAGCCCGGCGAAGAAGCTCATCTGCTTCTCCTCCTTCTCGTCGTGGAATTTCGGGATGATCTTCATGAAATAGTCGGATTGCGGCGACGGCTGGTATTTGGCGAGCGCGTTGGCGATGCGGAAACTCGCCTCGTGGTGGCGCAGTTCTTCGGCGATGAAATTGACGACGTGCTGCTTCACCTCGAAAGGCTGATGCCCGAAGATCGCGTCGCGCAGGCGCTCGGCCCCGTAGGGTGTGGCGCCGTGCTCCATCCACGCGCGCAACGACCACCATTCGGCACCTGCCTTGCGCACTTCGTCGGGCAGATCGGCTTTCTGAAGGTCGGAGAAATCGAGCTTGGCGGGATCCCACGCAAGATCGCGCGCCTGCTCGCACAGTTTCCAGATGTCGTCGTAGGCCATTTCGGCCACGATCGGATAGGGGTTGGGGTTCTGGACGACCTCTTCCAGCATCGAAGCTTCCATCGTGCGTCTCCCTTTTTCCCGAATGTCCTAGCGCGTCTCGACGATCGACGTGATCGAGGCCATGCCGCCGAATTTGGGCGCTTCCTGCTCCCAAATCGGGCGCAACGCGTCGCGCCACGGCGCCTGGTCGACCTTGTGCACGCGCGCGCCGCGCTGGGTGATGCGGCCCATGGCCGCGTCTTCCTGCTCGAGATGCAGTTTGTTGATGTAGGCCGCCATCTCGAGCGACGTGCGCGTCATGGCCTGCTGGTTCGCCGGCGACAGGCGCTGCCAGTATTGCTGCGAAAACACGATGGCGCCGACGGCCCAGATATGGCCGGTCTCGGTGATGTTGGGGGCCACTTCGAACAGGCGCAGCGTTTCGATGGGGCCCTTGGTGATGTCCATGAGGTCGGCGACGCCGGTCGACAGCGCGTTGTAGGTCTCGGTGATCGGGATCGGCGTCGGGTTCGCCCCCAGCGTACGCCAGATCGAAATGTGCAGCGGGCTCTGCAGCACGCGCATCGTCTTGCCGCGAATGTCCGACACTTGCAGGATCGGCGTGCGGCTCACGAGATGGCGCGCCCCGTAGGTGAAGAAGGCCGGCACCTCGAAGCCCTGCGCGCGGTAGAGGCCCTTGTAGCGCTCGCCGATCGGCCCGTTGACCACTTTGTCGACATGGTCCCAGTCGCGGAAGATGAAGGGCATGTCGAAAATTTGGCCTTCGGGCACCCATTGCGACAGGGCCGCGAGCGTGGAGTCAGCGCCCTGGATCGAGCCCAGGCGCATGCCTTCGGCGTTTTCGCGCTCGCCGCCGAGCTGGCCCGCGGGGAAGATCTGCAGATCGACGGCCCCGCCGGTGCGCTCGCGCGCAAGCTCGGCGAAGCGCCGCCACATGACCGTGTTGGGGGCCGTTTCGGGCTGCACCACGCCGATGCGCGCGGCGGCCGCGCGCGTCTGCGCGATTGCCGGGGCGGCGAGGGCCGCACCCAAGCCGAGGGCTGCGATTCCAAGGCCAGCTTGGCGGCGTGTGAGGTCGGTCATGGTGTTTTTCCTTTTCTTGAACGGTTGGGTCAAAGACCGAGCCACAGCAATCCCATTGAGATTGCAGGCACGTAGGTGATGAGTGCAAGGGCGATCAGTAGTGCGACCAGGAAGGGGCCGAGTGCGCTGAACACATCGACGACCGGCAGGCGCGTGACGGTCGAGACGATGTAGGCGAGGATGCCGACCGGCGGCGTGAGGCCGCCGATCATCAGATTGCAGATCACGATCAATCCGAAATGCACGGGCTCGATGCCGAAGCGCTCGATCAGCGGCAGGAACAGGGGGGCGAGGATCAGGATCGAAGCGCCGATATCGAGAAACATGCCCGCGATCAGCAGGACGGCGTTCAAGAACAGCAGCACGATCCAGCCGTCGGTGAGCCACGCTGCCCCGAACTCGACGATCGCTTGCGGAATGCGCTCGGTCGTCAGCACGAAGCCGAAGGGGATGGCCGCCCCGATCAACAGGCCGATCATCGCGGAATCGACCGCCGTCTGCGACAGGATCTGCCACAGGCCTTTGAGCGTGTAGCTGCGCATCCACAAGGCGCCGACCAGAAACGAGTAGGCGACAGCGATGGCGCCGGTTTCGGTCGGTGTAGCAATGCCGAAGCGCAGCGAGCCCAGTATAAACACGGCAAGCAGCATCACCGGAATTGCCGCTTTGGCGGCCAAGCCCCGCTCGCGCCACGTCGCGCGCGCCATGGCAGGCTTGTAGCCGTCGCGCTTGGCCACAAACGCGACTGCCAGCATCAGCGCCGCGGCATAGAGCAGGCCCGGTACAATACCGGCGATGAACATCTGCCCGACCGAGATGCCGGTTGCCGCCGCGATGATCAGCATGCCGACCGACGGCGGGATGATGTTGGGCAGCACGGCGGATGCCGCACACGCGGCGGCCGAGAAGCTCGGCTTGTAGCCGTCGCGCAGCATGGCCGGGTGCAGCATTTTGGCGTTCAGCGCCGCATCGGCGTTGGACGAGCCCGAAATGCCGCCGTAGAGCGTTGCCGATACGACCGTGACCTGGGCAAGGCCTGCGCGCATATGGCGCACGAGCGTGTGCGCGAAGTCGATCAGGCGCTGGGTGAGGCCGCCCACATTCATGAGCGCACCCGCCAGCAGGAACAGCGGGATCGCCAGCAACAGGAACTGCCCGGCGCCGCGCACCACGTTCTGCACGATCGCCGCGACGGGCAGAATATCGACCGAGAGATTGGCGAGGAACACGCCGAGCAGCATCGAAAACGCGACCGGGATGCCGAGTGCGAGCCCCGCGACGAAGGTGCCGGACATCAGCCACACCGGATCCATCTCCGGGAATGTCAGCACGCGCGCAACGTCGAACAGCCAGTAGAAGCCGCCCGCCAACGCGACGCCCAACGCGCCGAGATAGCGGTCGGCAGGTCGTTCGAGATCGCGCAGGGCGATATAGACGAGCCCCGCCGCACAGCTTGCCGGGATGCCCGCATATTGCAGCCAGGCGGGCAGGGCCAAGGCCGTCGACAGGCCGCCGATCAAGGCGATCAGTTTTTGCGCGCCGAACATCAGCAGGATCGTCGTATAGGCCACTGCCGCATCGACCAGCACCTGGTGCGTGCGTTTAAGCCCCGGCGACAGCAGCGCATCGACGCCGACGATCGCAATATGCAGGCGCTCGCGGTGGGCAAGCGGGATGCCGAGGAAAATGAGATAGATGAACAGCCATTGTCCGGCTTCGGCCGTCCAGGTCAGCGAGGCGGAAAACACGTAGCGCGACACGACGCCGGCCAGCGTCACGAGCGCTATCGAAACCAGGCAGAAAACCGCCAGGGCGCCGACCGTCGCGTCGAGGATATCGAGCGTGCGGACGGAAAAAGGCCGCGGACCGGGACGGGATTCGAGGGCGGCGGCGGCTTCGGTCATCTTGCTTCCAGGCGGACGATTGTATGTTCAGTTGACACGCTGTTTTGCGCGCCGTCAATCGCCGTGCGGCTAAAGGCCCCTGTTACAAATGCTCGGCGCTGCGCTATGCTTGGGCTGCTACGTTTCATCCTCTGGAGCAGGCCGTGACGGCGTTGGACGAAAACAGGCGGAAACTTCTGAAAACGGGCGGTGGCTGGTCGCTGGCGGCCGCCCTTGCGGCTGCCGGCATGCTGCCGAGCCGTGCGGCTTTGGCCGATTGGAACAAGAGCGCGTTCGACGGCAAAAACGTCGCCGAGACGCTGAAGGCGCTGGGCATCGAGCCCGCAACCGCGTCGGCGTCGCTGGTGCTGACGGTGCCGGACATCGCGGACAACGGAGCCGTGGTGCCGGTGCAGATCGCAAGCCGCCTTGCCGGCACCACGCGCCTCGCGCTGATGGTCGAGAAGAACCCCAACACGCTGACGGCCGTGTTCGAGATTCTGCCCGATGCGGTGGCCGACGTTTCGACGCGCATCAAGATGGCGCAGACCTCGAACGTCGTCGCGATCGCGGTCGCCGACGGCAAGGTCTATTCGGCGACCAAAGAGGTCAAAGTCACGCTCGGCGGGTGCGGCACATGAGCGGTCCCATGCGCATTCGCGCGGCCGTGGGCCGCGACGGCATCGTCGAAGTCCGCGTGCTGATGAGCCACGAAATGGAGAGCGGCCAACGCGTCGAAGCCGGGGCGGTCGTGCCCGCCTGGTTCATCAGCCAAGTGACGGCCACGCACAACGGCCGCACGGTGATGACCGCGCAATGGGGGCCGTCGGTGTCGAAGAACCCGTATTTCGCGTTCAAGTTCCGCGGCGGCAAGGCGGGCGACAAGGTGGCGCTCAGCTGGACCGACAACCGCAACGAAACGCGCAGCGACGAAACCACGATCGCGTAGCGCGAGGAAATCAAAATGGCGTTCGAAAACGACTGGACCAAACACACGCGCGACACGCTGGCGGCCGCACGCGACGCAGGCGCGCTGCCGGTGCTGACCGTCGGGGCGGTCGAGCAGCATGCCGAGCATCTGCCGGTCGACATGGACAGCGCATCGGCCTACGCGATCGCGATGGCGGCGGCGCGCCGCTGCAGCGAAGTGCCCGTCGTAGTGATGCCGGCACCGATGTACGGTTTTTCGCCGCACCATGCGAGCTGGGCCGGCACGCTCACGGTCAAGCTCGCGACCTTCATGGCACTGGTCGAAGACCTCGTGCGCTGCGTGGCGCATCAGGGCTTCAAGCGCATGCTGATCGTGAACGGCCATGGCGGCAACAAAGCCCCCTTGGCCGCCAAGATCGGCGAGCTTGCGACCGACGGGTTCGAGATTGCGGCGGTCGATTATTGGACGCCGGGCGAGGCCGCCTGGCGCAAGATGCTGGTCGGTCGTTTCGACGGCGTGGGCCATGCGTGCGAGTACGAAACAGCGCTGCTGATGGCGCTGCGGCCCGAATTGGCGCCCGAGATCGCGCGCAAAGTGCGCAACCTGCCGCCGCGTTTGGACCAGCCCTATCTGCGCGGCTCGAATGCCGATGCGCTGCTCGAAGCGCGCGGCACCTATGCGGCGATCTTCGGCAACGAGGATTGCGGCTATCGCGGCGATCCGGCCGCCGCCACGCCCGAAAACGGCGCCAAGATGCTCGACGCGACGGTCGAAGCGCTCGCCGCGTTCTACGGCGCCTACGCGCGGATGGGTCTCAAATCCGGCACCGACAGGCCGCGCTAGGCGCGCTCGCGCCGTGCACCGAGGTTTTGCCGCACATGAGCCGCAAGCAACGTGGCGGCCGGCGAAAGCGTGGTTGCGCAGTGCAGCCGGATGTCGGCGCGCGGCAAAGCGGGCAGGCCGTGTTTGCGCCCCAGCGGCACAAGCGATTTGGGAAAGGCACCGGCTTTGACGACCGTGACCGCGAGCCCTTGGCTTGCGATGGCTTCGACGGCGGCAAGGCTGTGGCTCACGAAGGCGAGGCGCCAGCGCACCTGCGCGCGGTCGAGTGCAGCGAGCGCCCATTTGCGGAACAGGCAGCCCGCCGGATAGAGTGCAAGCGGCAGCGGATCGCGCCCGCGCGGATTGAACGCCGCGTCGCCCGCCCACAAGGCTTTCTCGCGGCGCAATTGTTCGCCCGCCTTGTCGCCGACTTCGTGCATCGCGATGACGAGGTCGAAATCGCGCGGCACGCGCTGGCGCAACGCCGAGGTCAGACCCGTTTCCATCACGATCTCGACGCCGGGATAGGCGTCGGCGAACAGCTTCAAAATCGGCGGCAGCAGAACAGCCCCGTAATCGTCCATCACGCCGAGGCGCACCTGGCCTTTGACGTCGTGCTGGCGCAGGCGGCGCACCGCCTCTTCGCTGATGCGCAGGATCCGGCGCGCATCGTCGAGCAGGCCTTCGCCGGCCGAGGTCAACGCCACGCTGGTCGTCGTGCGTTCGAACAGGGAAGTGCCCACGGCGCCCTCGAGCCGCTTGATCTGGCCGCTCACCGCCGATTGCGTGCGGTTCAAAGCGGCCGCGGCCCCGGTGAAGGACAGATGCTCGGCCACCGCCAGAAAGGCCTGCAGAAGTTCGGGCTCGAGGGTCGGGCTTCCCATCGCGAAATCCGATAAGGGTGATCGCAGCAATTCGTTTCCGTACTGACCTTAGCTCTGCGACAAAGCTTCGGCAACCCGAGCAAAGGTGCTTCGCCATGACCGACCCGCGGCCCAAACACACGAACTGGGACGGCGCACCCGTCCGCCCCTTCGCCATCGACGTGCCGCAGGCGGTGCTCGACGATCTCAAAGACCGCCTCGCGCGCACGCGCTGGCCCGATGCGATCCCGGGCACGAAATGGGCCTACGGCACCGACCCTGCCTATCTGCGCGGCCTGTGCGACTATTGGCGCAACGGCTACGATTGGCGCACGCACGAGGCCGCACTCAACCGCTTCCCGCAATACACGGCGCGGATCGGCGATATCGACGTGCATTTCATCCATGCGAAGGGCGAGGGGGCAAACCCGCGGCCGCTGCTGCTGATCCATGGCTGGCCGGGCTCGTTTTTCGAGTACCACCGGCTGATCGAGCGTCTCACGCATCCCTCGCGTTTTGGCGGTTCGGCCGAGGATGCGTTCACGGTCGTCGTGCCTTCGATCCCGGGCTACGGGTTTTCGTTTTCGCCGGGTCAGCCGCGCTTCGGGCTCGTCGAGATCGCGGCTTCCCTGCGCACGTTGATGGTCGACGTGCTCGGCTATCGCGGCTTCTTCGCGCACGGGCACGATTGGGGCTCGTTCGTGTCCACGCGCCTCGGGTATGCGCATGCCGATGCCGTACGCGCGATCCACATCACCTTGCTCGCCATCCCGCGCACGATGCCGAGCGACCCGAACCCGACGCCGGACGAGGCGCGCTATCGCCGCCAGCTCGCGCACTGGCTCGCCGAGGAGACGGGCTATTCCCAGATCATGGGCACAAAGCCGCAGACGCTGGCGTTTGCGCTGACGGACTCGCCCGTCGGGCTTGCTGCCTGGATCGTCGAGAAATTCCACAGCTGGAGCGACAGCGACGGCGACATCGACGCGCATTTCACGCGCGACGTCTTGCTCACGAACATCATGCTCTATTGGGCGACCGATGCGATCGGTTCGAGTTTCTGGCCCTATTACGCGCGCCTGCACGAGCCGTGGATCGTGCCGGAGGGCGGGGCGGTTGCCGTCCCGACGGGCTATGCCGAGTTCCCGCGCGAAATCCTGTCGCCGCCGCAGTCGTTCGCACAGCGCGTCTACACGAATATCCGGCGCTGGACGCGCATGCCGTCGGGCGGGCATTTCCCGGCCCTCGAATGTCCGGACGCGCTCGCCGCCGAACTTCTCGCCTTTTTCCGCACGCAATCGCTTTCGCCGCTGGGGCGCGTCGGCTAGATTTGGCCGGTCCAAGCGGGAAGGAGAGTGCCCATGATGCCGGCACCCGTCGTGCTTTTTGCCATCGTGCTGCTGGTTCTGCCGATGGGCTATTTTCTGCTCCAAGCGCCCGCTTTTCTGCTCGTGAAGCTCGACGATCCCGTCGCAAGCGGCCTGCTGCGCGGCATGTTCGACAAATACTATCTCGTGCTCGCCATCGCCGGTGCGGTCGGCACGATCGCGTTTGCGATCGAGGCGCGCTTTGTGGCGGCCGCGTGCGTGGCTGTCGTTGCGGCATTTGCGATGGCGGCGCGCGGCTGGTTCCTGCGGCAGATGGATGCCGAACTGCGCGCCCGCGACGCCGGCGACCGCGATGCCGTGCGGCGCTTGCGCCGCCTGCATTGGGGCGGCATGGTTTGCAACATGCTGCAGCTTGCCGCGGTCGTCGCGAGCGTGCCCTTCATCGCCGAAGCGCCCTAGCTTCGTCGCTACGCAATCGCGCCGATCTGGCCCAGGAACGTCCGCGCGCGCTCGGTTTTGGGGGCGGCGAAAAACGCCGCGGGCGTCGCTTCCTCGACGATGCGGCCGCGATCGAGGAACACGATGCGGCTCGCCGCTTCGCGCGCAAAGCCCATCTCGTGGGTCACGACGACCATCGTGGTGCCTTCCGATGCCAATGCGCGCATCACGTCGAGCACCTCGCGCACCGTCTCGGGGTCGAGGGCCGAGGTCGGCTCGTCGAACAGCAGCAGGTCCGGCGCCATCGCGAGCGCACGCGCGATCGCCACGCGCTGCTGCTGGCCGCCCGACAGCATTGCCGGATAGGCGTCGGCCTTGTCGGCGAGGCCCACTTTGGCGAGCAGTTTGCGCGCGGTCGCTTGCGCCTGCGCGCGCGACTGGCCGAGCACAAGGCGCGGTCCGGCCGCGACGTTTTCAAGTGCGGTCAGATGGCCGAACAGGTTGAAGCGCTGGAACACGAAGCCGATGCGGCGGCGCTGGCGGTCGAGCAGGCCCGCATCGAAACGCCCGCTCGCAGGATCGCGGCCGAGCGCTGCGCCGTCGAACTCGACGGTGCCGCTTTGCGGACGCACGAGGCCGTTCAACGCCCGCAGCAACGTCGTTTTGCCCGAGCCGCTGGGGCCGACGAGCGCCACGACCTCGCCGCGCCGCACGGCGAAATCCACACCGTCCAATGCGCGGTGCGCGCCGAGCTCGACGCCAATGGCGGAAAGGCGCACGAGGGCAGGGCCGCTTGCGGCGGCGGGCTTTTCGACATGGCTTTCCGGCGGTCTTGCATCGGCCGGCATTCGAACCGGGCTCTGGCTGCGCGCAAGCCAGCGTTCGATGCGGCGCTGGACGATGTCCCAACTCGTGGTGACCACGAGATAGGCGCAAGCCGCCACCGCGTAGATCTCGAGCGGGCGCGTCGTCGCCTGCGCCATCTGCTGGCTCATGCGCAGCAGCTCGACGATGCCGATCACCGACAAGAGCGACGTGGCCTTGAGCATGTAGTTGAAGTTGTTGCCGAGCGGCGGAACGATCACGCGGATCGCCTGCGGCACCACGACGAGCGCGAATATCTGCAGGCGCTTGAGGCCGAGGCTGCGCGCGGCTTCGATCTGGCCGGCCGGCACCGAAATGAGGCCGGCGCGCACGATCTCGGCCATGCGCGCCCCTTCGTTCAGCGAAAGCGCGATGAGGCCCGTCGTGAGGATGCCGAGCTTGAGCCCGAGTTGCGGGATCACGGCGAAGAAAAACAGGATCTGCACAAGCAGCGGCGTGCCGCGGAAGATCCAGCCATAGAACCAAGCAAACGTGCGCACCGGCCGCAGGTGGCTAAGCGATGCCGGACCCAGCGCAAAGCCTATCGCGGTGCCGAAGCTCTGGGCAAGCACGGCCGTCCAGACCGTCGTCAGCAGGGCCGCCGGCAGCATCGGCGAAGCCAGCATCTGCCAAACGACGGCCCAGTTCCACGTCACGTCGCGTTTTTCCCGAGCGGGGTTTTGGCGAGCCACACCTTGCCGGGCTTGGGCGGATTGGCGGGATCGCAGACATAGCCGAACAGGCCGCGCGGCCGCCCGCCCATCGCGAAGTCGAGCACGTTGGCAAGGCCGGGCGGGGCGGTCGCCACGTCGTGGGTCGTGTTCACGATGTGGAGTGCCGCACCCTGCAGCGAGATGGCCGCCGGCGTGAGCGCGCAATGGATGCGCTGCGCACCCTCGATGACGATGTCGTCGCTTTCTTCGAGGCCGAACTTGGCGGGCTGGTAGTACATCGCCAGGCGCATATGGATGCGCTCGACGTCGCCTTCGTAGGCGCGCCCGTGCTGCGTGATGCCGATCACGCGGCCCGGCGGCAGGATGCCGAGCGCGTCGGTGCCGGAATCGACGGGGAAGTCGGCCGTTTCGATGTCCCAGCTTTCCTCGACGCGCTCGATGCCGATGCCCAGGCGCTCGGCCACCAGTGCGATCGATTCCGGCATGCCCATGTGGCCCACGATGCGCCCCGAGGCGATCTTGGCGCGGAAATCTTCGGGCGTGAGACCGTAGCCGACATGGTCGATGTCGTGGGCACCCGTTCCCGTCACGTCGATGCAGCGTTTGATGTCGACCTTCGTGGCCGCCGTGGTGATGCGCGCCAAGGTCAGCACGAGCGCGTCGAACACGAAGCCCGGATTGATGCCGCAGCCGACGAGCGCCACGCCGTTGCGCTTGGCCGCCGCATCGAGGCGCGCCGCGATCGCGGGATAGCGCAGCGAAGGATAGAACATCGCTTCCGAGGCCGAGATCACGTCGAGCCCGGCGTCGAGGGCCGCCACGAGCTGGCTTTCGATCGCGTCGAGCACCGATTCGGTCATGTGGTAGACGACGTCGGCCGGCTCTTTGAGCGTCTTCAGGCAGGCTTCGAGGGTCGGGCTTACGGCGAAATCGAGGCCGAGCTGCTTGGCTTCGGCGCTGAGGTCGCTGGCACGCTTGCCGGCGAGATGCGGCGCGTGGTCGACGATGCCGACGATGCGGATGTCGGGAACGCCGGCCGCAAAGGCTTTGACCACGAGCATGCCGAGCGAGCCGAAGCCCCAGACGATGGCGCGGAGTTTGCCGTCTTTGGCGGCCGGGCGGTGTTTTCTCAAAATACGTCTCCTTGGGATTTCGTCACGCACCCGTCGTACTCGGGCGCAAGGTTCGGATGCCGACCGCGTAGCGGCGCTCGAGGCGGAGCTGCACGAAGCTCCACACCGTCGTCATCGCCAAATAATAGAGAGCTGCGACCGCGTAGAGTTCGATCGAGCGGAAGGTTTCGTTGATCGCCATGCTGGTCACGCGCAGCAGCTCCTCGACCGAGATGACCGAAAGCAGCGAGGTCGTGCGCAGCATGCTGTTGAACTCGTTGCCGACGGGCGGCAGCATCAGGCGGATTGCCTGCGGCAGCAGAATGGCGCGCAGCGCAGTACCCGCCGGCATGCCGAGGGCGCGCGCGGCTTCCTCCTGGCCCGGATCGATCGCGGCGAAGGCAGCGCGCGCGATTTCGGCCATGTAGGCGCCGGCATAAAGCGAAAGGCCGATCAGGCCCGCCTCCCACACGCCGAGGCGAAGCCCGAATTGCGGCAGGCCGAAATAGATCAGCAGCAGCTGGGCCAAGAGCGGCGTGCCGCGCCAGACAAGCACGTAGAGGCGGGCAAGGGCTGCAAGCGGGGCTGGCCCGCGGTCGCGGGCGAGGGCCGCCCCAAGGCCGATCGCCGTTCCTGCCAGTTGGGCAAGAACGGCGATCCACACCGTGGTGAGAGCCGCGTTCGCGAAGCGCGGATCGACGAGATACGTCGAAAATACAGTCCAGGAAAACTGCACGCGGTCGTCGCTTGGGCCTAGGGCTGGATCGCGAATTCGGGCACGGCGGCGACACCCCACTTGGCCACGATGCGCCCGTAACTGCCGTCGGCGCGCATCGACTCGAGGGCCCCCTTGATCGAATCCGCCAGCGCGCGATTTGGCTTCAGCGTGGCGATCGCAAGGCGGTTCGGGTTGAAGCCCACGAACGCCATGCGGTACGCGGCCTGGTTCGCCGGTTCGCGATTGATGAAGAAGGCACCTTGCGGATCGTTGACGTAGACGGCTGCGGCTTGGCCCGCCACGAGCGCTTGAATCGCGTCGCCGTTCGTGTCGAAGGCGCGGATCGTCATCTCGGGTTTGCCGGCCGCTTTGAGCCGTTCGTTCTGGGCGCGCAGATTCTGGTGCGTGGTGCCGGCCGAAGCAACGGCCACCGCACGACCTGCAAGCTGGTCGAAGCAGGCCGAATAGCTCGCCGCATCGCCGCTGGTCGGCGTGCAGCGCGCGATCTGCGGATCGTTGGCGCGCATCATCATGCCTTCGCCCCACTGCACGTAGGACACCATGTTCATGATCTCGAGACGCTGCGGATTGACGAAGATCGCCGTGCACAGCGCGTCGAAGCGGTTCGCCTGCAGGCCGGGCACGAGGCCCGGGAAGGCGAGATTGGTCCAGCGGATCTGCAGATTCAGGCGCTTGGCGATCTCGCCGCAAAGATCGACATTGAGCCCGTCCATGCGGCCTTGCGCGTCGATGAACTGGTTCGGCGGCGCGGCAAAGTCGGCGGCGAAGTGTATTTCGCCCGCGGTCAAAAGGGCCGAGGCCGGCACCGACTGCGCCTTGGCGCCGCCGGCAAGCGCGATGAACAAGGCAGCCGCAAGACCGACTGCAAAACTGGCAAATTTCATGTGGTCCCCCTTTGGAAGTGCGCCGCAGGGCTGATGCGCTGGCGGCGTCGTTCAAACATTGCGTTCGTCGGGTCGAGCAGTGCAAATTGTATGCCCTATCATAGAGACATTTCTTCGGGGATGGGAAGGGGCATAGCGGTGCGCGAGGCGGACGAAGGGCGCGGCTACGCGCGCACGCTGTGGTATGCCGCACGCAAAGCGCCCGAAGCAGATCTGCCGCTCGCGACGGATGTTTCGTGCGATGTCGCGATCGTCGGTGCCGGCATCGTCGGGCTTTCGGCGGCCCTGCATCTGGCCGAGCGCGGTATCTCCTGCGCGGTCGTCGAGGCGGGGGCCGTCGGCAGCGGTGCGTCGGGGCGCAATACCGGCTTCGTCGTGCCCGCCCTCAATGCAAGCCTTGGTCCCGACGAGATTGCCGCACGGCTTGGGCCCGAACGCGGTGCGCGCTTGGTCGATCTCGTGGCCAAGGCCGCCGACACGCTTTTCGATCTTGTGCGCCGCCACGCGATCGCCTGCGATGCCGACCAGCGCGGCTTCATCCAGGCCGTACCCTGGGCGCGCCAATTGCCGGGGATTGCCGCGCGTGCGGATTCATGGCGCCGAGCGGGCGCTGCCGTCGAATTGCTCGACGGTGCGGCCGCCGCGTCGCGCATGGGCACGCCGTTCTATCGCGGTGCGATCGACTATACGCGCGGCGGCACCATCGACCCGTTGGCCTATGCGCGCGGGCTCGCGGCACGATACGTGGCGCTGGGCGGCAAACTCTTTGCGCACTCGCCGGTCGCTGGCCTCACGCGCATGCCGGACGGCTGGATGCTGAAAACAGCATCCGGCGGTGTCGCCGCGCGCCGCGTTCTGTTCGCCACCAACGCGCTTGCAGGCACTTTGGTGCCCGATCTTGCGCGCAGCCAGATTCCGGTCGAGGTCCATCAGATCGCGACCGCACCGCTGTTGCATTCCTTGCGCGCAAAAATTCTGCCGCAGGGCGGTTGTGCGACCGACATGCGGCGCGATCCGGTCGCGTTCCGCCTGTCGGCCGACGGGCGCCTGCTCGGCGGCGGCATGGCGGCGTTTGCACCCGGTTCCGATAGCCGCCTGCCGCCGTTTTTCATGCGCCGATTTGCGCGTCTGTTTCCCGATCTCGGCAATCCGGCGGTCGATTTCGTGTGGCGCGGCAAGGTTGCCGTCACGCGCGGGCTGATGCCCAAGCTGTTCGCGATGGGGCCCGGCTGCCACGCGCTGATCGCCTGCAATGGCCGCGGCAATGCACTCGGCACGGCGCTTGGTGCGGCGCTTGCCCAAGCGCTTGCGGCCGACGATTTTGCCGATTTTCCGCTGCCCCCCGAACCGCCCGCGCCGATGGCGCTGCACGGGCTCGCAACTTTGAGCCCGCGCCTGTGGCTGCCGTGGGCGCGGCTGCGCGATCGCATCGACAACGCCACCAACCCGCACGCTTGAGAAAGGAAGACCGCCATGGGCGAGAAGATCATGTGGAGCCGCCAGGAAGACGTCGAACGCGTCTGGATCCACGAGGGCAAGGAGTTCAGCCATCGGCTGATCGCGAAATATCTGCAAGGGTCGAGCTTCTCGTTCCACATCACGACCTACATGCCGCATTTCGACACGGTCGTGAAAGGCGACGGCATCCACGAGGTGGTGCTCTATTGCATGCATGGCTGGTCCGAGCAGACCGACCTTTCGGACGGGCGCAAGCGCATCTTCAAACCGGGCGATGCGATGTATCTGCCGCTGAACTACGAGTACCGCCACGTCATCGGGGATGCCGGGCTCGTGGTCGCGGTTTCGTGCACGCCGTCGCGCACGCCGGGTGAGGTCTAGAGCTTCCGACGCCATGCCTTTGAAGGCGGTCGAGGTTCGACCGCTTTCTTAAACATATTCTCCTATTTCGGTCGAAGTTATGCTAAACAGGAACCATCGCCGTCGCGGTTTCGCGGCGGCGTGTGCTGTTTGAAAAGTGAAGAATGAAGTGCTTGGAACAGCGGTTCCGGATACCCCTTGCAGCATGTAACCAGAAATCCGCATTGTGGTTACAATATTTGAATATCAATGCGATAAATAGGTTACCGTAACCTATTGTCGCAGGATGTTGCCTGTTTCGGGCGATGGGGTAATTCAGCCGGTTGCATGCCGCAGCTTCAGTTCGCCAGCGAGCCCTGCGTCATGCCTTTCACGAGGAAGGGCTCGAGAAGGAAAAAAAGAATAAGCATCGGCAGGAGGGAAACGGTCGCCGCCGCCATCAGCGCCGACCATTCGACGAGATACTCGCCCATGAAGGACTGCAGCCCGACGGTCATGAGCCAGTTCTCGGGCTTGCTCATCAGCGTGCGTGCAAAGACGAGATCGGCCCAGGTCACGATTGCAACGTAGGTGGCCGAGGCGGCCAGCCCGGGGCGCGCGAGGGGCAGCACGATATGGCGGAAGGCCTGCCATTCGTTGCAGCCGTCGATCATCGCCGCCTGTTCGAGCTCGCGCGGGATCGCGTCGAAGAAGCCCTTCAGCAGCCAGGTGGCGAAGGGCACGGCGATGGCGGCGTTGGCGAGGACCACGCCGGTCTTGGTCTCGATGAGTCCGACCTTCGAGAACAGGATGAAAAACGGAATGATGATCAGCGACCCCGGCAGCATCTTGCTGGCAAGCAAGCCGAACCCCATCGCCTGCTGCGCCTTGGTGCGGTAGCGCGACAGGCTGTAGCCCGCCATCGCGGCCGCCACGATGGCCACGGCCAGCGTGCCGAGCGCCACGATGACGCTGTTGGCGAGCCAGGTAAGGATCGGCTTGCGGGCGAAGATCTCGGGATAGGCTGCAAGGCTCACGCGGTCGAGCGGGGGCAGCAAGGGCGGATTGCGCGAGAGCATGATCTCGGTCGGCAGGATCGCCGTCATCGCGATCCAGTAGATCGGGAACAGCACCACGAGGGCGATGGCACAGCACGCGGCAAGCGTGGCGAGCCCTTGGAGGCGGTTGCGCGTCATTGGCCCTCCTGCTTGCCCCAGCGCATCGCTACGAAAGCGAGGCCCGCGCACACGAACAGCATCAGCACGCCGACGGCCGAGGCATAGCCCATGCGGAAAAACTGGAACGCCTCTTCGTAGACGAACATCGACAATGTCTGCGTGGCGCGCGAAGGGCCGCCGCCGGTCGTGGCAAACACGAGGTCGAAATCTTTGACGACCCACAATGTCTGCAGGATCACGGCGAGCACCGCCGCGCTGCGAATGCCGGGCCAGGTCACGTAGCGGAATTCGGCAGCACTGCCCGCACCGTCGATGCGGGCGGCTTCGTACAAAGCCTGCGGTACGGACTGCAAAGCGGCGAGCAGCGTGAGCGTGAAAAACGGGAAGCATTTCCAGATCGTCGGCAGCAGCACGGCATAGAGTGCCGTGTCGCCGTCGACGAACCAGGCGATGTCGGCCGTGACGAGGCCCAAGCGGCGCAAGACCGAATTCACGACGCCGTAGGACGCATCGAACATCCACAGGAACGCGATCGCTGCAACCACGCCGGGTACGGCCCAGGGCAGCAGCATGAGGCTTCGCACATAGCGCCGCCCCGGAAAATCGCGGTTCAGCAGCAAGGCAATGCCGAGGCCGATCGCAAAGGACGGAACGATCGTGCCGGCGGCGTAGAACAGGGTCACGGCAGCCGAATGCCAGACTTGTTCGTCGCCAAGGGCGCGCAGGAAATTGCCGAAGCCGAGCGGCAAGCGGTCGAGCCGCGCGATGTTCGGCGCGCGGCCCTCGCGCAGGCTGGTCGCGAACACTGTGTAGAGCGGATACACGATGAGTCCCGCGACCATCAGAAAGGCGGGGCTGAGCAGACCGTAGGCGATGAAGGTCTGCCGCCGCCGCCGGAAGTAGGCTCGCATCACCGCAGCGGAACCGCGCGTTCGAGTTCGCGCTGCAGGCCCGCCATCACGGCCGGCGTAGGTTCTTCGGTCGAGATCAGCCGCATCATCGCGCGCCCGAAGATCGAGGCGTATTCGTTGTAGCCCTCCATCAAGGCGGGATTGGTCGGGAAGACGGACACGGCACTCGCCGCCGCATCCATCACGAGCTTCAGATGCGGCAGGCGTGCGGCGGCGTCCGCCCCAAGTGCGCCGCGGCGCGGGGCTGGCGAGGCAGCCTGCACCACGTATTCGGCCTGCCATTTCGGGCTCGCGGCGAGCTCGAAGAATTTCCACACAAGCTCGCGCTTGTTGGCCGCAAGGTTCGCTGGCATGTGCAGGCTGTTCGACGTGCCGCCGGTTTCGTGCGGGAACGGCACGCGGGCCACTTTAAGATGGGGGCGTATGGCTTCGGGTGCGCGCGCCACGAAGGCCCACACCCACGGCCCGTCGCGCAGGAAGGTCGCCTTGCCGTCGATGAAGAGCTGGCGGCCGGTCGTCGAGTTCATGCCCGGCGGGGCAAAGCGCATCGAGCGGCGATACTGGTCGACCGCCGCCACGACCTGCGCATTGCCGAAATCGTAGCGGCCCTGGCGCAGCCAATCGAGGCCCTGGCCCATGACCCAGGTACCCGCTTCGACCACAAGATTGGGATGCTCGATCGAGGTCGCCACGAGGCCAAACTGGCCCTGGTCGCGCTTCGTGGTCTTCTCGATCGCCTCGAGCCATTGCGCCGGCGTGGTGGGCACGGAAAGCCCCGCATCGGCAAGCAGCTTTTCGTTGTAGTAGAGCAGGCTGCCATAGCCCATCAGCAGCAGGCCTTGGGTTTTGCCCTCCCACTTCATCTCGGACTGCAGCGGCGTCCAGCTCTGCAGAATGTCGGTGCGGGCAAGCCGGTCGTCGAGCGGGGCAAGCCAGCCTTGCGAAGCAAACGCCGCGAAATTCCGCGTCGGCAGATGCACGATGTCCGGCGCATTGTTGCCCGCGAAGCGCACGGTCAATTGCTGCACATACTGCGTGAACGGGATCGAATAGAAATTCACTTTGGTGCCGGGGTTCGCTGCTTCGAACTCGGCGATCACGGCCTTCCACCAGCCCGAAACGCCGGGCTCCTCGGCCTGCCAGCTCGGAAAATCGAGCACGAGGGCAGGCGTCTGGGCGGCGGCCGAATGCGCAGCGGCGGCGGCGGCAAGTGCGCCCGTCAGAAAGGTCCGGCGTTCCATGGTTTCCTCCGTTGGTTTTTTCTTAGAGCGTTTTTTCGATCGTATAGGCAGCGTCGAGCAGGCGTTCCAATTCGGCCATGCCGAAATCGGTCGGCGTCAAAGCGGGTGCGCGGTCCACGACATTGGAAATGCCGAGCCGACGCGCCATCAGCCGCTTGCCGTAGCATAGAATGCCGGGGACGCCGCGCGTCATGAAAACGATCAACGGCAGCACGGCTTCGTGCAGACGCTGGGCGCGGGCGAGAGAAGCTTGCGTGCCTTCGCGAAAGGCACGGAAGATTTCGACCTGGATCGCCACGCAATCCGGAGCCGGGATCAGGCCCGCCCCGCCGCTGCGCAGCAGCGAAAGAAATTCGAGCCCGCCATGCCCGCCGAACGCATCGACCTTGCCGCCGAGGGCGCCAAGCGTCGTCGCGATATCGACCGACCAGCCTTCGGCCTTCAGCAAGCCGATATTGGCGTGCCGCGAAACGAGATCGGCCAGTTCGAGCGGTTTCATCGAGCTGTCGAGATTCACGGGGTTGTTCTGGATCGCCACCGGAAAATCGAGCGCATCGGCAACGCTGCCGAAATGGCGCTGCAAAGCCGAAACGTCGAGGCCCTTGCCGGGTGGGGGCTGCAGGATCGCCCAGGCCGCCCCGTTCGCACGCGCCATGCGCGCGAATTCGATCTGGCCTTCGACCGTCGGCTCGCCGACGGTCACGGCATAAGGAATCCGCCCGCCGATCGCGGCACCGACGGTTTCGACCAAACGGCGCCGCTCGGCCGTGTCGAGTTTGTGGACCTCGGTCACGAGGCCCAACACGGCAATGCCGTGCGCGCCGGCGGCGATGCAATGTTCGACTTGGGCGCGCATCGCCCCTTCGTCGAGCGCACCGTCGCTGCCGTAGAAGCAATAGAGGATCGGATAGATGCCCTCGAAACGGTGCATCGGTCCTAGCCTTTGACGATGTGGTTGAACACGGCAGGGGCGGGCTCCACGCCGTGCCCGGGGCCGCTCGGCAGCGTGTAGGCCCCCGCCTTGCACGCCATGTCGCCGGTCACGTAGGCGAGGTTTTTGTCGAAGATCGAGTGCTGGTATTCGTGGTACGGCACGCGCTTCAAGGACGCGGTCGCATGCAGGCTTGCGGCCATGAACACGCCGATGCCGATCGAAGCGTGCGGGATCGTTTGCACGTGGAAGGCATGCGCCATGCGGCCGATCTGAAGGAACTCGGTCACGCCCGTATGGCCCATCTCGGGCTGGATGATGCCCATGGCGCGGGCCACGAAGCGCGGCCGGTATTCGAACACGGTGCGCCATTCTTCGCCGAGCGCCAATGCGGTGCCGATGCCGCGCGCCACGGCGACTTGGCCTTCCAAGTCTTCGGGCTCGCACGGGGCTTCGGCAAAATAGAGGTCGTAGGCTTCGAGCTTTCGGATGAGGCGGATGGCCTCGGCCGCTTCGAACTTCCAATGCAGATCGACCATCAGACGGATATTGGGGCCGACCGCTTCGCGCAAGGCGGCCATCTCTTTCACAATGCCGTCGTCGGACATGGCGGCCGCGAACTTGATCGCGTCGTACCCTTTGCCAACCCACTCGACCGCAAGATCGCAGCGCTCGCGCAACGTGGCTTTCGGCAGCCCCGACACGTAGGCCGGAAGCGTGCGCGTGCGCACGCCGCCGAGCAAATTGGCGAGCGGCAGGCCCGCCAGCTTGCCGTAGAGATCCCACACGGCAATATCCACGCCGGCGAGGCTGTCGACATAGTAGCCGCCGAAGAAGCCGCGCACGCGCATGAGGTCGTAGAGATCTTCGTGCAGCACCACGGGGTCCGAAGGATCGCGCCCGCGCATCACGGGGCCGAGCACGTCGTCGATGATGGCTTTGACCGCGTGCGGCGCCACGATGCCGTAGGTTTCGCCCCAACCGACCTTGCCGCTCTCGCCGGTGATTTTCACCAGCACCGACATGTCGGACGACGGATAGATCGACCGGTTGCCCTTGCGGACGAGATATCCCTTCTCGTTGATGCTCTCGCCCTCGCGCAGCGGCCCCAGATAGGGCACGTCGCGTGGGATGGAAACGATGAAGCTTTCGACTTTGGCGATCGCATCGAGCGGCGGCATGTCACGCACTTTCTTTCAGCTTGTGGGCCGAGAACAGGTCGGCGGCTTCGGCGGCAAGGATGGCGAATTCATCGCTGTCGTGCGCGTCGAATTCGGGGCCGGCGGCACGCGCCACCGTGCAGTCGAGAAGCCCGCGCATCCGCAGCAGCGCTTTGGTCGCGCGCACGCGGAAGATCGCCTGGAACAGCAAGAGCGGCAGCGTACGCGAATAAAGCGCGCGCGCGCGATTGCGGTCGCCGCCCTTCCAGGCGCGCATCAGGGCTACATGCACGTCGGCAAGTTCGCTTGCGGGCATGGTGCCGCTGGCCCCGCGCGCAAGCTCGTCGAGCACATAGCGCGCACCGGCGCCGCCGAACACGCCGGCAAGACTGCCCTTGGTCGCGGCCAGGATTTTGGTCACGTGCTGGCCGCAGGGCAGCGTCTCTTCTTTGACGTAGCGAATGGCCGGCACTTGCGTCGCGATCTCGGCCACCAATTCGGGCGCGAGGCCGGCACCCATCGGCGCGGGCGCATTCTGCAGCATCAAGGCCAGCGGCGTGCGCTCGGAAACGGCGCGGTAGTAGGCCACGTGCGCGGCCACATCCTGGCCGCACGCGGCCGGCGCCATGATCATTGCGGCAACAGCCCCGGCCTTGCGGCCCGCTTCGGCAAAGCTTGCGGCAGCTTCCGGTGTCGCGGCACTCGCACCGACGATGAACGGGATTCGGCCTGCAAGGCGTTCGCCCAGAAACGCCACGAGATCGGCGCGCTCGTCGGTCGTGAGTTTTTCGACCTCGCTCGCCATGCCCGGGAACACGATTCCGTCGGCCCCGCTTGCGAGCACAAAATCGAAGATACGCGCGAAGGCCGCACGATCGACCGCCCCTTGCGGCGTGAACGGGGTCGGCAATACCGGAAACACGCCCGAAAGTTCGCTCATTTGACTGATCCTGCTGTGACGCCTTGGATGAACCACCGTTGCAGAAAACCGAACGCAATCACGATCGGCAGCGATGCCACGAGTGAGGCCGCCATTGCGCCGCCCCAGTCGGCATTGACTTCGTTGAGATAGCTCAGCAGCAGGCCGGGCCCGACCGTGCGCTTGTCTTCCGAAACGATCAGCGTCATCGCGTAGAGCAGATCGTTCCACGACCACATGAAGCCGTAGAGAAAAACGGTGACCACGGCCGGGATCGAAACCGGCAGCACGATCGTGTGGAAGATGCGTAGCTCGCTCGCCCCGTCGGCGCGTGCGGCCTCGATGAGTTCGCTCGGCACCTGGCTGAAATAGCTGTAGAGCATGTAGGTGGATACCGGCAGCGCGAACACGATGTAGGACAGAACGAGCCCCGGCCGCGTATCGATGAGGCCCAGATCGGTCATCATCGGATAGAGGCTGATCAGCAGCAGCCCGAACGGGAAAACCTGGGCCGACAGCAGCAGCAGCATGACCGCCCGCCGCGCGGGATACTGGAACTTCGCGAAGGAATAGCCCGCATACATCGCGAGCAGAGAATTGATCGCGGCCGCACTGCCCGACACGATCAGGCTGTTTTTGAGATGCAGCAGCAGCTTGCCGCGCGTAATTGCGGTTTCGAAATTGTCGAGCGTGGGCGCATGCGGCCACAAAGTGGGCACGATGCGGTAGAGCTCGGCATTGCCTTTGAAGGCCGAGATCGCGAGCCAATAGATCGGGAAGAACAGGAAAAAGCCGATCGCGACGGCGCAGAGCGCGAAGATCGTGCGGGCGGTTAGCGAGGAGAGATCGAACATCGCCTAGACCCCGCGCAGCAGATGGCGCAGATAGAAATAGGCCGCAGGCATGATTGTCGCGACCCATAGAAGGCCGACTGCCGAGGCGAGGCCCAAATCCCACTGGTCGAAGGCGCGGCGAAAGACTTCGATCGACAGCACGGTCGTGGCGCGCACCGGGCCGCCGCTCGTGAGCGCGTAGATCGTGTCGAAATGCTGCAGATTGCCGATGAGGCCAAGCACGATGACCACCAGCACCACGGGGCGCAGATGCGGCAGGATATGGTCGCGCAGGATTGCGAAGTTTCCCGCACCGTCCACGCGCGCAGCATCGACCTGCTCGCGGTCGAGGCTCTGGAGCCCGGCGAGGAAAAACGACATGAAAAGCGGGATCGACAGCCAGACCTTCGTGACGACGACGGCGGTCATGGCGCCCGTCGCGTCCGACAGCCAGGCCTGCTGGCGGTCGATGAGGCCAAGTTCGATGAGGCCCGCATTCAAGACGCCGTAGCGGCTGTTGAAGATCCAGCCCCACACGAAGGCCGTGACTGTGCTCGGCAGCACCCACGGGATCAGCGAGGCTGCGCGCAAGGCCGTGCGGCCGCGAAAAGGTTGGTTCAGGATCAAAGCCCAGGCGAGGCCAAGCACAAGCGTGAACGCGGTCGCGGCCGTCACGTAGATCGCGGTCGTGACGAACGAACCCATGATCTCGGGCGAGGCGAGGATTGTCTTGAAATTGTCGAAGCCGATGAAACGAGGTACGGGCGTGCGCAGATCGTTGCGCGTGAACGCAATGCCGAGGGCGCGCACGAACGGCAGTGCGATCACGCCGGCGAAAGCGAGCAGGGCAGGGACGAGAAACAGCCAGCCGATGCGCCGCTCATTGGCCTTCAATCCCCCCCGCCGTGCGGCGGGGGAGATGCGAAGGGGCGGACTCTCGACGGCTGCGCTCGAGGCCATCGTCAGCCGCGCTTGGCCATCGAGGCCTTCATGCGCGCTTGCATGGAGTCCGCAGCGGCACTCGCCGTCTTCTGGCCGAGCAAGGCCGCTTGGGTTTCCTCGCTCAAGATCGTCGAAAGTTCGGGCGAGTTGTCCCAGATGCCGATCTCGTGTTTGCCCGTGGCGACGGTGACCTCGGCCCAGGCCTTGAGGAACGGATCGTTCTGCACGACCGGCGCGGCACGCCCGGATTTGGTGACGGGCAGGCCGCCCACTTCCAGCGGAAATGTCGTCTGCACGGCATCGGAAAGAATATGCGAGATCCATTTCGCACCCGGGCCATTGCGGTCGCGATTGGCCGGCGTGTTGAACAGCGTCACGATATGGCCCCATTCGACCGAACGCGGCACGTCGCCTGCTTTAAGCACCGGCGTTTTCATCGGCACGACAAACGCGTCGGCCGCGGGCCCGCGGCCCGAGAAGCTGCGCGCAAATGTGCGCGCAACAGGCGGATCGAAATAGAACGCCGCGTTGCCTTGTGCGAACAGACGGCGCGAGTCCGGCCGGTCGATCTCGGGTGCGACAAGCCGGTCTTTCATGAGGCCCGCAATGAAGTCCATTGCGGCCTTGCCCTCCGCGGAGGCGACATGCACTTCGCCTGCTTCATCGATCATGCGCGCACCGAACGCCCAATAGATCAGCAGCACGTCGAGCGGGATTGAGGCGGGGTTCTTGGTGGCCATCGCGAACGGCACCGAGTTCGGGACCTTGTCGCGCACGGCAATCAAAGCCGTGCGGAATTCGGCCAGTGTTTCGGGAATTTTGGAAACGCCCGCTTTGGCGAGCACTTCGGAATTGGCGACCATGCCGACCGAGCCTGAAATGAGCGGAATGCCGATCTGTTTGCCGCCCACCCGACCCAGGCCCAAGGCTGTGGGCGCCAAGGCCGCTTCGATCGCGGGGCGGCCGAGCAGCGTGTCGAGATCGACGATCTCGGGCAGTGCCGCCATCGAAGGAAGCCAGCGATCCTGCAATTGCACGCTGTCGGGCAGCGTGCGCGAGCGTTGGCGCAGCATCACGTTGCGCTGCGTATCGCCCCAGGCGGTCGCGAGCGGTTCGACTGTGACGCCGCTGGTGGTTTTGAATTTGTCGATCATCGAGACGACAAACGGTTTGTTGGGCTCTTCGGCGTAGGAGAAGCTCATGAAGTTCATCTGGCCTGCCTGGGCAGCGGCCGGACGGATCGCAAGACTTGCCGCACCGGCGGCAGCCAAGGCGCCGAATTGGCGACGATTGAATATGGCCATTGTCGTTTCTCCCCTCGATGTTCGGACCTCGCGGAAGGTCCGTTGTTCTTTTTGCTGCGCGCCGCGACCGCGCAGTTGTGCAGAGGCGTCTAGACCACGCCGGCGTCGAGCACGAAAGTCTGGCCGGTGCAGCGTTGCGATTCCGCCGATGCCAGCCACAAAGCGAGCTTGGCGACGTCGGCGGGTTCGAGATGTTCCTTGAGGCATTGGCGGTCGAGATAGGCTTTGAACTTGGCCGGATCCTCGGCATTGGCGCGCGCGATCTGCTTTTCGGTCAGCACCCAGCCCGGGGCGATCGAATTTACGCGGATGCGCAAACCGCCGAGTTCGCGCGCGAGCGATTTGGTGAGGCCCATGATCGCGGATTTGGCGGTCGTGTAGGCGATGAGGCCGGCAGCCCCGAACATCCAGGAAATCGAACCGAGATTTATGATCGAGCCGCCGCCCGCTTCGCCCATGGCAGGTGCAACCGCTTGGGCGGCGAAAAACTGGTGGCGCGCGTTCACGGCGAAGCGTTCGTCCCACAATTCGGGCGTCATGTCGCGCCAAGGGTGGCGCGCATCGTCGCCGGCATTGTTGATGAGGGCGCGGAAGGTTCCGGTTTTCGCGGCGAGTTCGGCTGCGGCCGCGCGCAATGCGGGTACGTCGCGCAGATCCAGACAGGCGGTTTCGATTTTTGCGCCAGTCTGCGCTCTGACCGTCTCGGCGGTTTGGCGCAGGCGATCGGCATTGATGTCGACCGTCGCGACGCGTGCTTTCTGAGCGGCGAAGGCCGCCACGAGGGCTTCGCCAATGCCCGAAGCACCGCCCGTGATCAAAACCGGCATGCCGGCAAGATCGGGATAGATCGCGCTCATGCGGCCACCTTCGTGTCGGTCTCGGTCTGGCAGCGCATCCCATCGGCGGCGAACACGTGCGCCTGGTTCCAATCGACGGCGATGCGGACGGATGCGCCAACGCCAAGCGCACTGTCGCCGACCTGGCGGACGATCAAAGTCGCCTGCGTCCGCGCGAGGCGCACATGCGCATAAAGATCGGCGCCGTGATGCTCGACGGCAATTGCGGTTCCTTCGAAATCGGCGGCTTCGCCGTCTGCGCACAGCCGCAGATGCTCGGCGCGCAGGCCGATTTCGGCGGCGTTTGTCGCGCGCAGCTTAGTGGGCGTGCCGTCGGCCAGTCGCACGATGCCGCCAACATCGCTTGTCGCAGGAACGAGATTCATACGCGGCGAGCCGATGAAGGTCGCAACGAAGCGGTTGGCGGGGCGGCGATAGAGATCGAGCGGGGCACCCACTTGTTCGACGCGGCCCGCATGCATCACGACAATCTTGTCGGCGAGCGTCATCGCCTCGATCTGGTCGTGCGTGACATAGACCATTGTGGTGCCGAGGCGCTGCTTGAGGCTGGCGATCTCGGTGCGCATGTCGATGCGCAAAGCGGCGTCGAGATTTGAGAGCGGCTCGTCGAACAAAAACACGCGCGGTTCGCGTACGATGGCGCGCCCGATCGCCACACGCTGGCGCTGGCCGCCGGAAAGCTGGCGCGGCTTGCGCGTCAGCAGAGCCTCGAGGCGCAGCACGGCGGCGGCGGCGCCCACGCGGCGCGCGATCTCGTCTTTCGGCGTGCCGGCAAGGCGCAGCGCATAGCCCATATTCTCGGCCACGCTCATATGCGGATAGAGCGCGTAGGATTGGAACACCATCGCGATGCCACGTTTGGCGGGCGGCACGTCGTTTACGATCTCGCCGTCGATCGCGATGCGGCCCGACGTGACTTCGTCGAGCCCGCAGATAAGGCGCAACAAGGTCGATTTTCCGCAGCCCGACGGGCCCACAAACACGACGAACTCGCCGTCGTCGATCGCGAGATCGATGCCGTGCAGCACATGCGTACCGGCGAAACTTTTTTTGACATTCTCAAGGCGGACGCTGGCCATTTTTCTGCGTGCTCCTCAGCCGGCGAACGGGGATTCCGCCAAACCGCGGAAGCCTGATTTGAGGGCGAACACGCTGCCCGACAGCGGCGCCTCGGCCAGCTGCTGGGCCGACAGGCGAATGCGCGCACTCGTGATGTAGAGCGTGGCGAGGTCCGGCCCGCCGAAGGCGCAGCTCGTTGGGCGCGGGACGGGCAGGTTGATCACGCGATCTACCTTGCCGTCGGGGTCGTAGCGAGTGACGCACCAGCCGTCCCAATGCGCCGACCACACGAAACCTTGCGCATCGACCGCAAGCCCGTCCGGCGTGCCCACGCCGTCGGGCAATTGCACGAAGATGCGCCGATTGGCGATCGATCCGGTTTCGATGTCGTAGTCGTAGGCGTAGATGCGCTTGGGACCTGAGTCTGTGAAATAGAATGTGCGGTCGTCGGCGCTCCAGCCAAGCCCGTTCGACACGTGGAAGCCGCTGTCCATTTTGGTGCAGCGCCCGTCCGGGTCGAGGCGATAGAGCGCACCGTGCCCGGGCGTCGTGTCGATCGCGAGCGTGCCGGCCCAGAAGCGGCCGCGCCGGTCGCATTTGCCGTCGTTGAAGCGGTTGCCCGGGCGGTCGGCCTCGGGTGCCGCGATAAGCGCGCTGCCGCCGCCGTCGAGATCGATGGTCTTGAAGCCGCTCTGCATGGCGGCGACATAGCCGCCGCGACGGCGCGGCACGATGGCGCTGATGAGTTCCGGCATGGCGTGCGAAACGAAAGCCCCACTTTCGGGATCGGCGACGATCGCCGCCGGAGCGAGGATATCGACCATCAGCAGGCGCTTGGCCTCGGGAAGCCACACGGGCCCCTCGCCGAGGAACGCCGTGGTCGGAATGGCCGAGACCAAGTCGTCGCGGTCGGCACCGAGCGGGCGCGGGCTTATTTGGATCGACATCGCGACCTGTCCTGCATTGCCGGAGATGCGCCGTGCGGCCTCCATCACGTCGCGCCCGAGTGCGTGCAACTGGTCGAGCGGCAGGCGATAGGAGGGGCCGACGATCGCTATGGCGCCGATCGAGCGCGCGCGCGGATCGAGGATCGGGGCCGCGACTGAGTTGATGCCGAGATGCTGCTCTTCAAGCGACACGGCGTAGCCGCGCGCTTTGGTGAGATCGAGTTCTCGGTCGAGCGGGTCGCGCTCGGTGATCGTGTTCGGCGTGAAGCGCTGCAATCCCAAGGCGTTCAAAAGTCGATCGCGCGTCAGCGGATCCAGATGGGCAAGGATTGCCTTGCCCGCACCGCTCGCATGGCATGCCGTGCGCGAGCCAACACCATTGCCCAAGCGCACGGCTTGGGCCGCTTCGCGCTGGTCGATATAAAGGATGCTGTCGCCGTCGAGAATGCCGAGGCGGATCGTCTCACCAGTGAGATCGCGCAAGCGTTCGAGTTCGGGCTCGGCCGCGCTGCGCAGATCGAATTGGTCCCACACGCGATGCGCCATTTCGAACAGGCGGAAGCCGAGGCTGTAGGTCTGGTCGCGCTCGTCGATGCGCAGCAGGCCCGCTTCGACGAGGGTTGCGAGCATGCGGTGGGCAGTGGCACGGGTGAGGCCGGCCTTGTCGGCGATTTCGCTGAAGCGTAGGCGGCTGGGGTGTTCCGCGACGATGTCGAGCAGCGACAGGCCGCGCCGCAAAGCTTGGGCGCCGGGGATTTCGCGCCCCTGGTCGATCGGCACTTCGCTGTCGGTAACGACCGCCAGTTTTTTCACGTTTCCCCCTGGTACCCAGCCCTGCGTCTGGTTCGAGTTTCATAATATGAATGCCTGTTTCATGTCAATCTAGAATATTCTTTCGCACAGGTCGAAAAATCGGATATTTAATGCCGTATCAGGGCTATAGATCTTCATTTTTGAAATTTCCGTTCGAGGTGTGCGGCAATGGAACGTGAAATTCAGATTGGCAATTCGGCGGTCGAGGCGCGGTTTGCCTTGCGCGGCGCCGAACTGGTGAGCCTCAAATGGCACGGCACGCAAAGGCTGTGGCAGCGCGACCCAGTCTGGTGGGACTCATGTGCGCCGCTGCTGTTCCCGGTGATCGGCCGGTCGAAGGGCGCCGCCGTATCGATCGCCGGCAAGACCTATCCGATGCCGCCGCACGGTTTTTTCCGCGATCGCGACTGCACACTTGTTGCACACGACGCGCAGTCAGCAATCTTCGAGCAGAAGGACGACGCGCAAACGCGGCTGCATTTTCCATATGCTTTCAATCTCCGCGTCGAAGTGCGCGTCGAAGCGGCGGGCGTAGCGATGTTGGCCATCGTGCGCAACGACGGCGACGAAACGATGCCCTATTGCTTTGGCTATCATCCGGGTTTCGTGTGGCCAACGGAGCCGACATTGCGCGGCCGCTATGTCTGTATGTTCGAACAGCCGGAGACCGCACCCATTCGCCGTGCTGATGTGGCGACGGGCTTGCTGAAGCCGCAAGGCTTTCCAACGCCGGTCGTCGGGCGACGCTTGGTGCCCGAGGATGCTATGTTTGCGGCCGGCGCGCTGCATTTTGAGACGGTTGCTTCGCGCCGCGTTTGGTTCGGGCCGGAGGGGGCCGAAGGCATCGACGTGCGCTTCCCCGATTCGCCGCAGCTCGGCATCTGGACGAAGCCTGGTGCGCCCTTCTTGTGTATCGAGCCGTGGCAAGGACTTGCCGAAACCGATATGAGCGACGGCAGCTTGGAAAGGCGGCCCGGCGTGCGTTTTCTCGGACCGGGCGAGGCCGCGCCGTATCGCTTGTTTGTCGAATTTACGACGACCACTTAGTCGCTGATTCCATAGGGAAACCATCTTTGTATACATTCATCTTGCATACAAACGTCATTTGATATTGCATGAGTGAACCTGGACTGGAGCAAGACACGATGTTTCGAATTGGCGTCGACGTTGGCGGGACTTTCACGGACTTCACGATTCTGGACGAGCGAAACGACGCCATTCGCTTTTTCAAAGTTCCCTCGACCCCCAAAGATCCGTCGCAGGCGATCGAAGACGGGCTGCGACAGATCGTTTCGACGTTCTCGATCGATCCGGCCGCGATCGCCTATTTGGGGCACGGCACAACCGTGGCCACGAACATCGTGATCGAGCGGCGCGGGGCGCGTACGGGGCTTTTGACCACGCGTGGCTTTCGCGACGTGCTCGAACTCGGGCGCCAGGCGCGGCCGTCGATCTACGATTATCGGGTGCAGAAGCCGCCCGTCCTCGTGCCGCGCGAACGGCGAGTCGAAGTGACGGAGCGCGTGGGGCCCGATGGGAAGGTGCTGACGCCGCTCGACGAAAAATCGCTGACGGAGGCCGTCGAAGCGCTGCGCGCCGCCAAGGTCGAGAGTGTCGCGATCTGCTTCCTGCACAGCTATCGGCGTGCGGACCACGAGCAAGCGGCCAAGCGCGCGGTCGAGAAGCTGATGCCGGAGGCCTATGTCAGTGTCTCGAGCGAAATCCTGCCGGAGTTCCGCGAGTTCGAACGTGTTTCGACGACGGTCGTGAACGCCTTTGTGGGCCCGCGCATGGGCAATTATCTCGAGCGCTTCCAGGCGCGCGTGCGCAGTGTGGGCATCGACGTGCAGCCTTATACGATCCATTCGAACGGCGGTCTTATGTCGATCGAAACCGTGCGCGCATGTCCGGTGCGCTCGTGCGTTTCGGGGCCGGCTGCAGGTGTAGTTGGTGCCGCCGAAATCGGCCGCGTTTCGGGGTTCCCCGATCTCATCACGTTTGACGTTGGGGGTACATCGACCGACGTGTCGCTTATCCGCGATTCCAATCCGAGCTACACGGCCAATCGTCTCGTGGCGGGCTATCCCGTGAAAACGCCGATGATCGACATCCATGTGATCGGGGCGGGCGGCGGCTCGATCGCGCGCATCGACGATGCGGGTGCGATGAAAGTCGGGCCTGAATCGGCCGGTGCCGATCCGGGACCCGTCGCCTATGGGCGCGGGGGTACAGCGCCGACGATTACGGATGCCAATCTGTGCCTCGGCCGTCTCGATGCGACAAGCCTGCTCGGCGGGCGCATGACGATCGATCTCGACGCCGCCAAGCGCGCGATCCACGACACGATCGCCAAGCCGCTCGGGCTTTCGATTGAAGCGGCGGCGCATGGCATTGTCCAGATCGCCAACGCGAATATGAGCCGCGCAATCCGTTCGGTTTCGATCGAGAAGGGCTACGATCTGTCGGAATTTGCACTTTGCGCGTTCGGCGGGGCAGGGCCTTTGCACGCGGCCGAAGTGGCCGTCGAATGCGGCATTCCGCGTGCCCTTATCCCGCGCGAACCAGGCACGCTGTGCGCGCGCGGCATGCTGCTGACCGACCTGTCGTCGGACTATGTGCGCAGCCATTTCTGCGACGCGAGCCCCGAAAATTGGCGCGCAGTGCTGGCCCTGTTCGAGGCGATGATCGCCGAGGGCAATGCGTGGCTCGCCCGCGAAGCCATCGCCGAACCGCGGCGACGCTTCAAGCGCGTGCTCGATGCGCGCTATCGCGGCCAGAATTTCGAAGTGAAAGTCGGCTGCGACGGTTTGGGCGCCGACGCGCTTGGTACGCTCATCGAACGGTTCCACGCGGCGCATCTGCTCGCCTACGGCTATTCGATCCCGGGGCGCGACATCGAGTTCGTCTCGGCTCGCATTCAGGCGATCGGCGAAGTACCGAAGGCGCCGCAGGCCAAAATCGTGGGCGGCGCCAGGCTTGCCGACGCCGCGATCGGTGCCCGCAAAGTCTATGTCGATGCACGCCATGGCTGGCAGGAAGCACCCGTCTATCAGCGCGAGAAGTTGCCGATCGGCGTCGATATTCCGGGACCTGCGATCGTCAACGAGATGAGTGCGACAACGCTTATCCTGTCCGGCCAGACGGCGCGCGTCGATACTTGGGGAAACATCGTTCTGCAGGTTGCACCATGACCAAGCGCATTGCCGACCCGATCCAGATGGAAGTTTTTTCCAATCGCGTGCTTGCGATCGCCGAAGACATGGGCTCGATCCTGATACGCTCGTCCTTCTCGACCAACATCAAAGAGCGGCGCGACTGCTCGACCGCTATCATCGATTCGAGCGGCCGCTTGATTGCCCAGGCCGAGCATATCCCTATCCATCTCGGCGCGATGATGGGCGCGGTCGAGACGATCCTCAAACGCTACCGGCTCGAGGATCTCGCCCCCGGCGACGCGTTCATCTGCAACGATCCTTATCTCGCGGGCGGCAGCCATCTGCCCGATATCTCAATCATCACTCCCGTGCATATCGGCGGGCGCGTGCGCTTCTTTGCCGGCAACATTGCGCACCATGCCGATGTCGGCGGCCGCAATCCGGGCTCGACTTCGGGCACGTCGCGCACGATTTTCGAAGAGGGCATTCGCCTGCCGGTCATTCGTATCGCGCGCGGCGGCACCATCGACGAAGACCTTATCGAACTGATCGCCTCCAACACGCGCGACCCCGAAGAGCGCCGCCTTGATCTGCGCACGCAGATCGGAACGAATGTCCGCGCGGGCGCCATGCTGACGCAGCTCTGCGACCGCATGGGCTGGGACGCAGTGGCACAAGCCATCGAAGACGTGCTGCTCTATACGAGCCAGCGTCTCAAGAACCGCATTGCGGCCTTGCCCGACGGCGATTTCCGTTTCGAACGCGCGATGGACGACGACGGTTTCCCGGGGCCGCAAGTGCCGATCGTGTGCACGGCGCGCATTCGCGGCGACACGTTGACTTTCGATTTCGCGGGCTCCGGCCCTGAGGCGCGCGGTGCGATCAATCTGCCGGACAGTGCGCTGAAAGCCTCGGTCTATTACTGCGTCAAAGCCGTGCTTGATCCAGGGCTCATGCCAAACCAAGGGGCCATCGACCCGATCCGCATCGAAGCCCCCACAGGGAGCATCGTCAATCCGCGGCCGCCGGCGGCTGTCGCTGCACGCGCGGTCACGTCGAACCGCCTTTGCGGGGCCGTGTTCGGCGCCTTGTTCCAGGCCTTGCCGATCGAACGTGCGATGGCTTCGAGCAACGATTCGACGTCGGCGTCGTCGGTCTCGGGCTGGCACCCGCGGCGCAAGACGACCTACGTCTATCCCGAGAGCATGGGCGGCGGCATTGGCGCCTTCCAGGATCGTGACGGCATGGATGCCGTGCATGTGCATACGGTCAATTCGACCAATCTGCCGGTCGAAGCGCTCGAGCTCGAATATCCGCTGTTGCTCGACGAATACTGCTTCGTGCCGGACTCAGGCGGGGCCGGGCGCCATCGCGGCGGACTCGGCATGGCGCGCCAGATCCGCATCCTCAACGACGGCACGACGCTGTCGGTGCGCTCGGACGCGCATATCGTCGCTGCACCGGGCGTGTTCGGCGGCCTTCCGTCGAGCGTCACGCGCATCGTGCGAAATCCGGGCACGGATCGGGAAGAAGTGCTGCATTCGAAGGCATCGGGCCTTTCGGTGGGGGCAGGGGAAACGGTGCGCGTCGAAACGCTGGGCGGCGGTGGGTTTGGCCCGCCGTCGGAGCGTCCGCTGGAGTTGCTCGCGGCTGATCTTCGCCAGGAGAAAGTGTCGCTAGCGGCCGCCAAGCGCGACTACGGCGCTGAGATGGTCGCGGCGGCCTTGGCCCTGCCGACGCCTTAGGATCGTTGGCCGAAATTGCACACGCGAAAGACGAAGAACGATGCGTCGCGATGGCACGAAACTCGCAACACTTTGCACGACACGGAACGGCAGGAAACTTCGATACAGCCGCGTGGCCATTGCCGCATATGTGTGACAAACGACTTGACCGTCCGTCGCGAGATTGCCTTATTGTAGGCAACAGCTTCGAAGATAAAACAGGAGGCGTCCCATGACCTTTCGGTATATCGCAACGAAGCTACAGGCGCTTGCCGTGGCCGCGTTGTTCGCAACTTCGGCAGCTTTGGCGCAAACGCCCGTATCGGGCGGCAACCTCACAATCGCTTTCCCGGCGAACCAGGAGCCGGCTTCTCTCGACGGGCATATCGATCCGTTCCAGTCGACCTGGCTGTTCAACTCCTTCATCGCCGATCCGCTTGTGATTCTCGACACCGATGCGGTCTACAAGCCCGCTCTGGCGCTGTCGTGGGAGCTTTCGCCCGACAGCAAGATCTGGACGTTCAAGTTGCGGCCGGGCGTGCGCTTCCAGGACGGCACGCCGTTCAACGCCGCCGCCGTCAAATTCAACGTCGATCGCATCGTCGATCCGCGTACGGCCTCCAAGCAGCTTGCCAGCGAGATCGGCCCCGTCAAATCGGTCGATGTAGTCGATGATCTGACCGTACGCTTCGTCTACGACCAAGCCTGGGTCACGCTGCTCGCCGGTCTGCGCCGCACGCCGATCTGGTCGCCGACGGCGGCCCAGCGCTTCAGTCTCGCCGACTTCCAGCGCAACCTCGTCGGCACAGGTCCGTTCACCTTCGCCGAATGGATCACCAACGACCGCATGGTGTTCCGGCGCTGGGCGGATTACGGCGGCTGGAACAGCGCCTCGGCACAGCAGGGGCCGGCCTATCTCGACAGCGTTACGATCCGTTTCATCGGCGAAAACGCTGTGCTGAACGAGGCCGTGCGCGCCGGCACCACGCTCGTCGGCTTCACGCTGACGCCCGACGCGCGAGACATCTACAAAGACAAGCCGAACTTCGTGTTCCTTTCGCGCGGCCAGTCCGGCACCGGCCTGCAGCTCGTCATGAACATCCGCAACCCGCCGCTTAGCGACATTCGCGTTCGCCAGGCGCTGCTATTTGCGCGCGATTCCGCGGCCGTCAACCGCCTGCTCTACGACGGCACCTACATCCCCTCGGATGGGCCGCTCGACAACGTGCATCCTTGCTTCTGGCCTGGTGCTTCGGCCATGTACCAGCCCAATCTCGACCGCGCGCGCCAGCTGCTCGACGAGGCAGGCTGGCGCGTGGTGCCGGGTCAGCCGATCCGCCAGGCGCGCGGCGTTCCGGGCGTTGCCGATGGCACGCCGCTGCGCGTGCGTTGGAGCACGATCCACCACCGCGAAATCGGCGAAGCCGTGCAGCAGCAGCTGCGTCGCGTCGGCGTCGACCTGGCGGTCGAGTTGCTGCCGGGACCGATCCAGCTCGACCGCGTCAATCGCCGCGACTTCGATCTGATGTTCCTGCGCCAGCGTTCGCCCGATCCGGTCATTCTCGACCAGGTGTGGAACTCGCGGTGGGACCAGCCGGGCGGCTGGGCGTGGACCGGCTACAAGGGCGAAGAGCTCGACCGCACGGTTGCCCAGCTGCGCGTTGTCTCCGATCAGGGCGCGCGTTGCGAAGCGGCGCGCAATGCCCAGAAAATCATCATGGACAACGCGCTCATGTATCCCACGCTGAGCCAGCCCGTGTTCATCGCCATGTCTCCGCGCGTGCAGAATTTCCGCATGGGCTCGGAAGGCAACTGGTTTTTCCTGCATTCGACCTGGCTCCAGAGATAGGCATGGCCGGCGGCGGCGTCTTCGCAAAATGTCGGCGCCGCCGTCTGCCCCTGTCTTGAATCGTTCCTCTCGATGAGTCGCTATATCGTCAGTCGGCTGCTGCAGCTCGTGCCTGTGCTGTTTCTGATTTCGCTGATCGTCTTTCTGGTAATGCACACATTGCCGGGTGATCCGGCGGAGTTGATGCTGCAGGGGGCCGAGGGCGGAGCGGTGACGCCGGAACGTCTGGCGGAACTGCGCACCGAAATGGGCCTCGACGATCCGCTCGTTGTCCAATACATGCGCTTTGTCGGCGGCGCTTTGGTGGGCGACCTCGGCGAGTCGATCCGCTTCCGCACGCCGGTCAGTGCGCTCATCGCCGAACGCTTCTACTACACCATGGAACTTGCGGTCGCCGGGCTCGTCTGCGCGCTCGCGATCGGCGTGCCGCTTGGCATGATCGCCGCCGTGCGCGTGAACGGCATCTTCGATACGATCGCGATGGGCATTGCGTATGTCGGCGCTTCGGTGCCGATCTATTGGTTGGGGCTCGTGCTTATCCTCGTGTTCGCGTTCAATCTCGGCTGGTTTCCGGCGGCGGGGGCGCAAGACTGGAATTCGTTGGTGTTGCCCGCGTTCACGCTCGGCTTTGCGTCGGCAGGCCTCATTTCGCGCCTCGTTCGCTCGAGCATGATCGAGGTGCTGCAGGAAGATTATATCCGCACTGGCCGCGCCAAGGGCTTGTCGGAGCCGATCGTGCTGTGGCGTCACGGCCTCAAGAACGCGCTCATTCCCGTCGTCACGATGGTCGGGCTGCAGTTCGGCGGTTTGCTTGCCGGTGCCGTCGTGACCGAGACGGTGTTCAGCAGGCCCGGCATCGGGCGCCTCATCGTCAGCGGCATTTTGTCGAAAGACTATCCGCTGGTTGAAGGCTGTGCCCTGTTCCTGGCGGTCGTCTATCTCCTGGTCAATCTGTTCGTCGACATTCTCTATGCGTGGCTCGATCCGCGCATTCGCTACGGGCGGGCCGCATGAGCAATACAGCGGCAACGACCGCCGAAGCCGAAGACGCGGCCCGCCTGCGCGCCGGGCGCAAACGTGCCTGGCAGCGGTTCATGCGCAATCGCGGAGCCGTGGCCGGTGCGATCGTGCTGATCGCCTGGAGCATCGTGGCCCTGCTCGGCGTGCATGTGGTGGCGTACGATCCGACCGAGATGCTGGGTTTGCCGCGCCAGCCGCCGTCGGCCGAATTCTGGTTCGGCACCGATCTTTTGGGGCGCGACATTTTCAGCCGCGTGCTGGTGGGCTCGCAAGTGTCGCTGCAGCTCGGTTTGATCAGCGTCGGCCTAGGTGCTGTCCCGGGAGTG
>JADCGL010000020.1 GCA_020248985.1 Telmatospirillum sp. | reverse complement strand
GGCGTGGACTACCAGGGTATCTAATCCTGTTTGCTCCCCACGCTTTCGCGCCTCAGCGTCAGTTGAGGTCCAGATAGCCGCCTTCGCCACTGGTGTTCTTCCCAATATCTACGAATTTCACCTCTACACTGGGAATTCCACTATCCTCTCCCTCACTCAAGTCTCGAAGTATCAAACGCAATTCCCAAGTTAAGCCTGGGGATTTCACGCCTGACTAGCGAAACCGCCTACGCGCCCTTTACGCCCAGTAATTCCGAACAACGCTAGCCCCCTTCGTATTACCGCGGCTGCTGGCACGAAGTTAGCCGGGGCTTATTCTGCAGGTACCGTCATTATCGTCCCTGCCAAAAGAGCTTAACAACCCGAAGGCCTTCATCACTCACGCGGCATTGCTGGATCAGGCTTGCGCCCATTGTCCAATATTCCCCACTGCTGCCTCCCGTAGGAGTCTGGACCGTGTCTCAGTTCCAGTGTGGCTGATCATCCTCTCAGATCAGCTACGGATCGTCGCCTTGGTGAGCCGTTACCTCACCAACTAGCTAATCCGACGCGGGCCCCTCCAAGGGCGATGAATCTTTCTCCCAGAGGACGTATCCGGTATTAGCCGCAGTTTCCCGCGGTTATTCCGAACCCAAGGGTAGGTTCCCACGTGTTATGCACCCGTCTGCCACTCCCCTTGCGGGGCGTTCGACTTGCATGTGTTAGGCATGCCGCCAGCGTTCGTTCTGAGCCAGGATCAAACTCTCAGGTTAACTTGGATCCGTCGGCCGCTCCGAAGAGCGGCAAACCGCAATCCAAACTAACGGTCCTTTACAAGCTCATTTACTGCTGTTCGCACGATCTTCGATACCGGTTTGCACCGGCGGGCCGAAGACCGCTTACCTATGAAGGATGCGACAGAGCAGAGCTTGCTCGGACGTAAGCCCAAGCCGCCGCCTGCGCATCCCTTCCATTCCATATTCACTTGTCAAACAGCGTGCCGGTCGGTCTCGTCGAGGAGCCTTGTGAGCTCGTCGCCGAGGCGTCGTGGCGAGGCCGGGTTTCTACTGGGATGGCCCCCCCAAGTCAAGCAATCCGATTCAGAGATTTTTGCTTGGGGATATCGCAGTTAAGCCGTTGTTTTACCTTGATGTTACATGTCACGAGATGGTCATTATCGGCGAAAACAGGGCTCCGCATGATGACAATGCGTTTTTTGCATGGCTCTTTTGGGCCCTATTCCCCCGCCATACGCTTCAGCTTGTGCGTGGTGTCCGCATCCGCATGTTCGACGCCGATAGACAGGGCGTTTTCGACCACCCCGACGCGTACGCGGTCACCGTCTTTGACGATTCCAGCCAGAATCTGGCTCGCGAGTCGGTTCTGCAGCTCGCGTTGGATGATGCGCTTGAGCGGCCTTGCGCCGTAAAGCGGGTCGTAACCCGCTTGCGCGAGCCACTCGCGCGCATCTGCGTCGAGAACGATGGATATCTTGCGATCCGCCAGCAGCTTCTCCAGATGCTTCAGCTGGATCGTGACGACGCCCACCATGTCCGCACGGCTCAAGCGGCGGAACAGCAGAATGTCGTCAAGCCGGTTGAGGAATTCGGGGCGGAAGGCGCGCTGGACGACATTCATCACGCTCGCGCGCGCAAGCTCGACATCGTCTTCCTCTCTGAGGGAAGCGATCGCCTCGCTGCCGAGATTGCTCGTCAGCACGATCAGCGTGTTCTTGAAGTCGACCGTGCGGCCCTGGCCGTCGGTCAACCGCCCGTCGTCGAGCACCTGCAACAAGATGTTGAAGACGTCCGGGTGCGCTTTCTCGACTTCGTCGAACAGAATCACCTGATAGGGGCGACGGCGCACGGCTTCGGTCAAAGCCCCGCCCTCGTCGTAGCCGACATAACCGGGTGGCGCGCCAATCAGGCGCGAGACCGCATGCTTCTCCATGTATTCGGACATGTCGATGCGCAGCAAAGCGCTGTCGTCGTTGAACAGAAACGCTGCCAGCGCCTTCGTAAGCTCGGTCTTGCCCACGCCCGTCGGTCCCAGGAACAGAAACGAGCCGATCGGTCGATTGGGATCCTGGAGGCCTGCGCGCGCGCGCCGCACCGCTTCGGACACGGCGGCAACCGCTTCGCTTTGGCCAACCACGCGCGATTGCAGAACGCTTTCCATCGACAGCAGCTTTTCGCGCTCGCCGGACAGCATCTTGTCGACCGGAACGCCCGTCCAGCGCGACACGACGGCCGCGATGTCGGCTTCGGTCACTTCTTCGTTGAGCAGGCGTGGGGCCGCATCGGCACCGGCACTGCGCCCGCTCTCGAGCTGTTTTTCGAGAGCGGGAATGGTCGCGTATTTGAGCTCGGAGGCACGCGCCAGATCGCCCTTGCGCTGGGCCGCCTCGAACTCGGCGCGTGCCGCTTCGAGCCGTTCTTTCACGCGCTGCCCGCCTTGCAGCGACTCTTTTTCCGAGCGCCAGCGGCGCGTGAGATCGGCCGATTGGGCCTCGAGCGCGGCCAATTCGGCATCGAGCTTCTGCAGCCGATCGCGCGAGGCGGCATCGGTTTCGCGCTTCAGCGCTTCGCGTTCGATCTTGAGCTGGAGAATGCGCCGGTCGATTTCGTCGATCGATTCGGGCTTGCTGTCGACGGCCATGCGCATGCGGCTGCCCGCCTCGTCGATGAGGTCGATCGCCTTGTCGGGCAGAAAACGCTCGGAAATATAACGATTCGACAGGGTCGCGGCCGCGACGATGGCGCCGTCGGTGATGCGTACGCCGTGATGCGTTTCGTACTTTTCCTTGAGGCCGCGCAGGATCGAAATCGTGTCTTCGACCGTCGGCTCGGCCACGAACACGGGCTGGAAGCGGCGCGCAAGCGCTGCGTCCTTTTCGATATGCTTGCGGTATTCGTTGAGCGTGGTGGCGCCTACGCAATGCAGATCGCCGCGCGCCAACGCCGGCTTCAGCATGTTCGACGCGTCCATGGCGCCGTCGGCTTTGCCCGCCCCCACGAGCGTGTGCAGCTCGTCGATGAACAGCACCACATCGCCCTGGGCGGACGCGATTTCGGCCAAAACGCCCTTCAGGCGCTCCTCGAATTCGCCGCGGTACTTGGCCCCGGCGATCATGGCGCCAAGATCGAGCGACAAGAGGCGCTTGTCTTTGAGCGACTCGGGCACGTCGCCATTGACGATGCGCTGGGCCAAGCCCTCGACGATCGCGGTTTTGCCCACCCCCGGCTCGCCGATCAGCACCGGATTGTTCTTGGTGCGGCGTGCGAGAACCTGGATCGTGCGCCGAATTTCTTCGTCGCGGCCGATCACGGGGTCGAGCTTGCCGTCGCGTGCGGCCTGGGTGAGGTCGCGCGCATATTTCTTCAGCGCCTCGTACTGGTCTTCGGCACCGGCCGTGTCGGCCTTGCGGCCCTTGCGCAAATCTTCGATGGCGCGATTGATGGCTTCCGGCGTCGCCTTGGCTTTGGCGAGTGCGTCGGCAGCCGGCGCGCCCTTTTGCAGGGCGACCGCCAGCAGAAGGCGCTCGACCGTCACGAACTGGTCGCCGGACTTTTTGGCGATTACTTCGGCCTGCTCGAACACTTTGGCCAGTTCGGGCGCCAAATAGACTTGGCCTGCCCCGCTGCCCTCGATCGTCGGCAATTTGGCAAGGGCCGCGTCGTTTTCGGCCGCCGCGACCGCGACATTGCCGCCAGCCGCAGCAACGAGCCCGGCTGCAAGCCCTTCGGGATCGTCGAGCAAGACCTTCAAAAGATGCTCAGGTGTGACGCGCTGATGCGTGCTGCGCTGGGCCAGGGTTTGCATGTTCTGCAGGAAACCCTTGGCGCGGTCGGTGTATTTGTTCAAATCCATGGTCGCGGCGTCCTTCTGAAAAGTCCCCCATCGCGGGCGGACAGGCTTGCCGGGGACCCCTTTTTGAGCATCCCCAAAAACCATATGGCGAGTTAAAACCGGGCCGCAAGTGCGGCTTCCCACCGCAGGGCCCCTAATCGGTTGACGTCGGAAAACCCCCATGTAGGCTACCGCCATGGGTTTTTCGGTCGATCAAATTTACCGCTATCCGGTCAAGGGGCTGAGCCCCGAGAAGCTGGCACGGACGGCCCTCGTCGCGGGCCAAGGCATTGCGGGCGATCGGCGATTTGCGATCGCACACGGCTCGACCGTGTTCGACGCCGAAACGCCTGCCTGGATGCCCAAGCACAATTTTCTGATGCTCGCCAAAAACGAGCGCTTGGCGCTGTTGCGAACCGTTTTCGACGATGCGACCGGTACCTTGACCATCGAGCGCAACGGTCGCCAGGTCGTGCGCGCCGACATTTCGACACAGACCGGCCGCACGTTGGTCGAACAGTTTTTTGCGGCCTTCATGGGATCGGAGTCGCGCGGCAGCCCGAAACTGGTCGAGGCCCCCGGCCATATGTTCTCGGACACGGCGCGCAAGGTCGTTTCGCTGATCGGGCTTGCGAGTGTGGCCGACATCGAACGCGTGGCGCGCGCGCCCGTCGATCCGCTGCGCTTTCGCACCAATCTCTATCTTGCAGGAACGCGCGCTTGGGAGGAGTTCGATTGGCTAGGGCGCGAGATTGCCGTGGGTGCAGCGCGTTTGCGCGTGCTCGACCGCATCGACCGCTGCCCGGCGACCAGCGTCAATCCCGCGACTGCCCAGCGCGACATGAACGTGCCGCGCCTGCTGCAGGACGGTTTCCGCCACATCGATTGCGGCGTCTTTGCCGAAATCGTCGCCGGCGGCGAGATTGCCCCCGGCGACGAGGTTACGCTTGTTTGATTAGCTGCGGCCTTCGTCGGGCGAATTGCCCATGAAGGACGGGACAGGACCGGCCGCCTGCATATCGCCTTGCGGCGGCTGCGGCTGGTTCGTATGCACCACCACTGGTCCCGGCATCGTCGGCTGCGGGCCCACACCCGGCAGCTCGCCGGTGGGCGCGTTTTGGCCGCTATTGCCGGCATTCGGATCGCCCGTATAGGCCGCCTGCTGCTGCAGCCCGCCTTGCGGGCGCTGCGGCGGATAGGGCTCCTGGTTGGCATTGATCAGGCGGAAATAATGTTCGGCATGCTGGTAGAAGTTTTCGGCCGCAATGCGGTCGCCGCTGGCCGAGGCATCGCGCGCAAGGGCCAGATACTTTTCGAGCACCTGATAAGCGTTGCCGCGGATGCGCACATCCGGCCCGTTCGAGTCGAAGGTCTGAGCGCGAAACGGCACGTTCGAGCGATTGCCGCCCCCACCGCCGCCGCCGCCGCCTCCACCACCGCCACCCCCGCCGCCGCCGCGATAATTGTTGCTGTGCCCGCCGCGATTGCGTTGCCGTTTCATCGTCGTTCCTCGTGTTGTGGCGAAAGTTCGCTGCGCAGGGCAGACTTGTCTGCATGCGCGATTGCATTCTGGATTGGGACGACGAGGAGGGGCGCTGAAGGCCACAATCCCGGTCGCGCGGCGCCCGTAAATCGAGCGGGCCGCCGCTGGTTCGAAAACGAACCTGCAATGCCGAAACTAGACCCCCAGCCCCTTCAATCCAAGCGGTTTTTTTCGGCCACGACGCAGCGCTCGATGCCGGCGAGATCGCGATAGAGCCCGATCGGCGCCAACCCCGCTTTGGCGCAGAGGGCGGCGACATCGGCCGCCTGCCCTTGCCCGACTTCGAAAAACACACGGGCCCCCGGCGCCATCACGCGCGGCAGATCGGCCAAGATGGCGCGGTAGCACATCAAACCGTCGGAGCCGCCATCGAGCGCTTCGAACGGCTCGAAATCGCGCACTTCGAGGCCCAACCCATTGATGTCGCTCGCACGAATGTAAGGCGGATTAGCGAACACGAGATTGAATCGGCCGCGCAAGGCCGTGCTCCAATTGGCGCAGGCGAACGAGGCGCGCGACGCGAGGCCCAGCAAAACGGCATTGGCGGCGGCGACTTCAAGGGCTTCGGCGCTCGCATCGATGCCAGTCCCGTACGCCAAACGGCGTTCGGACAAAAACGCGAGCAAAAGACATCCAGAGCCCGTGCCCAAATCGAGCACGCGACCTGCCCAATCGCTGCCCTCGGCAAATTCGAGGGCGGCCGACACAAGCGTTTCGCTGTCGGGGCGCGGCACCAAAGTGGCGCTCGAAACCTTGAAGTCCAAGCTCCAGAACTCTTTGTGCCCGACAAGATAGGCCGACGGCGCGCCCAACACGCGCGCCTCCGCGAGCGCATAGGCGTAGGCGCACGTATCCGGATCGATCGGCGTGTCGGGATAGGCGATCATCGCTTCGAGTCCCAAGCCGCTTGCCGTCATGGCGATCAGGCGCGCTTCGAGGCGCGGATTGTCGATTTCGGCCGCCGCGATCGTCCGGGTGAGATCGCGCATCAGCGCATCGAGTCGCATGGACCCCACCGGTCGTTACCCGAGCTCGGCGAGCTTGGCGGCGCGATCCTCCGCAATCAACGCATCGACAAAGCGGTCGAGCTCGCCTTCCATGACCTTGTCGATTTCGTAGATCGTAAGATTGATCCGATGGTCGCTCACCCGGCCTTGCGGGAAATTGTAGGTACGGATGCGCTCCGAGCGGTCGCCCGACCCGACCTGGCCTTTGCGGTCGGCAGCGCGCAGCGCGTCGGTGCGTGCGCGCTCGGCCTCGTAAATGCGCGCGCGCAGGATCTTCATCGCCTTGGCCTTGTTCTTGTGCTGCGATTTTTCGTCCTGCTGCTGCACCACGATGCCGGTCGGCATGTGCGTGATGCGCACCGCGCTGTCAGTCGTGTTGACCGATTGGCCGCCCGGGCCGCTTGAGCGGAAAATGTCGATGCGGAGATCTTTTTCTTCGATCTGAACGTCCACTTCTTCGGCCTCGGGCAATACCGCGACGGTCGCGGTCGAGGTGTGGATGCGCCCGCTCGCTTCCGTTTGCGGCACGCGCTGGACCCGGTGCACGCCCGATTCGAACTTGAGGCGCGCGAAGACGCCGGCCCCCGAGATATTGGCCGTCGCATCGCGATAGCCGCCCAAGCCCGTCTCGCCAATTTCCATGACCTCGAAGCGCCAACCGCGTAGTTGCGCGTAGCGCTGGTACATGCGGAAGAGCTGGGCTGCGAACAACGCGGCTTCGTCGCCGCCTGTGCCGGCGCGCACTTCGAGAATGGCGTTTTTCTCGTCGGCTGCGTCCTTGGGCAGCAGCATTGCCTGCAGATCGCGCTCCATCTCCGGCAGGCGCGCCTTCAGCACGAAATATTCCTGCTCGGCCATCGCGCGCATTTCGGCATCGTCGCCGCTGCGCAAGGCCTCGAGCTCGAGCATCTCGGCCTTGGCCTTAGCGAGCGTTTCGATCGACGCGACCACGGGGCCGAGATCGGAATATTCCTTGGAGAGTTTGGCGAGGCTTTTGGAATCGGCCGTGCCGCTGGACAGGATGTCGCCCAATTCGCGATAGCGGAAAACGACTTTGTCGAGACTGGCGTCGAAACTCACTTCTTGTTCTCCGGTTTGTCGAGGCCGAAAGCGCGCGCAATCAGAGCCTCGGCATCGAGGCTGGCGGGCGTGCCGTCGGCCGCAAGTTCGCGCAAGAGCGCGGTGGGGGCATGCAGCAGACGATGGACAAGCAACTCGGTCGCGCGCGCCGGATCGTCGGGCTTTTCGGCCAGCACGCGCAAGCGCTCGCTTTCGAAATGCCGTCGCAAGGCCACGATCGTGCCCGACGCCTCGCGCACCGCAAGGGCGCGCTGGAACGCCGCCAACTCGGCATCGACGATCGCCACCGCCTCGCCGAAAGCCGCTTCGCGCGCGTCGCGGCCCTTGAGCGCGAGGCCTTCGAGATCGTCGATGCCGTAGCGGTAAGCGCCGTCGATCTTTTCAACCTCGCGCGCCACATCTTCCGGCACGCCCAGATCGAGAAACAAAATCGGCCGCCGCCGTCGCTTGCGCAAGGCGGCAAGCGTGGCTGCACCGTCGATCGCAACGCGCCCCGTGCCAAGGGCGGTTACCACAAGATCGGCCCCTACGAGGGCCTCGCCGATCCGCTCGAACGGCACTTGATGGGCTTCCAAACGGCGCGCAAGCTCGCCTGCGCGCGCTGCCGCCGGTGCCGCGACAGCCAATTGCTTGAGCCCGCTGCGGCGGAAATGCTCGACCAACAATTCACCCATCTCGCCGAGACCCAAAAGCAGGCCTGCGCATTGTTTGAGATCGCCATGCACGTCGCGCGCAACCGCGGCGGCGGCGGCGGCAAGCGACACGGGCCGTTCGCCGATCGCGGTTTCGCTGCGCACACGCTTGGCCGCCGAATAGGCGTGTGCCAGCGCCGCTTCAAGTTCCGCCCCCACGAGCCCCATCTCGCGCGACAGCGCGTGCGCGGCTTTGAGTTGGCCCAGCACTTGCGGCTCGCCGATCACCTGGCTGTCGAGCGAACAGGCCACGGCAAAAACATGCCGCAGCGCTTGCGCATCGGCGTGCGCATAGAACTCGCGCCCCGGCGCGCGGCCCAGGCGGTTTGCGAAGGCCTGGCGCACGATGTCGGAAGCCGCAATGGGATCCTCGTGCGCGAACTGCACCTCGACGCGGTCGCAGGTCGAAATCAGTACGGCTTGCCCGAGACCCATGCGCCGCAATTCGGCCAGAATGCCGCGCATTTCGCCGTCCGGCACGAACAGCGCGTCGCGCGTGGCCGCAGAACTCGAACGGTGATTGGCGCCCACGACGCCCAGCCGGGCGCGTGCCGCACGCGTCTCCATCGCTGGGGCCTCGCTACAAAAAAGCCGGCGGCGGGGCGGGGACCGTCATTCGGCGGCTTTCTCGCCCGCGGCACTTGCGGCCGTTTGGGCAAGAAGTTCGGCCGCGCGCTTTTCGACCATTTGCGCCAGATGCTCGACGATGTCGCCGTCTTTAAGGCGATGGTCCTGCTGGCCCGCCACATAGACCATGTGCGTGCCGTTGCCGCCGCCGGTGAATCCGATGTCGGTCTCGCGCGCTTCGCCGGGACCGTTGACCACACAGCCGATCACCGACAGCGTCATCGGCACGGTGATAGCACTCAAGCGCTCTTCGAGCCGCTCCACGGTCTTGATCACGTCGAATTGCTGGCGCGCACAGGACGGGCACGCGATGACGGTCACGCCGCGCCGGCGCAGGCCCAGCGCCTTCAGCATGTCGTAGCCGACCTTCACTTCCTCGACCGGATCGGCCGACAGCGACACGCGGATCGTGTCGCCGATCCCGGCCCACAGCAGCGAGCCCAAGCCGATAGCCGACTTGACCGTGCCCATGCGCAAGGCACCCGCCTCGGTGATGCCGAGATGCAAAGGATAGTCGCACGCGTCGGCGAGCTGCTGGTAGGCGGCCACGGCCAAGAACACGTCAGAGGCTTTGCAGCTGATCTTGAATTCTCGGAAATCCTCGTCTTCGAGGTACTTTGCGTGGTTGAGCGCGCTTTCAACCATCGCTTCAGGACACGGCTCGCCGTATTTGTCGAGCAGTTCGCGCTCGAGAGAGCCCGCATTGACGCCGATGCGGATCGAGCAGCCGTAATCCTTGGCCGCCTTCACGACGTCGCGCACGCGTTCCTTCGAGCCGATATTGCCGGGGTTGATGCGCAAGCATGCCGCCCCGGCTTTGGCCGATTCGATGGCGCGTTTGTAGTGGAAATGGATGTCCGCCACGATCGGCACGCCGACCTGCGGCACGATCTTGGCTAGGCCGGCAGTGGAATCTTCGTCGGGGCACGAGACGCGCACGATGTCAGCGCCGGCCGCTTCGGCCGCACGAATCTGCGCGACCGTTGCCGCAACATCCGACGTCAGCGTATTGGTCATCGTCTGCACGGTGATCGGCGCGTCGCCGCCGACGGGCACCTTACCGACCATTATCTGGCGGCATTTGCGGCGAAGAATCTGACGGTAGGGGCGGATGCTCATGGCGGGTTTGCTCGCATTGGCGGCGGAGGCGCGTTCAGGCCTCTCTTATAACCCATCCAAGGTCACCCAGGCGAGCCGTCCGAAGCGGGGGCCGGTGCAGGCGTCAAGGTCGGCACAGCGGTCGGCAGCGGGGCAACCGGGCGCGGCGGCTCAGGCGGCGCAGCCGTGCCGGCAACGAGGCGAACGGGATCGAGCGGCACGCTGCGCTGGACGAAGCCCACACGGCCGATAGCCGGCACCAAACGCCCGTCGACACGGATATCGAGACCGCCGGCATTGCCGGTCCATAGGGCAAGGCCTTCGCGGTCGGGGGCATTGTAGCTCTCGCCCGCGCGCAAGATGCGCGAAAATACGATATTGCCGGCAGCGTCGCGAATCTGCGTCCAGCTGTCCGACGTCGCGCGAATGACGATGCGGCCTTCCTGGGGCTCGCCGAAGCTGCGCGGGCCCTCAGCAGCCGGCTGGGCCGATGCCGGAGCGGCTGCAGGCGGCAAGGCGGCGAGCTGCGTTGCAGGGGCAGCCGGGGTCGGCACAAAAGCAGCGGGCGGCAGCGGCGCGGGTGCTTCTAGCACCGGCGACGGGATGGGCTGCGGCAACGCGCCCGCGCGGGCCTCGCTCGACGAAATTGCGTTGCTGCGCGGCGGCAGCGGTTCGGGTGCCGGAACGCGGGCTGCAAGTGTTTCGGGCACGGCCGTAACACGCTGGGCAGGCGTGCGATTGTCGAGCGTATAATAGTACCAACCACCATAGGAAAGGACGGCAGCCAGCAAAGCACTCGCGACCACAAGCGAGCCCGGCAGGCGCGTTTCGTTGATCGGCGTAGGAAAGGAGAGTTCGGCGCGCTCCTCAAGGCCACTCGTCTCGGTACGAAAGCGGCGCACGAGCTCGGCGCTGTCGAGCTCGAGAAAATCGGCATAAGCGCGAACGAAGCCCGCAGCATAAGCGCCGCGCGGCAGATCCTGATGGCGACCGGTTTCGATCGCATCAAGCATCAATCGGCGAATTTTGAGCTGGCGCGCGATATCGACGATCTGCCAACCGCGCCGTTCGCGTTCGGCGCGCAGCAATTCGCCGACACTCGCATTCAGACGCGGTGCGCGCGCAGCGCCGGTGCGCGATTGAGTGGTCTGATCGTTGCTATCGCTCGACAAGCGCATCTTCCCAGAACAAGGGCGGGCACGATTGGCCTTAAAAGCCAATCTCCTCACTCTTTGTAGCAAAAGGCCGGAAAACGGGCAACTCCTTGCCGCACCGCAAAAATGCGAATTTACCCGCAGTTATACGGGTATATTATGATCGCGCGCAAAATCCTGCAGCTTTTTGCGCACCGAATGGTCCGCAAGGCGGCACAACTCTTCGAGATATTTTGCCAAAGGCGGCAAATCGAGGCTGCGCACCATCGCTTTGACCGCCCCGATCGCCGGAAAAGGCATCGACAGGCGACGGAACCCGACGCCGATCAGCGCCATGGCTTCGAGCGGCCGGCCGCCCATGTCGCCGCACAAGGACAGCGGCACGTTGGCCGCCTCGCACTCGGTCGCGATCGCGCGAAAAAAGCGTAGAACCGGCGGCGACAGCGCATCGTAGCGTCCGGCCATCTCCGGATTGCCGCGATCGCAGGCAAAAAAGAACTGCAGCAGATCGTTCGAGCCGATCGATAGAAAATCGGCGCGCCTCAGAAGCTGCGGCAGCTGCCAGTAGAGCGACGGCACCTCCATCATCGTGCCGATATGGATGGGATCGGGCAGACTACGGCCGCGCTTATGCTCGCGCGCGATTTCGATCTGGACAAGTTCCTTGGCGGCGTCGAACTCCGCCACATCAGCGACCATCGGAAACATTAGATCGAGCCTGCGCCCGGCCGCCGCGCGCAAAAGCCCCCGTACCTGTTCGCGTAGAATCGCGGGCCGCTCAAGCGTGAGGCGCACGGCGCGCAAGCCCATCGCCGGATTCTCCTGCGGTGTGTTTTCCATATACGGCAGCAGCTTGTCGCCACCGATATCGAGGGTACGGAACACGACAGGCCGGCCTTGCGCGCGGTCGAGGATGCGGCGGTAGAGATCGGTTTGCTCGACCACGTCGGGCATCGACGTGCGGATCATGAACGGAATCTCGGTGCGGTAGAGCCCCACGCCGTCGGCCCCACTTTCGGCGAGATTGTCGATGTCGATGACGAGGCCCGCATTCATGTTCAGCGAAATCGGCGTGCCGTCTTTGGTAACCGCAGGCAGCTTCCGGATCGCGGCATAACCTTGGCGCAAGGCCTCGCGCTGGCGGATTGCGGACGCAAACGTCTCGCGCACGTCGTCGCTGGGGCGCAAGATCGCCTGACCAAAACCGCCATCGACGACGATCGTGTCGCCCGCCTCGACGCGCGCGACCAAATCGGGCAGCCGGCCGACCATCGGCAAGTCGAGCGCGTGCGCGATAATCGCCACATGCGCCGTGGGCGACCCTTCTTCAAGCACCACGCCTTTGAGTTTGCGCCGGTCGTATTCGAGCAGTTCGGCCGGCCCCAAGGAGCGGGCCACCAGCACCGTATCGTCGGGCAAGTCGGCCGCGTCCGCAGCCGTGCGATCGCCGGTGAGATGGCGCAGCAGCCGATTTGCCAAATCGTCGAAATCGGCGATGCGTTCGCGCAAGTATGGGTCGGGGATTTGCACCATGCGGGCGCGATTGTCTTCCTGCACCTTCTGCACGGCCGCCTCGGCCGTGAGGCCGGTCTCTATCGCCTCGCTGATGCGCTGCAGCCAGCCGCGGTCTTCGGCAAACATGCGGTAGGTTTCGAGGATCTCCCACCGCTCGTCGCCTTCGGACAGGCCGGACGTCTGGAAGATGCGGTCGATATCGACACGCATCCCGCTCATCGCTTCGCGCAGACGGCGCGCTTCGGCCTGCGGATCGTCGGCCACCATCTGGCGCACCGACACGCGCGGCTGATGCAGAACGGCCGTGCCGATGGCGATGCCTTCATTGAGCCGCAAACCTTCGATGCGGTCGCTGGTTCCCGCCCCGGCATCGTCCACACGCAGCATTTCGGCCGTGCCGATGAGCTCGCCGCCTGCAACGAGCTCGGCCAGCACCATAGCCACCGTCTGCAGCGCTTCGGCCTCTTCGTCGGTATACTCGCGGTAGGTCCGGTTCTGCAGCACGAGTACGCCCAACGTGCGACCCGCGCGCAGAATCGGCACACCCATCAGCGAATGGTAGATCTCTTCACCCGTCTCGGGGCGGTACGCGAAGTTTGGATGCGACTGCGCATCGGCAAGTGCGAGCGTGCGCGCGGTCTGTGCGATTTCGCCGACGAGGCCTTCGCCCACGCGCAGGCGCGTTTTGTGGACGGCGTCCGGATTGAGGCCTTCCGTCGCGAACAGCTCGAGCACTTGGCCTGCGCGCATGACATAGACCGAGCAGACTTCGGCGATGAGGTCGGCGGCGATGATCTTGACGATGCGGTCGAGGCGCTGCTGGGCAGTGCCGGCGGCCGCCATCATGTCGCGCAGACGCTTGAGCAGGCGGCGCGTCGCACCGGGCCCGAGCGTCGCCTGCATTACGCGGCCCCAGCTTCGGCTTCAGCCTCGGCAGCGTCGCGTGCGCGCGCGGCAAGGGCCGCCAGCGCCTGGTCGACAAGCTCGGCGATGATCGCGGCCGTCGGCTGGGCTTGCGTGACGAGCCCGACCGACTGCCCCGCCATCAGCGAGCCGTTTTCGATGTCGCCGTCGACGGCGGCCCGGCGCAACGCACCGGCCCAGAAATGTTCGATCTCGAGCTGGGCCGCCTTCATGTCGAGCTCGCCGCGATCGACCTTGTCGATCACGCTGCGCTGCGTGGCCATGAACGCGGCGGTCGCCTTGTTGGCAAGGGCGCGCACCGGGATAACGGGGAAGCGCGGATCGAGCTGCACCGAGGGAACCGCGTCGCGCGCCGAAGCGCGGATGAAGGCCTTCTTGAAATCGGGATGCGCCACGCACTCGTCGGCGCACACGAAGCGCGTGCCGAGCTGCACGCCGGCAGCGCCCATTTCGAGGAACGACAAAATCGCTTCGCCGCGCCCGATGCCGCCGGCCACAAATACCGGCACGTCGCGGATCGCCGGCAGGATCTCCTGCGCAAGCACGGCCGTGGAGACGGCACCGATATGCCCGCCCGCTTCCATCCCTTCGATCACGAGGGCGTCGATGCCCGAGCGCACGAGCTTTTTGCCGATGACCAAAGCGGGCGCAAAGCCAATGACTTTTGCGCCGCCGTCTTTGAGTATCTTGATGATCTCGGCCGTCGGCATGCCGCCCGCAAGCACCACATGCCCGACCTTGGCAGCGACGCATACGCGCGCAAGTTCGGCCAGCTGCGGATGCATCACGATCAGATTGACGCCGAAGGGTCGGTCGGTCAGCCTTTTGGTCGCCGCAATTTCGGCCGCGAGCAACGCTGGCGGCATCGAGCCGCAGGCCAGCACGCCGAACCCGCCGGCATTCGAAATGGCCGCGACCAGGTTGCGCTCCGACACCCAGGTCATCGCACCGCCCATGATGGCCACTTTCGTGCCCAAGAACGCATTGCCGCGCGCCCACAACCGATCGAGTTGGCGCCTTGCTGCGATCATCACGGCTGCGGGCGGCACTTGGGTCATGCGGCGTCGAGCCCGTAGGCGGTGTGGAGTGCGCGCAGGGCGAGCTCGAGATACTCGGCACCGATCAGCACGGAGATCTTGATCTCCGAGGTCGAGATGACCTGGATGTTGATGCCCTTCTCGGCAAGCGTGCGGAACATCGCGAGTGCCACGCCCGCATGGCTGCGCATGCCCACGCCGATGACCGACACTTTGACGACGTTGGGATCGGGCTTGAGTTCGGCATAGCCGAGGCTCGCCTTCTGCTCGCCCAGCAGCTTCACGCAGCGGTCGAGATCGGCCTTGCCGACCGTGAAGGTGAGGTCGGTCGCCTTGCGATCGTCCGAGATGTTCTGGACGATCATGTCGACATTGATGGCCGCATCGGCGAGCGGCCCGAAGATGGCGGCCGCGACGCCCGGCCGGTCGGCGACTTTGGTCAAAGTGACTTTCGCCTCGTCCCGGCTGTAGGCGATCCCGCTCACGACTTGCTTTTCCACGATCTCTTCCTCATCGACGACCAGCGTGCCGGGCTTGTCCTCGAAGCTCGAGAGGACCTGCACGCGCACGCGATGGTTCATGGCCAGCTCGACCGACCGCGTCTGCAGCACCTTGGCGCCGAGCGAGGCCATTTCGAGCATTTCTTCGTAGGTGATTTTGTCGAGCTTGCGCGCCTTAGGCACGATGCGCGGATCGCACGTGTAGACACCGTCGACATCCGTGTAGATGTCGCAGCGCACGGCTTTGAGGGCGGCCGCCAACGCCACGGCCGACGTATCAGAGCCGCCGCGTCCGAGCGTGGTCACGCGCGCACCGTCTGCGACCCCCTGGAAACCGGCCACGACCGCGACTTCGTCGGCCGCAAGGGCAGCTGACAGGCCATCCGTATCAATGCCTTCGATGCGCGCCTTGGAATGTGTGGCGTCGGTACGCAGCGGAATCTGCCAACCCTGCCACGAGCGCGCCTTGAGGCCCATCTCCTGCAGCGTGAGCGCCATGAGACCGCTCGTAACCTGTTCGCCCGTGGCCACGACCGCGTCGTATTCGCGCGGGTCGTAGAATTTCGAGATCTCGTTGACCCAGGCGACCAGCTGGTTGGTCACACCCGACATCGCAGAGACGACGACGGCGACCTCGTGCCCGGCATCGACCGCGCGTTTGACGTGCACAGCCGCATTGCGGATGCGCTCGATGTTTGCAACCGATGTGCCGCCGAATTTGAGAACCAAACGTGCCATTGCGCAGATCCAAACCGATTCGAAGAAAGCCCTTTCCCGTCAGAGGCTTGGGAAAGGCGCGCCGGAACCGCTCTTGCCCCGACCACGACTGCGCCTTATCTAAAGGTTTGCGGGTCCCAGGGCAAGTCGTTGCCCACGCGTCCGTATGCCCGTCTCAAGGAGTGCGCGCGTTTGACCCAAACCCCGGTTCTGGTCCCTCCCGATGCGGCGACCGGCAGCTCGGTCGATCCGGCGGAAATCGCGCGTTTTGCGGCAATGGCCGACGAATGGTGGGACCCCACCGGCAAATTCAAACCGCTGCACAAATTCAACCCGGTGCGCTTGACCTATATCCGCGACCGGCTGGCCCAGCATTTCGGCCGCGATCCGCTGTCGGGCAAGCCGCTCGCAGGCTTGCGCCTGCTCGATATCGGGTGCGGCGGCGGGCTCGTTGCCGAGCCCATGGCGCGGCTTGGCGCCAACGTTGTGGCAATCGACGCCTCGGCCAAAAACATCGGCATTGCGTCGAACCATGCCGAGCGCATGGGGCTTGCGATCGACTATCGCCACACGACGGCCGAAAACCTTGTTGCGGCCGGCGAAAAATTCGACGCCGTGCTGTCACTCGAAGTGGTCGAGCATGTTGCCGATGTCGCTGGATTCTTGGGCAATTGCGGCACGTTGGTGCGTTCGGGCGGTGCGATGGTCGTGGCCACACTAAACCGCACGCCCAAAGCGTTTCTGCTGGCGATCGTCGGTGCGGAATACGTGCTGCGCTGGCTGCCGCGCGGCACGCACGAATGGTCGAAATTCGTACGCCCCGGCGAGATGAGCGAAGCACTGCGCGCGCCCGGCCTTGCAGTCACGCACCTCACGGGTGTGGCCTACAACCCGATCCTCGATGTGTGGCGCCTTTCGCGGGACCTCGACGTCAACTACATGGCCTTCGCGGTCAAAGCTTAAGCTTCAGGCGTTTTTGTCGGGCAGCCAGGGGACGGGTGCGAACTCCACACCCTCTTCGGCGAGTTCTTGCGCTTCTTCGGCGGTCGTGCGGCCATAAATGTTACGCTGCTCCGCTTCGCCGTAATGGATCTTGCGGGCCTCTTCGGCGAATTTGTCGCCGACCGCATCGAAATTCGTTTCGATATGCTGGCGCAACTGCGCCAGTTGGCGATGCAACTCGGCGGCTTTCTCGGTTGCCGGATTGGCTGCGACGGCCACCGGCGACGCCGAAATCTCCGGCGTCTTTTTGCGGCTCTTTTTGGTGCCCGCAAGGCGCGGCGCCATCAGCGCCTTTTCGACCTTCGCAGAGCCGCAATAAGGACACGTTACCAGGCCGCGTTTTGCCTGGCGCTCGTAGGCCGCACTGTCTTTAAACCAGCTCTCAAAGACGTGTTTCTTCGCGCATTGCAGATCGAACAGGATCATGCGCTATATGTGGGGTCCCCCTTCGCCAAAGGCAAGACATGCAAGACACCCCGCGTTCCGCCCACGCGCATCTGTCCGAGCCCTCGGCCTGGGTGGTTGCGCATGCGGGGCTGGTCCCGGCGAGCGGAACGGTGCTCGATGTCGCCGCCGGCGGCGGACGGCACGCCAAATTCTTCGTCGAGCGCGGCCATCGCGTAACCGCGCTCGACCGCGACATCGGCGCCCTGATCGCGCTTGCCGGCATCGACGCCCAGCGTGCCGACCTCGAAGGCGGGCAACCCTGGCCTTTGCCGGGACGGCAATTTGCCGGCGTGGTCGTTACGAACTATCTGCACCGACCGCTGTTCGAAGCGCTCGCCGCGAGCGTGGCGCCGGGCGGGGCCTTGATCTACGAGACCTTCGCGCACGGCAACGGACAATTCGGAAAGCCCGACAACCCGGATTTTCTGCTGAACGACAACGAATTGTTCAATGCGTTTGCGCCGCATTTGCGCGTCGTCGCCTATATGCACGGCTACATCGACAAACCGCGCCCGGCGCTTGTGCAGCGCATCGCGGCCGTACGCACCTAGGCCCTAAGCGGCTTTCAGCAACGGATCGAGCTTGCCTGCGGCATCGAGCGCGTAGAGATCGTCGCAGCCGCCGACATGTTTGTCGTCGATGAAAATCTGCGGCACCGAGGTGCGACCGCCGGCGCGCGCTTCCATGCCGGGGCGTAGGCTCGTGTCGGCCAGCACGTCGTATTCGACGAAGGCAACGCCTTTGCGCTCGAGAAGGCTTTTCGCGCGCGCGCAGTAACCGCAGAAAGGACTCGTGTATATCTCGACTTTCGACATCGCCCGAACTCGCGAAAGGGGGGAACCGATCCGCAAAGATTAGCACCCTTGCGGCCGCACCCGCTAGACCCGGCCCTCGCCGGGCCGCACGACGCGCGCAAGGGTCAAAGTGCGGATTTCGGCCGCCCCGGCGCGACGCAAGGCGCGGGCACACTCGCCCAGGGTCGCCCCCGTCGTCAGCACGTCGTCGACCAGCACCACGATTTTGCCGCGTACGCGGGCACGATGGCGCGGCGACAACGCAAAAGCGTGGCGCACATTGCGCAGCCGCCCGCCGCGACCGAGCAGGCCCTGTGCGCGCGTGCGGCGCTGGCGCCGCAGCAGATCGGGCACACTCGCAATGCCGGCAACGCGGGCCAGCGCGTTGGCGAGCAGGGCGGACTGGTTGAAGCGCCGAAACGCAAGCCGCGTCCAGTGCAGCGGTACGGGTGCAATCAGATCGGCACCGTCCAGCACCTCGCGACCCGCGCGCGCTAGCCATCGCGCGAAGGCGGGGGCCGCATGCGTGCGGTCGGCGTTTTTGAAGGCAAGAATAAGCCCGCGGCTCGCCGCATCGTAGCGCAGCACGGCGCGCGCTTTGCCGAAGGGCGGCGGTGCGGAAAGGCACGCCCCGCAAGCCAAGCCCGTACGCCCCAAGAACCCTGGGTCGTAGTCGAACGGCAAGCCGCAGGTCTCGCAATAAGGCCGGTCGATCCAGGCGAATTGCGACCAGCACGCGGCGCACAAGGCGCCGGGCTCGGCAACTACGGCTTGGCAATTGAGGCACAGCGGCGGCACGACCGCATCGAGCGCCGCCCGGGCCCCGTGCGCGAACAGCGCCTGCATGCGGTCGAGGATTTTCAAAGCCAAAGATCGCAGCACGCGCACGGCCGCAAAGTCAATATGCAGGTGCGCGCATGCCCGGTTTCGCGCGGCGCGGAAACGCGCTACCAATTCGGACATGGGCGCCCAGATTCCTCCGCAGGTCTTCGACCGGCACATCGTTCGCCGCCATCGCGAACGCGCTGCGCGCCATTTTGCCGACCACGACTTTCTGTTCCGCGAAGCGGGCGAGCGGCTTGCGGAACGGCTCGACGATCTCAACCGCGTTTTTCCGCGCGTGCTCGATCTGGGCGCGCGCACCGGCTTTCTTGCCCCCCTCCTCGCCAAGCGGCCCGGCACGCAGACCATCGTGCAATGCGATATGTCGGCGCGCATGATGCGCGCCGCACGCGCGCGGGCCTGCACCGAAACGCCAGGCGTACACAGTGCGGTGTGCGTTGCCGACGAAGAGTTCCTGCCGTTTGCCCCCGGCAGTTTCGACTTGGTCGTGAGCTGCCTGTCGCTGCATTGGACCAACGATCTGCCGGGTGCGCTGCTGCAGATCCGCCACGCGCTGAAACCCGACGGCCTGTTTTTGTGCGCGATGCTGGGCGGCGACACGTTGAGCGAGTTGCGGCGCGCCCTCCTCGAGGCCGAAGTCGCCGAGACCGGCGGGGCGGGCCCGCGCGTCTCGCCGTTCGCCGATCTGCGCGACGCAGGTGCCTTGCTGCAGCGGGCGGGCTTCGCCTTGCCTGTGGCCGACGCCGATACGCTGACGGTGTCGTACGAAAACGCGCTCGATCTGATGCGCGATCTGCGCGGCATGGGCGAAGCCAACGCGATCGCCGAACGGCGCAAGGATTTCACGCGCCGCTCGACGCTGCTGCGCGCGGCCGCAATCTACGAAGACATGTTCGCCGAAGAAGGCCGCATGCCCGCTACCTTCCAGATCCTCAATCTCACGGCCTGGGCGCCGCACGAATCGCAGCAGAAGCCGCTGCGCCCGGGCTCGGCCGCCAATCGCCTGGCCGACGCGGTCGGCAAAGACGGCTAAAGCAGGTCCCGCAGCATTGCCACGAGCGGCACGTCGGCGGGCGGCATCGGATAGTCGGACATTTTGAGCGGCCGCACCCAGGCAAGTTCCTGGCCCTCGCGGGGTACAGGCGTACCCTTCCAGTTGCGCGCGGCGAAAAGCGGCATCAGCAGATGGAAATCGGGATAGCGGTGCGAGGCGAAAGTCAAAGGGGCCAGGCACGCATGCGCAAGGTCGAGCCCGAGCTCCTCTTTGAGTTCGCGGATGAGGGCCGCTTCCGGCGTTTCGTTCGGGGCTACTTTGCCGCCCGGAAACTCCCACAGACCCGCCATGGCCTTGCCCGGCGGGCGACGGGCCAGCAGTACGCGCCCATCGGCGTCGATCAAAGCGGCCGCAACGACGAGCAGCACGCGCGCGGGTGCCGCCAGCAACGCCGAAAGACGCGGATCGTCGCAGCCCTCAGCTTCTGTAGCTGCCATTGATGTCGATATAGGCGTGGGTGAGATCGCAGGTCCACACGCGCGACTTGCCGCGCCCGACGCCGATATCGACAGCAATACGAATGTCGCGGCCCTGCATATGCGCGGTCACCGGCGTTTCGTCGTAGCCTGCGACGGGGGCGCCGTTGCGCGTGATCGTCGTGCCGCCGATCGACACTTTGAGGCGGTCGCGGTCGGCCTTCTCGCCGCTTTTGCCGACCGCCATCACGATGCGGCCCCAATTGGCGTCAGCCGCTGCGATCGCGGTTTTGACGAGCGGCGAATTGCCGATCGCCATCGCGATGTTGCGCGCGGCTGCATCGCTGGCGGCCCCCGTCACGTCGACCTGGACCAGTTTCTGGGCACCCTCGCCGTCCTTCGCGATCTGGATCGCAAGGTCGAGGCACACCGCATCGAGGGCCTTCTTAAACGCCTTGCACGCCGGATCCGCCGCGCGCACGATCGGCTTGTTGCCGGCAGCCCCGGTTGCGAACACGAGCAGCGTGTCGGAAGTCGACGTGTCGCTGTCGACCGTCACGGCGTTGAAGCTGTTCTGCGTCGAGTCCTGGAGCAGCGCGCGCAGCACGGACGGCGACACGGCCGCATCGGTAAAAACGAAAGCCAGCATCGTCGCCATGCTGGGTGCAATCATGCCGCTGCCTTTGGCAATGCCCGCAACGGTGACGGTCTTGCCGCCGATACGCACTTTGGCGACCGCCCCTTTGGGGAAGGTGTCGGTTGTCATGATCGCTTTGGCAGCGTCGAAGAAACTCGCCTGCCCCAGGTTTTCGGTCGCACGCGCGGCCGTGCCGGCAATCTTCGCACCGTCCGGCACTTGGCCGATGACACCGGTCGAAGCGAGCAGAATGTCGGCAGGCTTGCAGCCGAGCGCTTGCGCTGCCGCCTTCGCGGTTTGCAGACACACGGCCGCACCGGCCTTGCCGGTGAACACATTCGAATTGCCGGCATTGACCACGAGCCCGGCAGCACGCCCCTTGCCGATCAGCCTGCGGCACCAATCGACCGGTGCGCCCGGCATTTTGTTCGTCGTGAACACGCCGGCGACGGCCGTGCCCGGTGCGAACGAAGCGAGCAGCAGATCGTTGCGGTCTTTGTAGCGTGTGCCCGTCAGCGCCGTTGCGAAGCGCACGCCCGCGACCGGACCGATCTCTGGAAATGCTTCGGGTGCCAGCGGCGAAACGGCGTGGGCCATCGGTCGGTCTCTCGCGATTGCGTGCTTTGGATCAGGGCGCTTTGGGCAGCGGCTTGCCGTCGAGGCCGAAACGCTCGACCTTGGCCTTCTTGACGAGGCCTTCGACGTAGCCCGTCATGATTTCCTGCGACATGTCGCTCGCGAGCTTTTCGCGCAGATCGTCGAACGATTCGGGCACTACGCGGCGTTCTTCGACGCGGATCACGTGCCAGCCGAACTGGCTGCGCACCGGGGCTTTGGTCGTCTCGCCCGCCTTCAGCGCGGACGCGGCCGTCCAGAACTCCGGCACCATGTCGTCCTTGCCGAAGAAGCCCAGGTCGCCGCCCGACTGCTTGCCGGCCGGGTCGACCGAGCGCTCGCTTGCGATCTTCGCAAAGTCGCCGCCGCGGCCGAGCTCGGTGATGATCCCTTGGGCCGCCTGTTCGTTGGCGACCAGAATATGGCGCGCGCGGATCTCGTCGCGGCCGGGATTTTCCTTTTGGTACTCGGCGAAGCGCGCCTGCAGGGCCGCGTCGTTGAGGCGGCTTTCGAGCATGCGGTTCAGCACCGTTTCCTGCATAACGCGCTCTTCGAACTGCGCCAGGCGCGCCTTGACCTCGGGGTCGTTCTGCAGATTGGCGCGGCGCCCTTCGGCGGCAATGAGCTTCTGCGACACGAGTCGATCGACGATCGGCTCGAGCAGCGCTTCGATCGGCACTTGCTGGAACTGCGGCGGCAAAGCGCGCTGGAAGGCCAGCACTTCCGAGCGGCGGATCGCCTGCCCATCGACACGGGCAACGACCGGATCGTCGGCCGCCGGGCGCGGGGTTTGGGTTTGCGCCGAAACGTCGGCGGATGCGGCAAACGCGCAAAAGGCCAAAACCAGGGCTGAAAAACGGAGCATCGGACAACATCCTTTCCAAAATTCGCGCGCACTTTGGCACGAAAATCCGGGCGGAAACAAGGCCGGAACGGGCGAACAGCGCCGCCCCGGCCGCTCAATTGACATGCCCCGCCATTCGCCCTATCTGTCCTGGGCCTCGACACCCGAATGGGCCGCCAATCGGCGATATTGCATTCACGCGAAGGACCTTTCCGCATGTTCGGCGCCATCGCCCGCGCGCTTTTCGGCTCGTCAAACGAGCGCATCCTCAAAGGGATGTACAAAACGGTCGCCGCCATCAACGCCAAGGAAGCTGAACTCAAAGCCCTCGACGATGCGGCCCTTGCCGCGCGCACGCCGTGGCTGCGCGACCGCCTGGCCAAGGGCGAGACGCTCGACGACGTGCTGGTCGATGCGTTCGCGACCGTTCGCGAAGCGGCCAAGCGCGTGCTGGGTCAGCGCCATTTCGACGTCCAGCTGCTGGGCGGCATGGTCCTGCACAAGGGCATGATCGCCGAAATGAAGACCGGCGAAGGCAAGACCCTGGTCGCCACGCTGGCGGGATATCTGAACGCGCTGCCGGGAACCGGCGTGCACGTGGTCACGGTCAACGACTATCTCGCCAAGCGCGACGCCGAATGGATGGGGCGCGTCTACCGGTTTTTGGGCATGCGCGTGGGCACCATCGTGCACGGCCTCACCGACGTCGAACGGCGCGAAAACTACGCCTGCGACGTGACCTACGGCACCAACAACGAATTCGGCTTCGACTATCTGCGCGACAACATGAAGTACCGGCTCGACCATATGAGCCAGCGCCCGTTCAATTTCGCGATCGTCGACGAAGTCGACTCGATCCTGATCGACGAAGCGCGCACCCCGCTCATCATCTCGGGGCCGACGGACGATTCGTCCGAGCTCTACCTCGCCGTCGACAAGCTGATGCCCAATCTGGTGCCCGGCGACTTCGAGAAGGACGAAAAGGCGCGCGCCGTCTCGCTGACTGAAGCGGGGGCCGAAAAGATCGAACAGCTTCTGACCGAAGCCGGCCTGCTTAAGGGCGGCTCGCTCTACGACATCGCGAATGTGAGCCTCGTCCACCACGCCAACCAGGCGCTGCGCGCGCACAAGCTTTTTGCGCGCGACGTGGACTACATCGTCAAGGACGACAAGGTCATCATCATCGACGAATTCACCGGCCGCATGATGGAAGGACGGCGCTATTCGGAGGGCCTGCACCAAGCACTCGAGGCCAAAGAAGGCGTGCGCGTCCAGCAGGAAAACCAAACCCTCGCCTCGATCACCTTCCAGAACTATTTCCGCATGTACCCGAAACTGTCGGGCATGACGGGCACGGCCATGACCGAGGCCGCCGAATTCGGCGAGATCTACAAGCTCGAAGTCGTCGAAATCCCGACCAACCAGCCGGTCAAGCGCATCGACGCCGACGACGAAGTCTACCGCACCGCGCGCGAGAAGGCGTCGGCCATCGTCGATCTCATCGACGAGGCGCGCAAGCGCAACCAGCCGGTCCTCGTCGGCACGGTCAGCATCGAGAAATCCGAAGCCCTGTCGGCCGAACTGGAGAAGCGCAAAGTGCCGCACCAGGTACTCAATGCGCGCTACCACGAGCAGGAAGCCGCGATCATCGCGCAGGCGGGCCGCCCGGGTGCGGTCACGATCGCGACCAACATGGCCGGCCGCGGCACCGACATCCAGCTCGGCGGCAATCTCGACATGCGCATTCGCCTCGAACTCGGCGACGTGCCCGAGGGTCCTGCGCGCGAGGCGCGCATCGCCGAAATCCGCGCCGAAATCGAAACCGCACGCCAGGCTGTGCTGGCAGCGGGCGGGCTCTACGTCGTCGGCACCGAGCGCCACGAAAGCCGGCGCATCGACAACCAGCTGCGCGGCCGCTCGGGGCGCCAGGGCGACCCGGGGGCCTCCAAATTCTTCCTGTCGCTCGACGACGATCTCATGCGCATCTTCGGCTCCGAGCGCATGGACGGCATGCTGCAGAAGCTCGGCCTCAAGGAAGGCGAAGCAATCGTCCACAGCTGGATCAACAAGGCGCTCGAGAAGGCGCAGCAGAAGGTCGAAGCGCGCAACTTCGAAATCCGCAAGCAGCTGCTCAAGTACGACGACGTGATGAACGACCAGCGCAAGGTCGTATACGAACAGCGCCGCGACATCATGCGCCAGGACGACGTCGCCGACCAGATCGTCGACATGCGCCGCGAAACGCTCGAATCGCTGATGACACGCTGCATCCCGTCCAACGCCTACCACGAGCAGTGGAATACGGGCCTGCTGCACGAGGAAGTACGCCGCATCTTCGGCCTCGACCTGCCGGTCGCGGACTGGGCCAAGGAAGAAGGCATTGCGGAGGAGGAAATCTCCGAGCGCATCGCCGACGCGGTCGAGCGCAAGATGGCCGAGAAAACCGCCAATATCGGCCCCGACATCATGCGCCAGGTCGAAAAGAGCCTGCTGCTGCAGGAACTCGACCATGCCTGGAAAGAGCATCTGCTGACGCTCGACCATCTGCGCCAGGGAATCAATCTGCGCGCCTACGGCCAGCGCGATCCGCTTAACGAGTACAAGCGCGAAGCCTTCGAACTGTTCGAAACGATGCTTGCCGACCTGCGCGAGCGCATCACGCTGCTGCTGGCCTTCGTGCAGATCCGCATGGACGCACCGCCGTCCGGCGACTTCCTGCCGAACGAGCCGGATGCCGCGCGGATGCAGGCCCAGCATCCGCCGACGGGCCAGGCCTTCGAGCCCGGGACGCCGCCTTCGCCGACCAAGGCAGCACGGGCGGCCCGCGTCGATGCGGCCGATCCGGCGACCTGGGGCGCGACCGCGCGCAACGCGTCGTGCCCGTGCGGCTCAGGCAAGAAATACAAGCACTGCCACGGGCGCGTCTGACGCGCGCGAGGCCATGATCCGCACGCTCGGCTCGCGCGAGGTCTACGCCAACCGCTGGATGCGGGTGCGCGAAGACGAAGTCGCGTTCGCCGACGGTTCGCGCGGCATCTACGGCGTGGTCGACAAGAGCGACGGCGTCGGTCTTATCGCCCTCGGGGCCGGCACGATTCATCTCGTCGAGCAATATCGCTACACGCAGCAGCGCCGCCGCTGGGAAATCCCGCAAGGGGCCTGGGAATTCGCCCCTGACGCCGACGTGGCGACGATGGCGCGTGGCGAACTGCGCGAGGAAACCGGGCTCGAAGCGGGGCGCCTCGACAAGATCGGCGAGCTCGCGATGGCCAACGGTTTCGTTGCCCAGCGGCTCCACGTCTTCGTGGCGCGCGATCTATCTCAAGGATCGCCGCAACGCGAGAAGACCGAGTTCGACATGGTCCATCACGAATGGAAGCTGGCGGAATTCGAAGCGATGCTGCGAAGCGGCACCATCGACGACAGCACGACGCTGGCCGCCTACGCGCTCGCCAAGCTACACGGCGTTCTCTAGCTACTTCTTCCAGCCCACGATCGAAGCAAGCGTCATGTAGAGCTTGCCCACGTCCGCCGACAGGAAGGTCGATACCAGCACGTTTTCGGGATCGGCCTCGCGCGCATCGGCCAGCAAGCGGTCGTACTGCGTGAGATAGTCTGTGACGTAGCGTCGGAACTCCGCGTCGTCGCCGTAGCGCTTCTGCACGAGGCGGCCCGTTTCGCCCCAATTGAGGCGCAGCAAGCGGCGCACGAACACGCCGCGGTCGCCGCCCAAGAACTCCTTGAGCACGCGGTCCGTAACCGACGGATCGAGCGTGCGCGCAAGGTCGATGGACAGCGAGTTGAGCCCCTCGACGACCAGACGCGAGGCGCGCAGGAAGCGGCCGCGCTTGGCCTCGAACTCGCTCGAGGTGAGCTGGCGCTGCGCATCGTTGGCGGCGGCAGCGGCGGCAGCCAGATCGTCGGCTTGGCGGCGGAACGCGTCGGTCGCCTCGCTTGCTTCGCGCGTGACCTTGCCGGCCGCGACATCGAGCGTCTCGCTCTGCAGCGCCAGCAGGCGCTCGGCTTCCGCTATGCGCCGCTCGGCCGCATCCATCGCAAGCCCCATGTCGCGCGATTGGCGGGCGAAGCTTTCGCCGACCGACGCGATGCGCGCGGCCGCTTGGCCCACGGCCGCCATAACTTCTTCGGCGCGGCGACGGAAGCTTTCGGCCGTCGCTTCGAGGCGCACGCCGCCTTCCTGGGCGGCCGCCGACAACTCGTCCGAGCGGCGGCGCAGCGACTGGCCGGTTTCGCCGATGCGCTGGCTTGCGACCGTCGCGGCATCGGCCGCTTCGCGCGCCTGCAGGTCGAACTGCGCGCCGATTTCCGATAGGCGCTCGCCCGCTTCCGAAACCACACCATTGAGATGATCGGCCTGGCCGCGTAGCACCTGGCCGAGCTCGCTTGCGCGCGCACCTAGCGTTTCGAGCGTGCGCACGAGTGTCTCGCGCTGTTCGCCCAAGGCCTGATCGACCGTCGAGAGGCGCGCTGCCGTGCCGTCCGACATTGCCGACAATTCGGCCGCACGCCGCACCAGCGCTTCGCCGAGCGCATCAAGCTTGATCGCCGAACGGTCGGCCGTGTCGGCAAGGCCGCTTGCGTTGCCGCGCAGCAATTCGGCGACCATCGACAGGCGCGCTTCGGCCGCATCGGCCGCCCCGCCCAGATCGACCGTGCGCTCGCGCAGCGCCTGGCCCACTTGCGCCACGCGCGCCGTCGCCTGGTCGACCGCGATCTGCAGATCGCCCGTGTGGCGGCGGAAATTCTCGCTCGCCTCGGCCATGAGCCCGCCCACGCCAGCGGCGGCACGGTTCATGTCGTTGAGGCGGTTGCGGAACGTCTCCCCACCCTCTTCGAGGCGCCCGACCGCTTCGACGGCCTGCGTCGCTAGCGCTTGCAGGCGGCGTTCGGTCTCGGCCCCCGTCGCCGCGACCTTTTCAGTCGTCGACTGCGACAAGGTCTGCATTTCGCCGGCACGGTCGCGGAACAGATCGGACGAGGCGCGCAGCCGCGCCATCGCGTCGTCCGACGCGCGCGCGACGGCCGCAACCTGGCTTTCGAGCACGGCGCCGACGTCGTTGGCGCGACCCGAGACCTGTTCCATCGTCTTGAGCAGCAGCAAGGTTTGGTCGCGCAGGCCGGCGTCGATTGCCCCCACGCGCGTTGCCGAACGGTCTGCGGCCCCTTCGAGCTCGGCCGTACGCGCACGCAGGCTTTCGGACGATTCCTTGAGGCGCTGGCCTGCCTGCGTTGCGATGGAGGCGAGCTCGGTCGAACGCTGGCCGAGCAAAGCTGCCGTTTCGTCGATCCGCGCACTCGAAACGGCCGCCGCGTTCTGCAGCGCTTCGGTCTCGCGGCGCAGCGCGTTGCCGGCTGTGCCGATCGCGGCGACAGACGTGCCGGCCGTCTCTTCGACGTCCAGGCCGCGCTTGCGCAGCGCGTCGCCCGCCTCGTCGAGACGCGCCAAGGCGCGGTCGGCTGCGGCATTGGTTTCGAGCGCACGCTGGGCGATCGCGGTTTCAAGCAGGCCGGCACGCTCGAGGCCGGTTTCGGCCGCGTGCACGAGCGCCTGCGTTTCGCTGCGGAACGTCTCGCCCGCATGCCGAACGCGCGCAGCCGACTGGTCGGCAGCCAGCACGAGCTGTTCGTTCTCGCGCCGTGCGACATCGCCGCTGGCGGCCATGCGCGCGCTGGCGCGGTCGACGGCGGCACTTGTCTCGCCGGCATCGCGCGACAGCGTAACAGCCGTCGCATCGAGGCGCTGCGTCGCCGAGGCGACGTTGGCTTCGGCTTCCGCCGTGCGCTGGCGCAACTGGTCGGCGGCTTCGCGAAGGCGCAGCAGCGCCTGGTGGGCCGTCGCGTCGAGATCTTTGGCGCTGCGCGCGATCTCGTCGCGCGCGGTGTCCACACTGCCGCGCGTGCGGTCGGCTTCGGTACCAAGCGCAGCGGTGCGCTCGCGCAGCAAGTCGGCCGCCTGCTCGAGCACAACGGCCTTTTCGGTCGCAACGTCGCCGAGCTCCACAGTCTGGTTCTTGAGGGCTGTGTGCAGCGCGTCGAGCTGTGTGCCCGTGCGCGCCGCGAGCAGACCGAGCTCGTCGGTGCTGCGCTTCAGCGTTTCATCGAAGAGATGGGCCTGCGCAATGCCGGTTTCGGCCGCGCGCACCAGACCATTCGTCTCGGTCCGGAACGCCTCGCTCGTCGCGCGGATGCGTGCCGCCGATTGGTCCGCGGCCAGAACGAGCTGGTCGTTCTCGCGGCGGGCCACGTCGCCACTGGCTTCCATGCGCGCAGCAGCATTGTCGACCGCTTGGGCGACATCGGCCGCGTCCTTGGCAAGCAGGCTTGCCGTGAGATCGAGTCGTTGGGCGGCGGCGGCGACATTTGCGTCGGCCTCCTGCGCGCGCGCGCGCAGCTGGTCGGCCGCATCGCGCAGACGGGCAGCCGTCTGATGGGTGGTCGCGTCGAGATCTTTGGCGTTGCGCGCCACATCCTCGGCGGCTTCGCCGATGCGATTGCGTGCCGCATCGCCAGTCGCTTCGATCGCGAGAGTCTTGAGACGCAGCGTTTCGCCGGCACGGTCGAGCTGGATTGCGACGGAGTCGGCCGTTTCCCCCAACGATCCAGCCTGCGCGCGCAGGTCGCCGTGCAGTGCTTCGAGCCGTTCGCCAGCGCGCGCAGCCGTCGATGCGATGTCTTCGGCGCGGTGTTTGAGCGTTTCGGCGTAGGCCTCGGCCTCGGCCATGCCGGCCTCGGCGGCGCGCACCATGCTTTGCGCCTCGCTGCGGAAGTTTTCGCCGGTGGCGCGCACGCGCGCGGCCGCCTGTTCGGCACCGAGTTCGAGTTGGGACGCTTCGCGTCGTACGACCTCGCCGGTTGCTTCGATACGCGCCGACGTGCGGTCGAGTGCGACGGCGACCTCGCGCGAATCCTGAACCAAGGCTTGCGCACTCGTATCGAGGCGCTGGGTCGCAGCGGCGACGTTGGCTTCGCCTTCGAGCGTGCGCGCGCGCAGTCGCTCGGCGCTGTCGTCGAGCTTTTGGGCCGCGAGCTGGGCGGCGGCGTCGAGTTCCTTCGTACGCCGTTCGATCGTGGCCCCCGCATCGCCCAGGCGCGCCATGGCGGCGTCGGCCGTGGCGTCGATCGCTTCGGTCTTGAGGCGCACCTGTTCGCCGGAAAGCGTGAGCTTCTGGGCGGCGTCGCCGGCCGCCTCGGCAAGCACTTGCGTTTGGTCGCGCACATGATCGGCAAGCTGGTCGAGGCGCTGGGTCGTGCGCTCCGACGTGCCGTCGATTTCGTCGGCACGGCGCTTGAGCGTAGCGCCGAGCTCCTCGGCGCGCGCGAGCGCCAATTCTGCCGAATGCGTGAGATCTTGGGTCTGCACACGCACGCCTTCGCCGGTCGCGCGCACACGCTGGGCCGCCTGCTCGGCTGCAACGAGCAGCTCTTCGGCGCGGCGACGCGCGACTTCGCCGGACGCATCGACGCGCGCGGCAACGCGGTCGAGCGATTCTTGTGCGCGCATCGCAAGCCCGTCGAGGGCGACCTGCGATTCGGCCGTGCGGCGGGCGGCCGCATCGAGATCTTCAGCGCGCGTCTTGAGCGCAATGCCGGCGGAATCCACACTCGCCTTGGCGCGTATTGCGGCCTCGGCCACTTGGCGTGTCTCGGCCTGCAACGCGGCCTCGGTTGCCAGCGCTTCGGCCGACAGCGCGCCTGCCGCGCGCAGAATCGTCTCGGTTTCGCGCGCGAGTTTGGCGCCTGTTTCGGCCGCGCTGCGCCCGGCGGCATCCACGGCCTCGACGAGCTCGCTGCCGTGGCGGCGGATGTCTTGCCCGATCGCTGCAGTTTTTGCTTCGGCATCCTGCAGGCGCTGGGCCATGTCGCGCGCGGACTCGGCAAAGCCCGCACTCGCCCCGCCCATGCGCGCCAACGCTTGCGCTGCCGCATCGGCAAGCTCGCGCGATTGCGACTGGAACGTCTCGCCCGCCGCACGCACGCGCGCGACCGCCTGGTCGGCTGCCGTCGCAAGCTCGTGGCCCTGGCGGCGCACGGATTCGCTCGTGGCTTCGGTGCGCACGGTCATGCGCTCGATCGCCGCCTGCATGTTGCGCGTTTCGGCCGCAAGGTTCGTTGCAACCTCGTTCATTCGGATCGCGGCACTGGCAACTTCCGTCGTGCGCGCGCGGATGGTTTCGCCGGCCGTGTCGACGCGCGACTGCGCATCGCCGGCCGCTTCCGCCAAAGTGGCGGTCTGGGCGCGCAGCGAGTTCTGGGCGGCGTCGCTCTGCTTGGCAAGCTCGCGCGCGATCGTGACGAGTTTTTCGGCGGCGTCGGCCAAATGGTCGCTGGCGGCTTCGGCCGAGCGGCGCGCAGCACCCATTTCGACCGAGGCGGTGCTCGCGCGGCCCTCGGCCATTTCGGCGGCATCGCCGAACGCGTCGGACTGGCGGCGCAGCAATTCGCCCACTTCGCGGGCGCGGTTAAGTGCGGCTTCGGTCGATTCCGTGAGCGCACTGCCTTGGTCCGCCAGCACCGCGCGGATTTCGGCCGCACGCGCGCGTGCGCGTTCGGTCGTCTCGGCCAGATCCTGCGACTGTTCGCGCAGCGATTCGCGAATTGCGCCTGCATTGGCCGAAGTGCGCTCGTTGGTCGCGGCCAAGGTTTCGATCTGCTCACGCAAGGTCGCGTTGATTTCGCGCGACTGCGACAAAGCGCGGTCGGACGCGCCGGCCAACGCGTCGGCCTGTTCGCGCACGGCCGATTCGACGATCTGCACGCGGCTCGTCAGCAACGCCGTCACGCGCTCGAGCCCGTCGGCATGGCGGCGCAAGCCCGCCATCACCTGCATGGCGCGCATTGCCGCCTGGTCCGACACGGTCGTGAGTTCGCCCGCCTGCGAGGACAGGCCCTGGCGCGCTTCCATCAAGCGGCGCGTGGCCTGGTCCGAGGCGTCGGCAAGGGCGAGCGCTTGCTCGCGCAAAGAGTCGCCGATCGTGCGCAGTTTGGCTTCCGCACGCTCGGCCGGATAGGCAAGCTCAGCCAAGCGCACTTCGAGGGCGCGCGAATGGCGCAGGAGATCGCGCCCGCGCGCGAGATACGAAACCGCGAACCAAAGTACCAGCAGCGGCATTGCAGCGCCGCCGAAGAACGCGCCAAGCTCGTGCGGCAGCATGATTTCGAACGCACCCAGCCCCACTTGCGACAGCGCGTACCACGCGACAAGCCCGAGCCACGCCGCACTGATCGCGGTTGCGGCCGCAAAGCTGCGCTTGCCGGCCGGCGGCAGCGGTTCGTAGACGGGTGCGCCCAGATCGTTGGCCGGGCGAACCGCCTCGGCCGTCGGGGCTTCGAGGCTGCGCAAGCGGCGCGGGCCGCTGCCCGGTTGGCCGCCTTGAGTGTCGTCGCTCATGTCGATTTACGCCGCTTTCTTGCGCCGCCGCACGAGGCCGATGACCTCTGCCGCAGCATGGGGAATGTTGGTGCCGGGGCCGTAGATGGCGGCAACGCCGGCATCGAGAAGGGCTTGGTAATCCTGAGGCGGGATGACACCGCCGCACACCACGATGATGTCCTCGGCGCGCGCCGCCTTGAGGGCGTTGATGAGGGCGGGTACGAGCGTTTTGTGGCCCGCCGCCTGCGAAGAAACGCCGACCACATGCACGTCGTTTTCGATCGCTTGGCGTGCGGCCTCTTCCGGTGTCTGGAACAGCGGCCCCACGTCGACGTCGAAGCCGATATCGGCGAAGGCCGTGGCAATCACTTTGGCACCGCGATCGTGGCCGTCCTGGCCGAGCTTCACGACGAGCATGCGCGGGCGCCGTCCTTCGGCTTTCGCGAAATTCGCGACTTCGTCCTTGATGCGCGCAAAGCCCGCATCGCCGTCGTAGGCCGAGCCGTAGATTCCGGTGACCGAGCGGATCGTGGCGCGATGGCGTGTGTAGACTTTCTCGAGCGCGTCGGAGACTTCGCCGACCGTGGCGCGCGCGCGCATGGCGTCAATCGCAAGCGCCATTAGATTGCCCTTGCCGGACTTGGCGGCCTCTCCCAAGGCCGCGAGCGACTTTTCGACGGCTGCGGCATCGCGCTTGGCGCGCACGGCTTTGAGGCGCGCGATCTGGGATTCGCGCACGGCCGTATTGTCGATGTCGCGAATCTCGATCGGTTCCTGTTCGGCGAGCTTGTATTTGTTGACGCCGACCACGACCTCTTCGCCGCGGTCGATGCGCGCCTGGCGGCGCGCGGCAGCCTCTTCGATGCGCAATTTCGGCATGCCGCTCTCGACGGCTTTGGTCATGCCGCCGAGCGCTTCGACCTCGCCGATCAGTTTGCGCGCTTCGTCCGCCATCGAGGCGGTCAGATGCTCGAGATAGTAGCTGCCCGCCAAAGGATCGACGACGTTGGCGATGCCGGTCTCTTCCTGGAGGATGAGCTGCGTATTGCGCGCGATGCGCGAGGAAAACGGCGTGGGCAGGGCCAGCGCTTCGTCGAACGAATTGGTGTGCAGCGACTGCGTGCCGCCGAGGGCTGCCGCCATCGCCTCGAACGCGGTGCGCACCACGTTGTTGTAAGGGTCTTGCTCGGTCAGCGACACGCCGGAGGTCTGGCAATGCGTGCGCAGCGCGAGACTGTCGGCCTTTTTGGGGCCGAAAGGCTGCATGAGTTCGGCCCACAGCAGGCGGGCCGCACGCAACTTGGCGATCTCCATGAAGAAGTTCATGCCGATCGCGAAGAAGAACGACAGGCGCGGCGCAAATGCATCGACATCGAGCCCTTGCGACAAAGCCGCGCGCACATATTCGAGGCCGTCGGCGAGCGTGAAGGCGAGTTCCTGCACGCACGTCGCCCCGGCTTCCTGCATGTGGTAGCCGCTGATCGAGATCGAATTGAATTTGGGCATGTGGCGCGCGGTATGGGCGATGATGTCGGCCACGATGCGCATGCTGGGTGCAGGCGGATAGATGTAGGTGTTCCGCACCATGAATTCTTTGAGAATGTCGTTCTGGATGGTGCCCGACAATTTGTCGGCCGACACGCCCTGCTCTTCGCCCGCCACGACGAAAGCAGCGAGCACGGGCAGTACGGCACCATTCATCGTCATCGACACCGACATTTTGTCGAGCGGGATGCCGTCGAACAGGATTTTCATGTCTTCGACTGAGTCGATCGCGACACCGGCTTTGCCGACATCGCCCGTCACGCGCGGATGGTCACTGTCGTAGCCGCGATGCGTGGCGAGGTCGAAAGCGACCGACAGGCCCGCCTGACCGCCGGCCAGCGCTTTGCGGTAGAAGGCGTTCGATTCTTCCGCCGTCGAGAAGCCGGCATATTGGCGGATCGTCCACGGGCGGTTCGCATACATCGTGGCGCGCGGACCCCGCACATACGGTGCAATCCCGGGCATGCCGTCCAAATGCGGAAGGGCTGCAAGGTCGTCTTTCGTGTAAAGCGGTTTGACGACAATGCCTTCGGGCGTGGTCCAGGCAAGCGTCTCGGGCCCCGCACCTTTCAGCTCGGCGCGCGCCAGTTTTTCCCAATCCGCGATCGTGGGGCGTGCAAACTCGGCCATCGGCTACTCCCTTGATAGAACTGTAACTTGGCCCCGCATCGGGCACAAAGTCGCACGAGTTCCTGAATCGGAACTACGCGCTCTAGGGGGCTGATTCGGATCGACAAAGGGGCGTTATGCACAGCCCTGGGGAAAACTCGGCAAAATGGCTTTTGGGTGGCCGAATCCGAATTTCCTACCAGCGCAGCTCGGCCAGTACGTAAGTCGGCGCAAATCCGAAGCTCTTGGACAATTCTGCCATCGCACCGGCTGTCGGCAAAGTTCCAATCGGAGCTTGCAGCCCTTCGGCATGGATGCCGCCCGAGATAAAGACCTGGTCGAAGCCGAAGGCGCGCGCACCGGCGACGTCGGTGCGCATCGCATCGCCGAGTGCGAGCACGCGCGACGGGGCCACGTCGCCGGCCAAACCCATCGCACGGCGATAGACGCCCGCATGCGGCTTGCCGTGATAGATCGTGCGTCCGCCGATGGCTTCGTAGGCTTGGGCAAGCGTGCCCGCGCACAAGAAGCGCTGTTCGCCGCGCAGCACTTCGAGATCCGGGTTCGCGCACAGCAAAGCGAGATCGCACTTGCGTGCTTTGGCCAGCATCGCGCCGAACGAGTGCATGTCGAGCGTGCCGTCGCCGGCGGGTCCGGTCGCCAAGATGAAATCGGCGTCGTCGATATCGGCGACAATTTCGAGACCGATGGCGGCAGGGTCGCCCAAATTGAGCGCCGAGCCGACATGCAAAAAGCGGCGCCCGAGCTTGTGCGTGTCCGCGACCAATGCCTGCCACGAATCTTCGCCCGACGTGACGATGCCGTCGAACGCGGCGGGATCGAGGCCGAAACTCGGCATCTGCACGCGCAGCGACGCCACAAGGCGCGGCGCGTTCGAGATCACGATGCTGCGCTTGCCCCGCTGACGCAATTTGGCGAGCAGGTCGGCCACGCCCGGAAAAGCGCGAATGCCGTCATGCAGGCAGCCCCACATGTCGAACAAAAACACGTCGTATTGCTGCGCAACTGCGCCGATGCCGTCGAGCGCTTGCGTCACTTGGCTTCCTTGAGCGGGCGCGGCTCGCCGAACAGAAAACCTTGGCCGTAGTCGACCTCGAGATCGAGGATCTCGACCAGCAACGGCTCGGCTTCGATCTTCTCGACGATCAAGGCGAGCTTGGCGTCCATCATCGCCGCCCGGATGCGCGCGAAGGCCGAACCGCGCGCGCTGTTGGCGAAATCGAGAAGCTTGCGCGCCTCGATTTTGACGAAGCGGAAATTGCGTTTGGCGAGCGTGTAGGATTCGACGTCGATGTCGGTGACCTGGTCCATCGAGAAACGGAAGCCGATGCTGCCGAGCCGGTCGAGCTCGGCCCACTGCGTTTCGGTCAGGCGGCGCGTGTGGCTCTCGGCGAGTTCGAACACGAGATTGTGCGCAAGCTCGGCATTCTGCGCCATGAAGCTCACGAACTCCGAGAAGAAGCGCGTGTCGGCCAGCGTGTGTTCGGAGATGTTCACGAACACGCCCACATCCGTGCTCGTCCCCTGCATGCGGCGCACGAGCTGCACGCAGCGGAACAGCAGCATGTTGTCGATCGCCGAGACGAGGCCCGCACTTTCGGCGAGCGGCAGATAGCGGTCGGGGCCGATCAGCGTGCCGTCGGGTGCGCGCATGCGCGAGAAACATTCGAAATGGCGGCGACGACGCTGCGGCAGATCGACGATCGGCTGCACATAAAGCTCGACGCGGTTTTCGCGCAGCGCGTCGCGCACGATGTCGAGGATTTGCGCATCGGCAAAAGACGGTGCGGACACGGCAACGCCTTGCTTGGGCACAGGCTGGCCCGAAAGCTTCTCGACGAGGCCCTGCAGCACGCGCACTTCCGTCATCACATGGCCGAGATCAGGGCGCGTGCGCGCCGCACTTTCGATCGCCTCGAGAATGCCGCGCGCTTCCTCGCGCGCGGCCGCAAGCTCGCGGCGGATCTGGGCCAAAGCGCGTTTGCCTTCGTCGGCGGTTTCGGTCGCGCGCGCGGCGAGCCACAGCCCGTGCACGCCTGCAGCAGCCCCGAACGCCGCCAAGCCCATGGCCGGGCCGAGCGTTAGGCCCAAGGCAGCGGACAGCACGAGATAGGCGATCGCGGGCAGAATCAGCGTCATCGGCGACATAACGTTGGTATCCCCTTTCGCAAGCCGCCGGTCAACGCCGATCCGCACCGACCGCTTCGGCCACGCTTGCAAAGCCGTCGCGGCGCAGCAATGCCGCAAGATCGGCGGCGATCGCGGCAGCCACGCCGGGGCCGCGATAGACCATCGCTGAATAGAGCTGCACAAGCGTGGCACCGGCGCGGATTTTTGCGTAAGCATCGGCCGCATCGAAAACGCCACCCGTCCCCACGAGCGTCACGGCCCCGCCAGCAAGACGGTAGGTCTTGGCCAAGATCTCGGTCGAGAGCGCCATCAAGGGCCGCCCCGACAGGCCGCCCGCTTCGTTCTTTTGCGCATCGCCAAGCGAAGCGGGCCGCGACAGGGTCGTATTGCCGACGATCAGGCCGCCAAGTTTGCGGTCGAGTGCGACGCGCACCACATCCTCGAGGTCCGCGTCGGCGAGGTCCGGGGCGATCTTGAACAGCAGCGGGATCGCCGATTTGCTCTCGGCGAGTGCGGTCTGCACGCGCACCACGAGTGCATCGAGCGCTTCGCGGCTCTGCAAGGCGCGCAAGCCCGGCGTGTTGGGCGAAGACACGTTGCACACGAGGTAATCCGCAAAGGGTGCGAGCGCTTGCGCACCCGCGACATAGTCGTCGCCAGCCTCGACCGTCTCCTTGTTCTTGCCGAGATTGACGCCGACGATGCCGCGCCTTTGCCGACGCTCGAGATTGGCTTTGGCTACGGCAAGGCCGCGGCTGTTGAAGCCCAAGCGATTGATGACCGCCTCGTCTTGCGTGAGACGAAAAAGGCGCTTTTTGGGATTACCCGGCTGCGGGCGCGGCGTAACCGAACCGATTTCGACGAAGCCGAAACCTTGATCGAGCATCGCATCGGGTACTTCGGCGTCCTTGTCGAAACCGGCGGCAAGCCCAATCGGCGAGGGAAACGACCGGCCCCATAGATCGACTCGCAAAACAGGGTCGGCGACGACCGCCGGGCGCGGCACCAGGCCGTTGCGCAGGGCCGCGATCGCGTAGCCGTGTGCTGCTTCCGGATCGACTTGGTTCACGAACGGCCGAACGAGATCGTACCAGCTCATGCGAGATCCCACGGGAAGACGTGCCGGCCGCTTCCATCGAGCCGCAGCGGTGCCGTACGCGCAACCTTGGCAGGATCAAGCGGCCCGTAGAGATGTGGGAACAAGGCGCCGCCGCGCGAAGTTTCCCATTTGAGGGCGGGGCCCAGCGCGTCGGCATCGACCTCGATCAGCACCAGATCGTCCTGGCCCGCGCGGTGCTTGGCCGCACTGACGACGATCTGGCGCCGGTCGGAGAAATGGATGAAGCCGTCGGCTTGGTCTTGCGACGAGCCGAGATAGCGGCCTGCGGCCAAAGCCGCCCGCCACTCCTCGCTTTTGCACATATGGTAGATCGGCGTATTCATGGTCCCTTACTAGCGCCGATTGACGACGGATTGAAGCTTCTCGATCAGGCTTTCGGGCGCATGCCCTGCCCCGAGCGCCTTGTCGGCCGAGCGCTTGTAGACATAGACGCCCAGCACCGACAGGCCGACCGACCACATCAGCGACAACGCCCCCAGCGCTTCGATCACCGGCGCTGCCTCGCGCGGAGCTGCAACCACGATCCAAGCGACCGCCGACATCTGTGCGGCCCAGGTCGCGGCCATCACATAGCCGAAGGTCGGCCGCATGCGGCGCACATATGGGTCTTCGGACGCCGACTCAGTACGGATCGTCGCGTTCACCTCGCGGATCGTTTCGCGATAATCATCGCTATCGAGCTTAGCCAATGTTTCGAGATGGCGGTTGGCCTCGGCGATCTGCGCCGGATCGAGTTTGGCCGCGTCGATCGCTTGGACGACGTCGGACAAAGCGCCCGACGCGGTTTTGGCGACAGGATTGTCGATACGCGAAAGTGCGCCGCCCACAAGCCGGATCAGAGCGGGCAAACCCACTTGTGCAAGAATGGCTGGAATCATGGTCGGTCTCCTAGCTCCTTGCATCTGCAATGGGGCTAGCGTCGAGCTTGGCTTCGATGCGCAAGAGATGTGCAGTCAAACGGTTTTCGACGTCTTTGAGATAGGCGATGGACGCGTAGTTGCGCGCGATCTCGAGCTTGAAGTCGGCAAGACGTGCGGCAAGATCGCGCGTTTCGCGCAGATTGATTTCGTGCGCCTTGGCAAGTGCGCGTTCATGTTGTTCGCGCTGCTTCCAGAACAGCCACGCAATGGCGCCGAATGACGAAGCATCGGAAGCCGCCAGTAGCGCAAGGCCGGGTTCGAGATTCGATAGATCCATGGCAAGTCGTCTCCCGCGAAAGGATGGGGTCAAACGGAGAAGTCGGTCTTGGCGCGATGGGCTTGGCCGCCCGCCCGCCAGCTGCGCTTGGCGGTCGGACGCTCGATGGGCTCGACGCGTACGGGTTCGGCCAGCAGGCAGCCGGCGACCGCATCGAGCCCGTCGTCGCGCGCACCGCCGACCGGACGCCATTCGCGCATTTCGACGATGAAGGGCGTTTTCCACACGTCGCGATGCGCGTGCAGCACGCCCGCCGCCAGGCGCGCATCGAACGCGTCGAGAATGCGCAGCACTTTGACGCGCGTGGACGCCGCCGCAAGGACGCCGCAGGCGAGCCCTGCCTCAGCCAGTTCGCGCCGCAGGATCGAGGGCAGAAAATGGCCGACGCCGTTCTGCTCGATCGTCACCAAGGGCACGCGGTTGCGCGCCGCAAATGCCGCAACTTGGCGGCAAAAATGGCTCGCCTCGTCAAGCTTCCCCAGCTCTTCGCGCGGCGATTCGAGATAGCGGATTTCGTGCAGCCAGTAGTGTCCTTGCGCGTCGGTGAAAACGACGGCCACGACCGACCTGTCGCCGGTCGGACTGCCATAGGCCGGATCCCACCAGCACGTGGCCGACAGCATGCGCCGCTCGCCGATCGCCACGATCGCCGCGTTATTGCCTTCGGAATAGTGTAGCGGCTCGTCGTAGACGATCAAACGGTCGGGATCGAGGCGGCTAGCGGTTTCGGCGACAGGTTCCAGCATCATCTGCGCTTGGAATTTGCGCGGTCCCGTTCGCTTGCGTACCGCCTCGATGCGCGCGGCGTCGAAGCGCTCGGGCCACACGCTTGCACCGCTTTCGTCGAGCAGCGGAATTTTGAGGCGTGCGAAGCCATCGAGGAACGGCACTGTCTCGCCAGTTTCCTCGCGCAGCTGTTCGGCGTAGATCGAATAGTAGGTGTGCGGCGTTCCGATATAGAGCTGCAGCCCGCCAGGGACGAGAATGTAGTCGAGCTCGCCGAGGCGCTCGCGCAAATCCTCGCGCTTGGCGACGCTGTCGCAGGTATTGGGCACTTCGACGTCGTCGCAGATCACCACGTCGGCGCGCGTGCCCGTGATGTTGCCCGACAGGCCCTTGGCCAGCATCGATGGATCCCGCAGCTCGGCCGTGCGCGCGACAACGAACTGGTCGGACGCCCATTGCTCGGTCTTGACCGGTTTGAGGCCGACGGTCGCCGGATGACGCTCGATGATGCGCTTTACGTTGCGTACCATCTTGCGCGCGAGCGCATGCTCGGCCGCCAGCACAAGCACGCGCAGATTGGCGTCCTTGGCCAAGAGCCAGGCGCAGAACAGACCCATCAACGTCGATTTTCCGCTCGAGCGGAACGCGAGCAGCACCGCACCCTGCCCGCCGGACCGACACTGGGTCTGCAGCCAGATCGCGATGCGCACATGCAACGCAGGAGTGCTCTGACGCTGAAGCGAGTTCCAATCTGCTACGAAACGCGGGAAATCCGGGATCGAACTCGCAACCGGCGGGGGATTGGCCGCTGCCGGCTTTTTATGCGTACAGCATTTGGCCGCATTTCTTTTTCCAGTAGACAACTTCACAGGATCACCTCGACGACGAGATCGCGTGTCATACTGGTACGGTTGAAAAAAGTAGTTCGTGTATCTGCGCTTGAGGTAGTGCCGTCGTCGAAACGGCAAGTCACTTTGTCTGTAGCGGTCATAAAACGCAGCTCTGGAAACAGTGGCTCGGGTTCATTTCGAATGGCGCCTCCAATCTGAATAATCTCGATCTTCCAATCTTCCAAAAGGCCGATACTGTTGTCGGCTAATGCTACAATTGCGTTTGAGCGGCCCGAACCGTAACCGATTTGATCCGCCACGGTCGCTGACGCGATATCCGGAGACCCAGAAATCGGCGTAATGACGAGCCAGTAGACTGTACCCGTGACGATCAACGGAGGTATCGCAAACGTAAATGTAACGTCACCAGCAGCATTGATCGACACTACGCCGCTCGATGCGCCTATTTGCGTAGCAGGTCTCCCCACGCTATTGGAGTAAAGCCTCGCCTCCCACGAGCCTGATGTCGTCACGCTAAAGACACTGATTCTAGTGCTTAATAGTGAGCCGGTTGTTGTGGCGCTAAATTGAAATCCGAGACTCTGTCCATGCTCGCCGTTTATCGAGCGATTCGAAACAGTAGCCAAGCCAAATGTACCAGTGGCCTGAGCTAAGGAGCCAGAGAGATAAGCCAGCGCCAGTCGCTCAGCAGCACCGGCATCTACCCAATGCTGAACAGAAATAAACGCCCCACTGGCTAGTTCCGAATTGCGCGCCACGAATACTGTGTCGTCGTCAGGATCAAAATCGATTTCGGTGGCACTTGCGGCAATGCCGACGAGGCGCGTCGCGTTCTGAGTGCCAGACGCAGGCAACATCGGAGCTATTTGGGTTACGGCGCCCGCTACGGCACTTGCAAAAATCGGTTGGCCGACGGCGAGCCCGGAAAAACCCGCGACACGTCCGCTCCGCACTTGAGCGGCTCCAGAAGCGCCGTTGGCGAGCGCTGCGAGGGCGAATCCGATGCGCGGGCTGATGCGGACGGGGGCAATGGCATCGGTATCGACCCGATACCAACGGTCGCTGCCGCCGCCGCGCTGGTTGAATATGTCCTGATAGATCAGATCACGTATCGCTAGGACCTCGCCGGCCGTCACCTGTGTTGAGGCGCCAGCGATATTCGTCAGCAGCGAGCCGTCAACGGCCGGGAGACGCCCAAGGCTATCGAGCTGCGGCAACTGGTTTGGGGCACTGCCCGCGTTCAACGTCGCGGCGCTGCCAAGCCCGAGATTCGTGCGCGCAGCCGCAGCCATCGTCGCACCCGTGCCGCCACTGGCGAGCGACAACGGCAGGGCAACAGAAGCGGCACTCGCTGCTGCCGACGTCGCAGAATTCGCCGCATTGGTCGCCAAATTCTGCGCGGCAATCGCAGCGCTTGCAGCGGCGGTAGCACTGGATGCGGCGCTGGTGGCCAACTCCGCAGCGGCGGTCGCACCGCCTTCGATCTGCGCCAAGGTTTGGCTCGACAGAACCGGGTCTCCGTTCGCGTCGAATGCAAGCACCTTCGTTGCGCGCACGGCAGCCATCGGTAGAACGGTTGCAGCATTGTCGGCATCGTCGATGGGCAGCTGCAGTGCGCGTGCCGCCGCTGCCTCGACCTGCTGCAGGGCTGCCGTCTGGAAGTCGAACTCGTCGTTGAGCGTTTTGGCGCGCAGCTCGCCACCTTCCTGGAAGTCGGTTTCGCGCCTGATCGTCACATGACGCTGGAGCACGACTATAGCACCGACCGCCGGTGCGAAAGCGAAGGTGGCGGTCCCCGTACCGTCTGCCAGCAGCGACACGGCAACACCCGAGGCGATCAACACACCATCGACGGCTACCAACAATTCGCTCGGCTGGAACAGCACGAAGTCGAAGCTGAAAACGGTCTGTGAGCCGTTGGCAACGTAGCGCTTGCGCGGGATCTTGGCAGAGATCTTTAGATGCTCGGTCATGGATCTGTCCTTTTCGGGAAAAAGAGGCGCGAAGGTCATCGCGGTTTGAGGCCCCATCTCAACAAGCTGCCCACGCGACGCTGGATGTCGCTCTGCTGATCGAGGAGGTTGCGGCTGCGCGCGTGTTCGATGCGCACCAACGAGTCCGCAATGCCCTGGTCGATGCCCGCCATCTGCAGTCCATAAACGCGGTCGCGGGCGGCCTGCTCGACTTCAAATTCGTTTTCGATGCCGGACAGCAGCGCGCCTGCCGAGCCGTCGGCATCCGACAAGCCGCGGGCGCCGAAAGACACACGCGCGCGCGCGGCGGTGCGCTCGAGGAGATTACGCCGCTTGCGCGTGTCGGCCTCCTGCTGCAGTTGCAGCATCTGCCGCTGGCGCACGGCGTTGGCCGCCACGGACTGGACTTGAGCGTCCGTTTGCGCGCGCGCAGCACTCGCACTGCCGATTCCCTGAAGAGCGCCGAAAGCCGTTTGGCCGAGCGCAATGGCGGTGAGGGGTTCGATTCCACTCATCGGTCGTTCACTTTCATTTCTTGGGTTGCGGAAAGCAGGGTGAAGGGCAGCGGTGCCGGGAGTTCAATGCGCCAAAGCGGATCAATGCTGGCGCGCTTCCAGCCCAGCGCCCGAATCCGCTTGTCGCCCGAAAAGGGCGGCGGCGCTTTGTCGAGGGCGAACGTATCGCCGAGGCCGCGAAACGGCACGTCGATGAAACCGCTGCCGGTATCGACGCGCAGCTGGCGCGTCTCGAGCAGCTTGAAGGTCACCTCGATCAGCCGCACGCTGCGCGGCATATTGGCGCTGCCGGGGGAGGCCGGCGGCAGCGGCTCGATCTCGCCGACAAAGCCGATGCCGATTTCGACGTTTGTGCGGCCGCCGCGCGCAGCAATCTGCCCGCCCGACGGCACTGCGATGCCGATCGGCACGCCGTCGGCGAGGATCTGCACCTCGATGCCGTTGAGATGGTCGAGCCCTTGCCAAGTCGCCGCTGCCGGTGCGGGTGCCAATTTGACTGCCGCATCGGTCGAGTAGGTCGGATCGAAACACTCGATCGACCACTGCCCAGCGCGTTCGACCGCAAGATAGGTCGCATTCGAGACGACCACGAGGCTGCGGAAGGCGCCCGTCGTCGTCTGGCGCGTCCAAGCCGTGACCTGTTCGGCACGGTAGATCGTGACCGTCGCCATCGACCCGTCGGCATTGACCACATGGACAAGCCGGTCGTCGGGATCGTAGTCGAGCGCTACCGGATCGAGCACCAAATGCTGGGCAAGCAAAGCAAGATCCGTCGCCTGGTAGGCCTGTTCCGAGTCGGCGAACAGAAACTCACGCAGGTCGCGCCCACCCCGGCCCACGAACAGCGTCGCCCCGTCAACGTCGCGCGGCCGCACCGAGCGGTCGCTTGGGCTGCCGATGCGGGTCTGGCGGTTGAGCTGAACGTTTTCGGGCGTCAGCGGATCGCCCGTCACCATCCATTCGGCTCCCGATGTGAAGACCTGCAGATGGCGCCCCGAAAAGACGTGGCGAATCGCGTTGACCTGATCGGACAGCAGCGCGAACTCGATCGCCTCGTCGTCGAGCGCAGTACCGAGATCGAAATTGAACAGATCGCCCGATTTCGACAGCCACAGCCGGTTGGGCAGATCGCGCGAACCGCCAATCACCAGACGATCCTGGTGAAACGTCACGCAGATCGGCCAGCCGCGCAGGGCGCTGAGCGCTTGTTCTTCCCAGTCGGTTGAGGCGTTGGTGTCGGGCAGCGCGTTGCCGGCTGCCAATATCGCGGTTGCCGAACGCGGGCCCGCGACCGCCGTGATCGTCGCTTCCTTCTTGACGATGCGGATTCGCTGGCCGACATGGCCGGCCACGAACACGTCGAGCGAGGCGCTGAGCGTGATGGTGCCGGTCGTCGCACTCGGAGTGAGCGTCGCCGCGTCGGCGGCGAATTTGTGGTAGGGCTGCTGGACTACGCCCTTCTCTTCGAAGAACGTCCATTGCGCGATCGTCCAGCTCGTGTGCGACGTGCGCGTGATGCGCTGCGGCGGCACGTCGGGGTGCACGACAAGCAGCGTATCGGCACTCTGGGTCCAGTTGACTTGTTTGAGCTGTGCGGCACTCCAGGGTGTTGCGAAATTCGCGATCTGCACGCCGTCGCGGAACACGAGCATCTGGCCGCCGCATAGTGCCAGCAGATAGGCCTGCTCGGTGTTGAACTCGAACGCGATCAAGCGCGCTTGCCCCGGCAGGCCCGCGATGCGCGCAAGACCCGGGCGCCGCTTGATGCCGCCCGAGGGCAGCACCACGACGTTGCGCAAGCGCCGCGCGCCGTTTTCGTAGGCGCGCAGATCGATGCGGCCCAGCATCGACGGGCCGATTTCACCCGACGCGAAACTGGTCTTGGTGAGGCGCGCAACGCTCATCGGCGCACCTCCACCAGCGAGAAGTCGTCCAAGCTCTGCGGCGTCTCTTGCTGCGCGTCGATCAGGCGCGCGCGGCGGAATTCGTTTTCGGAAAGCCGATAGAGCAGTTCGGCCCGGCTCGTGCTTTCGGTGACCGGCAGGCAGAACTCGGCCGCCAGGGCCGCGATCAAGGCTGCGTCGAAGAACGGCGGAAAGGCGGACTCGTCTGGCCGGAAAATGTAGGACAGCACCACGCCATCGCTGTCGGTGTGCAATGCCGACTCGACGATTCGATAGGCCGTTCCACGCCCGCGCGCACCCTGACCTACGGACAACGCACGCAGGAAATCCGGCGGTAGCTGGTACGCAAAACGATGGTCGGCGACGGGATCTCTCGCCAGGCGCGGCAGCGTCGTCTGGGCGCTGGCGAAACTCCACGGATGGGCCGAGATGAGACCGTCGCGCACCGACGGGAAAAGCGCAGCGGCGACCTGCGATTCGACCGTCCCTTCGGCGAACGATGCGATCGGCTGGGCGCCCAGCTTGATGAGCGCACGCGAGCACAAAGCAATCTGCGAGAGAGCCATTGTTACCTCCGAATGCAGGACAGGGAGGCGACGGGCGAATCTGAGGGGCGCCCGCCGCCAGTCCCAGTGGCTCAGTCGGTGTTCGACGTGTCGAACACCGTCATGTTGGCGAGATCCACGACGCCGTTGGCGACGGATACAACGGCAAAGACGCCGTTCTGCGGCGACCCGGCCGTGGCGACGTTGGCCAGCATCATGTCGCCGACATGCAGCATGTCGCTGGCGGCGTTGAAGTAGCCGACATTGTCGACTGCCGCCGCCGCATCGGACGTGGTGTAGTGCCACAGCGTAAAGCCGTTGGCGTAGGCGAGGACCGACAGGTTCTTGACTTCGAAAGCCATGGCTTGCTCCTCACTCCTTGCAGCGCAGGGTCACAACGCCGGCGGCATCGATGATGCCGGCCCCCTGGCTCATCATGTTGCTGATGAAGTACGATGCGCGGTCGCCGTGCCACGTGAGATCGCTTTTGACCTCGCAACCGGCGGCGTGGCCGACGGCCGTTTTGTGGTACCAGTGGCACAGGCGCACGCCCGAGACGGACGTGAGTCCCGAATGCGGCATCCACAACGTGCCGAGCCATTTCTTGGCTTGCGTGCCTCGCCAAGGGAGTTCCTCGTCGCCGACATAGTCGGCGTTCGCGAACTCGTCGATTTCGAGCAGTTCCGACCACTGCTTCCAGCCGATCACGGCGTAGCGCTCGCCGTCGTCGGGCACGTCCTGCCCGCCGAGCTTCTCGAACGCAGCCAGGATCTTGGCTTTGGTCAGGCCATCGGTGCTGAGGCCGGCGAGGTTCGTCGAGCCGTTGAGGGCTTCGATGATGAGTTCGTCGGTCTTGCGCCCGAGCGCGTAGGCGCCCGAGTTAACCACCGCCGATCGCTCATCGCCGGCCGTCTTGATTTCGTCAAGCGCGTCGAGCCATTCGCCGGCGTAGTAGTCCTTGAGGAACACTTCGACGGTCGAATGTTCGACGTTCATCACCGGCACCGCCGCATGGCGGGCCTTAGTCGAGGCCGCGCCCCGGCCCATTTTCTGGAACACGGTGGACGCACCCTGGACCGCCTTCTTCGAGCGGACCGTGGGGCGCAACTTCGAGCCAAGGCGTTGATACGAGAGATGGACTTCGCTCTCGTATTGTTTGACGAAGGATTTGTCGATGTCGGGCATAGTTGCCTCTCTGTCGCGTTTGGGGTTCGAACAAAAACAATTGAGGGTTGCCGCATTGCACGCCGATCGGCGGCACTTGTGACCCGGGCAATCGCGGTGACGGCGCTGGATGCCGGAGGGCCGGCCGATCCGGGCTGCCTTGAGAGGCTTGCCTGGCCGGCCGGTTGTCCCGACGGCGGGAAGAAAGGGGGAGACTTCGTTATCCGGAAAGGCGGTGGCGAATGCGGCAGCCTGCTTCGGGCGAAGTATCTAAGTAAATACTACCTTAAAAGGAATTTGTCAAGATCCTTTTGACCGACTTCAGTCTCGGTCGGGATAAAGGCGCTTGAAGCCCTCCGAGACGATCCGCACGAGTTCGGGATCGTGATCGCGCCAGTAGCGCTTGTCGGCCATCAGCTTGCGCAGCTCCGCCTCGTCGGCCGGGCCACTTGCCGCCGCCGTCGCCCCGCGCAGATTGGGCTCGCCCGAGTTCATGAGTTTGTGAAGTGCGCGTACGCCCTCGGGCGTTGCCGCAAGTGCATCATAGACCGACGACGGCAGATTCGCCTGGCCCCAGCTTGCAAGCTGAGGAGCAAGCGTCGACCAGGCCGTGTCGCCGCCAAATTCTTCGATGAGCTTGGTCTGCGTCATTTCGCTGCGGTAGACCTCGGCGTATTCGCGCACGAGCGGCACCATGCGCTCGATCGCCAGATCGTAGACGAGCTGGGCCTGGGCCGGCGAGAATCCGGCCGCATGCAGGCGCTTGTTGACCTCAGGGTCGACTTGCAAGAGATCGTCCTTGAGTTCGATACGGTAGGCGTCCGGCGCTTCGGGCACGCCGAGCGCTTTGCGCAAGGCCTTGTCGAAATCCGGCGCTTGCGGCCCCGGCATCATGCTCGAAAGCTTGCGCTCGAGTTCGCCGTAGGATTTCGACATCACGTCAAGGCGCACTTTTTTGCCTTCGGGATCCCAGAACTTTTCGGGCAGATAGCCCGGACGCTCGCTGTCCGCTGCTGCGGCAACAGGGGCGGCTTGCGTGCCAGCTTGCGCAGCTGTGGGGAGAGCCGACGCTGCCCCAGCGCTTTCGAGCGTCAGAAGATTCGCACTCATCGTTCGTTCCTTTCTATTGGTTCGGGGTCAATTGCGCGGAAGTCGGTTGGCCCAGCGCCTGGAGCAGCAAGTCTTGCGCGTTCTGCGTCGGCGCCGGTTCAGGCTGCGGCGGGCGCACGAGGTCGGCGGGGACGGAAAGTGCGCGCGCCATCCAACGTGCGGCGGCGGCACCGTCGATCACCGCTTGGCCTTCGGGCCCCAAGGCCGCCGCCTGTTGCACCCACAGCATCGCGTTGCGCACGTCGTCCTGCGCTTGGACGCGAGCGAGCGGAGACTTGTATTGGAGCTCGACGAGCTTGCCGTCGACGAGGGCCGGCGGAATTTCGCCGCGCCGCCGCAGGATCGCCAACGCGCGCGCCACAAGCGGCGTGAGCAGTTCGGTCTGCAGACGCCCGTAGGTCGCCCCCAGCACACGCGACATTTCGGCCGCCCGTTCCATCACTTCGGTGGCCGTCATTTTCGGCGCATCGACCTGCCCGAGTCGGTCGGCGAGCAGCGCATGTCTGATGCGGCTGCGCAGATCTTCGAGCACGAGATTCGACACGTCGAATCGGCCGGGCGCTTCGAGCGGTGTCAAACCGGCCGAGCCGACGGCTTTGGGAATGATTGTGCCGGGCGTGAGTTTGACGTTTGCGGGATTGAGCACGCCGTCGTCGTCGGCCTGCCAGATGCCCGTAACCGCAATCGATGCGTTTTTGAGCACGAGCTCGACCACTTTGTTCGCCGTTTTGATGTCGGGCAGCGCCTTCATGATCGGCGAACGCCCGTAGACTTCGCCCGGCGCTTTGAGCCAGCGGAAGCACAGGAACGGCGACTGCGCAAAGCGCCCCTCGGCGAGCACGACGGGAGCCGCAGCGTCGGGGGACGCTTCGAGCATAGCGATGTAGCGAGACCCCGCGGCTTCCTGGATCGTCGCCTCGATCACGCTGTGGCGCCTTTCGGCCATCTCTTTGCCGCCGGCGGCGAGGCCGTCGGGCAACTGCGCCTTGGGATATCGCGCGCGCAGTCGGTCGAAACGCATTTCGCTTGCGCGGAACACGATGTCGAACGCGCCGTCGGCGGTTTCGTCTAGCGCGATTTGCGCGATAGGCACGGCCATGAAGCGGAAGGCCGCATCGGATCCTACCGGCGCTTCTTCGAACTGCAGCACGGCCGTACCCGCCACGACGAGATCGAGAAAGCATTGGTGGATTTCCATGGCGAAGTTCGAGCGGTCGAAATGGCCTTGCAGCACGGCGGCTGCATTCTCGAGAACGTCACCTACGTCCGCGCGCTGCATCTCCGGCACCTGCGTACCCGGCTGCAGACCGAACCATCGCGACCAAGGCGGGACGAGCTGCGACATCAGAGATGCCGCGAGTTGCTCGGCAGCATCGGCGGCCGTGCCGTCAAACAGCCGTTCGCCGCGTCGATCACCAGCCGAAAACGGCGTGCGCTGCGGAAGTGCGAAATCGTAGCAGTCCTGCCACGTCGCATCCCACGCGCCGCGCTGCTGCTTGGCCCGTCGATAGCGCGCGATCAGATCGCTTGCATCGAGCGTCGCAGCCGGAATCGGATTCGGCAGCGCAATCGCCATCGGGATTTCGGGGGCCATGTCTCATTCCCCCAACTTCGTGCCGAGGCTGCCGGGATTGGCGGCAGCGGTCAAAACGCCAGGGGCGCCGGCAACCGTGAGCCCCGCCCGACCGCGGCGGCGGCGAATCAATGCCTTAATGCGCGCCTCGCGCGCCTCCTTTTCGGTATCAACCGGCTCCGGCAACGGCGGTTGCGACGGCAGCGGCGGCGGCGACGGCGCCGAGAAAAAACCACCCATCGAACGTCCTCCTTTCACGGTCTCAGAATTCAGTCTCCGCAACGCCTGTACCCGCCATTTCGGCAAGCTTCGCGCCCGAAGCGACCGCTCACAGGAGCGGTATAGAGTTAATATTCTGATATAGGCTAATTGTCAATTATAAACTTTTGATCTCGAATCAAATGCCGGTAAAGCTGCCACGGCGTGAAGATACCCCATGCGTGAATCCCCAAAACCCGCTTGACCACTTCAACGCAAGTGAACGGCAGGATCGGCGCTATCCGCGCTCGCGGCATTTGCACCCGAACCTCGATGGCATGTAGCCCGGCCGCGCCAAGGCGCTCCACGATCTCCCGTGAACTCGCATCAAATATACATTTTAAAAGGGTTCTATGAGACAAAGCATCACACAAAATCCAACCGCACTCGACTTCGACCAAGACGGCGCAATGGCGAAATCCACGCTTCAAAAAGCGCAACCAACGAATCTCGGTCGCATCGCGAAAAACCACGATCGCTCGGCCGCCGCCGGATCCCAGCCGAGGACCGGTACAAAAGCCGTTCAAAGCTCGGTGATCAACACGCATGTCTCGAGCAATCCAAAAAATAGGAACAAACAATAAACTTCTTTTTTTAAGCATTCAAGATGCAGAAAAACTGTATAATTACCTCACCGCAAAATTTTTTGAAAAGGTACCTAATGCAAATCGTGGCGTTTTGAGCAAAAATTCTCACATGATTCTCCGACATGCAGATGTTTGGCAGGCCATCGATCAGCTTGCGAGCGATCACGGCTTCTCCCCCTCGGGTCTCGCGCGCCGCGCTGGGCTCGATCCCACAACATTCAATAAGTCGAAGCGCATTTCGCGCGACGGCCGTCCGCGCTGGCCCTCGACTGAGAGCATCGCCAAGATTCTAGAGGCGACAGGCGCCACGATGTCGGAGTTCGTCGCCTATATCGGCACGGTACCGAGCGTCGCGGGTGCAATGCGCCGCGTGCCGGTAATTGGCTATGCGCAAGCAGGTGAAAAAGGCTTTTTCGACGATGCCGGATTCCCGACAGGTTCGGGCTGGGACGAATTGCTGTTCCCCGAACTTGCCGACACGCATGCCTATGCGTTGATGGTGGCAGGCGACAGCATGGAACCCGTCTATCGCGACGGCGACACGATCGTTGTTTCGCCGCAGGCCTCGCTGCGCCGCGGCGACCGCGTAGTGGTCAAGACAACGGCCGGCGAAGTTATGGCCAAGCAGCTGATTCGCAAAGGCCAACGCAAGCTCGAGCTAACCTCGCTCAACGCGGCGCATGGCGAACGCGTGCTCGACGTGACCGAAGTCGTGTTCTGCCACCGCATTCTGTGGGTCAGCCAATAGGACTTTTGCGTCAACTCTTGGCGAGCTCGCCCGCAACGGCGCGTTTGATCAGGGCAATCGTCTCGTCGATTCCGTAGAGGGCAATGAACGAGCCCAGGCGCGGCCCTTGGGCGGCCCCAAAAAGAATCTCGTAGCAGGCCTGGAACCAGGATTTGAGATCGGCAAACGCGTGGCGCTTGCCGACGGCGAACACTTCGTCTTGGATTGCCGACGCGCTCGCATCGCGCGGCAATCTGTCGACCGTCTCGCAAAGATCTTGCAAGGCAGCACGCTCCATGTCGGAGGCGAGCCTGTATTTGCGCGTCGGCAGCACATAGTCTCGGAAATACGCGATCGCATGCCCGACCAGCCGGTCGAGCATCGGGTTGGCTTGCGGATTGGCCTTGGGCGCATAGCGCGAGATGAAGCCCCAAAGTACGTCTTTGTCCTGCGAATTCGCGACACCGGCAAGATTGAGCAGGATGTTGAACGGCAGACCGTTGGGCTCGGCCGCCGGCGGCTTGCCGCCATGGATATGGAAGGCCGGGTTGTCGAGAGCTTGCTGCGTCGTCTGTGTCGGCAGGCGCTCGACGAATGTCAGATAGTCGTCGACATGGCGCGGGATCACGTCGAAATGCAGGCGCTTGGCGGCCTTGGGTTGCTGGTACATGAATAGCGACAGGCTTTCGGGCGGCCCGTAAGTGAGCCATTCTTCGATCGTGAGGCCGTTGCCGCGCGACTTCGAGATCTTCTCGCCGTTTTCGTCGAGGAACAGCTCGTAGGTGAAACCTTCGGGCGGCTTGCCGCCGATGGCGCGTGCGACCTTCGACGAGAACTTGACCGAATCGATCAGATCCTTGCCCGACATTTCGTAGTCGACGCCCAGTGCCGTCCAGCGCATGGCCCAGTCGATCTTCCATTGCAGCTTGCACGCCCCGCCCGTGACCGGCGTTTCGACCAAGCTGCCGCCCTCGTCGCGATAGACGATGGTGCCTGCCTCGGCGTTCGTCTCGAGCGTGGGCACTTGCAGAACGCGGCCCGTGCGCTTGCAAACCGGCATGAAAGGCGAATAGGTCTGGCGGCGCTCTTCGCGCAAGCTCGGCAGCATGATCGCCATGATCGCCGCATAGTTGCGCAAGACCGCGCGCAGCGTGTCGTCGAAAGCGCCCGCGCGGTACATCTCTGTCGACGATTTGAATTCGTATTCGAAGCCGAAGCGATCGAGGAACGAGCGCAGCATCGCGTTGTTGTGGGCGCCGAAACTCTCGAACTTGCCGAACGGATCGGGCACCGACGTCAAAGGCTTGCCGATATGTTCGGACAGCATCGCGGCATTCGGCACGTTGTCGGGCACCTTGCGCAGACCGTCCATGTCGTCGCTGAACGCAAACAGCTTGGTCGGCACGTCCGACAGCATTTCGAACGCACGGCGCACCATTGTCGTGCGCGCGACTTCGCCGAACGTGCCGATATGCGGCAGGCCCGACGGGCCGTAGCCGGTCTCGAACAGGACGTAGCCTTTGGGCGCGGGTTTGTCGCCCAGGCGCGCCAGAATCTTCTTGGCCTCTTCGAACGGCCAAGCGCGGCCCTTGAAGGCATCGTCGCGGGACGGGCGGACAAAAACATCGGTCATGGGCGCAACACGTACCTGTCGGGAATGTGCAAAAAGGGAGCGCGAAACTAAGGTGCCAGGGCCGGTCGCGTCAACGTCCCCTACCGCCTATATTGATGCGATGCGCGATTCGCCCCCTCTCCCGCCCGCCGCCGGTCCGAGCGTTGTCCCGTTCCGCGGCGGCAATCCGCGCAGCAGCATCGTCGCCGTTCCGGCCGCAAGCGCACTTGCTGCAGGCGTGGCGCACGCCGCATTGCTGTCGCCCGAGGGCGAAATTGTCGAGTTGCGGCTTGCCGATGCGGCAAGCCACGCGTTAGCCGAAGCCCCCATCGTCGTGCACGGGCCTGCAACCGCACGCCGCCTCGGCCTCGACCGGCTCGCCTGCTACGACGCGCTTGAGCTGTTCGCCTTCGTGCGCCCCGCGACGTTCTGTCTGCCGACGATCCGCGGCCTTGCGCATGCGCTGGGCCTTGCGGTCCCACACGGGCTCGCCGCCGAAGCCACGAGCCTGCACCAGATCGTCGGCCGCCTGCTTGGCGAACTCGCCGAGCCGTTGGTTGCGCGCAATGCCGATACGGTGAACGCCGCCCGCGCCATGGCGCGCGGCGGCTGGCGCTGGGGCAGTGCGGTGCTGGCCGCCCTCGGCGACAGCCCCAACGCGTTCGAGTCCGACCGTTCGGTGCAGGGGCTCGAAGCGTGGCGGCGCATCGAGGAATGGAGCGAACAAGCACCCGAGCCGCCGCCGGGCTCGTTGCCCGTCGAGCCCAACGACGCGCGCAGGCGCTTGGCCGAAATGCTCGGGACCGACAGCGAAGCGCGGCCCGAACAGGCCGACTACGCCTCGGCCGCCTCGGCCGCGTTTGCACCGCGCGACGCACCCGACAATCCGCGCCTCGTGGTGGCCGAAGCGGGTACAGGCGTGGGCAAAACGCTCGGCTATCTTGCCCCCGCCACTTTGTGGGCCGAGAAAAACGGCGGTGCGGTCTGGATCTCGACCTACACGAAGAATCTGCAGCACCAGATCGACCGCGAGCTCGACCGGCTGCACGACGAGCCGATCGAGAAAGCGCGCAAAGTCGTGATCCGCAAGGGCCGCGAGAATTATCTGTGCCTGCTCAATCTCGAAGAAGCGGTGCGCGCCGTGTCCACGCGCCCGCAGGACGCCGTGGCACTTGGCCTCATGGCCCGCTGGGCGGCCGTGAGCCGCGACGGCGACATGGTCGGCGGCGATTTTCCGGGTTGGCTGCCCGATCTCGTGGGCAAAGCGCGCACGCGCGGCCTTGCCGACCGGCGCGGCGAATGCATCTACGCCGCCTGCCCGCATTACATGCGCTGCCCCATCGAAAAGTCGGTGCGGCGCGCACGCCGCGCGCAGATCGTGATCGCCAACCACGCACTCGTGATGATGCAAGCGGCCTTAGGTGCTGCGACCGTCGATCTTGCGGCGGGCTCAGCACAGTCGAACGTGCCCACGCGCTACGTGTTCGACGAAGGCCATCACGTGTTCGACGCGGCCGATTCGGCGTTCGGCGGTGCGCTCACGGGCCAGGAAACGGCCGAGCTGCGGCGCTGGATCGTCGGGGCCGAAGGCGGACGCAGCCGCTCGCGCGGCCTCAAAGCGCGCGCAGGCGAACTCGTGGCCGACATCGACGGCGGCGAAGCTTTGCTCGACCGCGCGATGGCCGCTGCCCGCGCCTTGCCAGGCGAAGGCTGGCTGCAGCGCATCGCCTCGGGCCAAACGCAAGGCCCCAGCGAAGCGTTCCTTGCCGCCGTGCGCCGCCAGGTTCTGGCGCGCGCGTCCGACCAGCCCGACGGCTATTCGATTGAAGCCGACGTGCAACCGGCCCTCGACGACGTGATCGAAACAGCCGATCGGCTTGAAGCAGCGCTTGCGCGCATTGCCGAGCCGATGCTCGAACTTGCCAAACGGCTCGTGGCGCGCCTCGACGACGAAGCCGAAGAGCTCGACACCGCCACACGTTCGCGCATCGAGGCCGTGGCGCGCGGCATTGCCAGACGCGCGACCAACGAACTTGCGGGCTGGCGCGCAATGCTCAAAGCGCTTGCCGCCGAACGCCCGCCCGAATTCGTCGATTGGCTCGCACTCGAGCGCAGCGACGGGCGCGAGGCGGATGTGGGTTTGCATCGGCGCTGGATCGATCCGACCGTGCCGTTTGCCGCCGCCGTGTTGCGCCCGGCGCACGGCGCGCTCGTGACCTCGGCCACGCTTACGGATTCGACCGGCGACGTCGAAACCGATTGGTTGGCAGCCGCCGCGCGCACGGGGGCCGCGCACATGCCGGACTGGACGCGCGCCCAGGTCGCCTCGCCGTTCGACTATCCCAAACAGACGCGCGTCTTCGTCGTGACCGACATCGACCGCGATTCGCCCGACCGTATCGCGGCCGCCTATCGCGCGTTTTTCCTCGCGGCCAAAGGCGGCGGGCTCGGGCTGTTCACGGCGATCGGGCGTTTGCGTGCCGTGCATGCGCGCATCGGTGCTTCGCTCGAGCGCGCGGGCTATCCGCTTTATGCGCAACATGTGGACCGGCTCGACGTCTCGACGCTGATCGACATTTTCCGCGCCGAAGAAGATTCGTGCTTGCTCGGCACCGATGCCGTGCGCGACGGCGTGGACGTGCCAGGCCGCTCCTTGCGTCTGATCGTGTTCGACCGCGTCCCATGGCCGCGGCCCGACATTCTGCACAAGGCGCGCCGTGCGCATTTCGGCAAGGCGGCCTACGACGACCGACTGGTGCGCTTGCGCCTCAAACAGGCGTTCGGACGCTTGGTGCGGCGCGCCGACGACACGGGCGTGTTCGTGCTGCTCGATTCGCGTTTTCCCTCGCGCCTCGCCAAAGCCTTTCCGGAGGGCGTTACGATCGAACGCGTGGGCTTGGCCGAGGCGATCGCGAAAACGGCCGCATTCCTCAGCCCGGAATTGCCGCCGGCCTGATCCCTTCGAACAGGATCATCAGAATCGACAGCACGATCGGCGATAGCACGGTCGAGATCAGGATCGTCGCCGACGCGCGCTCGACGAATTGTTTGTATTGCTGGGCCAGTACGAAGCACAAAGCCGCCGTCGGCAAGGCAGCGAGAATTACGGCCGCGCCGCGCCAATAGGCATCAAGCCCGAAAATGCCCGCAAGCCACCAGGTGGCCAACGGCTGCACGATGAGTTTCACATAAACGAGCCAACCCACCTCGGCGAGTTTCTTGCCGCCGACCAGCGTGCCGAGCGAGCGCGTCGACAAGAAGAGGCCGATCGCGAACAAAGCGGCTGGTCCTGCCGCCGCACCCAACAGCTCGCCGAAATTCGTAATGGGTTTGGGCAACGGCACGCCGCCCAGATTCCACGCGAGCCCGAGCAGCGGGGCCACGACAAGTGGGCTCTTGGCGAGCCCCTTCAGCACATTGACGGCGGCCGTCGCGATATTGCCGCGGCCCGAGAGATCCGCTTCGACGATCACCACCGTCGCCCCCACCAACAGCACCGTGTAGCTCACCGTCGCGATCACGGCCGGCAGCACGCCTTGCGGCCCGAACGCGGCCAGGAACAGCGGAATGCCCATATAGCCCGCATTCGAGAAGGTGCCGCTCAACAAGGCGAGGGCCGTCACGGCTGGCCGGTCGCGAAACGCGACGACTCCGACGACGAGCGCAATCGCCCAGGTGATGCCGACGCCGCCCATGAAAGTGGCGATGAAAGGCAGATTGAAGACCTGGTCGAGCGGGACGCGCGCCGGGCCCAGGAACAGCACCGGCGGCAGTGCGAACCAATAGCAGAATTTGTTGAGCGCTTCAGAACTGTCGGGGCCCAGCAGCTTGATGCGCCCGGCAAGATAGCCCGTCAGAATGATCGCAAAAACCGGCAAGATGACGTCGAGAATGGCGCGCATGATCGAGGGGGACGCTAGCGCCTAGGCGTGGTAGGCGTCCACACCTGTTATGCTGCTGCGGACGGCTTGCAAACCCGCCCGCCCAGCCCCATTTGATCGGCAGCAAGAGAAGGAACACGCTCGGATGCTCGCACTGCAAACCGCCTTGATCCACGCGATGGTGATCGTCGCCGCCGCCGACGGCGACATGCCGGACTCCGAGCTCAAGCACATGGGCAATGTCTGCCGTACCTGGCCGATCTTCCGCGGGTTCGACATCGACACGCTGCCGGACGTGGCGCGCGAATGTGCCGTGATGCTGCAGGTCGAGAACGGCATGGAGAAGGCGCTCGCGCGCATCGGCCAGAGCCTGCGCGGGGGCACGGGCGAGACCGCCTATCTGCTGGCCTGCGAGATGGCCGCGATCGACGGCGACGCGAATTGGCAGGAAACGCGCGTGCTGAGCCAGATGCGCACCGCTCTCGGCCTCGGGCGACTCGAGGCCGCCTGCCTCGAGCGCGCCACGCAGGCGCGCTACCGAGCGGCCGAGCCGATCCGCTTCCAGTAGAGCTTGGTGCCGGTGAGGCCGCCGCGCGGCTTCAGCGCGAAATCGGGAATCTCACCCGCACAGTTGTACCCGCATTTTTCGTAGAGGCCCGCCGCCCCTTCCTCGCTGGCCGTGTCGAGGACGAGCAGCGTGCGCCCACGTTCGATCGCCAGTGCTTCGGCCGTTTCCAGCAAGGCGCGCGCAACGCCGCGACCGCGCCAGGCCACGCGTGTCATCATTTTGGCGATTTCGGCGCGGTGCGGCTGGTTCGGCGGCAGATCGAGGATCAGCGAAACCGTGCCGACGATGCGGTCGTCCACCCAAGCGCCCAACACGATCCGGCCCCCGCGCGCGGCGGCGCCAAGTGCGCCGTCCCAGAACGCCGCCGCATAGATTGGCGCCAGCGGATGCATGAATCCGACCGAGCCGCCATGGGCTACGGTTTCGACCAGCAGCTCGCACAGCATCGCGTGCGTGGCGGGGTCGGGCCCAAGCGGGCGAATGGCGAAATCCGGCATCGACGCTCAGCTTCGTGCGAGTGCCACAACATAGCGGCACGGTTTGGCGGTTTCGTTGGCAAAGCGCGTTTGCGCGGGTGGCCCGAACCCGAGGCAATCGCCCGCCTGCAGGGTTTGGCGTTTGCCGCCTGCCGCCTGCAGCACGAGCGTGCCGGCCTGCACCCACACGATCTGGCGAATGCGCGCATAGGAGGCGGCCGGCAGCACGATATGCGCACCCGGCGGCAATTCGACCGACACGAGTTCGACCGGATGGTGGGCCCGCGCAAAAACTTGGCGGCGCACATAGCCGCTTTTGGGATCGCGCCAGATCGGCTGGTCGGCCGCCCGCGACAGAAGATCGCCCCCGCCCTCGGCGCGCAGCAGCAGACCCGCCAGCGTGAGATCGAAAGCGCTCGCAAGGCGCACCAGAATGGCGGCCGTCGGGCTTGCCGCTTCGCGCTCGATCTTGCTGATCGTGGCTTTGGCCACACCCGAGCACGCGGCAAGATCGGCGAGCGACCAGTCGCGCGCCTGGCGCTCGAGCTTGATGCGTGCGGCGAGTTCGGCGCCGGTGTTGTCTATTTTCAGGCCCATACGTCTACTATTAGAGACGAAGGGCACACTGCGCAAGAAAAACGGGCGCTCGGACGACGCGGGCGCCGACTTCAGGATCCGGCGCGTGCAAGGGACCAGTCGCCCCGCCCGAGCCGGTAGACGGGGCAATCGTGCGCGCCGAACCGGCGACGCTCGACGAAGCGAAAACCCAAGCGTTCGTAGAACCTGTGGGCGCGGACATTGTCGGCCAGCGGATCGATAACGACGGCGGCGACGCGCACATCGGCAAAGCAGCGCGCAAGCGCCTGGCGCATCATCTCGGTGCCGTAGCCTTTGCCAAGACAGTCCGCTTCGCCGATCCAGATGTCGACGGCCGCCAGATCGGCGGCACAATCGCCCCAGTAGCGGTGTTCCTCGCGGGCAGGATCGATGATCTGGACGCATCCGATGGGTCGGCCATGCAGCGTCGCGATCAGCTGTTCGCGCCAGTCGGGCGCGGCGCGTATCTCGCGGTCCCTGTCCCAGTCGTCTTCGTCGGGATCGGAAGCGACGACATGCGGTGCGGCGTCCCACCGTTCCAGAATCTCGACGTCGGCCGGCGTCGCGGGCCGCAAACGAATCATCGTTGTTCCCCGAGAAAGAGACGGGGCGGAAGGTTGCCCCTCCGCCCCGCAGACATTCGGAAACGTGAGGCTGGACTTAGTAGTCGCCCATGCCGCCGCCGGCTGGCATCGCCGGGGCCTTTTCGGGCTTCGGCGCTTCGGCAACCATGGCTTCCGTCGTGATCAGCAGACCCGCGACCGAAGCCGCGTCCTGCAGGGCAAGGCGCACGACCTTGGTCGGGTCGATGATGCCGTCCTTGATCATATCGACGTACTCGCCCGACTGGGCGTTGAAGCCCTGAGATGTCGACTTGCCTTCGAGCAGCTTGCCGACGATCAGCGAACCGTCCGCACCGGCGTTCTCGGCGATCTGGCGGGCGGGTGCTTGCAGCGCCTTGCGCACGATCTCGATGCCGACCTGCTGGTCGTGGTTGGCCGTCTTGATGCCTTCCAGCACGCGCGTGGCGTAGAGAAGCGCCGTGCCGCCGCCGGGCAGAATGCCTTCTTCCACGGCCGCCTTGGTGGCGTTCATGGCGTCGTCGACGCGGTCCTTGCGCTCCTTCACTTCCACTTCCGTGGCCCCGCCGACGCGGATCACGGCAACGCCGCCCGCGAGCTTGGCCAGACGCTCCTGCAGCTTCTCGCGGTCGTAGTCCGAGGTGGTTTCCTCGATCTGCGCCTTGATCTGCGCGATGCGGGCTTCGATGTCCTTCTTCTTGCCCGTGCCGTCGACGACCGTGGTGTTGTCCTTGTCGATGCGCACGCGCTTGGCGCGACCCAGCATGTCGAGCGTGACGTTCTCGAGCTTGATGCCGAGATCTTCCGAGATCACCTGGCCGGCCGTGAGGATCGCGATGTCCTCGAGCATCGCCTTGCGGCGATCGCCGAAGCCCGGCGCCTTCACGGCGGCGATCTTGAGGCCGCCGCGCAGCTTGTTGACCACGAGCGTGGCCAAAGCTTCGCCTTCGACTTCTTCGGCGATGATCAGCAGGGGCTTGCCCGTCTGCACCACGGCCTCGAGCACGGGCAGCAGCGGCTGCAGGCTCGCGAGCTTCTTTTCGTGGATCAGGATGTACGGATCGTCGAGTTCGGCCGTCATCTTGTCGGCGTTCGTCACGAAGTACGGCGACAGATAGCCGCGGTCGAACTGCATGCCTTCGACGACGTCGAGCTCGGTTTCGAGGCTCTTGGCCTCCTCGACCGTGATCACGCCTTCCTTGCCGACCTTCTGCATCGCCTTGGCGATCATCTCGCCGATTTCGCGCTCGCCGTTGGCCGAGATCGTGCCGACTTGCGCCACTTCGCCGTCGGTCGTGATCTTCTTCGAGCGCTTTTTGAGGTCTTCGATGACCTTCTCGACAGCGAGGTCGATGCCGCGCTTCAAGTCCATCGGGTTCATGCCGGCGGCAACCGACTTCGCACCTTCGCGCACGATCGCCTGGGCCAGAACGGTGGCCGTCGTCGTGCCGTCGCCCGCCGCGTCGTTGGTCTTCGACGCGACTTCGCGCACCATCTGGGCGCCCATGTTTTCGAACTTGTCGGCAAGTTCGATTTCCTTGGCGACCGTCACACCGTCCTTGGTGATGCGCGGGGCGCCGAACGACTTCTCGATCACGACGTTGCGGCCCTTGGGGCCCAGCGTCACCTTAACGGCGTCGGCGAGAATGTCCACGCCGCGCAGCATGCGCGCGCGCGCATCGCCTGCGAATTTGACGTCTTTAGCAGCCATGTTCGTTGTCCTCTTTGCGAGATTGGATCAAGCGGCCTTCTTGGCCGGCGCGGCAACGCCGTCGAGCGTGCCCAGGATGTCGCTTTCTTTCATGATCAACAGGTCCTGCCCGTCGATCTTCACTTCCGTGCCCGACCACTTGCCGAACAGGATGCGGTCGCCCGCCTTGACCGACATGGCGATGAGTTCGCCCTTGTCGTTGCGGGCACCCGGGCCGACGGCCAGCACTTCGCCCTGCATCGGCTTTTCCTTGGCCGTATCGGGGATGATGATGCCGCCAGCGGTCTTCGATTCTTCCTCGACGCGGCGCACGACCACGCGATCATGAAGGGGTTTGAATTTCATCGGTTCGTTCTCCCTGAATTGGCACTCGCTCGGTGCGAGTGCCAAAGCAAATAGGGAAAGCCAAAGGCGCCGTCAAGGGGGTGGCAGCACTCGCCCCTGCATGCTGCTAAAGCTCTGATTTATATATTGAAAATGGATTATTACAGTCGCACACTTGTTGCATGGCCTGCAGAGTCCTTGGGCCATCGAACAGGAGGCGTTAGATCATGTCGGATTTTGCGCGTCAACTCGAAGACTACCGGCTTACCACTGCCGAAATCCTCTATCGCATGCCGGACCATCCCTCGGTGCTGCAGACCTACATTTGGCAGGATCTGGATCTCGCGCCGAAATTTCCGATCCTTCAGAAATTTCTCGATTTCTGGGAGAAGAACCTCGACGGGCGCCTGTTCAAGGTCCGCGTGGCGCACTGCACGCTGATCCGGCCGGCCGAATTCCGACTCAACGCGCATCTGGCCACGCTGCACTAGCAGCACGTCACTTTTCGACGAAGGCGCGCTCGACCACATAGGTTGCGGCATTGGCCGAGTTGCCTTCGACGAAACCGCGCGCCTGCAGGATCGCCACGAAATCCGCCAGCAGCGACGGGCTGCCGCAGATCATCGCGCGGTCGTGCGCGGCATCAAGGGTCGGCAGGCCCAAATCGCGCTCGATTTTGCCCGCAGCGATCAAGTCGGTCACGCGACCCTGGTTGCGGAACCCCTCGCGCGTGACGGTCGGGTAATAGAGCAGCTGCTGCGACACGAGTTCGCCGATCAGCTCGTGCTGCGGCAACTCCTTTTCAATCAGATCGGCATAGGCAAGCTCGGCCACTTCGCGGCAGCCATGCAGCAGCACCACGCGCTCGAATTTTTCGTACGTGGCCGGATCGCGGATGATGCTCATGAAGGGCGCCAAGCCCGTGCCCGTGCCCACGAGATACAGATTGCGCCCGGCCACCAGATTGTCGATCACCAGCGTGCCCGTGCATTTGCGGCCGACCAGGATTTTATCGCCGGGTACGATCTTGCACAGATGCTGCGTGAGCGGGCCGTCCGGCACCTTGATGCTCAAAAATTCGAGATGTTCTTCGTAGTTGGCGCTGACCACAGAATAGGCGCGCATCAAAGGCTTGCCGCCGATCGGCAGGCCTATCATGACGAACTGTCCGTTCAAAAAGCGGAAGGTCGGTTCGCGCCGCGTGGTGAAGGAGAAGAGCCGTTCGGTCCAATGGTGGACGCTCAGAACTTCAGCATCGAAAAAAGCACTCATCGTGTTTTTGCGCCCCTGGAAATACGTCGGTTAGGCAAGGCCGGAAAGTTTCTGCAGCAGCAGCGCGAGGGCCGCACGCTCGCGCGCATCGAGCGGCGCAAGCGTGGTTTGCGAAACCGCCTCGACCTTCACGATCGCGTTTTGGGTGAGGGCGAGACCGGCCGGGGTCAAGCGCAGCAACGTCGCGCGCCGGTCGGACGGATCGGCGCGCCGCTCGATCAAGTTGCGCGCCATCAAACGCTGGATGACGCCCTGGATCGTCGCCGGATCCATCGCGGTCTGGCGGCCGAGCAGGTTCTGCGACACTTCGCCGCGCTCGCCGATTTTGGCGAGGGCCGCGAACTGCGTCGGCGTGAGGTCGAGCGCGCCCAGACCCTTTTCGAAATTCGCGACGTGGCGCTGGTGCGAGCGCCGCAGCAAATGGCCGATATGCTGCTCGAGCACATAGTCCGATTCCAAACGCAGCGGCGCACCGGCGACGGGCGGTGCAGGCGATTTGGCAACGGCAAGGCGGCGCGCGGCTGTTTTCATGGGCCTCGGGAGGCTTTGTTTGTGTGCGTACGTTTCTCGCGACGGGACTGTAAAAGTCAAGTCCGGACACACTGGCGGTGCCACGCTTTTGGGTCTATGTCCCTGCCATGGTCGATATCGCCGCCCCAGCCCCTGCCGCCCTGCCGCACGCGCATGCACAAACCGCCGACCGCGCAATCGCGACCTGGCTGTTCGTGTGCTGCGCCATGATCTTTGCGATGGTCGTGATCGGCGGCATCACGCGCTTGACCGAATCGGGCCTGTCGATCGTCGAGTGGCGCCCGGTCTCGGGCGTCTTGCCCCCGCTCAGCGAAGCGGCATGGCTGGCCGAGTTCGAGAAATACCGCCAGATCGACCAATACCGGCTCATGAATGCCGGCATGAGTCTCGAGGCGTTCAAGACGATCTATTTCTGGGAGTGGTTCCACCGTTTCTGGGGCCGCCTGATTGGGATCGTGTTCGCCGTGCCGTTTTTCTGGTTCGTGCTGCGCGGCCAACTGCGCGGCCGCCGGGCGGTCAAGCTCTTCGCGCTGTTCTGCCTCGGCGGCCTGCAAGGTTTGATCGGCTGGTGGATGGTCTCGAGCGGCCTCAAGCCCGACATGTTGGCGGTAAGCCAATATCGCCTCGCCGCCCATTTGAGTTTGGCGCTTGCTTTGTATTTGGGTTTGCTGTGGACAGCACTCGGGATTCGCATGGGCCCGAGCCGGGGTACGGCTGCAGGATTGGCAGTGCTGGCCCTCGTCTTCACGACCGCGATGGCGGGTGCCTTCGTGGCCGGTCTCGATGCGGGCCTTGCCTACAACACCTTCCCGCTGATGGACGGCGCCTTCGTGCCCGTCGGCTACGGCGACATAGCGCCCTTCTGGAAAAACCTGTTCGAGAACCATGCGGCTGTGCAATTCAACCATCGCTGGCTCGGCATAGCGAGCCTTGTGGCGGTGAGCCTGCTCGCCTGGCGGCTGTTCCAAGCGGTGCCGCGCGCGGCAATCGCGATGGCGCTTGCAGGTGCCGCCCAAGTCGCGCTCGGCATTGCAACGCTTCTGCTCTGGGTGCCGATCCCCTTGGCCGCCGCCCATCAGGCAGGCTCGGTTGTGCTGTTGACGGCCGTCGCTGTGACGGTACACGCGGCAGGCTTAAAGCAAGCTCAGCGCAAAGAGTAGGCTCGCCGTCAACACGATCGACGGGCCCGACGGCGTATCGAGCAACAGCGAAGCGACAAGTCCGCCCGTGACGGACAAAGCGCCGATGGCAGCAGCACCGATCGCCATTTGCTCGGGACTGCGCGCAAAACGCCGCGCGGCGGCGGCCGGCACGATCAGCAACGCCGTCACGAGCAAGGCGCCGACGATCTTGGCGGCAACGGCCACCACGAGGGCCAGCAGCAGCACGAAGCAAAGCCGCACGTGGCCCACGCGCGTGCCTTCGACGGCCGCAAGATCGGCATGCACCGTCGTCGCCAAGAGCGGGCGCCACAGTGCGGCAAGCCCGCCGAGCGCCACCAACGCCCCGCCCCAGATCCAAACGAGATCGCTTGTCGACACGGCCAGCAAATCGCCGAACAGATAGCCGATCAGATCGACGCGCACGGTGTCGAGAAACGACAGCACCACGAGCCCGGCAGACAACGCCGTGAATGCCGAAATCGACAAAAGCGTGTCGGGCGCCAAACGCGAACGCGCGAGAAGCCCCGTCAGCGCGAGCGCGAACGCAACGCACATCGCGACCATGCCGAGATTGACGTCGACATGCAGAAGAAATCCAAGCGCCACACCGAGCAAGGCCGAATGCGCGAGCGCATCGCCAAAAAACGCCATGCGCCGCCACAAAACGAAACTGCCGAGCGGGCCCGCGATCGCGGCCAGTCCCAGCCCCGCCGCCAAGGCGCGCCACACGAAATCATCCATGGCGGTGGTCGTGTGCCGGATCTGCGCACACTGCATGTTCGTGATCGTGATTGTGGCGATAGACGGCAACGCTTGCCGCCCCGCGTGCGCCGAAAAGTGCCGCAAAAGCCGGATCGTTGCCGAGGGCGGCGGGTTTGCCGGTACAGCACACATGGCCGTTCAGGCACACCACGCGGTCGGCGCGCGCCATCACGAGATGCAGATCGTGGCTCACCAGAAGCACGCCGCAACCATGCCGGGCAACAACGCGCGCCAAGAGATCGTAGAGCGCCTCCTGGCCCGTTACGTCCACACCTTGGGCCGGTTCGTCGAGCACAAGAAGCTGCGGCTGGCGCAGCAGTGCACGCGCCAACAACGCACGCTGGAACTCGCCGCCCGACAAGGCTTGAATCGGCGCCTCAAGCCGTGCGGCGATGCCGGTCTCGGCCAGCATCTCGGCGATCTGGGGTTTTGTGTAGCTTCCGGCCAAGCCCACAAAACGCGCCACACTCAGCGGCAGATTGGCGTCGATCTCGATCTTCTGCGGCATGTAGCCGATCGTGAGGCCCGGTTTGCGTTCGACCGTTCCTGCATCCGCCGCCTCGAGCCCGAGTAGAATGCGCAAGAGCACGGTTTTGCCCGCCCCGTTGGGGCCGATCAGCGTGACGATCTCGCCTTGCGCCACGGCAATCGCGACGTCCGACAACACGGCGCGCGTGTCGAAGGATTTGGCCAGGCCGCGCGCTTCGATGAGTGTGGTCACGCGGTCTGGCACGCAGCGCACAGGCCCATCGCTTCGACCGTTCGCCGCTCGACCGTGAAGCCCGCCCGCTTGGCATGGCGGTCGATCGCGCTCGCAATGTCGGTTTCTTCGAGCTCGGCCGCCGTCCCACATTGGCGGCAGATCAGGAACTGCGCGGCATGGTCCGCCGCCGGATGCGCGCAGCCCAAATACGCGTTCAGCGATTCCACGCGATGCACCAAGCCTTGGGCGAGCAGAAACTCGAGTGCCCGATAGACGGTGGGCGGGGCCGCCGAGCGCCCGTCGGCGCGCAAGCTGTCGAGCAGCGCATAGGCGCCGACCGGCCGGTGGCTCGCCCATACGAGTTCGAGCACGCGCTTGCGCACGGGCGTGAGCTTTTCGCCGCGCGCTTTGCACACGGCTTCGGCCGTGGAAAGGGCGGTGTGCACGCATTTGCGATGGTCGTGCTGAGCGGCATTGCGTTTCATAACGCTGTTATATTATAACCGATGTGGATGTTATACTATTTCAATCAAGAGGGTCTATGCGACTTCTCCCGATCCTGACGGCAACGCTTTGTCTTTTGGCGACCCCGCTTGGGGCCCAGCCACGCGTGGTCGCAAGTTTTCCGGCGATCCAGTCGATCGTGGCTGGGGTGATGGACGGCGTGGGCGTGCCCGACACGGTCGTAAAAGGGGGCGCGTCGCCGCATGTCTATGCGCTGCGCCCGGGCGATGCGCGCCTCCTCGAAGCGGCCGACCTGGTGGTGTGGGTGGGCCCCGCTTTCGAAGGGCAGATGGCGCGGGCACTGCGCGCCCTTGGCCCCAAGACGCGCCAGATCCTGTGGGCCGATCTGCCCGGCACGGTGCTGCTGGCCGCGCGCGAAGGCGGCCCGTGGGAGGGCCATGCGCATGCGCACGGCCATGCGCACGACGACACGCGCAACGACGGGCATCTGTTTCTCGATCCGCGCAACGCGATCGTGCTTGCGGGTGCAACGGCCGCCGCCTTGGCCGAGATCGATCCCGCCAACGCGCCGCGTTATCGCGCCAATGCCGCCCGCGTGACGGCCAATCTCGAAACGCTCGACCGCGCGCTCGACGCGACCTTGCGCCCGGTTGCCGGCAAGCCCTTCATCGTGTTCCACGACGCCTTGCAGTATTTCGAAACACGTTATGGACTCACCCCTGCAGGTTCGATCACGGTCAGCCCCGAACGTCGGCCGGGTGCGCAGCGCCTGCAGCGCATCCGCGAACGCGTGCGCCGCGCGCAAGCAATCTGCGTGTTCGCCGAACCGCAATTCGAGCCGAGCTTGGTTGCGACGATCGTCGAAGGGACATCGGCGCGCGTGGCGACGATCGATTATGTCGGCGTCGGGATCGCGCAGGGCAAAGACGCTTACGCCGCCATCTTGACCAAACTCGCCGACGATTTGGCCGCGTGCCTCAAGGCTTCTTGACGGCGTCCTTCTGCAGACCGTGCGCGATCAGTTTGCGCATCACGGTCGGCAGCGCCTGATCGGCCAAGGCTTCGGCCGCAACCCACTGCCCACCGGCAACGTCGCTGCGCCGTACGCGCGCGCGCCACACGACCGCCTCGAGTTCGAAATGCGTGAATCCGTGCCGCACTTTGCCCGGCAATGCGTGCCACGCCGCTGAGGCCGGGGCTGCTTTGCGCGCCGCCGCGTCGCTCGCAGAGCCGACCCGCCATTCGGTCGACGGCACTTCCATCATGCCGCCGAGCAATCCGCGATCCGGGCGACGGCGCAGCCACACGGCCCCGCTGCGGTCGGTCAGCACAAACGCGATCGTGCGCCGCGTCGGGCGTTTGGGTTTCGGCGTTTTGACCGGATAGCGTTCAGCTTCGCCCGCGCGATGCGCCAAACACGCAAGCTTGAGCGGGCATAAGAGGCAACTCGGCTTGCGCGGTGCGCAAATCGTCGCGCCCAAATCCATCGTCGCTTGCGCAAAATCGCCGGGTCGCTCGGGCGGAACGGCGTCGGCGACATGCGCACGCAATTCGGTCTTTGCTTTGGGCAATGGTGTCGCCACCGAAAACATGCGCGCAAAAACGCGTTCGACATTGCCGTCGAGAACCACCGCCGGGCGGTCGAAAGCGATCGCCGCGATGGCTGCGGCCGTGTAGGGCCCCACGCCCGGCAATTCGAGCAAACCTTCCTCGGTATCTGGAAAAACGCCGCCAAGTGTGTTCGCCACATATTGCGCGCACGCATGCAGATTGCGCGCGCGTGCGTAATAGCCAAGCCCTGCCCAGGCCTCGAGCACTGTTTCGCGCGGGGCCGCCGCCAACGCGCCGACATCGGGCCAAGCTTTTACGAATTTCTGGAAATACGGCCCGACCGTGGCGACCGTTGTCTGCTGCAGCATGATTTCGGCAAGCCAGACGCGATAGGGATCTGGCTTGGCACCCGGCAAAGCGCGCCACGGCATCGTGCGCCGGTGGCGGTCGTACCAAGCCAGCAGGGCGGCGGCGAGCGCGTTCATGTATTGCTGAATCTTCCGGCGTTGGAGTCGGGACAGGCACAGTTTAGACTGCGCTCCATGGCACTCAAGGCAATCGCCGCCCAAGTTCCCAAAGTCACAAAAGAAGCGCTGAAGCGGCGCGGGCCCGCCTTTGCCACGATCGTGGCCGAATGGGGCGAGATCGTGGGTCCAGCCCTCGCCGGTAGCTGCCTGCCCGAAAAACTTTCGACCCCGCCGCGCCCGCCCAAAGGCGTTGCGGTACCGCCCTCGGCCGGCACGCTGACGATCCGCGTTTCCGGCGGGGCAGCGATGGAATTACAACATCTGGCACCGTTGCTGCTCGAGCGCATCAATCGATTTGCGGGCTTCAAAGCGGTCGAAAGGCTGCGTTTTGTCCAAGGGCCCATGCCCGAGCGCACAATTTCGTCGATGGCAGCCCCCATGCCGCTTTCGGATGCTCAGAAATCAAGCATTGCCGCTGCCGTCGAGTCGGTCGCCACACCTGAGCTGCAGGCGGCCCTTGCCCGGCTGGGCGCTGGTCTTGCGGGCAAACGCCGCGGAAAAGCCCAGATTTCCCGGTGATATAGGCCGAGTTATCCCCATCGGGATTCAGGCCTTGAGGAGTCGTACTTCGAGTCGTTAGTGTCACAACATCTTGTGGGTGGAACCGTGAAAAACCAGCATATCTCGACAATCTTCGCCTTTTTCGCCGCTTTTGCGGCTTTCGTTTCGGCGCCCGCCCAGGCCCAGCAGAGCCCGCGCGCCGAGGGGCTCGATTTTGTCGTGGGGGCGGCCAACGCGCCGGTCACGATCATCGAATACGCCTCGATCACGTGCCCCCATTGCGCGCGCTTCCATGCCGACGTGCTGCCGCGCCTCAAGGAAAAATACGTCGAGACCGGCAAGGTCCGCTTCGTGTTCCGCGATTTCCCGCTCGACCGGCTCGCCCTCAATGCCGCGATGATCGCGCGCTGCAGCGGCCCGGAGCGGTATTTCACCTATCTCGACGTGTTCTTCGCCGAGCAGGCGAATTGGACGCGCGGCTCGGCCGAGCAGGCCATGACCGCTTTGCGGCGCCTCGCGCGCACCGGCGGCATGAGCGAGCCCGCCATCGACGCGTGCCTTGCCAATGTCGAGATCCAGAACGCCGTGCTGACGCAAGCCATGACCGGCGAGCGCGAGCATCGCGTGCAAGCCACGCCGACCCTGGTCGTGAACGGCCAGGTCCAGCGCGGCGCCCCCACTTTCGAAGAGCTCGAGCGAATTCTCGCACCGCTCGTCAAGTAAGCCTACCCGCAAGGAGTATCGTCGATGCAGTTCGTCAAGCTTCGCCTGTCCGGCTTCAAATCGTTCGTCGAACCGACGGAGTTCGCGATCGAACCGGGGCTGACCGGCATTGTCGGCCCCAATGGCTGCGGCAAGTCGAACCTCGTCGAAGCGCTGCGCTGGGTGATGGGCGAAAACCGCGTCAAGGCGCTGCGCGGCGGCGAAATGGACGACGTGATCTTCGCGGGCACGTCGAGCCGGCCCGCGCGCAACGTCGCCGAAGTGTCGCTGCTCGTCGAAAATCCGCTTCACAAGGCGCCGGCCGCCTACAACGACATGGCCGATTTCGACATCGTGCGCCGCATCGAACGCGAAAAGGGCTCGGCCTACCGCATCGGCGGGCGCGAAGTGCGCGCGCGCGACGTGCAGCTTTTCTTCCAGGATGTGGGCTCGGGCGCCCATTCGCCGTCGCTGGTGAGCCAAGGGCGCATCGGTGCGATCATCCAGGCCAAGCCCACCGAACGGCGCCAGATCCTCGAAGAAGCGGCCGGTATTACGGGCCTGCATTCGCGCCGCCACGAGGCCGAACTGAAGCTCAAAGCCGCCGAGCAGAATCTCGCCCGCCTCGACGACGTGCTGACCACGCTCGGCGTGCAGCTCGAAGGCCTCAAGAAACAGGCGCGCCAAGCCGCGCGCTATCGCAACATGAGCGACCTCGTGCGCCGCGCCGAGGCGATTTTGTTCCATCTGCGTTGGCAGCAGCAGATCGCCGACAGCCAAGCGGCAGCCGAGAAACTCGCCGCTGCCGAAGCCTTGGTGATCGACATCACGACGCGTGCGGCCGCCGCCTCGACCGTGCTCGCCGAAGCGCAGGCAACGTTGCCCGACTTGCGCCAGCACGAGCAGGAAGCCGCTGCCGCGCTCACGCGCCTTGAAGTGGCGGGCGAACAGCTTGCCGACGAAGAGCGCCGCACGCTGGCACAGATCGCCCAGCTCGACGTGCTGCTCGAACAGCTCGCACGCGACAAACAGCGCGAAGAAAACCTGCTCGCCGACACACAGAATGCGCGCACGCGCCTGGAATCCGAGCTTGGCGAATTGGCCGAAGCCGATACGCGCGCCGACGGCGAAGCGGCGGCTCTCGGCGACGAGATCGCCAGCCAGCGCGACACGGTCGAAACGCGCGACGCAGCGCTTGCGCGCGCGACCGAAGCCGTCGCCAAGGCCGAGAGCGAGCGGGCAGCCTTGCAGCGCGAAATCGGCGATGCGCAGTCGCGCCTCGCACGCCTGGCCGAGCGTTTGGCCGCCCAAGAAGCGGACAAAGCCAAGCTCGAAGCGCAGCTTGCCGGATCGGACGAAAAGCGCAGCGCGTTCGATGCGCGTTTGGCCGAGGCCGAGGCGCACTTGGCGGCCGCCATGTCGGCCGCCGAAGACGCCGAGGGAGCGCGCCGCGCCGCACAAGAGGAAGAGTTCGCTGCACGCGAGGCGCTGCGCGATGCCGACCAGACATTCTCGAAGCTCGACGGCGAGCGCCAAGGTATTTCGCGCGCGGTCGGTGCAATCACGAAGAATGCCGGGCCCTTTGCACCCGTCATGGACGCGCTAAAAGTTGCGCCCGGCTTCGAAACGGCCCTCGGTACGGGCCTTGGCGACGACCTGTCGGCTGGCCTCGATGCGGCGGCACCCCGCCAATGGCGCGTGCTCGATATCGCGAGCAATCCGCCGCCGCTGCCCGTGGGTGCGGTGGCACTTGCATCGTATGTCGAGGCACCCGCCGCATTGGCGCGCCGCCTGTCGCAGATCGGCGTCGTGGCAAACGAAGCCGAAGGTGCCGCACTTGCCGCCCAATTGGCGCAAGGCCAGCGCCTTGTGACCAAAGAAGGTGCGCTGTGGCGTTGGGACGGGTTTGTGCAAGCGGCAGGCGCGCCCTCGCAGGCCGCCGAATTGCTGACGATGCGCAATCGCCTCGCCGTACTCGAAGACGAATGCGCCCGCGCGCGCGAAATCTCGACCGGTGCGCGCACGCGTTATGCGGCCGCACAAGCCGCCACCAAAACGGCCGAGGCGGCCGACCAGCAAGCGCGCCAGCAAACGCGTGTCGCCGGCAATGCGATCGAAGCCGCACGCGGCGACATCGCGCGCCTCACGCGCGAGACCGAAGCCGAGTCGACCAAACTTGGTCTGCTCGGTGCCGAAATCGCGCGCATTCTGGCGGACCGCCAAGAGCTCGACGCGCGGCGCAGCAATGCGCAAGAGCGTTTCGATGCGATCCCCGATCCCGCCCAAGCGCGTGCCCAGCTTGCCGAAGACCGCCAGGCATTGAGCCAAGCGCGCCAGCTTTTGGCCGAGCGCGAGGCCGCCTCCCAGCGCTTGGCGCGCGAACGCGAAAATCGCGCGCGCCGGCGCTTGAGCATCGGCAACGAGCAGCAAGCGTGGGAGAGCCGTGCGGACTCGGCCCAGCGCCAGATTGCGACGTTGGTCGAGCGCCACGAACTTGCCGAAAGCGAGCGCCTCGACCTTGCCGAGCGGCCCGCCAAGATCGCCGCCGACCGCGCGAGCCTTGCCGACAAGACGCAGGAAATGGCGCAGCTGCGCCGCAACGCCGCCGACCAGCTCGCCGCCGCGGAAACGGCCGTGCGCGATGCCGAACGCGCGCTCAAGGCTGTCGAAGCAGCACTCGTCGAAGCGCGCGAAGACCGCGTGCGCGGCCAAGCGCACAGCGAACAGCAGGCGCAGGCCCAAGAGCAACTCGCGCTCACAATCCGCGAGCGGCTCGATTGCGCGCCCGAAGAAACGCTCGCCGCCGGCATGGTCGAAGCTGACGAAGATCTGCCCGCGATCGCCGACATCGAGCGGCGCCTCGATCGGCTCGTCAAAGAGCGCGACAATATGGGCCCCGTCAATCTGCGCGCCGAGCAGGAGGCCGAAGAGGTCGAAGCGCAGATCGCCGGCATGACCAACGAGAAGGACGATCTGGTGCAGGCGATCGGCAAGCTGCGCCAGGGGATCGGCAGCCTCAACAAGGAAGCGCGCGAACGCCTGCGCGAAGCCTTCACGAAGGTCGATGGCCATTTCCAGGATCTGTTCCAGCGCCTGTTCGGCGGCGGCCGCGCGCACCTGACCTTGAGCCCCGTGATGGGGGCCGACGGCCAGGTCAACGACGATCCGCTCGAAGCCGGGCTCGACGTGATGGCCTCGCCGCCGGGCAAGAAGCTGCAGTCGCTCACGCTGCTCTCGGGCGGCGAACAGGCGATGACGGCATTGGCGCTGCTGTTTGCGGTGTTCCTCACCAACCCCGCGCCGATCTGCGTGATGGACGAAGTCGACGCCCCGCTCGACGACGCGAACGTCGACCGCTTCTGCAAGCTCCTCGACGAAATCGGCCGCTCGAGCGGCGTGCGCTTCATCGTCGTAACCCACCACCGCTTGACCATGTCGAAAATGGACAGGCTGTTCGGCGTGACGATGGCCGAGCGCGGCATCTCGACCCTCGTCTCGGTCGATCTTCGCAGTGCGGAAAGGCTGCGGGCGACCGCCTGACGCAGCCTTTTTTCCAATGGCGGATCAAGCACTTGGCGTTCGCTAAAGGCGCTTGACAGCCGCACCCCCCATCCCTATTGTCCGCGCCGTCAGACGGGTGGAAAGACGCGGATTTCCGCTTCTTTTGCGCCGCTTTCACCGGAGCTTCGAGCATGGCCGATTCCGAAGATCGGAACCGCGAGCTTGAGGCCTTCACGGCCAAGGTTGCGGCCGTGCAGCAACGCCGGACAAAAGCGGCAACGCGTTCGGCTGCGGCTGCAGGTGCCAAGACCGGCCAGTTGGGTCTTGGCTTTCGCATCTCGGTCGAATTGCTGGCGACCTTGGCGGTCGGCACCGGGATGGGCTACGTGCTCGACCGGTGGCTTTCGACAAGTCCCTGGCTGACGCTCGCGTTTTTCATGCTGGGGGCTGCTGCCGGCATGCGCAACGTGATCCGGGTGGCAACCGCCGCCCAGAAAAAAGTGGCGGACGACCAGGCCGCAAAGCCCGGTCCGCCCGTCTAGAGTTTCGGCCCGATTTTTTTGCTGCAACGCCGTTTTCGGAGATTTGCACCCCGTGTCCAGCCCCCTTGACCAGTTCCAGATCAAGCCGCTTGTGCAGCTCGAAGTGGCGGGCCTCAATCTCGCCTACACAAACTCGGCCTTGTGGATGACGCTGGCCGCCGGTGCCGCCGCCGTGTTCCTGCTGGCCTCGGCCAACGGCGCGCGTCTCGTGCCGGGCCGCCTGCAGTCGATGGGCGAGCTCATGTACGAATTCATCGCGGGCATGGTGCGCGAGAATGTCGGCGACGAGGGCAAAAAATACTTCCCCTTCTTCTTCACGCTGTTCTGCTTCGTGCTGTTCGGCAACTTGGCCGGCATGATCCCGGGCTCGTTCACCTTCACGAGCCACATCGTCGTCACCTTCACGATGGCGCTGATCATCTTCCTGGTCATCACGGGCATTGGTTTCGCGCGCCACGGCACGCATTTCTTCCACCTGTTTTTCCCGTCGGGCGCCCCGCTTGCCACCGCCCCCATTCTGATCCCGATCGAAGTGATTTCGTACATGGCGCGGCCGATCTCGCTGTCGGTGCGTCTGTTCGCCAACATGACGGTCGGCCACATCATCATGAAGATCTTCGCGGGCTTCGTGATCAGCCTCGGCGCGTTTTTCGTGATCCCGGGCGTGGTGCCCTTTTCGGTTCTGGTCGGCATTTCCGCCCTCGAGTTTTTCGTGGCGGCGCTGCAGGCCTACATCTTCACGATCCTGTCGTGCATCTATCTGAACGACGCGATCCACCTGCACTGAGCGCGGTCGCCTTCCGCCTGCCCCGAAAAAAGTGGACCGGCGGACGGAAAGCGGCGAGCGACCAGTAAACTCGTAGAAAAGAAGGAAATAGGACGATGGAACCAGCAGCAGCAAAACTCATCGGCATGGGCCTCGCCGCGATCGGCATGATCGGTGCGGGCATCGGCGTGGGCTCGGTGTGGGCCAGCCTGATCGCCGCGGTCGCCCGCAACCCGGCCGCCAAGGACAATGTGCAGGTGTTCGCGTACATCGGCTTCGCCGTGACGGAATTCATCGCGCTGCTCGCGTTCGTCATCGCGATCTTGATCTTCGTCTCCTAACAAGCGTTCCCGCCGGGAGGGCCGCACGCGGCCTTCCCGGCCCTTCTTTATTTCCGTCCCGGGGCTGCCGATGCCGCAATTCGATCCCACCTGGTTCGCCAGCCAGATTTTCTGGCTGATCGTGATTTTCGCGGTGTTCTACCGCGTGCTGTCGCGCAGCGTGCTGCCGAAGCTCGGTGCGGCGATCGAAGGCCGCGAGAAGCAGATCGAGGGCGATCTAAACCGCGCCGCCGCCCTCAAGGGCGACAGCGACGCGATGATCGCGGCCTACGAAAAAGCGCTCGCCGAAAGCCGCGCCAAGGCCCAGGCCGTGCGCCTCGAAACCGAGGCGGCCCTCGCCAAGCAAGCCGCCGCCAAGTCGGCCGAACTCAACGCGGCCTTGAGCGTCAAGATCAAGTCGGCCGAAAGCACGATCGCGGCCGCGCGCACGACCGCCTTGTCGAACGTCGAAGCGTTGGCGGCCGAAATCGCCGTCGACGTTGCCCGCAAGATCGGCGGCCTTGCCGTGAGCGAAGCCGACGCCAAAGCCGCAGCCGCCGCTTCGCGCGCCTAAGGAAAAGCCATGGCCATTCTGCAAAACGAATATCTCTGGATCACGCTGGCGATCCTGACCCTGTTCTATCTCGCTTGGGGTCCGGTCAAGTCGGCGCTGCTCGGTGGGCTCGATGCGCGCGCCGAGCGCATCCGCAAAGACCTCGAGGAAGCCGCCAATCTGCGCGCCCAGGCCGAGAAGCTGTTGGCCGAGTACCAGGCCAAGCATCGCGACGCGATGGCGCAAGCCGACGCGATCGTGACGGCCGCCAAGGAAGAAGCCGCCCGCCTTGCCGCCAAGGCCGAGGCCGACCTTGCGACCTCGCTAAAGCGCCGCGAAACGCTCGCCCTCGAGCGCATCGCCCAGGCCGAGGCGCAGGCAACGTCCGACGTTCGCAGTGCTGCGGTCGATCTTGCGATCGCGGCAACTTCCAAGCTGCTCGCGACGCACCTCGATGCGGGCCGCCAGGACGCGATCGCGGGCCAAGCCATCCAGGCCTTGCCGACGCGCCTGAACTGAAGCATTTCGGCCGTTCGGGCCGTCGAAGAACCCCGCCCCGCCGCAATCCGGCCGGGCGGGGTTTTTCTTTATAGGCGCCCGGAGAACCGCATCTTGCGGCTCAAAACCGGAACGATTGCAAAGAACCCGATAAGTATGTAAAGTAAAACAAGTTTAAACGATCAGTTTTTGTGATCTGCGCGCGACACAGACGAAGGATACCTTAAAAATGGGCGTGAAACTCAAGTTGGCGACGCTGGCGAACATTCTTGGTTTCCTGGTCATCGTCGGTTTTGCCGCAACGGTGCTGACGAGCGATACGGCTTTGCGCAAACTCAAGGTCGGCGGTCCGGTCTACGAGCGCATCGTGCTCGGCAAAGACCTCGTTGCCGACATCCTGCCCCCGCCTGCCTATGTGCTTGAAGCCTATCTCGAAGCGACACTCGCAATGCAGCCGGGCAGCGAAGTCGCTGCGCACAAGCAAGCGCTGACCAAGCTCAAGTCGGACTACGACACGCGCCAGGCCTTTTGGCGCGATCCGACCACCGACATCGAGGCAGATGTACGCCGCAAACTGACGGTCGATGCGCACCAGCCGGGTCTGGAGTTCTGGAAAATCATCGACGAGCAGCTGGTTCCCGCCCTTGAGGCCGATGATCGGCAGCGCGCGCAGACAGTCTATAGCGACCTGCAGGCAGCCTATGCGCGCCATCGCGCCGGCATCGACGCCGCGGTCTCGGCGACCGAAAAGATGAACGAGACGACCGAAGCCTATGCGGCCGCCCAGGAAGGCCGCTTCATGCTGGTCTTGTGGCTTGTCTCCGGGTTCGTGATGCTCGTCGCGATCGTCGGCGTGGGCGGCGTCATTCTCGGCATGATCCGCCCGATCCGCACGATGACCGGGGCCATGCGCGCCCTTGCGGACGGCGACACCACGCTCGAAATTCCGGCACGCGGACGCGCCGACGAGATCGGCGAGATGGCCAAGGCCGTCCAGGTCTTCAAAGACAACGCGCTCGAAAACGAACGCCTCAAGTCACAGCAAAGCGTGGCACGCGCCGAAGCGGAAGCCGCCAAGAAGGCCGCGATGCGCGGCATGGCTGAGACGGTCGAACGCGAAACGGGCGCCGCCGTCGAAACGATTTCACGCAACACGCGTGCGGCCGACTCGGCTGCCGACGGCATGACGCGCCTGGCCCAGGAAGTGTCGAGCGACTCGCAGGCCGTTGCCGCGGCCTCCGAACAGGCGCTCGTGAACGTGCAGACCGTATCGTCCGCGGCCGAGGAACTCACCGCATCGATCGGCGAGATCTCGGCGCAGATCGCACGCGCATCGAGCGTCACCAAGCAGGCCGTCGCCAGCGGTGACAATGCGCGGGCGACGATCCAGTCGCTCTCGGATGCGGTCGCAAAAATTTCGGAAGTGACGAAGCTGATCGGCCAGATCGCGGGGCAGACCAATCTGCTCGCCCTCAACGCGACGATCGAAGCCGCGCGCGCAGGCGACGCGGGCAAAGGTTTCGCCGTGGTGGCCTCGGAGGTCAAGAACCTCGCCAACCAGACCGGCCGCTCGACCGAAGACATCGACCGTCAGGTCGGCGAAATCCAGGCCGCCACCAAAGATGCCGTCGCCGCGGTGATGGAAATCGGCGAACGCATCCGCGAGGTCGACGAAGTCGCCAACGCGATCGCCGCCGCGATGGAAGAACAGGGTGCCGCCACCCAGGAGATCGCGCGCAATGTCGGGCAAACGGCCGAAGCCTCGCGCGAAGTCGCCGCAAAAATCGCCCGCGTGAGCGCGCAGGCGGGTTCGGTCGAAACCAGTGCCGCCGACGTGCGCGCGGCCGTCGCTTCGGTCACGGACGAGATCGCAAGCCTGCGCGATACGCTCGTGCGCGTCGTGCGCACTTCGACCATCGAAGCCGACCGTCGCGGGTACCCGCGCTATGCGATAGCGGCGGGGGTCGAAGTTTCCGACGGGTCCGGCAAACGAATCGAAGCAACCCTGGTCGATTCCTCCGAACACGGCGCGTGCCTGCGAACGGACGCTAAGATTCGCGTCGGCGGCCAGGGTACGATGCGCTTGGAGGGCCTATCGTCGGCTTTGCGCTTCGTCGTGCGCGAAACCGAGGCCGACAAGCTCCATGTGGAGTTCGAACCGGTCGAACAGGCTTATGTCGATTGGTTTGCCCGCAAGCATATCGGGCTCAAGGTGCTCTAAAAACTTAGGCGGCCTCGCCGGTTGCATTAAGCGTGCAACCGGCGCAGCGACGCCCCTGCGCGCGCGACTGGCAGGCCCGGCACACGTCGATCGCCGCAATCAAGCGCTCGATCTGCGATGCCAAGCCGACATTGCCGTCGGCCTCGCGCAGGCCTTCCTGCAAACGGACTTCCTGCTCGCGATTCATTTCGTCCCCCGGCCATCGGTTTCCCGTTACCGCTGGACTATCCGCGTTTGCACTGCACAAGTCACGGGAAAACAGGCTTGTTTTCCGATACTTGCCTGTAGATAGGGCGCTTTTTCGGCGCCTTACTCCGCCGCTTGCGCCGTTTTGACGGGCGGCTTCCAGCGCAGCACCGGTGCGCGCGCCGCGCGCGTCTCGTCGAGACGGCGGCGCGGCGTCAGGCGCGGTGCGGCCTGGAACCAGACGGCGGCCCCCGGCTTGCGCGCCTCGATCGCAAGGTAGCGCAGCGTGTCGATGAATGCGTCGAGCGACTCCTTGCTCTCGGATTCGGTCGGCTCCACCAGCATCGCCCCATGCACGACGAGCGGGAAATACATCGTCATCGGGTGGTAGCCCTCGTCGATCATCGCCTTGGCGAAATCGAGCGTCGAAATGCCGGTATCCTTTAGGAACGTATCGTCGAACAAGGCTTCGTGCATGCACGGGCCACCGTCGAAGGCCGGGCTCATCACGTCGCGCAGGCGGGCGAGGATGTAGTTGGCGTTCAGCACGGCATCGGTCGAGGCTTGGCGAATACCGTCGGCGCCGTGGCTCAGCATGTAGGCAAGCGCACGCACGAACATGCCCATCTGGCCGTTGAAGGCCTTAAGACGGCCGAAGGGCTTTGCCGCACCCGTCGCGGTTTCGACAAGCGCGAAACCATTCGCGCCGTGCACGACGTAGGGCAGCGGCGCGTAAGGCGCGAGCAGGGCCGACAGCACCACGGGGCCCGAGCCCGGACCGCCGCCGCCATGCGGTGTCGAAAAGGTCTTGTGCAGATTGATGTGCATCGCATCGACGCCGAGATCGGCCGGGCGCACGCGGCCCGCGATGGCGTTGTAGTTGGCACCGTCGCAGTAGAAATAGCCGCCAGCCGCATGGATGAGATCGGCGATCTTGCGGATGTCGTTTTCGAACAGGCCGCAGGTGTTGGGGTTCGTCAGCATGATCGCGGCGACATCGGGCCCGAGCTTCTTTTCGAACGCGGCGAGATCGACGCGCCCGCGCGCATCGGCCGGGATCGGATCGACCGTGAAGCCGAGCAGGGCCGCAGTTGCGGGATTGGTGCCGTGTGCGGACTCAGGAACGAGCACGCGCGTGCGCGTGGCCCCTTCGCCCTTGGCCTGGATCGCCGACCAGATCGCGACCATGCCGCAAAGCTCGCCATGCGCACCTGCCGCCGGGCTCATCGCCACGGCCGGCATGCCGGTCAGCGTCTTGAGCCAGCGCGCAAGTTCGTCAATCAATTCGAGCGCGCCCTGCACGGTCTGCACGGGCTGCAGCGGATGGATGTCGGCAAAACCCGGCAGCCGCGCCATTTTTTCGTTGAGGCGCGGATTGTGCTTCATCGTGCACGAACCCAGCGCAAACAGACCGCTGTCGATGCCGTAGTTCTTCTGCGACAGGCGCGTGAAGTGGCGCACGACCTGCGGCTCGGACAGGCACGGCAGCCCGATCGGCGCCTTGCGCTTGAACGAACCCAGGCGCGATTTGGCGGCCGGTGCGGCGGGCACATCGACGCCAATGCGCCCCGGCACGCCTTGTTCGAAAATGAGCGGCTCTTCGAGCATCAGGCCGCGATGGCCCGAATGCGTGGCAGCGGGGGCGAGCGTTTCGCTCGCCGCCGGAACGGCCGCAAGACGGCCCTGGCTTTTGTCCATGTTACAGCACCCCCCCAAGTTCGGCGGCAAGAGCGGACGCGAACAGGTCCATCTCGGCTTGCGTGTTGGTTTCGGTTGCAGCGACGACCAACAGATTGGCCATATCGGCATTGCCGGGCCACAGCCGCCCGCCAGGCACGCCGGCAAGCACGCCTTTGGCCACAAGGGCATCCACCACGCTTGCCGCATCGCGCGGCAGGCGCAGCGCGAACTCGTTGAAAAACGCGTCGGTCAGCAGCTCCACGCCCTTGACGGCACCAAGCTTGTCGGCAAGCAGGCTCGCATGCGCATGGTTGAGCGCCGCCAACTGCGTGATCCCCTGCTCGCCCAGCAGCGACAGATGGACCGTGAAAGCGAGCGCGCACAGGCCCGAATTGGTGCAGATGTTCGACGTCGCCTTTTCGCGGCGGATATGCTGCTCGCGCGTCGAGAGGGTCAGCACCCAGCCGCGCTTGCCGTCGGCATCGACCGTTTCGCCGCACAGACGGCCCGGCATCTGGCGCACGTATTTTTCCTTGGCCGCGAACAGTCCCACATAGGGGCCGCCGAAATTGAGCGGGTTGCCAATCGACTGGCCCTCGGCCACGACGATGTCGGCCCCCATGTCGCCGGGCGGCGTGACGGCGCCCATCGACAGGATTTCAGGCACCGCGCACACGAGCAACGCGCCCGCTTTCTGGCACGCAGCGGCTAGGGCCGAAAAATCCTCGAGCCGGCCGAACACGTTGGGATACTGCACGACGACGCACGACGTCTTGGCGTCGATGCGTTCGGCCAAGCCCTTGAGACCGTCCGGCGACGGCGCCAACGCCTCGACCGCAAAGCCTGAGAATCGCCCGTGCGTTTCGACCGTTTCGCGATAATGCGGATGCAAAGCCCCCGACAGGATCGCCTTGCCGCGCCGTGTGATGCGGTTGGCCATCATCACAGCTTCGACGCAAGCCGTGGCCGCGTCGTACATCGACGCGTTGGCGACTTCCATGCCGGTGAGCAACGCGACCTGGGTCTGGAACTCGAACAGATATTGCAGCGTGCCCTGCGCGATCTCGGGCTGGTAGGGCGTGTAGCTCGTCAAGAACTCGCCGCGCTGGATGATGTAGTCGACCGAAGCGGGCACGTGATGGCGATAAGCGCCGCAGCCCAAGAAACTCGCCATCGACCCGGCCGGGCGATTCTTGGCCGCGAGTGCCTGCAGATGGCGCTCGACCTCGATTTCGCTTTTGGTGAGGCTCAAGCCCGCGACCGGCCCGGAGAGCCGCGCATGGGCAGGCACGTCGACGAACAAGGCGTCGTCGTTTGCAAGGCCGATCGTCGCCAGCATCGCTTGGCGGTCTTCGGCGGTATGCGGCAGATAGCGCATGGCGACTTGCTCCTTCAGCCCAGCGACGCGACAAACGCGTCGTAGGCGGCTTGATCCATCAGATCCTGGAATTCGGCCGTTTCTGTGGCCTTCAATTTGAAGAACCAGCCGGCGCCCGTCGGATCGGAGTTGACGAGGCCGGGCTCGCCCGCGAGCGCATCGTTGGCCGCCACGACCGTGCCCGACACAGGTGCGTAAATGTCCGACGCCGCCTTCACCGATTCCACGACCGCCGCTTGGCCGCCTTTTGCGACCTTCTTGCCGATCTCCGGCAATTCGACGAACACGACGTCGCCGAGCTGGCCTTGCGCAAACGCCGTAATGCCGATCGCGTAGACGTCGCCGTCTTCGACGCGGATCCATTCGTGGTCTTTGGTGAAACGCAGCTCGGGCATGGGGCAGCTCCTTGGGGGCTTATCCGCGGAAATAGCGATGGGGGGCAAAGGGCATAGGGGCGACGCGCGCGGGCATCGTCTTGCCGCGCACGACGAGCCCGACTTGCGTGCCGGGGGCGGCGAAGGCGCTGGCGACATAGCCCATCGAAATCGGCGCATTGATGCTTGGCCCAAATCCGCCCGACGTGACCGTGCCGATTTTCGCACCGCCCGCATCGACGATCTCGGTCCCCTCGCGCGCAGGAGCACGCCCGTCGGGCAGGATGCCCACGCGGCGGCGCGCGGGGCCTTGCGCCAATTCCCGTTGGATGCGCGCGGCCCCCGGAAAACCGCCTTCGGCGCGCCGGCGCTTGGAAATCGACCACGCCAGATCGGCTTCGATGGGCGATGTCGTCGTATCGATATCGTGGCCGTAGAGGCAGAGCCCGGCTTCCAGGCGCAACGAGTCGCGCGCGCCAAGGCCGATCGGCTTCACTTCCGCCTCGGCCAGCAATGCGTTTGCGAGATCGACAGCCCGGGCGGCCGGCACGGAAATCTCGTAGCCGTCCTCGCCCGTATAGCCCGAGCGCGTGAAGAAGCACGGGATGCCGGCAATGTCGCCGGTGCGGAAGGTCATGAACTTCTGGCCCACGGCGTTGGGCGCAAGGCGCGCCATCACGGACGCCGCCGCCGGCCCCTGCAGGGCCAGCAAGGCGCGGTCTTCGTGATACTCGACCTTCGTGCGGCTGCCGATTTTCGCCTGCATATGCGCGATGTCGGCGAGCTTGCAGCCGGCATTGACGACCAGAAACAAGCTCGTGCCGCGCTGCGTGATCATCAAATCGTCGAGGATGCCGCCCGCTTCGTCGGTGAACATCGAATAGCGGATGGCCCCTTCTTTGAGGATCGCCAGATCTCCCGGCACCAGCGTCTCAAGCGCTGCGACCGCATCGGGCCCGTGCAGCGTGACCTGGCCCATATGCGAGACGTCGAACAAGCCCGCTTGCGTGCGCGTGTGCAGATGCTCGGCCATGATGCCGGCCGGATACTGGACCGGCATGTCGTAGCCGCCGAATTCCACCATCTTGGCGCCAAGCGCCACATGCAGCGCATGCAGCGGCGTCTTCTGCAGCGTTTGGGCCGAGGATTCGGATTGGGCCACGCGATGGACTCCCACGCATACTCTGCCAAGGACGGGACAACGCATGCGCTGGGGCGGTCTATTCCGCCAGCACATGCCCCCTCTGTCCTTGAACCTGAAAGAATCGTCCGCGATATCCGGCGGACTTACCTCTTCGGTGGAGCGACACGCAACGGTGCCGCTCGCTTTCCAGAGTTACGTCTCGTCACGCGGTCCGTTTGCCTGAGAGTTTCCGGGGCGGTTGCTCCTTCGGCGTCCCCGACGATGGCCAGTCGGGGCTCTCTCCCGCGTGGGAGGCGTTTCGCGGATATGGCAGTCCGCGCAACGCGGGAAACACCATAGCTTGCGTATCCGCCGGGTCAAGGCGGATCGCACAAACCCGCAATTGGCGGGTCCGAAAGCTGGGGATAAATCCTAGCGCGACGGGCGCTGACTGCGATTCCATTCCAATTGTTCGGCCGTGAGCTGGAATCCGACCATCACCTGGTAGGATGGCCCGTCCATATTGCGCACAAGCGGAATATAGGGCTCCCAGATATCGACGCGGCCGACGCGCGGGCGATTGTCCGTCCACTCGAAGGCGGCGGTAAACGTCTCTTTGGCGATGACGTTTCGGTCCACATCGACGATCGCGACGAAATAGGGGACGGCGGCACGCCGCGTGCGGTCGGCAGGCCCGCGCTCGGCCGCGATCGCGATCTGCAGTTCGAGCGTGACCGACGGGCGCGCGCTGCGCTTGGCATAGGTGCAATCGACGCGCACATCGACAATCTGCGACTGAACCAGCACGTCGGTGATGTCGCGCCCGCCCCCGTCGCGGAACACGACGATGGTGTTGGCGTCGGGCAAAATGCCCGGGCGCGGGCACACGACGGATAGTTGCTGCTCGCCCGAACAGGCAGCAGCCAACAGAGCCGCAGCCGCCGCCGCCAGGATGCGCACAGGCTGGTTCACGGCAGGTTTTTGTGCGCGCCGTCGCAGAAAGGCTGGTTCTTGCTGGCTTTGCAGCCGCAGAAAAAGAGCTTCTTCGATTCGCTCGCTTCGAACTTGACCGGCTGCATGCCGGAGCCCGCATGGCTGCCGTCGCAGAAAGGCTGCTTTTTCGACAACCCGCAGCTGCACCACCAATAGGCTTTGCCGGCTTCGACGTCGATCGGATAGGGCGCTTTCTGAGGGACGTTGGGAGCGGTCATTGCGGTCTTCCTGGTCGGTTCGGGGGCCGGAAACCGGGGCTGGCGCTGCCGCGCGACTCCGGTGTAACTATCTTCCCGACACTAGAGAAACCGCCATGACCGCACAAGCGCCGCTGACCGTCCTGCTGGCTACCCCGCGCGGATTCTGCGCGGGCGTGGACCGGGCAATCCTGATCGTCGAACGCGCGCTCGAAAAATACGGCGCACCCGTCTTCGTGCGCCACGAAATCGTCCATAACCGCTTCGTGGTCGAAGCGCTCGAGGCCAAGGGGGCCGTGTTCGTGGACGAGCTCGACGCCGTCCCCAGCGACCGGCCGGTCGTCTTTTCGGCCCACGGCGTGCCGAAATCCGTGCCCGCCGAGGCCGAGCGGCGCGCCATGTTCTATCTCGACGCCACCTGCCCGCTCGTGAGCAAAGTACATTCGGCTGCCGAACATCACTACAAAGCCGGGCGCCATATCGTGCTGATCGGGCATGACGGCCATCCCGAAGTGGTCGGCACGCTGGGCCAATTGCCGGAAGGGGCGATCACGCTCGTCGAAGACGTCGAACAGGCCGAGCGCGTCGAACTGCCGACCGACCGCGAGCTTGCCTTCTCGACCCAGACGACCTTGTCGGTCGACGATACGGCCGGGATCGTATCGGTCCTGCAGCGCCGCTATCCGCAGATCCGCCCGCCGCGCTCGGACGATATCTGCTACGCCACCACCAACCGCCAGGCGGCGGTCAAAGCGATGGCGGCCGATGCCGATGCGGTGCTCGTCCTGGGCTCGCCCAACTCGTCGAACTCGATGCGGTTGGTCGAAGTTGCGCGCAAAGCAGGCTGCCGCAACGCGCATCTCGTCCAGCGCGCTGCCGACATCGACTGGGCAGCCCTCGGGCCCTTGCGGCGGATGGGCATCACGGCGGGCGCGTCGGCGCCTGAGATCCTCGTGCAGGAAACGCTGGCCGCAGCACGGGAACGCTACAGCGTGACGATCGAAGAGGTCGTCACGGCGCGCGAAGACGTGCATTTCAATCTGCCGCGCATCCTCGAAGATTGAGCGCGCCAAGATGGCTGTCTATACCGAAGTGGACGACGATGCGCTGGCGGCCTTTCTGGGTCACTATGCTATCGGCGGACTCCGGGGCTATCGCGGCATCGCCGAAGGCGTGGAAAATTCGAACTTTCTGCTCGAGACGACGCAGGGACGCTACATCCTTACGCTCTACGAAAAGCGCGTGAAGCTTGGCGATCTGCCGTTTTTTCTCGGTCTCATGGACCATCTGGCCGCCAAGGGCCTTGCCTGCCCCACGCCGATCCACCGCACCGACGGCGCCGTGCTCGGCGAATTGTGCGGCAGGCCGGCCGCGATCGTGAGTTTCCTCGCCGGCGTGTGGCCGCGACGCGTGACGCTCGCGCATTGCGCACCCGTGGGCGAAGCGCTGGCACGCCTGCACTTGGCCGGGCAAGATTTTGCGATCAAACGCGCCAACGCGCTCGGGCCCGCCGGCTGGCGGCCGCTGTTCGAAGCGTGCCGACCCCGCGCCGACACGGTCGAGACGGGCCTCGCTGACGCGCTGGCACGCGAACTCGACCATCTCGAGCGCAGCTGGCCCAAGGAATTGCCCTTCGGCGTGATCCACGCCGATCTGTTTCCCGACAACGTGTTTTTCCTCGACGACGCGTTTTCGGGCATGATCGACTTCTATTTCGCATGCAACGATTTCCTCGCTTACGATCTGGCGATTTGCCTTAATGCCTGGTGCTTCGAAGCCGACGGCGCTTTCAACGCGACCAAAGCGCGCCGCCTTGTGGCGGGCTATGCGCGCGCGCGCAAGCTTTCGCCCGAGGAGCTTGCCGCCCTGCCGATTTTCGCGCGCGGCTCGGCACTGCGGTTTTTGCTCACGCGCCTCTACGATTGGCTCAACCATCCGCCGGGCGCTTTCGTCAAACCCAAAGACCCGCTCGAATATGCGCGCAAGCTGCGCTTCCATGCCGGGGCCGGCAATCTTGCCGCCTACGGCATCGAAAACGGAGAGACCGCGTGAAATGTCGGATTGCGGCCCTGCTGCTCTTTGCGTTTGCCGCTGCGGCGGACGCGCAGACAGTGCTGACCTTGAGCGAGTCGGCCGAACGCGAACTCACGCAAGACAGGCTCACCGTGTCGCTGCGCGCAGAGGCGAGTGCGGCGACGGCCGCCGCCGCACAAGCCGAAACCAATCGGCGCATGGAAGCCGCGGTCGCGCGCGCCAAAACCGTTGCCGGCGTAGCGGTCCAGACCGGCGGGGCATGGGCCAACGAAGAGCGCGTGCAGGGCCGGCCCGTGCGCTGGCGTGCGGTCGCCACACTTGATCTGATTTCGTCCGATGCGGCTTCGTTGCTCGCCCTCGTCGGCGGCTTGCAGGAAACCGGTCTGGCGATTTCGGGCATGGGCTTCGACCTCACGCGCGAGGCGGCTCGCGCCGCCCAAGACGCGCTGACAGAAGAAGCGCTGGCACGCCTGCAATCGCGCGCCGCCCGCGTTGCGGCCGCCCTCGACAGGCGCGTGGCTGCAATCCGCACGATCCGCATCGGCGAAACCGGCGGCGCCGTGCCGCAGCCGCGTCTGGCCATGCGCGCCGCCGTCGCAATGGCCGATGCGGCCCATGCACCCGTCGCCGAGCCCGGCCGTACCAGCGTGCGCATCGACGTCGAAGCCGAAATCCTGCTGGAGCCCAAGTGAGCGAAGGCGACAACGCGGCCGACGGTACGGTCGAGATTTTCACCGATGGGGCGTGCAGCGGCAATCCGGGCCCCGGCGGCTGGGGAGCGTTGCTGCGCTTTCGCGGCATCGAAAAGGAATTGTCGGGCGGCGAAAACCCGACCACCAACAACCGCATGGAATTGATGGCCGCGATCGAAGCGCTCAAAGCGCTCAAACGGCCCGCGCGCGTGCGGCTGTGGACCGACAGCGTCTATGTGCGCGACGGCATCACCAAATGGGTGCATGGCTGGAAGCGCAGCGGTTGGAAAACAGCCGACAAGAAGCCGGTCAAAAACGTCGATCTGTGGCAGGCCTTGCTCGCGGCGGCCGAGCCGCACGACGTCGAATGGCGATGGATAAAAGGCCATGCCGGCCACGCCGAAAACGAACGCGCCGACGCGCTCGCGCGCGGTGCCATCGCCGCCACGCGCGGGAACTAGAAACGAAAACGCCGACCGTGCGTCGAGCACGGTCGGCGTTCGGGGTACAAAGAGGTCGGCGGATCAGCCGACTTGCGTCAGCATCGTCTCGACGTTCGAGACTTCGAATGCGCCCGGCTTTTCGAGGTTGAAGGTCTTCACTTCGCCGTCCACCACGTACATCGAGAAGCGCTTCATGCGCAGGCCCATGCCGAAGCCCGTGCCGTCCATCTCGATGCCGAGCGCTTTGGCGAAATCGGCGTTGCCGTCGGCCAGCATCATGACCTTGTCGCCGACATTCTGCGCCTTGCCCCAAGCGTCCATCACGAACGCGTCGTTGACCGACACGCACGCGACGGTGTCCACGCCCTTGGCCTTCAGCGCGTCGTAGTGGTTGACGAAGCCCGGCAGGTGCTTGGCCGAGCAGGTCGGCGTGAAGGCGCCGGGCAGGCCGAAGATCGCAACCTTCTTGCCCTTGAAGATGTCGTCGGTCGTGAAATCCTTGATGCCGTCCTTGGTCATCGATTTCAGCTTCACTGCCGGAACCTTGTCGCCTGCCTTGATCGTCATGGGAGTGTCCTTTCGCCCCCTAAGGGGGCGGCTTTCGGGGAAAGGGTACGGAAGAAGGATTTAGAGGGGTGCTCGCGAGATTGCAACGGGGGCGGCGGCCTGGGCAAGGGCGGCGAGAACGGCGTCGGCACTCAGCAATTCGGGCAGTGCGATGCCGCCCGGCGCACCGGGTCCGTAGACCGCGTTGAACGGGATGCCGTAGCGTCCGAAACTGGCCAAATAGGCCGAAATGCGCGCGTCGGGCCGCGTCCAGTCGGCGCGCATCGCGACCACGCCGCCGCTCTGCAGCCGGTCGAGGACGGGCGGGCGCGACACCACGAGGCGCTTGTTGACCTGGCAGGTGACGCACCAATCGGCCGTCACATCGACGAAAACCACGCGCCCGGCAGCGACCGCGCGGTCGATCTCGGTGCGGTCGAACGCGACCCACGCGATCGCAGGATCGGCGGCCAAGGCGCTGGCCGGTGCAGTGGCGAGGCGCGGCGGGACCGCGACGGCCACAAACACGCACAGGCTTGCGAGCCACACGCGCAGCCGCACATGCCGGCGCGCGCGCAACAGAAACAGACCGAGGGCAAGCCCGACCAGGGCCAAAGCCAGTGCCAGCGCCGCCGCAAGCCCGAGCTGGGCCGCCAACACGCTCGCAAGCCACGCGGCCGTGCCGACGAGGGCAAGGCCCAGTACCGCGCGCAGCACGCCCATCCAGCGCCCCGGGCGCGGCAAAACCTGGGCAAGCCCTGGTGCTGCCGCGACGGCGAGATAAGGGGCCGCGAGCCCGAGGCCAAGTGCGATGAAGATCGCAAAAATCTCGACCGGCCCTTGCGCCAGCGCAAACCCGACGGCGGTGCCGACAAAGGGCGCCGAGCAGGGGGTGGCGAGCAGCGTTGCAAACAGGCCGGTCGCAAACGACCCGCCGAATTTGGGATCGCCGACGCGCCCCAATGCGGCCGGCAGCGGGATATCGAACCAGCCCCAGAGATTGGCGGCGAAACCGACGAGCACCAGCGCCATCGCGGCCAGGAACCACGGCTGCTGGAATTGCAGCCCCCAGCCGACCGCCTCGCCCGCCGCTTTGAGGCCCACGAGACTTGCCGCAAGGATCGCAAACGCCACCACGATCCCGGCTGCCGTCGCGAGGAACGAGAGGCGCGTCGCACGTCGGTCTTGCTGCGCATGCGCCACGAGCCCTGCAAGCTTCATGGCAAGGACCGGCAGCACGCACGGCATCAGATTGAGCACGAGGCCGCCCAGCAACGCGACCGCCAGCATCGCCAGCAGCGAGCCCGACAAAGCGGCCGGCGGAGCCGTGCCCAGCGCAAGCATGCGCTCGACCGCGCGACCGCGATCAACCAGCGTGAAGGTCACATTGCCGCCGCCGAGTTTCTCGGCTCCCGGCCCGGCGGCTGCGGGCACGATCATCGTGGCAAGTCGGCCGCCCTCGGAAAATTGCACGATGGGTTTGGCAAAGCTCCAACCCGGCGGACCTTCGACATAGATATCGGGGGCCGCCAGCGGCGGCTCGGCGCGCACCTGCACGAGCAGCGACGCGGGCGGACCGGCGCGCAGATCGGCCGTTTCGATCGCAAGTCCGTTGACGCCGCCACCAGCCGCATCGACCGGCGGGACGGAAGAGGCAAAACGCGCCAAATCATGCGCCTGCGCCGACGGCACGCCCAGCCCGGCGGCAAGGTCGAGGGCAAGCTCGGCGCGATAGGGAATGCACACGACCTCGCACACCAGCACATCGACGCCCGCGCGCACGCGCAACGCTTCGCCGGGCGTTTGCAGCGCCGCTTCGATCGGCAGAATGACCGTGCCGCCGTAGCCGTAGGTTTCGAGCCCGAACAGCGTAAAACGCTCGGGCACGGGAAAACGCAATGTTGCGTTTGCCAGATTGTCCGAGCCCGCCCAATCGACGGTCGGCGGCAAGCCCGCATCGCCGGGCGAGCGCCAATAGGTTTTCCAGCCGGGGGCCAGCTGCATCTCGAGACCCAAGCCGACGGCGCCTTGCGTGCCCGTACCCGAATTGGCGGCGACCAGACGCATCGCAATCTCGGGATGGCGCACCCAATCGGACGCGGCCGCGCGTGCCGCATCCGGGTGTGCGAGCAGCAAAAGCCCCAGCAATATCCACAGTCTGAAACGCGTCAATTCGGTTCCTCGGCAAGCCTGCAAATTCGTCCGAAGCTGTGCTATTCTATATTGGATATGGCACGCACACGCATCGAGATTCCGACCTTCTTCGCCGGGCATCTGTTGGTCGCGATGCCCTCAATGTCCGATTCCCGCTTCGAGCGCTCGGTCATCTACATGTGCGCGCACAATCCCGACGGCGCCATGGGCTTGGTGATCAACCGGCCGTTCGAGCAGATGAGCTTCCCCGACCTTCTCGAACAGCTCGAAATCCCGAGCAGCCCGCGCACGCGCCAAATCCTGCTGCGCTCCGGAGGGCCGGTCGAGTCGGGCCGCGGTTTCGTGCTGCATTCGGACGACTACATGCATGACGGCTCGATGCGCGTGATGCCGGGCATTGCGCTGACGGCGACCATCGACATTCTGAAGGCACTCGCCATCGGCGACGGGCCGCAGCGCTCGCTGCTTGCACTCGGCTGTGCGGGCTGGTCGGCGGGCCAGCTCGAGGGCGAGATCCAGCGCAATGGCTGGCTCACCGTGCCGGCCGACGCCGATCTTGTGTTCGACCAGGGGCTCGACACGCTGTGGCAGCGCGCTATCGGCCGGCTCGGCGTCGATTTGAGCCGCCTCTCGGGCGAAGCCGGCCACGCCTAGAAAGCTTACGCGGCGATTCGAGCCGCGATTTTTTCGAGACTTTCGAGATGGGCAAGCGGCCCCAAGGCCGCCAAGGTCGGGCGGCCGGCAAAGATGCGTGCGGCCACGCGCATCAGATCCTCGTGCGATACGGCCTCGACCTTCGCGGTCACTTCCTCGGGCGTGATGTCGCGCCCGAAAATCAGCAGATTGGCGCCGAGCGCATCCATGCGCGCATTGGTACTCTCGAGCGACATCAAAAGTCCGGCGCGCATCTGCGCCTTCGCGCGGCGCAATTCGGCGTCGCTTGCCTTGGCGCGTGCACCGCGCAATTGGTCGGCGAGGGCCGGAATGAGCTCGGCCATCTCGGTTTCGCCCGTACCTGTGTAGATATCGAACATGCCGCCGTCGGCGAACGAGGCGGCGTGCGCCGAGATCGAATAGCACAGGCCGCGCTTTTCGCGGATTTCCTGGAACAGACGCGACGACATGCCGCCCCCCAGCATCGTCGCCAGCACTTGCACGGCCCAATAATCGGGGTCGGCGAAACCCACGCCTGGGAAACCCAGCACCAGATGCGCTTGCTCGAGATCGCTGTCGTCGCGGAACTCGCCGCCCGTGTAGCGCGCGACTTCGTTGAGCGCTGCACCGTTGGCACGCCAACCGCCCAGCAGCGCATCCGCACGGCTGGCAAGATGGGCGGGATCGAAATTGCCGGCCGCTGCCAGCACGACATTGCTCGGCGCATAAATCGAAGAACGCCAATCGAGGGCGGCTTGGCGCGGCAATTTGCGGATGATGTCGGCCGTGCCCAAAACGGGTCGGCCGAGGGCTTGGCCCGCATAGGCCGTTTCCTGGAAGCGGTCGAAGATCACGTCGTCGGGCGTGTCTTCGACTTGGCCGAGCTCCTGCAGGATCACGCCGCGCTCGCGCTCGAATTCGGCCGGGTCGTAGGTCGAGTTCAAGAAGATGTCGGCAAGGATGTCGAGCGCCAAGTCGAAATCCTGCTTGAGACATTTGATGTAGTAGGCAGTTTGCTCGCGGCCCGTATGCGCGTTCATGAATCCGCCGACATTTTCGATCTCTTCGGCGATCGCCTTGGCGTCGCGGCGCGCGGTCCCTTTGAACGCCATATGCTCGAGCATGTGCGCCACACCGTTGAGTGCTGCCGGCTCGTGGCGCGTGCCCGCCCCCACATAGAGGCCGACCGAAACGGTTTCGACCTGGTCCATGCGGTCGCTTGCCACGCGCAGGCCATTGGCGAGACTTTCGACGCGCACGCTCATTTTGTCCTCGATGCAAGGTCGGAGACGACCTGCTTGATGCGCGCCAGATCATTGGGCAGCACTTCGACGCGCTCGGGCCGGTCGAACAGATCGGCCAGACGCGGCGGCAAAGCCGGGCGCACGCCGGTGGCACGCTCGACCGCATCGGGGAATTTCGCCGGGTGTGCCGTCGATGCGACCACGACCGGGTTGTTGCCCCGCCGTGCTTTGCGCGCCACGTGCAGCGCAACGGCCGTGTGCGGATCGATGAGTTCGCCCGTCGTGCGGTAGGTTGCGCCGATTTCGGCAAGCGTGGCCGCTTCGTCGCAGGCGCCGGCATCGAACTCGGCCGCGAGATCGGCATGCTGCGAAGGGGCGAATTCCAGCCGCCCGTCGGCGCGGAACTTCGCCATCATGGCGGCGGTGGCGGCGCCGTCGCGCGCATTGAGCTCGAACATCAGCCGCTCGAAATTCGACGAGATCTGCACGTCCATCGACGGCGACACCGTGGGGGCGACGGCTTCGAGCGCCATGCGGCCCGTGGCGACCGTGCGCGCCATGATGTCGTTGCGGTTGGTCGCGACGATCATGCGGCCCACGGGCAGACCCATGCGCTTGGCGCCGTAAGCCGCCAGCACATTGCCGAAATTGCCTGTCGGAACGCAGAAATCGACGGTGCGGTCGGGCGCACCCAGCGACAAGGCGGCATGCGCGTAATAGACGATCTGGGCAGCCACGCGCGCCCAGTTGATCGAATTGACGGCCGACAGATTGTAGCGGTCGCGGAATTCGAGGTCGTTGAACAGGGCTTTGACCGCGTCCTGGCAGTCGTCGAACGTGCCTTCGAGCGCGATGTTGCGCACATTGGCCGACAGCACGGTCGTCATCTGGCGGCGCTGCACGGGCGAGGTGCGCCCGTTTGGATGCAGCATCACGATATCGACCGCCGCACGGTCCATGCAGGCGGCGATGCCGGCGGGCCCGGTATCGCCCGAGGTCGCACCGACGACCATCACGCGCGTACCCTTGGCTGCCAGCACATGGTCGAACAGGCGGCCGACGAGCTGCAGCGCATAGTCTTTGAACGCCAGCGTCGGCCCGTGGAACAATTCCATCGTCCACAGGCCCGGCCCGAGCTGCTTCAACGGGGCAACCGCCGGATGACCGAAACCTGCATAGGTTTCGGTCGCAAGGCGCTCAAGATCGGCATCCGCAATGGTACCGCCCACGAACGGGCGCAACACGGCGGCCGCGATCTCCGCATAGGGCCGGTCGCGCAAAGCACGCCATTGGGCTTGCGAAAATTGCGGCCAGGCTTCCGGCACATAGAGCCCGCCGTCGCGCGCGAGGCCGGCGAGCAGCACGTCGTCGAAGGCAAGAGAGGGCGCTTGGCCGCGGGTCGAAATGTAGCGCACGAGCTTGTTCGTCTCCGTCGATAAGGCGCGCGTCAGGCGTCGAGATAGCGCGCCTTAAGGTGCGCTTTGAAAATTTCGGCGTCCAGCGTCTTGCCGGTGGCCTTGACCAGCAGCGCATCGGTGTCGAGATGCGAGCCTTGTTCGTGCACGTTCTTGCGCAGCCACGCCATCAGCGGGGCGAAATCGCCCTTGCCGATCGACGGCACGATGTTCGGGTCCGCACGCTTGGCGGCGTCGAACAATTGGGCGGCCGTCATCGCCCCCAGCGTGTAGGTCGGGAAATAGCCCCAGGCCCCGCCGGGCCAATGAATATCCTGCAGGCAGCCGTCGCGATCGTCGGGCGGGACGGTGCCCACAAGCTCGCGCATGCCGTCGTTCCACGCCCCCGGCAGATCGCGGAGCGCCAGACGGCCCTCGATCATCGCGCGCTCGAGCCGGTAGCGCAGGATCACGTGGGCGGGATACGTCGCCTCGTCGGCATCCACACGGATGAGGCCGCGCTGCACGCGGCGATAGACGCGCGCGAAATTCTCGACCGTCCAGGCCGGGCCCGACTTGCCGAACGCCGCCGCTGCCTTGGGGGCGAGATAGGCCAAGAACGCGTCGCTGCGCGCGGCCTGCATCTCCACCAGCAGCGATTGGCTCTCATGCACGCTCATGCCGCGCGCGAACCCGACCGGCTGGTGGCGCCATTTGAGCGGCAGGCCGCGCTCGTACATCGCATGCCCGGTCTCGTGCATGACGCCCATCAGGCCCTTGGCGAAATCCGCCTCGTCCCAACGCGTCGTGAGGCGCACATCGTCCGGCACGCCGCCGCAGAACGGGTGGTGGCTCGTATCGAGGCGGCCATGCGCAAAATCGAAACCGACGGCCGCCATCAACTCGGCGGCAAGCTTGGTTTGCGTCGCAGCCGGGAACGGCCCGTCGAACGGAATGGCGGCGGGCTTACGCGCTTGGCGCTCCAAAGCCGCATCGATGAAACCGGGCAGGAACGTCGCGAGATCGGCAAAGATCGCGTCGATCGCAGCCGACTTGCCGCCGGGCTCGTAGGCGTCGAGCAGCGCGTCGTAGAGGCTGCAGCCGAATTTCTGCGCCTTGATCTGCGCTTCTTCGCGCGCGAGATCGAGGACACGCTGCAGATCCGGCAGCAGGCCTTTGAAGTCGTTTTCCTTGCGCGCGGTGCGCCAGCGCATCTCGCATGTGGAGACCGCGCGCGACTGCGCTTCGACAAGGTCGGCGGGCAAAGCGGTCGCGTGCACGAAGCTGCGCTTCATCTCGCGCAAATTCGAGCGCTGCCACGCATCAAGCCCCTGCCCTTCGCCCGCCGCATCGAGAAATTCGGCGAGGGCCGGCGACGTCGCCTGCTCGTGCACGACGAGCTTCAGGGCTGCAAGCTGGTCGGCGCGCGCATCCGAGCCGCCGTCCGGCATCATGGCGGCGGCATCCCATTCCAGCATCGCGATCGCGTCGCGCACCAGATTCATGCGCTTGAAGCGCGCTTCGAGATGCGTGTAGGCGTTCATGGCTTGCGCCTCTGCGACAGGAGATAGACGGCCGCCAACGCGATCGCGAGGCAGAACCATGTGAACGCGTACTGCAGATGCGGGCGCGGCAATTGAATCTGGGTCTGGCCGCCGCGCGGCCAGCCGCCCGGATTGCGCGGCTCGAGATCGGCTTCGACATAGACCGGCAGCATCGCGGGCAAAGACGCGACCTTCTGCATCGCCGGCAGATCGAACCAGAACCATTGGTTCGAGGCGATCTCGTTGTCCGGCATCCAGGGGCCGCGGCGCGGCTCGTCGCGCAGAATGCCCTCGACGCGCTGCACGCCCGCGAGTTGGCCTTCGGCGCGCAAGCTAGCACTGCGCAGATCCTTGCTGACCCAGCCGCGATTGACGAGCACGGCGGGTTTGCCCTCGCGCAGCAACGGGGTCACCACATAGAACCCTTCGTTGCCGCGCAGCGAGCGCGCGTAGACGTACAGCTCTTTGTCGTGCGCGAAGGTGCCTTCGACCGTCACGCGGCGAAAACGATGCGCCGCCGGATCGGCCATCGCCGCATCGACATCGACCGCGGCCAGCGCCAGACGGCCCGCACGAAAATCGTTTTCGGCTTCGCGTTCGATATGGCGCGAGAACTGCCACCCGGCGAGCCCGAACAGGATCACAACACCGGGCAGGCTCAGCAGGGTCGGCACCAGGCGCGGCTGGAAGCCGGCGAAGAACCGGTCAAACATCGACGGTGCCCGGGTTGCGAAAAACGTGCGCGGCGATTAGCTCGACCACGGGCCGTGGCCCGGCAGGCTGTTGGGGCCTTCGCCCGCCACGTAGATGACCGCGAACAGGAACAGCCACACGACGTCGACGAAATGCCAGTACCAAGCGGCCGCTTCGAAACCGAAATGGCGCTCCGGCGTGAACTGGTTCTTGATCGCGCGCACAAGGCACACGGCCAAGAAGATCGTGCCGACGAGCACGTGGAAGCCGTGGAAGCCCGTCGCCATGAAGAACACCGACGAATAGGCGTTGGCGTCGAACGAGAAAGCCGCGTGGCTGTATTCGTAGGCCTGGCAGGCCGTGAACGCGATGCCGAGTGCCACGGTCGCCACGAGACCCCAGATCAGGCCCTGGCGGTTGCCTTCGATCAGCGAATGGTGCGCCCACGTCACGGTCGCCCCCGAGGTCAGCAGGATCAGCGTGTTGAGGAACGGGAGATCCCAGGGATCGAACGTGACGATGTCCTTGGGCGGCCACACCTGGCCGATCGTGTGCAGGGCCGGATAGAACGAGAAATGGAAGTAGGACCAGAAGAACGCGACGAAGAACATCACTTCCGACGCGATGAACAGCACCATCGCGTAGCGGAGGCCCAGCCGCACGACCGGCGAATGCAGGCCCTTGGTCATGCTTTCGTGGATGACCTGGCGCCACCACCCGTACATCGTGAACAGCACCATCGCGAAGCCGAGCACGAGTTTCCAGGGACCCAAAGCCTTGAAGAAGGCTTCCGAGCTCGCGCCGAACAGGTCGGGATGCATCACCAGCAACGCGCCCGTGGCGAGCACCAAAGCGGACAGCGCGCCGAAGGCCGGCCAGCCGCTCGGTTCGACCAGATGGTAAGGGTGCTTGCTCCCGTGGGCGGAGGTCTGGGCCATGTTCGTGGTTCCTCAGTTGGGTGTCGCCGCCGCCAGTTTCGCCTGGTCGGCCGCGCGGTACAGCGAGTAGGACAGCGTGATGGTCGTCACGTCGCGCATGTTGATGTCGTTTTCGATCGCCGGATCGACGAAAAACGACACCGGCATCGACATCGATTCGCCGGGTGCCAGCGTCTGCTCGGTGAAGCAGAAGCACGCGATCTTCTGGAAATAAGGGGCGGCTTTGAGCGGCGTCACGTTGAACGTCGCCGTACCGGTCGAAGCTTCCGCACCGCGATTGGCGGCCGTGAAGAAGATCAGATGCTCTTCGCCGGTCGTGACCTTGACCGACGACGGCGCTTGGAAGCGCCAGCCCAATGCCTGCGGTCCGCCCATCACATTGGCATCGAACCGCACGGTCACTTGGCGCGTGCCGAGCTGGGCAGGTGCCGCCGTCGCGACAAGCGGCGTGCCGCCGAAGCCGGTGATCTGGCAAAACAGCCGATAAAGCGGCACGGCGGCAAAAGCCAACGCCAGCATGCCGAGCCCGATGCCGGCGACGGCAAGGCCGGTCGCGCGGCGCTGTTGGGCGGCGTTGTTGGGGGCAGGTTCAGCGCTCATTTGATCATCTTGACGACGGTGATGGCGTAGAATAGCGCGCAGAAACCGGCGAGCGTCAATGCGATCGCGACGTTTTTGGCGCGGCGGCGCTTTTCGAAATCAGGGGCGACCTTCGGCGCTTCGTCCATCAGAAGGCCCCGCCAGCGTAGGGCACGCGATCGAAGATCATGAGCCCGAACAGCAGAAACAGATAGACGATCGAATAGCCGAACAGGCGGCGCGCGGCCGGCTCGGCGAAGTCCGGCGCATCCGCACCTTCCGCTTTGCCGTCGCGCCACACGGCGAAGGCACCGGCGACGAACACGAGGCCCAGCACGGTCGCGGCCGCGGCATAGATGGGACCGACCAAACCCAGCGCATAGGGGGCCACGCCCAGGGGCGCCATCAAAACCGAATAGATCACGATCTGGCGGCGCGTCTCGGGCTTGCCGGCCACCACCGGCAGCATCGGCACGCCGGCCTTGGCGTAGTCGCGGCAGCCGAACAGAGCGAGCGCCCAGAAATGCGGCGGCGTCCACATGAACACGATCGCGAACAGGACGATCGGGGCGAGGGTCACGTCGCCGGTCGCGGCCGCCCAGCCGATCATCGGCGGGAAGGCGCCGGCAGCCCCGCCGATCACGATGTTCTGCGGCGTGCTGCGCTTGAGCCACATCGTGTAGATGAAAACGTAGAAGGCGATCGAACCGGCCAGCAATGCGCCCGCCACCAGATTGGTCGCCAAAATCATCGTCACGACCGACGCGATCGAAAGCACGACGCCGAAGGCCAAAGCCTCCGACGGATCGACGCGGCCCGCCGGGATGGGGCGCGTGGCCGTGCGCCGCATCAACGCGTCGATGTCGGCGTCGTACCACATGTTGATCGCACCGGCGGCCCCGGCGGCAACGGCGATGCACACGACCGCAACCGCAGCCTCGAACGGGTGCAGGCTCGGCGGGGCAAGCATCAACCCCACAAGGCCTGTGAACACCACCAGGCTCATCACGCGCGGCTTCAGCAGCGCCACAAAATCGGCAACGCCGCCGGATGCCGCGGACGCGCCGAGCCCCGGCGCATCAAGCGCCGGGTTCAGCGTTGCTTCGTAGCCACCGTCTGCGGACATTGCCGTACTTTCCCCGTTCGCCGCTTAGTGCGTGTTTGCCGGCGCGAATTTCGGCAGTTCTTCGAACGTGTGGTGCGGCGCCGGGCACGGCACCGTCCATTCGAGCGTGTCGGCATGCGGTCCCCACGGATTGGCTTCCGTGACGCGCTTGCCCGAACGCAGCACCACGATCGTCATCACGACGAACATCAGCGTGGCGCCGAAGGCAAGATAGGAGCCCCACGACGAGACGAGGTTCCAGCCCGCGAACGCGTCCGGATAGTCCGGAATGCGGCGCGGCATGCCGGCGAGCCCGAGGAAGTGCTGCGGGAAGAAGGTGAGGTTCACGCCGATGAAGGTGAGCCAGAAATGCAACTTGCCCCAGCTTTCCGGGAAGATCGTCCCGGTCATTTTGGGCCACCAGTAGAAGAAGCCGCAGAAAATGCCGAACACCGCACCCAACGACAGCACATAGTGGAAATGCGCCACGACGTAGTAGGTGTTGTGGAGGGCAATGTCGGCACCTGCGTTCGACAGCACCACGCCCGTGACCCCGCCCAGCGTGAACAGGAAGATGAAGCCAACCGCCCACAGCATGGGCACCTTGAATTCGATCGACCCGCCCCACATGGTGGCGATCCACGAGAAGATTTTGACGCCTGTGGGCACGGCGATGACCATCGTGGCGGCCGTGAAATAGGCGCGCGTATCGACGTCGAGACCGACCGTATACATGTGGTGCGCCCACACGACGAAGCCGACTACGCCGATCGCCGTCATCGCATAGGCCATGCCGAGATAGCCGAAGATCGGCTTCTTCGAGAAGGTCGAGATGACGTGGCTGATGATGCCGAAGGCCGGCAGAATCATGATGTAGACTTCCGGGTGGCCGAAGAACCAGAACAGGTGCAGGAACAGCACCGGATCGCCGCCGCCGGCCGGCTCGAAGAAATGCGTGCCGAAATTGCGGTCGGTCAGCAGCATGGTGATCGCACCCGCGAGCACCGGCAGCGACAGCACCAGAAGGAACGCCGTCAGCAGCATCGCCCACAAGAACAGCGGCATGCGGTGCATCGTCATGCCCGGCGTGCGCATGTTGAAGATCGTGGTGATGAAGTTGATGGCCCCCAGGATCGAGGAAGCGCCCGCCACGTGCAGGGACAGGATCGCCATGTCCATCGCCGCACCAGGATGGTACTGCGCGTTCGACAGCGGCGGATAGATCGTCCAGCCCACGCCCGCACCGCCGCCCAGAACGGCCGAGCCGATCAGCAGCAGGAAGGCCGGGGGCAGCAGCCAGAAGCTGATGTTGTTCATGCGCGGGAAGGCCATGTCGGGCGCACCGCACATCATCGGGATCAGCCAATTGCCGAAGCCGCCGATCAAGGCCGGCATAACGACGAAGAACACCATGATCAGGCCGTGCGCGGTGATGATCATGTTCCATTGGTGGCCGTCGGCCACGTACTGCACGCCCGGATGCGCGAGTTCCAGACGCATCAGGATCGAGGCCGCACCGCCCAGGAGACCGGCCACGATCGAGAAGACGAGATACATCGTCCCGATGTCTTTGTGGTTGGTCGAATAGACCCAGCGCCGCCAGCCCGTGGGCGTGTGGTCGTGATGGTCGTCGTGTCCGGCTGCGTGTGCGGTTGCGCTCATTGCAATGGTGTCCTTGGCGCGAGAGTTCGAGATGCGGAGAGGGAGAAGAGGCTTACTTGGCTTGGTTCAGCGCCACGCGCGGCGCTTCGAGGGCCATGACTTCAGCCACCGACAAAGGCGGCAGGCCACTGTCGGCGAAGCGGCGCTTGGCTTCGGCCGCCCAGCGCTCGAAGGTGGGCTGATCGACCGCTTCGACGGCGATCGGCATGAAGGCATGGTTCACGCCGCAGATCTGGTTGCACTGGCCGTAATAGACGCCGGGCTTGTCGACGCGGAACCAGATCTCGTTCAAGCGGCCCGGCATCGCGTATTTCTGCACGCCGAGGGCCGGCACGAACCAGGAGTGGATAACGTCCACGCCCGCGATCACGACGCGCACGGTCGAGCCCACCGGCACCACAGTGCGGTTGTCGACCTCGAGCAGGCGCGTCTGGCCCGGCTTCAGGTCGGCGTCGGCCACCATGTAGCTGTCGAACTGGAATTCGCCGTGGTCCGGATATTCGTAGCTCCAGTACCATTGATGGCCCGTCACCTTCAGCGTGAAGTCGGCGTTGGGCGCCTTGTCGGCGAAATAGATGAGTCGGAAGGACGGGACCGCGATCACGACGAGGATCAGCACCGGCACCAGCGTCCAGGCGATCTCGAGCATCGTGTTGTGCGTGGTCTTGGACGGCGTCGGGTTGGCCGAAGCGCGGAAGCGCACGATCGTGTAGAGCAGCAGCGCCAAAACGAAAATCGTGATCAGCGTGATGATCACAAGCAGCATGTTGTGGAACGAGCCGATGAATTCTTTGACCGGCGTGGCGGCCGGCTGCATGCCGAGCTGCCAGGGCAGCGGCTGGCTGGCATCCGCCGGAAAGGCGAGCAGCAGCAGCGGCAAAAGAAGAAGAGCGGCGCGCGATCGGATCGAAGCGGTCGAGAACATGGCCTGCCTATTGTTTCGGATGAGTGCCGGATCGACGTTTTTTTGCGTTCAGCCGCACGGCACCGGCGAACCGGAGTCCGTGCGAACCGGGGTCAACGTACACGACATAGCGTGACAATCTCAACTGCGCATACGGCCCCCGGCATGGCCGCGGGCCGATAGCGGCGATCCGGGCGCCAAACCGCAGAAAACAAGGCCAAAACCGCCCTTTTGCGCACCCCCTGCGGCGCTATGCCGCACCTCGTTTTCGGGGGGCCGCCCGGCCCTTCCCAATCGCGGCAGTTCCGGGCAAGGTTCGGAGGCAAAGCTCAAAGCGCCAAACAAGAGACGCACGACAGCAGGGGGAACGCGACCGATGGCAACTTACGCCGAAATCCACAGCCGTTCGCGACGCGATCCGGAGGGGTTCTGGGGCGAGATCGCGCAGGGCATCGACTGGATCCGCCCCTTCGAGCGCGTGCTCGATGCCGATGCCAAGCCGGTCGCGCGCTGGTTTCCGGGCGGCCTGCTCAACACGTGCTGGAACGCGATCGACCGCCATGTCGCCGCTGGCCACGGCCAGCGCCTTGCCGTGATCTACGACAGCCCCGTGACCGGCACCATCGCGCGTTTCACCTATGTCGAGATGCAGGCGAAAATCGCGGCACTCGCCGGTGCGCTCAAAGAAGCGGGTGTGGCCGCAGGCGACCGCGTGATCGTCTATATGCCAATGGTGCCCGAAGCGCTCGTGGCGATGCTGGCCTGCGCGCGACTGGGGGCCGTGCATTCGGTCGTGTTCGGCGGTTTTGCCGCCAACGAGCTTGCCGTGCGCATCGACGACTGCACGCCCAAGGCTATTCTGTCGGCCTCGTGCGGCATCGAAGGCGCCAAAATCGTCCCCTACAAGCCATTGCTCGACGCCGCGATCGCCATCGCCAAACACAAACCTTCGGCGTGCCTCATCCTGCAGCGTCCCCAGCTTGCCTGCGCCCTCGTTCCGGGCCGCGACCGCGACTGGGCCGAAGCGGTCGCCGCCGCCGCACCCGCCGATTGCGTGCCCGTGCTGGCGACCGACCCGCTCTACATCCTCTACACATCGGGCACCACAGGAGCCCCCAAGGGCGTGGTGCGCGACAATGGCGGGCATGCGGTTGCATTGCATTATTCGATGCAGGCGATCTACGACATGAAGCCCGGCGAGGTTTTCTGGGCGGCCTCCGACGTCGGCTGGGTCGTCGGCCATTCCTATATCTGCTACGCGCCGTTGCTGGCGGGCTGCACGACGGTGCTGTTCGAAGGCAAGCCCGTCGGCACGCCGGATGCGGGTGTCTATTGGCGCGTGATCGAGAGCCACGGCGTCAAAACCTTGTTCACCGCACCCACGGCATTCCGCGCGATCCGAAAAGAGGATCCCGAAGGGCTGCTCATCGCCAAACACGATCTTTCGGGCTTCCGCGCGCTGTTTCTGGCGGGCGAGCGCTGCGATCCGGCGACCCTCGACTGGGCCACGCAGAAGCTGCAGCGCCCGGTCGTGGACCATTGGTGGCAGACCGAAACCGGCTGGCCCATCGCGGCCAATTGCCTCGGCATTCCGACCGGCACGGGTGCGCTGTTCCCGATCAAGCCCGGCTCGCCGACCAAGCCCGTCCCCGGCTGGGACGTGGCTGTGCTCGACACCGACGGGCATGCGCTGGCGGCCGGCCAAATCGGCGCCATCGTTTGCCGCCTGCCGCTGCCGCCGGGCACGTTCCCCACGCTGTGGAACGCCGAGCAACGTTTCATCGACGCGTATCTCGCCGAATATCCAGGCTGCTACAAAACCGGCGATGCCGGCTATATCGACGAAGACGGCTATCTCTATGTGATGACCCGTGTCGACGACGTGATCAACGTGGCCGGCCATCGCCTGTCGACGGGGCAGATGGAAGAAGTGCTGGCAAGCCACGCGGATGTCGCCGAATGCGCCGTGATCGGCGTTGCCGACGAATTGAAAGGCCAGGTGCCGCTCGGCTTCGTCGTGCTCAAATCGGGCGTCAACAAGCCCGATGCGACGATCACGGCGGAGATCGTGGCCCTCGTGCGCGACAAGATCGGCCCCGTCGCCGCGTTCAAGCAGGCCGTGGTCGTGAAGCGCCTGCCCAAGACGCGTTCGGGCAAAATCCTGCGCGGAACGATGCAGAAAATCGCCGACGCGCAGAGCTACAAGCCGCCCGCCACGATCGACGATCCCGCGATCCTCGACGAAATCCGCGCGAGCTTGAAAGACGCCGGCTACGCGAAGGAAGCCTGACGCTTAGGCTTCGGCCTTCGCGGCGGCGGCGTCGGTTGCGGCTTTGGCGGCACGCTTGGCGGCGCGTTCCTGCTCTTTGCGCGCACGCTCGGCCGAACGGGCGGCGCGGCCGATCGCTTCGTCGAGCGCGTCCTGGCTGCACAGGCCGAGCACGACCGGATTGGTCGGCTTGATGTTGGCCATGTCGAAATGCGAGCGGTCGCGGATTTTCTGAATCGTCGGCTTCGTGGTGCCCACAAGCTTGCCGATCGCGGCATCGCCGAGCTCGGCATGGTGGCGCAGCAGCCACGCGATCGCGGCCGGGCGATCCTGGCGCTTGGATACGGGCGTGTATTTGGCCCCCTTCGGGCGCTGCACCGGCATCGGCAGATCGACCTTCAGGAGATTGAGGCGGGCCGCCGGATCCGCTTCCGCGCGCGTGATCTCTTCGCGCGTGAGCTGGTTGTTGGCGATCGGATCGAGGCCGTTGATCCCCATCGCCACTTCGCCGTCGGCAATGCCCTGCACTTCGAGCGAATGCATGCCGCAGAACTCGGCGATCTGCTCGAAGCTGAGCGCGGTGTTTTCGACCAGCCACACGGCCGTGGCTTTGGGCATCAAGGGCAACGACATTTGCAGTCTCCTGGCGACGGCACGCAAAATTCGACCCTGTCTGCCAGGACGCAATCCCATGGCAAATCGAACCGAGGCGTACCGAATTGTGCGAATGGCACGGTTTATATAGGCCGCCCTGCGGCGGGTCAAAACTCTTTGCCAAGCTCGCACAAAAATAATTTGATTAATTATCCTATATTAGATATTATTCTTTTTATTCACTTAGGAGAACAATATGGCAATATCGACGAACAGAGTCGAAGCAAATCTGCTCGCCAGAATGGATCGCGGAGATCGCGTGCAGCGCCTGCCAGCTGTCATCGGCCCTTACGGCCTCAATCCCGGCAATGCCGATATTGTTTTGGAACAAAAAAAGAATATGAACGGCGCCGCCCTGCGGATTGGCCTGCATCCGCAGTTTGTGCGCTGGCTCGAGCCAACCTTGGCGGCGGCCGAGGGCGCGCGTGCAGGCCAGGCGGTTGCGCTCGACAATGGTGCAAGCGGCCTGTCGCTCGGCCGCCTGCAAATGGATCTAAGCCAACAGGCCGAATTGCGCGCAAGGCTGGCCGCTTTTGCCCGCGCGCGCCTGCTCGATCTCGACACGAAGCAGCCCCACGCACTTGCCGCGCGCGTCGATCTCGAGCGGCTCTTCGCCAAACCGACCGCACAGATGGCCAAAACCGAACGCGCCCAGGCCGAGCGCATCGGCATGCGCCTGCTGGCCTGGCCGGGGGCGGCAGCGATCCTCGCGCGCTTCGAGCGATTGAAGCTCGTGCGCATCGGCTTGGCCGTGCGCCGCATGATCGCAACGGCAAGCCCCGGGGCGGCCGAGTTCGCGCGCAGCCTGCGCGGCCAGATCGAACTTGGCTGCCATCTGCACCAGTTCGGCACCGGTTCGACCGAACGGCTCGAAGCCTTCCTCGCCGGTCGTACGGTTGCCTTCGACGGAGCCGACGGCAAGACGCGCAGTGTCGCTCCCGCCAACCCGCTCGACATCGAGCGCTTCCGGGATTTCCGCCGCGCCACGCGCTGGGGGGCGGCCAACCCGCGCGCCAACGAAAGCCGCCACCAACGCATCGACCTGGCACTCAAAGAGCTCGGCGGCGATGCGTAGCGTTCGTTTCGATATTCCATCGCGGCGATATTCGACCGCGATCGCCGACGGGCTGATCGGCGTATAGTGCGGGCCGAACCAGGGAGCATCGAATCGACGTGCCGGATCTTCGTTACGAACGCAAACTCGGCGGGCGTGTGGCCGGCATCGACGAGGCCGGGCGCGGGCCGTTGGCGGGCCCAGTGGTCGCCGCCGCTGTCGCGTTTGCCGACACGACGCTGCCGGCCGCCCTCGCGGGGCTGCTCGACGATTCCAAAAAACTCAGCGAGGCAAAGCGCGAGGCGGCCTTCGCCGAATTGCGCGTGCAGCGCCATGTCGGCAATCTTGCCTTCGGCATCGGGGCTGCCAGCGTGCACGAGATCGACCGGCTCAACATCCTGCGCGCCACGCATCTGGCGATGCGCCGCGCACTCGCTCATCTGCCCTTCATGCCCGACGCCGCCCTCATCGACGGCAACCAACTGCCGCGCGATTGGCCGTGCCGTACGCAAGGCCTCGTTGGCGGCGACGGCAAATCGCTGTCGGTCGCAGCTGCGTCGATTCTCGCCAAAGTGGTGCGCGACCGCATCATGACGAAGCTCGACCGGCGCTATCCGGCCTATGGTTGGGCCAGCAACAAGGGCTACGGCGCCAAAACCCATCTCGAATCCATTGTGGCTGTCGGCCCCTCGCCCCACCACCGATTGAGTTTCGCGCCTCTTGCCCAGGGTCAACTAAGCCTCTGATTCGTTTATCTGTTGACCCGGGAATCCGCATTGACTCAGGATGCGGCCCCATGAACAAGCCCAAGCGCATCGAGTTTCCCGAAGGCCTGATCGGCGTCGGCGACAGCATTTCGCAAATGGCGGAGCTGCCCGAAGGCTCGGTCGACATGATCTTTGCCGACCCGCCCTACAATCTGATGCTGAAGGGCGATCTGCATCGGCCGAACAACTCAAAGGTCGATGCGGTCGACGATGCGTGGGACCAGATCGGCGATTTTCGCGCCTACGACGAGTTCAGCCGTGCGTGGCTTTCGGCCGCGCGCAAAGCGCTGAAGCCCGACGGGGCGATCTGGGTCATCGGCAGCTACCACAACATCTTCCGCGTGGGTGCGATGCTGCAGGATCTCGGTTTCTGGATCCTCAACGACATCGTCTGGCGCAAGACCAACCCGATGCCGAATTTCCGCGGCCGGCGCTTCACCAACGCGCACGAGACGATGATCTGGGCGGCACGCTCGGAGAAATCCAAATACACGTTCAACTACGAAGCCATGAAGGCGCTGAACGAGGAGCTCCAGATGCGCTCGGACTGGCTGATCCCGGTCTGCGGCGGCCAGGAGCGCATCAAGGGGGCCGACGGCAAAAAGGCGCACCCGACGCAGAAACCCGAATCGCTCGTGTATCGCGCCGTGCTTTCGTCCACGCGCCCCGGCGAGACCGTGCTTGATCCGTTCTTTGGCAGCGGGACCACCGGGGCCGTCGCCAAACGCCTTGGCCGCCGTTTCATCGGCTTCGAGCGCGACGAAACCTACGTGGACGTGGCGGCATCGCGCATCCGCGACACGCGGCCCGACGATCCGGATTTTCTCAATGTTCGCGCCAAGCGCGAGGAGCCGCGCATCCCGTTCGGCTGGCTCGTGGAACGAGGCCTCTTGCGGTCGGGCGAGGTTCTAAGCGATGCTAGCGGTCGCTGGTCGGCGCGCATCCGGGCCGACGGCACGCTCTCCGCGTCGACCGCGTCGGGCGATCATCGCGGCTCCATCCATCAGGTTGGCGCTGCGGTGATGGGTGCTCCGGCATGCAACGGGTGGACCTTCTGGTGCGCCAACATGGACGGGCGGCGCGTGCCCATCGACGTGTTGCGCCAGAAGCTGCGCGCGGAACTCAACTGACCCGGGCCTGACGGCAGCTGCCGTAGGACCGGCCCAACAAGGCGATCCGTCCGATGGCAGAACTTCCTTCCGCTCCCCGCGCCCAAGCCGCCGCCGCGCGCCCGCGCGAACGCGTGCGCGCGATCTTCATCCTGTCCAAATCGGTCGGCGAATTGCTGGGGCCCGACCATCACGTGGCGCGCGCGATCCGCACGGCGGCCGACGACGAAAGCCCGTTCAATTTCGAGCTCGCGCGCACCGCCTTCGACCGCCTGCCGGGCGCCACGCGCCGGCGCATTCGCGGCCACGCGGAATCGGAAGCCGAGCGCTACGCCGACGCGATCGGCCTCAAGGCCATCTTGCGCAAGCTGCCCGGCGACCAGCCGATCGGCCTCGAAATGATCTGGCCGCAGACCGGCACCTATGCCGGCCGGCCGCGCGAGCGCTAAACCAAAAAAACGACGGGATTAGAAGCGCGGGGGCGTCTGCGCGTCCGGCAATTCGCCGGCGGCCGCTGCCGCAAGCCCACAGCCGCAGAACGGACAATTCATCTGCTGGGCGGTTTCGCGCGCCTGCGCTTCGTCCACACCCCGCCCTTCGAGCTCGGCCATCAATTCGGCCAGCACGCGGCTATGAGCATTGCGCGTTTCGCACGCATCGAGGATCAGGCGCTGGCGCGGCACGTCGAGATCTTCGACGCGCAAGGCCAAGGCCTGGCGCGGGGCAACCAAGCCAGCGGTCGCCGCGACAGCCGCACAGGTCAAAAAAGCGCGTCGTGTCTTTTCCATGGCCCAAACATAGCGCCAAACCCATGGTTTTTCCAGCCCGCCACGCCATGTCTTTGGCATGACAAACCAAGCCCCCTTTCTCGTTTTCGGCGCCACGGGTGCCATTGGCCAAGCACTATCGCGCAGTCTCGCCGCCGACGGTCATCGCCTGCATCTGGCCGCGCGCGACGCCCCGGCCCTTGCCGCCCTCGGCCAGGAACTGAGCGCAACGACGAGCCCGTTCGACGCGCTCGACGATGCGAGCATTGCCGCGACCGTTACGGCGGCATCGGCTGAGGGTGCCGGGATCGCCGGGCTTGCCTGGTGCGTGGGCTCGATCGTGCTGAAGCCGCTGGCGCGCGCAACGGCCGCCGATTTTGCCGACGCCTATCGCCTCAACGTGATTGGGGCAGCGCTTGCGATCAAAGCGGCACAGGCGGCGTTGGCGCAGGCCAAGGGGGCGGTATTGCTGTTTTCGAGCGTGGCGGCGGGCCAAGGCTTTCCGCAGCACAGCGTGATCGCCTCGGCCAAGGGGGCGGTCGAAGCGCTGTCGCTGTCGCTGGCGGCCGAGCTTGCGCCCAACGTGCGCGTCAATTGCATCGCGCCCAGCCTCACACGCAGCAAGATGGCGGCGGCGTTTCTGTCGAACCCGTCGCTCGAAAAAGCCATGGATGCGATGCACCCGCTGGGTCGCATCGGCGCACCCGACGATGCGGCCGCCCTCGGCGCCTTCTTGCTCGGGCCCAAAGCGGGCTGGATCACGGGCCAAATCGTCGGCGTGGATGGCGGTCGCGGCAGTTTGCGCGTAAAAGCCTGACATGAGCGAAATCGTCTGGATCACCGGGGCGTCGTCGGGCATTGGCCGCGCCCTTGCTTTGCGCCTCGCACGCGAAGGCCGCACGGTCGTGGCCTCGGCGCGCAATCAAGCCGCCCTCGACGCGTTGGCGGCCGAGGGCGGCAAAAACCTCGTGCCGCTCGCCCTCGACGCGACCGACAAGGACGCGTGCGAAAACGCCGTCGCCTGGATCGAGGCCGAGATCGGGCCGCTCGCCCTTGCCGTGTTCAACGCGGGCACGCATCTGCCGATGGGAGCGGCGGATTTTGCCGTGGCCCCGTTCCGCCAGCTCGTCGAGATCAATCTGATGGGCACGGTCAATGTGCTCGCCCCCACGCTCGCCGCCATGCGGGCGCGCAAAAGCGGACATATTGCGGTCGTCGCGTCCGTCGCCGGCTATTCGGGCCTGCCGACTGCGTCGGCCTACGGGGCCACCAAAGCCGCCCTCATCAATATGTGCGAAGGGCTGAAGCTCGAATGCGACGCGCTCGGCATCAAGCTGCAGCTCGTCGATCCGGGTTTTGTGCGCACGCCGCTCACCGACAAAAACGATTTTCCGATGCCGTTCCTGATGGAACTCGACGACGCGATCGACGCGTTCGTCGCAGGCCTTGCCGGCAACAGCTTCGAAATCGTGTTCCCGCGCCGCTTTGCGATCCTGCTCAAGTTTCTGCGCATGCTGCCCTACGGGCTCTATTTCAAACTCGTGCGGCGCATGACGGGGGTTTGATGGACAAGCTCGACGCCTATGTCGCGTTTTTCGAGAATATCCGGCGCGACAATCTGGGCGCACTCGACGCGCTCGTCACACCGGACGTGCGCTTCAAAGATCCGTTCAACGACGTGACCGGTGTCGACAAAATGCGCGCGGCCCTTGCCATGGCGTTCGACCACGGCACGCCGCGCTTCACGGTGCGCGACAAAGCGCGCGGGGCCCAAGGCGCGTATCTCCTCTGGCGCTACGACCAGGGCAACGGGTTTGAGTTCGACGGAATGAGCGAAGTCCGCTTCGCGCCCGACGGGCGCATTTGCGCCCACATCGACCATTGGGATGCGAGCACCGAGGTCTATGCCAAATTGCCGGTGATCGGCTGGCTCGTCGGCCTCGTGCGCCGCCGCCTCAAGGTACCCGCTTAAAGGCGAGCGTGACCGAGCCGATATCGAAACCCCATTTGGTCACGTAGGCGCGGTTGAGCAACAGGCCGTCCGGCTGCAAATACATCCAATCGTCGAAATGCACGGCCAAGCGCCGTTCGCCCATCTTGAGATTGATGTTGTATTTGAAGCTGAAGGCGTTGCCGACTTGGTGGCCCAAGGCCACGCCGATCGCGTCTTCGGTGCGCCCTTCCCAACGGTCGGTGCCGACGCGGCGCAAGCGCCATACGCGGCGATCCTTCTCGCCGTCGGCATAGTCGAAATGCTCGTCGAGGACGAACTCGTCGCCCTCCCACTTGCCTTCGATGTCGACCGTGAATTCGCGGCGCAGATTGGCGAAGCGGTCCTCGAAAATGCCCCAGGCGCGCGTGCGGCCGAGGAAATACTCGTCGATCTTCAAGACGGGCGTCTTGCCCGCGAAATCTTCGATCTTCATGCCACTGCACCCCATCAACGCCAGCGTCGTCGCCAGCAATACGAGAAAACGGCGGATCATCGGGCACCGACCCTTTCGGCAATGCGCGCACGCAGCTGCGTTTGCGCAGCGGCGTCGAGCGGGAAATTCCAAATGAGATAGGCGGCCCCGAGTTTGAAAACCACCGGCACGCCCGCATAGAGAAATGCCAGCATAGCATGGCCAGGGCTGGCCAGATCGTTCGCGACGAATCCCGCCGCATCGAGGGCCGGAAACGCCAAGGCCGGTGCCAGCGCCAATGCAAGCTTGGTCGCGACCGACCAGATAGCAAAATAGAGCCCGGTGCGCTGGCCCCCGCCGCCGGCCGTGTCGACATCGACGACGTCGGCCTGCATCGAGGCGGGCAATGCGAGGTCCGCGCCGAAGCACAGGCCGGTGAGTAGGCAAATCGCAAGGAACGCCGCCGTATCGCCATTGCCCAGAAACGGCACGATGGCAAAGGCACCGCACGCTGCAACCATCGAGGCACTCCAGGCGCGGTGTTTGCTCCAGAGCTTCGATGCGCGCAGCCACAAGGGTACGGCTGCAATGCCGCTCAGGAAATAAACGAGCAGGAATGCGCCCGATTGGTCGCCCGCCCCCAGCACGCTGCCCGCATAGAGCAAAAACAACGTGGCCGGCAGTGCATTGGCAACGCCGTTGACGAGATAGGCGACCACGAGGCGGCGGAACGGCCGGTTGTCCCGCAGCAAGTGCCAGCCTGCGCGCAAATCAAAGCCGCTGGCGGCTTCAACGGCTTTGGGCTCGGGCACAAAGCGCACAAGCACAAACGCCGCGATCGGCAGCAAAATCGCACAGGCCACGACGAGCACGTGCAGCGCAAATCCTTCGGGCGAATCGCCGGGATGCAGGAGGCCGGTCTGCACTGCCACGGTCGGCAGCGACGCCGCGATCGCAACGCCGACGACGGTGAGGCTCTCGCGCCAGGCAGCAATGCGGCTGCGTTCGGCATAGTCGCTCGATAGCTCGGCCCCCCAGGCCTGGTGCGGGATCTGCACCATCGACCAGCCGAGATAGACGACGAGCAACCACAGCAACAAATAGCCCGCACTCGCATCCGTCGGCGGATCGAACAGCATATAGCTGCCGAGCAGCACGAAGGGCAACGCAGCGAGGATCCAGGGCTTGCGCCGGCCGAGCGGCGTGTGCGTGCGGTCGGACAAAGCGCCGATGGCCGGATCGACCGCCACGTCCCACAGGCGGGCGACAAGCAGTACGCTGCCGATCGCGGTCAGGCTCAGCGCCGTGGTTTCGACATAGTAGGCGGGCAGAAAGATCAGCAGCGGCAGACCCAGCATTGCGGCAGGCAAAGCCGGCAACGCGTAGGCGGCGAGCAGGGACGCGGGCAGTTTCTTTTCGTCACGCGCGGACAAGGGCAACCTGTGTGACGTCGAGCGAGCGTCCGCGGAAGCCTGCTTCGCAATAGGCGAGATAGAACTCCCACATGCGCTTGAAGCGCCCGTCGAAGCCGAGCGGCTCGATCTCGGGCCACGCGGCCTGGAAGCGGCGATTCCATTCGGCGAGCGTGCGCGCATAGTCTTCGCCGAAATTGCTCTGCTTCTCGAGACGCAGGCCGGCCGCTTCGTATTCGCGCTTGAGGGCGGTGGGCGAAGGCAGCATGCCGCCCGGGAAAATGTAGCGCTGGATGAAATCCACGCCGTTGCGGTAGCGCTCGAAACATTGGTCGGCGATGGTGATGATCTGCAGAGCGGCACGTCCGCCGGGCTGCAGGCAATCGTGCAGCTTGCCGAAATAAGCGGGCCAGTATTTTTCGCCGACCGCCTCGAACATTTCGATGGACGCAATGCGGTCATAGCGCCCTTCGACGTCGCGATAATCGACGAAGCGCGTTTCGACGAGATCGCCGAGCCCTTCGGCCTGGACCTTGGCTTGCGTGTGGGCGAGCTGCTCGCGGCTCACCGTGATCGCGGTCACTTTGGCTTGGTATTCTTTGGCAAGGAAGGCCGCGAAAGAGCCCCAGCCGCAGCCGATTTCGAGCACTTTCTGGCCGGGTGCGACGGCCATCATCGTCGCCATCTGCTTGAACTTGGCTTGTTGGGCCGCTTCGAGATCGGCCACGCCGGTCGGATAGACGGCCGAGGAATAGGCCATCGACGGATCGAGCCAACGTTCGTAGAACGCGTTTCCGAGATCGTAATGGTAGGCGATGTTGCGCTGCGAGCCCGCGCGCGTGTTGGCGCGCAGCGCATGCCACAGGCGACGCACATAACCGACGATGGGCCCAATGCGGCTCGCCGTGCCGTAATGGATCGGATCGATCGCGGTTTCGTTGAGCACGGCAAGTTCGAGCATCGCCGCCATGTCGGGCGAGTCGATGCCGTGGTCCATATAGGCTTCGGCAAAACCGACATTGCCGCCGAACAGGATCTGGCGCGCGGCCCGGTTCGTGCGAATCGCGAGCTCCGCCTGCGGGCCGGGTTTGGGTCCGCGAAACACGCGCTGCGAACCGTCGGGCAAGGTCACGGTCAGGCAGCCGATCTCGATATGCTCGCCCGCGGCGAGCAGGGTGCGCAAGGCAAGGCCCGGAATTTCAGATTTCAGCATGGCGAACGACGATTTCGACAGGGATTGCGGGAGCGACTGGTCTTGCATGGTAGCGGGCACCTTTCAGCCAAAGGCGCAGCGCTTCCCAATGGATAGCGCCGATCACTTTGAACGTCAGCAGCGGATAGCGCACGAAGGCGCGAAAGAGATTGCGGTCGTTCCAGGCAACGCGCCGGCCGGTCTGGCTTGCGACCAGCAATTCGCCGTCGGCGGCGTCTTCGCGGATCAGCAGCGTGAGCTTTTCCTCAGGCTCGGCGACGCGGAAACGGTAGAGCTGCGCCATGTCGATGAAGGGCGACACGTGGAAATGTTTGGCCGCCTGCTGCACGACGGGTGCGCTCGGTGCGCGGTCGGCGGCGACCGGAATGAGATAGCCGTGCTGGTCGCCGAACGTGTTTTTGACCTCGTACAGCATCGCGGAAAGGCGACCGTCGGCGGCGTAGCAGAAATAGACCGTGAGCGGATTGAACACGTAGCCCAGCACGCGCGGGAAACACAGCGCGTAGATTTTGGCACCGGCCGCCGCGAGCCCGGCCTTATCCAAATTCACCTGCACCCATTCGCGCACCGTGCTGCCGTCGCGCGCGCCATGGTCGGCATCGTAGAAGGCGAACAGGCCGGGCCGGTTGTAGGCGAACAGGCGCGAGCCACGCGCGAGGTCCGGCACCGCGTCGAGATCGACGAGCATCGAGAAAACGCCGTAGGCAAAACGATGCCGGAACGGCCGCAGCCGCGCATGCAACACATTGCCGAAATAGAGGCAGTTTTCTGGCATTTCCCCGGGGCTCTTTCAGTCGGCGGCGTTTGCCTGGGCTTGCGCCCAGGGCCGCTTCACGCCGAGCAATTCTGCAATATCGAGGCCCGAACGCAAGCCGTCTTCGTGGAAGCCGTAGCCGGTCCACGCCCCGCAGAAATAAAGCCCGCGCTTGCCCTGTATTTCGCCCAAGCGCTTCTGGCCGGCCATCGCCCCTTCGTCGAAGACGGGGTGCATGTAGTCGAAGGTCGCGAGCGTCTTGGCCATCGCGGGCGGGGCCAGCGGATTGAGCGACACGAACAGCGGCACGGCCGGGTCGAGCCCCTGCAAGAGGTTCATCCAGTAGGTGACCGATACGGCCATTTCGCCGTCGAGCCCGTGGCCGCGCCGTTCGGCGAGATAGTTCCAGCTCGACCAGGCCGCTTTGCGCTTGGGCATCAGCGAATCGTCCTGGTGCAGAATCGCGCGGTTGGACTGGAAGCGGAAACGGCCGAGAATCTCTTTTTCGAGCGGTGTCGCATCGACGAGCAGCGCCAGCGTCTCGTCGGCATGGGCGGCACAGACCACGCGGTCGAAGCGATGGGTCTGCCCCGTCGCATCGCGCAGCTGCGCGCCGTCGGCGCCCGCTTCAATGGCAACCGCGCCGGGCGCAAGCGTCAAAGCGCTGCCGGCATCCTCGAGCAATTTGCCGATATAGGTGCGGCTGCCGCCTTGCACTGTGCGCCAGGCCGGGCGGTCGAAAATCTGCAGAAGCCCGTGGTTGCGGAAGAAGCGCGCAAGGCTCACGACCGGAAACGCCATCATGGTTTTGGCCGGGCACGACCAGATCGCCGCCGCCATCGGCAGCAGATGGTTTTCGACGAAAGCGCGGCTGTAGCCGCCTTGCGCCAAGAAGGTGCCGAGATCGCGCGGATCGTCGGTTTCGGCCGCGCACAACGCCGTCGCCTCGCGGAAGAAGCGCATGCAGTCGCGCAGCATGCGCCAATGGTCGAGGCGCAGGATGTTGCGCTTCTGCGCAAACAGGCCGGCAAGCGTGCCGCCTGAATATTCGATGCGGCCGCGGTCGATCGAAGCCGCAAACGACATGTCCGACTGGCGCGCGGCCACGCCCAGATGCGCAAACAGCGCGATGAGGTCTGGATACGTCGCATCGTTGTAGACGATGAAGCCCGTATCGACCGCGACGTCGCGCAGCGAACCATCCTCGGCGCGCGCTTTTGTGTGCACCGTGTTGGTGTGGCCGCCGAGCCGGTCCTGCTTTTCGAACAAGGTCACGCGGTGGCGCTTGGCCAGCAGCCAAGCCGCACTCAAACCCGAAATGCCGGAGCCGACGACGGCAATATTCAAACGTTCCATGCTAGGCCGCATTCTTCAGCGTCTGGAAAGCTGCAAGGGCGCGCGCGCGCGCTTTTGCGTGGTCCACGATCGGCAACGGATAGTCGGTGCCCAAACGCAGACGCGCTTTTGTGAGCACCGCAGCGGGCGCTTCCCAGGGTGCAAACAGATATTCGGTCGGCAGCTCGGCGAGTTCCGGCACGTAGCGGCGCGTATAGGCACCGTCGGGGTCGAACTTGGCACCCTGCAGGATCGGATTGAAGATGCGGAAATACGGAGCGGCATCCGCCCCGCAGCCCGCGACCCACTGCCAGCTCGCGGCATTGTTGGCGAGGTCGGCATCGACAAGCGTGTCCCAGAACCACGCCTCGCCCTGCTGCCACGGCAGCAGAAGATGCTTGACCAGAAACGAGGCCACGATCATGCGCACGCGATTATGCATCCAGCCGGTCTGCCACAGCTCGCGCATGCCGGCATCGACGATCGGATAGCCGGTTTGGCCGCGCTGCCAGGCGCAGAGCTTCGCCGCATCGTCGGCCCACGGGAAGCTCCGGAAATCGGCGCGCAACGGCGCTTCCGGCAGATCGGCATGCTGGAACAACAGATGGTGCGCGAATTCGCGCCAGCCCAATTCGGACAAGAACGTGTCCGACCCCGCCGTCCCGCCGGCCGCGGCTTGGGCGGCATGGAAACATTGGCGCGGCCCGATCTCGCCGAAATGCAGATGGGCGGACAGGCGGGACGTGGCTTCGAGATCGGGGCGGTTGCGGTCTTGTTTGTAGCCCGCGACCGCCTCTTTGAGGAACCGCGCCAGCCGCGCATTGGCACCCGCTTCGCCGGGCTGCCACAGCTCCTGCCAACCAGCGGCCCAATCGGGTTTGCGCGGCGTGAGGTTCCAGGTTTCAAGCGCATCGGACGCTGGCCACGCGGTCGGTGCGGCGAGTTTCTTGGGCGCCGGCAAAGGAAGCGGCGGGGCTTCGCCCGCCATACAGGTTTTCCAGAATTGCGTGAATACGCGATACGGCCCGCCGCTTTTGTTGCGGATCGTCAAAGGCTCGAAGAGCAGACTCGCATTGAAACTTTTGGCGGCAAGGCCGCGCTTCTCGAAAGCCGCTTTGATCGCACTGTCGCGCGCGATCGCGGCGGGCTCGTAGCGCCGGTTCCAATAGACGGTTTCAGCCCCCGTCTCGGCGATGAGCCCTTCGAGCACGGGCTGGGCCGCACCACTGCGCAGGATCAAGCGGCTGCCCAGTTTGGCAAGCGAAGCGCCGAGCGACGCCAGCGAATGATGCAGCCACCAATCCGATGCCGCCCCTGGCGCCCAAGCACTCTCGCCGCCTCTGTCGCGGATATAGACGCAAAAGACGGGGGCCCCCGTCGCCGCCGCAGCAGCGAGGGCCGGATTGTCGGTCAGGCGCAGATCCTGACGAAACCAAACGAGTATCGGCGCCGCTGCCATTGTTTTTCGAAAAAGACCGTTGGTTTGACGTTGTTCGCGACTGTTTACGCTGTGCGCCGCATCATGGATCACCGATTGGACTTTTTGGCGGTATCCGGGTGCGCACCAAAGGGGAGCAGACGCTCGCGGCCGAACAAATGCAAGCGTTCGCCCCCCAGCATCAGCACGCGAAAGCGCGCGCGCCCGAACAGCCGGGCGATGGCGGGGTCCAGCACATCGAGCCCGCCCGCATAGGCGCCGAAGGCCGGCAGCACCATGCGCCGCCCGTCGAGCGCAAAACAGGGGGCCGCAATGCGCCCGCCTTGCGTGGCGACGGCGGCTTTGGGGTGGAAATGGCCGACGATTTCGCCCGGCGCCAAGCCGCTTGAAGCCGCCGGTTCGTGGCGCAAAGCGAGCTTGTCCTCGACGATTTCGGACACGGCTCGGCCGCCGAAGGCCGGCGGTATCGCCGGATCGTGGTTGCCCACGACCCACACCCAGTCGAGCGCTGCCACCATGCGTCTGAGCAATGCCGCATCGTTGGGCGCCATGCGCGCCTCGGCGCGCACATCGTGGAACGAATCGCCCAAGCACACGACGCGCGCCGGCGTGAATTTGCGGATGAGCCCCTGCAGCTTGGCGAGGCTCGCGGCCGAATCGTAGGGCGGCAGCAGCGTGCGGCGGGCCGCGAACGCCGAACCTTTTTCGAGATGCAGATCGGCCACCACCAGCGTGCGGCGCGCGGGCCAATAGAGGCCGCCCGACGGATCGGCGAACAGCGGCGTTTCTTCGAGCGTCAGGCGCGCGTGCATTGCAAAGTGCTCAGAACAGACTCGGCTGCGGATCGTCGTCTTCGAAACTCGCCTCGTCGATCAGCGCTTGGGCGGCGGCGGCATCGGCGAGCCATTCGTCGGGGGCGGAGCCTTGCACCGATTCGCGGCCCACTTCGAGCAGAATCGGCACGGCGAGCGGCGACACGCGCGGCAGGCTGCGATGCGAAATGCGCCCGCGCGCGGCCTTCAGCATCTGCGCCAAACGCACGAGATCGATCATGCCGGCGTCGGCGTCGGCGCGGGCGGCTTTGAGCAGGACATGGCCCGGCTGGTGCTTGCGCAAAACGTCGTAGATGAGGTCCGACGAAAACGTCACCTGGCGGCCGGATTTTTCCTGGCCCGGATGGCGCCGCTCGATGAGGCCTGCAATGACCGCGACGTTGCGGAAGCTGCGCTTCAGCATCGAACTTTCGGCGAGCCATTCTTCGAGATCGTCGCCCAGCATGTCTTCGGTAAAAAGTTCGCTCGGCCGCTCGGCATGTTTGGCCGACCACACGGCGATCGCGTAGTCGGACGCAACAAACCCGATCGGCCGCAACCCGGCGCGCGCCATGCGCCGGGTCAGCAGCATGCCCAAACTCTGATGCGCGTTGCGGCCCGCAAAACAATACGCGACCAGGAACCAGCGCCCGTCGCGCGGAAAGGTTTCGACGAGCAATCCGGTACGGTCCGGCATCTGGCTGCGCTTGCGCTGCAAATGCAGCCATTCGCGCACGTCGGCGGGAAAGCCCGCCCAGGCGGGCGGATCCTGCAGCAACGCGCGCACGCGCGAGGCAAGCTCGCTCGTGAACGGCATGCGCCCGCCCGCATAGACCGGCACTTTGGGCTGCTCGGAAGACGCGGCCTTCGAAACTTCGAGCGTGCCGTCGCGCAAACCCTCGAAGCGCAGGATTTGGCCCGCGAACGCAAACGTGTCGCCGATCTCGAGCCCGAGCGCGAAATATTCTTCGATCGAGCCCAGACGTTTGCCGCGCTTGAACGCGACATGCAGCATCGGCTCTTCGACGATGGTGCCGATATTCATGCGATATTGGCGCACGAACGAAGGGTCGGCCACGGCCCAATGCCCGGCCGCATCGCGCACCAGGCGCCGATAGCGCTCGTAGCCCGCCAGCGCGTAGCCGCCGGTCGCGACATAGTTGCGGACCGCATCGAAATCGGCGCGCGAAAGATCGGCGTAGGGCAGTGCCGAGATGGTCTGCGCGTAGACCGCATCTTCATCGAACGGGCCTGCACAAGCGAGACCCAGCAAATGCTGGGCGAGCACGTCCAACGCACCGGGTCGTTCGGGCAGGCGGTCGAGCTCGTCCGCTGCCACGGCCGCGATCGCGGCCACGCATTCGAGCATCTCGAAACGGTTGCCGGGGACGAGCAACGCGCGGCTTGCGTCGTCGAGCCGGTGGTTGGCCCGGCCCAAGCGCTGCAGCAGGCGCGAAGCGCCCTTGGGGGCGCCAACTTGCACGACCAGATCGACATTGCCCCAATCGATGCCGAGATCGAGCGACGACGTCGCCACGACCGCGCGCAGTTTGCCCGCCGCCATCGCGGCTTCCACGCGCCGACGCTGTTCGACCGCAAGACTGCCATGGTGCAAGGCGATGGCGAGATTGTCGTCGTTGAGCTTCCACAATTCGCGAAAGCAGATCTCTGCCTGGGCGCGCGTATTCACGAACACGATCGCCGCGCGCGCGTTCTTGAGCGCCATATAGACTTCCGGCAGCGCATGCACGGCCCCGTGGCCGGACCACGGCACGCGCGCGGCCGGATTGACGATCGTGATCTCGGGCCGCGCCCCCGCTTCGCCGAAGACGATATCGGCCGCGTGCTTGAGGCCCGCCGAGAGCCAGCGCGCCAACATCGGCGGATCGGCGACGGTCGCCGACAGGCCGACGCGCCGCGCGTTCGGCGCCAGGCCTGCGAGCCGCGCCAAGCCCAGCGCCAGCAGATCGCCGCGCTTGGTGCCGGCAAGCGCGTGCGCCTCGTCCACCACCACGCAGGCAAGCTCGCCGAACAGCGTGCCCGCATCGGGATAGGAGAGCAGCAAGGCCAGCGATTCGGGCGTGGTCAGCAGCAGATGCGGCGGATCGCTGCGCTGGCGACGGCGTTTGGACGCGGGCGTGTCGCCCGTGCGGGTATCAGCGCGAATCGCGAGACCCATCTCGGCGATCGGCGCTTCGAGATTGCGGTGAATATCGACCGCCAGCGCTTTCAGCGGCGAGATGTAGAGCGTGTGCAAGCGCGGGCGCGGATCGGCCGCGATATCGACGAGGCTCGGCAGAAAGCCCGCCAGCGTCTTGCCCGCCCCCGTCGGCGCCACGAGCAGCACCGAATTTCCGTCGCGTGCGGCGGCCAGCAATTCGCCCTGGTGCTTGCGCAAGCGCCAGCCGCGTGCGGCGAACCAGGCATCGAACGGGGCGGGAAGTTTATGCGGGGGCACGGGCGTGCCGGGGCTAATCGGCGTCAATCCCGGAAATCGACCAGCGCATCGTCGAGATCGACGCCGCTGCCGTGTTCGCGAATGAGGAAAGCCGGCCGGTTCGAGATGATGCGCAGTTCTTTTCTGCCCGAACGCGGCAAGGGAATGCGCGCGTTTTTGCAGTAGCCGATCAGAGCGGCCGCGATTTCCGACTGTTTGAAACTGCGCTCGACCTTGCCGCCCGAATCGCGCTCCATATGCAGCGTCATCGAAAAATCGTCTTCGTCGAACACCATGCGCGTGATCATGCCCACGGGCAGCGGCTTTTTCTGCAGCCGCACGAACGCGCCGATCGCCTGCACCATTTCGCTTTCGCGGAAAAAGATGAGCCGGTACTCGGACATGCCGTCCGGCAGGGCGGACTTTTTCGTCATGCCACGCGCTTTATGAGTTCGAAGGCCAGAAACTCTTCGCTTTCGGGACCTGCGATATGCACCATCAACGCCAGGCGCGTGTCGATAAGATAGACCTGCTTCTTGGATTTGAGCGGCAGACGCACGCCGCGATCCTTGCACTGCAGAATGAGCGCCGCCGCCACCGTTTCGCGATCGAAGCGGAAAATCTGCGGCCTAGGTTCTTCTTCGTAGGTCAGTTCGATGTCGAGCTTGTTGGGGTCGACGACGAACGCGTCGGGGTCGCGCACCGGCACTGCCAAGCCGCGTCGGCGCTGGAACGCAACCAGCGCTTCGCGAATGTCCCGCCAAGGGAACAGGATGCACCGGTACTCGCTGGCCATACGGGTGTAATCGGCTCCGGGCGGTTGCGGACAATCTCCTTCGATAGCCCATCGGGCTTGGCCGCGCAATCGCCGCGCTGAAAACCGTCATTTTTGCGGTGCAGCAGCCGCAATTGCCTTTCGTTTCCGCGACAGGCTGCGGACGACGACGTAGAAAACCGGCGTCAGGAACAGGCCGAAGATCGTGACGCCGAGCATGCCGGCGAACACGGCCGTGCCCAACGACTGGCGCATCTCGGCACCTGGCCCGGTTGCCGTGACGAGCGGCACGACGCCCAAGATGAAGGCGAACGCCGTCATCAGAATGGGCCGCAGCCGCAGGCGGCAAGCCTCGACCACCGCTTCGACGGCGTCTTTGCCCTCGTTTTCGATCTGGCGCGCGAACTCGACGATCAGAATCGCGTTTTTGGCCGCCAACCCCACCAGCACGATGAGGCCCACCTGCACGAGGATGTTGTTGTCGAGCCCGCGGATCATCACCCCCGCCAACGCCGACAGCACGCTCATCGGCACGATCAGCACGATCGAGAACGGCATGCCCCAGCTTTCGTACTGGGCGGCAAGCGCCAGGAACACGAACACGACCGCGAGAATGAAGATGTACGTCGCCGTGTTGCCGGTGAGCTTCTCCTGGTAGGCAAGTTCGGTCCATTCGAGCCCGATGCCGGCCGGAAGCGTTTCGGCCGCCACCTTCTCGATCAGCGCAATGGCTTGGCTCGAGGTGAGGCCGGGCCCCGCCGCCGCCTGGATCGGAATCGACACGAAGGCGTTGTAGCGCTGCACGAGATCGGCCCCGGTCGTGTCGCGAATGTCGACGAGCGTGCCGAGCGGCACCAAAGCGCCCGTCGCCGAGCGCACGCGCAGGCGCGCAATATCGTCGGGCGTGAGGCGAAACTCGCGGTCGGCCTGGGCGCGCACCTGGTAGACGCGGCCGAACGCGTTGAAGTCGTTGACGTAGGCCGTGCCCAGATTGAACTGCAGCGTCTCGAATATGTTGCCGATCGGCACGTTCAGGATCTGCGCCTTGGTGCGGTCGATGTCGAGATAGATCTGCGGCGTGCTGGCCGAGAAGGACGTGAACACGCCGACCAGCCCCGGCGTCTGGCGCAACTGGCCGATGAGTTGGTTCGCAGCCCCCAGCACGCGCACGACGTCGTTTCCAGTGCGGTCTTGCAGCTGCAGCTTGACGCCGCCCAGGGAACCGATGCCCGGCACCGAGGGCGGTGCGATGGCGATGATGAACGCCTCTTGGATTTGCTGCATGCGGCCGAAAATTTGGCCGACGATGGCATCCGAACTGAGGCCCGCCGGGATGCGCTCGGAAAACGGCTTGAAGCCGGTGAAGATCACGGCGGCGTTGGGCGCGTTCGTGAACGTCGCACCCGAGAAGCCGGCGAACGCGACCGCGTCTTTGACGCCGGGCGTGTTCTGCAGAATGCCCATCGCGCGTTTGACGACCGCATCGGTGCGTTCGAGCGAAGCGCCGTCGGGCAGCTGGATCGCGACGATCGCGTAGCCGCGATCGAGCGGCGGGATGAAGCCCGTGGGCACCGCCGAGCCGATCCACACGGTCGCCCCGCCGAGGCCCGCATAGACCAAAAGCATCAGCGCCTTGCGCCGCACGAGCACGCCCGAAAGCGTGGCGTAGCCGTGGCCCATCTTGTCGAAGCCGCGATTGAAGATCGCGGCGAAGCCGCTGCCGAGTTTGGCGATCGGGTTCTTGGGCGCGTGGTGCGGATCGTGCGGCTTGAGGAGAATGGCCGCAAGGGCCGGCGACAGCGTCAGCGAATTGAACGCCGACAGCACCGTCGCGACCGCGATCGTCGCGGCGAACTGGCGGTAGAACTGGCCCTGCAGCCCGGGCACGAACGCCGACGGGATGAAGACCGCGCACAGCACGATCGAAATCGCGATGACGGCGGTTCCCACCTCGTCCATGGTTTCGTGCGCGGCGTCGCGCGGGCTCATGCCCTCGGCGATGTTGCGCTCGACGTTTTCGACGACCACGATCGCGTCGTCGACGACGATGCCGATCGCCAGCACCATGCCGAACAGCGTGAGCACGTTCAGCGAAAAACCGAATTCGAGCAGCACCACGAACGTGCCGATCAGCGACACCGGGATCGCCAGAATGGGAATGAGGGCCGCCCGCCAGCTCTGCAGGAACACGAGCACCACAAGCGCCACGAGCACGATGGCTTCGATCAGCGTGGCATAGACGGCCGAAATCGATTCTTGGATGAATTCGGTCGGGTTGTAGACGACCTGGTGTTCGACGCCGATCGGGAAATCGCGCTGCAGTTCGATCATGCGCGCACGGATCGCGTTGGCGGTGGCGAGCGCGTTCGAGCCGGGGCGCTGGAAGATCGCGAGCGCCACGGCGGGTTTGCCGTTCAGATACGAATTCGTCACGTAGTCTTTGGCGCCGAGCTCGAGGCGGGCGACGTCGCCCACGCGCACGAGGCGGCCGTCGCCCGAATTGCGCACGATCACGTCGCGGAATTGGCGCAGATCTTCGAAACGCCCTTGCGTGGTCACCGCGATCTGGAAGGCCGTGTTGGCGTCGGCCGGCGGCGTGCCGAGCGAACCGCCCGAGACCTGCACGTTCTGTTCGCGCAACGCGCGCACCACGTCGCCCGCCGACAGGCCGTAGCCTGCGAGCTTGTCTGGGTCCATCCAGATGCGCACGGCGTATTCGCGCGCGCCGAACACGATGAGGTCGCCCACGCCCTCGATGCGCAGCAACTGGTCGCGCACGCGCAGCAGCGCGTAGTTCGAGATGTAGAGCTGGTCGTAGCTTTCGTCGGGCGAAAGCATGTGCACAACCATCATGAGGTTGGGCGAGCTTTTCTGCGTCGTGATGCCGAGGCGGCGCACTTCTTCGGGCAAACGCGGCGTGGCGATCGACACGCGGTTCTGCACGAGCACGCTCGCCTGGTCGAGATTGGTGCCGGCCTTGAAGGTGATCGTGAGCGCCATCGAGCCGTCGGCGGTGGCGTAGGACGACATGTAGATCATGTCTTCCACGCCGTTGATTTCCTGCTCGAGCGGGGTTGCGACCGTGGCGGCCACGGTCTGGGCGTCCGCACCCGGATAGGCCGCGCGCACCACGATGGTGGGCGGGGCGATTTCCGGATATTCGGTCACCGGCAGCGCCGTGAACGCGACTGCGCCCAGAATGACCATCACGATCGACAGCACCGAGGCGAAGATCGGATGGTCGACGAAGAAATGCGTAAAGCGCATGGCGCGGATTCCCTTTGGGTGCTGCCGTTACGACCGAGCGGGCTCGGGCGCTTAGCGCGATTGTGGAAGTTCGATCGTCTGCGCCGTCACGCGCCCGCCGGGGCGCACGCGCTGCAGACCGACCACGACGATGCGCTCGCTGCCGTCGAGGCCGGTGCGAACGATGCGATAGCCGTCGATGCGCGGACCGGGACGGATCAGGCGGATCGCGACCGACCCGTCGTCGGCCACCACCCATACGAAGCGCCGGTCCTGGTCCGCGCCGATCGCCTCTTCGGGGATCAGCACGGCTTTGTAGGGGTTGGAGCCCGGCACCTGCACGCGGCCGAACAGGCCCGGCGTGAGCAAGCCGTCGTTGTTGGGGAACGTGGCGCGCGCGCGCATCGTGCCGCTGGCCGGATCGATGCGGTTGTCGAGGAACTCGAGGCGTCCGACGCGCGGCATGTTGCGCTCGTCGAGCAGCCCTGCGCGCACGTCGAAGCCCGCCCCGGCCCGGCCCGATTGCTGCTCGCCGGCCTGCACGCGGCGCGTGTAGGCGATGTAGGAGCGCTCGTCGATGTCGAAGTTCAGATAGATCGGATCGATCGACACGATCGTCGAAAGCAGCGTCTGGTCGGCCGTCACGAGATTGCCTTCCGAGACGAGCTTGCGGCCGATGCGGCCGTTGAGCGGGCTGCGGATCTCGGTGAAGCCCAGATTGAGGCGCGCCGTTTCCTGGTCTGCACGCAGGGCCGCGATGTCGGCCTGCGCCTGCTGGAAGGTCTGGCGCGTCTGCTCGAGCTGGCGCTCGGGTGCCGTGCCGCTGCGCGCCAAACGCTCGAAGCGCTCGAAATCGAGGCGCGCGAAATCGAGACGCGTCTGGGCGGCGTTAACGGCGGCGGTCGTGCGCGCAAGCGTTGCCTGGTAGAGGCGCTTGTCGATCACGAACAAGAGATCGCCCTCGCGCACGATCTGGCCGTCGCGGAAGCGAACCGCTTCGAGATATCCCGAAACGCGCGCGCGCAGTTCGACCGAATCGGCCGCCTCGAAGCGGCCTGTGTAGTCGTCCTGCTCGACGATTTCTTTGACGACCGGCTTGGCAACCGTGACCGGCGGGGCTTGCGGCGGCCCGCCCTGCGCCAACGCAGCCTGCGCCCACACCAACGAAGCTGCGATCGCGACCGCACCGATAAGACGCTGCGCCATTCTCAAATGCCCCCATGCCGATTTTGGTTGGCGCTGCCGCATTCAGCAGTCGCCGCATGGGAAACACTTAGGCGCGTTCTGCGCAAATGTGCAAGCGCAGCAAACCCGAATTTTTGCAGCGCACGCAAATCGAGGTAGCGACTTACCGAATGGCCGCAGGGGGTGTAGGGCTATCCCCGCCGCGCGCAAACCAAAGGCTGCAGCGCGGCGGGAACAACAGCCGGAAGCTTAGTTCTTCTTGGGCTGTTCCTTGGCCGCGGGCGTACCCGTGTGGGTGCCCGTTTCGGTCTTCTTGGCTTCGCCCGCCTTCGGCGCGGCCTGTGCGACCGACGGGGCAGCGACGGCGGGCTTGGCCGTCGGCTGCGCGGTCGGGGTCGTCTGCGCGAACGCGGCCGCCGGAACGGCCAGGGCGAGGGCGATGGCAAGAGCCGCAAACTTCTTCATGGGATGTCTCCGCTTTCTGTCGGGCGACGGCACGATACCGTCGTCGCCAAGACAAAGCGCGAGACCGGCCGGCTATTCCGCGCGCAATTGCGGCATCATTGTGGAATTTTTCGCCCCTCGCCGTCAGGCGAAGAAGTCGTAGGTCTTGCCCTGGCCGAACACGACGAGGTCGGGCGCATTGACGCGCGGACCGTCGAAGAAGCTCTGCGGCGTCCATTGCTGATTGTTGAAGGCGGCGACAAACGCGCCGACCTGATAGGCGAGATCGAATTTGGCCGTACCGGACGAACCGGCCCCGACTCCGTTGCCCACTGCTCCAAGACCCGACATTCTCGAAGGCCTCCGCATATCGTTGCGAAACATGAATTCCAGGCGTTTCTCGCCCAATGTTTTTTAAATACCACAAATTTTAGGAATCTGGCAAGGGATCGCCCCGGCGACGAGGCCGACGGTGGGATTGGGGCGCCCGCTTCTTGTTATTGTTTTGGAACAAAGCAAAGATGGCGGCCATGGAGACGCAACTGGCCGCCCGCGCGCCGATGATTTCGATCGATCAGGTCGCCAAGCGCTTTGCCGGGCCGTCGGGCGAAACGATCGACGCTTTGGCACCCGTCAGCCTCACGGTCGCGCGCGGCGAATTTCTGTCGATCGTGGGCCCCTCGGGCTGCGGCAAATCGACCTTGCTGCGCCTTATTGCAGGCCTCGATGCGCCGAGCAGCGGGCGCATCGCACTTGCCGAAGAATTCCGCGAGAGCGCCCGCCGGCGCATCGGTTTCGTATTCCAGGACCCTGTGCTGCTGCCCTGGCTCAGCACACTCGCCAACATCCGCTTTCCGCTCGACACCGCCGGCACCGACCGCGCCGAAGCGGATGCGCGCGCGCACCATCTGCTCGATCTTGTCGGGCTTGCCGGCTTCGCCGATGCGCTGCCGCATCAATTGTCAGGCGGCATGCGCCAGCGCGCCTCGATCGCGCGGGCTCTGTCCTACGATCCGCCGATCTTGCTGATGGACGAACCCTTCGGGGCGCTCGATCTGCTCACCCGCGACCGCCTCAACGACGAATTGCTGCGCATCTGGGAAGAGACGCGCAAGACCGTGGTGTTCGTAACCCACTCGGTCGAAGAAGCGGCGTATCTGTCCGATCGCGTTGCGGTGATGTCGCCGCGGCCCGGCATTGTGAAAGCCATCCACACGGTCGATCTTGCGCGGCCGCGCGGCGAGGCAACCAAGCTCGATCCGCGCTTCCACGCGCTGATGGCGCAATTCCGCAAGGATCTGCGATGACCGCCAGGACGCTGCCTCCGCTCGTCGACCATGCGCTCGGCCTCGGTGCCGTGTTGGTTGCGTGGCAGGTCTACGTCGTGGCCGCCCAGGTTCCGGCCTATTTGCTGCCTGCACCTGCCGCCGTCGGCGATGCGATCGCAAACCTTGCGGCGAGCGGCGCGCTCTGGCTGCATCTGGCGCACACGCTCGGCAACATCGCGGCGGGGCTCGCCCTCGGCACGGCACTCGGGCTTGCCGCGGGTGCCGCCCTTGCGCGCTCCGTACGGCTCGAACGCTGGCTCGAAGGGCCGATCTTGATCCTTCAGACCGCGCCGAAAATCGCTCTCGCGCCGCTGTTTGTGATTTGGTTCGGGCTCGGGGCTGCGTCCAAAGTGGCACTCATCGTGTCGTTGACCGCGTTTCCGGTTCTGGTCGCGACCTTGGTCGGGTTGCGCGGCCTCGATCCGGCCTTGCGCGATTTGGCGCGCATCCTCGATCTCAGCCCTGCGCAAAAACTCTGGCGCATCGACTTGCCGGCGGCCTTGCCGGATATCTTCGTGGGCTTCCGCATCGCGGCCGTGCAGGCGGTCGTCGGGGCTGTCCTCGGCGAATGGATGTCCGGCAAATTCGGCCTCGGCTATCTGATGACCTTTGCCAGTGCGACCTACCGCACGCCGCTCTTGTTCGCGGCCGTCGCCCTCACCGTGATGCTGGGCTTGGCGCTGCATCTTGCCCTTGCCGCGGCCGAGCGGCGCTTGATCCGCTGGAGCGGAGCATCATGAAAGCGCGCACCGCCGCCTTCCCGTGGCAAAACGGCCGGCCGCCGCATCTGCCGTGCGGGCCCGGCGACATCGCCCCCGTCGTGCTGCTGCCGGGCGACCCCGCTCGCGTTTCGCTTGCGGCCGCCCTCTATGGCGGCGGGCGCGATTTCGGCCAGCGCCGCGAATTCCGCGTCGCCACAGTCGAGACGCCGAGCGGGCCCGTCACGATCTGCTCGAGCGGCATCGGCGGCCCCTCGACCGAGATCGCGCTCGTCGAACTCGCCAATCTCGGTGCGCGCGCCGTGATCCGCATCGGCGGCATGGGTGCGATCGCCCCGGGCCTGAAGCTCGGCAGCCTGCTCGCCGTCGATGCGGCGATCGGCGGCACCGGTGCGGGCGGCCTCTATCGCAGCGGCCCCGCAGTCGCGACACCGGCCGTCGTGGCGGCACTCGAAGCGGCCGCGCGCGATCTCAAGCTCGATTGCCGCCGCGGCACCGTCGCCACGACCGACAGCTATTATCGCGGCCAAGGCCGCCCGATCGCGCAAGACGGGCCGGTCGTCGCCGATCCGATCCCCGCCTTCGTCGCCGCCGGAGCGCTCGGCTGCGACATGGAAACCGAAACGCTGTTTACGGTCGGGCCTGCCCTTGGCCTGCAGGTGGGCGCCGTCCTCGCCGTGCACGGCGACCGCGTGACCGACACTTGGCTCGAAGACTACGAACCCGCCCAAACATCCGTCGTGCGCGTGGGCGTTGCGGCGGCTGCCTTGCTGGAACCCTTTTTGCGATAAGGAGAAACAACCATGATCGAACGTCGCCTGTTTTTGGCCGCCGGTGCGGCCGCGCTCGCCGCACCGAACGTGCTGCGCGCCCAAAGCCCGCAGGCCGTGAGCCTGCAGATCGACGGGGCGGCCGTGCCGTTCTACGCGCCGATCTATGCCGGGCTCGAAAAAGGCTTCTTCCGCAGCCGCGGGCTCGACGTGCAGATCGTCTATGCGGCGGCGTCCGACATTCTGCGCAATGTCGCGAGCGGCAATGTCGGCTTCGGCTTTCCGAACGGCGATTCCGTGATCGCGGCGCGCGCCAACGGCCTGCCGGTCAAGGTCGTGCACACGACCTACCAGCGCGGCATCGGCGCCTTGCTCACGCGCAGCACCAGCGGCATTCGCAGCTATGCCGATCTCAAGGGCAAGCGCGTGGCGATCACGGCTCTCGGCAGCCCCAACTATCTGCAGCTGCAGGTGGGCCTCAAACAAGCGCGCCTCGCGCTCGACGACGTGAAGCTCGAGATCGTCGCCACGGGCGCGATCGTGCAGTCGCTGCAGGCGGGCCAGGTCGACGCGATCGTGTTCTCGGAGCTGCGCAAATACAATCTCGAGGCCGACGGTTTCCCCACGCACATGATCCTGTCGAACGATTTTCTGCCCTCGTTCGGCAATGTCGTTGTCACCGGCGACCGGACCTTGGCCACGAGCGCCGCAACCGTGCGCCGCTTCAACGACGCGATCACCGAAAGCTTCGAGTGGGTCATCGCCGGCAACGTCGCCGAAGCGCTGCAGATCGCCATCGACAAACACGCGCCGACCTGGAAGGGCCAGGAAGCGATCCTCGAGCGCGCCTTCCGCGACACGTTCATCGCGTCGGTCTGGCAAAGCCCGACGACCAAAGCCAACGGCCTGGGTGCCGCCGACCTTGCGGCCTGGCAGAAGAACATCGACGTCCTGGCCGAATACAAAGCCATCGAGCGCGGCTTCCCGGCGGCCGAGATGGTCGTGCAGCCGCGCGCGATCGGCGTCTGACGTTGCGCAAGGTCGCCCGCAATCTGCTGGCGTTTGCGGGCTTCCTTGCGGTGTGGTGGGGGTTGGTGCGGCTGTTTGCCGTGCCGGCCTTCCTGCTGCCCGCCCCCGACGCGGTTTTGAATCGCCTCGTGTTTCTCGCGACCTACGCCGACCTTGCCGGCCATACGGCGACGACCTTGGGCGAAATCGCCGTCGGCTTTGCGACCGGCGGCGCGGTCGGCATTGCCGCGGGCCTCGTCTTCGCGCGCCATCCGCTGCTCGAGCGTTTGGCAGCGCCCTTGGTGCTGCTGATCCAAACCGCGCCCAAAATCGCGATCGCGCCCCTGCTGATTTTGTGGTTCGGCCTCGGCATGGGGCCGAAGGCGCTGCTGGTCGCCATCGTCGCGTTCTTCCCGGCAATGGCGGGGGCCTATGCCGGTGCGCGGCATGCCGCACGCGGCTTCCGCGATTTGGCGCAGATCCTGGCTCTCACGGCGTTCCAGCGCGCCGTTTTGATCGATCTGCGCGTGGCGCTGCCGGCCATCCTCGGCGGCTTGCGCATCGCCACCACTCAGGCGGTGACCGCGGCCGTCGTCGGCGAGCTCATGGGGGCCAGCAAAGGCCTTGGCTATTTGCTGTCGGCGGCACAGGAAAGCAGCGACACGGCTTCCGTGATCGGCATCGTGCTGCTGCTGTCGCTGCTCGGCTGGGCCTTCCACGAGGCGGTGCGCGAAATCGAACGCCGCACCCTCGCGTGGCGGCCTCACACCGAGGCGCAAAAAGCCGGGAACAAGATCGGCCTGCAAAGCGTTTGATCGGTACCCGCCCATCGGTGCGGGGCTTTTTCGCGGAGGGACCGTTGCGCACCTTGCCTCAAATGCTGCGCGTCGTCGGCCTCGTCGGCCTGCTGCCGGCCTGTGCGGCAGCGCAGATTCTCGACGGTCCCGGACAGGCGGCCCTCGAGACGACGCGCTCGGGCACGGTCACGCAATGGCAGAACCCGGACAGCGGCACGGTCGAAACGATCGTGCCCAAACCGGCCTTCGCCAGCGGCGGCACCGTATGCCGCGAATTCACCAAAACCGTGACGATCGGCGGCACGCAGCAGCAGGCCTACGGCACCGCCTGCCGCCAGCCGGACGGCACATGGAAACTTGCCCAACAGGAACCGCAGCCGGTCGAACAGCGTGCAAGGCCGCAAGAAGCGCCGATCGTGATCGCCGCGCAGCCGCAGCCGCGCGTGGTCTATGTCTATCCCGAACCCTATTACCGCCCGCGGCCCTATTACTACGAGCCCTATGGCTGGCGCCCCTACCCGCCCGGACCGTCCTTCGGTTTCGGCTACGGATTCGGCGGCCATCGCCGCCATCGGTGAAAGCGCGGCGTTGAAAACTTCGTTCGAAGGAAAATGGCGCGGCCGAAGGGATTCGAACCCCTAACCTCCAGATTCGTAGTCTGATGCTCTATCCAGTTGAGCTACGGCCGCGCGGAGGCGTTTCACACCCGATACCTGGGGGAAACGGTCGCGGACACTAGTCGAACCGTCCGGCCCGTGCAAGCGCAAATCCGACCCCGCAGCAAAGTGCTGTTTGCGTCGCAAATCGAATCTTGGAAGGCTCATTCAAGCCGCCATAAGGCTGTGGAAAACCGGGATAAAATCGGCGTTGCGCCGATGCGTCGTGTTGGTTACGATCCGCCGCCTTCGGGTTCTGGGGTTGAACGGCCCATCGGTCGCTTGCCTTCGGACACGCACAAAAGTTTCACGGCAGCGGCGATGTTTGCGCTAGCGTTGTCGTGTCGCCGCCACGAGCCAAGCCCGCACCGCCTTTTGTCCAGCACCTTTCTTTTTGAACGAGCTTGCACAATGACCGATCGGTTCGCCCATCTCCGCAAAACTGCCTTGTTGCTGGCCCTGGGCGTGCCGCTGTCGGGCTGCAACATGGTTTCGGAAGCTTTGTGGCCGTCGCTGTCGGGCCCGAGCGCTTCGCCGCAATCCTCGGCCGTGCGCCAGGAAATCCCCGCCTCGTCCGCCGAGCGCCAGGCGCAAAGCGCGCCGATGCCCGGCACCACCGTCGTCGTGCCGTCGCGCGCCACCGGCGCCATCGACGCGCCCGACACGGGCCGCCTGCCCGGCGGCCAGCAGACGGCCGTCGGCATTCGCGCGCAAGCGATGCGCACGGAGCTGCAGAATCTCCAGGGGGCCGTGCAGACGCGTTCGGGGTCCATCCAGCAGATGCGCGCCGACACGGTCGCCACGGCCCAGCGCTATTTCACGCTCGTGGCCGGCATCAATACGCGCCTGCAAGTGGGCACCACGCCCGGCAACCCGATCCTGCAGGCGCAATGGACGCAAGCGGCGGCCGAGCTCGACCGCCTGTCGGCCGAAATCGGCCGTTTGGCGCAGCTTTCGAGCCAGGCCGCCAGCGACGCCGCCATGGCGGCCTTCCTGCTCGACTCGACGCGCGCGGCCTATTCGCTGAACGGGGCGGTCGAAGACGACCACCGCCAGCTCGCGCAGGTCGAAGACGAGGTGAACCGCACGGTCGTGTCGATCGACCGGCTGCTCAACGAGCTCAACGAAGACATCAACCGCCAGTCGACCTACGCCAGCCGCGAGCGCTCGAACCTTTCGGCCCTGTCGCTTGCCATCCGCAACGGCGAATTGTTCGGCTCGGGCCTCAACAACCGCGCCTTCACGAACGTGGCGCCGGCCGACGGCAGCCCCGCTATTCTGGGCGTGGCGCCCGGCGCGCAGCCGCAGGCAGCCAACCCGGCGACGGCCGCCGCCGGCCGCCGCCCGCTGGTGGTGATCCGCTTCGACCGCGCCAACCCGTCCTACGAGCAGGCGCTCTACACGGCCGTGAGCCGCGCGCTCGAGCGCAGCCCAACCGCGAATTTCGATCTCGTGGCCGTCGCCCCCACGCGCGGCGGCCAAAGCCAAGCGGCCCTTGCCGCAACCTCGGCGCGTCGCCAGGCGGAAAGCGTGATGCGCAGCCTCGGCAATATGGGCCTGCCCGCCCAGCGCATGACGCTGTCCTCGACGACGTCGTCGCAAGCGCAGAACAACGAAGTGCATCTCTACGTGCGCTGAAGCTTCCGGCGCGGTTTCAGAAACGCCCGCGAAAAACCCCGGCCCTGAAATAGGACCGGGGTTTTTTGTTTCGGGCAACGCCGTCGCGCGTCGAAACCCGGCCAGCTAGAACGCCCCGACCTGGCCGTCGCTGCGCGGGTCGGTGCCGCCTTCGAGCAACGCCGAACCGCCGTCGCCCGCCGGCGTGCGCACCACCATGCCGGCATGGCCCATGAGGTCCGTGTAGTCGGCCAGCGTTTCGAGATCGTGGCCCATGCCCTTCAAGGCCGCGACGATGCCCGGCGCGAAGCGGCTTTCCAGGCGCAACTTCGTCGTCGCCGTGCCCCAGGTGCGGCCCAACAGCCAGCGCGGGGCCGAGATCGCTTCTTGCGGCGTGTGGCCGTACCAGGCATAGCGCGAAAAGATCGCGGCTTGCGTCTGCGGCTGGCCGTCGCCGCCCATCGTGCCGTAGACCATCGTGCGGCCGTCGTCGAAATGCGCCATCGCCGGATTGAGCGTGTGGAAGGGCTTGCGGCCCGCCGCGAGTTCCTGGGGTGCTCCCTTCTCGAGGCTGAACGAGGTGCCGCGATTCTGGAACAGAATGCCGGTCTCGTCGCCGACCACGGCCGAGCCGAATTCCCAGTAGATCGATTGGATGAAGCTCGCCATGCGCCCCTGGGCGTCGATGGCCCCCATCCAAATCGTGTCGCCCTTCTGCGGCGCTTGCGGCCAGGGGGCCGCCAAATGCGGATCGAACTGCGCCGCAAGCTTCGCCACGCGCGCGTCGGCCAGCAGGCTTTGCGCTTCCTGCGCCATATAGGCCGGATCCTTCACGTGCTTGTCGCGCACGCGGAAGGCCAGCTTCGTCGCTTCGACGAGCGCATGCACGAATTCGGGCCCGTCGGCGCGCGTCGGCTTGAAGCGCGAAAACAAGGCGAGGATCAGCAGCGACGCCAAACCTTGCGTGGGCGGCGTCATGTTGTAGAGCCGCGCACCGGGCACGTTCACCGTGAGCGGGGTCACGATCTTGGCCTTGTGGCGCTTGTAGTCGTCGATCGTGACGGGCGAACCGGCGCGCTTCAGATCGCCCGCGATCGCCTCGGCGAGTTTGCCGCGATAGAAGCTCTCGGTCCCTTCCGCACCGATGCGCCGCAACGTGGCGGCCAACGCACTCTGCACGAAGCGGCTGCCCGGCTGCGGCACTTTGCCGCCGGGCAGAAACGCTTTCTTGAAGCCGGGGGCGCTTTCGCATTCGGCGCGCTTTTCGGCCGTGAACCGCGTCTGGCTCGCGGTCGTGGGATAGCCGTTTTCGGCGTAATAGGCGCCGGGTTCCACGAGGCGGCTCAACGGCAATTTGCCGCCCAGCGTCTTGGCCATTTCGTAGGCCGCCCCCCAGCCCGACACGGTGCCCGCAACCGTGTTGGCCGCCAAGGGCCCGCGCGACGGGATCGTCTCGTGGCCTTGGCGCTTGTACCAGGCGGGCGACAGTATCGAAGCGGCCGCCCCGCATGCATCGATGCCGGCCACGGGCCGGCCGTCGCCTGCGTCGATCAACCAGAACCCGTCGCCGCCGATCGCGTTCATGTGCGGATAGACGACCGGGATAGCCGCCGCCATCGCGATCATCGCTTCGACCGCGTTGCCGCCTTCGCGCAGCACCTCGAGGCCGGCTTGGCTGGCCAGATGGTGCGGGGCCGTGACCATTCCGCGATAGCCGCGCGGCGTGCTGAGCATGGGAGGCTTGCCTTTGCTGAAGGGAGGGACAAATCTTTTTTGGCGGGGCCGTCTTTTCTAATCGGGGGTTCGGGCGATGCGCAAAGGCTTTTTGAGCGTTCTGGTCGGTCTGTGGCTGGCTTTTCCGGCGTATGCCCAATCGACGGGCGACCAAGCCGCAATTCGCAGCACGATCGAGCGCCAGATCCAAGCCTTCCGCGCCGACGACGGGGCCGCCGCCTTCGCGTTCGCGGACGCGAACATCCAGAGCATGTTCGGCAACCCCGAGCGCTTCATGGCGATGGTGCGCCAGGGCTACGCGATGATCTACCGGCCGCGCAGCTACGCGTTCGGCGACGCGAAAACGGACGGCGACGTGATCGCGCAGATCGTCGAATTCGACGGGCTCGACGGCACGTCGGCGGTCGCCCTCTATTACATGGCACGCCAGCAAGACGGCAGCTTCCGCATCGCCGGCGTCGAACTCTTGCCGGCCAAACGCCCGGGCGTGTGAGCCGCGCTTGCATCGCGCGCGTGCGCACGGCATGAAGGCGAAAGCTTCCGCACCGGAGTCGCCCATGTCCAGCGCCGACGATACCTATCGCAAGATGTTCACCGTCTCCTGGCAGGAGCTGCATCGCGACTGCAAGGCGCTCGCCTGGAAGCTCGTGGCCGGCGGCCCGTGGCGCGGCATTGTCGCCGTCACGCGCGGCGGGCTGATCCCGGCCGGCATCATCGCGCGCGAGCTCGAGCTGCGCATCATCGACACGGTGTCGATCGCCACCTACCAGGGCCAGCAGATCGGCGACACCTCGAACATCCTGAAGCCGCTTGCCGCTTCGACGACCGACGCCAACTCGGGCCCGCGCTGGCTCATCATCGACGATCTGGTCGATACCGGGGCCACCGCCAAGATCGTGCGCGCAATGCTGCCGGGTGCGCATCTCGCCACGGTCTATGCCAAGCCCGCCGGCAAGCCGATGGTCGACACCTACGTGACCGAGGTGAGCCAGGATACCTGGATCATGTTCCCGTGGGATACCGAGCCGCAATTCGTGCGGCCCATCGTCGCCCCGCGCTAAGGTGCCGCGCTGTCGCGCGGACTTCGCCTCAATTGCCTTCGGCGATCGTTTCCAAGATCTCGCGCTGCAGCAGCGTGACCTGGCTCTGATTCGGAAGGCCGATCAGCCCCGCCTTTTTGAACTGCGTGAACGTGCGGCTCACGGTTTCGATCGTGAGCCCGAGATAGTCGCCGATGTCCGAGCGGCGCATCGGCAAATCGACGGGCGAGGCCGGCCGGCCGCGCGCCGCGGCGCGGCGCGACAAGACGAGCAGGAACGAAGCCAGCCGCTCGCGCGCGGTTTTGCGCCCGAGCAGCAGCATCTGCTCCTGCGCGGCCTTGATCTCGTTGCCGGCGATTTCGAGCAAGCGGTGCTCGAGGGCCGGCAGATCCTTGAACATTTTTTCGAGGCGCTCGCGCGGGAAGCGGCACATGCGCACGACCGTCGTCGCCTCGGCCGAGCAGCCATAGGTCGGGTCCAGCGCGAGGCCCACGAAATCGCCGGGATACAGAAAACCCAGAATCTGGCGTCGCCCGTCGGGCAGCAGCTTGTAGAGCGTCACCGTCCCTTCGATGACGTTGCTGACATGCTGGGCTTCAGAGCCTTCCTCGAACAAAGGTGCGTTCGGGGCGTAGGTCACGACGGTCGAAATGCCGCGCAGGCGCGCGAGCTGGGCGGCATCGAGAACTTCGCAGATGCTGGCTTCGCGGATTGCGCACTCGTCGCAATGCGATTCGATCGCCATTGGCACCGGAACGCCCATTGCGCTTGTGACGATTCCCATCCTGCCGCCCCCCCTGACGTTCAGCGATACCTTCGGCATGGTGCTACGCGCATGACAGAAGCGCAAGGGCTTCGCTCGCCCACCCGTAAATATACCATGAAGAACAGGCATTTGCGGTTTTGCGGCAGAAGGCATTGAACCGATTGACGCAAATTGACGTACAAGAGGTATCCAGATCAGCCACGGAGCAAGTGCGATCATGATCAGCCGTTTCCTCCTTGCGAGCGTTTTGAGCCTTGGGCTTGGTCTGGGGCTCGGCACCGCAACGCCGGCCCTCGCCAATTTCGGCCCGCGCGAAGAAGCTCCGGCCACGACGCAGACCTTGACGTTCGACGTCATGCGCGACGGCACGAGCATCGGCACGCACCGCGTCACGATCCGCGAGGCAGGCAACCGCCGCGAAGTCGAAGTCGCCATCGACATGGCCGTGAAACTCGCTTTCGTCACCGTCTATCGCTACACGCATCGCGCCACCGAAGTGTGGTCGGGCGAGCGCCTCGTCTCGCTCGAAGCCTCGACCGACGACAACGGCACGCGCACCCGCGTGCTGGCCACGGCCGGGGAGTCGGGCTTGGCCGTCTCAGGCAGCGGCGGCAGCTACTTGGCCCCTGCCGACACCGCCCCCAGCAGCTACTGGAATCGCGACAAGCTGAACCGCAGCGCGCTTCTGGATACCCAGAGCGGCAAGCTTGCGACGGTCGCCAACGAAAATCTCGGCGAAACGAGCATGACCGCCGACGGGATCCCGCAGCGCGTTTCGACCTACCGCGTCACGGGCGATCTCAAAGCCGATCTGAGCTACGCCGCCGACGACAGCTGGGTCGGCCTGCGCTTCGAAGCGCGCGGCGCCCAGATCGTCTATGTGCGGCGCAGCTTCGACCAGATCGCCCAAGTCCGCCAATAGGGCGGGAGCGCTGGCGTTTTATTGGGCGGGTTGGGTCTTTAGGGCCACGACGCTCTTGCTCCGGGCGCGGGAACGCGACTAAATACCGTCTGCCCGCTTGGACCGGCGGGCAAAGGCCCTGGGACGCTTTTTTGGAAGCGTCGAGACCCCGAGCGATGACGACGGCGAACGACACAGCGCGCTGGACCGGCTGGCGTCCCATTTTGGGCGCGGGGCTCCTGTCGCTGTGGTTCGCATTTGCGGGCGGGGCATCGGCGCAGAATGCCCCCGCCCCATCCGCCCCCGCATCGACCGCACGCCCGCAACCGGAATCCGCATCGCCCGCAGGCCCCACCCGGGCCGCCGTCGCCGCGGACCGCCATATGGTCGTGGCGGCAAACCCGCTTGCCGCCGAAATCGGCCGCCAGATTCTGCGCCAGGGCGGCAGCGCCATCGATGCCGCGATCGCCGTGCAGATGGTGCTGACCCTCGTCGAGCCGCAGAGCTCGGGCATTGGCGGCGGGGCCTTCCTCGTCCACTACACGGCCGAGACGCGAAAAGTCGAAACCTACGACGGGCGCGAAACGGCGCCTGCGGGTGCAACGCCCGACATGTTCCTCGACGCCGACGGCAAGCCGCTGCCGTTTGCGCAAGCGGCGATGGGCGGGCATTCGGTGGGCGTGCCCGGCGTGGTGCGCATGCTGGCCCTTGCCCACGAGCAGCATGGCCGCTTGCCGTGGCTGCGGCTGTTCGAGCCGGCCATGCGCATGGCGGCCGAAGGTTTCCCGATCTCGCCGCGCCTCAACCAGCTCATCGCCGAAACGCCGCAGCTCAAGGAATTCCCGGCGACGCGCAACTATTTCTTCGACGCCGACGGCAATCCCAAAGCGGTCGGCGAACGGCTCGCCAATCCCGAACTCGCCGAAACGCTGCGCGTGATCGCCAATGGCGGCGCCAATGCCTTCTACAACGGGGGCCTGGCGCGCGCGATGGCCAAGGCCGTGCGCGAAGCCGGCACACCCGGCACGCTGAGCGTGGAAGATCTCAAGAGCTACAAAGCCCTCAAGCGCGAGCCCGTGTGCGGCGGCTATCGCCAGTACAAGGTCTGCGGCATGGGTCCGCCCTCGTCGGGCGGGGTCGCGATCGCGCAGATCCTCGCCATGCTCGAAAAATTCGACATGCGCGCGATGGCGCCCAATTCGCTGGCCGCCGTGCATGCGCTGACCGAGGCCGAGCGCCTCGCCTTCGCCGACCGCGCGCGCTATCTGGCCGACATGGATTTCGAGCAGGTGCCGCTCGAAAAGCTGCTCGACCGGCGCTACCTCGCCGCGCGCGCGCGCCAGATTCTGCCCGAGCGCAGCATGGGCCGCGCCGAGGCGGGCCGCCTGCAGCGTGCCGCCCTGCGCGCGCCCGACACGCTGAGCGAACTGCCCGCCACCTCGCATTTCTCGATCGTCGACGGCGCCGGCAACGCGGTCGCCATGACCTCGTCGATCGAACAGGCGTTCGGCAGCCGCGTGATGGTGCGGGGTTTCCTGCTCAACAACCAGATGACCGATTTTGCGCTGCGCCCGCGCGACGGCGACGTGCCGAACATCAACCGCGTGGAGCCCGGCAAGCGGCCGCGCAGTTCGATGTCGCCCACGATCGTGCTCGACCGCGAAAACCGGCTTGTGATGACCTTGGGCTCGCCGGGCGGGGCGCGCATCATCCCGTACGTCGCGCGCACGCTGGTCGCGACCCTCGATTGGGGGCTCGACATGCAGCGCGCGGTCGCCTTGCCGCACGCGCTCAGCCTCAACGGCCCGACCGAGCTCGAGCGCGATACGGTGATCGCGGGGCTCGCGGGCGAGTTGCGCAACATGGGCCACGAAGTGACGTTCGTTGCGCACGGCAGCGGCCTGCACGGCATCCAGATCGTGCGTCGCCAGGGCCGCACGCAGCTGATCGGCGGTGCCGATCCGCGGCGCGAAGGCGAAGCCCTTGGCGACTGACGCCGGCGCGTTCGAAACTCTTTTCCATCTCATCCCCGAAAGTCCGCCATGACCCAAACGTCGCCGACCGGCACGCTGCCGGAAATCCGTCTGCAGCCGCAGCGCCACCAGCGCCTGCGCATGGGCCATCCGTGGGCCTATTCGAACGAGATCCAGATGGACAACAGCGCCAAGGCGCTGGCGCGCGGCACGCTGGTGCGCGTGATGACGAGCCATGGCGAAAATCTGGGCACGGCGTTTTTCAATCCGCACACGCTGATCGCGCTGCGCATGCTCGAGCGCAATCCGCGCCTGGCGGTCGATGCGGCATGGTGCGCGGCGAAGCTGCGTGCCGCCCTTGCCTTGCGCGAACGGCTCTATCCGGGCGGCTTCTACCGGCTGATCCATGCCGAGGCCGACGGTTTCCCGGGCCTCGTGATCGACCGCTTCGGCGACACGCTGGTCGTCCAGCGCAATGCGGCCGGCATCGACCGGCTGTGGCCGGAACTGCACAAGGCGATCGAGGCGGTACTCGCCCCGGCCGCCATCGTGCTGCGCGACGAAAGCCATGCGCGCAGCCTCGAAGGGCTCGATACGGCAAGCGAAACGCTGCAGGGCGCCGTTGCGGGGCCGGTGCGCCTCGTGGAAAACGGCGCCACGTTTTTTGCCGACGTGGCAGGCGGCCAAAAGACCGGCTGGTTCTACGACCAGCGCGACAATCGGGCGGCCGTCGCAAAAGTTTCGGCCGGTGCCCGCGTGCTCGATCTCTATTGCTACGGCGGCGGCTTCGGCGTGCAGGCCGCCCTTGCCGGGGCCGTGCAGGTCGTGTTTGCCGACCGCGCGCAAGCCGCGCTCGACCTTGCCGCACAAGCGGCCGAGGCCAACGGCGTTGCCGCCAAATGCCGTTTCGACAAGGGCGAGATTTTCGACCACGCCGCCAATCTCGATGCCGCGGGCGAGCGGTTCGACGTTGTGGTGTGCGATCCGCCGGCCTTCGCCAAATCGCGCAAGGACGTGCCGATGGCGCTCAAGGGCTATCGCAAAGCCGCACGCCTCGCGGCAGCCCTCGTCGCCCCCAACGGGTTTCTGTTCGCGGCCTCGTGCTCGCACAATGTCGAGACCGCGAATTTCCTCGAAGAGACCGCACGCGGCATCGCCGAAACCGGGCGCCAAGCGCGCATCTTGCGCGTGGCGGGTGCGGGTGCCGACCATCCGCTGCACCCGTTTTTGCCGGAAAGCGCCTATCTCAAAGCGGCGCTGATCGCGCTCGACTGAGCTTGGATCACAGCGGCGGCGGCGGATGCATGCCGGCAAAGCCGCCGAAGAACCACACCACGACCAGCACCACGAGCACGGTGCCGAGCACGCCGCCGGCTCCGGCATTGCCGTAGCGGCCATGCGCGTAGTAGCCCCCGCCGCCGCCGAGCAGCAGCACCAATACGACGATCAAAAGGATCAGGCCCACATCGCTCTCCGCGCGTTGGCGGCCGTCGCAACGACGCCCGCATCGTTGCAGAGTTAGGCGCCCAACGATCCACGCGGCAGCCCCGGAATACACCTAAGCCTGAAGTCTGGCGCGGTCCTTGAAGGTTCGGCACGGCGCGAAGTCCCCGCCCCGACTTGCTTACGGGGCCGCGTTGAGCGCCCAGTCGTAGTCGTAGGACGCGATGGGCGCGCCGCGTTCGAGGGCGGCGCGCGTGTCGCCTGTTGCGAAAGCGAGCAGGTGTGCCCGCAAGCCCGCCGCGTCGGCGCCGAAATCCTCCTTGAACCAATCGTAGATCGACGACAGCACGAGACCGCGCGGGCCCACGCGCACCCCGCGTGGACTTGCCACGAAGCGGCGGGCGGCTTCGTCGAGCTGCGTGTCGAGGCGGTCGGCGTCGAACGGTTCGGCGCCAAGGTTCGGGCAGCCGAGGGCCGCGCAATTGAGCGCGTAGTGGATGCGCGGGTCTTGCCACAGCGGGCGCAGAATGCGGTGCTCGATATCGTCGAGCGACAGCGCCTGGTTTTCGACGCGCAGGATTTTTGCGCCCCACGGCCCGACCGCGAACAGGCCGGGCGAGGTGCGGATGTCGCGGATCGAGGCGACGGGATAGCGGGACAGCACCGTTTCGACGGTCGCGGCATTGTAGAGATTGATCCAATAGGCCTTCTGCTGAGGCTGCGCGAGCGTGCGCGGGGCGACCGCTTGCAGCGCCGCGAGATAGGCCTGCAACGAAGCGCGGTCGGCGGCCGTCACGCTTCCATAGGCAAAACGCGCGATACCGTCTGGACCCTCGCTGCGATACGTCGCGAGCAGCTGCGACCAAGGCGCATGGTCGATCGTTTGCGTCGAGGCCGCATCGTGCGCGCGCCAAAAATCCCAAGCTTCGGCCTTGGGTGCGCCCGCAGCGGTCTGGATCAGTCCCAGCATCAGAACCGCCGCCAGCAGAAATCGAACCATCGCATCGGCCCGGATCAGAACGGCAGGTCGAACAGGAAGCGCACGAGCTTGCGCGTGCGCGGCGAAAACAAACGCGGGCTGAAATAGGCCCCGGCTGCGCGCTTGCCCGCTTCCGACAGGGTCGGATAAGGCATCACCGCGCCCGCCATCGTCGCGACCTTGAGCCGTTGGCCGACCGCCACGACCCAGGGGGCCACAAGATCGCCAGCATGCGCACCCACGATCGTCGCCCCGATCACGCGGCCGCGCTCGGCCACGAGCTTCACGAAGCCGGCCGTTTCGCCGGTCGCGGTCGCGCGGTCGTTGTCGTGGAACGGCCAGCGCGCGGTTTCGATGTCGCGGTTCGTCGCTTTGGCCGCCGCCTCGCTCACGCCCACTTGCGCAAGCTCGGGGGCCGTGTACGTCACCCACGGGATCGCGGTCGTGTCGGCACGCGCGGGGATGCGGAAACACAGATTGCGGATCGCCAGGCCGGCATGCCAGCCCGCGACATGCGTGAATTGCAGCCCGCCCGCGACGTCGCCAAGCGCCAGCACGTCGCGGTTCGAGGTGCGCAAACGATCGTCGACCTTGATCGCGCGGCCGTCGCTGGCAATGCCGGCGGCTTCGAGCCCGAGATCTTCGATATTGGCTTTGCGGCCCGTCGCGATCAGCAGATGCGAACACGCGAGTGCCGCCTCCCCACCCTTGCCGTCGTCGAGCACCACGACGGTGCCCACCGCGTGGCGCTCGATGCGCTTGACCTTCGCCTGCTCGCGCAAGGCAACACCGTCGGCAATCAGGCTTTGGCGCACGACCGCGACCGCCTCTTCATCGTCCTTGGGCAGCATGCTTGCGGCTTCGATCAGCGTCACCTTGGTGCCGAGGCGCGCATGCGCCTGCGCAAGCTCGCAGCCGATGGGCCCCGCCCCGATCACGACCAGATGGTCGGGCCGCCGATCAAGTTCGAAAACGGTTTCGTTGGTGAGAAACGGCACCTCGGCCAGCCCCGGGATCGGCGGCACGGCCGCCCGGCTGCCCGTTGCGACCACGAATTTGCGCGCGGCAATGCGCATGTCGCCCGCTTCGACCAATTTCGGGCCGACGAACTTCGCGCGCGCCGCCACGACCTTGACCCCAAGCCCCTCGAAGCGCTCGACCGAATCCATCGGCGCAATGGAAGCGATCGTCGCGCGCACATGGTTGCGCACGGCGGCATAGTCGACGCCGCCCGCCGTCTGCAGGCCGAAACGGGCCGCTTCGCGCGCGGCCTTGACGGCACTCGCCGCCGCGATCAGCGCCTTGGAGGGCACGCAGCCGTAATTGAGGCAGTCGCCGCCCATCTTGTGCGCCTCGACGAGCACGACTTTGAGGCCGAGCTGGGCGGCGCCGGCGGCCACCGACAGGCCGCCCGAGCCCGCCCCGATCACGCAAATGTCGGCGGCGATTTCGTTCATGGCGCTTTGCGGCCTTTGAGTTTTTTGTAGACGACCGGGACGAGCGACAAAGCCGCCAAACCCAGCAGCGGCAGGATCACCGAAGGCTGCATGAACAGGCTCAAATCCGGTTCCTCGCCATGGTCGAAAACGCTACCGAGCCCGGCCCCGATCGACGCGAACACGAAGGTTGCGGGCAGAATGCCCAGAAAGGTCGCGAGCACATAAACGCCGAGCCGCACGCCCAAAAAGGCCGGGGCGAGATTGACGAGAAAAAACGGAAACGCCGGCACCAGACGCAAGACCAGCATATAGGAAAGCGCGTTTTCGCGGAATCCCGCTTCGAACGCGGCGACGGCCGGGCCCGCCTTGGCGCGCAGGAAATCGCCCAGGGCCGAGCGTGCGGCCAAAAACAGCAAGGTCGCCCCGATCGTGGCGCCGATCACGGCCAGAAACCCGCCCCACAAGGCGCCGAACAGGAACCCGCCCGCCAGCGTGGCGACCGTGCCGCCGGGCAGCGAACAGGCGACGACCAGCACATAGACCGCCACGTAGGAAGCCGCCGCCGCCGCCGGATTGGCCTCGGCCCAATCCAGCAAATCGCTGCGATGCTCGGCGAGGGCCGCAAAACTCAAATAGCGATCGAGCCCGCCCGCAAAAGCGAGGGCGAGCACGGCGGCTATCAGCACCAGCGGCGCAAATCTGCGAAGAAGGGACGTTTGGGCCATGCTTTGGTCCAATTCGGTCGGCGGAGAGGCGACGTTACATGCACGAGGCCCGATCGGGCAAACAATGGACTGAAAAACAACGGAAAATGCCTCGATTGACGCGAAGGCAGGGGGTCTGTATAACCCGCGCTCGTTTTCAGACATTTGGCAATTCGGAGATCGCGTCGTGAAGCGCACATATCAGCCCAGCAAGCTCATCCGCAAGCGGCGGCACGGTTTTCGGGCGCGCATGGAAACCGTCGGCGGCCGCAAGGTGCTGCAGCGCCGTCGCGCCAAGGGCCGCAAGCGCCTTTCCGCCTAAAATCCGGCGGCCCTGCGGCCGTCGGACGTTGCGCCGCCGGGGTCTTGTGGCGGCGACAAGGAAAACCATGACCCACGCGCTCACGCGCCTCACCTCGCGAAGCCAGTTCCTGGCTGTTGCGGCAACGCGCCGCAAATGCGCGCGTGTCGGCGTGGTCTTGCAGGCGCGTGCGCGCAACGACGGCGTTGCCGCCATCGGTATCGGGTTCACGGCCACCAAAAAGATCGGCAATGCCGTGGCGCGCAACCGCGCCAAACGCCGCCTGCGCGAGGCCGCGCGCGCGGTTCTGCCCAAGCTTGGGCTGCCCGGCACCGACTATGTGGCGGTCGCACGCGCCGAAACCGGCGACACGCCGTTTCTGCAGCTGATCGCCGCATTCGAGGACGCCGCCTTGAATCTTGCCCGTGCCCCCCACGCCCAGGCCGGCGGGGCCGCCCGATGATCGCGCGCCTGCTCGACGGCCTCGTCGTCGCCTATCAATGGACGCTGCGCCCTTATTTGGGCGCAAATTGCCGCTATCTGCCGAGCTGCTCGGACTATGCGCGCGAAGCGTTGAAGACACATGGCGCGCTGGGCGGCACGTTGCTTGCCGCGCACCGCATCTGCCGCTGCCATCCGTGGGGCGGTTTTGGTTTCGATCCCGTTCCGCCGCGGTCCGGCGATTTGCCGCGTTTTTGAGAAGACAGCCCACACCCCATGCAGCAATTCGACCAAAAGAACCTGATCGTCGCGATCGCCCTGTCGATCGTCATCGTGCTCGGCTTCGAGTTTTTCTGGAACCAGCCGCGTGCCCAGCGCGAGCGCGCGGCCGAAGCCGAACGCAAGGCCGCCGCCGAGATGGTCGCCCCGACCTCGCTGCCGCCCGTCCCCGGTGCCGCACCCGGGGCCGGCCCCGCGACGATCGGCGCACCGCCCGCACCGGGCAGCCTTGCCGCCAGCATCGCCGCCCAGCCCAATCCGGACCGCACGACGATCCTTGCGCGTGCCGCACGCGTCACGATCGACACCCCGGTTGCGACCGGCTCGATCACCTTGCGCGGCGGGCGCATCGACGATCTGAAGCTCACCAAATACCGGCAGAAGGTCGAAAAGGATTCGCCGCCCGTGGTGCTGCTGTCGCCGCTGGGGGCGACCGATCCTTATTTCGCCGAATTCGGCTGGGTCTCGGCTTCGGGTGCTTTGGCGCTGCCCGATGCCGACACCGAATGGACGGCCGACCGCAACGTGCTGTCGCCCGGCAACCCCGTGACGCTCACCTGGGACAACGGCCAGGGCCTGCGTTTCGAGCGCAAGATCACGCTCGACGACGACTATTTCTTCCGCATCGAACAGCGCGTGACCAACAACGGTGCCGCACCCGTGTCGCTGCACGGCTATTCGCTGGCGAGCCGCGTGGGCACGCCCACGCTCGGCGGCTACTACATTCTGCATGAAGGCCCGATCGGGGTTTTCAACGAGCAGCTCAAGGAGCCGAGCTACCAGGATCTGCGCGAGAAAAAGCAGATCCCCTACCAGACGCGCGGCGGCTGGATCGGCATCGTCGACAAATACTGGCTCGTCGCCTTGGTGCCGCAGCAGGGCGTGGAGATCGGCGCACGCTTTGCGCATGCGCTGGCGGGCGGCCTCGACCGCTACCAGATCGACTATCTCGCCCCCGTCCAGTCGGTTGCCCCGGGTGCCAGCGCCACGCATTCCACGTTGCTGTTCGCCGGCGCCAAGGAAGTGCGCCTGCTCGACCTCTACGGCGAGAAATACAACATCCCGCTCTTCGACCGCGCCATCGACTTCGGCTGGTTCTACTGGCTCACCAAGCCGATGTTCATCGCACTCGAATGGATCTACGCGGCCGTCGGCAATTTCGGCATCGCGATCATCCTGTTCACGATCGCGGTCAAATTGCTGTTCTACCCGCTCGCCAACAAATCCTACCGCTCGATGGCGAAGATGAAGCTGCTCCAGCCCGAGATGGAGAAGCTCAAGGAAAAATACGGCGACGACCGCGCGCGCATGTCGCAGGAGATGATGCAGCTCTACAAGCGCTCGGGCGCCAATCCGCTCTCGGGTTGCTTGCCGATCCTGATCCAGATTCCGGTCTTCTTCGCGCTCTACAAGGTGCTGTTCGTCACCATCGAAATGCGCCACGCGCCCTTCTTCGGCTGGATCCAGGATCTGTCGGCGCACGACCCCACGTCGCTGTTCAACCTGTTCGGCCTGATCCCGTGGGACGTGCCGCCGATGCTCGAGATCGGCGTGTGGCCGATCGTGATGGGCGTCACGATGTTCGTGCAGCAGAAACTCAATCCGCAGCCGGTCGATCCGATCCAGGCCAAGATGTTCCTGGCCCTGCCCTTCATCTTCACGGTCATGCTGGCCTCGTTCCCGGCCGGGCTCGTGATCTACTGGGCGGTCAACAACACCCTGTCGATCCTGCAGCAATGGATCATCATGCGCGGCATCGAAAAAGCGCCCGCCGCCGCCAAGGAACCGAGCAAGAAGGAACGGGGCAAGGCGTGAGCGACACGCCCGCCGAGTTGCCGGGTGCCGCTTCGCCGCCCGTCTATTCGGCCGGCGAGATCGAAGCGGCGCGCAAATTGTTCGTGGGTCCGTGCGAGTTCGTGGCCGGTGCGGCCACGCTCGACGCGATCCCCGCCCCGCACATGCCCGAAATCGCGCTTGCCGGTCGCTCGAATGTCGGCAAATCGAGCCTGCTCAACGCGCTGGTCGGCCACGGCCGCATGGCGCGCGTCTCGCGCCATCCGGGCCGCACGCAGCAGCTCAATTTCTTTGCGCTCGGCAAGCGCCTGTCGCTCGTGGACATGCCCGGCTACGGCTATGCCGCCGTCTCCAAGGCCACCAAGGCCGTGTGGAGCGATCTGATGCTGCGCTATCTCAAAGGCCGCCCGACCCTGCGCCGCGCGCTCGTGCTCGTCGATGCGCGCCACGGCCTCAAAGATCTCGACCGCGCCCTGTTCGACATTCTCGATTCCTCGGCCGTCGTCTACCAGGTGGTACTCACCAAATGCGATGCGCTCGGGGCTGCCGGCCTCGCCCAGCGCATCGCCGGGGTGGGGAGCGAGCTTGAAGGCCATCTGGGCGCGCATCCCGTGGTGCTGCCGACCTCGTCGGAAAAGAATACCGGCATCGACATTCTCCGCGCCGAGCTGGCAGCCCTCGCGACGCCCTGCTAAAAACCCACCCGTTTCGAAGCCTCACCCTCCGCACCGGACGACACGCGCCATGGACACGACCGACGATCCGCAGACCATCGCCCGCATCCTCAGCCAAGCGCTGCCCTACATGCGCGAATACAATGGCGAGAACATCGTCGTGAAATACGGCGGCCACGCGATGGGCGACGAGGCGATCGCGAGCGACTTCGCGCGCGACATCGTGCTGATGAAGCAGGTCGGCATGAACCCCATCGTCGTGCACGGCGGCGGCCCGCAGATCGGCGCCATGCTCGAGCGCCTCAAGGTAAAGAGCGAATTCATCGACGGGCTGCGCGTGACCGATGCCGCCACGGTCGAGATCGTCGAGATGGTGCTCTCGGGCAGCATCAACAAATCCATCGTCGCGGCCATCAACCGTGCCGGCGGGCGTGCGGTCGGCGTGTCGGGCAAGGACGCGAATTTCCTGATCGCGTCGAAAGTGAAGCGCACGAAGAAGGATCCGGACTCGAACATCGAGCGCGTGCTCGATCTGGGCTTCGTCGGCGAGCCCACGCATATCGACCCCTCGTTCCTCGAAAGCTTTGCCAAGTCCGACATCATCCCGGTCGTGGCCCCCATCGGCGTGGGCACGGACGGGGCGACCTACAACATCAATGCCGACACGGTCGCAGGCGCCATCGCCGCCGCGATGAAAGCCTCGCGCCTGCTGCTGCTGACCGACGTCAAAGGCGTGCTCGACAAGAACAAGACGCTGCTGCCCGAGCTGACGGCCGCCCAAGTGCGCGCCCTCATCGCCGACGGCACGATTTCGGGCGGCATGATCCCGAAAGTGGAAACCTGCCTGGCGGCCGTCGACGGCGGCGTGGAGGGTGCGATCATCCTCGACGGGCGCGTGCGGCACGCAACCTTGCTGGAGATCTTCACCGACAAGGGTGTCGGCACGATGATCAAGGGCTGATCGTTGAGCGCTTTCGCCGCCCTCTACGACCGCACGCTGGCCCTCTCGCGCGGGCGGCATGCGACGGCGACGATGGCGGCGGTGTCGTTCGCCGATTCCTCGTTCCTGCCCGTCCCGCCGCATCCGCTTTTGGCGCTGCTCGTGATGGCGGACCCGGCCCGCGCCTATCGCTACGCGACGATCTGCACGCTGGCATCCGTCGCGGGCGGCTTCTTGGGCTACGCGATCGGCGACGTGCTGTACGACACGGTCGGCCAGTGGCTGATCGCACGTCTGCACTACGAAACGCAGATGGAAGCCTTCCAGACGATGTTCGCCGAATGGGGCTTCTGGCTCATCGCGGGCAAGGGCCTCACGCCGATCCCGTTCAAGATCGTCACGATCGGGGCCGGCATCGCGCAATATCCGCTCGCACCCTTCTTCGCGGCCAGCGTGCTTGCGCGCGCCGTGCAGTTTTTCGCCATTGCCTGGCTGCTCAAACACCAAGGCGGGCGCATCGACCGCCTCGTGCGCCGCTACGGCACGGCCCTGGGCTGGACCGCCGCCGCTTTGGCCGTTGCCGTGCTGGCCTGGCTGATCTGGCGCTAGGGGCGCGGCACCTCGGCCGCCGCGCCGCTTGTCCCGCGCGCCATGCCTTTCATGACCAATGCCATGATCTTGACCCGCCCCCATCGCGGCATGCCGGTGAACGCCGCCTCGAGCAGCTTCGCCAGACGTCCCGGGCGCACCGTTCCCTTGTGTCCGAGCGCATCGAGCGTCTCCGCGGCGACGATGTCGGGCGGATCGCACCTGTCCATGACCATGTTCGCGCGCGCGGCAAAGCCGCTGCCGATAGGTCCCGGCGCGCACGCCACGATGTCGACCCGCTTGGCCGCAAGCTCGGGCCGCAAGCCCTCGGCGAGACTCTGCACAAAAGCCTTGGTCGCCGCATAGTTGGCCGCGCGCGGCACGCCCTGAAAACCGACGATCGAACTCATCAGCACGATGCCGCCGCCGCCGCGCGCGGCAAAGCGGCGGCCGAAACCGTGCGCCAACGCCGCAACCGCGCGGCAATTCACGTCGATCATGTCGAGTTCGGCATCCAGCGGCTGGTCGATGAAGATGCCGGACGTGCCGAAGCCCGCCGCCGCGACAAGCAAGCCGATGTCGCTTGCGGCCGTTCCGGCGAGCACCGCTTCGACGCCTTCCGGCCGGCCGAGATCGGCAGCAATCACCGTGCAATGCGTCCGGTTGGCCAGATGCAGCTCGTTGGCGAGCGCATCCAGCTGCGCCTTGCGCCGCGAAACCAGAACGAGGTCGTAGCCGCGTCGCGCCAGTTCCCGCGCGAAGGCCCGGCCGATGCCGTCAGAAGCGCCCGTCACCAGCGCGATCGGCCCGTAGGCAGGCGCCCGCCCTTGGAAAAGATTGGTCACGCCCGTCATCGACCGAGCCTGACTTCGACGATCGTCACGCGCTCGGGCAGCACGTCGATCTTCGCCTCGTCGAATGTCGGCGCGCGCAAAGTCGGCCGCACATTGTTGCTCACGCCCCAATCTTCGCGCGGAATGCCGAGAAAATTGGTGTCGGTTTTGCGGTTGCCGTTCAGGTCGTGGGAGACCGCAACCGCGTAGGCGCCCGGCCGCAGATTCGCGAAGCGGCACACCATGCCGGCGGGATCCGCTTTGGCCCATTGCATCGGCGTATCGGCATTGCCGAGCGGAAAAGCGGCCGGATCGGCATGCAGCGCGCAGCCGACTTCGCCGTCGGCGCTGCGAATGGCGGCGACGTTGACGACCAAATCGGCTGCGACAGCCGCGTTGCCGGCGAAAAGAACGCAGAGGAAAGACAGGGGGATCAGGCGCATTGCAGCCTCCAGGTTGACATTGACAACCAGAACATAGGCTGTCAGGTTGTCAGTGTCAACATTTCGGCTTGGAAATTTTTGCACCGCGCCATCCGCGCACAGAGAAGGAGAACCATGATCGACAGCGAAAACAGCGCCTTGGCCACGTTGCGGCACAGGCGCCCTTCGGCCGCCGCCCGGCTTCGCGTCGCGTTGGTCGCCGCCCTTGCGGGCGCGCTTGCCGGTTGCGCGATCGCGACTCCCTACAAGACCACCGATGCGGGTGCGGCCCTGCCGAAGGATGCGCCCACGGTCGTCGCCGTCACGCTGGCGGTTGTTTCCGACGACCGCGCCGCACGGAAGGTCTTCTGGGAAAACGTGTGGCGCATCGAACGCGCCCTGCCCGAGCAGCCCGGACTGCTCGGCTATTCGCTGCGCCAGGAACTGCTCGGCAACAAAGCCTGGACGATGACGGCGTGGCGGAGCGAAGAGGATCTGCGCCGTTTCGTCGCCTCGCCGCTGCATCGGCAGGCCATCGACGCAACGCCGCCGGCCCTCGTCGACTCGCGCTTCGTGCGCGTTGCGCGAACGAACGGCCAGCTGCCGCTGCGCTGGGACGAAGCACTTGAAGAACTTTCCAGAGGACGGCAAGGATACTGATGCGGCAGAAAGCGCCCCGAATCGGGGGACCGTCCGCATCGGAACGGGCGAACGTGAAAAAGAAGAATCGCGACCTGAAGGAAGAGTGCATTCGCGAAGGGCTGAAGATCATTGCCAAGGACGGCATTGGCAAGCTGAGTTTGCGCGAAGTGGCGCGCCGCCTCGGCGTTTCGCACCAAGCGCCCTACAAGCATTTTGCGAGCCGCGACCATATTCTCGCCGTGATCGTCGCGCGCAGCTTCGACGCCTTTGCCCGCCATCTCGATCGGCACCCGAAGACGGACGACCCCGATGCCGACATGGGCAAGATGGGCCAAGCCTATCTCGAATACGCCCGCCGCCACGCGCTCGAATACGGCCTGATGTTCAATACGCCGCTGCCGGACGGCAGGAAACATCCCGAGATGATGGCCAACGCCAAACACGCTTTCGCGCTGCTTTGCGACGCGCTGCGGCGCAAAGCGCTGCAGCGCGGCGGCGCGCTGGACGACGAAGCGGTCATGCTCGACGCGCTTTTCATCTGGTCGGGGCTGCACGGGCTCGCCTCGATCGCCGCCTCTTCGACGGTCGATACGCTCGGCATCGCTCCGCCGATTCTCGCTCGCAGCCCTATGCATCTGCTGCGGCGTTTCAGCCAAGCCATGGACACGCCGGAATAGAACAAGTCGCTGCGGCCGCTAGATGCGCGCGATCGCGGCGACGGGGCCGCCGCCGTCGGGGCCTTGGTGTTCGGCCCCGCCCGAAACGAAGAGCTGCGTGTCGCCGACGGCACCCGCCAAGACGCCGCCTACGAGGGCGCGCGCGTGGCGCGTGGCGTTGATGTCGCTGTCGTCCCACATCGTGTGGCGATGCCCGCGGATCGCACCCGTGCGCGCAGGCTCGGCTTTGGCCAGCACGGCGACAAGCCGCTCGCGCGCCGATACATCGAGTTGGCCTTGGCCGCCGAGCCCGAGATCGGCAAGGGCCGCCCACAAAGCGGGCGCGTCGATGCTGTCCTGCATCACGCGGTGCGCGATCGCGAGATCGCCCGACCAGTCGGAAGAGTTGCCGAGCACCATGATCTCGTTGCGCATGAGCTCGATGCCGGCCGACGTGCTCGCCACGCCCGAATAGAGCGACCAGTCCGCGCATACGGCTTCTTCGGCGGCGGCGGCGGCGGCGATTTCGCCGAGCGCCAGCGCCACGCCGAGGGCCGATGCGCCGCGCGAATAGCCCATCGATTCGTACGTGTCTTCGCACACGGTCGGCGCGGGGGCCGCCGCAATGCGCTCGGCCGTCAAGAGCGGGCATTTCACCTGCACGTAATGCACGTCCGCCGCATCGGAGATGCCGGCGGCCGCCATCGCGTCGCGCACCGCGTCGGCCGTGGCCGCGATCATCGCCTTGCGGCCGATCTCGTGCGCGGCAAAATCGCGCGTGAAGCCCGTCCCGATGGCCAAGCGCTTGGGGCCGCGCCCGCGCGGGGCCTTGCGATCCACGGCGAACACCGTCATGTGCGGATTGAGCCCGCCTTCCGTGCCGCCCGACATCACGAGGGCGACGCGTTTGCCGATCTCGGCCGGCGTGGTGTTGCAGGCGGCCGCGAGTGCGAGCTTCATCGCCAGCGTGGCGTAGCCGCGCGTGAAATCGTTGACGCAGCCGTTGCCTTCGGTTTTGCCGAGAATCGCGACGATGGCATTGGGATCGAGCGTGCCGTCGGCAAAGGCGGCAACGAGGGCCGACATGTCGGCAGGGTCGCGCATGGGCAGTCGGCGCACGATGGCACGCATCTTTCAGGCTCCTGTTGGGGACGAATCCGGCGGCGAAGATAGCGCGGATTGCGGCCCGCGACAGACCGCAAACGCGATCTGGCGCATGGCCGGCGTGACCGTCGCCGCGCCGTCGACCGCGGTGCGCGCGGCCATCAGCGTTGCGTCCATGCGCGGGCTGCCGTGCCGGAATTCGAACGGCAGCTGCGTGCCTGGAAACACGTTGTGCGCCAAGACCCACTCGAGCTGGGCGCGCACGATCGCCGCATCGAGGGCCGGATTGCGCCGCAGCACCGCCGCCACCGCCGCATCGGGATGTGCGCGGCTTGCCTCCCACGCCGCGCGAGTCGCTGCGGCCAAACCCGCCGCGAGCTCGCGATGCGCCTGCAGCACGGCATCCTGCACCACCAGAGCACCCGCATAGGCGTCGAGCCCGTGGTCGGCGAACGCCAGAAAAGCGAGATCGGAATCGTCGTACCCGCGCATGCGCATCGCGAATTTGAGCGTCGCATCGAAGCAGGTTGCGGCACGCACCTCGTTGTTCGCCACCAGCCGGTCGCGCTCCTCGGGCGATACGACGCGCATCTCGTAGCGCACATGGCCGAGGCCGTTCGCCGCCAGCAGCAGCGGCAGCAGGCGCGCGGACGCGTCGCCCTTGGGTCCGCACAGAACCGCACCGTCGAGATCGGCCAGCCGCAGCGTACCGTTGCCGCGGCGATAGCCGAGCGAACACGGGCTGCGCACATGGATCGGCAGCAAGCAGGCGAGCGGCGTTGCGTTCGCGCGCAAGGCCGCTTCGAGCACCGACGTCGCGTCGCCGAAGCCGAATTCGGCTTCGCCATCGACCAGGGCGCGCGTGACCTGGGCGGAACTGAAGCCTTCGACGAAGCGCGCTTCGACGCCGGCTTGCGCGAAAAAGCCTTCGTCCTGCGCCAGCAGGAACGGCGCGTTCTGGCCCTGGACCAGATGGTTGAGCTTGAAGCGCAGACGCAGCATCGACACGGATTCTCCCCTTTGCGGCCCCGAGCCTAGCGCCGCGCGCTTGCCAGAAACAGCTTGTCGGCGCCGCTGCCGCCGTCGCATGCTCAGGCATCGGGATTAAATTTTGGAGAAAGCCATGCAGCGATTGGGTTTCCTTGCGGCCGCGGCCGCCTTGTTGTTCGGCGTCGCCGCCGCGCCTGCCGCAGCGCAGGATTATCGCGCTTCCTTGATCGCACCGGGCACGCTCACGGTCGGCACCTCGGGCTCGGCCCCGCCATTCAGCATGACCGGCCCCACCGGCGCTCTGCAGGGTTTCGACATCGACGTCGCCAACCAGCTCGGCGAGGCGTTGGGCCTGCGCGTCGCGTTCGTGCAGCTCGATTTTGCGGGCCTGCTGCCGGGCTTGGCGGCGGGCCGCTTCGACATCATCGCCTCGGGCGTCACGCGCACGCCTGAGCGGCTGGCCTCGACGAGTTTCCACCTTCTGTCGCCCTACATCGTCAACGGCGTCGCGATCACGCGGCGCGAAGCCGACACCGCGATCGCCGGCTGGAGCAGCGTGTGCGGCCGCACGATGGGGGCCGTGCGCGGCGGCACGTTCCAGCGCTACGCGACGACCGCCCTGCCCGCCGGCTGCATCACGCAGACGCGCGAGTATCCGGGCGCGACCGAATTGTTCCTCGATCTGCAGAATCGCCGCATCGATTTCGCCGTGCACGATTTCCTCGGGCCCAACTACCTCAAGAAAGCCGGGCAGCTGCCGGGCGTGACGGTGCTCGACGACATCCAAGCCACGATCACGCAGAGCATCGCCGTGGGCACCCGCAACAAGCCGCTTGCCGACGCGATCGACGCGCGGCTCGAGGCGTGGCGCAACGACGGCACCTTGTCGCGCATCGTCGACAAATGGTTCGGCGTGGCGATCGACTGGTCGCGCGCGCGCTGACGGCCGCTGCCGGCGGCGGGTCCGGTTGTTCGAGCTCGCCCTTGCCTGGCTGCCGCGCTTTCTGGCCGCGGCAGCGCTGACCATCGCGCTGTCGGCGGCGATTTTCGCCATTTCAGGCCTCGTCGGGCTCGCCCTTGCGCTGGCGACGCACGAAACGAAGTCGGCGGCACCGCGCCGCGCGCTCGAAGCGTTCAGCGGCTTGTTTCGCGCCGTGCCCGAACTCGTCGTGCTGTTCTTCGTGTTTTTCGGCGGCCTCCAGATCGGGCTCGATCTGGGCCCGATCGGCGCCACGCTCGTCGCGTTCGGGCTGGTCGGCATCGCCTACGATTTCCAGGTTTTCAAAGGCGCTTTGGCCGCCGTCGCGCCGGGCCAGTTCGAAGCGGGGCGCGCCCTCGGCTTCGGCCGCCTCAAGCTCTACACGATCGTCGTGCTGCCGCAGATGCTGCCGATCGCGCGCAAGGGCTGGCTCACCTACGCGATCGGCACGGTCAAGCGCGTGTCGATCGCGTCGGCCGTGTCGGTCAGCGAGATCATGTACGTGACCAAACAGGCGATCGCGGCGACGAACGCGCCGTTCCTGTTTCTGTCGATCGCGGTCGCGCTCTACATCGCGGTCGTCGCCCCGCTGCTCGCCTTCAACGAAAGGCGCGCATGATGGGCTGGCTTGCGGACCCGGCTTTCGCGTCGCTGCTCGTGCGCGGTTTCGCCACGACGTTTCTGCTGGCCGCGACAGTCGTCGTCGCCTCGAACCTGCTGGCGCTGGCGCTGGCGATCTATCTGCAGCAGCCGGCAGCGCGGCTGCGCCGCCTCGTTCTCGCCTACAGCTTTTTCGCGCGCGCCGTACCGGCGCTGGCGCTGCTGTTCGGCCTCTATTACGGGCTGCCGGCGGTCGGCATCTATCTCGAGCCGATCCCGTCGGCCGTGGCGGGCCTCGTCTTCGCTTCGACCGCCTACAATCTCGAATTTCTGCGCAGCGGCTTCGAGAGCATTGCGCCCGGCCAGCGCGAAGCGGCCCGCGCGCTCGGGCTGCGCCCGGCGATCGTCTACGCCAAAGTGCTGGTGCCGCAGGCCTACGCGTCGGCGGCCCCGGCGCTGTTCTCGAACGCGATCCAGATCGTCAAAGGCAGTGCGCTCGCAAGTCTCGTGGCGGTCGACGAATTGTCGGCCGCCTCGACGACGATCGTCGCCGAAACCTACGAAGCGATCCCGGTGCTGGCCTTCGTGGCCGCCCTCTACATGGTGATCGCAGGCGGCGTCTTGGCGCTGCAATATCTCTACGAGCGGCGCCTGCGCTAGCCGCCCTGCAGGCGATCGACGATCTGGCGCAGCACGGCGCCCAAAGCAAGTTCGAGCGCGACCAGCGACAAAGCCTGGAAACGGTCGATGCCGAGCACCACGACCGCGACGCGGTACTGGATCGCCACGGCCGCCGTCACCGCCGCAACGCCGAGCAGGAACAGCAGGACAGCGTCCAGCGTTTCGCTCTGGCTCAAGACCGCGGCGGGCAGATAGATCGCCATCTGCAGCACGCCCGCCCAATTGTAGGCCGGCACGTAATCGTACCAGGCGCGCGTTTTGCCCCATTGCGTGCACAGCAGATGCGCCGCCACGGGAAACAGCGTGAGGCCGACGACGTAGGCGAGCGCTTCGAGCAGCAGCGTGTGCGCCGGTTCGTCCGACGCGTCGAGATCGGGCAGCGACAGATAGAAATAGGCCGGCAAGATCAGAACGCCCGGCACGACGAACGAGGCGATCCAGCCGCCGCGTGTCTGCGCCCCGAGCGCGGCCAAACCGCTGCGGTCGCCGCGCAGCAGACGCAGAACGCCGCCGATGGGAACGCGCACGCTTGCAAACAGGCTCATGCGCGCCCGGCGAAATAGGCGTCGAGCATATGGCCGTAGATGGCGGCGAGGTCGGCAATGTCTTTGACGGCCGCACGCTCGTCGGTCTTGTGCATCGTGCGGCCCACAAGACCGAACTCGATGGTCGGGCAAAAACGCGAAATGAAGCGCGCGTCGGATGTCCCGCCCGTCGTCGAGAGTGCGGGCTTGCGCCCGAGCCGCTTTTCGACCGCGTCCGACACGAGCGACGACAGCATGCCCGGATGCGTGATGAAGCTCTCGCCCGACACGCGCGACGCGGTCTTGATCTTGCCCGCAAGCCCAAGCGCATCGATGCGCGAAGCAACCCACGCCAGCAGCGCGGCCGAGCTGTGCCTATCGTTGAAACGGATATTGAAGCGCGCGCGCGCCTGCGCCGGGATCAGATTCTCGGTCGGATTGCCGACATCGAGCGTCGTCACCTGCAGCGACGAGGGCTGGAAATGCGCGTTGCCTTCGTCCAAGGGCTTGGCCGTCAGATCGGCCAGCAGCGCAATGAGCGGATGGATCGGATTGTCGGCCAGATGCGGATAGGCGACATGGCCTTGCACGCCCGTGGCTGTGAGTTCCACATTCAGCGAGCCGCGACGGCCGATCTTGGCCATGTCGCCCAGCATCGTTTCGTTGGTGGGTTCGCCCACCACGCAAATGTCCGGGATCTCGCCATGGGCGGCGAGCCACTCGAGCATCTTCTTGGTGCCGTTGATCGAGGGGCCTTCCTCGTCGCCGGTGATCAGCAACGAGATCGAGCCCGGCAAACCTGCCGCCTTGTGGCGCGCCGCAAAATCGAGCGCGGCCGCCGTGAAGGCGGCGATGGCGCCCTTCATGTCGACGGCCCCGCGGCCGTAGAGATAGCCGTCGTGGATTTCGGCTTTGAACGGATCGACGCTCCAGCCTTCGACATTGCCGACGGGCACCACGTCGCTGTGGCCCGCAAAGCAGAAATGCGGCGCACCCGTGCCGAGGCGCGCATAGAGATTGTCGATGTCGGGGGTACCCGGCTCGCTGAAGGGCAGGCGATGGCACACGAAGCCCGCCGCTTCGAGCGTTTGCTGGAGCGTGCCGAGTGCGCCGTCGTCGGCGGGCGTGACCGATTTGCAGCGGATGAGGTCCGCCGCAAACGCGACAGGATCGAGACCGCTCACGCGCGCAAAAGCTCGTTGATCGAGGTTTTGGAACGCGTCTTCTCGTCCACGCGCTTGATGATGACCGCGCAATAGGTCGACGGACCCGGCGTGCCGTCGGGCAGCGGCTTGCCCGGCAGGTTGCCGGGGACGACGACCGAATAGGCGGGCACGCGCCCCATGAAGATTTCGCCCGTCGTGCGGTCCACGATCTTCGTCGATTGGCCGATGAACACGCCCATCGACAGAACCGAGCCTTCTTCGACGATCACGCCTTCGACCACTTCCGAGCGCGCGCCGATGAAGCAATTGTCTTCGATGATCACGGGCTCGGCCTGCAACGGCTCGAGCACGCCGCCAATGCCCACACCGCCCGAGAGATGGCAGTTGCTGCCGATCTGCGCGCAAGAGCCGACCGTGACCCACGTATCGACCATCGTGCCGCTGCCGACATACGCACCCACATTCACGAAAGACGGCATCAGGATCGCGTTGGGGGCGATGAAGGCCGATTTGCGCACGATGCAGTTGGGCACGGCGCGGAAACCGGCCTTGCGGAATTCGGCCTCGCCCCAGCCCGCGAATTTCGACGGCACCTTGTCCCACCAATGCGACGGGCCGGGGCCGTGCTCGATGAGCTTGTTGTCGTTGAGGCGGAACGACAGCAACACGGCCTTCTTGAGCCATTGGTGGACGGTCCATTTGCCGTCCGCGCGCGCGGCCACGCGCACTTCGCCCGCATCGAGCGCTTCGAGGGCGGCATCCACCGCCGCGCGCACGGGGCCGTGCGTGGAAAAATTCAGTTCCGTGCGCTTTTCCCAGGCCTGGTCGATCGTCTCTTGCATCTCGGCGAGGTTCATTTTCGGATCCGCTCTTGGGTTCGGAATGGCAAAACGAGCCGGGAAAATGGGCTGCCGCCGCACGCCTGTCAATGTTGGCTTGGCGCGGCTGCGCCAATATGGCTAAGGTCGGGCGGTTTTCGCCGCTGGAGACACCTCTGAACCTCCCCTCCAAAGAATCGCGCGCCAAAAACGGCACCTCGACGCTCGAGGCGGCCCTCGACCGGCTGATCGCGGATTGGCCGGGCCCGGCCGCGCGCCTGGCGCGCTCGGGCGATATCGCGGGGGCCAATGCCCAGGCGCGCCCGATGCTGAACGAGTTTGCCGCGCGCACCGGCGATCTGGGGGCACTCGCGTCCGAAATCGTGCAAACGGGGGCCGCCCGCCTCGACACGGTCGTGGTCCCGGGGGCGGCCGCCCCGGTCACGCTCGACGTCGCCTGCGTGCCGGTCGGCGAGTCGACGCTGCTGCTGGCGCGCGACGTGAGCCTCGCCGCCAACATGCGCAACGCGCTCGCCGACTCGCGCCGACGCTACAAAGACATCGTCGAAATCTCGAGCGACTTCGCGTGGGAGACGGATGCGAGCGGCGTGTTCGCGTTCGTGTCGCCGCAAGGAGCACTCGGCTGGCGGGCCGACGATCTGCTCGGCCGCAAGCCCAGCGTGTTCGCGATCGACGCCGAGGACGAGTCCGTCGCGGCCCCTTTCCTCACGCCGGCGCCGATCGCCCAGACCGAGCAATGGGTGCGCACGGCCGACGGCAAAGACGCGTGCGTGCAGATTTCGGCCGTCCCCCTGTTTGCGCCGGACGGCACGTGGCGCGGGGCCCGCGGCCTCGCGCGCGACGTGACCGAAGCGCGCGAGCGCGAAGCCGAACTTGCCGAAGCGCGCAATCGCGAGCGGCTGATCGCGCATATCGTGCGCGCCGTGCGCGACGAAATGGAAGCCGGGGCCATGCTGCGCGCGGCCGCCGCCGAAACCGCCAACGCGCTGGGTGCGGGTTGCTCGATCTGGCGCGTGGAAGCGGCACACGACGCGGCCCCGGCCTTCGTGGCTGCCGCCTGCCATGGCGGCGAAATGCCTGCGGGGCTCGACATTGCGCGCCGCTTCCAAGCGCGGCTCGACAGCGGCCGCCCGATGGAAGAAGGGCTCGACGCGCTCGTCGAACTCAAATCGCAAGCGGGCTATGCGCTGGCCGCCCCCACCGCGTTCCGCCACAAGATCAACGGGCTTGTGGCTTTGTTCCGCAGCCCCGATGCGGTCGCGCAAGCGGACATGCCCTGGAGTGCGGGCGAGCGCGACGTGCTGGCCGAAATCGCCGCCCAGCTCGGCATCGCGCACGCCCAGCTCGACGTGCTCGAAACGCTCGACCGCCAAGCCTCGACCGACGTGCTGACGGGCCTCCTCAATCGCCGCCGCTTCGTGACCGAGCTCGGCACGCGCCTTGCCGATTGCCAGCGTACCGGCGAGCCGGGTGCGCTCGTCTATGTCGATCTCGACAATTTCAAAGCGGTCAACGACGTGCTCGGCCATCCGGCCGGCGACGCCGCACTGAAAGCGGTGGCGCGCACCTTGCGCAAAGCGCTGCGCGCGAACGATCTGCTGGCGCGCCTCGGCGGCGACGAATTCGCGATCTGGCTCGACCGCACCGACGGCGACGGTGCCGTCGCCAAGGCCGCCCAGATCCTGGAATTGCGCCGCGAGCTCCTGCCGGTGTCGGCGAGCCCCGAAAGACCGCTCGGCTTTTCGGCCGGCATTGCCGCCCATCTGCCCGCCTGCCCCGAAACGGTCGACGGGCTGCTCGCGCGCGGCGATGCGGCCATGTACGAAGTCAAACGGCGCGGCAAAGGCACCTACGCGCTCGCCCCCGCCGCGACACCGACGTAAGAAAGAACGCAAAGCCCGCCATGCAGCCCCAAGACGACGCCGACTACGAAGTCGCCAAACGCATGATCCAGGATCCGGACGTGTTCGTGCGCACCAATCTTGCGCGGCGCACCGACGTGCGGCCGGAGATTCTCTACTACCTCACCGAAGATGCGAGCCCGGAAGTGCGCGCGGCCGTGGCAGACAACGCCGCCTCGCCGCAGCACGCGAACCTGAAGCTCGCGCGCGACCGCTCGCAGGAAGTGCGCGCCGGCCTTGCCAGCAAAGTGCAGCGCCTGCTGCCCGCGATGACGCCGGGCGCGCAAGACGCCGCGCGCGCGCGCACGATGCAGACGCTCGAAGTGCTCGCCAAAGACACGGCGACGCAGATCCGCGCGGTCGTCGCCGAAACCCTCAAGGACGTGCCCGACGCGCCGCCCGATCTCGTGCGCCAGCTCGCGCGCGACGCCGAGCTTTCGGTCGCAAGCCCGGTGCTGCAATTCTCGCCGCTTTTGAGCGACGAGGACCTGCTCGAGATCATCCGCGGCGACCATGCCGAGGGCGCGCTTTCGGCCGTCGCCAAGCGCAGCAACGTCGCCGCCGCGATCTCCGACGCGCTCGTCGAAGCCGACGATACGGCGGCGGTGGCCACGTTGCTCGCCAACAAATCGGCGCAGATCCGCGAGGAGACGCTGGACCTCATCGTCGATCGCGCGCCGTCGCGCGAATCGTGGCACGGGCCTTTGGTCGACCGCCCGACCCTCACGCCCAAAGCCGCCCTCAAGATCGCGGCCTTTGTGGCCGAGGCGTTATCGCAGCGCCTGCAAGCGCGCCCCGATCTCGATCCCGCCACGCGCGATGCGGTCACCGCCGAAGTGCGCCGGCGCTTGGCGCAGGCGGCGGGCGGCGGCGACAGCGATGCGGCATCCGCGCGCAAACGCACGCTGGCCGATCCGGTGTGGGCGACCGGCAAAGGCGGGGCAGCCGGCGACGGGGCCAACGAAACCGTGGCCGACAAGGTCAAGCGCCTGCGGCGCGAAAAGAAGCTCGACGACGCGGCCGTCGCGGCCGCCGCCCAAGCCGGCGAAAAACTCTTCGTGAAATTGGCGCTTGCCGATCTCGGGCTCATCCGCGCCGAGGCGATCGACAAGATCCTGACCGCGCGCTCCGCCAAGGGCATCGTGGCCGTGTGCTGGAAGGCGAAACTCAAGCTCGCGACGGCCGTGACGATCCAGCAGAAGATCCTGACGCTGCCGCCCAAGAGCGTGCTGACCGCCGTCAAATGGGACGGCTGGCCGCTCACCGAAGAAGAGCTCAAATGGCAGCTCGAGTTCTTCGGCGCGTGACGCGCTAAGCGCGGCGCGACGATCCGCTAGGCCTGCACGACGATTTGGTACGTGGCCTTCAGCCCGTCGGCGACGTTCAGGTAAGGCACGGTCACCGCCGCACGTTCGGCCGCGTTCAGGCGGCGCCAGATGCCGTCCCGCGCGTTGCCGGGATCGCCCTCGACATAGAGCTGCGTCGTCAGCAGCGTCTGCCGACCCAGCTTGATCTTGGCGTGGATGTGGGGCGTGCGGCCGACATAGGGCGACGGGCGGATGGTGCGAAACCTGAAGCGGCCTTCGGCATCGAGCGTCGCGCGGCCGAAGCCTTGGAAGGCCGGGTCCATGCGCGAACCGTCGCGCGGGTGGTCGTAATGGCCGTTTTCGTCGCACTGCCAGATTTCCACCGTGCCGCCTTTCAGCGGCTTGCCCGCGAGATCCAGCACCGCCCCTTCGACCCAGGCCGCATTGCCTTTGGCGTAGGTGCGGCTGCCGTTGCGCAGCAGGTCGTAATCGGCGTCCGCGGGTTCGCGCACAGGATAGTAGGGCCCCTCGGCTTGCGCCGGAGTCGGCAGCAAGGCTTGCGCGCTGCCGGTCTGCGCCAGCGCCCGCGTGGCCATCCAAGCACCGCCCGCCGCGCCCAGAGCAAGCGTGCGCGCCATCAACAGGCGCCGACCTTGATCGAGTTTTTCGTCTTTCATCGGAGCCTTCCTGCGGTCGCCGATTGCGCGACATTCGACCGGTTGTTTGGACAGAGATGTAGCGTGTCCCCAAAATTTGCCAAAATTCGGGCAACTCCGTTCCGCCATTCAAGCCAATTAACTTAACTAAGATCAATAGCTCTGTTCTTGAAATATTCTATCACTTATGCTTGAATTTGCCATCGCGGTCGGGTTTGCGTCCGGCCGCGTGCGCTGTTTGAAATGTGAAGAAAGACGCGCGGGATTCCGCCTGAAAAGCGACCCTTGCAACCCGTAACCTCGAATCGTCGTCGTGGTTACATATCCATTAAATCAATGGGTTAAACAGGTTGCGGTCGCTGTTTGTCGCCTTTGGTAACCTATTTCGGCGCGGCCGAACCGGGCGGGGCGTTTGCGAACCTTGATTTCGCCGGCCGGTCTTGGTCTAGTCGCACGCGCTGGGACGCCCGCGCGATCGAGCCCGCGCTATCGAGGAAGTGGCATGAAAAAAACATACAAAACCGCAGCAGCGGCGCTCGACGGCCTGCTGTTCGACGGAATGCTGATCGCGGCCGGCGGCTTCGGCCTGAGCGGCATTCCCGAACTTTCCATCGCCGCGATCCGCGATGCGGGCACCAAGAATCTCACGGTCGTGTCGAACAATGCGGGCGTCGACGGGTTCGGCCTCGGCATCCTGCTCGGCACGCGGCAGATCAAAAAAATGATCTCGTCCTACGTCGGCGAAAACGCCGAGTTCATGCGCCAGTATCTGGCGGGCGAGCTCGAGCTCGAATTCAATCCGCAGGGCACGCTTGCCGAGCGCATGCGCGCGGGCGGGGCCGGCATCCCGGGCTTCTACACGCGCACGGGCGTGGGCACGCTGATCGCCGAGGGCAAAGAGCACAAGGAGTTCGACGGCCAGACCTACATTCTCGAGCGCGGCATCGTCGCCGACCTCGCGATCGTGAAGGCGTGGAAGGCCGATCCGTCGGGCAATCTCGTGTTCCGCAAGACGGCGCGCAATTTCAATCCGCCCGCCGCCATGTGCGGCAAAGTGTGCGTGGCGGAAGTCGAAGAGATCGTGCCGCTGGGCGCCCTCGATCCGGACGCGATCCATCTGCCCGGCATCTACGTGCACCGCATCGTGGCCGGCAAACACGAAAAGCGCATCGAACAGCGCACCACCCGCAAGCGCGCCGTCTGAGGAGGACGCAACCGATGCCTTGGAATCGCGATCAAATGGCGGCCCGTGCGGCCAAAGAACTGCAGGACGGCTGGTACGTCAATCTCGGGATCGGCATCCCGACTTTGGTGTCGAACTACATCCCCGAAGGGATCAGCGTCACGCTGCAGTCGGAAAACGGCATGCTCGGCATGGGGCCGTTTCCGTACGAGGGCGAGGAAGATCCCGACCTCATCAATGCCGGCAAGCAGACCATCACCGAGCTGCCGCAGACCGCCTATTTCGATTCCGCCACGAGCTTCGGCATGATCCGCGGCGGCAAGATCGCGATGGCGATTCTGGGCGCGATGGAAGTCTCCGAGACCGGCGATCTCGCGAACTGGATGATCCCGGGCAAGCTCGTGAAGGGCATGGGCGGGGCCATGGATCTGGTCGCGGGCGTGGGCCGCGTCGTGGTCGTGATGGACCACACGAACAAGGCCGGCGAATCCAAAGTGCTGAAGGCCTGCACCTTGCCGCTGACCGGCAAAGGTGTGGTGAACCGCATCATCTCCAATCTCGGCGTGATGGATGTGGTACCTGGCGGCCTCAAGCTCGTGGAACTGGCCGACGGCGTGGACGAAGCCGCGTTCCGGGCTGCAACCGCGGCCACGCTGGTACCGTAAGCCCCGCGATTGTTTCGTATTGTTGCGAAGACATTCGCGCCGAGCCCCGTGCTTGGGGCAAGGCTGCGTTGTGCAGGCACGCACTGGCCCCTGCGGGCAGGCAGGGGCTAAACTTTTCCTCGCGAGAGGAAAACGCCCGCAATGTTCGACCCCCCACTATTCGGCAAGGCGCGCACCCGGTTCGGCGGCCTGTCCGGAGCGGTCAAGGGAGCCCTGCTGATGACGCTTGCGGCGGCCGGATTCGCCGCCATGAACGTGATCATCCGCGCGATGAACCAGGAGCTGCACCCGTTCCAGGTCGCGTTTCTGCGCTGCGCCACGGGCTGCGCGTTCATGCTGCCGTGGCTCGTGCGCACGGGCTTCGGGGGCCTGCGCACCGCCAGCCACAAGCTGTATTTTTCGCGCGCCCTCGTGGGCTACGGCTCGATGCTGTGCTGGTTCACGGCCATCGCCACGCTGCCGATCGCGGAGGCCACCGCCCTCTCCTTCACCTCGCCCCTGTTCGCGACGGCGGCGGCGGCCCTGCTGCTGGGCGAAGTGGTGCGGCGGCGGCGCTGGACCGCCACGATCGTGGGCTTTCTCGGCGCCATGATCGTGCTGCGCCCGGGGCTCGACGTGGTGTCGTTCGCGCACATGCTGGTGCTGTGCTCGGCGGCCTTGGGCGGCTGGAATTCGATCACGGTCAAGCAGCTCACGCGCACCGACAATCCCAACGCGATCATCCTCTACATGACGCTCTATCTGGTGCCGATGGCGGCGATTCCGGCTTCCTTCGTGTGGCAATGGCCGTCGCTGCAGGCCTGGGTTCTCACGATTTTCCTGGGCCTGTTCGCGACCCTCGCCCACCAGAGTTTCACGCGCGCTTTGGCCGTGTGCGAGGCGAGCTACGTCCTGCCCTTCGATTTCACGCGGCTGCCGATGGTCGCCTTGCTCGCCTTTCTCGTGTTCGGCGAAGTGCCCGATCTCTGGACCTGGATCGGCGGCGCCGTCATCGTCGGCGCCACGGTCTATATCGCGCGGCGCGAAGCGCAGGTCGCCGCCGCCGAGAAGAAAATGGCCGCCCACGCCGACGAGGTCGGCGTCGCGACCAAGCGGGTTCCTTGATGGCGCCTCCAAACCGGAACGTCGAGGGCGCTTTGTGGATGATCGGCGCAGGCGCGGTGTTCTCGCTGCAGGGGGTCGCGGTCAAAGAGCTCGGCACGCGGCTCGACGTGTTCGAGATCGCGTTCATCCGCTGCTTCCTCGGCCTCGTCGTGGTTCTGCCGTTCGTGCTGCGCGGCGGTACGGCGCTGTTTTTGACGGGCCGGCCGTCGCTGCATGTGGCGCGCGCGCTGGCGGGCATGTCGGGCATGTTCTGCGGCATGTACGCGGTCGTGCATCTGCCGCTCGCCGATGCGGTCGCGATGTCGTTCGCCAAGCCCTTGTTCGCGGTATGCCTCGCGGCCTTTTTCCTCGGCGAAAAAGTGGGCCTGCCGCGCTGGTTTGCGACACTTGTGGGCTTCGCGGGCGTGGGACTCATCGTGCGGCCGGGCTCGCACGAATTCGAGACGGCGCACATCGCAGCATTGCTCGGCGCATTTTTCATCGCCGACGTGGTGGTGCTCGTAAAGAAGCTGCAGGGCAGCGAGCAGAACGCCACGATCATGGCCTATTTCGGCATCGTCACCTCGATCGCGAGCATCGGCCCCGCACTCTACGTGTGGCTCACGCCGACCTTGTTCGAGTTCGCCCTGCTCGCAAGCATCGCGGTCGCGGCCACGCTCGGGCAGTGGATGGCCTTGCGCGCCTACCGGGCGGCCGAAGCCTCGGCCGTGGTGCCGTTCGACTATCTGCGGCTCGTGTTCTCAATCCTGTTCGGCTGGGCGATTTTCGCCGAAGTGCCGGATCGCTGGACGCTCGCCGGCACATGCGTGCTGATCGCGGCCACGGCCTATATCGCCTTTCGCGAGATCCGCATGGGCCGCAAACCCAGCCTCGGCGGCGGCTGATGGGCATGCCGCTTCTGCGCTGGGTGCGAAGCCTGCCCGGCAATGCGCGCGGCTGCCTGTGGGCGATCGCGGCGATGCTGGCGTTCGGCAGCATGGAAGCGATCATCAAATATCTGGGTGCGGCGATGCACCCGATGCAGATCGTGTTTTTCCGTTGCCTGTTCGCGTTCGCGACGATCGCCCCCGTGGTGCTGGTCGCAGGCGGCATCGCGCACGTCGCCACGCGGCGCTTGGGTGCGCATTTCGCGCGCACGGTCTTGGGCTTCAGCGCGATGGCCACCGGCTTTTTTGCGATCACGCAGATGCCGCTTGCCGATGCGGTCGCGTTGGGCTTCGTGCGGCCGCTGTTCTTGGTCCTGCTCGCAGTGCTCTTCTTGGGCGAACAAGTGCGCTGGCGGCGCTGGACGGCCACGGCCGTCGGCTTCGCGGGCGTGGTCGTGATGGTGCAGCCCGGTGCGCAAGGCCTCAATCCCTACGCGTTCGTGGCGTTGTTCAGCGGCTTCCTCGTGGCTTGCGTCTCGGTCGCCTTGAAGCGGCTCAGCGAAACGGAAACGGCCGAAACGACCGTGTTCTGGTTCGCCGCGATGTCGACCGTGCTGGCGGCGGGCCCTGCCTGGCTCGTCTGGCGCACGCCCACGCCGGCCGAATGGCCGTTCCTGGTGGCGCTCGGAGTCCTCGGCTCGCTCGGCCAGTATTTCATCATGCGCGCCTATCGCGTGGCCGAAGCGACGGCGGTCGACCCGATGGATTATGGGCGCCTGATCCTGGCGGCGGCGGTCGGCGTGCTGGTGTTCGGCGAAACGCTCGAAACCCACACGCTGGCGGGCGCCGCCATCATCGCGGCCAGCACGTTCTACATCGCAAGGCGCGAGGCCAAGCTCACCAAACGGCCGTAAGGGCGAGGGCCAAAGCCAGCACCACGAGGGCGGACAACGCACGGCGCAGCGCCATGTACCAGAGCGGAAAGCGGCCTTCGGCGGCGGCGCGCAAATCGACCGCAAAGGCCGCCCAGAATCCGACGATCAGCAGAATGAAGGCCGGCGCCGGCTCCATCCATGTCGCCGCCAACCAGCCAAGCAAAGCGGGCGCAACGCTCCAGCCGAGCACGTTCCAGCTCTGCTGGGCGGGATCGGCAAGCACACGGCCCCAATGCACGGCCCCCAGAAAGGCCAAAATGGTGGCCGCATAGTTCAGCAAAACGGCCGTCGCGGCCGCCTCTGCATCGCCGTTCCACAGCGCAAAAACGCAGCCGTAGAACGGCAGCAAGCCGCCGAACCCCAGCCACAAAGCCGGACGTGGAACTTCGCGCAGCGAAAAGGCAGACATTGGCGACCTTGCGGGAATCCGCTAGAGGAACAGGGACCCGAACCTGACGCGTCGGCGCAAAGGAATCAAGCCATGGACATCAAGGGCCAAGCAGCGATCGTGACCGGCGGCGGGTCGGGCCTCGGCGAAGGGACCGCGCGTGCGCTGGCCGCCGCCGGTGCGAAAGTCGCGGTCCTCGACATCAACCAAGCGGCCGCCGCGCGCGTCGCCAGCGAGATCGGCGGCATGGCCATCGCCTGCGATGTGGCCTCGGCCGCGTCGGGGGAAGCGGCGATCGCGCAAGCACGCAGTGCCCATGGGGCCGCCCGCGTTCTCGTGAATTGCGCGGGCATTGCGCCCGCCGCACGCATCGTCGGCAAAGACGGGCCGATGGCGCTCGATGCCTTCCGGCGCACGATCGAGATCAATCTGATCGGCACCTTCAACATGATGCGTCTTGCCGCCGCCGACATGCAGACCCTCGCCCCCAATGAAGACGGCGAGCGCGGCTTGATCGTGATGACGGCCTCTGTCGCTGCCTTCGACGGCCAGATCGGCCAAGCCGGCTATTCGGCCTCGAAGGGCGGAGTTGCGGCCCTCACCCTGCCGGCAGCGCGCGAATTCGCCAAGACCGGCATTCGCGTGATGAGCATCGCCCCCGGCCTTTTCGGCACGCCGATGCTGCTCGGCATGCCGCAAGCGCTGCAGGACAGTCTTGCGAGCCAAGTGCCGTTCCCGTCGCGTTTCGGCAGGCCCGACGAATACGCGGCCCTGGTGCTGCACATGCTCGCCAACCCGATGCTGAACGGCGAAACGATCCGCCTCGACGGGGCGATCCGCATGGGCCCCAAATAAATGCCGCTGCAAAATCGCGTCACGCCGTTTTCGACCATCGAGGCCGATCCGGCGCGCGGCATGTTCATGGGCAATCGCGGCTGCCTGCACGGCGAGCATCGCAATCTCGAGGTCGAACATACGCGCGAGAAACGCTGGCTCGTGTGCCTCACGAGCTTCAAGGGCCGCAAGCGGCGCATCATGCAGCCCGGCCACTATACCGAGCTGTTCTTCCTCGACGAGGCCACCGCACTCGCGGCCGGCCATCGCCCGTGCGCCGAATGCCGGCGCCAAGCCTACGACCTGTTCCTGAAACTCTATCCCGGCAAGCGTGCGAACGCCGAAACGCTCGACAAATATCTGGCATCCGACCGCCTGCGCCCATGGCCCGCGACCTTCGGCGAACTGCCCGAAGGGACGATGTTCGCGGTCGATGCGGATGCCTTTCTCAAATGGCGCGGCAAAGCCTGGCGCTGGCACCATGCCGGCTACAAAGCTGCCGAGATCCCGGACGGCACGGTCGAAGTGCTCACACCCGAAGGCACAGTCGCAGCCCTTGCCGCCGGCTACAAACCGGTCGTGCACGGAAGTGCGCGCTGACGCTCACGCGATCGCGTCGATGAATTTGGCCATTTCGACGTCGAGGGCGGACAGGCCGCCGGCGTCGTGGGTCGCGAGCACGATGTCGACCTTGTTGTAGACGTTTAACCATTCGGGATGGTGGTCCATCGCCTCGGCCTTCAACGCCACGCGCGTCATGAAGGCGAAGGCCGCGTTGAAATCGGCGAATTTGAAGGATTTTGCGATGGCGTCGCGGCCGGGCAGTTCGCTCCAGCCCGAAAGATCGCCGAGAGCGGCGGTGCGCGCAGCACCGGTCAATTTTTCGGCCATTTCCTTCGGACCTCCTCGGCATGTGTTGGCAGCCGCAACATTAGCTTGATAAGGTCCGCCCCCGCCATGGACCACAAGCCCCATCTGCCGCCCGACCTCGCCGAGATCGAACGGCTCGCCGAACAGGCCCTCGCCACGATCCCGGCCGAGCTGCGCCGCCACGTCGCGAACGTCGTCCTGCGCATCGAGGATTTCTGCGATGCCGAGACCGAAAAGGAAATGGAGCTCGAAAGCCCGTTCGAGCTGATGGGCCTCTATCGCGGCATCGACATGCTGCGCGATTCGGTCGCGACCGTGCGCACGGCCCCCGACATGATCTTCCTCTATCGCCGCCCGCTGCTCGATTACTGGTGCGAAACCGGCGAAGACCTCTATACGCTCGTGCGCCACGTGATGATCCACGAAATCGGCCACCATTTCGGCTTCTCCGACGACGACATGGAAGAACTGGAAAGACGCAGCGAATGACCGCCGATACCGACCCGAACCAAGCCGGCAACGGCCAAGCGGTCCAAGCGCCGACGGCCGAAACGCTCGGCCCCCGCGACCACGCGCTGATCGATGCGGCGCGCGAGGCGATCGCCAAGCTCTATGCCGAAAACCGCCACCATATCGGGGCCGCCTTGCGCACCAGCAGCGGTCGCATCTATACGGCCGTGCATTTGGATACCTATGTGGGCCGCGCTTCGGTTTGTGCGGAGGCGGTCGCAGTTGGCCGGGCGCTGGCCGACGGCGAAAGCGAGATCGACATGATCGTCTCGGTGCGCCATCCGCGCCCGTCGGAAGCCGACCGCACGATCCGTATCGTGAGCCCCTGCGGCATCTGCCGCGAGCTTTTGGCGGATTTCGCGCGCGGCTGTCGAGTCGTGGTTCCGGGCGAAGAAGGGGCCGTTGCGGTGCCCGTCGACGAACTCTTGCCCCGCAAATATTCCGTGCCCAAAAGCCGAAATGCGCGGCAATAGAGAATTTCTCAATATTTACAAATTCTTATGACCTGCCACTCAGTTGACCGGTTAACAGAATTGGGTTATTATCCATCATAACGCTTCGATATTGTGTACCGGGCGAATCTGTCTTAATTCATTCGGCAGACTACCGGGTATGCCGTGGGAAAGCGTCGGGCATTCGCCGGTCGCAATTTGCAACGCAAAACCGGCTTTGAACACAGGCAACGAGCGATGTTCGGCCGCCAGAGGAACGCAATGCCACTACCACCGAAAATGGGAGGCCCCGCCAAGCCGGGTGCCGCAGCGCCTGCCAAGATGCCGATCGGCACATTGGTCGTAACGGGCCAGACCTGCCCTGAAAGCGGAATTTGGGAAAGCCAGGGCACGCCGTCGGGCCGCTCGTCCTTCCCCAAGGGCACGCGCATGCCTGCCTACGACAAGAAATCCTGCGTTTGGAAGCTCGTTCGTTACCCCTAAGAGTGGACTCGCCACCATGCGGCTGTTTGCGATCGCGATTTTGGCGCTGACCCTGATGATGGCGGGTGCGGCCATGATGTCGGAAGACACGGCCGCGCGCGCAGGCGCCGCGGCGCAAGCCACAGCCGAATAGCGACGGACGGTCCGCGCGCGATCTATCTGCGCGCTACTTGCGCGCGACCATCAGTTTCTTGATTTCCGCGATCGCCTTGGCCGGGTTGAGGCCCTTGGGGCAGGTCTTCGTGCAGTTCATGATCGTGTGGCAGCGATAGAGGCGGAACGGGTCCTCGAGATTGTCGAGCCGTTCGCCCGTGGCTTCGTCGCGGCTGTCGGCAATCCAGCGATAGGCCTGCAGCAGCACCGCCGGTCCCAGATACCGGTCGCCGTTCCACCAATAGCTCGGGCACGAGGTCGTGCACGAGAAGCACAAAATGCATTCCCACATGCCGTCGAGCTTGGCGCGCTCTTCGGGGCTCTGCAGCCGCTCGCGGTCGGGTGGCGGCGTTTCGCTCTTGAGCCACGGTTCGATCGAGCGTAGCTGCGCGTAAGCTTGCGTGAGATCGGGCACCAAATCCTTCACGACCGGCATGTGCGGCAGCGGATAGATTTTGACGTCGCCTTCGCACTCCGAGATGGGCTTCGTGCAGGCCAGCGTGTTCGTGCCGTCGATATTCATGGCGCACGAGCCGCACACGCCCTCGCGGCACGAGCGGCGGAAGGTGAGCGTGCTGTCGGTCTCGTTCTTGATCTTGATGAGCGCGTCCAAGACCATCGGTGCCGTCTTGTCCAAATCGAGAGTGTAGGTATCGACGCGCGGGTTCGCACCCGTATCCGGATCCCAGCGGTAGATCTTGAAATTCTTGGTGCGCTTCGCACCCTCGGGCGACGGCCACTTCTTGCCGTCATGCACCTTGGAATTCGCGGGCAATGTGAACTCGGCCATCGATCTTAACCCCTCAATACACGCGCGCTTTGGGCGGGAAGGCCTGGACTTCGTTGGTCAGCGACGTCAGCACCACAGGGCGGTAGCCCATCGTGGCTTTGCCCTTGTCGTCGAGCCAGCAGATCGTGTGCTTCATCCAGTCTTTGTCGTCGCGGTTCGGATAGTCTTCGCGCGCATGCGCACCGCGGCTTTCCTTGCGGTTCAAGGCACTCTCGAGCGTGACGACGGCCTGAGCGATCAGATTGTCGTACTCGAGCGCTTCGACGAGATCGGAGTTCCACACCATCGAGCGGTCGGCAACGCCAATGTCGCCGTTCTTGGCGAAGGTCGCGTGGATGAGCTTCGAACCTTCCGACAGCACGTCGCCGGTGCGGTAGACCGCACAGTTGTTCTGCATGATGCGCTGCATTTCCGCGCGCAAAGCCGACGTCGGCGCCGGACCCTTGGCGTTGCGCATCTTGTCGAAGCGTGCCACGGCTGCGTCGCCGGCTTTCGCCGGCAGGGGCTTGTGCGGACTGCCGGGCTGGACGAGTTCGGCGGCACGGATTGCAGCCGAACGGCCGAACACAACGAGGTCGAGCAGCGAGTTCGAGCCCAAGCGGTTGGCACCATGCACCGACACGCACGCCGCTTCGCCGATCGCCATGAGGCCCGGCACGACGCTGGCCGAGCCGTTTTTCATCGTCACGACTTCGCAGCGGAAATTGGTCGGAATGCCGCCCATGTTGTAGTGCACGGTCGGCAGCACGGGGATCGGCTCCTTGGTCACGTCGACGCCCGCAAAGATCTTCGCGGTCTCCGAAATGCCGGGCAGACGCTCGTGCAAGAGCTTGGCGTCGAGATGCTCGAGATGCAGATGGATATGGTCTTTGTGTTCGCCCACGCCGCGCCCTTCGCGGATTTCCATCGTCATCGCGCGGCTCACGACGTCGCGCGAGGCGAGGTCCTTGGCCGAGGGTGCGTAGCGCTCCATGAAGCGCTCGCCGTTCGAGTTGGTAAGGTACCCGCCTTCGCCGCGCGAGCCTTCGGTGATGAGGCAGCCGGCGCCGTAGATGCCCGTCGGGTGGAATTGGATGAATTCCATGTCTTCGAGCGGCAAGCCGGCGCGCAGCGCCATCGCGTTGCCGTCGCCGGTGCAGGTATGCGCCGACGTCGCCGAGAAGTAAGCGCGCCCGTAGCCGCCGGTGGCGAGCACCACAAGATGCGCCGTGAAGCGATGCAAGGTGCCGTCGAGCAGGTTCCACGCCATTACGCCGCGGCACGCCCCGTCTTCGTCCATGATGAGGTCGAGGGCGAAATACTCGATGAAGAACTCGGCATTGTTGCGCAAGGACTGCTGGTAGAGCGTGTGCAGAATCGCGTGGCCGGTGCGGTCGGCGGCGGCACAGGTGCGCTGGGCAACGCCTTTGCCGTAGTCGGTGGTCATGCCGCCGAACGGGCGCTGGTAGATCTTGCCTTCGGTCGTGCGGCTGAACGGCACGCCGTAATGCTCGAGCTCGATGATGGCCGGGATCGCTTCCTTGCACATGTATTCGATCGCGTCCTGGTCGCCGAGCCAGTCGGAGCCCTTGACGGTGTCGTACATGTGCCAGCGCCAATCGTCTGCACCCATGTTGCCGAGTGCCGCCGAAATGCCGCCCTGGGCCGCCACGGTGTGGCTGCGCGTGGGGAACACTTTGGAGATGCAGGCAGTCTTCAGGCCCTTGGCCGCCATGCCGAATGTGGCGCGAAGACCCGCACCGCCGGCACCGACGACGACGACGTCGTAGATATGATCGACGATCTTGTAGGCTTGGCCGCCCAGCGACGGTCCGCTCGATGCGTCGGGCATGGGATCAGCCTCCAAAAGCGAGCTTGAGAATCGACAAAGCGGCAACGCCGCCGAGCAGCAGAGCCGCCGCGTTCATCGCCAACAGCGACGCAATCTTGACGGCCTCGTCGTGCACGTAGTCTTCGATCACGACCTGCAGACCCAGGCGCGCATGCTGGAACACGGCCACAATAAGCGCCAGCAGCAGCACCGCAACGACGGGCGAGGCAACCCAGGCTTTGAGTGCGGTCAGCGGCGCACCTGCGAGCCCCACGATGCTCGCCACGAACCAGATCGTGAGCGGGACGAGCGCGATCGCGGTCACGCGCTGGCCCCACCAATGATGCGTGCCGTCCTTGGCCGAGCCAAGCCCGCGCACGCGGCCCAGGTCCGAGCGCAGCGATTTTTTGCCGATGGTCGCCATGTTCAGCGCCCTCCCAAAACGGCGAGGCCGATCACCCAGGCAACCAAGGTGGCCGCCAACGCAAACGCAATCACCGCATAACCCGATTTTTCGGCCGTCGGCAGATCGAAGCCGCGCCCGGCATCCCAGAACAGGTGTCGGATGCCGTTGCCCAAATGGTAGAACAGCGCGAGCGACCAGCCGAACAGCAGCAACAGGCCGATCGGCGAATCGATGAAGGCGCCCACGCGCGCATAGGCCGCTTCGCCGAGAGCGGCGGCGGCCAGCCACCAGACCAGCAGCAGCGTGCCGACCGCAAGGGCAACGCCCGTGATTCGATGCGTGATCGACAGGACCGAGGTGAATTGCGGGCGGTAGATCTGCAGATGCGGCGACAATGGCCGCGCATGCATCTTGCCTGTTTCTTTGGTTTCCGCCGCCATCGTGCGCTGGCCCCCTTGTTGGCTTCGCCTTTGCGTCTTGCGGTATCGATGTAGACCGGCTTCGCCACGCCGTCAATCGCACGCTTGACCGTCGCGCAAACGTCAAGAAATGGCCCCGGCGCAAAGACTTGCCGCACTCGCAAAGAATCGGCTGTGGATAGGTCTGTGGAATAATTGTTCGTGAATTGTGATCAACTCGCAATTTTATCAACAGAAATCTGCACCAAACTTTTTGATTCTTATTGAGCGTTAACGGCCGCTTTGAGACCCTTGGTCTCGGTAAGCGAGAACGTGGGGACAGGCGGGTCGCTTCTATTCTACCGCAGAGCGCTTCGTGGCTAGCCAAGAGCTGAAGCGCCATCCACTGGCAGGAGCCGCCGCCGAAAGGCGATGCGGCGCGGGCGGAAGGGGCAATACGCAGTCTTCAGGAGCGGCTGGACCGGATGCGGGCGAAAGTCCGCGAGAGGGTGCAGCAACTCGTTTGTATCGCGACGGTCGTCGGGCTCCCCGAGAGCCAGGCCACGCCAGGGCGATACGAACGGCGCCGATGGATCCGCGCCTCCGGGCAAGGATTCGGGTTGGGTCGGGAAGCGTGGGTTCCGCAAGGGACCCGTCCTTTCGGCGGCGACGGCGGGCGGGCCTCGGGTTGGCCCAAGCACCTGCGGCAGCCGGAAGCGACGCACGAGGAACGAAAGACGCGGCATGCGAGGCGACTCGCTGCGGTCTGATCGAAGCTCGCACATGGTTCCGGGTCGGCTCGAACGCACGGGGGCAGGCAAGGGTCGGGCGTATCGGGGAATGGGTTTGCATGCACCGGCGCGCGGTGCGGCAAATCTCTGTCGGTGGAACGCGGCGGACGGCCTGACCAGGGTCCGAACTGTCGTGCGAAGCAGGTCCACCGGGAGCAAACCCGAATTTTGCTTGCCGCGAGGCGGCCATGGCGCGGTCGAGGGCGCAAGCCCCGGCAGCGACAGGGTGGTGTCAGGGGCCGATATGCATGTCGGCCCGGACGGTCCTCATGAGGCGTCAGGGAGCCCTTTGTCCCGCCCGGACAACGGCCGATCGCAAGATCGCCCCTGACGCCTCTTTTGTTTTCGAGGCGCAGAAAGGCTCTGTTTTATTAGAATTCTAGCGGGGGCGGCCGGTGGTGCCGACGATCCGCTTGCGCGCGACCGCCGGCACCCCATCGGCCTGTCGGAGCCTGATGTCCCGCCCGGACAACACGGCGCGAAGACGGCGAAGACTTCGCTTTCCTGACAACAATTTGGGTATCACGCCCCCTCCCCCTCGCCAAATGGATTTTGGGACTTTTTCGAGTTCTTTTGTTTTCAAAGACTTGGACCATTGGCCCAATCCTGCGACAGGCCGCCGGGGCTTCGAGTCGCGGAAACGACCGAACCGCGTCGGGCTTTGAAATTGCTGGGAAATCGGAACTCGACCAGGCGGGCACCGCCCGCTCGTGATGCCCCGACGCAACCGCCGCCCAAACCTGTCAAGTTTTCAGCCCAGCACGACCAGATCGACCGGCTGGCCGATGCCAGGGATCGCCACGCCCAAAATGCGCCGCGGCTCGACGGTCGGGCGGTAATCTTGCGTCAGCGCCAGTTCGAACGTCTCGCGCGTGGCAAGGGCGCGGCATTTTTCGGTTTTGGTCTGTTTCTCGAGGCGCGCGGCGAGGTTCACGACGTCGCCGATGACCGTGTATTCGAGCCGGTCGGCATCGCCCACGCACGCGAACAGCACCGTGCCCGCCGCAACGCCGAACCCGACTTCGAGCGACGGCAGGCCTTGCGCTTCGCGCGCGGTGCGCCACGCTTGCGCCTCGAACAGCAGCGCATCGACGCAAGCAAGCGCATCGGCCGCCGCACGCGGATTCGGCAGGGCCGCCCCGAAACTTGCGAGAATGCCGTCGCCGATGAATTTGTCGATCGAACCGCCATGCGCGCGAATGACGGGCGCAAAACGCGCTTGGTAGTCAGACAGCAGCGCCACGAGATCGCGCGGCGGCAACGCGCGCGCGAGATTGGAAAAGCCGCGCAGATCGACGAACAGGGCCGCGGCCGCGCGCATTTCGCCTTCGCCGGGCACCAAAGCCTGTTCGGCGTCCGAAATGCGCTTGGCGATTTCGGGCGCGAAAAACCGCGACAATTCGAGGATTGCCGAGCCTTGTGCCGCCCCGCGCTCGAGCATCGCGCGCGCACGGACCTGCGCCAAAGCGAGGATCAGCGTGACGATCGCGATCGACAGGATCTTGTCGATCTCGGCCCCCCACAGGATCGACGGGCTCGTCATGTAGCGCACATAGTCGCGCGTGACCGGCATGCTGTTCATGTCGTGCGCGGCGGCGTAGGCGACGAGGCACAGCCAGCCGACCATCCCGGCAAGCCCCGCCAGCAGAACGTAGCGCGCCTCGAAGCGCAGCGTGCGCAAGGCGATGAAGATGAACACATAGAGCAGCGTGGGCGCTTTCAGATAGAAGGCCGGCGGCTGCATGTACTGGATATGGAAGCTCCAGATCAGCGTCATCAACAGCGCCATGTCGACGACGATCGACACGGCCAGAAACCAGCCCGGCAGCCGTGCGCGCCAAGCCGCGCCCAACCGCAGCAGCGTGAAGGCCGCATAGGCCGACAGCGCATATGGGACAGGTGCAAACGGCACGTCGGCCGCGAAGGTCTTGGGGCTTGCCGCATAGAAAATACCGAAGACCACGACGATGGCGAGCTGCACCGAACCGATCGCGATTTCGGCGCGATCCTGCTCGGCCGCGATCGCCTGGCGCACGCGTGCCGACAGCCTTATCGGTGCGATCCCGGTCAGACGCCGGATATTGTGGAACCAGCCCATAGGTTTCGCTTCGTTATCCGGCCTTTGTTGGTTACACCTGCGCGGCCATGACAGAAACACTCGATATCACGATCCGCAAGCTTGGGGGCAATGGCGACGGCATCGCCGACGGCCCGCTCTACGTGGCCGGCACGTTGCCGGGCGAACAGGTGCGCGTGGTGCGCACCGGCAAAGAGCGCGCAGTGCTGCGCGAAATCCTCGCACCCTCGCCCGACCGCATCGCGCCCCCCTGCCCGCATTTCGGCACCTGCGGCGGCTGCAGCCTTCAGCATCTGGCCGATGCCGCCTACGCCGCGTGGAAAAGCGACTTGCTGCGCGCGGCGCTCGCGAGCCGCGGCTTCGACATAACGCCATTGCCGATGCTGCGCATCGCGCCCGGCACGCGCCGGCGCGCCGAGCTTGCCGCACGGCGCACGGGAGACGGCCTGCTGCTCGGCTTCCATGCGACGGCAAGCGACGCGATCACGGACATGACGGCGTGCCACGTGCTCGAAGCGCCGATCGTGGCCCTGCTACCGAAGCTGCGCACGTTGCTCGACGATCTGCTGCGCGGCAACGAGGCGCTCGATCTGCATCTGACGCGCGCCGACAACGGCTTCGATCTGCTGTTGACCGGGCGCACGCTCGATGCGCGCAAGCGCCTCGCCTTCGCCGATTTCGCCGCGGCCAACGGCATCGTGCGCACGACATGGCGCAGCGAACCCGGTGCCGTCGCCGAAATCGTGGCGTTGCACGAAAACCCGCACGTGACGTTCGGCACCGTTCAAGTCGTGCCGCCGCCGGGCGCTTTTCTGCAGGCCGCCCGGCCGGCCGAGCTTGCGATTGCCGCCGAGATTTCGGTCGCGGTCGGGCGCGCCAAGCGCACGGTCGATCTGTTCGCTGGGCTCGGCACCTTCGGCTTTCCGCTGACCGGCCGCGTGCATGCGGTCGAGGGCGATTTTGCGGCCGTGGCCGCCATGCAGGATGCCGCACGCGCGAGTTTTCGCGCCGGGCGCTTCACGGCCGAGGCGCGCGATCTCGAGCGCCGGCCCTTCATGCCCGAAGATCTCGAACCGTTCGACGCCGCGATCTTCGATCCGCCGCGCGAAGGGGCTGCCGAACAAGCCAAGTGGCTTGCCCAAAGCGACGTGCCGACGATCGTGGCCGTGAGCTGCAATCCCGCGACCTTCGCGCGCGACGCGCGCACCCTGGCCGACGGCGGCTACACGCTGACGCGCGTGGTCCCCGTCGACCAGTTCCTGTGGACGAGCCATCTCGAGCTCGTCGCAGTATTCACCAAGCCGAAAAAGCGCAAGCGCTAATCCAGCGCTTTGCCGAGTCCTGCAATTTCGGCTAGGGCCGCACGCCGCATCAACCCGAAATCGGTCGAGGCCGAAACGAACCGGAAGCCGCGCGCGAATAGAGATGCCGCATCGTGGGGCCCATGCGGCACGATCCCGCACGGCTTGCCCGCAGCAGCGGCCCCAGCGAGCGCCATGTCGACATAGCGCCGATGTTCGGGATGCTCGAACTGGTTGGGCAAGCCCAAAGCGCCCGAAAGGTCGTACGGGCCGACAAACAGCATGTCCACGCCGTCAACGGCGGCGATGGCGGCGGCGTTCTCGGCCGCCTGCGGCGACTCGATCTGGCAGATAACGAACAGGTTTTCGGCCATGTGCGCGATATAGGCGTCGACCGCGATCCCTTGCGCCATCGCGCGCCACGGTCCCATGCCGCGCTTGCCGTGTGGCGGATAGCGGCACGCGGAAACGACCGCGCGCGCGGCATCGGCCGTTTCGACCATCGGCACCATCAGCGTGTCCGCCCCCAGATCGAGCACCTGCTTGATATAGACGGGATCAGCCCACGGGATGCGCACGCACATGCCGCAATCGTAAGGCAGGCTCGCCTGCAATTGCGCCCGCGTCTGCTCGAGGCTCGAGGGCCCATGTTCGTTGTCGATGATGAGGCAATCGTAGCCCGCATCGGCCAAGGCTTCGACCGTCATGGCATGGGCCGAATGCAGCCAGACGCCGAAAGCGTTTTTGCCGGCGGCCAAGCGGCGCTTGAGCTGGTTGGGTTTGAGCATCGGGCGGTTCCTCCGAGTGTCTTTGTTTTGCGCGTCATCTTCGGCGCTTGCGCCGGTCACGAGCAAGCCCTTAAAACCGAGGCGTGGGCCTGCTCAAAATCCTGTTCCCAGACCGCACGGTACAGCACGAAAAACTTGTCGCCGTGCCCGATCTGCTGGCCGACGGCGAGATTGCGAGCGTGCGCGTGCGGCGCAATCCGCGCGCACGGCGCATCAGCGTGCGCGTCGATGCCGGCGACGGTTCGATCGCGCTCACGGTGCCGTGGCACACGAGCGTGGAACGCGGCATCGGTTTTGTGCGCGGCCAGCGCGATTGGCTCAAAGCGCGCTTGGCGGCGATCCCCGACCGCGTCGAGTTCGCGCCCGGCAGCCGGTTTTCGTTCATGGGCCAACAGGTGATGGTCGCGCGCGCCGAACGCGGCCCCACGCATCTTGCAGACGGCGTTCTGCATGTGGCCGGAGCGCCCGAATTTGCGGCTCGGCGCGTGCGCGACTGGCTGAAGGCGCAAGCAAGGCGCACGCTGGCCGAAAAAGCGCACGCTCTTGCGGCGCGTAACGGTCGCAAAGTCGCCGCCATCCGCATTCGCGACACGCGAACGCGCTGGGGCAGTGCCGCGACTGACGGTACTTTGGCGTTTTCCTGGCGTTTGGTGCTGGCTCCACCCGAGGTGCTGGACTATGTCGTTGCGCATGAAGTGGCGCATCTCACGCACATGAACCACGGTGCCGAATTCTGGGCGCTCGTGGCGCGGCTGTGCCCGGGCTTCGAGCAGCCGCGCCAATGGCTGGCCGCCAACGGAGCCCATCTGCTGCGCCATGGATAGCACCGCCCCCCAACGCGCGACGCTCGGCGCCATCGCGCTGCTGACATCGATGGTCATGCTCGGCCAGATGTCGATCTCGCTCTATGTGCCGTCGCTGCCGTCCATGGGCCAAGCGCTGATGGCCCCGCCCGACCAGGTCAAACTCACGATGACGTTCTACCTGGCGGCCCTGGCGCTGGCCCAACTGGTATGGGGGCCACTCTCCGACCGGTTCGGGCGGCGCCCGGTGCTGTTCGCCGGCATCGGCGTCTATCTCGCCGGCACGCTGATGTGCGCGACCGCCCCCAGCATCGCAATGCTGATTGCCGGGCGCGCTATGCAAGGTATCGGGGCGAGCGTGGGCACCACCGTGTCGCGCGCCATCACGCGCGACCGCTACGACCGCGCCGAGGCCGCACGCACGCTTGCCTTCATCGGCATGGCAATGGCGGCGGGCCCGGCGATCGCACCCGTCATCGGCGGCCAACTGCAAACTCTGTTCGGCTGGCGCTCGGCGTTTTTGGCCTTGCTCGTGTTCGGCAGCCTCGTGGGCCTCGCTTCGTGGCGCTTCCTTGCCGAGAGCAACCGCAATCTCAATCGCGATGCGTTGGCACCGGCGCATGTGCTTGGCGCTTTCGGGCAGTTGCTGTCGAGCCGCGTCTATGTCGGATATACGCTTGTGGGGGCGGGCGCCTTCACAGGGCTGATGGCCTTCACGACCGGCATTCCGTTCATCTTCATCGATCTCTACGGCATGTCGCCGGCCATGTTCGGCTTCGTGCCGGCCTTCACGGTGATCGGCTATTTCTCGGGCTCGCTCACGGCAAGCCGCATGTCGGGCCGCGTGGCGCCAAGGCGCGCGGTCGCGATCGGCACATCGATCTGTGCGATCGGCGGCCTTGCGATCGCGTGCGTCGTATGGGGCGGCCTGTCGGCCCCGGCAACGCTTGTGGCGCCGATGATGGTGTTCATGCTCGGCTTCGGCATCGCGCTGCCCAACGCAACGGCGAGCGCCATGCAGCCATTCGCGCGGATTGCAGGCTCGGCATCGGCGCTGCAAGGCTTTCTGCAGACCGCGTGCGCCGCCTTCGGCACGCTGATCGTGGCCGCCCTCTCGGACGGCACAGCGTGGTCGCTGGCGATGGGCGTGCTGGCGGGCGGACTGCTCGCGGTGGCCGGCTATTTCTTGATCGCGCGCCCGGCCGAACTGCGCCACGCCGCAGCATCGTGAGCGCACCAGCTGCTAGTGCCGGGCATTCGCGCCTGCTGTTCGGGCTGATCATCGGCCTTGTCGCGATCGGACCGCTTTCGACCGATCTCTACCTGCCGTCGCTGCCCGCCATCGGCCAAAGCCTCGGGGCGAACGTCGCAGCCACGCAATTGACGCTGTCTGTCTATATGGCGGCATTTGCATTGGTGCAGCTTGTCTACGGCCCCCTATCGGACCGTTTTGGGCGCCGACCGATCGTGCTGGGCGGCATTGCGCTGTACGTGCTGGCCTCGGCTGCGTGCGCCGTCGCAACCTCGATCGAAACGCTCATCGCCGCGCGCGCCCTTCAGGCTGCGGGGGCTTGTGCTGGCGTTGTGCTTGGCCGCGCCATCGTGCGCGACGTCTATGGGCGCGAGGGAGCCGCGCGCATGCTCGCCCTTGTGGGCTCGGTCATGGCGTTTGCACCGGCCGCCGGCCCCATCCTCGGCGGCATTGTCGAAGTCAATTTCGGCTGGCGTTGGAATTTCGCGTTGCTGGTGGCGCTGGCGAGCGCGCTGTTGGCGTTGCTGGCGCTCTATCTGGTCGAGACCAACGCGCAGCGCGACCCGACCGCCCTCGAGCTTGGCCGCATGCAGCGCAACTACGCGACCCTGCTCGGCGACCGGCGCTATCTCGGCTACGCGCTGTGCGTCGCCTTCGGCTATGGCGGGTTGTTTGCGTTCATCTCCGGCTCGTCTTTCGTGCTAATCGGCGATCTCGGCCTGTCGCCCGACACGTTCAGCTATTTCTTCGCAGCCTGCGTGGTCGGCTATTTCACGGGTGCGCAATTGGCGGCGCATTTCACGCTGCGTCTCGGCATCGACCGCATGCTGATCTTTGCGACGAGCATCAAACTGCTGGGCGGGGCCGGCATGCTGGCGGCCACGCTCGCCGGTGCCGTCACGCCCGATATCGTCGGTGCGGCCTGCCTTGTGGCGCCGATGGCGCTTTATATGTGCGGCATGGGCATGGGCATGCCCAACGGCCAAGGTGGGGCGCTTGGCCCTTATCCGCATATGGCGGGTGCCGCCTCGGCCCTGATGGGGTTTCTGCAAATGGCATGTGCGGCCCTTGTCGGCATTGCGTTCGGCCATCTGCACGACGGCACGCCGCTGGCGCTGGCAGGGCTTGTCATGTTCTGTGCGGCGTCCGTGGCGGCAAGCCTAGCGTTTCTTGTGCGGCCGGGTGCCAAACGCGAAGCCATCGAACGCCGTTAAAACGCCGGCGCGGGCGCTTTCAGCATCGAGGTCGTCGAGGTCACGGACTGGTTCGTCACTCCGTAGGCCAATGTGCGGCCAAGCGCATCGAGGGCAAGAATCTCAGTGCGAATTTCGAAGCGCTGACGCTCGCCCGGGCATACGCCGCGATAGCCGGCAATGGCGCCCTCGGCAAGACGCGTGGAGCCAGCTTCGAACTCGTAGTCCATCGGCGCGCTGAACAGAACGCCGACATTCTGGAAGCGCACGCGGTAGCGCACGGTACCCACGGGCACGCGGTCGAGTTCAATCGCCGGCGACAGGCCTTGCGAGCACAGATTGTCGGCCGTCAGCCTGCTTTTGACGTCGAGGCGCGGCAAGGCTCCGGCCGGTGCCGGGCCCTGGCAGGCCGCCAATCCCAATAGGGCAGCGCAGATCGCAAGGCGAAAAATCGTCACTGTCGATACTCCGGTTCAAGCCCCATTTGGCCCCAATCGTCGCCGTTGCGCAACTTCACGCACCGAAGCCGAGCCCTTGCAGCACATTGCCGAGCGTTTGCACGCCGAACCCGACCCAGATCGTGCCGGTCTGGCGCACGATGGCACCAAGCAGCAGCGCATAGAGCAGGGCAAGGCCGCTCAACAAAGCGAGCGTGGCCGGGTCGAACTCGATCAGCGCAATCCAGGCCGGCCATTGGATGGCAACGAACAAAACGGCCTGCAGGAAATTGGCGCGCCCGAACCCGTACCGCCGGGAGAGTTCCTTGAGCAGCACGCCGCGAAACAGGAACTCCTCGCACAAAGCCGCAAACGCGATCCCCACTATCGACGCCGCCAAGGTCGGCACCGGCAGGGTCGGGATCGCAATCCAGGGTGCGCCCATCGCCACGTCGTAGAGGCGGGCGGCCGCCAGATAGGCAAGCCCGAGAGCCACCCCCAGCCATGGGCGGATACCGGGGCGCTGGTCTATGGCCACGCGCGGATCAACGCGCTCGAACCGGATCAGCCACACAAGCGGCAAGACGAGCCAGATCGCCAAGCGCCACAGATCGGCGATCAGGCGCACCGTGCTGGGTTGATCGGCGGCGGCATCCGTCCACGGGATCAGCAGGATCCGAGCAATCCAGACGGCGAAAAAAACGCCAAGGAACGCCCACAAAAGGCGCAAACCAGGGCCGTTCGATGCGACGACGCTAGAAATCGACGCAGCGCCCGCCCCGCTCCCAATCCCCGTACCGCGTGGGGTCGGGGCCCTTGGGTCCACCGATTTCGGCTGGCTTGGATGCCGGCTTTTCGGGCGTGAGCGCCGGTTTGGGCGCCTTTTCGTCGGTTTTGGGCGTCTCGGTCATAGCCAAAGATATGCGGCCTTTGGGCCCGGCGGGCAAGACTTGAACAGGCCCACGCGCCGACTTATCTGCTGGGACATGAATTACGCCAAAACCGCAATCCTGTTGGCCGGCATGACCGGCCTGTTCCTGGCCATCGGTTTCATGCTCGGCGGCGAAAGCGGCATGCTGCTGGCCCTGCTGTTTGCCGCCGGCATGAACCTGTTCGCCTATTGGAACTCGGACAAGATGGTGCTGCGCATGTACGGCGCGCACGAGGTCACGCCCGAACAGGCCCCCGGCTTCCACCGCATCGTCGCCAGTCTGGCAGCCAATGCGGGCCTGCCGATGCCCAAAGTGTTTCTGATCGACGATGCGCAGCCCAACGCCTTCGCCACCGGCCGCAACCCCGAAAATGCCGCCGTTGCAGCCACCACGGGCCTGCTGGAAATCCTCGACGAGCGCGAAGTGGCCGCCGTGATGGCGCACGAGCTCGCGCACGTCAAAAATCGCGACACGCTGACCATGACCGTGACGGCGACCCTCGCCGGCGCCATCGGCATGCTCGCCAACTTCGCCATGATGTTCGGCGGCAATCGCGAGCGTGGCGGAATCGGCATTGCCGGCACGCTCGTTATGATGATTTTGGCGCCGCTCGCGGCAAGCCTTGTGCAGATGGCGATCAGCCGGTCGCGCGAATACGAGGCCGACCGGATCGGGGCCGAAATCTGCGGCGACCCGATGGCCTTGGCCTCGGCGCTGGCCAAAATCGCCAACGGCGTGCATCGGATCCCGAGCGACACGGCCGAGCGCAACCCGGCGACCGCCCATATGTTCATCATGAACCCGCTTTCGGGGGCGCGGATGGACAATCTGTTCTCGACGCACCCCAACCCCGCCAACCGCATCGAAGCGCTGACGGCACAAGCCCAGGCGATGGGTGGTTCGGGGGGCGGTGCGGTGAGTGGTTCTGGCCGGGCGGGCGCCAGTTTTGCGTCCACTGCCGGGCGGCGGCGCGGGCCCTGGGGCTAGCTTAAAGCCCGCCAGCAACCGGCAAGTTGGCGGGATCCGGCCGGTCGGCCCGTGCTATCGCTACACCGCCCACGATCAAAACCAATGCCAGCAAAAATGCATGAACGCGGCTCAAAGCACGCGGTCGCTGGGAGGGGTGAGCAAGGTGGCGCGGGGCGATGTCGGTCATGGCGGTCCGTCCGAGACGCTGTATAAATTGGCATTCGCTTGGAGAACGCAAGCCCCCAAACGCCTATTCCACAGCAATCTCCGATTCATTTTTCGTGCCGTACACGCGCACTTCAACCGCTAGCGGGGCAAAGGCGGGCGACCCGCGAAGGCTTGAGTCGGCCTAATCGAGTTCGAATTCGTCTTTGTAATCGAGCTTCAAGGCCGGGTCTTGCGCTTCTTTGGCGAGATAGCAATTCCCCACGGCCAGGCGCTCGATCTCGGAGCCCATGAAGCAACGGAACGCATCTTCGGGGCTGCCGACGATCGGTTCGCCGCGCACATTGAAGCTCGTATTGACGATCACCGGGCAGCCGGTACGCGCCTTGAAGGCCGAAATCAGCGCGTGGTAACGCGGATTGGTGTCGGCATGGACGGTCTGGATGCGCGCCGAATAGTCGACATGCGTGACGGCCGGAATGTCCGAGCGCGGCACATTGAGCTTGTCGATGCCGAACAAGGCCTGCTCGGCCGCCGTCATCGCGCGGCGACGCTTTTCGACCACGTCGGCGACCAGCAGCATATAGGGCGAGTCGCCGTCGAGCTCGAACCAGTCGGTGATGTCCTCGCGCAGCACCGAGGGGGCGAAGGGGCGGAAGCTTTCTCGGTACTTGACCCGCAGATTGAGGGTTTTCTGCATGGCCGGGCTGCGCGCATCGCCCAAGATCGAGCGTCCGCCGAGCGCGCGCGGTCCGAATTCCATACGTCCCTGGAACCAGCCCAACGCCAAACCGTCGGCCAAATCGGCTGCCGCACGTTCGACCAACGCAGTCTCGGAAAGCACCTCGAACTTGGCGCCTGCCGCCGTCAGGCGCTTCTCGATATCGGCTTGCGCGAATTCGGGACCCAAATAGGCCCCCTGCATCGTGTCGGTCTTGCCGTTCGCCGCGCGCGCCCCGCCCTTGAACAGGTGATAGCCCGCAAGCGTCGCCCCCAGTGCCCCGCCCGCATCGCCCGACGCGGGCTGGATCCACAGGCGCTTCCATTTGCCGTCGCGCAGGATCTTGCCGTTGGCCACGCAATTGAGGGCGACACCGCCCGCCAGGCACAGATTTTCCATGCCGGTTTCGGCCTGCAGGCTGCGCGTGAGGCGCAAGACTGCCTCTTCCAGCACCGCCTGGACCGAGGCCGCCAGATCCATATGCCGCTGGTCGAGGCGCTGTTCGGGCTCGCGCCTGGGGGCACCGAACAACGCATCGAATTTGGCGTTGGTCATGGTGAGGCCGGTGCAATAGTCGAAATAATCCATGTTGAGGCGGAAGCTGCCGTCTGCCTTCAGATCGATCACATGATCGAGGATCGTTTGCGCAAAGCGCGGCGTGCCGTAGGGAGCAAGCCCCATGACCTTGTATTCGCCGGAATTGACCTTGAATCCCGTATAGTAGGTGAAGGCCGAATAGAGCAGCCCCAGCGAATGCGGGAAATGGATCTCGCGCACCATCTCGAGCTTGTTGCCGCGCCCGATGCCGACCGACGTAGTGGCCCATTCGCCGACGCCGTCCATCGTGAGCACCAATGCTTCTTCGAACGGCGACGGGAAAAACGCCGACGCCGCGTGGCTTTGATGGTGCTCGGCGAACAGCAACTTCGATTCCCAGTCGAAGCCCGGTGCGGCGGCTTTGAGTTCGTCCGACAGCAGCTTTTTCTGGAACAGCTTTTCCTTGAGCCAAACCGGGATGGCCATGCGAAACGATTTGAAGCCGCGCGGGGCGAATGCCAAATAGGTCTCGAGCAGCCGCTCGAACTTCAAAAACGGCTTGTCGTAGAAGACGACATGGTCGATCTGGTCGAGGGCGATGCCGGCCTCGGCCAAGCAATAGTCGATCGCATGCACGGGATAGCGCGCATCGTGCTTCTTGCGCGTGAAACGCTCTTCTTGCGCTGCCGCCACAATGCGCCCGTCAACGACGAGGGCGGCGGCCGAGTCGTGGTAGAACGCCGAAAGACCGAGAATGCGCATTCTAGAACAGCGTGTAGATGAAAGGGGCGATGGCACTGCCCTTGGTCAGCACGATGAGGCCGCCGAACAGCGCCATCATCGCGACGATCGGCAGCAGCCAGAATTTCTTGCGCACGCGCATGAACAGCCAGAGTTCCTTGATCAGCGACAGCATCGGCCCTTAATCCTCAAAACTGCTGCTTCATCGAATCGGGTGCGGGGCCCGGCGGATCGCGCGGCAGCCAATAGCTCGCGGCCCCGGGCTCCAGGCGCTTGCGCAGGAAATCCTTGCCGGCAAGCCGCATCACGATGCCGATCGGTGTGACGACCAGGAAAAACAAGAGCGCCATCGTCAGCGGATTCATGACCGCGTAGAGCAGCAGGGCGAACTTCATCCACAGCCGATTGAGCGGCCCCAGAATCTGCGGTGCGAGCAAGGCGGCGGCCAGAAACGCCGCCGACGCCGCAAACCAATAAGGCGCCCAAGCATGGCCCGTATAGAGCTTCACGCCGCCCACAAGCGCGCAGAAACCAGTGAACACGAAGCCGAAGCTGCGGTCGCTCGAACCTGGCAGATCTTCGTCGCGCGCGTAATCTTCGTGGGTGCCGGAGGACTTCGCCATGCTAAAACGCCTATGTTTCGAATCGCGCGGATACTAGACCCCGCCTAGGGGGCCTGCCAGCGAAAATATCCGCGAAAAGACAGAGGGTTGGCTTGAAATCGGCGATTTTGTTTGCGGTTTCGCTGTTGGTGTCGATGGCGCTGGGCGAGGCCATGCTGCGCTGGGTCGGCTACACGCCCGCGGATTTCGCCGCGCGCAGCGCCAATAGCTGGGCCGAGCCCCACCCGCAATTCGGCTGGACCAATCGGCCGGGCATTGTCGCCTCCAACGAGGCCGGCAATGTGCCCATGACCTTCTGGCCCAACGGCCAGCGCGCCAGCCGCAGCGACCTGCCCCATCGCGGCCCGCGCGTCGATTTCGTCGGCGACTCGATCACGCAGGGCTACGGCGTTGCCGATGCCGAAACGTTCGTTTGGCAACTCGGCGAAAAACTGCCCGAGCTCGCGTTCGAAAATCTCGGCGTGGGCGGCTACGGCACCTACCAGTCGCTGCTGCGCATGCGCGCCCGCGCCGGCGATCCGCCGCGCGTGTTCGTCTACGGCCTGTTCGGCGACCATCGCGAGCGCAACGTCGCCTCGCTCAGTTGGGTGCGCTCGCTGTTCGATGCGCAAGGGCGCAATCTCGTGCCACCGCATGCGCTGCTCCAAGAGGGGCGTCTCGTCGAGTTTGCAGGCGGGCCCATCGAGCCGTGGCCGCTCGAAGCCCAATCGGTCATCGTGACCGAACTCAAACGCGCATGGCTGCGCTACGAATTGCGCGGCCGGCGCGATTTTGTGCGGCCGACGATGGAAGCTTTGTTCGCCGAGATGGCGAAGACGGCGGCGGCGGCCAAAGCAACGCTCGTGGTGCTGCTGCTGGCCGACGCGTCGGACTGGATGGTGCCGGCCTTGCAGCGCAGCGGCATCGTCGTGGCCGATTGCCGCAACCCGGAATTCGAGCGCGAACCGTCCTTGCGCATCGGCGGCGTGGGCCATCCGACGGCCGAGCGCCATGCGCTGTGGGCCGAATGCGTCGCGCCCTTCGTGGCGCGCGCGGCAGTTCCCTAGTCTTCGCCGCCTGCGATTTTGAGCACGGTGCCGGTCATGTAGCTCGCGGCGTCGCTTGCGAGAAACACGATGGCGGCGGCGACGTCGTCCGGCGTGGCGGCGCGGCTCATCGGCACGCGCGCGATGCGCGCTTGGAACTTCGCGCGGTCCGGATCGTCGGGCCAGACATTGAGGTCGGTGTCGACCACGCCGGGCCGCACGCAATTGACGCGAATGCCCGCAGGCGCCCAGGCGAGCGCACGATTGCGCGAGGCCTGCTCGAGGGCCGCTTTGGCTTGCGCATAGGCATCGAGCCTCGGGGACGCCGCACGGCCCGCCACGATCGAGGACACGTTGACGATCGCGGCCCCTTTGCCTACGGCAAATTGCCCGTGCGCCAGATCCATCAAAGCGACCGGCGAGGCGAAATTGAGCTGGAAGGTCGCGGCCGCATCGGCGGGCACGCCGCCCGCATTGTTCACAAGCCCGTCGATGCCGCCGGCCCAGGCGCAGAAGGCCGCCATCAAGACCGCCGGTGCGGCCGGATCGGCGAGATCAGCCTGAAACGCGCAGCTGCCCGGGCATGCAGCGGCGACAACGGCCGCGGCCGCTTGCGCACGTACGAAATGCACGCCCACCACGGCGCCCTCGCGCGCCAGCAGCCGCGCGGTCGCAGCCCCAATGCCGCGTGCGGCACCGGTCACCAGAATGTGCTTTCCCCTCAAGCCTGAATCCACGCCACGCGCCTCCGTCAGCGCCCAAGCATAGACAGCGCGCAGCCGCGTTCAAACCATGCTTTTTCTTCGCTTGTTTTTGCGCGCCAGAAGCCGAATTATGCCCGCCGTGCCCTAGCCCCTGCAGGAAGAAGCCATGAAATTCTTCATCGACACCGCCGAAGTTTCGGAAATTCGCGAAGCCGCCATGACGGGTCTCGTCGACGGTGTCACGACCAACCCGTCGCTGATCGCCAAAAGCGGGCGCAATTTCCTCGAAGTGGTGGCCGAAATCTGCGCGCTGGTCCCCGGCCCCGTCAGCGCCGAGGTGACCGCCAACGACTTCGACACGATGCTCAAAGAGGGCCGCAAGCTCGCCAAGATCGCCAAGAACGTCGCCGTCAAAGTGCCGCTGACCGTGGACGGCCTCAAAACCTGCTACGCGCTTGCCAACGAAGGTACCAAGGTCAACGTGACCTTGTGCTTCAGTGCCGCCCAAGCGCTGCTGGCCGCCAAGGCAGGGGCTACCTACATTTCGCCGTTCGTCGGCCGGCTCGACGATATCGGCACCAACGGCCTCAATCTGATCGCGGATATCTGCACGATCTACCGCCAATATCCAACCCTGAAAACCGAAGTGCTGGTGGCCTCGGTGCGCCATCCCGTGCATATCGTCGAATCGGCCAAGATGGGTGCGCATGTGGCGACGATGCCGCCCGCCACGCTGAAGCAGCTCTTCAACCATCCGCTGACCGACAAGGGCTTGGCCCAATTCAACGCCGACTGGAAGAAGACCGGCCAGTCGATCCTCTGAGCGCGGCTGCGGTCAGGCCGGTCGCCTCTATGGCGCACGCAAAACACGTCTTGCCGCTCACCGCGCGTGCGCTTGCGCGCGAAATGCTGGATCGTGTCGTCTTCAAGCTGCGCACGCTCGACGATGCGGCGGCGAATCTGCCGGAATTGCATCGCCTCGAGCCGCGCGACCGCGCGTTCGCGCGCCTGCTTGCGGCAAGCGTGCTGCGGCGCATGGGCTCGCTCGACGCCGTCCTCGCCAAATGCCTCGACCGCGGCACCCCGCCGCCGCCGATCCTGAATATTCTGCGCTTGGGTGCGGCCCAATTGCTGCTGCTCGACACGCCCGCCCATGCGGCTGTCGGCGAGACGGTCGAACTGTGCGGCGCGCGCGAAGCGGCCTTGCGCGGCGTGGTCAATGCCGTGCTGCGCCGCGTGGCGCGCGAAGGCAAAGAGCTGCTCGCCGCATGCGACGCCGCCCGCCTCGATACGCCGCCCTGGCTGTGGCACATCCTGTCGACCGCGTATGGCGAGGAAACGGCGCGTGCTGTCGCTGCCGTGCATGCGCTTGAACCGCCGCTCGACATCACGCTCAAGAGCGATATGGGCGATTGGGCCACGCGCCTGGGGGCAACGGTATTGCCGACCGGCACGTTGCGGCTGGCCGACAGCGGCAATGTTGCCGAGCTGCCCGGATTTGCTGAGGGTGCCTGGTGGGTGCAGGACGCGGCGGCCGCATTGCCGGCACGGTTGCTTGGCGACGTGGCGGGGGCTCGCGTACTCGATCTGTGTGCCGCACCCGGCGGCAAAACCATGCAGCTCGCCGCTGCCGGCGCCGAGGTGTTGGCGGTCGATCAGTCGTCGAAACGGCTGCGGCGCGTAACCGAGAATCTGCAACGCGTCGGGCTTGTCGCCCAAACGGTTGCCGGCGATCTGGCCGATTGGCGTCCGGCGCAGACGTTTTCGCATGTGCTGCTCGACGCACCCTGCACCGCCACCGGCACGCTGCGCCGCCATCCCGAGATCGCCTATCTCAAATCGCCGCTCGATGCGGCCAAGCTCGTCGATGTGCAAGACCGCATGCTCGATGCGGCGGCCGAGATGACCGCACCCGGCGGCACGCTCGTCTATGCGGTCTGTTCGCTCGATCCGCGCGAAGGGCGCAGCCGTATCGCGGCCTTCCTCGCGCGCAACGCGGCTTTCAAGCGCCTGCCGCTTGGCCCCGGCGAAATCGCCGGCACGGACGCGCTCTTGTCCAAAGACGGCGATCTTGCGACGCTGCCGAGCCATTGGGCGGATCGGGGCGGCATGGACGGTTTCTTCGCAGCCCGACTGAAGCGGAGCGGGGCATGAATTTTTCGGGCAAGCGCGTGCTGCTGACCGGACACACCGGCTTCAAAGGCGCGTGGCTGCTGGCATGGCTCGACATGCTCGGCGCCAAGGTCTCGGGCTTTGCCCTCGCCCCGCCGAGCGAGCCGTCGCTGTTTGCGCTGATCGACGGCGCGGCGCTGTGTGCCGCGCACACGCAAGGCGACATTCGCGATGCAGCCCTCGTGCGCAAGGCGTTCGACGATTTCGCACCGGACTACGTGGTGCATATGGCGGCCCAGCCGTTGGTGCTGCCGTCGCTGGCGGCCCCGGTCGAAACCTTCGCCACCAACGTGGTCGGCACGGCCCATGTGCTCGATGCGTGCCGCAACGCAAGCCCCAAAGCGATTCTGGTCGTGACCAGCGACAAGGTCTACGCCAACGACGGCAGCCCGCACGCCTTCGTCGAAGCCGATCGGCTCGGCGGCCACGATCCCTATTCGGCCAGCAAGGCGGCGTGCGAAATCACAGTCGATAGTTTCCGCAGCAGCTATTTCGCGGGCAAGGTGCCGCTCGCGACCGCGCGGGCCGGCAACGTGATCGGCGGCGGCGATTGGGCGGCCTATCGCATCGTGCCCGACGCAGTGCGCGCCCTCGCGGCGAACAGCACGCTTGTGCTGCGCCGACCCGAGGCCGTGCGCCCGTGGCAGCACGTGCTCGACCCGCTGGCGGGCTATCTGGCGATTTTGGAAAAGGGCTGCGACGGCGCCTTCAATTTCGGGCCAGAGGCAGCCGCACGGCGCACCGTGCGCGAGGTCGTCGAGGAATTCGGCAAGGCGTTCGACGGCAAACCCGGTTGGACGATCGAAAACGCCAATCCGCCGCCCGAAGCGCCGTATCTGACGCTGTCGGCCGCCCACGCGCGCGACACGCTGGGCTGGGCGCCCAAGCTCGATTTCCAAACGGCGATGGCCTGGACGGCCGCTTGGTATCGCGCGTGGCGCGACGGCGCCGACATGCGCAAATTCACGCGCGCGCAGATCGAGGCGTTTTCGAAGCTTTAGATTTTGTGGCGCAGCTGATGCCAGGCCCACGCATCGGCGACGATGCGCGCAAGGTCCGAATGCGTCGGCAGCCAGCCGAGTTCGCGTTTGGCGGCCGCCGGATCGGCAACAAGGGCCGGGCTGTCGCCGTCGCGACGTTTGCCGAAACTGTGCGGCACGGGCTTGCCCGCCACGCGCGCGACAGTCTCGACGACGTCGCGCACCGAATAGCCCTGGCCCGTGCCGAGATTGAAGGCGGCGGCAACCGGCCCCGCCAAGGCGCGCTCGATGCCAAGCACATGGGCGGCCCCGAGATCGGCCACGTGGATATAGTCGCGCAAAGCCGTTCCGTCCGGCGTGGGATAGTCGGTACCGAAGATCGTGAGCGGCGGGCGAATGCCCATCGCGGCTTGGCAGGCGAGCGGAATGAGATGGCTTTCGGGCGAATGGTCTTCGCCGATTCCGTCGGCCCAGGCCGCCCCCGCCGCGTTGAAATAGCGGAACGCGATCCACGACAGGCCCGTCGCCCGCGCTTGGGCGGCCAGGATCTGTTCGACCGCGAGCTTGGTTTCGCCGTAGGGATTGGTCGGCCGCTTGGGATGGTCTTCGGCCATCGGCACCTGTTCGGGCATGCCGTAGACGGCCGCGGTCGACGAGAACACAAACGCCTTCACGCCCGCTGCCTGCAGCCGGTCGAGCAGCACCAATGTCGTCGAAACATTGTTCTGCCAGAAGCGCACCGGTTCTTTGACCGAGAGGCCGACCTCGATCGAGCCCGCCAAATGCACGCAAGCGCGAATGCCGTGGGCGGCGATCGCCGCATCGAGTGCTGCGGCATCGCCGACTTCGCCTTCGACGAGCGGGCCCCAGCGCACGAAGTCGCGATGGCCGGCACTGAGATTGTCGAACGCGACGGGTCGATGGCCCGCCAGCGCCAAAGCGCGGCACACATGCGCACCCACAAAGCCTGCCCCGCCGGTGACAAGCACGCTCGCCTTATTGTCGCTGCCCATGTCGTTTTCGCCTAACGCTCGCCTTGGATTCGTTTGAAGGCCCATTTGACCGACATGCCCTGAGCACCAGCCGTACCGGCCGCGACGAGCTGTTCGGCACGCCGTGCCGAGCCGCGCTGGGCAAAGGATACGCTCTCGCCAAGCTCGAGGGCGGCTCCTGCGATCTGCAGCCGCCAGGCCTGGCCGCGCGGCGTGCGCAGCAAGGCCGCAGCGCCGTTCTGGATCACCGAAGCCTGGATGTCCGGATAGAGATGGAAGCGGATGGCAAAGCGCGCCGAGGGCGAAGGTGTCGAACCTACCGCCGGCAGCAGCGAATCTTCGCCGCGCACATCGAGCCCGTCGCCGGCCACGAAGATGCGGCGGCGATGCACGAAGCCGAAATCCGCCACGTAGCCGTCGTGGCTCAGATCGAGCCAAACATTGCCGTCGGCCTCGTCGCGCGCGACCGACACTTTTTTCAGGCGACGACGCAAACCGCCTGGCACGGGTTCGCTCGAACTCGTGTCTTCGAGCGTAAGCGTCGAGTGGGCTGCCGTCGCGCGCAAGGCGAGCGCCCACTCGGAATCGTCCTGCGGGCCGGCACCGCAATTGGCGACGATACGTTCCTTGCCCGACGACAATTCGAAGGCGAGTGCGCCCGCGTGCGCGTGGCGGTCGAAGCCTTCTTCGGGCGGCAGCCCAGCATCCACGAACAACAGCACGCGGTCGGCGACGACGCGCTCGAAGCCGATCGACACGGCGCGCTCGGGCGGCGGATCGGGCCATTGCGCGCGCACCAGCACGGTATCGACCAAGGCAGCGGTTTCGACGTTCGAGTTTTCGAACAGTGCAAGCCCGCCGTCGCCGTGCCGGAAAAAGCGCAACGCCGGGGCAAGTTTTTCGATGGCGCGATGCAAGGCCTCGGGCACGAGCGCACCGGCCGCTTCGATGGCAAGGCGCGAATCGGCGAGGATCGACAAAGCCTCGAGCTGGGCGCGCGCACCGCGGCTCAAATGGAACCCGTCGGCGGCAAGCTGGCGCTGGGCTTCGATCGCTAGGCGCTGGGCGACAGCACTCAAGGCTCGCTCGTCGAGCAGGCCGCAGGCATGCGCATAGACGAGGCCTTTGAGCGCTTGCAGCCGCGGCAAACCGCGCGGTGCGGCGCGCACGCAGCGCGCGAGATGGCGGGCTTGGCGCGTGGCCGACTGCAGCAGCATGGGCCCCAGCCGATCGCCCTCGCCGCGCGACAGGAAGGGGGCATGCGCAAGCCATGCGGCCAAACGCCGCCCGGTCGTCTCCGCATCCCACAGAACCGGACGCCATTTGGGATAGGCGAGGATCCAGTCTTCGACGAGCGCGCGAGCGCGCGACTGGGCCGTCTCGCTTGCCACGGCCGCAAGATCGTCGAGCCAGGCGAAGCCGTTGAGCTCTTCGAGGGCTGCCTGGCTCAGGTCGGCGGCCATCCAGTCCGGCCGTTCGGCAGGCAATGCGCGCCCGGCGCAAACGAGCTTGCCTGCAACGATCGCTTCGCCGCGCGCGCGCGCGCCGGGCAGCGGTTCGGGGGCCAAGCGTGCGAGCCGCGCGACGGTCCGCCCGCCGATCAGCAGACGGTAGAGCGGCGTGCCGTTCCAGAAATCCGACCAGCGGGAGCGCTGCCGCGCACGGGCCATCGTCAAAGCTCGCGCAGCCGCCGCAGATTCTCGGCGTAGTTGGCGGGGCCGCCGGCAAAACCGGCCGTACCTGCCACGAGCACGTCGGCACCTGCCTTGCGGACGAGCCGGGCGGTCTGCTGGTTGATGCCGCCGTCGACCTGGAGATCGATTCGGCGCGGGGTACCGGCCACGATCCGGTCGATGCGCGCGCGCAGTGCTGCGATTTTCTCGAGGGCACCCGAGATGAAACTCTGCCCGCCGAAGCCGGGATTGACCGACATAACCAGCACCAGATCGACATCGGCCAGCAGCGGATCGACCGCTTCGACCGGCGTGCCTGGATTGATCGCAATGCCGGCCTTCTTGCCGAGGCTGCGAATGAGCTGCAGCGTGCGGTGCACGTGCGGGCCCGCTTCGGGATGGACCGTGATGATGTCCGCCCCCGCATCGGCGAATGCCGCCACATACGGGTCGATCGGCGAGATCATCAGATGCACGTCGAAGATTTTCTGCGAGTGCGCGCGCAGGGCGCGCACGACCGCGGGGCCGATCGTGATGTTGGGCACGAAATGCCCGTCCATCACGTCGACATGGATGTAGTCGGCACCGGCTTCGTCGATCGCACGCACTTCAGCGCCCAATTGCGCAAAATCGGCCGACAGAATCGACGGGGCGAGGCGAATCGGCTGTTGCACGCAGGAACCTTCCCAAAGAGCGGTAGGCAATATGGCCTGTGATTTATCAGGTCGCAGGCGGGGCAAGCAAGGGATGGTGGGTCGCGCTGCGATCGACCCCAACTTACGCGAATTCAGCCGCAAAAGCGGCTGCATTTATCCAATGGCATTCGCGAGGTGCCTCGCTATAATGCCCGCCAATTCGACGTAAGCACTTCGAAGTCCATCATTATTTCAGATCGCGCCGATTCAACCTGATCCGCAAATGACATTGTCTTCGCCCCGCACGACGAAAGGTTCAGCCGTCGGCGTCGGCTTGCGGCGCGTCGTACTCGCCGCAGCCCTGACGTTTGCGGCGGCAAGCGGCCATGCGCAGTCCGTGCGCGACGGGCTGGATGCGCCGGCCCTTGTGCGCGCCAACGAAATCCAGGTCGACGACGATCTGGGCCTCGTGATTGCGCGCGGCCAGGTTGAAATCTCGCAGGGCGCCCGACTGCTGAAAGCCGACACGCTGACCTACAATCGGCGCACGAACGTGGTCACGGCCTCCGGCGGGGTCATGCTGCTCGACCCGAGCGGCGACGTGGCTTTCGCCGATTTCGTCGAACTCACCAGCGACATGCGCGACGGCACGATCCGCAATCTGCGCGCGATGCTGACGGACCAGTCGCGCTTTGCCGCCGTTACGGCACGCCGGGCCGACGGCAGCAAGACCGTGATGCGGCGCGCCACGTACAGCCCATGCGAGCCGTGCGAGAAGGATCCGACGCGGGCACCGATGTGGCAGCTGCGCGCCGAGCGCATCACGCACGACCAGGCGGCCAAGGAAATCACCTACGACAATGCGTGGCTCGAGGTGGCTGGGGTGCCCGTCGCCTTCACGCCCTACATGGCGCATCCCGACGGCACGGAAAAGCGCGCCTCGGGCTTCCTGATGCCCGACATCACCTCGTCGAGCCAGGTCGGCACGATGTTCGGCACGCCCTACTATTGGACGCTCGGACCCTCCGCCGACATGACCGTGACGCCGATCATGATGACCAACGACCTGCCGATTCTAGCGGGCGAATATCGCGAGCACGCACGCAGCGGCAAGGTGCAGTTCGACGCCGCCATCATGCGCACGCGCCGCGAGGGCGAAGGTTTCGGCGACACGCGCGGCTACGCCAGCGGCAAAGGCCGCTTCGACATCGACGACGATTGGCGCTGGGGCTTCGATCTTGCGCGCGCCACCGACAAGACCTTCATCGACCGCTACCGGCTGCGCCAGCGTTTCTCGTTTCTGGACCAGAACGTCTTCGAAAGCCGCCTCTACACCGAAGGCTTCCGCGATCGCGGCTATGCGGTGCTGCAGGGCTTGAGCTACCAGGGCCTGCGGCCCGAAGACAGCCTCGAACGCTCGCCGCAGGTGCTGCCTGCGGGCGCTTACAGCTGGATCGGCGAACCGGGGGCAATGGGCGGGCGCTTCGAGTTCGACGCCAACACCGCGTCGATCTACCGGCGCAACGGCATGCGCACGCAGCGCGGCAGTGCCGTCGGCGGCTGGACGCTGCCCTACACGACGCGCACGGGCGAGATCTACACGGTCAGCGCCACCGTCCAGACCGACCTGTTCCACACGGCCAATATCAACACCACCGGCGGCGGCTATCGGCCGACCGAAGACGGCGTGCAATCGCGCGTGTTGCCGCAATTGGGCGTGTCGTGGCGCTACCCGCTGGTCCGCAACAACGGTGCCGCAAGCCTGCTGGTCGAACCTGTGGCTGGCGCTTTTGCGGCCCCCAATCTCGGCGACCAGCGCAACCTGCCCAACGAAGACAGCCTGGGGCTCACCTTCGACGACACGAACATCCTGCGCCCGAACCGCTTCTCGGGCTACGACCGCGCCGAAGGCGGCATGCGCACGATCTACGGCCTCAACACCGAATATTCGAACATATGGGCCCAGCGTTTCGGCGCGTTTCTCGGCCAGCAATACCGCTACAAGGCCGAATCGGCCGCCCCCGCCCGATCCGGCATCGACACGCGCTTTTCCGACTTCGTCGGCCGTTTCAATGCGACGCCGCATCCGTGGCTGTCGACGACGTATCGCTTCCAAGCCGACAATTCGAACCGGACGCTTCTGCGGTCGGTCAGCAGCGTGTCGCTGGGACCGACGGCCCTGCGCTATTCGCTTTCGCATGCGCGCATCGACCGTGCACTGCAGCCGACGGCCGTTTCCTCGCTCAACCAGCTCGGCCACAGCGTGACCGTCGTCTTCAGCGAGAATTGGCGCACGCAAGGCCGCCTGATCCAAGCGCTGGGAAACGACTCCGGCATCCTCGTCGCCGGCGCCACGCTGTTCTACGAAGACGATTGCTTCATTTGGGGTATCGATTTGACCAGGCGAAATATCGGGCGCGCCGAAATTCCGCCGGATACCGCGATCCTTTTCCGGATCGCGCTGCGCAATCTCGGCGAGTTGTCCCTGCGCGGTCTGTAATCGCGCGGTCTTTGAGTTTCAGCGAGCCGCGTTCTGGCGCTGGCGCAGGCGCTGGGCCAACTGATTGCGAATGTCGCTCGCGACCAGCTCCATCACGCGGTCGCGCGCGTTTTCGAGGCTCGTGCGCGTCGCGAATTCGGAGCTTGCGATCTCGTAGTCCGTCGCGAAGGTGGAGCTGCCGGAGGCGACCAGGCTGTTCTGGAGGTCCCGCAGTTCGAAGGCCGCCTGGGCCGAATAGCTGCTGCGGCTGATCACGTCGTCGCGCCGCAGGAGGATCGTCTGGCGCGGCTCCGACAGGCGGATGCGCAGCACGTAGCGCGCGCCCGTTGCTTGGCCTTGCGGCGTCAGCCGGTCGAGCAGCGCGTTGCGCAGCACCTGGCCCGAACGGTCGGGAATAGGTTCGATGCGGATGGCGGCAAGCTGTTCGATCGAGTCGGTGCTCTCGCCGCCGCGGCCGAGCAGCGGCTCGAAACCGCAGGCGGTCAAGCCGGCAGCGCACAGCGAAAACAGAAAGGAACGACGGACGAAATGGGCCATGGACGGAATGCTCCCGCGAAACTGCGCTCAATCTACCACGGCATTGGGATTGCGTGCACTGTGGCCGACGCGGTGCAGCGCCAAAAACAGGCGGCTGAAAAGCCGGTCGGGCAGCACGAGAGCGGCCGCCAGCAGCAGCCAGACGAGTGCGAGCGGATGCGTGGAGGGCTTGCGGCACCATTGCCGCCAAAGCGACCACAGACCGGCGAAGCGGTAGAGATCGGGATGCTTGCGGCGCATCTGGCGCCACAGGCGCGCATGGCGCTGCTGCGAGACGCTGCGCAGCATGCCCGTGGCCAGGCGGCGATAGCGGAACAGCGGGGCGGCAAGGGCCACGCCGACCAGCCCCGCCTTCGACAGGCGCAGATTGAACTCCCAATCCTCGTAGCCTTCGCGCATCGCCTCGTCGTAGCCGCCGACTTTCGCCCACGCCGATCTGCGCATCAGCATGCAATAGGGCAGCTGGTTGGTGGCGAGCTGCTCGAACCGGTTCCAGGTTTTGCGCACCACGCCGCGTTCGTCGCCGAATACGTCGATCTGCGTATAGACGAAATCGGCCGCCGGATCGGCATCGAGGAGGGCGGCACAGCGCGCCAGCATATCCGGAGCGATCTGGTCGTCGGCGTCGAGCGGCAGAACGTAGTTTCCCGACGACGCCGCAAAGCCCGCATTGCGCGCCGACGACAGGCCGCCATTGGGCTTGCGCACGAATACGATGTCAGGCGGCAGGTCGGCCAAAAAAGCGAGGGTGGCCGGATCGTTCGAGCCGTCGTCGACGAGCACGATTTCGATGTCGGAAAGGGTCTGCGCGCGCACGCTTGCCAGCGTTTCCGCAAGGTAGCGGTGCGCGTTGTAGCACGGCACGACGACGCTGATGGCGGGCACGGTCTTCAAGCGCCGATCGGCCGGCAATCGGCCCAGATCTCGCCCCACAGCGTGGTCTGCGCTTCGATTCGCAAACCTGCCGCTGCGGTCTCGGCCGCGAACTCGGCCAGCGTGTGCTCGATGAAATGCTCGGGGTCCGACATGTAGTTCGCCCCCACTTCGCGGCGCAGCGCCATCTTCCAGTCGCGCTCGAACAGCGGCACGCGGATCAGCACGCGCTGCGGCCGCGCGGTCGCCACGAGATCGCGCAAGAACGCAACGCGCGCCTCGAGATGTTCGAGCACGTTGGACAGCATCACCACGTCCCACGGGCCCGGCGGCAGCGCCCGCGTCGCGTCGGCGGCGGCAAAGCTCAGATTGGGCGGGTTGTCGGCGGCCTTCGCCTGCGCCAAACGTCCCGCATCGATCTCGACGCCGAGCACCGTCGCTTGAGGACGCGCGATCGCAACCGAACGCGCAACCGCCCCGTAGCCGCAGCCCACGTCGAGCACACGCGCCCCGTCCGGCACGCGCTCGACGAAGAAATCGTGGTAGCGCGTAAGCCGATGCTTGGGATGTTCGACCCCGCCATAGGCCATGGCACGTTCGTTGATCGCCAGATCGAGCGCTTGTTCGACGCCGAACAGATTGACGAGACCGCGCGCAGGCTCGCCCGCACGGCCCTCGAGCACGAACAGACCGAACAGGAGGCGCCGACGCAAGCCCGCCGGCACCAGGCCCCACACAAGCGCCAGCATCGCGGCCAGAGCCAACAACAGGCGCTTCATTGCGTAAGACTTTCGAAAACGGCGCGGTGGCGCGCGATCCAATGCGAAATGTCGAACCGTTCGACCGCGCGCGCGCGCGCCGCTGCCCCCAACGCCGCGCGTTCGGCGGCCGCCTTGCACATCGCCTCGGCGAGTGCATCGACGCCGGGCGCTTGCGGCTCGTCCCAGGTTTCCGGAACGGGCACGCCGTAGCCGGTTTCGCCGACAAGTTCCGGCACGCCGCCGCTGGCCGAATAGACGATGGGCAGACCGCACGCCATGGCTTCGATTACCGTGTTGGGGCAGGGATCGTTGTGCTTCGTCATGACGTAGATGTCGGCGGCGCGATAGACCTGCGGCGCTTCCGTTTGCGTGTAGCTGCCCGAGATCCGAATGCGATCCGCGATGCCGAGCGACGTTGCCAAGGCGATCGTCTGGAGGCGCACCGTTTCGTGCGTCCATCCGGCCACATTGAGATTGGCCTCCAGACCTGAGTCGACGGCGCGGGCGAGTGCACGGACAGTCGTCTCGATTCGGTAGAACAAGTGCGGATCGAATTTCCCGGTCACGAGAAAACGCGTCGTGCCGTCCGCCGCGCGCGGGACAGCACCCGGCGAGAAATGCTTCGTGTCGATAGCGTTGAACAAGATCTCCCCGGCACCCGCACGCGGTCCCAGGAAAAGATCGGCAGCACGCCGGCAGAACGCGCTTTGCCAGAAGACATGGTCGGCTTGGTGGTATGTGCGCGCCATGCGCGCATTTTCGGCCTTCCAATCGCCTTCGTACCAAGCGGGATAGAACACGCCGTTCTGATTGTGCACGATGGGTATGCCGCGCAGCTTCAAGAGCGACAGCGCGAAATCCGGCATGTACGGCGCATTGCTGAGCGCATAGACGACGTTGTAGTCGAAGCGATGCTCCGGGAAATACGCCGTCAATCGTTTGACTTTGACCAACGGGCCGCCGACATCGCCCGTCATGGCGCCGCCGTACATCACGCGCGGTGCACCGGCCCTGCCCGAAAACGGAATCGCAGCGACAGCGCCGACCCCGAGTGCGGCCCCATAAGCGCGCCGCAGAATAGTCTTGCCGAACGATGCGGCGCGTCGGGTACCGGTTTTCACGGAAAAATCTCGCGCGCGATTGTGGCGGTTCTGCAGACAGCAGATGCCGATTCGGTTTCCTGTTCCCGCATATCGCGCCGACCGCATCCCTGCTGTGGCTTTTGGGCTAGGCCCATCGTGCCGGGTCGATGAGGGGACGCCAGACTTCGTCGAGATAGCGTTGGCCGACGACGCGCCAATCCGCAACGGCAACCGCCTTCCGGGCGGCCAGTTTCAGGGCAGCGCCGCCGTCGGGTGCCGCCAGGAGATCGCGCGCGCGCGCAACCAGTGCCTCGATGTCGTCGACATCGACCAACGCGCCGCTGACCCCGTCTTCGATAAGATCAGGCGCCATGCCCACGCGGGTCGAGACGACGGGCACGTGCGACGACATGCTCTCCATCAGCGCCATCGGGCCGCCCTCTTCCCGGCTCGAGATGAGATAGAGATCGAGGGCGCGATAGCAGAGCGCCAGATCTTCGCGGTCGGCAGCGTAATGGTGAGCGTAGGGAATGCCGTTCGCTTCAAGCCCCTGCTTCACGTAGCCGCGCGCCGGTCCTGTAATCAGCGCGAACACCGGCAAGTCGCGCGCGAGCCGGCGAACGGCTTCGACAAAGGCATCGGGACCCTTGATCAGTTTGGGGACCATGCCTTCGCCCCAGCCCTCGCCGTCCTTCTGAAACGAACCCACCACGATGGCGCCGTCGGGCACGCCGAAGCGACGGCGCGCTTCGAGCCGCTGTGCCGGCGTTGCGGGCAAGAACCGATCGGTTTCGCAGCCGATCGGTATCACCGTCAGCTTCTCGGGCGGTGCGCCCCAGTGCGCCAGGCGGTCGCGCACCAAGCTTGCCGAGCACACGACCCGGTCGAGTTTCGGCAATGCCGCAAGGAAACTGTCGATATGGCGCGCAACGGCAGGCCCATCCTGCGGCTTGCCATGGAAAAAGGTCGATACGGTACGGCATCGCCCCGACACGTGCGGCGCCCAATCCAGCCATTGGTACTGCGAACCGAACGAGACGACGCCGCGCGTGACGGCTGCCGGATTGGTCGTAACCCAGGCGGTGTCGGGGGCGATCTTGTTGGCGACCTCGGCGATGAAGGTTCCGTACCAGCGAATCGCCCAATCGGCGCGCTCGATCACGAAGCCGACCGGCGGCCTTGCAGCGCCGACGCCGAAGGTTGCCGCACAGCGATGCAGCAGCGACAGAGCACGGCGCCCGGACGGTTTCAGCATCGCCGCAGCGCTGGTTCGCAGCGTCATGGCGCGGTCGTTGCCTGGGCGCGCTCGGCGGCGACCAATCGCGCAACGAGTTCGGCAAACCCGATTTTCGCACGCCATCCAAGCACGCGCGCAACCTTCGCCGGATTGCCGCAGGAGACCAGGATTTCGGACGGCCGCATCAGCGCCTTGTCTTCGTCGACATGCGCACGCCAATCGAGCCCGACCGCCGCGAAAGCCTGCACGACGAATTCCTGCAGCGTGTGGCTGTGTCCGGTCGCGATCACGAAATCCTCGGCCTGATCGGCGGCCAGCATGGCGCTCATGGCGAGGACGTATTCGGGCGCCCATCCCCAGTCGCGCGCGATGGACAGATTGCCGAGTTTCAGGCGCTCGCGCGACCCGGCAGCGATCGCGACGGCCGCGCGGACGATCTTTTTGGTCACGAAGCGGGCGGGCCGCAGCGGACTTTCGTGGTTGAACATGATGCCGTTGCACGCGAATAGACCGTAGGCTTCGCGATAATTGGCCACCTGCCAGAACGCCGCTGCTTTGGCCACGCCGTAGGGGCTGCGCGGCCGAAAGGCGGTCTGCTCGTCGGCCGGCAGGCCGTTCGTGTCGCCGAAACATTCCGAGGTCGCCGCGTTGTATATGCGGATGCGCGGGTTGGCGATCCTGACGGCCTCGAGAATGTTCAGCACGCCCATCTGGATGCTTTCGATCGTCTCGGCGGGCTGCGCAAACGACAGCCCCACGGACGACTGGCCCCACAGCGAATAGATTTCGTCGGGCTCGGCGCGCGAAATCACCGACAGAACCGAACGGAAATCGGTCGGAGATGCGGAGTGGAGCGCAATCCGGTCGCGCAAACCCAATGCACGCAGTCCCGCAGCGGCCGACAGCTCGGCATCGCGCGACGTGCCGGACACGTCGTGGCCTGCATCGAGAAGGCGTTGCGCAAGATAGGCGCCGTCCTGGCCCGTGATCCCGAAAACGAGAGATTTCTTTTTCAAACGATCTCAGCTTCAACGAGGAACGGGAGACGCGGCGCGCAAAATGCGAAGACGCGCGCACCCGCATCGCTTGCGCGACAATGCGCCTTTTTTGGGCCATTTTGCCGCAAAGGGCAAGCAACTCGTGGCCGTAGCGGCGCCCAACTGCTGCCGAATGCAGCGGCTAGAACGGAAATAGATTGGCGACGCGGACCAGAGGATTGCGCCACGGCTTTCGGCGCGCGGCGATCGCCGGTCCTTCCGCGACCAATCGGTCGAAGAGTGCGAGAAACTGCGTGGCCATCTTGGTCGACGTATGCGGGTAGAGCGCCAGCTTCGGCTTCAGCGTCGCATAGTCGCGCATGAAGGTGCCGAGGGCTTCGGCGAAATCGGCCGGACCGTCGAAGCCCGTACCGTAAGGTCCGCAATACTCTGGCAATGCGCCCGAACGGCGATAGAGGATCGGCATGCCGAGCAAGGCACCCTCGATATGGTGGTTGCCCGCAGGTTCGCCGATCGACGCCGTGAGATAGGCATGGTTCTGCGCCAAAGCTTCGGCAAGCGGCGGCCCGTTGAGGGGCGCATGCCAGGCGATGTTCGGCAAATTCGCATCCGGCGGCAGGTTGCCGATATACGTGAATTTCACGCGCGCGCGCCATTCGGGCTCCGCCAGCATGGCGTTGAGCCTACGATAGACGTCCAATCCCTTGCTGGGGTGCGCGCCCCAATGGTGCGTCACCAGGCGCATCGGTTCTTTGCCGTCCCACAAGGCGGCACTGTCGCGCTTGAAAACCGTGTCGTCGCCGCCGCCGAGCACAATGCTCGCCTCCGTCTCGCGGCGCCAGACGTCCAGATCCTTGAGCCAGCTCGCGATGAAGACCGTGTGGTCGGCGCAGTAGTTGGCGATGCGCAGGCGGAGATTCATCGTGTGCGTCCCCTTGCGTTCGTCGCATTCGTTGATGCGGTGAACGACGACGCAAGTCGGACGTACGCGCTCGACATAGGCAAGCGCCTGATCGGGCCAGAACGTGATCTGGGGATTGCGGCGGCGCGGATCGATGATCAGCGCAATGTCGATATCGGGATCTTCGAGTTCGTGGACGACGACGTCGCCGCGCGCGCGCAAGGCAGCCTCGATCGCGGCGACGACGCGGTTTCCCCCGCCCCACGGCCCCTCAACGCATCGATGATTGATGGCTACTTTCAAACGCGCGACTCCAACGCCGGCTTTTCTATCGTTGGAGCGGACAAAAAGCGATCAAGAATAGTCTTGACGCAGGCTGCACGCTTCGTCTACCCCGGCAATGCGAATATGTCATTTTTTGGAATCCCCGAGAAATTTCTCAATGGCCAAGTTTGATCTCGCCGGCAAAGTCGTGGCCGTCACGGGCGGCGCCGGGCTCATCGGATCGTTTCTGGTTCAGGACCTCGTCGCGCGCGGCAGCAAGGTCGTTGTGGTCGACGATTTCTCGACGGGGCTTGCGTCGCATTTGGCGGGCGTACGCGAGGCGATCGAGATACGCGAGGGAAATCTCGAAACGCGCGGTTTTGCCACGCACGCTTTGGCGGGCGCCGACGTTGTTTTCCATCTTGCCAGCCGCGCCTACGGCGTCGGCTACGCGGCGGCGCGACATCTCGAAATCTGCATGCACAACGAACGCATCACCGACGGCATGGTCGAGGCGCTGGAGATCCACCGCCCAAAATTCGTCCTGACGGTGTCGTCGTCGTGCGTGCATCGCGACGACGGCCCCGACACTTTTGCTGAGATGCCGATCTTCGACGGCGAGCCCGAGAAGGCGAACCGGGGATACGGCTGGGCCAAGCGCTTCATGGAAATGAAGTTCACGCTGTTGGCGGAAAGCACCGGCATTCCGCTCGTGATCGCCCGCCCGGTCAACATCTACGGCGAACGCTACCGCTGGCGCGGCGCCAACAGCCAAGCCATTCCGATGCTGGTCCACAAGGTGCTGAGCGGCATGAACCCCGTCGTGGTTTGGGGCAGCGGCGCCCAGCGTCGCAACTATCTGCACGCCGTCGACTGCGCGGACATTCTGCGCCGCCTCGTCGAGACCGGTTCGGGCGGGCACACCGTAAATGTCGGTCTTGAAGAGACGGTCTCCATGGTCGAGTTGCTGGCGGCCATCCTGGATGCAACCGGTCTCAAGACGCCTTTGGTCTTCGACCGCACGCGGCCCGAAGGGCGCGCCGTGAAATCCGCCGACTCGACGCTTCTTCGCAAATTGGTCGGAAACGTTTCGCCCACGATCGGCCTTCGCGAAGGGCTTCAGCGCATGGCCGGATGGTTCGCCGAACTTCCCGAAAGCGACCGCAAGCCCCTGCCTTCGAACTAAGCCGCGCCGAAACGTTCGGCCATTGCGACGATCGCATCGTTCATTCGCTGGAGCCCGAATTTTCGTTCGGCGGTTTCGCGCGCCGCGAGGCCGATGCGACGGCGTTTGCCGGCGTCGGCCATCAAATCGTCGATCGCCTGCGCCAGAGCCGCTGGGTCGCCGGGCGGCACGAGAACGCAGTTCTCGCCGGAGCGCAGGATGCCCGGGTCCCACAGACCGCGGATCGCGCTCAAAATCACCGGCTTGCCGCACGCCATCGCCTGCAGCGTCACCGAGTAGCCGCTCGGCTGCCACGTCTCGCGCAAGGGAACGGCGACCACCGAACAGCCGCGATAGAGATCGCGCAGCACGCGGTCGGAAATCGCCTGATTGTGCAGGCTGCCGCGAAAAAGCTCGTAGTCGCCCGCGATGCGCTTGGGAACCGGCAACCGCGTGACGATGCGCAAGGGCGCCGTCGTCGGTGCCGCGACAAGGGTCGCGTAGTCGCGTTGCGGATCGGATCCGACGGACACGACGCTGCCGTCTTCGGCATCCCCGCCGGGCGACCAGAAATCCGTATCGACGCCGAACGGATAGACCGACGTTCGCGCGCGGTCGAGCCCGAAGATCTCGACCGATCTGTCGCGGTCGGCGGCGCCGAAAAAGAACAGATGGTCGAGCCCCAGAAGGCCGCGGCGCATCTGCGCGAGCGCGTAAGCGCGCGCCCAGGGTTTGGCCTTGTCGACCGTTTCCGAAAGGCTGTGGAAACCGCCGGCAAGAAAGGCATTCGGCGCAAGATCGCGCGCCAACAGCCCCATGCTGACGCTGAACGAATCCGTAAAGCTCAGCGCCACGTCGCAGTGCCGGAACGCGTCCGCCAACGCGCGCACGCGTTGGCGCGACAGGCCGAAATTCGTCGCGCGATTTCGGGCAAACTCCAGATTGAGCGCGAGCTTGCCGAGCATGCCTTCCGGCTCTTTGCGCGTATCGCCGATCGCGCAGTCGAAGCCCGCCTCGGCCAGGGCGAGATAGCCGTAGAAGAATTCGCGCGGCGTTTCCCCCGTCGAGAGCGTTCGCAGGCGCGCCTGGCGGCTCTCGCCCGGATAGAGAAAAAGAAACCGCTTTGCCGCAGCGCTGGCCATGCTTCGTATCTCGCGTCGAAATGGAGCCGGCGAAAAAGTCGCGCGCCGCATCGCGGCCGGCATTGCGGGCTTCAGCTGAATTCGTTGAGTCCGGTGAGGCCGGCCTGCCCGACGATCGCCTCCTGGCGGCCGAGCAGTTCGAGCCCGGCGACCTCGAGCGTCGTCGGGTTGCGGAACAGCCGCCGCACATAGACCTTGCTCAAGGTCCGCGACAGCCCCATCACGCCGGTGCCGTAGATTGCCGCGAATTCCTCGAGGATCTTGCGCTGGTCGCGCGTCAGCGTGAAAGCGAGAGACGTCGGAACGGGAAGCGTGTAGGCGGCAACGTCGCGCGGGCTCGTATCGGCGGCGAAGCGAACGACGTCGTACGCAAAGCGGCCCTGCGGTTCGGCTTCCTGATCGACGAATATGTTCGACATGCGCATGCGGGCGAACTCGATCAGCTCGAGGCCGAATTCGACGGCGCGTGGATCGCAGCCGGATTCTTCGAGATACGCCTGGAGCGTGGTGCTGGCGACCCGCGCGAGCGTGCCGACATTCTCGATATAGCCGAGCGTCTTGTATTTGAAGATCAGATTGGCGCCGAGGCCGCCGTCGATGTAGCGCTTCAGAACTTCGCGGTTCTGGACGAACGCCGCCAACGCGCCGGGCTCGTCCCAAAGCTCGCCGACGGTTTCGTCGAGGAACGCGCGCACGAATGCGGCGAATGCGGCATCGCCCTCGTAGCCCCAGATGCGCCGCAGCCATTGGTACTTGGACAGGCCAAGCGCATTGATCAGGCGCAGAACTTCCTTGAAGACGCCGTCGTTGAGGAAAAGGTTGATCACGAGATGCATGCGACGGCAGGAGAGATAGTCGTCGAACGTCAGAGAACTGTTCGCGACGCAGATCTCTTCGATCTCGGCGACGTCGATCTTCTCGCCGAGAACGTCGAAATAGCCGAAGCAGCGCGGCAGCACGCGATACTTCGTCTGCATCTGCCACTTTTTGATGCTCTCGCGGCTCGCAAGCTCGGTGCCGGGCAGCAGCATGAGCTGGTAGAGCGCCACCGTGTTGAAATCGGCCTCGACGATCGCTTCGATCGTGCGCAGATGCGCTGCCAGCGTGTCGCCCGGCAGCGCCAGAATGATCTCGGAATAGCTGTTGGCGCCGACCTCGCTCGCGGCAAGCGCAAGATCGAGGATCTTCTTTTCGTCGATGTTGCCGCGGTCGATGTTGCGCAGCACCTGGGGATCGAGGCTCTGGACGGAACCCGAAAGGCGCAAGGCGCCGTTGATCAGCTTGGCGGCCTCGAGCACGCGCTCTTTGTGGTTCTTGCCGGTCGCGACGCTTATGTAGGTCGGGTAGCCGAAATCCTTCTGCATCTCGGCGATCGTCCGGCACGTGTCGAGATCTTCCTTGTACATGCCGAAATTCGAGTCCGCGATGTGCAGGTCCGAGCGCGCGCGGCCCGCGTCGCGCAGAGCGGCCATGCGCTTGGAGATGTAGACGATCTCCTCGTCGATCTTCGTCGAGCGCGTCTTGGACACGCGCGAATAGTAGCTTTCGCCCTCGACGCAGAAGGTGCAGCGAAACGGGCAGCCGCGATTCGTCTGGATGATCGGCAGCATGGTGCCGTCGAAATACTCGTCGAGCAGGCCGTCGAGATACGGCGAGGGTATCTCGGCGAGATCGGTGATCCGGTCGACCGTCTTGGCCGCGTGGAACGTCCCGTCGGCGAGAATCCGGTGCACGGAGGGCAGGTCCGTGCCGATGGCGCCGGCATCGAACCCGACGTCGATGAGCGCTTCGGCCAGGCGCGCAAAAGCGGCCTCGCCTTCCTTCACGATGTAGAAATCGAACATCGGCCGGTTGCGCAGGAAAGCGGCTTGCTCTTCGGGTTCGGTCGGATAGTTGGGACCGCCCATCACGGTTACGGTCCGCGGGAACTTCGCCTTGACGAGCCGCGCGAACGCGCTCGAGAGATTGCAGTTCCAGATGTAGTTCGAGAAACCGAGAATGTCGGGCGGCGGCGACTGCTCGAGTGCTGCCGCCAGTTTTTCGGGAAACTTGAAGACACGGACTTCGATTCTGTCGCCGAGCATGCGCTTGGCGTACGTGGCGATGCAGCCGACGGCCGCCGGCATCACATCGGAGGATATCGTTTGCTGGGTATAGGTAAGGTCGCACAGCCAGACTCGCGCCGGCGCGCGCGCCGTAGCTGCCGTGTCCGAAGATTTCGGGCCGTTAGATTCCATGATACGGCTCTCCACACATTACCATGGCTAATAGGTGATTGCCTTTTCCAAAGCAAGCGGCATGGTCGCGATCGCCTGGCAAATACGCTCGCCGGCACGGCCATTTCCGTAGATCGGGTCGGATTCGTAGCGCCCGTGGGCCAACTGGCGACGCATCGCTTCGACGATGGCCGCCCGCTCGCACGGAACATCGACGACGTTCTGCCCGCGCTGGCGGCCCGATTGGCGGGATCCGACATTGACGGCAGGCGTGCCGAGAAACGCACCCTCGCGGATCCCGCTCGACGAATTGCCTACAAGGCAGCGCGTGTGGCGCAGCAGCCGCGTGTATGATTCGAGCGACAGGCTCGGGAAAAAGCGCGTCGGCACGCCGAGCCCGCGCGCGCGAATTCGGCCGATCGCAGCCTCGACGCCCGATCCGCCGGCATCCATGTTCGGCAAAAGCCAGATTGCGGGCAAACCGACGGCATGCACGGCCGCCGCCGTCGCATCGATTTGCGCTTCGGCATCGACAAGCTCGGTCGGCACGGGATGCTGGCTCACGACCACGAAATCCTTCGAAAGGTCGAGCGCGTCGCCGCTGCCGCCGGCGATCGCAGAAAGCGCCGCTCTGTCGTCGACGTCGAAAGCCCGCAGCTGGTCGAGGCTCGGCGTGCCGACGACCACGATGCGCGCGCGCGCCTCGCCCATGCGTTCGATGCGCAAGGCCGCATCCTCGGTCGCCGGCAAATGCAGATGCGCAAGCTTGGTCACGGCGTGGCGAATACGCTCGTCGATCGAGCCGCTGACTTCGCCGCCTTCCAAATGCGCGATCGCGACGTTCGTGCAGGTCGCCGCTGTCGCGATCGCAAGCGTCTCGTAGCGGTCGGCGATCGCCACGAGAACGTCGGCGCGATGCGCCAAAAGCAGATGGCCCAGTTGTGCGGTCGCGCGCCCCGCCGATTCGGCCTGCGCTGCCAGGGTCGCACCGTCGCCGACGAGAAAATCGGCGGTGGCGTCGATCGCGAAACCGTCGGCCGCAATTGCCGGACGATAGTCGCCGAAGCGTTCTTGGACGATTCCGCCGCCGACGATCGTCACCAGTTCGAGTGACGGGTGGGCCGCGATCGCCGCCATCGACGTCTTCATCTTCGCGTAGTTGCCGCGGGTCGTGAGCACGACGGCGACGCGGCGGGGTCCGCGCCCCGCGTCTGCGCCGCCGCTCACGCCGCCGCCGCCCGCGCTTGCGCAAACGCGTCGACGACCTCGTCGGCAAGCTGCGCCAACCGCTCCGAATAGCTCGGGCCGTCCATGACGACGTAGCCGCGCGCATGTGCGAGCAAAGCTTCGCGCACGGCGGCCGACTGGTGTGCCGTCAGCATCAGCTTGCAGCTGTCGGCAAGCGCCTCGGCGCGGGTGCACACCTGGATTCCGTCGCAGCCCCAGAACTCGGCGAAATGCGGGAGCCGCGTGCCGATGTCGATCGTCTTGCCGACGATGCCGGCCGGGCCGTCGGGCCAGAACATCACCACCGGGATCCCGTGCATTGCCCCTTCGAGCAGCATGGTCGACAGCGGCGAGACGACGCCTTTGACGAGACGCAGAAGGTCCGCCGTGACGGAATAGTCCGAGAGTTCGAAACCCTTGGTCTTTCCCGCCGCCGCCCGGCGATAGAAATCCACCATGTGCGGATCCATCGTCACATGCGCATACGGCACGTCGAAAAAGTCGCGTTCGCCGGATACGAGCGGCCCGCGCCACGGATGCGGCCGGTAGACGATGTGGCACGGCGGGATGTGCCCCGACGCAATGGCGCGGTCGAGCGCCAGAAGATGGTCGGTCTCGTTGACCGATTTGCTGACGCCCGCGTAGAGGACGATCGGAATTCCGGCAGGAACGGCAAACCGGCGACGCAGCTCGCTCTCGTCGGCGTCGGAGGGCTCGCGATAGACCTGGAACTGCGCCGCGCCGAATTCCAGCACGCGCTCGGCCGGCATCTTCATGTAGTCGATCGCATGCCGTTTCGTCTGCGGGCCCCAGACGACGAGACGGTCGGGAATGCCCGTATTCATCGATTTGTTGGCCGGATTGTCCCAGGAGTTCATCATCACCACGAGCGGAATGCCGCGCGCGGGGCAGATCAGATTGAGCTCGTTGATGAAGTACCCGGCGAGTATCGACGGATGGAATACGGCGTCGGGCCGCTCGGCCGCGATGAAATCGTCGAGCGGCTTGTAGACGCCCATCCGCGCCATCAGAATGCGCCGCGCGATGGGATAGATCCACGGATGCGCCATCGCCTGGAACTGGTAGGTGAGGCGCCAGCCGCGCGCGTCGGCCATCAATTCGCGCCGCAGCTTGAAGTGCGGCGCGTTTCGATGGTTGTGCAGCACCGTCACCGAATAGAGCCAGTCCCATTCGCCCATGCGCCGACGCGGCAGATCGAACTTCGTGTAGTTGGCGAGCCCGAGCGCGTCGATGTCGGAGAAGATCCCCTGCTTTTCCGACGTCGAATCCGTATGGAAGACGTACTTGACGTCCCAGCTCTTCTCGAGATCCGCAAAGGCCCGCGCGTTCACGAAATGCCGGATCAGCATGTCGTAGTCGAGAAAGACCAGGGCCTTGCGCCGCTTGTTTGCGGAACCGCTCATTTACGCGGGTTCTCCTGCGACCATTTGATGGTCGGCATGATGACTTCGTCCTGGACGCGGCCGGTGTTCGCGCGCACGGTCGCGAACATCTGGTCGAGCATCGAATCCGTCAGCAGATTGGGCTGGAGGCCGAGATCGACCAGCTTCGAGTGTTTTGCGTTGTAGTAGTGCTCTTCGAGCTCGACGCGCGGATTGGGCAGATGGTCGATATCCACCTTCAGACCCGCCCGCGCCGCGGTCGCCACGACTTTGTCCGCAATGTCCATGACCGAGAACTGTTCGGTGAACTGGTTGAACACCCGGAATTCGCCGGCACGCGCCGGGTTGTCGCACGCCAGTGCGACGCACTGAATCGTGTCGCGGATGTTGAGGAAGCCGCGCGTCTGCCCGCCCTTGCCGTAGACGGTGAGCTTGCGGCCCGTGGCCGCCTGGACGAGGAAGCGGTTCAGAACCGTGCCGAAAACATGGTCGTAGTGGAACGACGTCAGGAGGTCGGGATGCAGGCGGGTTTCGTCGGTGTCGATGCCGTAGACGACGCCCTGGTTGAGGTCCGTCGCGGCCGTCTTCCAGATCCGGCAGGCGAATTCGATGTTCGCCGAATCGTGGACCTTCGAGAGATGGTAGAAGCTGCCGGGCTTCTTGGGATAGAGAACCGTGTCGGTGCGGCCGTTGTGGTTGATCGTGATCCAGCCTTCTTCAATGTCGATGTTCGGCGTGCCGTATTCGCCCATCGTGCCGAGCTTCACCAGATGCGCCTCGGGCGTGAAGCTGCGCATGGCGAACAGCAAGTTGAGCGTGCCGACGACGTTGTTTGTCTGGGTGTAGACCGCCGTACCGAGGCTTTCCATCGAATAGGGCGCCGACGGCTGCTCGCCGTAGTGCACGATGGCCTCGGGGCGGAACTTCTCCATGACCTTGTAGATGAACCGCGCATTGCAGATGTCGCCGGCATAGAGATCGATCTGCTTGCCCGAGACGCGCTTCCACAGGCGGACGCGCTCGTGCAGCGACGGAATTCGGACGAGCGGCTCGATGCCGTCCTCGAGCTCCCAACGCCGCTTGGCGAAGTTGTCGACGACGGCGACTTCGTCGCCGCGCTTGGAGAAATACATCGCCGTCGGCCAGCCGAGATAGCCGTCGCCGCCAAGAATAAGTACGCGCATGGTCTTTTTCCGTCCTTGAATTCGAGTTGGAACTTTAGAGGTGGGGGAGAGGAACTTCGCCCGAGGCAAGCAACGCCGTCGCCAGCGCGAGGTCTTCGGGGCCGTCGAGATCGAAAGCCCAGCGACGCTCGATTTCGAGAGCGTAGACGGGCTCCGCATAGAAGCCGCGCCCTTCGAGGAGCGGCTGGGCGCGCGCGCCGATCAGATTTCCGAACGCGCAAAGATTGGGTTTTTCCTGCTTGTTGCGGGCCTTGGCGCGTTCCTGCGCGAACAGGAACGCCACATGCCCATCGGCCGAGACCGTGCGCTGGTTCCAGGCATGGAGGTTGTGCGCGACGGGCGCGACGTTGTGCACGGATGCGGCCTGCGGCACGCGCGCGAACATGTCGACTAGCGCGCGCACATGTTCGGGCAGCAGAAACGGACTCGTGGGCTGGATCAGCACGACGACGTCCGGGCGCTCGGCTGCGGGCAGGTCGGCCAAAAAGCGCGCGGCCACACGGTCGACTTTCGCGTCGTCGGTCGCAAGATCGGCCGCACGCTCCGACACTTCGATGCCGAGGCTGCGCGCCCGCGCGGCGATCTGCGCGTCGTCGGTCGAGCAGAAGATCCGCTCCAGGCAGCCGCTCGCCTGGGCCGCGCGCACGCCGTAATCGAGCAGCGGACGTCCGGCGACGGGAACCAGGTTTTTGCCCTTGATGCTCTTCGAGCCGCCACGCGCCGGCACGAGCCCCCAACATTTCACGCCACGTTGCTCCCGAAAATGCGCAGCGCCTTGTCGATGACGCGGCGCTCCGTCTCGGCCCAGGCGTCGATGGTCGAGCCGCCGATATGAGGGGTCAGCACGAGATTGTCGTGGGTCCGGGCATAGGTTGCAAGGCGGCTCGACGCGAAGTGCGCCGAAAAATCCGGGTCGTATTCGCCGTCGACGACGTCGAGTGCTGCTGCGGCAAAATGGCCCGTTTCGAGCAGATCGACGAGGGCATCGACATCGAGCAATTCCCCGCGCGCCGTGTTCACGAGCATGCCGCCCGGCGGCATCGCCTGCATCACGCTGCGCGAAACGAGACCGGCGTTCTCCGGCGTTGCGGGCGCGTGGATCGAGAGAATGTCGCTGCTGCGGGCCAGTTCCAAAAGCGAACCCACGCCGCCGGGAACGACCGGATCGCAGAAAGCGACCTGCATCCCCATGGCGCCGGCGATGGCGCCGACCTTGCGCCCGAGCCGTCCGTAGCCCACGAGGCCCAAGCGCATCCGCGAAAACATCCGCGGCGCGCCCCAGGGGCGACGATCCCATCGCCCCGATGCCGCAGCTTCATGCGCGGCCGGAAGCCTGCGCCACGCCGCGAGCATGAGCCCGACCGTATGCTCGGCCGTCGGCGTGATCGTGTCGAGAAAGGCCTGCTCGTCGTGCAAGGCGCAGATCGCGACGTTGCGACGCGCCGCTTCCCGCGCGTCGATATGCGGAATGCCCGTCGTATTCGAAACGACCGCCCGGAGATTCGGGCAGCGCGCCATTTTCGCGGCATCGACGCGAAAGCCCAACGGCGCAAACAGAACCTCGGCGCGCGCGAGGACGGCGTCGTCGTCGCGTCGCGGATCGTCGAATTCCGTCAAATCGAAATGCGCGCGCAGCAGCGCCAGGTTCTCGGGCTGATACTGCATCATTCGATAGTAGACGGCGACCGGTCGCGTCATCGCACATCCGAAGGCTGCAACGGGTCGTCGGCCGAGACCGGTCGCACGAGCGTTTTGCCGAGCAATTCGCCGATCCGGTCCGGACGCATGCCGTCGCCGGGCCGCTTGGCGACGAGGTCAGCCGACGCGAGCACGTGGCCTGCGGGCAGATCGCACGCAGCCACGAGCGATTTGGTCGCCCATGCAATACCGGCGATCTCGATCGGCGCGGGCTCTTTGCGGCCGTGGCCGATCATGGCTTCGACGCGCCTTATGTCGCGCACGAACTGCGAAAAATTCTCAGGCCCTGCCGACACTTTCCAGTCCTGCGCGTTGGGCACGTCGCGCAGAATGGTGATGTGCTTTTCGATGATCTTGGCGCCGCGGGCAACCGCCGCCATGACCGCAAGGAAATCCTCGGTATGGTCGGAATAGCCGACCGGGACGGGCGCTATTTCGGCAAGCGCTTGCATGGCCGCGAGATTGAGTTGGTCGGAGGGTGCCGGATACGACGTGACGCAATGAAGCAGTGCGAGTTCGCTGCAGCCGGCGTTTTCGAGCGCAGCCACCGCTTGGCGCACGTCTTGGGCCGCGTACATGCCCGTGGACAGAATGACCGGCTTGCCGAGTTTCGCGAGTTCGGCAAGGAAAGCCGGGTTGTTCCGTTCGCCCGAGCCGATTTTCACCGCAGGAACGTCGAGCTCCTTGAGCCAGGCGATTCGGCTCGCGTCGTGCGCCGTCGACATGAACATGAGACCGCCGGCCTTGCAGCGGTCGCGCAGTTCGAAAAACTGGTCGAGCGTCAGATTCCGCGGCCGCAGACGTTCGCGCCAGTCCGGCGCGCGTTTTGCGATCATCGTGTCGACGTCGAAGAACTGCGTCTTGAATATGTCCGCCTTCGCTTCGATCGCCATGTCGACGAGCGCGCGCGCCAGACCCATGTCTCCGAAATGCGCGACGCCGGCCTCCGCGATGACGAGGCAAGGCGCTGTCCCGCCGACTTTGCGGTCGCCGATCTGGAAGATCGATTTCATGGGACCTACTTCCGTGCTCGAATTCTGCCGAGATTTTTCCATATGAGACTAATGAGTATCCGCATCTGCAGCTACGGAATGGCGATCCGCGAGCAGCTCGGCATGTCGTCGAAGAAACGCGCACCCAACCTTGGCATTAAGCGGATCTTGTGGCATCGCGGGACCGGCCAGGAGCGCAAAGCGCGCTTGCAGATCCGCATCTCCATCGCAGGGCACAAAAGCTCCGGCGACCCGGTCGCACATTTCCGTAACGGCGTCTGCTAATTCTTCGGGTGTATTGTCGAGGACTTCGAGGGATTCGCGGTCCAAATACGTATCGTCGTAGGTGAGTCGCCAATTCGTGCCGATATCGATGAGTTTGGCGAAGCTCAGTATATCGCCGGATTTTTTGCGCACGAGACGCGGAATATGCAGAGAGTTCTCGATCGGCGGGATGAACGCAAGCATCCACGGGAAATGGTTCACGAGCGCTATCGGACGGCTGAACGTGAATGCGCACCCCGTGACGCCCGTTGTCGTTCCTACGAAAAAAGCGCAATGCGCCATCAGGTAGAGATCGGCGAACTCGCCGTCCGGTCCAAGTCTCGCGCGCTCGCGGCCAGCGAAGTCTACCAGATTGGGCAGAACTTCGGTATAGTCTGTCGCTACTTTTGCGCCGACGCGCACACCTTTAAGACCGCGCTTCTCGAGGACAAGCAGTGCCGCGGCGTAATCCCGGAAGTCGCTGTTTCGCGAACGCTGTCCGAGATTTCGTTCAGTTTCGTCGGCACGCAAAGTCGCCGCCTCAGCAGCGATGCCCCGCGACAGCCAGAGTTGGGAGAAATAGCTCAGTCCATAGGCGGGATCGCGGGCATGCATGCACACGTAGCTGCCGCGTGCGAGTCCGAGACCGGCGAGCAGCGCCATTCCCTTCCGGTGCTCTTCTTCATTGAAGCGGATCATTGCCGGCAAGCCCCAAGTCGGCGTGTCGACGATTTTCTCTTCGAAGCCGCGCACGTAGAATATGGTCTTGCCGAAAGCACGGATCGAAGCGCGCTCAGCCCGCTCCAAATAGGTGAGGACCGGCCTTGGAAAATGCCAAACGCGAATGAGTTCCTTGTGTTTTTTCAGCAGATAGCGGTTCGGCACCGCATCTCCGCGGATATAGACACATTTCCCAAGGCGGCCTGCTGCGGATCTCAGGTGATGCTCGACATCCTGGCACTGATGTCCGAATTGATTCGGATAGCGAGCGATTTCGTAGCCGAGCGCCGCGAGAATTCGAAACACGGCGATTCCGGGAATTGCAAGCAGAAGCGCCCACCACAGACCCAGCGATCCGCGCAGCGGCTCACGCTTTCTCGCCATGCGCTCGGCATAGCTCGGATAGAGGGTGCGGCGTTCCATTGTGCTGTCTGCCTCAATCACCAAACTGAATAACCGCCATCGACAACAATTTGCTGCCCGGTCATGTACGATGACGCGCCGGAGAGCATAAAAACAACAGCACCCGCCACTTCCTCGGGACGCCCGATACGTCCAAGGGGGATTCTCTGGGCAATCTGCGCCATGTAATCTTCCCGATCGGGTCCACGCTTCTTTGGAAAAAAGCCGGGCACAAGCGAATTGACGCGGACGTTCTTCCCGGCGAGCAGCACCGACAGGTACTTCGTAAGCTGCAAGATTGCAGCTTTGGCTGCGGGAAGCACGATCGAGGGCTCGTTCTTAAGATCGAGATAGGTTCGTGGATCGGGGGACACCATTCCCCATATCGAAGCATTGTTCACGATTGACGCTCCGTCGGGCGCAAGCAACGGCAGTACGTTTCTGACGCAAGTGAAATAGTGGGCGAAAACCCCCTCGAAGGTGCATGCAATCTCGGCTGATGGCATATCGAAATCGATGCCGCGCCCACTTCTCGCTGCGTTGTTGACTAGGCCGTGGATCGGGCCGTGCCTCTTCGAAAAACTTTCGACCGACTCCCGAAAAGCCTGTTCATCGGAAACGTCGCACACCGCGGCCTCTATTGAACCCGCCGAGTTCGCCGCTTCGTCGAACTGCGGGAACTTCGACGAGAGACAAAGCACAGTGGCGCCAAAATCGCGCAGCGCAACGCAGATCGCCTGGCCAAGATGGCCTGCGCCGCCAGTGACGACAATCGCGCGGCCTTCGAGCGAGAATATATTTCGACCTGACATATCCATATTAATAGGGACCTTTGAACTCTCCGACCAATTTATTCGAAGCCGTCTCTTTGCCTTCGGCCATGCCGAAAAAAGACGCCGCAGCATTCACGATGTCGGCAGCGCCTGGATAAAATGCCTCTTCGAGCTTGTAGGATACGGGCGCAGGGCAATCGGGAAGCGTAATCCGGCGAACGGGGGCCCGCAATTGCGCGAAAGCGCGTTCCGCCGCCAGCGCTGCAATCTCGGATGCAAAACCGCAGAGGCTCCAGCTTGTATCCGCCACGATCAAGCGGCCAGTTTTCCGAACCGATGCGAGAATCGCCGACTCATCCAGCGGGCGAATCGATCGAGGATCGACGATCTCGGCGTCGATCCCCATGTCCGCAAGCGTTTTTGCGGCGGCAATGGCCTCCAGTACGAGTTGCGACGCGGCAACGATCGTCACGTCTTTGCCAATCCGAACAGTGCGCGCGCGGCCAATTTCTTCCCGGTAATAGTCTTCAGCCACCGGTCCGGTCGACTCGTACAGAGTCCGGTACTCGAGAATCACGGTCGGATGATCCGCAGCGAGTGCCGCGGCCGTAAGACCCTTGGCATCGCCTGGCGAGGCCGGCATCACGACCGCAATACCCGGGAAATGCGCGAATATCGATTGCAGACTCTGCGAATGTGTCGCGCCTTGTCCCCAGCCGCGGCCGATGACCGCGCGAACAACGAGCGGAAGCGAGCCGGCACGCCCAGCGAACATGTACTTCCACTTCGCCGCAAGATTGACGAGTTGATCCATGGCCAAGAAGGCAAAATCGGCGCGCGGATGGACGACGACCGGACGTTTGCCCATCGCTGCGGCGCCGATCGCAATTCCCGCGAGCGCATTCTCCATCGCCGGCGCATCGAATACACGCTTCGGTCCGAAACGACGCAGAGCCTCGCTGGTCGTCCCAAAAATGCCCGACGAATAGTCGACTGCAATACCCGTGACAAAAATGGAGTCGTCACGTTCCATTGCTTGGACAAGCCCCTCGGACAAGGCCTCCCTATAGGTCAAATTGCGCTCGCTCATCGTGTCACCAAACGTTTCGGAACAGGTCGCTCGCATCGGGGAACGGCTGCTGACGGGCTTTGGCCGCCGCAGCCTCGAGTTCGGCGTCGAAATCGGCTTCGATCCGGGCGATTTCCTGCTCCGAAATCGCTTGGGACTCCATGAGCTTTGCCGCGCATCGCTTCACAGGGCATCGCGCCATCCACTCTTCGAGCTCGGCGCGCTGGCGATAGGTCCGCCCCATATCGTGATCGTAGTTCGGGCCGACATGCTCGAGCCAACGATAGGTTCGGCATTCGAGGAAGGTAGGGCCGACGCCGGCGCGAATGTTTTGCAGAATCTCTTCGGCCGCATTGTACACGGCTTCGACGTCGTTTCCGTCGACGCTCAACGCCGACAGCCCGAACGCGCGCGCTCGGGCGCACAGATCTGTCCCAGGCGGCTGACGAACCGAAAGCGAACTTTCGGTCGAGTATAAATTGTTTTCGCAGACCAGTAAAACCGGAAGCTTGTGGATGGCGGCGTAATTGAGCGTCTCGTAGAATACGCCCTCCTCACACGTCGCATCGCCAAAAAACGACACTGCAACGCGCGTCTCGCCGTCAATTTTGAAGGCCAATGCCGAGCCCGCTGCCACCGCGACCATTTCGCCAAGGATCGCGCTCGACGCAATGAAACCAGACTCGCGGGCCGTGAGATGAACGGACCCTCCGCGTCCCTCCGAGCAGCCGGTGCTACGACCGTAGAGTTCAGACGCGAGCGCAAAGAAATCGCCGCCTTGAGCCAAATAATGGTTGTGGGAGCGATGGTGCGTGTAGACGACGTCGCCCTGGCGCAATGCGCCGCAGACGCCGACGGCAACCGCTTCCTGGCCGATCCCGAAATGGGTCGGTGTGCGCATCTGTTGCTCTTTGTAGAGCCGGACGAGAAGACTCTCAGCCTGCCGAATGTAGGAAAGGCGACGATAGAGGTACAGCAGGGTTTGCCGGTCGGCCGTCATTGCGAGGCTCTCCTTTCGTATTCGATTGCGTTTAGGCCTTCGGGGCCGAGCCGTCGAATGAGGTTCCTCGGAATTTGCCAGCGCGCGGCTTGGTGTTCTTTCGGACCATGAACGGGCCCATAAACAGCGTATCCATGCCAGTGGCCGAAAAGGTCGACAGCGCTTCGAGAGGCGTCTCGACGATCGGCTGGCCTTTGATGTTGAAGCTCGTGTTGAGAACAACCGGAACGCCAGTCAGCTTTTCGAAGTTCTCGATCAGACTGAAATAGTTCGGAGCGACATCCGCATCGACGGTCTGAACGCGCGCGGTGTTGTTGACGTGCGTCGTCGCCTTCAGCTTCTCTCCCCAACCCGGCTTCACGGTGACTGCCATCGTCATGTAAGGGGAGGGTTCGGCGAGATCGAAGATTTCCTTGTAGCGCGTGCCGAGAACCGCTGGCGCGAACGGCCGGAATTCCTCGCGGTATTTGACGCGCGCGTTGATCTCTTCCTTCATGTCGGCCGAGCGGGGATCCCCGAGAATCGAACGATGTCCCAAGGCGCGGGGACCGAACTCCGATCGGCCCTCAAACCATCCAACGATGCAGCCTTGCTCGATCTGGCGCGCCGCTTCAGCCGCAGGGTCGGCGACCTCGACGATTTCATGTCCGGTAAGCCGCAGTGCGGCGAGGATCTGGTCGTTGGTCCGCGTGGGACCGTAATAGGGATGCGCAAGCGGTTCCGTCTTATTGCCCTCCTGGTTCGCCGCGTAAAGCGCGCAGCCAAGCGCCAAACCCCGATCGGACGCCGCGGGCTGGACGAACATCTTCTTAATGAACGGCAAGCGTCGCAGGGCAAGATTCGCCGAACAGTTCAACCCGATGCCGCCGGCAACGCACAGTGCGTCGGACTGCGTCATGCTGTGCAGATGCTTCACGAGCGCCGAGGCGCATTCTTCGAGAGCCGCTTGGGCTGCGAACGCAATGTCGGCATGTCTTTGGACCAGTGGCGCATTGAAACGGCGCGGCTCGCCAAGAAGATCCACGAGCTTCTGGGTATAAAAGGGTTCCGACGGAGATCGGATTACCGGCTCCTCGCGCAGAAAACCTCGCTCGAGCTGATAGCCACTGGGCGTCGCACGCAGGAAGCTGCTGAGGTCGTACTTTGGCCGGCCGTAAGCGGCAAGGCCCATGATCTTGTATTCGTCTTCGCGGGGCATGAAGCCCAGGTACGAGGTTATGATCTGGTAGAACGTGCCGAGCGAATTGTCCGAGTCCCGCGTTTCCAGGACCTTGATTCCTTCCCGATCCGCGAACGCCAATGCGGCACTCAAGCGATCGCCGTAAGCGTCGTACGACAAGCACATCGCACGCTCGAATCCCGAGTGATAGAATGCTGACGAAAGATGTGCCACTTGATGGTTGATCATCTCGATTTTCGGCGCATGGCCGAAATAGTGCTTGAGATAGTGCTGGATGCGAACCGGCATGTCTTCGTAGGTCGCCCCGGGGTGAACCACTAGATCGATGTCTTCAATGCGAAGCCCGCCTTCCGCAAGGCAAGCCTCGATCGCGCCGATCGGAATGTATCCAGGCGCCGATTTGACGCGCGCAAGGCGTTCCTCTTCGATGCAGGCGACAAGGCGGCCGTCGCAAATGAGCGCCGCTCCAGCGTCGTGCTGCGACAGGGATACGCCGCCATGAATGCCCAAAATATTTGTCACGTTGTTATGCTCCTGTGTGGAATTTCACGGCGATTTGTCCGCAACTTGCCGGAGTTCGTCGCGCATTTTCGCGATGCCGTCCACCAACTGCAAAAACCGAAATCCCGGAAATGCATCTGCGACGGCTTTTGTGTCGAAAGGTCGATAGCCGCCGTGCGGCATAGGGCCAACGCGCGTCGAACCGCGAACATCGACTTTGGGCGACCATCCCGCGACAGCCGCATGAGCAATTTCCCGGAAAGACGCGACCTGACCGGTTGCGACGTTCAGGACGCCCGCGCTGCGCCAGGCCAGAACGAGTTGCAAGATGCGCGCGACATCCTCGACGGCAACGTGGTCGCGCCGCTCCTCGCCTTCGCCGAAAAGGACGATGTCCTGGCCGGCCATCACCTGGCGAATGAACCGGTTGGGGCCGTAGCCATTGTGCGGATCGCGCGCACCGTAGATCAATGTCGGGCGCAGGATACACAAAGACCCTTTACATGCAATTTTAATAATTAATTCGCGTGCAAGGTGCATGGCGCCGTGTAGGCTCTCGGGCTGCGCGCGCGACTCTTCCGTGAGCGGTACTGCTGAATCTGCATAAACCGCGTCAGAGCTGACATAGACCGCATGCGCGACAGGCACGCTGGCGATTGCATCTGCGACCGCCGCGATCATCCGGACATTCTCGACGACGTCGCCATTCGTCTTCGCAGGCGCCTTCGCGCAAGCAATGACAACGCTGTCGCTTGGGCGCAGCCGACGCGCGAGACGCTCGGAAGCCCCGGGCGCCACAAGGTCGATTTGTGCCCGTCCGATTGGCTCGACCGGCCATCCCTCGGCGCCGAAAGCCCGGCATGCCGCGCCGCCGACAAAACCGGCAGCGCCGATTACCACGACACGAGTAGGGGCTTCGAAGCGGTCGTTCGAATGCACAAGCATCAGGAATTAGCCTCGTGGATCGTTGCCGCTCCGAGCGTGAAGCATTCGAGGCCCGCATCGCACGCCGCGCGCGCGTCGAGCATTCCATAGGGATCAAGCACGACACGACCCCTCATTTTCGCGGCAATCGCGCCGGGCTCGATCGCTGCGAACTCCGGCCACGGCGTCATTATGCACAGCGCGTCCGCGCCAGTAGCTGCGTCAAGCGGCGTGTGCGTGCGCACGACGTTCGCGGCGAGCGCATCGTGCGGAACGGCCGGATCGTAGGCGGCCACGGTCGCTCCGGAGAGCTTCGCAAGCAACGCGACGGAGGGTGCGTTCTTCATTGAATGCGTATTCTCCTTGTAGGCAAGTCCCCACATGGCGATCGCTGCAGCCGGGTTGCGCGACAAGACCTTTTCTGCCACTACGCGCCACGCCCAATTTTTGCGATGCTCGCTATTGTATTGCCACGCCTTGACGACGCCGACATCGGTGCCGTTGGCTTCTCCCAAGCCGCGCACGGTCGCAAGATCGCGCTCGAGGTTGCCGCCCGAAATTCCCATGCCTGCCGCCAGGTAGCTGTAAGCCCCGATCCGGCGATCGAGTTTCAGAGCCGGCACAATCTCGCGCCAATCGGCACCGATCTTCTCGCAGATTTCAGCCATCACATTTGCGACGCTGACGGACGCAATCAAGCACATATTGATCGATATCTTTGCCAACTCGGCGCTTTCGTAACGCATCTGCAGAATTGGGCAGTCGAAGCTTTCGAGAAAAGCCGAGTAGCGCGCGTCGAGTGGCCGATCCTTCCGGTCGCAACCGACGATAATGCGCTCCGGGCAAAGAGCACGCTGCACGGCCTGACCGAAAACAAGCGTCTCCACTTGGTAGAACAAGCGCGCACCGGGAATCGGCAGTCCTCGCGTGAAACCCGGCGGAACTTGGCACAAAACGACGAGAACCGCATCGTCCCGCAGAACCGCGATGGCGCGTCCCGCAAGTTCCCGGATCGGGGCAAGGTCGCTTTGTCCCTGGTCGTTCGTCGGCACGTCGAACGACAAATAGACGATGTCGCAAGCCCGCAACCCATCGGCCGACGCACTAAAAGTCATCCGCTCGCGCTGCTTGGCAAGCGATTCCTGCAATCCAGGCTCGCTCACCGGCGGCAGGCCGCGCTTGAGTTCGGCAATGCGGCCCGCGTCGGGGTCGTATCCAAAGACGCGAAAGCCACGCTCCGCCGCCGCCGCAAGGGAGCATATCCCCAAATGCGACATCCCCAAGAAGCCGATAGTCGCGCGCGCGGCCGTCATTGTGCCGTCTGCCTTACCACTTCGGCCGACAACGCCCGAATCTGCTCGCCGATCCACCGATCCTTCGACAGGTCGATCGTCGCGCCCGACGTGCAAAGATTGCAAAAATGGCGGTATTCCAGTTCCCAGGTCGGATCGGGCATCGTCACCGTGATTGAATTTTCCGGCGGCCGTCCGGAGGGCAGAACGCGATCATAGACGGTGAAGACGCTCGGCCCCCACTTGCAGAGCGAGGAAATCGTCGCTTGGCCGCGCTCACCGTAAATTTCCGCAACGAAGTGGTTGCGCCAGGACAAGAGAGTCATTTCCAGTTCGATCGAAATATCGCCGTCGGCCTGTACGACGACGTGGTCGGCGGATCGGTTTTCGAAGCACCGCGCTGAGGCAACCTTGAACGTCGCAAGATTCCGTCCGAACCAGTACTCCGCCGTGTCGAGCAAGTGCGAAGCGAGGTCCGGCAGCACGCCCGCACCCGCGTCACGCCACAAGCTTTCGCGCACAAGCCGCGCCGTTCCGTTTCCGTAGAACATGCGAGCACGATAGATTCGCCCCAAAGAGCCTGAAGCGACAAGATCTCGCATGCGCACGAAATGCGGTTCGAATCTGTGATTGTACGCCGTATAGACGATCGAACCCGTCTTGCGCGCGGAATCCTCCAGAGCGCAAAGCTCCATATCGCTGGCTGCAAGAGGCTTCTCGACCAAGGCATGCTTTCCGTTGGCGACGAGATGCTTGAGAAGTTCCAGTTTCGGCGCATCGGGAACGCAGAGCAACGCTGCGTCGTAGAGGTCGAGCGAAACGTCGCGCAGATCCCTGAAGTCGGCGGGTCTTAAGGTATCGACCGTCGCTACCACGTCGGCGCTGGCGGCCGCAATCCGCTTGGGGCCTTGAACGCCCAATCCGACGACGATCGTTCGCAGCATGTCAGACGAGCTTCGATTTCCGCTCAACGACGTCAATCTTGCGGCGCACGTCGTCGGGTTTTACGGGAATGTTCCCGTCACACTCGCACTCAACCGCCGCGGCGAAAGAGCCGAGGATCGAAGCGACCAAGTCGGAACCCGTTGCTTTGCGTGCGAGCGCGGCATATGCAAGCAACGCGTCGCCGGCGCCGACAGGATCGACAACACGATCGACGAAGCTGCCAACCACAAAGAAGTACTTGGCGCCGTCGCCAAGCGGCGCGCGCTGGACCAGCACGCCGCGCTCGCTCAGCTTGAGTATCAGGGTTTTGCAGCCGGATTGGTCGTAAAGTCGCGACGCCAATGGGCGGATAACCGAGTCCTGATCCCCAAGCGCGAAACGCGCCTCGCGTTCGTTCGGCGTTATGAGATCGAAATTCCGGAATTCGAGGATGTTTCCCCAACGGGACGCGACTTGGCTGTCGGCAACTTTGTAAACATTTTCCGGAATCGCTGCAATCAGAGACGGGATCGTATCCCGGTTGAAGATGCCGTGGCGGAAATCCGAGAACATCACAATGTCCGCTTCCGTGCCGCGGATACTCTCGACGAATTCCGCCTGCGTACGGGCAGAAATCGGTCGATTGTCGACTGTGTCGATTTTCAGCAGCCGGTATCCGCCAGCGACGATAGCGTTCTTGTTCGTGGTCGGTCTCGATTTTTCGATCGTTGCGCGAACCGCAATCCCCGCTTCGGTGAGGTCACGCACCACATAGTCGCGATAGGCATCTTCGCCGAGCACAGTCGTGAAGGAAACGCGGGCTCCGGCCGCGCGAAGATGCTTGGCGACGATCGCGGCACCTCCGACGAAGTCGGTACGCTGCTGCACCTGAACGCTGAAAGTCGGCGTTTTCGTCAAGCCGCCGATGAGATTCGTTGCCGTCAGCGTATCCACGATCGTGTCGCCAACGACATGCACCCGTATTTCGGCCATCTTTTCGAGCGCGCTGCGAAGATCTTCGAAATTGATCGATTCGCTCTCCATGAGCGTCAGAAGCGTCTCGACGGCAATGTTCGGCGGAACCGATTCGATCAAAGCCGAAGATGAGAAAACGAGATCTCCCGGCGTAAAGAGCATTTCGCCGCCGTAGGTCTCGAGAACTTTGATTTCCTCGATCGTGCGCGGATGGATATTGCCGTTCTGCGTGTATTCGTAGCCTTTGGCGAAAAAGTCCGGCTGCAGCACAGCAAGATTCGCAAGCGGAGTCGGTTGTCGGTCGATGATCACGTGATCGACGACCTCCAGCGCTGCGAGGTTGAGTGCCCGCAATTCCTCCGGAACATAGGGACGGAAATTGGCCTTCGTGATGAAGTCGTCGCACGTGATACTGGCGACGAGAATGTCGGCATGCTCCTTCGCGTAGACGAGGTGCCGCAGATGCCCAGGATGCACAATGTCGAATGCGCCGTGGCACATGACGACCTTCCGCTCGCGGGGCGGCGCGCCGAGGATTTCGCGTATTTGCTCCACAGTCTTGATCTTGTGGCGATAGGGCGCTTTCGCGCCGATGCTTGCGAGCTTTTTCTTGTCGTCAAGATCAATTTTTTTGCTCATGTCGATGATCCCAAAGTTCCGAACCAGTTCTTCGTTGCCTCGGCGATGCTCGTCGGCGTCCAAAGCGGAGCATCGCGCCAATAGTCGATCTCCGCGATAATCTTCGCGACACCCTCTTCGAAGCTTACACGCGGCCGCCACCCGAGTTCTTCCGTTATCTTCGCAACGTTCGCCCACGTGCAATCCGGCTCCCCGGGGCGCTTGGGCAAAGCAACTCGCGCACCGCCGATCAAATCGATCAGTTTGTTGATCGACTGCGGATTTCCGTTGCCAACATTGTATGCTTGGCCGTTCCGTTCGGTCGTTCCGGCGAGATAGAAAGCTTCCGCAACATCCGATGCGTAGACGAAGTCGCGGGTCTGCGTTCCGTCGCCGACAACCGTGAAGGCCTGGCCTGCGAGCTTCTGGCGCAAGAACACGCCGAACACCGCACCGTATGCGCCCGTCGTCCGCGAACGGGTGCCGTAGGCGTTGAATATTCGGATCGAGTTTACGCCCAAGCGGTAGACGTTGTGCCAATGGAATGCGGTCTGTTCTCCGAGATACTTGCTCAAGGCGTAGGGATATTTCGTGTCGATCGGGTGATCTTCGGGCGTCGGCACGGATGCGAGACCGTAGCAAGACGAGGATGCTGCGTAGACGAATTTCCGGACCCCGGCATGCCGTGCGCATTCCAGCGTCGCTACGGTGCCTTGGACGTTGACCGACATGTATTCCGCTGGCCGGTCGATGGAGGGCACGATATCTCCGATCCCGGCAAAATGGAAAACCATATCCGCGCCGGCGAACGCTTTGGCTGCCGGCTGCAGCGTCCGGATATCCGCAGTGTCGAGCGTAACATCGGGATTTGCGCGATGGCCGGCGAGGTTGATCTCCCGGCCGCCAACCAGGCTATCGATGACTCGAACTTTGTATCCGCGCTCCGCCAGAATATCGACCATGTGGCTGCCGATGAACCCAGCGCCACCCGTTACAACCGCGATCCGGGATCGATCCATTGTCAGCGTGCCTGAAGCGCCATCATGCGCTTAACGTTGAAATAACGGTCGTCGATAAGGCTTTCGGGAATCTTTTTCGCGCCGAAAGCCGCGCAGAGATCGCGAACTGCGTCTTCGACCGTGCGGCGCGGCGTGAATCCGAGAAGCGTCTCGATCTTGCTGGAGTTGATATGGTACGATCTCAAATCGTTGCTCGGCACCGTGCCGATCGTCAAAGGCGTATTGGACGGCAGAAGTTCGGAGACCACGTCGCGCACATTTTCGGCGATTTTCGCGATCGTAAGGTTCTGGTAACCGGCATTGAATATCTGGCCTGCGATTTTTTCGTCGGGCACGCGGAGCGTCAGCAGATAGAGATCGCACATGTCGGCGACATGCAGGTTCGGGCGCATCTGCGTTCCGCCGAATACCGAAATTTTGCGGTTGTTGACCGCATGGTTCGTGAGAATATTGACGGAAAGATCAAGGCGCAGGCGCGGCGCGAAACCGCATATCGTGGCCGGGCGGATTGTGACGCAGACGAAATCGGGCGACTGGTGCTTGAACAGCAGCGGCTCGCACAGCCCTTTGTATTTGTTGTAGAGAGTCAGCGGAACCAAGGGATGGTCTTCTGTGACGTCGGGCTTGTCGGATACGCCGTATACGGAACTCGATGAGGCGTAGATGAAGCGATTGACGCCCGCGTTCTTGGCGGCGATCACCATCGGCTCGAAGCATTCGAAGTTGATCGTTCGGCTCAACGCTTCGTCAAGCTCGAAGCTTGCGTCATTCGAAATACACGCAAGATGAATGACCGCATCCTGGCCGACGAAGGCGGCGCCCAGCTTGGCCGTGTCCCGGATGTCGCCCGCGATCACGCGAAGCTTCGGATGCGGCTGCAGATGCTCGCTGCCGAAGTACATGATGTCGTAGACGGTGACGCCGTAACCTACGGCGAGCAACTCGGGCACAAGGCGGCTGCCAACATATCCGGCCCCCCCAGTGACGAGGACATTCTTTATTTCGCGCATTTGCATTTCCTCTCAAGGCTAGGGCTTTGGCGTAGCTGCAGGCGCGGCCAATCGATAGCCGGCGGCGAGCGCATCGCTGCGGAACATCTTCACCGTCTCCAAGGAGAAAACATCCAGGTCTTTGCCCCAAATCGGGAGCTTGGCAAGAAGATCGTTGGTTGCGGTGATGATGTGGCATCCGACCTGCTCGGCGTGAACGATGTTGAGCAGTTCGCGCGGGCTAGCCCAAATGAGTTCGGCGCGCGGGCGTGTCTTCAGTATCTCGACGGACTCGCGCATGATGGGAAGCGGATCGCGGCCGGTATCGGCAATTCGACCAGCGAAAACCGAAACAAAGGCGGGCGTCTTTGGATCGAGGGCGGCGCATACTTGTGCAACTTGCGTCGTCGTCATCAAAGCGGTCACGTTGACTTTGATGCCGCGTGCCGACAATCGGCTGACGACGCTTCCCGTCGATTCTCCCGAGGTCGTCGTGACCGGAATCTTCACGTATACATTGTCGCCCCATCCGGCGATCTGCTCGGCTTGGCGTTCGATTTCCGCCAATTCGTCGGCGAAAACTTCGAGCGACACGGAGCGCGGGGCGGCTATGGACAGAACTTCGCGCGAAAAACCTTCGTAGTCCGTTACGCCTGCCTTGCGCATGAGGGTGGGATTGGTCGTGAAGCCGGCGATCAGCGGGTTGTCAGCCAACTTGCGGATTCCGCCCAGATCTGCGCCGTCAGCGAAAAGCCTTACTCTCAGATCGTTTGGTCGGTTCAACTTGTGCTCCTTCGGTCTGAGTTTATTTCGTCGAGGATCAATTCGGCAGCCTCGCCGAGATCTTTGACCCGCACATCGGGCAATACAGGGAATTTTTCGCCGCCGCCGTCGCCGATCAGTACCGTTCGGCAACCGCAGATGTGGCCGGCTGAAATATCGCGCCAGCGATCGCCCACCATATAGCTTGAGGCGAGGTCGAAGCCCAAGTCCGCAGCGGCGCGCTGCAGAAGTCCTGGTTTCGGCTTGCGGCAGTCGCACGCGTCGCTTTGCGTATGCGCACAGACATAAACACTCGAGATCCCCATTTCCGCACGCAGGCACGCGTGCATGGCGTCCACTTCTCTCATCGGCGTGATCCCGGCGCCGACATCCGGCTGGTTCGTCACCACGGCAACCGCTAGATCGGCCGCCCGCAGGCACGTAACGGCCGCTGCCGCCCCGGCAATCGGCCGAAACTCGCGCATATTTCGCGGCGCGCGCCAGCGCCCGTCCCAGAAAACATTCTCCGCAAGCACGCCATCGCGATCGAGAAGAACGCCGGTACGCCGCTCACTGAGTTCCACGCGCAGCGGTCTCCCATTTGGTGCCGACCGTCTGCAATGCAGGATGCGACACCAGACAATGCCAAATCACGGCCTGAAATCCCTCGGTGAGCGGCGTGATCAATTCGCGATCGACAGTCGGCACGATGACGGCGATGTCCGCCATCGTGGCTGTGTAACCGCCGTCCCGGCCGACAATCCCATAAACTCTGACGTCGCGCGCTTTCGCCTCGCGGACCGCTTCGACGATGTTCGGACTGATATTCCGGTTTATGTCACCGCCGCCAACGGAGAACACCAAGATCGCATCGCCGGATCGCGCACGGCTGACGCGCAGCCAAGCCGAAAAAATCGTCGACCATCCTTCGTCGTTTGCGCGGGCCGTCAACTCGGACACGTTATCGGTCGGCGCATAGGCTTCTATCCCGCACAATTTGCGGAAATCGTTGACGGCATGCCCGCAGTTTCCGGCGGAGCCGCCAACGCCGAGAAGAAACAATCTGCCGCCGCTGTCGCGAAGCTTAGCAAGCTCGCCGGCGAGTCGATCGATTTTTTCGAAATCGAGCCGAGCAGCTACCTCCGCCGCAAGTTTCAGAAAAGATTGGCTGTGTGACATCGTGTCTCGCATCATTGGTCCGGCCAAGCTCGCAAGCTCCAGCCGGCGCGGTAAATCCCCTGGCGGGGCAATCGGTAGCCGACGAATTTTGCCCCCACGGCGAAAACGTGGCGCATGCCGGTCAAAAGACGACGGATAACGCCTGAAGCGCGTTCGTGGAAACGGGGACGCGGGCCGGAATGGACAACAGCCCGAATCAGTGCCTCGCCCTGCGCCGGCGTCATAACGCCTTTCGACATCGCTTTTTCGGCCAAGGCGATCGCTTGGTCGAAAAAGTGGTAGATGCAAAAGACAAGAGCGAGTTTTCCGACGCGCGCCGCGTCGGGCGGCACTCCGTCCGGAAACGCGCGAATGTAGAGCGCATCGCCGGCCAGGAGCCGCGCGCTGAACTCGCTCGACGGCGCAGAAAAATCAAACCGGCTGCGAATGTAGTAATCGCTCCGGCCGTTGCGATGGAGGTACGCACGATGCGTGCGCAAATCCAAAAGATAGAAGCCGCGCTCGGCCATGAACGCATCGACGTCGCGAAAGAGCGGCTGATTAGAGTAGAGTTCGGCGAACTCGACCTCGGTCTCCACCGCAATGACGTCCGACCAACCCGGCTCGTCGAGCGAGCGCAGAATGTCGAGTTCGCTACCCTGGGTATCGAGCTTGATGAGTTCCGGCAGCAGCCGCGCGTGTTTCGTAATAAACTCGGAGAAGGTAAAAAAGGGCAGTTCGAGGACCTTGTCGATCCGCCCGTAATTCGGCTTCGAATAGTCGGCCATCACCGCTTCGTTCGGCATCAGCAGCGACGAACCAGAGGGCACGCCGGTCAGGTAGAACGGCAGCAGACCCGATGTGGCAGCCAAACCGAACGGAAACCAGGTCACGCGACCGTCTTGCTTGTAGCCTTTATCGAGCGCATTCACATCGGGCTCGAACGCGTCGATCGTCAAATTTGCGGCGTAAGGCTGCCAATGTTCGGGTATGCCTGCTCTCGCACCGAGATCGACGCAGTGTAGACGCGTGTCCTGTAACATCGTCGGTCTCTCCGCAGTACACCGATATGCCGCTACAAGCCCGGCTTGCAGGCAGCGCTGCCGGGCGAACTAACCACACGCGCGCATAACGTCGACGTTTAGCATGTCCATCAGCAAGTCAGTAGCCCCACATATGCTGGAGGGCGACCGCCCTGTCGCCGCTCTTTACGACAACATTTGCATTTATGTCGGCATCGAATGACTGCACAACGACGCATCCAAAGCCTTGACGCAGATGCTTTTGCCAGCCCGCCACCACCTCGTCAAGCCAGATCATGCGGTGGCTGAACGGTGCCAAATCAGCCCGATGCTCCAACTCCCTCCCATCTTCGGCTAGAACGCGTACGACCACTTCCGCCGGCTCGCTGTAAGATCGACGCCCGCTTGCATTGATGCACGAGATGCCCACGCTGCCGCCGCGCTCCGCCGCGACTCCGCACATCAAATTCGTACGGCCTGCGAGCATGCGATCCTGCGACAGCCAATGCGGGAGGCTGCGGACGCTGAAACCAAGATTGCGCCAGGAATTCTGGAATTCGGTGGCATCGTAGTCGCCGGTAGCGCGCAGGCGCACGACGAGATTGCCGGCCGCGCCGCGGCCACGTGGATCAGCACCGGCGCCGATCCAATCCGGCGACAGCATGAGCATTTGAACGTTCTTTCCCTCGAATCCGAGGTCGCGCAGCAACGCGTCGGCAAAAATGGCGCCCGGTGCCGCCTTTTCGAAGCTCGCAGCGCCGACCAGCTTGCCGCCCGGCCCGTAAGCCGAAACATGGAACTTCTTCAAGACGGGGAAGTTCATGTCGAATTCGAAGCCGAATTCGACTGGCGAACCAGCAGGCTCGACGGGCAGCGCGTGAGGATCGAGCATGATGTCGTAGCGCGCGAGCTCGGCGACAAAGGCTGCCGCCTCGTCCGTCGACGGACGTTTGATGACCGGCACCAACTCTCCGCGAACGCTATGGTTCGCGGAGAGCGAAGGCTCGCGTCCGGCATGCCCGCTGTCGAAAACGAACCAGAACGATCCTCCCGAGCCCGCGAACTTCGCGCCGAAAAAATCGTCGTAGGTCGTCGCACGCCCGTCTATCCGCAGCGTCGTCTCGTCGAGCCGCACGGAAAGATCGCGCTCGACTTCAGTTATCCGATCGTAGGCAAGAACGGCCATTTTGGCGCGGTCATGGCCAAGTGCGCGCTCGTAGTTAGGCAGCGTGATGGCGGCCGTGCCGCCGGAAACAGTTCCGAGACCGATCTTGTGTTCAGTGGTCGTCGTCGCATCCGGGCGGCGGAAATCTGTGTCGCTGTGCGCCATTGCGATCGAATCGTTCCAGTGAAAGACAGCTGTTGAACGCCAACGATAATGCCGTCCCAACGTGAGTCGCGGATGGCTGCAATGATGAGCTACGCACACCGGGCCATCCGCTTTAGGCAACCAATCCGAAACCCGAACGCGAATGCTCTCGTTCGGCCGCAATATGAACCATCTCTCGACCTTGTGCTTGCGATCGAACGTTTCAACCCGCACGAGGAGCGGATCCTTCTGGCCTAAAAACTCGGCAAAATGGTTGAATATGAGAACGTCGGCATCGGTGCACGCCGATGCGATAGGCATCGTTCCGCCGCAGAATTCGAACTCGGCCGCGACCCAGTACACGGGGGCAACTCGCTGCCCCCCGAGCATCCAACGGAGCGTTTGCCGATAGTTCGCCGCGACATCGCCGCCGGCGACCAGAAACGCATCAACCGACTCTGGATCGAGGCTGTGAATATTGCGAGCGCCAAGGCGAAGATCGTCGTAATCGCTCGACAGCCAGACGAATTCGACGGTCGGCATGCGCTTTTGCGCCTCGGCAAGCGACGCCTTGTCTCCGAACAGGGCCATGCGCCTGTGCCCGGACACGCCGATTTCGGCCGCGCGTTGCGCAAGGCTCGCTGCGACGGCGTTGACCTTGCCTTTCGGCCGGCGTTGCTGCTTGCGCGACAATCGTCGATCCAGCCACTGAAGGACAAGCGCCGGGTCCTTTACAGCTCTCGCGATCTTCTGAGCGTACTGCTCCAGCATGATTTCGCCTTTCTCGAGGGTTCGTCCGCGTCAGGGATACGCGTGCGGCGGGCTGAATTCGTTCGCCGCGATCATTCGTGAATAAAGACCCGAATCTTCCATAAGCGAAGCATGCGATCCGGACGCGGCCACGCGCCCCTGGTCGACGACCCAAATTTCGTCGCAAGCGCGTACCAGCCCGAGACGGTGAGAAACCACGATCGACGTGATTCGGCCGTGGAGGGATTCGATTGATTCGGCGATCTCGCGCTCAACGAGCGGATCCAGCGCGCTTGTCGCCTCGTCGAGCACGAGAATGTCGGCACCGCGATAGAGGGCGCGCGCGATCGCGACCCGCTGGCGCTCGCCGCCCGAAAGATTGCTGCCTTGGTCGCCGACCGAACTATCGAGCCCTTGCGGCAGTCGAGCGAGGAGACGGTCGAGGCAAGCGAGCTGCACGGCGCGCAGCAAGCGCTCGTCGTCGGAACCGTCGTCGTGGCCGAACACAATGTTGTCGCGCAGCGACGCGTCGAGCAGAAACGGGCGCTGCGAGACGTAGCCGAAATGCCGACGCCATGCTTCGCGTTCGGCGGCCGTAGCCACCCGGCGATCACCGACAGTTATGCTTCCCGACGTCGGCGCGATAAGCCCCGCAAGCAGATCCACAAGGGTACTCTTCCCGCCACCCGACGGACCGACGATGCCATAGCTTTTTCCGCGCTCGACCGCGCAGTTGACGGCCTCAAGCGCGGGTTGGTTGTTGGCGGGATAGACATAGGCAAGGTTCTCGACATCGATCCGCGACCAGTTCCACGCCGGTTCGCGCACAGGCGGGCGCGACGCATGCGCGCTCGCAATCCCGGAGGCGCGAACGAGCCGCGTCAGATCGTCGACGATCACGAAACTGCTGATCAAGCTCCCCGACGACGCGACGATCGTGTTGATCATCGGAAGAACACGCAATGCGGCGAGCGCGTACATGACCATGATGCCTGCGATTTCGCTTCCCTGGGCGCCTGTCACGATCACCGCGCAGCTGATGCCAATGAGCGCGAAATATGCGACAGACTCAAGCGCAAGACGCGGCATCTGGCGCCACACCTGAAGCTTCGCATCGGCACCCGAATAGACCTCAAGGTACTTGTGGAATCCTAGAACGTGGCGCTCTTCGGCGCCCGCCATCTTAACATCTTTTATGCCGCGGATAGATTCGTTGCAGACGATATGGGCGCTGATCAATGCGTCGCGTTTTTGCTTGGTAAGCCGCGACATCGGCGGCCGAATGACGGCGAAGATTGCGGCGCCGAATGCGGTCGTCGCAACGGCGATTGCCGCTCCGGTTTCAGGACTGGACCACATCAGAATGGCGACCAGGAATACGATGAACGTGACATCATTGGCTATCTGCATGCTGCCGCGCACGAAATCGCGCGACCACAGTACGGCATGGCCGAAAAGAGTTTCCCGCACGCGCTCGGGGTTCCGCGTAAGGTGCCATTCATAGGGCGCGTTGACGACTTGCCGCATCACCATGGTCGACATCCGCACTTCGCATTTCTGCGTGAAACGGGCCATCCAGCCGATCTGCAGCCATCCGAAAATGGTCCGCACGAGCGTCAAGACCGCAAGCGCAACGCTGAAAACAACCAACTTGGTCCTCTCGTCGATTTCACCGATCCACGGCGCCAGGAACCCGAAAAGCTTTCCGCTGACGATGCTCGAAGAACCGACCATCGACTGGACGGCCTGCACCACGCCGATCAAGACAGCGGTCTGAAGCGCGCTGTTGACCAGTATCGACGCAACAAGTGCCGTAGCGTGGATGCGCTCCCGGCGCGTAAGCAAACCCAAGCCAGTCGCAAGCGATCGCACGAAACCAGGCGGAGCGCTCTTAGCCTCCGAATCGCTTTCGTCCAACCAGGAGCCGGATCGCTCCGGACTCTTCGCGGCCGCTGCTCGCGCGTCCGATTCCGACGTCACCATGGCACCCGCGCCTGAAGGCGGTCGGCATGGAGGTATTTGTCAAAGGCTGCGTCGATTTCGTCGCCCGTTGCCGTAGCAATCGCAAAGAAGGGCAGAAATTTCTCGAACTCTGGTGCGCGCAACGCGCGCACGGGTGGCAGCCGGCGAAGGTCGTTACCTTTGTCGTAGGGATAAGGAAGCTGGAGAGCGAAATGGACGATGAAATAGAGCAGCGCCGCCTTTTCGGCCGCTTGCGTGTCGTCGGCGACGCGCATCGGCAGAGAGCCGTATTTGCGCAGTGCGTCGAAATAGATTTCGCGCGACGGGCAATCTTGCGTGAATCCGCGCCTTGCAAAATACACGTCGGACCCCACGATCACCGGTCGCCCCATCATCGCCATCTCGATCCCTGTCGTCGACGAGAAGACGACCCCGGCCTGACAGTTCGCCATGAGCGGGTACGAATTGACCGGATCCTTCGGACCTACGATGCGGACACGCTGCAGACCCACGAGTCCGGCTGCGGCAAGATTGTCGAGACTATACTCTTTTCCACTATAGTGCATAGCCTCGCCGGGATGTATCCGGACGACGATTTCGCACGACGTCGACTCGAGGAGAAACGCCACAGTCTCCAGCAGCCAGGCCTTCATGCTCGGGAATAGGGTCGTAAACTGGTAGTAGCCGGCGTCGTAGGGAACGTTTGTGCAGATCAGAATATAAGGCTTGTTCGGCGCAAGGCCGATCGCCGCCAACGCCGCCTCGTCGGACTGGTCGGGCGCAAACTGGTATTTCAGCGCCCAATTCTGGGTGACGGCGCGGCGGCGCTCGTCGAGTATTTGACGCGCCTTGCCGACTGCGCGCGCCATGAAAGGATGGGAATCGTAGCCAAGCTCGGCGCGCCGACGCCACATGCGATCCAGATCGGAAAACGAAAAGACCGTATCGCCGTGGCTGACGATTCGCGTGTGGCGAAACGCAAATTTCTCGAACGTCGTGACTTCGAAGCCGTACTTCTTGGCCGCACGCAGCAGCCAGGAAGACTCGCTCGTCATGCCGTTGCCGAGCAAAACGAGATCGAAGGCGCCTTTCCGGGCGGCGAAAAAGCCTTGCGCACAGCGGTCGATCGCTTCGCCCAGTTCGCGGTAGTAGCGCAGCGCTTCGGCGTGTTCCGGTCGCTTCTCGTCGATGGTTTCGACGCCGAGCCGCATGATGCTGTCGGCGCGCGCCTGCTGGTCGAGGAGCCGGACATCTGCCGCATAGCCCAGCGGGGCTTCGATCCCAGCGAAATCGGCGATTTGGATGCGACCGAGCGACGCCTCCGCGACTGTGCCGAGCGCTTCGGCAAGATACTCGGGTGCGCTTGGGTCGTCGATGAGCGGGTTCTTAATCGGACTTCCCAACTTGGGCAAATAGCCGACAGTGACGCGATGCCCCATCGCTGCCAGCATTGCCGCGTGCGAAAGTTCGAGCGAAAACTGGCCGCGATAGCAGCTCCAAAGAAAAATATGCTTCGGCAATTCGGCCGCGAACTTTCCGCGCACGGCGGCGGCGCGCGCCCACATCGGCGCGTGAACGCCGAGCGACCATTTGTCGTTGGGCTCCATCAATCTCACCAGTGGAGCGGCCAGTCGGATCATCTGCCGCTCGAAACGATTGGGATGGCGGCGCGCAAAAACGCGATCGATCGGCGCCCGCAAACGGCGTAGTGCCGAACCGAGAAACCGGTCGAAAGTCCACTTCGTCGCGATGATCTTGGCAGTCATTGCGCGGCGTCCTTCGACTGCGCGGCGGCGGTCGCGGCGGCACGCAAAAACACCCAGCCACTCAGCGCATCGACCGCACGCTGCGACAGGAACGATGCGATCCGTTCGATTTCCGCTTCGATCACGGGGCTTCGCTTTACGAGAATGTCGCGCACCTCGTCGTAAAGCAGCGCGCCGCGCGAATCGCAGGGCACGCGAAGTGTGCTGGCATATTCGTGCGGTTCCCCGTAGGCCGCGAGGAAGCACGCCGCGGCGAGATCCCGCTTTTGCTGATCGACCTGCGGGAGCGCACCGACCTTCGACAGCAGCTCACGATAATGGTCGAGCGAGCGCGCCGTATTGGCGAAACCCCATTGCGCGTAATAGCTGTTGTCGGCGCAGATCACGGGCGTGCCCTGCATCGACGCCTCGAGGCCGGCCGTGCCGTGCACCGTCACGATCGCGTCGGCGGCCTGCATGACGGTCATCGTGTCGATCTTGTGCGGCAGAAACGAAATATGCGGCATCGACACGCTGACGATGTCTTTCATCGTCTGCCCGCCGTACCAGATTTCCATCGGATGCGGCTTCAGAAACCAGCGCTTTTCCGGCATCCCGACGATGATCTCGTTCGTCTTCTTCAGCCAGTCGGCGAAGTCGGTGAAGTTCTGCATGTTGTAGAGATGCGGAAAGTCGAACCACGAATGGCCGTAGATGACGCCGATCGGCCGGTCGTCGTGGACGCCGAGCTGGGCGCGCGCGGCATTTCGCCCCACGACGCGCGACGCTGTGTCGTAGGCAAAGCGAATATTCACGTCGGAAGTTTCGCTGCGCTGGCGCCGCGCAAGCTCGGCGTAGCCGAGGCGCACCATCGCGTCCTTGACGGGCGTCTCGAGCGTGTCGAAGACCGCCTTGGGCAGAAACTCGACGGGCAGATGGCAGTCGTCCTGTTTGCGGAACCGGCGAATGCGGATGGCCTCGGAAACTTGCGTCACGCAGAAGGTTTCAATACCCCTGGAAGCGGCCAGCCAAACGAGACTGCCCCAGGTGTTTTTCCAGGCATGGCTCGACAGCACGATTTGCGGCGCATAGCGGTCGAGGATGGCGTTGTAGGTGTCGATGAAGGCGAGAAGATCGGTGAGGTCTTTGGCCCATTGCGGATGGCGGATGTCCGGCTGCCCGTCGCGCAGATTGGAGAGAACAGAATCGTACCAAATGTAGGGCGGCACATTCGACGGTAGCGCAATCTTCAGAAAATCGGCGTGGCTCACGGCGGAAGCCAGCAGCGCCTTGGCTTGCGCCGCGTATTCGGCGATCGGGCGCGGCCTGTCGCTTTCCGAATAGACGATCTCGCGGACACCGATCTGGTCGAGGAACCGGCGTTGGCGCGTATCGGCGGGCGAGCGCAGCAAGCCAACCAAGCGGATTGGCCCTTGGCGCTCGATCGCCGAAAGGGTGAGCCGCAGGCGCAGGAAATAGCCGGGGTTGAGCCACATGCCGTCGAGGAGAACGACGCGCCCGTTGGGGTCGCTGCGCAGCGGCTCGAAATCTCGCCAAACATCGTGCAGCTTGCGCGCGGCAACGCGCCGTCGCTGCTGCTCGAGCTGGTCGCCCAGGAACTTCGCCCAGCGTTTGCCGGAAAAATAGCGCGCGATCTTCATTGGTTTTCCGTTTTCTCGTCGGCAAGCAGCATCGCGGCGTCGATCGGCGCGCCGCGCTTGATGGCGATCGCCGCCCGACTGGCGACGACACGCTCCCAATTGCGCGGCGCAAGGCCGTAGCCCGGCCGCACGATCCGCACATTCGCCGCGCTGAAGCGCTCGCCGGGCGCAATGTCGCGCGTGGCGTAGATCGAACGCCGGAATGCGAAACTGCCCTGTTCGCTGGCGCCGCGCTCGGAAGATCCGCTGCCGAGCGAGTCGAACGCGACGCGCACCGACTCGACGAGATCGCGCAGTTCGGCAGGCTCCAGCGAAAAAGCCGAATCGGGACCGCCGTCGGCGCGCGCGAGCGTGAAGTGCTTCTCCACGATGCAAGCGCCCAGTGCTATGGCGGCGATGGCCGTCTGGTTGCCGATCGTATGGTCGGACAGGCCGAACGGGCAGCCGGTGCGCAGCCCGAGATTCGGCATGTAGCGCAGGTTCGCATCGGCAGCCGGTGCGGGATAAGCACTCGTGCAGTGGAGCAACGCCGCCGCCTTTCCGCCCGCAGCGCGAAACGCATCGACCGCTTCGGCGATCTCCTCGGGCGAGGCCATGCCGGTCGAAATGATCGTGGGTTTTCCCGTCGCGGCGACGCGGCGAATCAGCGGCAGGTGGACGATCTCGAACGACGCGATTTTGTAGGCCGGCGCATCGAGCGATTCGAGGAAATCGACGGCCGTTTCGTCGAACGGCGAGGAGAAACAATGGATGCCGATCGCGCGCGCATGCGCGAACAGGCGGGGGTGCCATTCCCACGGCGTGTGGGCTTCGCGATAGAGATCGTAGAGACGCCGGCCGTTCCACAGCCCGCCTTCGATCACAAAACCGGGCCCGTCGCAGTCCAGCGTGATCGTGTCGGCCGTATAGGTCTGCAGCTTCACCGCATCGGCGCCGGCCTCTTTGGCGGCGTCGATCAGTTTCAGCGCGCGCCCGATGTCGCCATTGTGGTTGCCCGACATTTCGGCGATCACGTAGGGCTTGGCGCCGCCGCCGATGGCGCGTCCGCCGATTTCAAATGCACTGCTCATTGCACCGTCCCAGGCATCCACGTGAAGAGTTGGTCGGCGGTTTGCCGAAAACCCGCCTTGAGGAAGATCGCGCGCGACGGCGCGTTTTCCGGCTCGATATGCCCGACGACGGGGAAATCGAGGCCGACATCCAAGAGCAAACGAAGCATGCGCTGCCCAAGACCCGTGCCGCGGCACTCAGGTGCGACGACGATCGAAACTTCGGCACCGGTGCCGTCGGCGAGCCGGTCCAAGCGCAGGCTCCCGACGGCCTTGCCGTCTGCCTCGGCAATCAGCAATCCGCGCGTGGAATCCGCAAAATAGCGCTGCACCCACGCGCGGTGCTCGGACGGCGTCGGGCAATGCTTCGCGCGCGAAAAACGGCGCGTCGCGGGATCGGACTGCCAAGCGTAAAGCAGCTCGACTTCCGTCGGCCGCGCAAATCGCAGCCGCAGCTGTGCCGCGTCCATCGCCTTTTGCGCCGCCGGCCGGGCAAGCGCATCGTTCAAGGCGAAACGGAACGGCGCTTGCGACAGAAGCCCTGCGACGATCTGCGCGCCGCCGCCGGCGCAAAGCGACAGCGCGGCGGCGCGCATGTCGGCAAGGCGCGCCTCGTCGCGCACCAGATCGGCAATCAGCGCGGCCGCAGAGGCAATGTCCAACCGCTGCGCATCGGCAACGACGAGTGCGGCACCCGCCTGCTGCAGCGCCATCGATCCCGGGCGCTGGTTTTCGGCGACAATCACGATCGCACTCGGCAGGCCGAGCGCGCAACGCTCCAAACCCGTCGTCCCGCCCGCACCCACCGCGAAATCGGCGGCTGCCATCAGTTCCGCCAAATCGTCGACGAAACCGTGTCGGCGCACGCGCGGATGCGGCGCCAAATCGTCGGCGCCGTCGCCGCACGGCGCGACGTCGAAAACAGCGTCCGGCAGACATTCGGCCAGCGCCGTTGCGAGCCGAAGCCCGAGCGCATTGCGGTCGACAGCACCCATCGACACGAGAATCCGGCGGACCGGCTGGGGCGGGCGCTGCGCGCGTTCCGCACGCAGTTTCGCGAAAGAGGTGCGCAACAGGGCCAAGCCAGGATCGACCATCAGCACGCACGCTGCCGGCACGAGCCCGGCATAGGCGTGCGCGTGCGCGCCGGGATTCTGGTTCAGAAGATAGTCGCAATCGTGCGGAACCTGGGCCAGATCGTCGATCGCCATGATCCGCACTGCGGCCGACCGGCAATTTTTTTCGTAGGCGGCATCGCGCGCATAATGGTCGATGACACACAGATCGGCGCGCGCGGCAAGCGCACCGGCGATCGCCGTCGGCTCGTCCGCGACAGCACCTTCCAGCACGATCGCGTCCCCGCGCTCGGACTCCGCGAGAAAGGCCAGCGTCTCGCGACGCACCGCCATGCGGCAGGCCCAGCCGCGCTCGACCAAGGCCGCAGCCAGCGCGCGGCAGCGCATGGCATGGCCGCCGCCGATTTGCGCGGACGCGTCGAACCGCAGGATCGCCGATTGCGGCACCTGGCTCAACGCACCTTGAACAGCGGCTCGAGCGGCGCGCAATGGAGCCGCTCGCGGACGCGGCCGTCTTCCGCCGACTGGCGAAGCAGCGGCAGCACTTCGTCGTAGACGCGCAGAAGCGTCGCGACGTCCTGCCCGGAATGCGCGTAGCTCATGTTGTGCGTGCCGAGCGTGAGGATTCCGCGCGCGAACATCTCCTGCAGCAGCAGCGTCTTCAGCTCGAACGACGTCGCCCGCGCGCCGTCGGACAGGAGCAGAAAACTCCAGGTCGGATGGCCCGCGACGCGCGCGAAGCTGTCGACTCCGTGTTTGGCCAGAAGCGCCTTGAGGCCCGCGACGATCTCTTCCCCGCGCGCGCGCATCGTGTCGACGACAGGTTCGCGGAGCAGCTTGTCGAGCACGGCATTGGCGGCGGCCAGCGACAAAGTCTCTCCGCCCATCGTCGAGGAGAAGAAGATTTCCGTCATTACCTGCATGATGTCGGCGCGCCCGCAGACGGCCGAAAGCGGAAACCCGTTCGCAAGCCCCTTGCCGAGCGTGGTGAGATCTGGCGTGACGCCGAAACATTCCTGCGCGCCGCCGTTGGCGAAGCGAAAGCCGGTGATCGTCTCGTCGAAGATGAGGACGATGCCCGCGCGCGTGCACAGCTCGCGCAAACCGCCCAGAAACGCCGGCGTCGGCGTTTCGACGTTCATCGGCTCCAGAATGATCGCGGCGACGTCGCCCTTGAGCTCGGCCATCAGCGCTTCGCAGGCCGCGAGATCGTTGAAGGGGAATTTGCGCGTGAGCCCAGCAACCGCCGCAGGAACGCCGCGGTCGCGCGTCGTGCTGCCGATATACCAGTCGTGCCAGCCATGGTAGCCGCAGACGAGAACATGGTCGCGCCGCGTGAAGGCGCGCGCCAGGCGCACCGCCCCGGTCGTCGCGTCGGAGCCGTTTTTCGCGAACCGGACCATCTCGGCCGAGGGAACCATCGCGACGATCTTCTCGGCGACGACGGCTTCCAGTTCGTGGCTGAGGCTGAAAAGCGTGCCCTGCTTCAGCTGGTCGCCCACGGCCGCGAGCACGTCGGCGTCGCCGTAGCCGAGCGTGACGGCGGCAAGCGAATTGATGAAGTCGAGATAGACGTTGCCGTCGACGTCCCAGATCAGCGCGCCCTCGCCCTTTGCGGCGAAATACGGCGACACGCCATAGGGAAACTGCGTGACGCTTTTGGAGAAGGTCTGCGCGCCCAGCGGGATCACCTTTTGCGCGCGCGCCAGCAGCCGCTCGGAATTTGCGTATCGTGTGCTCATGGCAGATCGACTTCCTTTCGCGCCGCTTCTTCCTCGGCGATCGAGCGCGCCAAACCGGCGTTCCGGGTAAAGCGGGTATTGAGATCGGAAAGTTCCGGACGCTCGGTCAGCAGTTGGAGGACGTGCTGCATGCGGAAACGCGGCATGCGCGCATAGAGCGCGTCGAACACGCTGCGCACGAACGCCAGATCCTCGGGCTCGTCGACGGTCCATCGCAGGCCCGAGAGATCGATCGGCGCGCGATAATGGACGACGCGGAAATGGCGCTTGGGGTCGTAGAGATACGGCGTCACGTGCTCGCGCTCGAAATTGAGCTTGGCCTCGGTGTCGGCTTTGAGCAGCGCGTCGGCGCGAATGACTTCGACGTCGAGGCCGTCGGGAAACGTGGGCTCGTAGGCGTTGCTCGTGACGTCGGCGCGGCAGACGAGATGGTGGGACGCGACCGCATCGATCACGTCCGGATCGATCAACGGGCAATCGCCGGTAAGCCGCACGACATGCTGCGGCCGCAGATCCCGGACCACCGACGCGTAGCGGTCGAGCACGTCGTTGAGGCTGCCGCGATAGACGGCAACCCCCAGTGCGGCGATCGTCGCGGCGAGCGGGTCGTCGCTCGGGTCTTCGCTGGTCGCGACGACCAGCCCGTCGATCATGCGCGAAAGCCGGATGCGCTCGATCTGGCGCACGATCAAGGGCGCGCCCGCCACGTCGGCAAGCACCTTGCCGGGCAGACGGGTCGAAGAGACGCGCGCTTGCAGGATCGCAAGCAGGCGCTGGCGCGGTTCTATTTTGGGCAAAGCGTTCATTCTTTCCACTGTCGCGGATCGATGAGAGACGGATCCGACACTGCAAGATCGTCGGCGCGCAAACCGGTTTTTTTCGCCGCCGCGAAGGCCGGAAGATTCGCGCGCAAGGAGTCGATTCGGTCGATGCCGACGACGAGTTTGGCGACACCCGGCGTATTGGCGGCGAAAGACAAGGCGGCCGCCTGCGGCGTCAGGCCTGCGTCCTGCGCGCGGGCGCGGAAGCGCGCCAATGCCGGTGCCGCATGGGCCAGATGCGCGGGCACGGCATCCGCCGGGCGAAGCAGAAGCCCCTGCAGGAAAACCGAGCGCACGTGAACCTCGACCCGGTTCGTGGCGAGTGCGGCAAGGCGACCGTTCGCGGCGAAACGCTGGTCGAAGACGTTCAACGGCAGTTGGACGACGCCGATCGGAAATCGATCGAGCACCCGATCAAGCGTCTCGGGATCGTAGACCGACACGCCGAGCCGCGCGACGCGCCCTTGCGCCACAAGTTCGCCTAGCGCGTCGAAAAGCGCTTGCCCGCCCTCGGCAAGAAGATCGCCCGCATTGTGCACAAGCAGCGTGTCGACCTTCGGCGCGGCGAGGTCGCGCAGCGAGACGGCGAAGCGCGCGAGCACTTTTGCGACATCTTCGGCGACGATTCGCGCCCGCCCGATCGGCAGCGTCTTCGTGACGATCGCAAAAGGGCGCTCGCCGCGCGACAGCGCGCCGATGCTGCGCTCGCTGTTGCCGTAGGCGGCGGCTGTATCCAAGCACCGGATGCCGCCTTCCCACGCCGTCGCCAAAATGGCCGCGATGTCGTCGTCCGCAACCGGCGTCGCCGCTTTCGACAGGCCGTAGGACAGGCCGAATTGCGCGGTTCCCAGAGCGAGTTCGGCCGTCGAAATCGCGTTCGCATGGATCATTTCGACGGCCGGAAATGCGCCATCATGACGCCGTCTTCCCGCCCGTCGTCGGACCGGAAATGGCGCTGCCGCACGCCTTCGACGACGAAGCCCGCCGCGACAAAGGCTTTGCGCGAGCCCACGTTCGAGCCGTAGCAGCTTGCGGTGACCTTTTCGAGCGCGAGCGTGTCGTGCGCGAACCGCGTCAGTGCGGCGATGGCCTCGCGCGCATAGCCCTTCCCCCAGTGCGACGAAGAGCCGATCACGAGGCCGATGTCGCCGAGGCCGTGATAGGCGTTGACGGGCCCGAGCTTGATGTTGCCGATATGCACGTCGCCGTCGCGCAGGAAGATGCCGAACAGATGCGTCGCCGGATCGGCGTTGCACGCGTCGATGAAGCGGACGAGGTCGGGCTTCGCGAGCGCGGCAAAACGGCTTTCGAGATGGCGGTTGACGGAAGGGTCGTTCATCCACCCGGCGTAGGCGTCGGTCGCGTCAGCCGCCGTCAACGCGCGCAGCGAGAGCCGCTCGGTTTCGATTCGCTTCGCTTGCGTCATGGCCGCACCAGTATCCCTGCATTCTGAAGATAGCGGCGAATCTTCACGAGATTCGCGTCGGTGAAGACGAGCAGCGTTCCGAGCGCCACGCTGTCGGCGCCGGCGCGCATGGCTTCGGCGATCTGTTCGAGCGTGCCGATGCCGCCTTCGAGAACGATCGGCACGTTGACCTTTGCCCGAACGCGCCGATAGAGCTCGATGTCGAGGCCCCGGCGCGTCCCTTCGCGTTCGACGGCGCAAAGCCGGATTTCGCCCGCACCGCGCTCGGTCGCTTCGCGCGCCCAGGCCTCGGGCGTCGTGTCGCGGCGCACGCGTTGTGCAACATGGTCGAAGACGAAACCGTCTTTGCAGTCGATCCCGAGCATGATCGCTTGCGCGCCAAACCGGCGCGCACCCTGGTCGATCAGGCTGGGATCGGCAAGGGCGGCGCTCGTGAGGCAGATTTTGTCGGCACCGCCCGCGATCGCGCGATGCATGCGGTCGACGGACGTGAGCGCGCCGCCGAACGTCAGCGGGATCTGGACTTCGTCCGCGACCTTCTCGAGCGCTTCGAAATCCGGCTCGCTGCCGGTGCGCGCGCTGTCGATGTCGAGCAGCACGATCTCGTCGGCCCCTTGCGCGCTGTGTGCGCGCGCCGTCGTTGCCGGCGCACCGGCATCGCGGTGCCCCGCAAACTGGATGCCCTTCACGAGCCGCCCTTTGCGCAGCAGAAGGCTCGGAATGATCCGGCAAGGCTGCGTCGCTAGGGCCGCCATGCGACGAACTTCTCGAGCAGCCGATGCCCGGCAATCTGGCTTTTCTCGGGATGGAACTGGCAGGCGAAAACCGTGCCGAACTGCACGGCACAGGTGACGGCGCCGCCATACTCGATCGCCGCCACGGCAGCGTCGCCGTCGCCCGCAAGACGATAGGAGTGGCAGAAATAGAAGAATCTGCCGTCCAAAGCGTCGTCCCAGAAGCCCCCGCCGCGCGTTTGCGCGACCTTGCGCCAGCCGATATTCGGCACGCGGATATCGGCGGCATCCGGTGCAAGCCGTTCGACACGGCCCTTGACCCAATTCAACCCGGGATGCTGCCCGAATTCGTGCAGCGTTTCGGCCATCACCTGCATGCCCACGCAGATGCCCATGATGGGGCAGCCACGCCGACGACGCGCGTCGAGCGCCTCGCCCAATCCCGTTTCGCGCAGCCGATCCATCGCCGCACCCGAAGCGCCCACGCCGGGAAGAACGATCCGGTCGGCGTCTTTGAGTGCTTCGGGCTCGCGCACCACGATCGGCTGGGCGCCTGCGCGCCACAGCGCGTTGGCAACCGACCGGATATTCCCAGCGCCGTAGTCGACGATGTGGATCGGCGGATCGGCGGTCAACGATCCAGGTCCCGATCGCCCACGACCGTGGACCACTGGTCGAAATCGTGCGGCTTCTGGTTCATGCGGTTGGACTGCGCCCAGGCGAGGTCGGGCGGCGAATGGGGTTCGACCGCATGCGCCTTCACGATTTCCATGAACTCGGCTTCGGAGATGCCGAGATAGCGCAAGAATATGTCGAGCGATCCCGGCCGCTTCCCGTCGTAGTGCTTGACGAGATCTTCGGCCTCCTCGCGGGTCATGCGGCCGTTGCGAATGTCGATCGACGTCAGGTGCGTCGTGCGGCCGAAGCCGCGCTTGAGGAACTTCACGTAGTCGCGCACGCCCTGCATGAAGCACTCGATCTTCTCGTAGTCGTACTGCGGCGGCACGCCCTCGACCTCGTCGCCCTGCCAACCCAGGCGGTCGCGGATGAGATCGACCTGCTTGCGCACGTCCCAGGGAATGTAGGAGCCCAGGCACATCGAGCGCAGCTTCAGCGCGCGCAGATCCTTGGTGGGCGGATAGGTGAACGGCCGCAGGTCGCGAGCTTCGACCTTGTAGGAATTGACCGAATTGTCGAGCATGCCGACCATGTCTTCGGCATTGATGCCGAGATTGACGATGGTGTTGAACCGCCGCTCGTCGACCTCCTCGGCTTCGTCGTAGCCGTAGAACGACGAATATTCGGAGCTGGGTTCGCCCCAGATGACCAGCGGAACCTTCTTTTCGATCGCGACCCACATCGGGTAGGCGAAAATCCCGGTATGGCAGTGCCAGCAGAAATCGCCGCGGCGGCGCAAAGCTTCGAACATCAGCTTGCGCACCACCTGCCAGTTCGGCGTGAAGGTATGCACGTCGACGCCGAGCGTGCGGAAGGTCCGCGTGTTGTTCTCGATCAGCGTCTGGCGCATGAAGCCGTGGTCGAAACGCACCACGAGCGGCTTCAGCTTGAGCGTTTCGACGACGTAGAGAAGCGTGAAGGTCGAGTCCTTGCCGCCCGAAAACGGCACGATGCAGTCGTAGTCGGCGCAGTTGCGCGCGGCGTCGGCGATCGCGTCGAGATCGCGTTTGCGCGCGGTCCAGTCGATCGATTCCTGCTTGAACTCGACCTGCTTGCAGACCGAGCAGACGCCGGCATTGTCGAAACCGAGCGTCTCGGCCGTTTCCGGCATGACGCATTTTGTGCAGTGCTTCACGGGATTGCGATCCTTGCTGTCAGACGGGCTTGCGGAACAGCCACCAGGTGAGATTGTCGAGCCCGGTTTCGCGCTTCCAGCAGAAGCCGCAGCCGGCGAGTTTGAGGTCGGGGAAGAGGTCGAGCCACATTCCGCCGAAATCCCGCTTGAACAGAACGCCCTCGTGGCCGCGATAGCGGACCTCTTCGGGCCGATCGGCGAAATACTCGATCGACAGCACCCACCGCGACGAGACGCGGTGCATGTCGCGCATCGACGCTTCGAGATGGTCGGGATGGATATGGATCAGCACGCCCGAGGTGAAAACGAGTTCCGCACTCGCATCGGGCCAGGGGATCGCCGCAGCCATTCCGGGACGCGCATCGTCGGCTTCGACGACCTTGTCTTCGACGAGGATTGCGCGCGCGCTGTCGTTGGGCTCGACCGCGCGTTTGCGCGCGTCGGTGAGGAACGACAAGGCGCGGAGATTGACGCCGATATTTGCGCCCACCTCGAGGATCGTGCGCGGCCCGTCGCCGCGCATGACCCGCAGAATCTCGCTCCACAGCATCGTGCGCGCGCGCATGAGCTCGGGGCGCAGCGCGTTGCGGTCGGTGTAGGCATTGCCGAAATCGCCGCGCCAAAATTCGATTTGCGGTGTTGTCATTTTCAGGTTTTCCCGTTGCAAGGCGGTTTGAAGCGACCGCGCCCGACTGGGCGCGAATCGCTAGGACTTGATGGCGCCGTTGATGGCGGCGATTTCGGGATGCGCGGCCAGCACCGACAGGACTTCCGCCATGCCGAGATGGCGGTGCGCCTGACCGTGCGCCCAAACGGCGCCGAAAAACGTGTAGTCTTCCGGATAGTCGAGCGTCCAACGCAGTTCGGCCAGATCGGAGCGGCCCGACGACAGGTTGGAGCGCCGCAATTCCGGCGCGCGGATCATCCACGAGGTGACGTGCTCGCGGTCTTCGGGCAGGGCCGTTGCGGCCGCGGCGGCGCGCAGCACTGGCATCTCGAAAACCTCGCAGTCGAGGCCCTTGGGATAGGTGCGCGGATTCGTGTTCGACGAGTAGTCGGCGCGCGTTTGCCGATGAAGCCGCAGCAGCGCGCTGCCGACGGCACCGTCGAAAAGCGGACAATCGCTCGTCACGCGTATGACCGTGTCCGCCCCGGCTTCCTCGGCGGCTCCCAGATAGCGCTGCAGCACGTCGCGCTCGGGCCCGCGATGCACCGCAACGCCCGCCGCTTGGGCAACCGCCGCGATCGGATCGTTTTCGCTTCCCGCAGGTACGGCGCAAACGACCGCATCGATTCCCGCGATCAGGCCTGCGCGTTCGAGCACATGGCCAAGCACCGGCCTGCCGCCGAGTTCGAGCAGCACCTTGCCGGGCAATCGCGTGGAGCCGACGCGCGCTTGGACGACGACGACGGTACGCATGCTAGCGCCGGACGCGAAACCCGCGCTCGGCCAGGAAGCGTTTGGCCTCGCGCGGCGTCTGCTCGGTGAAATGGAACATCGCCGCAGCGGCGACGGCGGCAGCCCGGCTGCCGGAAAGCACGTCGGCCATGTCCTGGTAGGTGCCGCAGCCGCCCGATGCGACTACCGGAACGTCGACGGCAGCCGCCACGGCCGCAACGGCCGCAACGTCGTAGCCGGTCATCGCACCGTCGCGCTCGATGTTGGTGAGCAGGATTTCGCCCGCCCCGCGCGCTGCCGCATCCTTGGCCCAAGCGACCGGATCGCGGCCGGTCGCCGTCTTGCCGCAATGCGTGAACACTTCGAGGCGTCCGTCGGCATGGCGGCGGAAATCGATCGACACGACCACGCATTGCGCGCCGAATTCGCGCGACGCGTCGCGGATCAGATCGGGGGTCTCGAGCGCCGCACTATTGACGGCCACCTTGTCGGCACCGACCGCGAGCAGGCTGCGGAAATCCTCCATCGTGGAGACGCCGCCGCCGACCGTCATCGGCATGTGGCAATTGTCGGCCAGCTCGTCGATCTCGCGGAAATCGGGCTTGCCGCCGCGCTCGCGCGCACCGATGTCGAGAAACACGAGCTCGTCGACTTCGCGCAGATTGTAGACCCGGATCGACTGCAGGGCCGCACCCACGCGGCGCCACGAATCGAACCCCACGCCCTTCACAAGGCCGAAACCTTTGAAGAGCAGCGTGGGCATGATGCGCGTTTTGAGCATTGCCGCTTCAGATCGCCAGGAAGTTCTGCAGCAGCCGCTGGCCGTTGCGCTGGCTTTTTTCGGGATGGAACTGCGTGCCGAAAATCGGGCGCCCGGCGGCGCCGACGGCCGAAACGAAGCCGCCGCAATAGGGCGTGCGCGCAAGAGCCGCCGCATCGTCGTCGGGCACGAGATGGTAGGAATGCACGAAATAGAAATCGCTCGCCGACGCGATGCCCGCGAACAGCGGATCGCCGTGTGCTGGAACGACTTCGTTCCAGCCGATATGCGGGATGCGCTCGTCGGCATTCTTCGCAACGAGATGGCGCGCCGTGCCGGGCACGAGGTCGAGACCTTCATGCGCGCCGTATTCTTCGCCGCGCGAAGCCATCAGCTGCATGCCGAGGCAAATGCCCAGGAACGGCACGTCCGCCTGCAGCACGCGCGCGCGAATGGCGTCGTGCAAGCCCCATTTGCGCAGATTGGCCATCGCCGCACCGAACGCGCCCACGCCGGGCAGCACGATCCTTTCGGCGCGCTCCACCGTCCGCGGATCGCGCGTCTTTTCGACGTTCGCCCCCAAATCTTCGAGGGCGCGCGCGATCGAATCGATGTTGCAGATCCCGTAGTCGACGATCGCGGTGAGGCCGGCAGGCATCGCGCTTTTCCTTACGCCAGCTCGAAAAGCGGGACGAGATTGCCTTCGCGGTCGCGCATCGGTTTGCCGCGATTGTCGGTGCGGAACAGCCGCTTGTTCGTGAACCGGTCGCACACCACCAGGAACTCGTCGACCGTCATGTCGAACTCCTTGAGGATCTCGGCCAGCGGACGCCCCAGATAGGTCCACGGAAACTTGCCGTCGTGGCGGCGAACCAGCGCCACGGCGTCCTCGCGCGTGAGGCGGCCGCGGCGCACATGGTTGTTGGCGATGTCGGTCGCACGCCCGAAGCCGAATTTCAGATACTTGAAATAGTCGTGGATGCCGGTCTGGAAATTGTCGAGATTTTCGTAGTTGGCAAGCGAGCCCTCGACCATCGGGCCGATCGTCTCAAAACCGAAGCCCTGGGCGATGAGCGCGTTCTGGTACCCGTCCCACGGAAAATAGTAGCCGAGGAAGATCCCTGTCACGCCCGAGGCCTTCAGCTGCGCGTCGGTCGGATAGGTGTACTGGATGAGGTTGCGCTGCTCGATCCCTTCGAGCCCGACGAGGTCGGAAACGCGCAGGCCGAGAAGGCCGCCGAACTCTTCGAGCCAGCGCCGGTCGAGCGTCGATTTCGTCTGGGCGGCGGCAGGGCCGCCATATTCGTCCTGCGAGTTTTCGCCCCAAACGATCAGCTGCACGCCGAGCTGAGCCGCCATGCGCACAGGCACCGTGAAAATGGCGACATGCTCGGGCCACGACACGTCGCCGATTTCCGTGAGCGCCAGCCGATTGATGCGGCGGCGGACGGTCGGATTCAGCGTGACCGCAATATGGTCGACGCCGAGCTTGGCGATGTTCTCGAGATTGCGGCGGCCGACGTCGGACAGCGAATCGGTCATTGCCGTCACGCAGACCGGATTGAGGCCTTGCTGCAGCAGGCGGATGACCTGGTAGGTCGAATCCTTGCCGCCCGAGACCGGCACGATGCAGTCGTAGTTCGAGCCGTTTTTGGACCGGTAGCGATCCGTGACGGCGACGAACTCCGCACGACGCTTGTCCCAATCCACCGCCTTGCGATTTTCGTAGCCGACGCAGGCCGAGCAGACGCCGCGCGCGTCGAACTTCAGATCCGGTTTCGAATCCGGATAGAGGCAGTGGCTGCAGTAGCGCACGCTCATGCCCGCCCGCCTGCAGCAACGACATCGGCAAGCACTTTGGCCGTGCGTCGCACATCGTCGTCGCTCAAACTCGGATAGAAGGGAATGCTGAGGCACCGGCCGGTATAGGCGGCGACGCCCGGCAGTTCGAGCGCGCCGTAGCGGCGGACATAGTAGGGTTGCGCATGCACCGGCCCGTAATGAACTTGCGAGCCGATCCCCTGGGCGCGCAGCGCCTCCATGAAACGCCGACGCGTCGTGCCGAGGGCCGCAAAGTCGAGCAGTACCGCGTAAAGATGCCAGCCGTGCGGCGCTTTGCCGTGCGGCACAGGCCGCAAAACCGGCGCCAGCGGCGCCAGCAGCGTGTCGTAAAGAGCCGCGATTTCGCGGCGCCGCGCCTGGAACCGCGCGAGCTTCGGCAGCTGCGAAAGGCCGAGCGCGCACAGAACGTCCGGCAGCCGGTAGTTCCAGCCGATCTCCGGCATTTCGTAGTACCAGGGATTGGCAACACCGTCGTCGAAGGCTGCGTCGCGATGCTCGAAGCTTGCCGCATCGCGCACCATGCCGTGCGACCGCAGTTCCGACATGCGCTGGGCCAGCCGCGCATCGGAAGTGGTCGCAACGCCGCCCTCGCCCGTCGCGATCGCCTTGACCGGATGGGTCGAAAACGCGGCAACCGCCGAATAGGCGCAAGCGCCGACATTCGCCACGCCGAGCGCGTGGCACGCATCCTCGACCAGCGCCAGCTTCGCATCCGCCGCGACTTCCGCAAGAGCCGCCATATCGCAAAGCTGCCCGTTCAGATGCACCGGAAAGGCCGCGCGCATGCGCAAGCCCGCCGCTTTGCCGCGCGCCAATGCGGCGCGCAGCGCTGCCGCCGTCATGAGCCCCGTCTCGGGATCGACATCGGCGAACGCGACTTCCGCACCCGTCATGCGCACGGCATTGGCCGTCGCAAGGAACGTGGCACTCGGCACCACGGCGCCGTCGCCGGGGCCGAGATCGAGAGCCAAAGCCGCCAAATGGAGTGCGGCCGTACCGGAATTGCAGGCGACCGCGTGCGCGGCACCCGTCGCTTGCGCGAAGGCCGTCTCGAACCGCGCGACGGTCGGGCCGGTCGTCAGATGGTCCGCGCGCAGCGCCGCCGCGACCGCCGCGACATCGTCGTCTTCGATCGTCTGGCGGCCGTAGGGCAGAAAAGCCGATGCTGTCATGGGCGCACGGCTTCCGTTTTGCCGGGCCGCTTCAAAAGCGCCATCAAACCGTTCCCGTCGAGCCACTCGTGGTTCGTGTCGGAGGCGTAGCGGAAACCCTCGGCGATCGGCACGCCGCCCCGTTGCTTCATGTTTCTGAGCGCCGTGTCGGGCGTGCAGATCGCGTAGCGGTCGTCGAGTTCGAGCGTCAGCCGCGCGTCGTCTTCGGTAATCATGACCTCGTGCAGCTTTTCGCCGGGCCGGATGCCGACGATCGTCTGCGGCAATTGCGGCGCCAGGGCCGTGGCAATGTCCACGATCTTCATCGACGGAATCTTGGGCACGAAAATCTCGCCGCCGGCCATCATCGCCAGCGACGACAGCACGAACGAAACGCCCTGGTCGAGCGTGATCAGGAAGCGCGTCATGCGCGCATCGGTGATCGGCAGCGCGTCGGCGCCGTTGGCGATCAGCGATTGGAACAGTGGCACGACCGATCCGCGGCTGCCGATCACGTTGCCGTAGCGCACCACGGAGAACGCCGTGCCGCGGTCGCCCGAAAGATTGTTGGCGGCCACCATGATCTTGTCGGACGCGAGCTTCGAAGCGCCGTAGAGATTGGCGGGGTTCGCCGCCTTGTCTGTCGACAGCGCCAACACCCGCTTCACTTGATTGCGCAGCGCCGCTTTCACGACGTTCTCGGCGCCGTGCACGTTCGTGAGAATGCATTCGAACGGATTGTACTCGGCGATCGGCACGATCTTCAGCGCTGCGGCGTGGATCACATGGTCGATCCCGCGCATCGCCAATTCGAGCCGCTCGGCATCGCGCACGTCGCCGATAAAAAAGCGCAGCCGCTCGAACAGCGGACGATGCGCACTCCAGTCGCGCGCCATCGCATCCTGTTTCTGCTCGTCGCGCGAGAAAATCACGATGCGCTTGGGCGGTGCGGGCAAGGCCAGCAAGTAGTTCACGAAGGCGCGGCCGAAAGAGCCGGTGCCGCCGGTAATGAGGATCGACGAATTGGCGAGGTCCGGGGTCGGCAGGTTGAACGTACGGGGCAGCATTCTGGTTTTCGCTTTCGTCAGGCGCGCAAGGCCGCAACGAGGGCCGCGACCACGCGGTCCTGGTCGGCTTGCGACAGATAGGGATGCATCGGCAGGCTCAGCACTTCGCCCGCGAGGCGGTCGCTGACCGGCAGGCCGTTGTTGGCGACGGGGAAACGCGCATAGGCGGTCTGCCGATGCATCGGCTTCACATAGTAGATCGCGGTCGGAATGCCCGCCTCTTTGAGCTTGGCCGCGACCGCGTCGCGCCTTGCGCCGGCCTTGGGGCCGCCGGCGATGCGGATCGTGTACTGCGCCCACACGCTCGTGAGGCCGGCGGGCACGCGCGGCACGATGCAGCGTTTTTCGAGCGCATCGGAATAGCGCTGGGCAATGCGGTTGCGCGCTTCGATCTCGCCCGGAAACAGTTTCAGCTTTTCGATCAGCACGGCGGCCTGGATCGTGTCCATGCGGCCGTTCATGCCGATGCGCACATTGTCGTATTTGTCCATGCCCTGCCCGTGCACGCGCAGCGACACGAGCGTTTCGCGCAACGAATCGTCTTCGAAAAAGATCGCGCCGCCGTCGCCGTAGCAGCCCAAGGGCTTGGCCGGAAAAAACGAGGTCGATGCGATGCGGCCGATCGACCCGGTCTTGCGGCCCTTGTAGATCCCGCCGAAACCCTGTGCGGTGTCGGCAAGGATCCACAAATTATGGGCCGCACAGATCGGCTCGATCGCATCGTAGTCGGCCGGCAGGCCGAACAGATCGACCGGGATCACGCCGACGGGCTCGAGCCCCAGGCGCTTGGCCGTGGCAATGCCGGCTTCGAGGCTCGCCGGATCCATGTTGAACGTGTCGGGCAGGCAATCGACGAAGATCGGCGTCGCCCCCAGCCACACCACGACTTCGCCCGTGGCCGCAAACGTAAAGGACGGCACCAGCACGGCGTGGCGCGGCTTCACGCCGAACGCCATCAATGCCAGCGCCAGCGCATCCGTGCCGTTGGCGACGGTGAGCGCGTGCTTGGCGCCGCAGAAAGCCGCCAGCTGCGCTTCGAGCGTTGCGACCTCAGGCCCCAGAATATACTGGCCGCTACGCACGACCTTGAGGATCGCGTCTTCCAGCGCGGCACCCATTTGGGCGCGCTGGGCCTGCAGATCGATGAATTGCACGCGTGAACTTTCCCGAAAAGGCCGCAGCGGAAAACGACCATGCTACCGCAGTTCGGGTGACAGCGATGTCGCCCGGAGAACCTGAACCACAAAGGCCGCACCGCGCCGCAGGATCAGACGGCGGCTACCGCACGGCTCGGCAGACGCACGCGTACTTCCCGCCCGAGAAGATCGAGCAGAACGATCACGCGCTCGGCGTCGGCCAAGCCCTGGAACTTGCCGACGAGATCGGCGAACGGCCCGGCCAGCACGCGAATGCCGGCCCCGACCGAGAATTTGCGCGCGGGCTCCAACGATTCGTCGAACATGCGCTCGGCTTGGCCGCGCTGCAGCGCTTCGATCACGCGCGTGGGCACCGGCAGAGGCGTGTCGCCGATGCGCACGAGGCCGCAGACGCCGAACGTGCCCAGAATGGGGCGCCAGCGATCGACCGCCGGATCGAAGCGCACGAACAGATAGCGCGCGAACAGCGGCCGCTCGACGAGCTCGACGCGCCGCGCATGGCTGCGGCGGCGGCGATAGAGCGGCAGATAGGTCTCGTAGCCCTGGCGGCGCAGATTGGCCGCCGCCCGCTGTTCGGCCAGCGGTTGGCAATGCACGGCGTACCAAGCGCTCATGCCGCGTTCTCCGCGCCGGTCGAGGCGGGCGCGCGCAACCGCAGCAAGGCCGGCCCCGCCACGCGCGAAGCCTCGAGCCCGAGGGCAGCAGCCTCGTCGAGCGATTGAAGATATGCGCCTTGCGGGTCGCGCATGCTGCACAGCACGACGGCATCGAAAGGCACGGCAATGCCAGCAAGGCCGCCCGCGATCGCAAAACCGATATGCGCCTCGCCGACCTTGCTCGCATCGACCAGTGCGACGATTTCGACATTGGCCTCGCGCGCCGACAGCAAGGCGGCTTCGGCCAATTCGGAAGCGCCGACCAGCACGATGCGCTTCAGCCCGCGTGCTGCGAAACGGCCGAAGATTTCGGCATATTGGCTGCGCGCCTTGCGAAAGAGATCGAACGAAGCGCGCAGATATTCGCTCGTCAGCCGCGCTTTTTCGCTGAAGCCGCTCGGCGTCAAATAATAGGCGTAGCGGTTGAGCGGTGCCGTCGAAATTTTAATCAGGCCTTTGCGCACGCAACGCTTCAAGACCGCATTGGCAAGGCCGAGGGCCACGCCCAACTCGCTCGACATCGAGCGCTGGGTCACGCGCGAATCGCGCTCGACCGCCGACAAAACGCCCAACAGCAGGGCGGTCGATTCGCGCTCGATTTTGGGGGCAACGGGCTCGCTCATGGGAGGGGCACTATATCGCGTTCAAAATCTGAACGTCAATGCCGTTCAAAAATTGAACACATATATTTTTCAATGGCTTAATAATTTTCGAGCGAAAAACGACGATCTTCTGTTCACACCATGAACATTGCGATAGCCTGCGCCTCATGTGTGGCATCAGCGGCATTCTGGATCGGCGCCAGCGGCACGGCGAAAGCGCGTTGGCGGCCCATCTGCGCCGCATGAACGACACGCTTGCCCATCGCGGACCCGACGGGGCGGATATCTGGACCGACGAAGCGGCCGGAATCGGGCTTGGCCATCGGCGCCTTGCCATCGTCGATCTGTCGCCGACCGGCGTGCAGCCGATGCATTCGGCCGACGGGCGCTACGTCGTCACCTACAACGGCGAGATTTTCAATTTCCGCGAACTGCGCGCCGAGTTGGAGTCGGTCGGCGTGCGCTTTCGCGGCACCTCCGACACCGAAGTGATGCTCGAAGGTTTTTCGCGCTGGGGGGTGCGCGCCACGATCGAAAAAACCGTCGGCATGTTCGCGATCGCCCTGTGGGATCGACAGTCGAAAAACCTGTGGCTGATCCGCGACCGGCTCGGCGTGAAGCCGCTCTACTATGCGTGCGACGGTACGCGGCTCATCTTCGGCTCCGAACTCAAAGCGCTGCGCGCGGCCCCTGGCTTCGCGCCCACATTGGACCGCGACGCACTCGTGGCCTATTTCCGCCATGCCGACGTGCCCGGTCCCGCCACGATCTATCGCGAGGCCAAAAAACTGCCGCCGGGCACGCTGCTCGAATGGCAAGAGGGAAGGGAACCGCGCCTCGAGCCCTATTGGTCGGCGCGCGATGTTGCCGTTGCAGGCCGCGCAAACTGGACGACGCCCGTCGACGACGCGACCGAGATCGAAAATCTCGACCGGCTGCTGCGCGACGCGGTCGCCAAACGCATGATCGCCGACGTGCCGCTCGGCGCTTTTCTTTCGGGCGGCATCGACTCCTCGCTCGTTGTGGCGCTGATGCAGGCGCAAAGCGCGACACCCGTGCGGACCTTCACGATCGGTTTCGACGAAGCGGGCTACGACGAAGCAAAACACGCCAAAGCAGTCGCTGCACATCTGGGCTGCGCGCATACCGAGCTCTACGTAACGCCTACCCAAGCGCGCGACGTGATCCCGAATCTCGCCGCATTCTACGACGAGCCGTTTGCCGACGCCTCGCAGATCCCCACCTATCTCGTGGCGCAGATGACGCGCCAGCACGTGACCGTGGCTTTGTCCGGCGACGGCGGCGACGAGAGTTTTGCCGGCTACAATCGCCATGTCTGGGCCGACCGCTTGGAAAGCGATCTGCGCTTTTTGCCGCGCTGGCTGCGGCGCACGATCGCAAGCGCCATGACCTTGCCCGGCGAAACCGGCTATCGGCTGCTGAGTGCGTTGCTGCCCGCATCCAAGCGACCCGTGCGTCCGGCCGAAAAAGCCGCAAAAATGGCAGCCTTGCTGCGCGCCGACGATCCGTCGGCGATCTATCGCGGGCTCGTGAGCCAATGGCCCGATCCGCGCATGTTGGTGCCGGGTGCCTCCGAACCGGACGGCCCGATCTGGGACAAGACGATGGCCGCCGACATGCCGGATTTTGCCGCTCGCATGCAGCTCTTGGATACGCTGACCTATCTGCCCGACGACGTGCTGACGAAGGTCGATCGCGCCACGATGGCCGTGGGGCTCGAAGGCCGCAATCCGCTGCTCGACCACCGCGTGGTCGAGCACGCGTGGCGCTTGCCGCCGCACATGAAGCTGCGCGGCGGCGAAGGCAAATGGATCTTGCGCGAGATCCTGGCGCGCTACGTGCCGCGCGAATTGTTCGAGCGGCCCAAAATGGGCTTTGCCGTCCCCATCGGGGCGTGGCTGCGCGGGTCCTTGCGCGACTGGGCGGCCGACTTGCTCGATCCCGCCGCCATCGCCGCCGACGGCATATTGGCGCCCGCCCCGATTGCGGCCGCGTGGGCCGCCCACCAGGCGGGCGAGGACCGCACCTACGCTTTGTGGACCGTCTTGATGTTCCGAAGCTGGCAGAAACGCTGGGGATAGGGCATCAAGCGCCATGCGCATCCTGCAGCTTTGTGCGGTCGATTTCACGCTTTACCATTTCCTGCTGCCGTTGATGCGCGGATTGCGCGACGCTGGGCACGAGGTGGTGGGTGCCTGCGCGCACGGCAATCTTGTGCCGAAGATCGAAGCCGAGGGTTTCCGCGTGATCGACGTGCCGATCCGCCGCTCGGCCAATCCGCTGGCGCTCGCGCGCAGCTATCGCGCGATAAGTCAGATGCTTGATGTCGATAAATTCGACATGGTGCATGTGCACACGCCGGTCGCCGCTCTCGCCGGGCGCTTGGCCGCATGGCGTGCGGGCGTGCCCAAAATCGTCTACACGGCGCACGGCTTCTATTTCCACGAACATATGCCGTGGCCCAAGCGTGCCGCGCATATCGGCCTCGAATGGCTCGCCGGCCGCACGACCGATCTGCTGCTCACGCAAGCCGAAGAAGATGCCGCGACCGCCCGCCGCTTGGGCCTTGCGCGCGGCCCGATCCACGCGATCGGCAACGGCTCGGACCCGGCACGGTTCCGCCCCGCCCTGCCGGGAGAAACGACACGTGCCGATATCCGCGCAGCCTTGGGCACGCCGCTCGACCGGCCCGTCATTCTGATGGTCGGGCGCCTCGTGGCGGAAAAAGGCTATCCCGAACTCGTCGAAGCGATGCGCGCCGTCGATGCCGAATTGTGGATCGTGGGCGAACGGCTCGCCTCCGACCATGCCGGCGGCATCGACGCCACCATTGCGGCGGCCGAGAGCGATCCCGTTCTTAAGGCCCGCATCCGCCTGCTGGGCTACCGGTCGGACGTGCCGGATCTCATGCGCGCGGCCGACATTTTCACGCTGCCCTCGCACCGCGAAGGCATGCCGCGCTCGATCATCGAGGCGATGCTGACCGGATTGCCGATCGTGGCGACCGACATCCGCGGCAGCCGCGAGGAGGTCGTCGATGGCCAAACCGGCCTGCTCGTGCCCGTGCGCGATCCAAAGGCGCTGGCGGCGGCCCTTCAGTGCTTGGCAGGCGCCCCCGCCTTGCGCGCAAAGCTGGGGGCCGCCAGCCTTGTTCGCGCCCACGACCTTTACAACGAGGCCAAAGTGGTGGCCCGGCAGTTGGCACTGCTTGCCGCCCTGGACGCAAGCCGGACCCGGGATTAGATTGCCCGCCCATCCGTTGATGTAGGTCCGAATTTCGCCCCCATCGTCCGCAAAGGTGCCTTGGTCGTGCCGTCTTCTCCCGCTCTCGACGAATTCCTGATCCGCGATACGGCATCCTTGGCCGAGGCGGCGAACCGCCTGCAAAAGAGCAAACTGGGCCTGCTGTTCGTCGCCGATGCGGCCGGGCGCGTGCTGGGGCATCTCGACGGCACGATGGTTGCGGCCAAACACGGCGCGGGCACGGCCGCCGGCGCCATGACGGCGGGGATTGCGACCGGGGCGGTTGCCCTGCAGCTCGACGCCCAAGGCTATGCGGCCAGCCTCGAAATGCCGGGCCAGGCGCGCCGCGTGCCGATCGCCGAACCCACGCTGGGCGGCAACGAGCTCAAATACGTCACCGAATGCATAACCACGAACTGGATTTCGAGCCAGGGCAGCTATGTGCGCCGCTTCGAGTCGGATTTCGCCAAGCTGCTCGGCGTGCCGCATGCGATCGCCGTGTCGAACGGGACGGTCGCCCTGCATCTCGCACTCGCCGCCTACGGCATCGGACCCGGCGACGAAGTCATCGTGCCCGATCTCACCTTCGCGGCCACCATCAATGCCGTGCTCTACACGGGGGCGACACCCGTGCTGGTCGACGTTTCGGCCGACACGTGGAACATGGATCCCGATGCGGTCGCCGCCGCCATCACGCCGCGCACCAAGGCGATCATGCCCGTGCATCTCTACGGCCAGCCCGCCGACATGGCGCCGATCCTGGCCCTTGCCAAGCGCCGCGGCCTGATCGTGGTCGAAGACGCGGCCGAAGCCGTGGGCGCAAGCTGGAACGGTACGCCGTGCGGGGCGATCGGCGATTGCGGCACGTTCAGCTTTTTCTCGAACAAGCTCGTCACGACCGGCGAAGGCGGCATGGTCGTCTTCAAGGACGAGAAGATTGCCGCCCGCGCCAAGCGCCTGCGCGACCACGGCATGAATCCCGACCGCAAGTACTGGCACGACGAAGTCGGCTTCAACTACCGCCTCACCAATCTGCAGGCCGCGATCGGCTGCGCGCAGTTGGAGCAGCTCGAGGGGTTCCTGGCGCAGAAGAAGCGCATCTCGAATTTCTACAATGCGCGGTTCGCCGCCGTCGCGGGCATCGCAACCCCGGCGATCCTCGAAGGCTTCGCCAATTCCTACTGGGTCTACACGATCCTGCTCGACACCGCCGACATCGGCATTTCGCGCGACGCGTTCATGGCGCGGCTTGCCGATGCCGGCGTCGATTCGCGGCCGGTGTTTTTCTGCCTGCACGACATGCCGCCCTACAAGGGTTTCGCCGGCAACCGCAGCTTCGCCAACGCAGCGCATATCTCGGCCGAAGGCGTGAGCCTGCCGTCGTCGACGTCGATCAGCGACGACGAACTCGCCTTCGTCGCCGACACGGTCGCGCGTCTGGTCGCCGCCTGCCGATTGGCCAAAGCGCCGGCCGCGTGACGGGTTCGGCGAAAGCGGCAAGCGTCGTCGTGGCAATGGCGTTTGCGATCGCCCCTGTCGCCGCCGTCGCTCCCAACGGGCTTGCGGTGCTGCTGGCGGCGAGCGGCGTTGCCGTTGCGGCGTTTGCACCCCGGCATTTGCGCTTGGCCCATGTGCCGCCGGTGCCGAAAGTCGCGATCGGCGCAATCCTCGCTTGGGCGCTCGCCTCGACGCTGTGGACGATCGATCCGCTCGAAGCCTTGGGCGGGCTCGTGCGCGTGATTCCAGCGTCGTTTCTGGGGCTCGTCGTGCTCGACAAGTGCCTTGCACTCGACGGCGACGTGCGCGCACGGCTTGCGGCTTGGCTGCTGGCGGGCTTCTGGCTGGCCCTTGGCCTGCTGGCGGTCGAGATGGCGAGCCAAGCGATGTTCGGCCTCTATGGCTCGCTGTTCGCAAATACCATCGGGCCGATCGCCGCGACCGAATCTTTCACCAATCGCGCCAAGACCGTGCTCGCCCTGCTGCTGCCGATGACGGCCGCTATTGCGGCCCGCCGCCACGGCGGCTGGGCAGGCGTTGCGACGATCGCCGCCTGCGTGCCGGTTTTTGTGTTCGGCGAATCGATGGCGGCAGCTCTTGCGCTGCCGGTCGCGGCCCTTGCCGCCTTGTTCGGCCGCTTCGGCGGCGTCCGCGCGCCCAATCTTCTCGCCGTTCTGATCGGCGGGGCCGTGCTTGCCGCACCGCTGCTGCCGCATCTGGGGGCGATGGAAAATCTCGGCACGCGGCGCGATGTGACCGTTTCGATATACCATCGCGCCGTCATCTGGGCCTTCGTCGCCGAACGCATCGCCGAGAAGCCGGTGCTCGGCTGGGGTATGCATGCCTCGCGCGACATGCCGGGCGGACATTCCAAAGTCACCGACATGGCCGAGAAAATCCCGCTGCATCCGCACAATGCGCCCCTGCAGATCTGGCTCGAATTGGGGGCTGTGGGCGCTCTTGCCGCGGCCGTTCTGCTGGCGTGGCTTGCGCGCAAAACCGCCGGCCCGCCGGGCCGCCAAGCCATGTCGGTCGCAACGCTCGTGACGGCACTCATGGTCGCTTCGCTGAGCTACGGCATCTGGCAGGGCTGGTGGGTCGCCACCTTGTGGCTGCTGGCCGCGCTCGCGGCGGCCATGCCGCGGGATTCGTTGGGGGACCGCACGGCTTCGTGATAGGGAAACGGTTCCGTCCAGCCCTTTCCGGAGTCGTCATGTCGCAGGTCCGCATTCGCCGCGCCCTTCTTTCGGTTTCCGACAAAACCGGCCTTGTCGAGTTCGGCCGCAGCCTTGCCCGGCACGGTGTGGAAATTCTGTCGACCGGCGGGACCGCCAAGGCGCTGGCCGACGCAGGGCTCAAGGTGATCGATGTCGGCACGCATACGGGCTTTCCGGAAATGATGGACGGGCGCGTCAAAACGCTGCACCCGACGGTGCATGGCGGCATCCTCGCGCGGCGCGACATGAAGGACCACACGGATGCGATGGAAGCTCACAAAATCGCCCCCATCGATCTCGTCGTGGTCAATCTCTATCCGTTCGAGGCGACCGTCGCCAAAGGAGCGGCGTTCGACGAGTGCATCGAAAACATCGATATCGGCGGCCCGGCCATGATCCGCTCGGCGGCCAAGAACCACGAATTCGTCGTCGTGGTCGTCGAGCCCGCGCAGTATGCCGAGCTCGCCGCGGCGATGGACGCGAACGAAGGTGCGACGTCGCTCGATCTGCGCAAGCGCTTTGCGGCCGCTGCCTATGCGCGCACGGGCGCCTACGACGCCGCCACTTCGCGCTGGTTTGCGGGCGAGCTCGGCCAGACCTTCCCCGAACGGCTCAATCTCACGGCCGCACGCGCGCAGGCTTTGCGCTACGGCGAAAACCCGCACCAGCAGGCAGCGTTCTACGTGGACGGCTCGAAGCGCCCCGGCCTTGCAACCGCGCGCCAGATCCAGGGCAAGGAACTCTCCTACAACAATCTCAACGACACCGACGCCGCGTTCGAAGCGGTGGCCGAGTTCGAGGACGCGGCCTGCGTCATCGTCAAACACGCCAACCCGTGCGGCGTGGCGCGCGGCTCCGACATCCACGCCGCCTATCTGAAGGCCCTCGCCTGCGATCCCGTGTCGGCGTTCGGCGGCATCGTCGCGTTCAACCGCGCCCTCGACGGGGCGACCGCGACCGAGCTTGCCAAGCTCTTCGTCGAAGTGATCGTGGCTCCGGCCGCCGACGAAGCCGCCCTTGCCGTGCTGGCGGCCAAAAAGAATCTGCGCCTGCTGCTGACGGGCGCAATGCCCGATCCGCAAGCGGCCGGCCTTACCGTGAAGTCGGTATCGGGCGGCTATCTCGTGCAGACGCGCGATGCGGGCCGTATTCTCGCAAGCGATCTCAAGATCGTCACGAAGCGGGCACCGACGCCGGGCGAACTTGCCGACCTGCTGTTTGCGTTCCGTGCGGCCAAGCACGTCAAATCGAACGCGATCGTCTACGCCAAGAACGGCGCCACGGTCGGCATCGGGGCGGGCCAGATGAGCCGGGTGGATTCCGCGCGCATCGCCGCCCACAAAGCCGCCGATGCCGCGCGCGACGCGGGCGAGCGTGAGAGCCGTTGCATCGGATCGGTCGTGGCCTCAGATGCGTTTTTCCCGTTCGCCGACGGGTTGCTCGCGGCCGCCAATGCGGGGGCGACAGCCGTGATCCAGCCCGGCGGGTCGGTGCGCGATGCCGAAGTGATCGCCGCCGCCGACGAAAAGGGCCTCGCCATGGTCACGACCGGCATGCGGCATTTCCGGCACTAGCAAGGAGGGAACAACCCCATGCAGCGGCTGCGCGCGCTTGTCTGGGGTCGGCCGCGTCTGTTCGCGGCGTTCGCATTGCTGCTGGCGATCTACCTTGCGCTTCCGGGCGAATGGCGTGCGACGACGCGCTTTCTCGTCGCCTTCGACGTCGCGATCGCGCTGTATCTGGCGCTTGCAGTCGTGATGTTCGTGCGCTCGACGCTCGCGCATCTGAAGCGCCGGGCGGCGGACGAAAATACGGGTGCCGTCGCAATCCTGATCCTTACCGTTGCCACCACGCTCGCCTGCCTGGCCGCCATCGCGGCCGATCTTGCGGGCGTGCATACGGCACCGTCCGACCAGGCGAGCGCACGCTTGGGCCTTGAGGTCGCGACGATCTTTCTGTCGTGGTTCTTCCTGCACACGATCTTCGCGATCCACTACGCGCACGAGTTCCATGCAGGCGAGCCGGGGCTCGTTTTTCCGGGCGGCGAGGAACCCGACTATTGGGATTTTCTCTATTTTGCCTTCACGATCGGCGCGACGGCGCAGACCTCGGATGTCGGCGTGGCGCAGCGCCGCATGCGGCGCACCGTACTGGCGCATGCGATTTTTTCGTTCTTCTTCAACGCCGGCATTCTGGCGTTGGCCGTCAATGTCGGTGCAAGCCTGATCTAGGCGGCTTGCGGCAACGCCGCATCTTCATTTGCAGGGCAGCCCCAGAAAATTGACTTCGCGTTCGCCCGGTCGCGCATAGCGCAGGTCCGTCGCGACCATTCCGGCATGCGTCGCGATCGCGTCGGCGATCTTCGCCGCGTCGAGATAGCGTCCGAGATCGGTCGATGCCAAGGCGGCAAGTATCCGCGCACTGGCGACAGCTCCGGCATGGAATCCGTCGACGAACTCGCAATCGTTGGCGCCGAGAGGGGCGATGTCCGTCGCATCCAGATGCTGCGGCGAGAGCGCTGCCATCCGCGCGCGAACCGCCTCGACATAGGCGTAGCGCTCGGGCCGCACCCGCATCGCTTCGTTGACGCTCGGCGCAAGCGGCGGCAGATACGTGACGACGGCGATGCCCTCGCGCCGCAGACGCGCGATCGTCCGGACCAGCGGCGCAAACGCGTCGGCGTCGATTTCGCTCCCGTGGCGGAATTGCGAGGTGCCGCGCACGACACGATCGAGCGTATCGGCGAAGCCTGGATCGTCGGCCGGCAAGCGCCCGAAAATCTGCGACCCGTAGACATACTGCCCGTCGGCGGCGTAGCCGTCGCCGCGCGAACGCGCGCGCCAGCCGATCGCGGGCACGGGAAGCAGATTGGGCGGCGCGCCCGCCAGTGCGGCGAATGCCTCTTCGGGCCGGATTTGGCCGAACGCCAGCCATCGATACGGCGCCAGCAGCTTGTTGGGCGTGAGCTTGCGCGACAGCTCGGCACTGGGCGACAGCACGAAGGGGCCGGCCCATTGCGGATGGAACCAGAAAAAATCGATCCCCAGCACCAGCAGCTGCGGACGCGCGACGGCCAGCACGTCGTTGACGGCGGCTTCGAGCTGGCGCGTGGAACTCGCCATCAGCCCCAGATTCGCCGTCGGGACCGCGAAGAATTCCGACGCGACCGTCAAAGTGCGCGACGATCCAATGATTGCGACCTGCGGCTGGCGCCGCGCTGCCAGCGCAAGCTTGAACGCGTAGGCATCGTCGTGCAGCGCGCTGCCGTAGAGACCGCCCGTCGCCTGCAGGCTTTCGGCGATTTTCGGCGGCGAAACGAGTTCGCCGACCCGTTCCAGAAAGAGCAGGCTTGCGCCGATGCCAAGTGCCGCCGCAACGGCCGGTGCGAGCAGAAGTGCGATGTAGCGGCGATAGGTGCGGCGCGCGTTTTTCATCGGCTCAGAACTGGAAATACAGAAATTCGCCGCCGCGCGCGACGAGCAGCAAACACGCTACCGCAAGGCCCGCCATCGCAAGGCCAGTCGGCACGTTCGGCCGCCAGGCCAAACCGATGCGGCGCGGCGCAAGCTCTGCGCTGCGCAGCCGATCGGTGCCGCGGAAACGGAACCATTGCTGCGTGTTGGGGGCGATGAAAACCACGGCGAGCAAGGCTGCCAAACCCAGCAGCTGCTCGACGCCGCCGAAAAGCTGTGCGGGCGCAAATGCGACGCCGGCGGCTGCAAGGTGCCGGCCCAGTGCGCCCAAATGTCCAAGATAGCTCTCGGGCAGCGCGATGCCGTTCAGACCGACGATGCCGCGATACATCGTCGCCGCCGCGTCCAGATCGGCGGCGCGGAACAGCACCCACGCAAGTGCCACAAAGACGAAGGTGGACAGATGCCCGGCCGAAAACAATCGGCGGCCGCGCGACGGTTTTGCGTCGCCGCCGCGCCAATGGCGCCACAAATGGTTGGCCGCAAGCCCTGCGCCGTGCACGGCCCCCCACAGCACGAACGTCCATCCCGCCCCGTGCCAGAGGCCGCCCAGCAGCATGACGACGAACACCGTCGCCGCGTGCCGCGCAGCGCCGTGCCGATTGCCGCCGAGCGGGATGTAGAGATAGTCGCGCAAGAATCGCGACAAGGTGATGTGCCAGCGGCGCCAGAAATCGACCAAGCTCGTCGCTTTGTAGGGCGAGTTGAAATTCACCGGCAGGCGAAACCCGAACAGCAGCGCAATACCGATCGCCATGTCGCAATAGCCCGAAAAATCGAAATAGAGCTGCAAGCTGTACGCGATCATCCCGCACCAAGCTTCGAGGAGCGCGACCGGCGTGCCGGCGGCTGCGGCATCGAAAACGCGGCTCGCCTGGTCGGCCAACGTGTCGGCGACGAGCACCTTTTTCGTGAGCCCGACGATCAGAATCGAAAGGCCGAACGCGAATGCCTGCAGAGTGGCGCGGCGCGCTAGGCGATCCTGGAACTGCGGCATCATCTCGCGATGGTGCACGATCGGCCCCGCGATCAGCTGCGGGAAAAAGAACACGAACAGGACGAAGCCCGACACTGTGAAGTTCGCGACGCTACGCCGATAGGCGTCGACGAGAAACGCGATCTTCTGGAAAACGAAAAACGAAATGCCGAGCGGCAGCAGCACATGGTGCGGCGCCAGGTCGAGCTTCAGCAGGGCATTGGCGTTCGCGACCATGAAATCGAAATACTTGAAATAGCCGAGCAGGCCCAAATTCAGCACGATGCCGAAAACAAGCACCCCTTTGCGCGCAGCGCGGCCGTGCAGCAGATAGAGCCCCAACCCTGCGTTCGCGAGACAAAGAACGACGAGAAACGCAAGATGCAGCCAGCTCCAATAGCCGTAGAACGCGAACGAGGCGGCGACAAGCCAACCAAGCGCCGCGCGATCGGAGACGCGGTTCAACAGAAAATGGTATCCGCCGACGGCAAGAGGCAGGAAGACCAACAAAAACTCGTACTGGCTAAAGACCATTCGCCGCCGCGCTCATGCATTTCCAAGGGCGCCGAATGTAGCGACGCCGCCCGGCGTGCGCAATTGCCGGAAACAGGCGCGTGCGGCGCTAGGCCGGGACCAGCACCGCGCAAAACTGGTCGCCGCGATGCTCTTCGTTGAGCTTGGCTGCGCGCGCGTCGAACGCGGCGAGTTCGGCCTTCGAAAACAGCGGCTGTCTCTTGGAATGCGCGCGTGGGTCAGCGAGCGGAATGTCGCGCTTGTACTGCTCCGAACCCCAGAACTGGAAGCCGTCGGAATCGTCGTCGAGCCGCAGAATGCGGAAACCATGCTGTGCGGCGAGGCGCGCAAAACTCTCGCGGCTATGCAGGTAAAGATGCCTTGGCGCGTCGAGCTGCACCCAATCCACGCCGTAGATGTCGAACGCCGCCGACGAACAGGTCGGAATGCGCATCAGCGCATAGCCGTCGGCCGCGACGAGACGTCGTGCGGCCGCCATCGCCGCGTGCTGGTCGGGCAGATGCTCGAAACTGTGGTGGAACATCACGAGCCGGTAAGTTCCGGCGACCTCGTCGAGCGTTGCGCGCCTTGCGATGCGCGTCCCGTCGAGCAGCACGTCGCCGTCGAGATGCGCGTCGATCCCCTCTGCCGCAAAGCCGAACTGGCGCAGGCGCGCCACACGCGCCCCCTTGCCGCAACCGACGTCGAGGATCGCGTCGGTCCGCGCGATTCCGAGCTCGCCCAGCAGCCGCAATTCGCGATTGGGTTTGCGGGCGTCGAAAAACCAGCCGAGCAGGCCGCCGCTGCGCTCGTACGCCCAAGCAGCGCCCAAACGCCGCTTGAGGCTCGGGCGTTTGGGCAAGGCGCCTTCGAGCGAATAGTAGGCGGCCGGATAAAACTGCGCGAGATCTGCCGGAATGTCGGAGATCTGCAAGGCGCCGCAATCGCCGCATTCGAAATAATCGAACGTCTGACGCGTGCCGTACATCATCTCGCGCGCGAGATGATGGCATTTGGGGGCGGCATTGCAGATATGGCAGACGCGACTCATGGCGCGATGTTTAGCGGATATCGGGCACTTTGCGCCACAGCACGAACAAGCCGAGCGCGAAAAACGGCAGGATCGTCGCCATGCCCACACGCTGGCTCTCGAACGCCAGCGTGACCGTGCCCAAGATCGCCGGGCCCATGAAGGCCGTGATGCGGCCCGACAGCGCGAACAGCCCGAAGACTTGGCCGCGCTGGGCCTCGGGCGCCAAGCGTGCGGCAAGCGAACGGCTTGCGGCCTGCACGGGCCCGAAAAACGGGCCTATTGCAACGCCCAGCACCCAGAACGCCGTTTTCGATTCGACGACGAGCAGGGCAGCACCGATCGCGGTCAGACACACGAGCCCGATCATGATCGTCTTGCGCGAGCCCATACGGTCGTCGAGCCACGCAAACGCGAAGGCGCCGATCCCCGCACTCAAATTGAGCGCAATGCCGAACACGATGACCTCTTCGAGCTTCATGCCGAAGGTGCCAGCCGCATAGATGGCACCGAACGCAAACAAGGTCGTGAGCCCGTCGGTATAGATCATGTTCGCAAGCAGGAACCAGCCGATGGCGGGATTGGCGCGCACGAAGCCGCGCAAGGCGGCCATGTCGGCCAAACCCTTTTTGACGGCCGCCAGCGGCGCCATCTGCGACGGGCCTTCGCGCAGCACGAGCAGCAGCGGCAACGCGAAGACCACCCACCAAAAGCCCGTGAACGGCCCGACGATGCGGACGTGCTCGGCCGCCGAGCGGTCGAGCCCGAAGGGCGGTGTCGCCGTCTGTACGAAGCCGAACAGCAGCACGGCCAAGCACACGATGCCGCCGACATAGCCAAGCCCCCAGCCCCAGCCCGAGACACGGCCGATCTGGTCGGGCGTTGCGACTTTCGGCAAGAGTGCATTGTAGAAGATCGTCGCAAGTTCGAACGCGATCGTGGCGATCGCAAACAGCACGAGGGCCAGCATCGCCGACGCGGGATCGGGCTTCGCCCACCACAGCCCGGCGCATGCAAGTGCCGCCAGCAGCGTGAAGGCCGCAAGATAGGGTTTCTGGCGCCCGCCATGGTCGGCGACGGCACCCAGGATCGGCCCCAGCAACGCGATGCAAAGGCCCGCGATCGCCGCCGCATGGCCCCACATGGCGGTCCCGGTCACCGGATCAGGGGCGACGTTCTGCGTGAAGTACGTCGCGAAGATGAACGTCGTAATCACGGCCGGAAAGGCCGACGACGCCCAATCGTAGAGGCACCAGCTGAAGACCGTTTTTCTGTTCAAGTGCCGGCCCCGGCGACGAGAGCGCGCAACTCGCGGCCGGCGACCGTGAGGGCCGCAAGGTCGGCCGCACCCGCCGCACGCAACTCGCCGAGCACGGCTTCGTAGCGCGCCACGCCCGATTTGTGCAGCGCCAGGAACGCGTCGATGCCCGCCGCCTCGCCGGCCGGAATGGCGGCAAGTGCGCGCACGGCAAGGTCGGTCTGCTGCGCGTCGAGATCGTCGACCGTCGCCGCGATCGCGCGCGTGGCCCACGCGCTGCGCGCCGGGATGCGGGCGGCGGTCTCGCGCAGCCAGTCGAAGCCGAGCCGGGCGCCCAACGCGAAATAGACCTGTGCCACGCGGGCCATGTCGGCCTTGGTCTGGCGCTGGATGCGCACGAGATCGAGCGCTGCCGCAAGATCGCCGAGGGCGGCAACGTCGCTCGCAAGAGCGGCAGGCACGCCGCCCGCGACGAGCGCGTCGCGGCGGGCCGCGAACGCCGTCTGGCGCTCATAATCGAGGGCCGCCCCGATCTCGCGCTTGAGCTCGGCAATGCCCGCCCCGTACACGCCCAAGGCTTCCGCAATGTCGAAAGCAGATTCGAGATTGCGCAAGAGCCATGTCGTGGCTTTGTCGAGAATCGTCATCGTCGCGCGCAGCATGCCGAGCTGCAACGCAGCTTCGGCCTTGTTGTCGAGCGCTTCGATCTGCGCCCAGATGCCGAGCAGCCCGAACGCGTCGCGCGCCAGCAGATAGGCGCGCGCGACGTCGCCCGGGCTGCGCCCGCTGCGCTCGCCCTGCTCGAACGCGAAACCAATGCCGCAGCGATTGACGAGCGAGTTGGTGACCATCGTCGCCACGATCTCGCGCCGCAGCGGATGTTTGAGGATCGCGTCCTTGTGGCCGCGGCGCAGCGCATGCGGGAAGTATTTGACGAGATCGCCCGACAGATACGGATCGTCCGGCAGGTTGCTCGCCAGCAGATCCTCGTAGAGCCCCATCTTGGCGTAGGCCAGCATCACGGCAAACTCGGGCCGGGTGAGGCCCTTCGATGCCGCCGCGCGGGCGGCCATCGCTTCGTCGTCGGGCAGGAACTCGATGGTCCGGTTGAGACGGCCCGTCTTCTCCTGGTGACGCATCAGGCGCGCCACGCGCTCGATCCCGGCTGGCCCTTCGGCCTCGGCCAAGCTGATCGCCTGGGTTTGCAGGTAGTTGTCGCGCAAGACCTGCAGGCCGAGCTCGTCGGTCATTTCGGCGAGCAGCACGTCGCGCTGTTTGAGCGTCATGTCGCCCTGTGCCATCACGGCCCCGAGCAGGATCTTGATATTGACCTCGTGGTCGGACGTGGCGACACCGGCCGAATTGTCGATGGCGTCGGTGTTGATGCGCCCGCCCTTGGACGCGTATTCGATGCGCCCGCGCTGGGTCGCACCCAGATTGGCGCCCTCGCCCACGACGCGCGCGCGGATGTCGGCCCCGTTCACGCGGATCGCGTCGTTCGCACGGTCGCCCGCCTCGGCATTGGTTTCGCTCGAGGCCTTGATGTAGTTGCCGATCCCGCCGAACCACAGGAGATCGACCTCGGCCAGCAGCATCGCCTTCATGAGCTCGAACGGCGTGACGCTGTCGGCCGATATGCCGAAGAGCTGCTTGATCTGCGGCGTGAGCTTGATCGACTTCGCCTTGCGGTCGAACACGCCGCCGCCTGCGGAGATCAGCTTCGGATCGTAGTCGGCCCAGGACGAGCGCGGCAGCTTGAACATGCGCGCACGCTCGGCAAACGCCGCTTCGGCGTCCGGATTGGGGTCGATGAAGATATGGCGATGGTCGAAGGCGCCCACGAGCTTCGTGAAGCGCGAGCGCAACAGGCCGTTGCCGAACACGTCGCCCGACATGTCGCCCACGCCCACGCATGTGTGCGCTTGGGCTTGCGTGTCGATGCCCATTTCGCGGAAATGGCGCTTGACTGCTTCCCAGGCCCCGCGCGCCGTAATGCCCATGCCCTTGTGGTCGTAGCCCGCCGACCCGCCCGAGGCGAAGGCGTCGCCGAGCCAGTGACCGTATTCGATCGAGATCGCATTCGCGATGTCGGAGAACGTCGCCGTCCCCTTGTCGGCCGCGACCACGAGATAGGGATCATCGCCGTCGCGCCGCACCACGTTTTTGGGCGGCACGATTTTGCCGGCCACGATGTTGTCGGTGATGTCGAGCAGGCCGCGCATCAGCGTCTGGTAACAGGCAATGCCCTCGGCCATATAGGCCTCGCGGCCGGCTTCCGCCGGCGGCGGGCGCTTCACGAAAAAGCCGCCCTTCGAGCCCACGGGCACGATGACGGCGTTCTTGACCATCTGCGCCTTGATGAGGCCCAGGATTTCGGTGCGGAAATCTTCGCGCCGATCCGACCAGCGAATGCCGCCGCGCGCAACCTTGCCGCCGCGCAGATGCACGGCTTCGACGCGCGTCGAATAGACCCACACTTCCACCAGCGGGCGCGGCAGCGGCAATTCGTCGATCTTCTGGCTGTCGAACTTGATCGACAGATACGTCTTGGGCGCCCCATCCGCACCCGCCTGGAAATAGTTCGTGCGCAGGGCCGCCTGCAGCAGGTTGAGAAAGCGGCGCAGGATGCGGTCTTCGTCGAGATTGGCAACATCGTCGAGCAAATGGGCGATTTCGACGGCGATGCCGCGCACGGCCGTGTCGCGGTCGCCCGCGAAAGCCGGGTCGTGGCAGGCCTTGAAGAAATCGACCAAACGCCGCGCGATCTTCGGATGGCGCGCCAGCGTGTCTTCCATATAGGGCTGACTGAAGGGTATGCCGGCCTGGCGCAGATAGGCGGCCAACGCGCGCAACACCGTGACCTCGCGCGTGGACATGGCGGCCGACAGCACGAGCCGGTTGAAGCCGTCGGACGCGGCATTGCCGGCCCATACGGCGGCGAATGCCTCTTCGAACAGCGGCTTCACGCGCGCCAAATCGACGACGACGCCCGCATGTACGACGAGCGAGAGATCGTGCATGTAGACATCGCCCGCCGCACGCGCGGCGGCGGCATTCAGCGGCTGGATGCGAAAGGGCTCTTCCGTCATCACTTTGAGGCCCATGCTCTCGAGCATCGGCAGCACATCGGACAACGGAACTGGCGAGTTGCGGTGGAAGATGCGCAAGCGCAATTCGTTTTCGGCCGCTTCGACGCTGCGATAGAGATTGAGGGCGAGCGTGGTCTCGCGGGCCAGTACGGCCTCGACCGAGGCGATGTCGGCCACCGCCTGCTCGGGCGTGAAATGCTCGCGATAGGCGGCCGGAAAGGCCGATTGGAAGCGGCGCAATTTGGCCAGGCCGCGCTCTTCGCCGGATGCGGCCACAAGCGCGTCTTTGAGACGGTCGGCAAACCCGCGCCCGGCCTCGACGAGCTGGGCCTCGACGTCTTCCACGCGGATGTCCGGGATCGCCCCCGGCGTGGTGCCGACGATGAAATGGCAGCGCACGAGCGCGCTGTCGTCGGCGAGCGTCACATAGAACGCCGATTTGCGGCCCGCATAGGCTTTGGCGAGGATCGTGTGGAAATTGTCGCGCAACTCCGTGTTGAAGCGGTCGCGCGGCGCATAGACGAGGGCCGAAACGAAGCGGTCGAACGGATCGCGCCGCAGGAAGAGCGCGATGCGCTGGCGCTCCTGCAGCCGCAGAATGCCGAGGGCCGTCTCGTAAAGCTCGTCGACCGTGCTCTGGAACAGCTCCTCGCGCGGATAGGTCTCGAGAATGTGCTGCAAGGCTTTGGCGTTGTGCCCGTCCGACGCAAAATCGGCCTTGGCGACGACGGCCGCCACCTTGTCGCGCAGCAGCGGGATTTCACGCGGGCGCTGCATGTAGGCGGCCGAGGTGAACAGCCCCAGAAACACTTTTTCGCCGACGACCGTGCCGTCCGCGTCGTAGACCTTGATGCCGATCGCGTCGAGATAGGCCGGCCTGTGCACGCTCGAGCGGCGATTGGCTTTGGCGACGCGCAAAAGGTCGGGGGCGCGCACAAAATGCTGCAAAGTCGCCGGCAGTTCGGCGATGCGGCGCAGCACGTCGAACACGACGAAGCTCTCGGCGCGCGCGAGGCCCAGGCCCGAACCCGCCTTCACGACGCTGCGGAAGGTCGTGCCTTCGCCGTGGTATTCGTATTCGCGATATCCCAAAAAGGTGAAATTGTCGGCTGCAAGCCAGGTCAGAAAATCGCGCGTCGTCGCGATTTCGGCGGCGTCGCGCGGCGGCGGTGCGGCGGCGAACCCATCGACCACGCTTTGCACATGGCCCAGCATCGCGCGCCAATCGACGACGCAGGCGCGCACGTCGTCGAGCACGTCTTGGATGCCGTCGCGGATCGTGTCGAGCTGCGCTTGGTCGCCTTGCGCGTCGATCTCCACATGCATGAAGCTTTCGCGGGCACCCTCGTCGCTGAGCCCGAGCGCCGCACCGCCTTCGTCGCGCACAACCGCGACGACCGGGTGGATCACCAAATGCACGGAAAGTTCGCGCCGGTTGATTTCGGCCGTGATCGAATCGACCAGGAACGGCATGTCGTCGTTGACGATCTCGACGACCGTATGGTTCGAGTGCCAGCCATGCTCGGACAGGCGCGGATTGTAGACGCGCACTTTGGCTTTGGCGGGCCCGCGCAGGCGCCCGAACGACCACAAAGCCAGCGCCGAGCCGTAGAGATCCTCAGGGCTGCGCTCGGCCAGATCGTCGGCCGCCACATTGGCGTAGAAGCGCTTGATGAAGGCCTCGGCCGTATCGGCCGCCGCCCCGGACAGGCGCTGGCGGGCGAGGCTTGCCACGCGCGCGAGGATTTCGGTCTTGCGGCTTTCGGCACGGATGGGCATGGCAACTCCCCAGAAAGATCCGGATTTTACCCTTATGACCGTGATATTTGCGCGACATCATAGGCCGAATTGTTGCGGCCGGGCAAAAGCTCGGGCATTTTCGGCGTAACTATCCCATCTTGGGGGTGGAATAGAGGTTCGAGAAAAGCCGTTGCTGGGGGTCTGGAAAGGGTAGATTGAGGGCGAAAATGTCTTTACTTAAGGCCAACAGCCAGTCGCAAGAGCACCCGTCTTTGTCCGCAACGCTTCCCCCATCGGCCGATTCGACGTCCCCTGCCTGGGTTCCGCTGCTGGCCTGGGCCACGCGCCGCTTCCACCCGAAGGGCACGGACCGCTTCGTGCGCGCCCTCCATCCGCCCGGCAATGCGCGGCCCGTGCGCACCGTGCTCGACTACGACCAGGGCATGGTCATCAATATCGACACGCACTCGTTTCTCGAGTGGTACATCTATTTCTACGGCGCTTTCCGGCCGCAAATCTCGAAGCTTTTGAACCGCATGCTGCGCCCGGGCCAGGTCGCGTTCGACATCGGCTCGAATATCGGCATGCATGCGATGATCATGGCCAACCGCGTCGGGCCCGCGGGCCAGGTGCATGTGTTCGAGCCCGATCCGCATCCGCTGGGCCGGCTCAAGGCCAACATGAATCTGAACGGCCTCGCCAACGTGACCGTGAACCAGGCCGCGATTTCGAGCCGCACGGAAACGCGCCAGCTCTTTTTGCACGACGACACGATCGGCAATTTCGCCAATGCCTCGCTGCAGGCCGCCAATGTCGGCCGCTCGACGACGACGATCGACATGAAGGTCTGGTCGCTCGACGACTACGTCGCGGCCAACCCGATTCCGCGCCTCGACGTGATCAAGCTGCTGGCGCAGGGCGAAGAATGGAATGCGTTGCAGGGCGGCATCGAGACGATCAAGCGCCACCGCCCGAAAATCTTTTTCCTGTGGGAGCCGTCCTACTGGGCGCGCCAATCGCTGTGCCTGATGGACGCGGTGCGCTTTTTCAAGGAACTCGGCTACGCGACCTACCAGGTCGAGTTCGGCGCACGCCGCCCGGTCACCGAAGAAATTCCGATGGGCCAGGTGCTGCTGGCAGTCCCCGACCGACTCTGAGGTCTACTCGGCCGCCCCTACTCTGCAGCTTGGCCTTGGGCTGCGGTGTTGCGCAGGATGAAGTCGGGCAGGCCCTGGCCCATCGAATGTTCGAAGCGCATCGCGGCGCGGCCCGGATTGAACGGGATGTTCAACACGTCGCGCACGCGCGTCTCGAGCTTGTTGCGCAGCTTGACGATTTCTTCCGACGTCATGTGGTCGGTGAACACGAAGGCGCGGTAGCCGCCGTTCGGATCGCCCTTGTAGTATTCGGGCGTCGTCATGAAGTCGACCTCGTAGGAATGCAGCCGGTCGCCGTGCTTGCTCTGCGTGAAGGTCCACACGCCCTTCTGGCTTTCGTGCGGAACGGCCAGATCGTAGTACGGCGTGCCGGGATAGGTGGTGATGACCGTGCAGTCGAAATCGTCGACCTGCATCTTGATCAGCCAGTCTTCGATGTCCTGGATCGACTGCGCGGATTCGCCCGGATGGCCGACCGACATCAGCGCCTTGATCTTGAGATTGTGGCGCTTGGCGATCTCGACCGCGCGCGTGTTGTCTTCGAGCGAGGCGCGCTTCTCGATGTTTTCGAGGATGCGCGGATTGGCGGCCTCGAAGCCGCACAAGAGCCAGCGGAAGCCCGCCCGGTACATGGCCTCGGCCTGCGCGTCGTTGAACAGTTCCGACTTCACGAAGCCGCGCAGCCGGAACTCCACGCCGTGCTTCATCTGCAGGTCGGTGAGCGCATTCATGAGCTCGACCATCGACTTGTTCACGTTCAATTCGTCGTCGTAGAACATGTAGCCGGTGTAGCCGTAATCGAGATAAAGCCGCTCGACCTCGTCCACGATCGCCTTGGTCGGGCGCGTGCGGATCACGCGCAGGCTCTTCGAATTGCGCCCGCCGCAGAAGCCGCAATTGAACGGGCAGCCGAGCTGCGCGATCAGGCTCGTGGCCGGGAAGGATTCGACCGTGTATTTGTAGCTCTTGAGATCGACGAGATGGCGGGCGGGCTCGGGCGTGCGCGTATAGATCTCGTCGTTCATGAAGAAGCCGCCCTTCATGTCGTCGCCGTCGACGACCTTGGGCGGCTGGGCCAGCGTGATGGCGCTGAACACGGCAAGCTCGCCGTCGCCGGCCACCAGCACGTCGAAAATGTCTTCGAGCTGCTTGGCGGCTTTGGTCGCGCGCCCGAACGAGGTGCGGCCGAACTTGTTCTCGAGCTTCACGGCCGCATAGGTCAGCGTGACGTGCGGGCCGCCGAGCACCAGGCGCAGATCGTCGCGCACCGCGCGCAGGCGCTGGGCGATCAGCGCCACGGCCGGCAATTGCGGCGTGGTCGCGGTGATGCCGATCACGGTGTCTTGCGTCTTGCGCGCGTAGGTCTCGAGCGCGTCGAGATAGTTGGCGATGCCCGACAGGTCGAGCAGGTTCACATGGATGCCCTTGCGCTCCAGCGCCGCCGCCACTTTGAGAACACCAAGGCTCACGAACACGCGCTCGTCCAGCAGGAACGACGACGGCGGGATCACCAGCGTGATCGACCGGTGGAACTGCTCGAGCATCGTCGGCAGGATTTTGGGCGCGAAATC
>JADCGL010000002.1 GCA_020248985.1 Telmatospirillum sp. | reverse complement strand
GCCTTCGCCTGGCCCGGCGGACGGGCCTTGGCGCGGCTGCTGCTGGACCAGCCCGATCTGGCGGCCGGCAAACATGTGTTCGATTTTGCGGCCGGCGGGGGTATCGCCGCGATCGCGGCCGCCAAGGCGGGCGCTTCCCGCGTTACCGCATGCGAGATCGACGCGTTTGCGCTCGAAGCCTTGGCGCTCAATGCCGCCGCCAACGGCGTGGTGCTCGAAATGGCGGCAGGCGATTGTTTGGAGGCGCTTCCCGCAGCCGATCTCGTGCTGGCGGGCGACGTGTTCTACGAAAAGCCGATGGCCGCGCGCGTCTGGCCGTGGCTGCAGGCTTTGGCCGCGCGCGGCACGGCTGTGCTGGTCGCCGATCCGGGGCGCGCCTATCTGCCCGCAACCGGCCTCGTCGAGATCGCCTGCTACGACGTGCCGACCGACCGCGATCTCGAAGACCGCGAGATGCGGCGCACGCGCGTGCTGCGCGTCGTGGCGCTTGGGCAACAGGTCGCATAAAACTGCGCCGCGCGCGCAAGCGCCGTCTGGTCGGGCTTGCGACGGCCTGCCTATAGTCCTCGTCCCATGCCGCGCAAACATCAGCCCAAACAAGCTTCGCCGGAAGTCTATGAACGCATCTACAAGATGTTCATGGCGCCGGTTTCGGCGTTCGACTGCGGCGCCAAATGCGGCGAGCACAATGGCGGTTCGCCGATCTGCTGCTCGACCGACGTGGCGATCCCGATCGTCGACAAGCACGAATGGACGCTGCTGAAGCGCCGCACCGATCTGTGGCACGAGTTCGAGATCAAGGACAAAGCCACGGAGAAGGAACTCTCCGATCTGCACGAAGATTGCCGCGCCATCGAATGCAAGGGCGCGCGTTTCTGCGAGCGCGAGAACCGCTCGGTGTCGTGCCGCACCTTTCCGTTTTTCCCCTACATCACGCGCGAGCGCGATTTCATCGGCATGTCGGTGTTCTGGACGTTCGAGGATCGCTGCTGGGTGCAGTCGCACCTGCAGATCGTCAATCTGCGCTTCATCGACGAGTTCGTGGCCGCCTACGAATTGCTGTTCGAATACGACATGGACGAGTTCGACGCGAACAAGGAGCATTCGGCCAACATGCGCCGCACCTTCACGCGCTGGAAGCGGCCGATCCCGCTCTTGGGCCGCGACGGGCGCTGCTACAAGGTGCTGCCCGAAACGCACGAAGTAGTGCCCGCCCGCTTCGCCGAATTCGGCAAATGGGGCTACTACGAAAAAGACCTGCCGGCCGAGCCCGCCGCCAACTGGGCCGATCTCGACCCGCAAGCCCTCAAGGGCCTCGCCGACGCGATCGGCGCCAAAGCCGCCCCCCGCACGCGCGCGGCAGAGTAGCGCCGGCAGTCTTTCGTCGGGTGCCGTGCGGTGCTAGCCTTGCGGCCAAGCACAACAAACCGAACCGGGAGAATGTCCATGCGCGCCGCGATCGCCCTTCGCTTTGCTTTTGCTTTTGCGTTTGTCGTCTCGACCGCTTTTTCGGCGCTGGCGCAGACCAGCGTTGGCCTCGTCGAGAAAAAGACCTTCGAAATGCCGCGCTACACGACGCAAAGCGGGCGCAGCTTGCGCAACGTCAAGATCGGCTGGGAAAGCTACGGCACGCTCAACGCCGCCCGGGACAATGTCGTCGTGGTGCCGCATTTCTTCTCGGCGACCTCGAATGCGGCCGGCCGCTACAAGGCCGACGCGCCCGCCCCCGGCTATTGGGACGGCATCATCGGGCCCGGCAAGGCGATCGACACCGACAAATATTTCGTCGTCTCGGCCGACAGCCTCGTCAATCTCAACGTCAAAGACGGCGTCACCGTCACGACCGGGCCCGCCACGATCGATCCCGACACGGGCCGCCCCTACGGCAAGAACTTCCCCGTCGTCACGATCGGCGACTTCGTGGCGGTGCAGAAAGCGCTGCTCGATTCGCTCGGCGTTGCGCGCGTGCACGCGGTCGTCGGCGCTTCGATGGGCAGCATGCAGGCGCTCGAATGGGCGGCCGCCTATCCCGACTTCGTGCAGCGCGTGGCGCCGGTGATCGGCATCGGCGAGATCGACGCCTACACGATCGCGCGTCTGGGGATCTGGGCGCAGCCGATCCTGATGGATCCGAACTGGAAGGGCGGCGACTATTACGGCGGGCCGGAACCGGCGGCGGGCCTGGCCTTCGCGCTCAAGATGGTCACGCTCGATGCGCGCCACCATGGCTGGGCCGAGGCGGCGTTCGGGCGCAAATGGGCCGACGACGCCAAAAATCCGCTGGCGGCACTCGACAATCGCTATCTGATCGAAGCAACGCTCGACCAGGCGGCGGCCGCACGCGCACGTTCGGCCGATGCGGCGCATTTTGTGTATCTCGTGCGCGCCAACCAGCTGTTCGTCACCGGGCACACGACGGATCTCGAAGCCGGGCTCGGCAAGATCAAGGCGCGCGCGCTGTTCATTCCGGCCGAAAGCGATCTGCTGCTGGTTCCCGGCTATGCGCGCAAAGCGGTCGACATCCTGAAGCGCCAGGGCAAGCAGGCCGATCTCGTGGCGATCCCGGGAACGGGCGGCCATCTCGACGGCGTGCTGTCGATGGGCCGCGTCGCCGACCGGCTGAAGGCGTTCCTCGACAATTGAGGGCTTACGCGTACAGAAAAGTCCCGAGGATCACCCAGCGTGCGGCATCGCGCCCGCCTTCGAGCGGCGTGGTGTAGTGCCAGAAGGGTAGGCGATAGGCAGCGATCGTCGCAGGGCCTGCCACATCGACCGCGCGGTCCAAATGGCCTTCTTGCGCATAGATCAGCAATTGGCGCTTGGCGGCCTTGTTCGCAAAGCTGATATGCAGATCGAAATAGCCGTCGCGCGCGCGCGGCTCTTCGGGGTGATGGTCGGTGTGCGGGCCGGCATAGTCGCCGGGCCCGTAGCGCAGCACTTGGCGGCCGAAAGCGGGATCGAGCTTGCGCCCCGCAAGCATCTGCGCGAACGCAAAATAGCTCGGCGACGACAGCATGCGCGCAAGTCCGATTTCCGCTGCCAGTTTGGCGGCTTTGCTGCGCGTGCCGTCGATGTCGGCGGCCCGATTGCGCACGGTCTTGGGCAGGCGTTCTTGGTAGTTGCGCGTCTGGTTGGCGATCGTCTCGGGCGGGATCGCGCGCGCGAGCGGCTTGAGCGCCGGTGCCAGATGCCGTTCGAGCAGCGCAAACGCCGATGCTGCCATTGCGGGCGCGATGAGGTCGCTTGTCGCGAAAAATGGCGCGTCGCCGCGGGGTGCGACATGCGGCTTCAAAAGCTCGGAAAATTCTTTCGGGAATCGACGCATGGGCAGGAGCGACCTTAGCTGGAGCCACGTATTTTGCCCAAGCGTCCTATTTCCAGTACAATGACGTCAAATAAAGCGGGGGGGGGGAAACGCAAATGGTCGCTTTCAAGCTCAACGGCAAAGACGTGCGGGCCGACGTGCCCGACGATGCGCCCCTGCTGTTCGTTCTCGCCCACGATCTCGACGCGTTCGGCCCCAAATACGGCTGCGGGCGCGCGCAATGCGGGGCGTGCACCGTGCTGGTCGACGGTTTGCCGACGCGCGCATGCGTGACGCAAGCCAAAGCGGCCGCCGGGCGCAGCGTCACCACGCTTGCGGGCCTCGGCACCGACGGCAAACCCGGCCGGCTGCAGCAGGCGTTCTTGACCGAGCAGGCCGCCCAATGCGGCTACTGCACGTCGGGCATGATCCTGCAGGCGCATGCGCTGCTCGAACGCCAGCCGAACCCGAGCGAACGCGACGTGCGCGAGGCGCTCGACGGCAATCTGTGCCGCTGCGGCACGCAAAACCGCGTCGTGCGCGCCGTGCTGCGCGCCGCACAGGAGGGCTGAGCCATGAACGCCACTTTCGGCCGTCGCGGCTTTCTCAAAGGGGCCGGCTACGTCGCCCTCGCCTTCGCGCTGGTGCCCGACGAAGTCGCGAACGCGCAAGCACCGCGCGCGGTCCTGCCGGGCGACCTCAATTCCGTGCGCCGCCTCGATGCGTGGATCCGCATCGAAGCGGCCGGCCGCGTGACCTTGCTGGTCGGCAAGGTCGAGCTCGGCCAGGGCATCTTGACGGCGGTCGCGCAGATCTGCGCCGACGAGCTCGACATCGACATCGAGCGCATCGACATCGTCTCGGGCGACACGGCGCGCGTTCCCAACGAGGGCGTGACCGCCGGTTCCTTCTCGATGCCCAATTGCGGCACGGCCGTGCGCCATGCCGCGGCCGAAGTGCGCGCCATTCTGCTCGATCTGGCGGCGCAGAAGCTTGGGGTGCCGGTCGAAACACTCAGCGTCGAAGACGGGCGCGTCGTCGGTGCGAATGCGGCGGCGAGCTATTGGGATCTCGCACTCGGCCAAGCGCTCGAGCGCGAAGCGACGGGCACGGTGGCACCCAAGCCGGCCGCGCGCCATCGCTATATCGGCCGCTCGGTGCCGCGCCGCGATCTGCCGGCCAAGGTCGGCGGGGCGCCGATTTTCGTGCAGGATCTGCGCCTGCCCGGCATGCTCTACGGCCAGATCGCGCGCCCGCCGGCACCCGTGGCGACGCTCGCGAGCGTCGATCTCGCCGCCATCGAACGCCTGCCGGGCGTGGTCAAGGTCGTGCGCGACGGATCGTTCCTCGGCGTGATTGCGCGAAGGCGCGAGCAGGCCAACGCGGCGGCGGCGCAACTGGCCGCGACCGCCCAATGGAAGGTCGAAAAATCGATGTCGGGCGATGCGGCGATTTTCGACTGGCTGCGCGCCGCCAAGCCCGCGCGCGACATCGAGATCATGAACAAGCAGCGCGCCGACGGGGCCGTGCCCGCCAAGACGCTCGAAGCGCGCTACATGCGCCCCTACCATATGCACGGCTCGATCGGCCCGTCGGCGGCCGTCGCGACGTACGATCCGGCAGGCAGCGTTTCGATCCACACGCACAGCCAGTCGGTGTTCGAAACCGGCGAAGCGATCGCCAAGATGCTGGGCCTGCCGCGCGACAAGGTGCGTTGCCTGCACGGCCAAGGCTCGGGCTGCTACGGCCACAACATGGCCGACGATGCGGCCGCCGATGCGGCGTTGCTGGCGCGCGCCATGCCCGGCACGCCGATCTATCTGCAGTACACGCGCGAGGGCGAACATGGCTGGGAGCCCTACGGCTCGGCCATGGTCATCGAAACGCGCGCCGCCGTCGATGCGGCCGGCGACGTGCTCGACTGGAATCTCGAATTGTGGTCCACGCCGCACGGCACGCGTCCCGGCGGCGAGGCCGGCAATCTGCTGTCCGCACGCTATCTCGAAAAACCGTTTGCGATGCCCACGCCCGCGAATGGCGGCCCGCCCAACTATGCGGCCGACCGCAACGCGATCGCGCTCTACGATTTCCCGGGCCAGCGCGCGGTCACGCATTTCGTGACCGACATGCCGGTGCGCGTGTCGTCCACGCGCGGGCTCGGCGCCTACGCCAACGTGTTCGCGATCGAGTCTTTCGTGGACGAGCTGGCGCACGCGGCCGGTGCCGATCCGGTCGCGTACCGGCTGCGGCACATGAAAGACCCGCGCGCGCTCGAGGCGATCGCGGTTGCGGCCGAAAAATTCGGCTGGAGCAAATGGACCAAGCGCGAGGGGCGCGGGCGCGGCATCGCGTTTGCGCGCTACAAGAACACCGCGGCTTATTGCGCGGTCGCCCTCGAGGTCGAGGTGCAGAAACGCACCGGGGCGGTCCGCGTGCTGCGCGCGGTCGCAAGCAACGACAGCGGCCACATGGTCAATCCGGACGGGATCGCCAACCAGATCGAAGGCGGGCTCATCCAGTCGCTGAGCTGGACGCTCAAGGAGCAGGTGCGCTTCGACGACACGCGCATCCTGTCGCGCGACTGGGCCGACTATCCGATCCTCACCTTCAGCGAAACGCCGCCCGTGGAAGTGGCCCTTATCGACCGGCCGGGCGCGCCCTTTTTGGGCACGGGCGAAGCCTCGCAAGGCCCGACCGGTGCGGCCCTCGCCAACGCCGTGTTCGATGCGACCGGCGTGCGCTTCCGGCGCCTGCCGCTCACGCCCGAGCGCGTGCGCGCAGGTCTGGCGTGAACATGCGCACCGCTTCGTTTCTGGCCGCTGCGGCCGCCATCCTAGCGGGCTGTGCCGGCATCTTCGCGCCCGAACTGCGCGCGCAATCGAGCGATCTGCCGGCCGGTGCTGTCGCCGCCAATGTCGAAATCGGCCGCAACTTGTCGGCGATCGGTTCGTGCGAGACGTGCCACACCGCCCCGGGCGGGGCCGCCTTTGCGGGCGGGCGTGGCGTGGTCACGCCGTTCGGCACGATCCATTCGACGAACATCACGCCCGATCCTGCGACAGGCATCGGCGGCTGGTCCCGGGCGGCGTTTGCCGACGCGCTGCGCAACGGCCGCGCGCGCGACGGCAGCCATCTCTATCCCGCCCACCCTTACGACCATTTCACGGGCATGGTCGCCGCCGACATCGACGCGCTCTACGACTACATCCTCACGCGCCCGCCGGTGCGCAAAGCCGCCACGCGCAACGATCTGGCGTTTCCCTACAATGTCCGGGCTCTGCTCGGCGTGTGGAACTTCGCGTTTCTCGATCGCAGCCTGTGGCGCGTCGACGCGTCGGCCGATGCCGAAACCCAGCGCGGGGCCTATCTGGTCGAGACCGTCGGCCATTGCGGCGCGTGCCATGCGCCGCGCAACGTGGCTGGTGCACGCAGCGGCAAGACGCTCGCCGGCGGTATGGCCGACGGGTGGGAAGCGCCGGGCTTGGGGACGTTCGATCCCGCACCGATCAAATGGACCAAAGAAGCACTCGTCGACTATCTGAGCGACGGTTGGCATCCGCATCATGGGACGGCCGCAGGACCGATGCGCGACGTCGTGCGCGGGCTGGCCCAGGCCGCGCCCAGCGACATTCGCGCGATGGCGGCGTATCTGACGCGCGGCACCCCGGCGCAGGATCCCGTGCGCACGCAAGCCGCCCTCGAAGCCGCGCGCGCGCGCGACTATGCCGGCCCCAGTGCGAACCCCAATGCGGGGGAGCGCATCTTCGCGCGCGCCTGTGCGGGCTGCCATCGTGCGGGCAGCCAGACCGTGCCGATGGCGCTCTACGCCGCCGTCAATGCGGCGAGCCCCGGCGGCTTCATCCGCGCCACGCTTGCCGGCGTGCCGAGCCCGCGCGGATCGATGCCGGGTTTTGCCGCAAGCCTTTCCGATGCGGAGCTTGCCGAACTTGCCGCCTATGCCCGCGCGCGCTTCGCGAGCGGCCCTGCGTGGACCGACCTTCCGGCCGCGATCAAGGCGGCGCGCTAGGCCGGCCATCGCGCGATTGGCGGCGCGTGCCGGGCGCTCTATATAGAAGCCATGGCTTATGCGTCGCTGCGCGATTTCCTCGATCGCTTGGAAAAAACCGGACGGCTGGTGCGGGTTTCCGAACCCGTTTCGACCGTCCTCGAAATGACCGAGATCCAGACGCGGCTGCTCGCCGAGGGCGGGCCGGCCGTGCTGTTCGAAAAGCCGGTCAAGGCCGACGGGTCGGTCTCGCCGATCCCGGTGCTCGTCAATCTCTTCGGCACGGTCGAGCGCGTCGCCTGGGGCATGGACCGCGAGCCGCACCAATTGCGCGAAGTGGGCGAAACGCTCGCCTTCCTGCGCCAGCCGCAGCCGCCCGAGGGCTGGCGCGAAGCGCTCGAACTCGTGCCGCTTGCGAAGACCGTACTGTCGATGAAACCGTCGACGCGCATGTTCGGCACGGCCCCGTGCCAGGAGATCGTGCTGACGGGCGATGCGATCGATCTCGGCAGCCTGCCGATCCAGACCTGCTGGCCGGGCGAACCCGCCCCGCTGATCACATGGCCCTTGGTCGTCACCAAAGGCCCCGGCGACAAGCGCGAGGACGGTTTCAATCTCGGCATCTACCGCATGCAGCTCTTGGGCCGCGACCGCACCTTGATGCGCTGGCTCAAACATCGCGGCGGGGCGCAGCACCATCAGCGCTGGAAAAAATCGGGCAAGCGCGAACCGTTGCCCGCCGCCGTGGTGCTCGGGGCCGACCCCGGCACCATCCTTGCGGCCGTAACCCCCGTGCCGGACACATTGTCCGAATACCAGTTCGCCGGCCTCTTGCGCGGCAAGCGCGTCGAGCTTGTGGACTGCAAGACAGTACCGCTCAAAGTGCCGGCCGAAGCCGAGATCGTGCTCGAAGGCCATGTGAGCCTCGACGAATACGGCGACGAAGGCCCGTACGGCGACCATACGGGCTACTACAATTCGGTCGAAAAATTCCCGGTCTTCACGGTGACGGCGATCACGATGCGCCGCAACCCGATCTATCTCTCGACCTTCACCGGCAGGCCGCCGGACGAGCCCTCGGTCTTGGGCGAAGCGCTCAACGACGTGTTCGTGCCGTTGCTGCGCCAGCAATTCCCCGAGATCGTCGATTTCTGGCTGCCGCCGGAGGGCTGTTCGTACCGGATCGCCGTCGTGTCGATGAAGAAGGCCTATCCGGGCCACGCCAAGCGCGTGATGCTCGGCGTGTGGAGCTATCTGCGCCAGTTCATGTACACAAAGTGGGTCATCGTCGTGGACGACGACATCGACGCGCGCGACTGGAAAGACGTGATGTGGGCGATCTCGACGCGCATGGATCCGGCGCGCGACATCACGGTGATCGAAGGCACGCCCATCGACTATCTCGATTTCGCGAGCCCCGAAAGCGGGCTCGGGTCGAAGATCGGGCTCGACGCCACGAACAAATGGCCGCCCGAGACGCACCGCGAATGGGGCGAGCAGATCCGCATGTCGGACGACGTGGTCGAAACCGTCACCAAAAAATGGGCCAAGCTCGGCCTGCCCGGCAGCGGCAAGGCGATCTGGAAATGAAAGGCGCGGCGGCGGCCCTCTTTGCCGCCGTGTGGCTGGCCTTGTGCGCGGCCCCCGCCGCCGCTTCCGATCTGTCGCGCATGGCGCCGATGATCGACGTGCAGGGGCTCATCGACGGCGACGTGACGCTCGCGGGCGGCCGCATTGCGGTCGAGGCCGAGATTGCCGGCGATCTCGTGGCGACCGGGGCCAGCATCGGTATCGGGGCCGCGACCAGCGTCAAGCGCAACGTGTTTTTGTTCGGCGGCGAAATCGCGATGGCCGGGCGCTACGCCCAGCGTGTGTGGGCCGCCGGCGGCGAGGTGGTACTCGACATTGCCGCCGCCGGCGACGTGTCGGTTGCGGCAGGCCATGTCGTGATCGGCCCCAACACGCGCATTGCCGGCAAATTGCGCGTGTGGTCGCCCGATCCGCCGCTCGTCCACGCGTCGGCCGAGATCGCAGGCGGCGTCGTCTATGCGCCGGGCGACATGGCGAATGCGGTCGACGCGTTGCTCGGATATGTCGGCGCCATCCTGCGCTGGGGGTTCACGCTCGCCGTGTGGGCGACGGCATTGCTGCTGGCGGCGTTTGCGCCCGGCTTTCTTGCGGCCTGTGCGGCGGCGATTGCGGCGCGCACGGGGGCGGTACTGCTCTGGGGCCTGTGCCTCGTGTTCGGGCTGCCGTTTGTGATTTTGCTGTCGGCGGTCACACTCGTGGGGCTGCCGCTCGCGGGCGCTTTGATCTTGGCCCTCGGTTTCGGGCTTGGGGTCGGTTATGCGATCGCGGCCGCCGCACTTGGGAACGCGGGCCTGGGGCTGTTTGGGCGCCGGGAAAATCCGGGGCTGCTCTGGCGTTTGGCCGCCGTCCTCGCCGGGCTTGTGGCGCTGGCGGCCTTGCGCCATATCCCTGTGGCAGGCACCGTCGTTCTGGCGGCCGCCTTCGTGTTCGGCCTCGGGGCCGCGTCACGCGAGATCAACCGGCGCATGCGATAGGAACAAGGTTTCATGGAAAAGACCGCTTCGACGCTCGATCTTCTGGGCGATCTCATCGCCAAGGCCAAGCGCGCGGGGGCGTCCGACGCCGACGCGGTGTTCGTCGAAGGCATTTCGGTCAGCCATGCGCGACGCTTGGGCAAACTCGAAAAGCTCGAGCGCGCCGAAGGCTACGATCTCGGCCTGCGCGTGCTGATCGGCAAGCGCCAGGCCATCGTGTCGTCGAACGACCGCTCGCAAAAAGCGCTGGCGGGTCTCGTCGAGCGTGCGGTCGCGATGGCGGCCCAAGCGCCCGAAGATCCCTATTGCGGCATTGCGGACGCTGCCGCCATCGCGCGCGATTTTCCCGATCTCGACCTCGTCGATCCCGTGGAGCCCTCGGCCGAAGAACTGATGGCGCGTGCCGCGGCCGCCGAAGAGACGGCCCTCGCCGTCAAAGGTGTGACCAATTCCGACGGTGCCGAAGCAAGCTGGGGCATGAGCCGTGTCGCCCTCGTCGCGTCGAACGGCTTTGCCGCCGAATACGGGCGCTCGTCGCATTCGTTTTCGGCTTCGGTCATCGCGGGCGAGGGCACGGCGATGGAGCGCGACTACGATTGGTCGTCTGCCGTGCATGCGGCCGATCTCGACGATCCGGCCAAGATCGGCCGCGAAGCGGGATCGCGCGCCGTGCGCCGCCTCAATCCGCGCAAGATCGAAACCTGCAAGCTGCCGATCGTGCTCGACAGCCGCGTGTCGGGCAGCCTGTTGCGGCATTTCACCAGTGCGATCAACGGCACTTCGATCGCGCGCGGCACAAGCTTCCTCAAGACCAAGATGAACGCGGCCGTGTTCGGCCCCGGCATTACCATCGTCGAAGACCCGTTCCGCAAGCGGGGCTTGGCTTCCAAGCCCGTGGACGGCGAAGGGATTGCACCCCAGCGCCGCAACTTGATCGACAAGGGTATCTTGACGAGCTGGGTGCTCGATCTGCGCTCGGCGCGCCAACTGGGCCTCGTCTCGACGGGCCATGCCGCGCGCGGCACCTCTTCGCCGCCGAGCCCGTCGACCTCGAACATCTACATGGAAGCGGGCAGCCTCTCGCGCGCCGCGATGCTGAAAGACATCAAGCGCGGCCTCTACGTGACCGAGTTCATCGGCATGGGCGTGAATGGCGTGACCGGCGACTATAGCCGCGGGGCTGCCGGCTACATGATCGAAGACGGCGAATTGACGTATCCGGTGAGCGAAGTGACGGTCGCAAGCAACCTCGTCGAGATGTTCATGAACACGACACCCGCCGACGATCTCGTGTTCCGACACGGCGCGGACGCGCCCACCTTGCGCATCGACGGCTGCACGATCGCGGGGCGCTGAGCCTCACGCACGATGGCGCAGCGGCCGGCCCGGGGCGAGCGCTTCGGCCGCGCGCAGGATGCCGTCGGCATCGATGCCGTAATGGCGGTAGAGATCGGCGATGGTGCCGGTCTGGCCGAAATGCTCGACGCCCAAGGCGCGCATGCGATGGCCATTGACGGCCCCGAGCCACGCGAGCGTGGCCGGATGGCCGTCCACGACCGAGACGATCGCGGCCCCTGAGGGCACGTCCGCCAGCAGGCGCTCCACATGCGCGCGCGCTTGCGGGTTGCCGTTTTCGCGCGCGCGTTGCGCCGCCGACCAGCCCGCATGCAGCCGGTCGGCCGAGGTCACGGCGAGCAGGCCGATGTCGCGGCGATCCTCGCCCATGCGGCCCACCGCCTCGATGGCTTCGGGCGCCACGGCGCCGGTATAGGCGACAATGACCGAGGCGTTGGGCCCGGGCTTGCGCAGCCAATAGCCGCCGTCGACGATGCTGCGCGCGAGATCGGGCGTCATCGCGCGTTTGGGCTGTTCGAGCGGGCGCGTCGATAGGCGCAGATAGATCGAGCCGCCGGTGTCGTCGCGCAGCCAGGTGCGCTTGTCGGGTTCGCTCTTGTCGCCGTCCCGCTGCATGTAGTCGAAGCCGAAGCGCATCGCGACGGCAAGCTCGTCCACAAACGCGGGCTCGAACGCGCACAGCCCGTCTTGCGCCATGCCGACGAGCGGGGTCGCGATCGACTGGTGCGCCCCGCCTTCGGGGGCGAGGGTCACACCCGACGGGGTCGCGACCAGCATGAAGCGCGCATCCTGGTAGCACGCATAGTTGAGCTGGTCGGCCGCGCGCAGGATGAACGGGTCGTAGACCGTGCCGATCGGCAAAAGCCGCTCGCCGTTGATCGCGTGCGACAGGCCGAAGGCCGACAGCGCCAGGAACAGGTTCGATTCCGCGATGCCGAGTTCGAGATGCTGGCCCTGCGGCGAGAACGACCACGCATAGGTGGACGGGATGCGCTCGGCCTTGAAAATGTCGGCCATCTTCTCGCGCGCGAACAAGCCGCGCCGATTGACCCAGGGCCCGAGATTGGTCGAGACCGTCACGTCGGGTGCGGTGGTCACGATGCGGTCGGCGAAATTTCCGGTTTCGCGCGCGATCTCGTTGAGGATCTGGCCGAAGCCCATCTGCGTCGAGATGGGTTTGGCCCCCGGGGCCGGATAGGCGAGCGTTTCGGGCACGTCGACGCGCGGGCCGGTAAGCCGCCGCCCATGCGTGCTGAAAAACGGCGTTTCGTCGAGAAAGGCTTGCAGCTTGTCGGCTGGCAAACTGGCGCCTTCCCATTTGTCCCATTCGTGGCCGGGGCGCACATTGGCGGCTTGGCGAAAGGCTTCCATCTGGGCCGGATTCATCAAGCCGGCGTGATTGTCTTTGTGGCCCGCGAGCGGAAGGCCAAAGCCTTTGATCGTGTAGCAAATGAACACGGTCGGCCGGTCGTGCGTGGCGGCCTTTTCGAAGGCTGCGAGCAGGGCCGGCAAATCGTGGCCGCCGAGATTGCCCATGAGTTCGGCAAGCTCGGCATCCGAGCGTTTCTCCAAAAGGCGCGAGACCGGGCCCTGGTCGCCAATCTCGTCGGTCAAGCGCTTGCGCCACGCCGCCCCGCCTTGGAACACGAGGGCCGAATAAAGCTGGTTCGGGCAACGATCGATCCAGCCGCGCAACACCTCGCCGCCGGGTTCGGCGAAAGCGGCTTGCTGCAAGGTTCCGTATTTGACGATCGCCACGTCCCAGCCGAAATTGGCGAACATCGTCTCGAACTTTTCCCACAAGCCCTCGCGGACCACGGCGTCGAGCGATTGGCGATTGTAGTCGACGACCCACCAGCAATTGCGCAAGCCATGCTTCCAGCCTTCGATCAAGGCTTCGTAGATGTTGCCCTCGTCCATTTCGGCGTCGCCGATCAGCGCCACCATGCGGCCCTCTTGGCGGTCCTTCATCCAGCCGCGGCTGCGCACATAGTCTTGCACGAGCGACGAGAACAACGTCTGCGCCACGCCCAAGCCCACCGAGCCCGTCGAGAAATCGACGTCGTCGGTGTCTTTGGTGCGCGAGGGATAGCTTTGCGCCCCGCCGAGCCCGCGGAAGTTTTCGAGCTTTTCTTGGCTTTGGTTGCCGGCGAGATATTGCAGCGCATGGAAGATCGGCGAGGCGTGCGGCTTCACGGCCACGCGGTCTTGCCCGCGCAACGCGCCGCAATAGAGTGCCGTCATGATCGTGGCGAGCGACGCCGACGAGGCTTGATGGCCGCCGACTTTGACTTCGCCCGCCGCACGCAGATGGTTGGCGTTGTGGATCGTCCACGACGCCAGCCACAGCACGCGCCGCTCGATGTCGGCGAGATATTCCAGATGTGCGGCGGTCTTCATGCCGGCACCGGCGTCTGGCCGCCAAGCACGGTGCGGAAAACCGGCGTGTCGACATTGCCGCCGCACAGGATGAGGCCGATCTTTTTGCCCTGCATGCCGTCTTTCTCCTGCATCAAGGCCGCAAGCGGGGCGGCACCGGCTCCTTCGGCCACGTTGTGCGTGTCTTCGAAATAGGCGCGCATGGCGGCCGCGATCGCGTCCTCGCCGACCGACACGATGCGCGCCGCCCCCGCCGCTATGATCGCGAGCGCTTCGGCCGAGGGTACCCGCACCGCCATGCCGTCGGCGAAGGTGCGCGCCGAATTGGTTTCGACCACGCGGCCCGCGTCGAGCGAGAGCTTGTAGGCGTTCGCATGGTCCGACACGACGCCGACGACTTTGGTTGCGAGGCCCAGAAGATCGCGCGTGCGGATGAGGCCGCAAATGCCCGAGCCGAGCCCGATCGGCACATAGACCGTGTCGAGATCGCGGTGTGCCGCGAACAGCTCGTAGGCGTAGGTCGCCACGCCGAGCACGAGATCGCGCTGGAAGGATGGTGCGAATTCGTAGCCGCGCGTTTTTGCAAGTTCGGCCGCGTGCCCGCGCGCCTCGTCGAAATCGGCACCGTATTCGATGAGCTCGGCGCCGAGGCTGCGCATCGCCGCGTTCTTCTCGACCGAATTGCCGCGCGGTACCACGATCGCGACGGGCACGCCGGCTTTTGCACCCGCATAGGCAAGGCTCTGGCCGTGATTGCCGCGCGTGGCCGACACCACGCCCTTCACATGCGGGCGCTCGGCCTTCAGGCGCGCGAAATAGACGAGTCCGCCGCGAATCTTGAAGGCACCGACCGGCGTGTGGTTCTCGTGTTTGACGACCACGTACGCGCCGGTGCGCGCGGCCAGCAATGGCCACGCATATTGCGGGGTCGCCTGGAAATGCGCGTGCACCAAGGCGGTGGCGTCTTCGAGCTCTTTGAGACTGAACATGCGGCAACAATACCATGCGCGGCGCATGTGCGATCATCGGCGCCAAAATATCAAAAACTTGATTTTTGTGGCGCGAATCGAAAGAAAAATGCAAAGATTTTGCAAGATGGACTGAAAAATCGGGGATTTTTGGCGTGGACGAATTCGACGACCGCATTCTGGCGGCACTGACAAAAAACGCGCGCGCGAGCAATCTCGAGCTCGAGGCCAAGGTCGGGCTGTCGCATTCGGCGATCTCGCGCCGCATCGCGCGCCTCGAAAAGGCGGGCATCATCGAAGGCTACGGCGCGCGCATCGACCGCGCGAAGCTTGGCCTCACGGTGCGCGCCTTTGTGGGTGTGACGCGCGATCCGTCGATCTCGGCCGAAGAGTTGGCGCAGACGCTGGCGGCCATTCCCGGCGTTGCGGTGGGCTATGTGGTGACCGGCGACCAGGACGTGTTCCTCGAAGTGTTCGCCAAAAACCTGCAGGACTTCGCCGACCTCATGCTGGCGCGCGTGCAAAGCGTGCGCGGTGTGGCGACCACGCGCACGATCTTCGTGATGCGCGAATGGCGCGCGGAGGCGGGGGCCGTCGCTTAGGCGGGCGGGCCGACGAGAATTGCCGCGGCGCGCAGCGCTTCGAATTTGGCGGGCAGGTGCGCGATCACGTCGCCGTCGCCTTGCACGGGTTCGCCGACCGGGCCGTCGATCTCGATCGTCTGCGCGGCCAGGATGCGCACGTCGGGCCGCGTGGGCAGGCGGCCCGTGGCGAGGGCCAGCGCATAGCGGATCGTCGCAAACCGCCCGGCGCGCTGGAACAGCACCACCTGCAGCTCCGGCGATTCGAGGCGCGCTTGCGGGGCGGCGACGAATTGGCCGCCGTAATAGTGGCCGTTGCAGATCAAAAGCGACGCGGCGCGCATCGGCACGCCGTCGACGCGTATGTCGTAGAATTTGTTGTTGTAGACGACGAGCTGGCGCAGCGTCTCGAGCACGTAAGCGCCCTTGCCGATGGCGCGCTTGAGCTTGCTCGACACGTCGCGCACCACATGCGCGTCGAACCCCACGCCCGCCATCATCGAAAAGCGGCGCCCGTTGACGGTGCCGAGCGTCACGCTGCGCGGCCGGCCGTCCATGATCGCCGCCGCGACGTTTTTCGCCGATGTGCCGAGGCCCAATTCGGCCGCCAGCACGTTGGCGGTTCCGAGCGGCACGATGCCGAGCGCCACCGAACTGCCGCTGAGCCCGTTCAGCGCTTCGTTGATCGTACCGTCGCCGCCGGCCACAACCAACCGTGCGGCTCCTGTCGCGGCCGCGGCGCGCGCGAGCGCTTCGGCATCGCCGCGCGCTTGCGTGGGCTCGAGCCGCACCGAGGCCGCGCGGGCTTCGAGCGCTTCGAGCACGCGCGACAGAAAACGGCGCCGGCGCCGCCCGGCGATCGGGTTGTAGACCACGAGCAGCGGCACGGGGCCTACGAGGTCTTGTGACATGGCGATGACGTTCCTGTGAAGTTACGAAGATATTCGACCGCAATGGAATATTCACTTAAGTTTACTAGCATAAAAACAATATACAGAAGATGAATTCCTGACGACATCCATATATGGGGTGGGCTTGTGGATCGTTTTGTGGACAATCGGATGCGCTTCGAACCCGACGGCCTCGATCGCGGCGCCTTGCCCGACGAAGCCGGCGTGAAGCGCTGGCGCGCCATTTTCGTGTCCGACATCCATCTCGGCACGCGCGGCTGCAAAGCCGATTTCCTGCTCGATTTCCTGCGCTACAACGAAAGCGACAAGCTCTATCTGGTGGGCGACATCGTCGATGGCTGGCGCATGAAGCAGAGCTGGTTCTGGCACCAGTCGCACAACGACGTGGTGCAGAAGATGCTGCGCAAGGCGCGCAAAGGCACCGAGGTCGTCTACATCCCCGGCAACCACGACGAAATGCTGCGCGACTATCTCGATCTGCATTTCGGCGGCGTCTATGTGGCGGGCGACGCGGTCCACACCACCGCCGACGGCCGCAAGATGCTCGTCATCCACGGCGACGCTTTCGACGGCATTGTGCGCTACGCGCGCTGGCTCGCCTTCCTGGGCGACCACGCCTACAATTTCGCGCTCTGGTCGAACGAATGGTTCAACCGCGGGCGCCGCGCCTTCGGCTTCCGCTACTGGTCGCTGTCGGCCTGGCTCAAGAACAAGGTCAAGAACGCGGTCAAGTACATCGACGATTTCGAGCAGGCGCTGGCCGCCGAAGCGCGCCGGCGCGGGCTCGACGGCGTGATCTGCGGCCACATCCACAAGGCCGAAATCCGCGACATCGACGGCATCGCCTACATGAACGACGGCGACTGGGTCGAAAGCTGCACGGCCCTGGTCGAAGACTGGGACGGAAAATTCCAGATCGTGCATTGGGCCGAGGTGCGGCAGCTCGACATGATGGAGACGGTGCGATGATCGATTCCGGCAACGCGGACTCGCGCAAAGCTTTGCGCATCGCGATCGTGACGGATGCGTGGCGTCCGCAGGTCAATGGCGTGGTGCGCACGCTGACCGAAACCAAGCGCGAGCTCGAGCTTGCGGGCCACACGGTCGAGATGGTCGCACCCGAACTTTTCACGACGTTTCCGTGCCCCACCTATCCCGAGATTCGGCTGTCGCTGGCCGGTGCGGGCAGTGTTGGCAGAATTCTCGATCGCTTTGCGCCCGACGCCGTGCATATCGCGACCGAGGGCCCGCTCGGCTGGGCGGCGCGCAAAGCCTGCCTCGCGCGCGGCCTGCCGTTCACGACCGCCTACCACACGCGCTTTCCCGAATATGTGGAAGCGCGCACGAAACTCCCCGTCGGCATCAGCTATTCGGTGCTGCGCCGCTTCCACGCACCCGCCAGCCGCGTGATGGTGCCCACGCCGACGGTCAAAGCCGATCTCGACAAATGGGGCTTCAAAAACGTCGTGCTGTGGACGCGCGGCGTGGATCTCGAAATCTTCAAGCCGGGCCCGCGCGACCGGCTGCAGACCAAGCCGCCGATCTTCGTCTATGTCGGGCGCGTGGCGGTCGAAAAGAACGTCGAAGCGTTTTTGGCCCTCGACCTGCCGGGCTCCAAATGGGTCGTGGGCGAGGGGCCGGCGATGGCGTCGCTGAAGGCCAAATATCCGACGGTGTCGTATCTCGGCGTGCTGCAGCAGAAGGAACTCGCGAGCGTCTATGCGGCCGCCGACGTGTTCGTGTTCCCGTCCAAGACCGACACGTTCGGCCTCGTGCTGCTGGAAGCCATGGCCTGCGGCACGCCGGTGGCGGCCTTCCCGGTCACGGGCCCGCTCGACGTTTTGGGCGACGTTTCGCCCGACCAGTCCGGCGGTGCGATGGATTCCGACCTTCGCGCGGCCTGCCTGCGCGCGCTCGAAATCCCGCGCGAGCGCGCCCGCGCCCACGCCATGCGCTACAGCTGGGCCGAGTGTGCCCGGCAATTCGCCGACCATCTGCGCCCGCGCAATGCCGGCGGGCCGACTGCGCAGGCGGCCGAATAGCTCTGGCCGCCTGCGCGTTGTCGCTTCCAGGAAGAGGCGACACGATGCGCATTTTCATCACCGCGGCGGTTTTTGCCGCACTTGTCGGGCCGGCCTTGGCCGAAACGCTTGTCCAGCGCGATGCGCTCGGGCGGCGGACCAGAACGATCGAGATCGAGCCGAGCGGGCGCCAGATTTTGCGCGATGCGGCTGGCAGGCGCACCGGCACCATCGAGCCCGACGGGCCCAAGCGCATGGTCGTGCGCGACGCAGCCGGCAGGCGCATCGGCACGCAGGAACGGCAATAGTCGGAAAAAGGCTTAGTGCTTTATGCCGCGCAGGCGGGCTTGCAGTTCCTGCTGGAAGACCCCGCCGTCGCGGCGGTTTTTGGCCTTCAGGAACTCGCCGACGACTTTTTGGGCGGCGGCTTTGTCGTAGATCTCGCCGCCCTCGACCACGCACTTGGCGCGTTCGAGCACTTTGGGATCCAGCTTGACGCGGATTTTGTCGGCCTGGGCGTTGATCAGGCGCAGGCTGGCTTTGCGTTCGGGGCTCGGCGGATTCGGCATGGTTGAATCGTAGCGCAAAACCCCTAAATCAGCCAGTGAAACGGCGGGAATCGGGCCGGGGGTTGCCAAGAGCACCCCGGCAGGATATATCCCGCGCCGATTCAAGGTTTCCGGGCTGGCTTGCGTCCCGCCCCCCGATTCGGGGACGGGCGTCGGTCCGGTTTTTCTTGGAAACCGAACCCCCATTTCCGGATTGCGGCCCCGACCGGGGTGCGCGTCCGGCACTTTCCGACGGAGGCTGTCGTGCCCAGAACAATCGCGCTCGAGAAGATTCGCAATATCGGCATCACGGCGCATATCGACGCCGGCAAGACCACGACGACCGAGCGCATCCTCTACTACACGGGCAAGTCCCACAAGATCGGGGAAGTGCACGACGGCAACACCACGACCGACTACATGGCGCAGGAACGCGAGCGCGGCATCACCATCACGTCCGCCGCCGTGACCGCCGAGTGGGAAGGCCACCGCATCAACGTCATCGACACGCCGGGCCACATCGATTTCAACATCGAAGTGAACCGCTCGCTGCGCGTGCTCGACGGGGCCGTGTTCGTGATCTGCGGCGTGGCCGGCGTGCAGCCGCAGTCGGAAACCAACTGGCGCCTCGCCGACCGCTACAACGTGCCGCGCGTCGTGTTCATCAACAAGATGGACCGCACGGGGGCCGACTTCTACAAGGCCGTCGAATCGATGCACGAGAAGCTCGGCATCAAGACCGCGATCTGCCAGCTGCCGATCGGGGCCGAAGGCGAGTTCAAGGGCATCGTCGACCTCGTGCTGATGAAGGGCGTGGTGTGGCAGGGCGACGAACTCGGCGCCAAGTTCAACGACATCCCGATTCCGGACAACCTGGTCGAAAAGGCCAAGGAGTACCGCCAACAGCTGCTCGACACCGTGCTCGGCATGGACGACGCGGCGATGGAAGAGTTCTACGAAAAGGGCGACGTCTCGGTCGAGATGCTGAAGCGCTGCATCAAGAAGGGCGCGGTTTCGGGCGAATTCCGCCCCGTGTTCTGCGGCTCGGCCTTCAAGAACAAGGGCGTGCAGACGCTGCTCGACGCGGTCGTCGACTATCTGCCGTCGCCGGCCGACGTGCGCGGCATGCGCGTGGTCACCGAAGAGGGCGAGCCTGAGCGCTTCAAGCTCGCCAAGGACGACGAGCCGTTCTCGGCCCTTGCGTTCAAGATGATCAACGACAAGTACGGCAACCTCACCTTCGTGCGCGTCTATTCGGGCGTGCTGCGCTCGGGCGACACCGTGCTCAACACCACGAAGGACGGCAAGGAGCGCATCGGCCGCATGTTCCAGATGCACGCCGACAAGCGCGACGAAATCAAGGAAGTGTACGCCGGCGACATCGCGGCGTTCGTGGGCCTCAAGGACACGACGACCGGCGACACGCTTGCCGCACCCGAAGATCCCGTGATCCTCGAGCGCATGGCGTTTCCGGTGCCCGTCATCGACATCGCGGTCGAGCCCAAGACGAAGGACTCGGTCGAAAAGATGGCGCTCGGCCTGCAGAAGCTCGTGGCCGAAGACCCGAGCTTGCGTCTGCGCACCGACCACGAATCGGGCCAGACGATTCTGTCGGGCATGGGCGAGCTGCATCTCGAAATCATCGTCGACCGCCTGAAGCGCGAATACGGCGTGGAAGCCAATATCGGCTCGCCGCAGGTGGCCTATCGCGAGACGATTTCGAAGGCGCACACGGAAGTGTACACGCACAAGAAACAGTCGGGCGGCTCCGGCCAGTTCGCCGAAGTGAAGATCAAGTTCGAGCCGATGGAACGCAACGGCGGCGTGGTGTTCGAGGACGAAGTCGTCGGCGGCTCGATCCCGCGCGAATTCATCCCGGCCGTCGAAAAGGGCATCAAGGTGCAGTGCGAGCAGGGCGTGCTTGCGGGCTTCCCCACGGTCGACTTCAAGTACACGCTGCTCGAAGGCAAGTACCACGACGTCGACTCGTCCGCCCTCGCGTTCGAAATCGCCGGCAAGGCCTGCTTCCGCGAAGGCATGAAGAAGGCCAACCCGATCATCCTCGAGCCGATCATGGACGTCGAAGTGACCACGCCGCCGGACCATGTCGGCGACGTGGTGGGCGACTTGAACCGCCGCCGCGGCATCATCCAGAGCCAGGACCAGATCGCCACGTCGGTCATCATCCGCAGCCACGTGCCGCTGTCGGAAATGTTCGGCTACATCTCGGATCTGCGCTCGATGTCGAAGGGCCGCGCGTCCTTCACGATGCAGTTCGACCATTACGAGCCCGTTCCGCGCAACATCGCGGACGAGATCATGGCCAAGAACGCGGCCTGATCCCGTAGGGTCAAAGACGACAAAAACGGCGTCGGCAGCAATGCCGGCGCCGTTTTCTTTTGGGGTTTACGTCATGCAGGCGGCGTTGAGCAGGCCCACGCCCAGCGCAAACGCCGCATAGGTCGCGGCCGTCGCGGTGCGGCCGGCTTCGATGTCTGCCGCCAAGCCCGGCTTCAATGCGCGGGCGACGAAATAGACGCCGAGCTGGATGACCAGGGCAACCGCACTCCACACGGCCATGTCGGCGATGTTGAGGCTTTGCACGGTCGCCGAGGCGAGCGGGATCGCAAAGCCGAGCCCCGCCCCGCTGAGGCTGATGGCGGCAGCATTGTTGCCCGAGCGGATGAGGGCAAGCTCGTTCCAGGGCGTCACGCGCGTGTAGATCGCGAGGAAGACCGCCGCGTAGGCAAGGCACGCGCCGAAGAACAGCAGGAAATTCGGAATCGTTTCGAGATAGACCATGTGTGTCACCTGACGATGTGGGGGATGAAACGCGCGCGAGCACCGACGAGTTCGGCTTCGGCCCCGCGCACGGCGAGCCCCGCGGGCTGCGAGGCGACCATCCAGGTCGAGGCCAATAGCTGCGTGGCACCCAGCGTGCCGAGCGGGGCCATTTTCTGCAATACGACGGGCCCGTCGCGCGTGTCGGCGGGTTCCGCGTCGCCGCCGGTTTGGGCCGCGTCGAGGCCGTTGGCGAACAGCTTCACGCCGTCGCCGTTGCGGCCCAAGGCGGGCTTGGCGACGGCCGGGCCGCCAATGTCGCTGGGCTCGAGGCTGGCTTGCAGCAGATTGGGATGGTTCGGGAACATCTCCCACAACGCCGCCAGCATGCGCTTGTCGGCGAGCAGCATTTTCCAGGCGGGCTCGATCGTCAGGATTTCCGCGTCGGCCATATGCGCGCCGAACGCATCGGCGAGCATCCAGCTCCACGGATAGAGCTTGAACAGCGTGCGGATGGGCGCATCCTCGCCGTCGAGGAATTTCTCGCCGTCCCAGCCGATCGCTTCGATGTCGAGCCGCTTGGTCGCAAAGCCCGCCGCTTCGGCGCATTTGGCGAGCAGATCGAGCGTGAGGGCGGCATCGCCGTCGCCGGCCGCACCTGCAAAATGCACCGGCAGCCGTGCAAGGCCCATCGCCCCCCATGCGGCCACGAGGCGGGCTTCGATTTCGTTCCACTGCAGATCGTTCGGAAAATGCCGCTTGTGCCACGCGGCCTGGAACGTCGCGGCTTCGACCAGCATGACCGGCGTTTCGGCATTGTATTCGATGAGCTTGGGCGCGCTGCCGGGAACGAAAGCAAGATCGAAACGGCCGACGAGATTGCGCTGCCCCTGGCGCCAGCTCTGCGCGACCATGCGCGCAGCGAGGTCGGACAGGCCGAAGCGCGCATAGTCTTCGTCGGCCACAACGCGCTCGACGAGTTCGAGGCACAGCCGCTCGAGTTCGGCACTCGCATCGTAGAGCGCGTCGATCTCGGCTTTGTCGAACAGGACGGCTTCGCGCGGATCGATATAGACGGCCCCGTCGTCGTAGGCCGGATCAAGCCCGAGCGAACGGGCGATTCCGCCCGAGATGTCGGGCGAAGCGGGAGCGATCCATTGCATTGATTGTGCTGCGTGTTGGCGGGCGAAAGCGGCTCAGCCGCCGCTCGCACGCCCGCCGCCCGACATGCCGAACCCGCCGCGCTGCACGGGCGCGGTCGAAGCGCGGCGTTCCTGCACGGGCGCACCCGCGGCTTGCTGGGGCCCGCGCGGCATGGAAGCGGCTTGGCCCACCGGGCGCGGCGGCGGCATCATGCGATCGTCGAAGCGGCCCATCGGCCGCGTGCCCGAATAGGCGCGGTTGTTGGTGTCGCGATAGAGCGGCTGGGCGCTCATGCCGCCGCCCATCATGCGGCCGAGCATGTAGCCCGTGAGCAACGGCATGAACCAGCCCCCGCTCGCCTGCTGCACTTGCTGCGGCGCTTGTGCGGCTGCCGCAGCCGCGGCAGGCACGGCGTCGCCCGCCGCGGCGGCAAGCTGCTCGGCCGTCGGGCGGATATCGGTCACGAGTTGGCAGTTGGCCGCGCCGAAACGCTCTTCGCAGGCAGTCTGGCTCGCAAAGGCCGGCGCCGTGCGCTGGTGGGCGGTGCGCGCATCGGCCAAGGCCTGGCGGCAGGCGCTGGGATCCGATTGGCTGGCGCATTGCGCCTCGTCGCGGATGAATTCGGACGCGATGTCGTTTTTGTCGTCGCACGCGGCCAGAGCCAGGGCGGCGACGGAGGCAAGCAGCAGGGGGCGGAGTTTGCGCATGGCTTCAATGTAGGCACATCGCCGGGCGCTTCAAGGGAAGAAAAAGCGCTGCAATGTCCATCGCATCCCCGTTGAATCCGCGACCTTTGCAGTGTTTGCGCAAAATTCAATTTGTGTTTTCGCAAATTTCTTTTCATCTCTTTGATATCGCTCGAAAATTCTTGTTTCGGAATCGCGTCTGCGCGCGCATACTTGAATCCACGCCCAACTGTCGTTGTTTCTGGTTGCGGTTGCAAATCAGATTCGTGGAGGATGTTCGGCATGCCGGATTCGCCCTCGCCGTTCAAATTCGCCAAGGAGAAGGTGTGGCAGGCGCGCGACGCGAACGGCAATGTGCGCGACGTCAAGGTCGTGCAAGGGCGTGCCCAGCAGCGCTGGACCTTCGAAGCGCAGAAGGCGATCTTTTTCGAAGGCCAGCCGGGCGATGCGGCCTATCTGATCGAAAGCGGCGAAGTCGCCATCGTCAAGAACGCGCCGCCGGGCAGTGCGGCCAAGCACGTGCCGATCGCGCGCCTCAAAGCGGGCGACGTGTTCGGCGAGATGGCGCTGATCGACGGGCGCAACCGTTCGGCTTCGGCGATCGCGATCGGCAAGGTCGTGGTGCTGGTCATCGAAGCGTCGGATTTCGAACGCGAGCTCGACGGTGCGGGGCCGACGGTCGCCGACGCCTTGAACATCATGCTCGCCTATATCCGTGCCGTGCCGCCGCGCGACATGTGGATCGACGGCAAAATGCCGGTTCTGTCGGGCGAGATCAGCCGCGAAAAGGTTTCGCAGGTGCTGGCCGAAGCCTCGGGCCATTTCGCGAAGATCGAAAACGAATTCCTGCTCGCGCTCTACCGCAAGCTTGCCGACTACGTGATGGCGCGCATGCCCAAGATGGGCGCTTGAGTCTGTTTCAGCGATAGACGATCAGCAGAGCGAGTGCGACCGAGCCGAGGACGATGCGGTACCACGCAAACGGCGCGAAGCCGTGGCGGGCAACAAAGCCCACGACCGTGCGCACGACCAGCAGCGCCGACACGAACGCGGCGACGAAGCCGACCGCGATCACGTTGAAATCTTCGGCCCCCAGCAAGGCGCGGTTTTTGTAGAGATCGTAGACGGTCGCCCCCAGCATCGTCGGGATCGCGAGGAAAAACGAGAACTCGGTCGCGGCCTTGCGGTCCACGCCGAGAAGGAGTGCGCCCATGATCGTGGCGCCCGAGCGCGACACGCCCGGGATCATCGCCACCACCTGGCAAGCGCCGATCTTGAGCGCCATCATGGGCCCGATCTGGTCGATCTCGTGCACGCGCGCCAAAGGCAGGTTGCGCTCGATCCACAAGATCGCCACACCGCCCGCGATCAGCGCCACCGACACGACCCACGGATTGAACAAAACGCCTTTGATGAAGCCGTGCAGCGTGAAGCCGAGCACGAGGGCCGGCAGGAAAGCGAGGATCACGTTGCGCGCGAAGCGCCGGTCGGCGGGCTCGCTTGCAAGGCCCAATGCGACGCCGAACAATTTGGCGCGGTAGACCCACAGGATCGCCAGAATGGCGCCAAGCTGCACGGCGATTTCGAACGTGTGGCCGGGCGGGCCTTCGAAACCGAGCAGCGCGTTGCCGAGCAGCAAATGCCCCGTCGACGAGACGGGGATGAATTCGGTCAGCCCTTCGACCAGCCCCAGCAGAACCGCATCGCCGTAAACGCCCCACCCCATCGCACCCTCGATCCCGTCGCTAGTTCCCAAGCACGGCACTGCCCGCACTGAACATGCCGAACACCAAAGCCCCCACCACCGCAAACGCGAGCAGCCCCGCACTATAGCCCATAATCACGAGCCGCCCGTCGCGCTCGAGCAGGCCCACGGCGAGCAAGGCGAGTGCTATCGCCGGCGGCGGGTTGCCGAACGGGATGGGGGCGGCGAGCAGGATCGCAACCGGAATGCCGAAGAGGCCGATAAGCCGCTTGCCGCCGCTCGAGGTCAGCAGCGGCAGGCGCGGCTTCACATACGATTCGAGTTTTTCGAGATAGGGCAGAAAACGCCGCACGACGCCGGCGTAAGCGGCGCGGTCGACCGTACGGTCGAGGAGCTTGGCCGGAAGCCACGGCTTTTCCACGCCGAGAAGCAGCAGGAGACAGAAAAACGCGATCGGCAGCCCGGTGAGGGCCGAGAAGCCGGGGATCGAGAAGGGCAGAAAATTCGGCACGCACAGCAGCACGATCAAGGCGCCGAAGCCGCGCTCGCCCAATTCGTCGAGCATTTCGCGCAAGCTGATCGAGGCCCCCCGTGCCGGATCGAGAAGGCGCAAAAACACCGCCGACAAAGCGTCGGTATCGGAAGCGTGCGGGGCGGACATGGAAAACCTCGGGGGGAAGAGGCGGGGGCGGAAAGGCGCCCCGCTTCTACGCGTGCGGTCCGCGTGCGGTCAAGCTGGGTGCGGTCAAGCGGCCGTACCGCCGACCGTGAGGCGGTCGAGCAGCAAGGTCGGCTGGCCCACGCCTACCGGCACGCCCTGGCCGTCTTTGCCGCAGGTGCCGATGCCCGGATCGAGCTTCATGTCGTTGCCGACCATGCGCACTTGCGTGAGCGCTTCGGGGCCGGCCCCGATCAGCATCGCCCCCTTCACGGCCGGGCCCACCTTGCCGTCTTCGATGAGATAGGCTTCGGCGGCGTTGAACACGAACTTGCCCGACGTGATGTCGACCTGGCCGCCGCCGAAATTGACGGCGTAGAGCCCTTTCTTGACCGAGCGGATGATCTCGGCCGGGTCGTGGCTGCCCGCCGCCATCACCGTGTTGGTCATGCGCGGCATCGGATGGTGCGCGAAGCTTTCGCGCCGCCCGTTGCCGGTCGGCTTCATGCCCATCAGGCGCGCATTCTGGCGGTCCTGCATGTAGCCCACCAGAATGCCGTCTTCGATCAGCACGGTGCGCTGGGTGGGCGTGCCCTCGTCGTCGATGGTCAGCGACCCGCGCCGGTCGCGCAGCGTGCCGTCGTCCACGACCGTGACGCCGGGGGCGGCCACGCGCTGGCCCATGAGGCCCGAAAAGGCCGAGGTCTTCTTGCGGTTGAAATCGCCTTCGAGCCCGTGGCCGATCGCCTCGTGCAGCAGGATGCCGGGCCAGCCCGGCCCGAGCACGACCTGCATTTCGCCGGCCGGTGCCGGAATCGAATCGAGATTGACGAGCGCCTGGCGCACGGCCTCGTCCACGCCGTGCCGCCAATTGGCCGGATCGACGACCTGGCCGAACGCAAAGCGCCCGCCCCAGCCGAAGCTGCCGCTTTCCTGGCGCTCGCCTTGGCCCACGACGACCGACACGCCCAAGCGCACAAGCGGGCGGATGTCGGCCAGGCGCTCGCCGTCGGCGCGCAGAATCTGCACGGCCTGCCATTCGCCGGCGATCGAGCACATGACTTGGCGCACGCGCGGATCTTTGGCGCGCGCATAGGCATCGATGTCGGCGAGCAATTTCGTTTTCTCGGCAAACGCCATGAGTTCGAGCGGATTGTCGTCGGCATAAAGGCGCGCGTTGGTGCCCTTGGGCCCGTCGGCAGCCGCACTGCCCGAATAGCCGGCCTTGGCGGCCGCAACCGTACGCGCGGCGCGCTCGATCGCCCCGTGGCTCAGATCGGAGGCATGCGCATAAGCCGCCGTTTCGCCCGCAATGGCGCGCAGGCCGAAGCCTTGCGTGGTGTCGAACGAGGCGCTCTTGAGCTTGCCGTCGTCGAAGGACAGGCTCTCGGATTGGCGGTATTCGAGATAGAGCTCGCCGTCGTCCATGCCGGCCAGCGCCGCTTTGGTCTGCGCTTGGGTCCGCGCGAGATCGAGATTGCTGTCGGCGAAAAACAGCGCGTCGGTGCGGGCAAGATGGCTCATGGGCGGGGCAAACTCCGGAAATCGAGGATACGGGAAAGAATGTAGGCGGATTGGCGCCGATTTCCAAATTGCGCGGTTTTCCACAGGTTCGGGGGCAAGGCTGGCCTCGCTAGCCGCGATATTGCATAACTCTAGAGGTCGACCCCGAACGCCCGAGAGTCCATGGAAACGCCGCCCAAAGCCCCCTCACAAGCCTTGGCCCAAGGCAACGACCATCCGCTGCGCCTCGCACTTGCCAACGAGGTGCATGCGCGCCCGTTCCTGTCGCTGGCAGCGCCCGAACGCGCCACGCACCTTGCCATGACGTCGGGCGAGCAGGGGGCGGCCGGCGACCATGCGCATCTGACGGCCCTGTGCCAGCGCTACGGGGTCGCGTTCCCGCCGCCGGGCGCCAATCATTTTGTGGCCGAGCTCGACGGCTACCGCCTCAAATGGGAGCGGCACACCGAGTTCTGCACCTGGACCTTCCTGAAGGCGGGCCCGTTCGCCACCCCGTTCGCGCAGAACGCGATCGATTTCGCGCCGCCCGATTGGGTTGCGGCTATCCCGGGTGCGCGGCTCGTTGCCGTGCATGTGGCGGTGCTGGCGCGCGCCGACGACAACCCGTCGCCCGAAGATCTCGGCGAATGGCTGCATGCCGACTACCTCGTCGGCAGCGTCGTCGCCGGGCGTGCGGCGACGGCCTGGACCGATTTCCGCCTGCATCCCGACGGCTTCGCGCGCATCGTCGTGCAGGATCACGGGCTCGGCACGCGCCAAAGCGGGCGCTTGGTGCAGCGCCTGCTCGAGATCGAAACCTACCGCACGATGGCGATGTTGGCGTTGCCGATGGCGCGCGAGATCGCACCCAAAATCAGCACGGTGGACAGCGATCTGCTGGCGATCATGGACGCGATGCCGAACGCCCAGGCTTTGCCCGAGCAGCGCGCTCTGCTCGACCGCTTGAGTGCGCTTGCCGGCCGCATCGAACAGGCGACCGCGGCCTCGGCCTTCCGCTTCGGCGCTGCCAACGCGTACGCCGATCTCGTCGGCCACCGCACGCAGGAGTTGCGCGAGGAGCGCATCGAGGGTCTGCAGACCTACCGCGAATTCCTCGAGCGGCGTTTCGCGCCCGCCATGCGCACCTGCCAGTCGACGGCCGAGCGCCTCACGCAATTGTCGCAGCGCCTGACGCGCGCGGTCGCCTTGTTGCGCACGCGCGTCGACATCGCGGTCGAAGCGCAGAACCAGGCGCTGCTGGGCTCGATGGATCGGCGCGCGCGCCTGCAATTGCGCCTGCAGCAGACGGTCGAAGGCCTGTCGGTGGCGGCCATCACCTACTACACGGTCGCACTCGCCGCCTACGGTGCGCGGGCACTCGAAGCGGCGGGCATGCATATCGACAAGGACGTCGCGACCGGCGTCGCGATCCCGCTCGTTGCTATTGCAGTGTGGCTGGGCTTGCGCCGCTTCCGCAAATCCCTCGAAAAAGACGAGCGCAAATAAATGGCCGCCAAAAAGAAAACGGCGAAGAAGACGCCCGCGAAGAAGGCCGGCACCAAGGCCGCACAGCCCGGCAAATGGGAGCGCGATCTCGGGCGCAACGCGGCCAACTACGAGCCGTTGTCGCCGATCGGGTTTCTGGCACGTGCGGCGTCCGTGTGGCCCAAGCGCACGGCGATCTTGCACGGGCGCATCTCGCGCAACTGGGCGCAGACGCATCTGCGCTGCAAGCGTCTGGCAAGCGCGCTTGCAAAAGCTGGCGTGCGGCGCGGCGACACGGTGGCGCTGATGGCGCCGAACATTCCGGCCGCCTACGAATGCGCGTTCGGCGTGCCGATGGCGGGGGCTGTCCTCAATGCCATGAATGTGCGGCTCGACGCCGACACGCTCGCCTTCCAGCTCGACCACGGTGAAACCAAAGTGCTGCTCGCCGACACCGAGTTCGCGCCCGTCATCGCCAAGGCGCTCGCCAAAGCCAAGCGCAAACCGCTGGTGATCGATATCGACGATCCCGAAGGCCCCGGCGGCAAGCGGCTCGGCGCTGCGGAGTACGAAGATTTCCTGGCCGGCGGCGATCCTGACTTTTCGCCCGTCAAAATCCGCGACGAGTGGGATCCGCTGGCCCTCAACTACACCTCGGGCACCACCGGCAATCCCAAAGGTGTGGTTTACCACCACCGCGGCGCCTATCTGAACGCGGTCGGCAACGTCATGGTCTGGGACCTCGGCCATTATCCGGTCTATCTGTGGACCTTGCCGATGTTCCACTGCAACGGCTGGTGCTTCCCCTGGACGATCGCGGCGATGGCCGGCACCAATGTGTGCCTGCGGCGCGTCGAAGCGCCCGCGATCTTCGCGGCCATCAAAGAGCGCGGCGTCACGCATATGTGCGGGGCCCCCATCGTCATGAACATGCTGATCAACGCGCCCGAAGAAATGCGCGAAGATCGGCACCAGCCCGTGCGCATCATGACCGCGGCGGCCCCGCCGCCCGCCTCCGTCATCGAAAAAATGGAGCGCATGGGCTTCCGCATCACGCATGTCTACGGGCTCACGGAAGTCTACGGCCCGGCCGTGGTTTGCGAATGGCACGACGAATGGAACGCGCTGCCGCCGGCCGAAGCGGCCGTGCGCAAGGCGCGCCAAGGCGTGCGCTATCCCGTGCTCGAAGGCCTGATGGTGGCCGACGCGAAGACGCTGCAGCCGGTGCCGTCCGACGGGCAGACGATGGGCGAGGTCTTCATGCGCGGCAACATCGTGATGAAGGGCTATTTCAAGAATCCGGACGCGACGAACAAAGCCTTCAAAGGCGGCTGGTTCCACACAGGCGACCTCGGCGTGATGCACGAAGACGGCTATATCGAGCTCAAGGACCGTTCGAAGGACATCATCATCTCGGGCGGCGAGAACATCTCGACGATCGAGGTCGAAAGCGCGCTCTACCGCCATCCCGACATTCTCGAAGCCGCCGTCGTGGCGCGGCCTGATGAAAAATGGGGCGAAACACCGTGCGCGTTCGTCGCCCTCAAAGAGGGAGCGTCGGCCAGCGAAGCCGACATCATTGCCTTCACACGCCAACATCTGGCAGGCTACAAAGTGCCACGCAAAATCGTGTTCGGGCCGCTGCCCAAAACTTCGACGGGCAAGATCCAGAAGTTTCTGCTGCGCGAACGGGCGAAGATAGAAATCTAGCCGATCGAGGTGTCGCCGTGAACGATCAGGTCCGAAAATACCGCCCCGGCACGATCGTGTTCCGCGAGGGCGAGTCCGGCGACTATGCGTGCCTCGTCAAGACGGGCCAGATCGAACTGCTGAAGCTCGCCACGCCCGAAGTGCCGCCCTTTGCGACTTTGCCGCCGGGCCACATGTTCGGCGAGCTTGCGTTGCTCGACGGCAGCCCGCGCATGGCGACGGCGCGCGCGGGCGCCGCGGAAACCGAGATCGTCATCGTCGATCGCGCGCGCTTTTTGACCAAGCTCAAGAATCTCACGCCCACGCATCGCGAACTGTTCGAGTTCTTTGCGGGCTATATCCGCGAAACGCCGATCTGGACCAAACCGCCCTTCGGGCAAACGCTGCCGGAACTGGACGCGCGCGCCAAGCGCATCGCCACGCTCATTCCGGCGATCGAAAATTCGGACCGCATGAAGACCGGCGACGCCTTCATCGACGTAATGGTGAAAATGCTGGTCCACTACGCCAAAAGGCGTCTGCCGGCGCCCGGTTGACGGGCCTGGCTGATGCGACGGGGGCTGGTGCGTCCGGCTGCTAGCCGGACATGCGCGCCATTTCGTCTTTGATTCGGAGTTTTTCACGCTTGAGGGTCGCAACGACACCGTCGTTGGGCATCGGCCGCGCTTCTTCGTGGCTGAGCTCGGTGTCGATTTTGGCGTGCTTGGCTTGCAGCGAGCGGATGCGATCGGATTTTGGCATGTTCCCAACCTCCTTCGTCTTGCGCGAGCGTCCCGCTTCGTCACGGGACCGTCACGAAGCCTATGCTTCGTTCGCAGCTCGCGCAAGAGTACGGGGTTATGCGGTTGTTTCCGGAAGTTGCATTCGCTCTCAAAGTTCCGCTTCATGCCCTTGATTTCAAGGCACCTCGCGCAGGGCAGAAAAAATTTTCCGCAAGGGAGCCGAGTCTTTGCCGCGTTGCAGCACAAGGCGGGCATTGGCGCGCGCGTCCGCACGAAGCGCTTGCGGGCTGCGCATTGCATGCGGGGCCGCGTCGCGTTCGAGGGCTTCGAGCTGCAGTTTTTCGGCGGCAAGTTCCGCGCGTTTGACGGCCGTGTAGAGGTCGGCTGCTTCGTGCGCCTTGAGCGCCCGGCGCGCTTGGCGCAGCGGAGCCACGATCTGCGTGCGCCAAGTGCGTGCGGCCGCCTTCCAGCGTTTTGCGCGCGCGGCCGAAAGGGGACCGTACCCGGCCGCCCCGTGCCAGAGCGCCGCCAGCAGCAGCGGCACGTCGGCGCCCTGTTCGTCCTGCAAGGCAAGGCACGCGTTCGCCACACCCGGTTTGGCGTAGAGCGCGCAGGCGAAGCGCCACAGACCGTCGTTTCGCGGCGGCGATTTTGCTGCTAGAGTGCGTTTCGTTCTTGGCATCAAGTTTCTCCGGCCCCGCCGTCGATGGACGATCCGCTTTTCGAAGAAATCCGCCGCCAGATCGCCGAGTTGCAAAGCGCGCATCGCGATCTGGACGACGTCATTGCGCGCCTGCTCGAGCACAGGCCCATCGACATGCTGCAAGTCCAGCGGCTCAAAAAGCGCAAATTGGCGCTGAAAGACCAGTTGGCGCGCCTGGAAAGCCAATTACTGCCCGACATCATCGCGTAGCGTTTTAGGCGGGTCCGCGTTTGGCGTCGCGTTTGCGCTCGTACATTTCGCGGTCGGCACTTTCGAGCAGCCGCGAAATGTCGTCGCCGCCGCGGAACGTGTACACGCCCCAGGCGACCGACGGACGGATCGACACGCCGCGCCAGTCGAGGGCGCTGGTCTCGACTTGGCCGGCCAGGAACGCGGCTTTCTCGTCGGCGAGCGGCTTGTCCATGTACGTCAAGATCACGCCGAACTCGTCGCCGCCGAGGCGGCCGACCACGTCGGTGTCGCGCACATTGGCGACGAGCACGCGCGCGATGTGCGCCAACAATGCGTCGCCCGCCGCATGGCCGTGCGTGTCGTTGATGTTTTTGAGGCCGTTGGCGTCGAAATAGACGAGGCTCGAAGGCTGGTCGTAGCGCTCGGCGAAAGACTGCATGCGCCCCAACTCGCGCACGAAGGCGCGCCGGTTGAAGACCGGGATGAGGCTGTCCTGGTCGGCGAGCCGCTCGAGATGGGCGCTGCGCGCATTTGCCTGGGCCGCCTCGCGGCGCAGTTTGTCGACCTCGGCCATGAGCCGCATGATCGCGTCGCGAACCTTGGGCGTGAATTCGGCCTCCGGGATGCCGAGCACCAGCGCCATATCGACCGGCGTGCGCAGGCCCACGGCGGCCCCCGCCGGTGCGCCGGCAGGCCGGGCGGCCGGGTCGGCGCGTTTGACCGGCATTGCCGGGCCGGGGCCCTGGATTTTGGTGGGATCGCCGATTTTCATCCGCTTGCCGCAGAAATAAGCTGCCGAGTCCTTGAAATACCACAGGTACCGGAAAAAGAACGCATCGTTCTTCCCCTGGCGGACCCTGGCTCCCTATAGTGAAGCAGACGCCGCGACGAACGCAACGCGAAGGAAGACGAACCGCATGGCCAAAAAGCCGCTGGTCGGGATCATTATGGGCAGCCAGTCGGACTGGGAAACCATGCGCCATACCGCCGAAATCCTGACCCAACTGGGCGTGCCGCACGAAACGCGCATCGTCTCGGCCCATCGCACGCCCAAGCGCCTCTACGACTACGCAAGTGCCGCGGCCGCGCGCGGGCTCGCCTGCATCGTGGCGGGAGCGGGCGGGGCGGCCCATCTGCCGGGCATGGCGGCCGCCCTCACGCGGCTGCCGGTGTTCGGCGTGCCGGTCGAATCGCGGACTTTGAAGGGGCTCGACTCGCTGCTGTCGATCGCCCAGATGCCGGCCGGCATTCCGGTCGGCACACTCGCCATCGGCAAAGCGGGGGCCACGAACGCAGGCCTCTTGGCCGCCGCCGTGATCGCGCTTGGCGACGCGAAAATCGCCGCCGCGCTCGACCGTTTCCGCGCGGCCCAGACCGCCAAGATCAAGCAGAAGCCTGCAAAATGAGCGTAAAACGACTGCCGCCCGGGGCCACGATCGGGATCCTGGGCAACGGCCAGCTCGGCCGCATGGCGGCACTCGCTGCGGCCCGGCTCGGCTACCGCACGCATTCCTTCGGGCCCGAGGCGGATGCGCCGGCCGCCCAAGTCTCGAGCGTCGCCACGGTTGGCGACTATCGCGACAAAGCGGCCCTCAATGCCTTCTTCGCCGCCTGCGACGTGGTGACCTACGAGTTCGAGAACATCCCGCTCGAAGCGCTCGGCGGCGTCGCGAAAGCCAGCAACACGCCGCTCTATCCGTCGGCCAAGGTGCTGGCGATCTGCCAGGACCGGCTTGCGGAAAAAACGTTCCTCAACCGCATCGGCATTGCGACGGCCCCGTTCGCGCGCGTGCGAAACCGCCACGATCTCGAGATGGCGCTTGCCCATCTCGGCCGGCCGGCCGTGCTCAAGACCACGCGCATGGGCTACGACGGCAAGGGCCAGATCAAGATCGGATCCAAGACGCCGATCGATGTCGCGATGGCCGTTCTCAAAGGGCAAGAAGGCATTCTCGAAGGCTTCGTCGATTTCGAACGCGAAATCTCGGTCGTGATCGCGCGCGGCCGCGGCCAGATCGCAAGCTACGTGCCGGTCGAGAACCGCCACGCGCACCATATTCTCGACGAGACGTTCGCACCGGCCCCCGTATCGCGCGCCGTGGCGCAGCAGGCCGAGGCGATCGCCCATCTGGTCGCGGCCAAGCTCGCTCTCGTGGGCGTGCTGGCGGTCGAGATGTTCGTCACGCGCAAGGGGCGCGTGCTCGTGAACGAGCTTGCCCCGCGCCCGCACAATTCCGGCCATTGGACTATCGATGCGTGCCCGGCAAGCCAGTTCGACCAGCAGATCCGCGCGGTCGCAGGCCTGCCGCTCGGCGATCCCGAGCGCCACAGCGACGCGCGCATGAAGAATCTGATCGGCGACGAGGTGCGCAAGGTGCCGGGCTTGCTCGCTGACCCGCACGCGATCGTGCATCTCTACGGCAAAGCCGAGCCGCGTCCGGGCCGCAAGATGGGCCACGTCGTGTGGCTGGCGAAAAAAGGGTCTAGCGCGCGCGGCTGAAACGGGCGCGCAAAGGGGCGAGCGGGTTCGGGAGCTTGCCGAACATGGCCTTCACGCCCGCCGTTGCCTTGGGGATCGCCATCACGTTGGCGATGCGCCGGTCGAGGAAGCGCCACGTGTCTTCCTGGTTTTCCGATTTGTCTTCGAGCCAGAAGAGCAGCGTCGTCGAATAGACGCCGGCGGCGAGGCCGCGCTTCGAATAATAGTTGAAGTCCGTGGCGCGGTCGCCCGCCAGATGCCAGACCGCGTCGACCGTGCGCCACAGCGTCTGCAGCGAGGCCGCGACCCCGGTGGGCAGCGCCAGTACGGCAAGGGCGCGGCGCACCGCCTCGCGATGGGGGCCGAGCGGGGCCAGGCGCGCGCGGATGGCGGCGGCGATTTTCTCGCGCACTTTGAGCGTGGCGAAATTTTCGTCGCTCGTGCAGGCCTCGACCATCGCGCGGTCGGCCATGGCGCACCAATGGGCGATCGCCTCGACTGGGCCGCCCGGGAACACGCGCAAGGCCGTGAGCGGGTCGTAGCCCGCATCTTCCGCCGCACGTGCCAGCACGCTTGCCGTCCAGCCGTCGAACGCGATGTGCGGCAGGGCCGCTTCGCAGATGCGGTCGCGGGCAAGGGCGCGGTCGAAGCTCATTTTTGCGTCTCCTGGGTTTGTTCAGCCGCGCGGCGGCGCATTTCTTCGACGAAGCCGAATTCGGCGAGATCGTCCATGCGCTGGGGATAGAGGATGCCGTCGAGATGGTCGCATTCGTGCTGCACCACGCGGGCATGGAAGCCGGCCACCGTGCGCTCGATGCGCTGCCCGTCGAGGCCGAAGCCGCTGTAGCGCAGATGCGTGAAGCGGTTGACCTTGCCGGTAAGGCCCGGCACCGACAAGCAGCCCTCGAAAGCGGCGTTGGCGGCTTGGCCCAGCGGCTCGAGCACGGGGTTGATCAGCACGGTCAGATCGACCGGCGTGTCGCCCTCCATCCCGGTCGTGCGTTCGGGCCGCACGAAAAACACGACGACGCGCAGCGGCACATAGACTTGCGGGGCCGCGAGGCCCGTGCCGGGCGCGTCGATCATCGTATCGATCATGTCGGCCACGAGGTCGCGAATCGCCGGGTCGGTCGGGTCTTCGACCGGGTCGGCGACGCGGGCAAGCACGGGGTGCCCCATGCGGGCGATCTTGAGAATGGCCATGTTCCTCAAGCATATGGCACGTAGGGTGCCGCCCGAAAAGGGGCCAATCGAGGCTTTGCAAGCCCCAAAGGCCTATGATATACAGCGCCCCTCAGTCGGTCATCGGAGGGTCGTACGGGTGCCTTGGGGCGTTCGCAATCCTCTCTTAACCCCTTGAAACGGTTTTGGAAAGGAGCACGGCCCCCGTGCAAGTCATCGTTCGCGACAACAATGTCGATCAGGCCCTGCGCGCGCTCAAGAAGAAGATGCAGCGCGAAGGTATTTTCCGGGAAATGAAGCTGCGCCGCCATTTCGAGAAGCCCTCGGAAAAGCGCGCGCGCGAAAAGGCCGAAGGCGTGCGCCGCCTGCGCAAGCTGCAGCGCAAGCGCTTGGAGCGCGAAGGCTTCTAAGCTTCCGTTCGATTTCGCGGGTTTCCGCCAAAGCCGCCTGGGGATGCCCCGGCGGCTTTTTGGCATTCAGAGCGTTTCGACCGCGTGCCCTTTGCGGCGGGCCTTGCGCGCAAACACGGCGTCGGCCGTGACAAGCGGCACCCGCAACGCCCGCGCCACGGCGAGATAGACGCAGTCCTGTGCCGCATGGTCGAGCTCGAGGGCGAGCGCCAGACTCGCACGCCCCAATTCGGCACTGTCGGGCTCGAAGCTCACAGCTTTGCAAAAATCGTCGTGCACGAATTGCGCATGAGCAACGGTCCAACCGTTCAGCTTTGCCGCGCGGCGGACGAGATTGGCAAGCTCGGTGCGCAACTGCGGCGGTGCGGCCAAACCCGGCGTACGGAGGAGTCGCAAGGCCGCTTCGGCCTCGGTCTCGTGGAAAAGCACGATGCCGAAAATGCTGGCATCGAGGACGCAACTCATCGCCGATCGCGGTCCGCGCGAATCATCTCAAGCGACGACGGACCCTTCCACTTGCCCTTCATTTCGCGAGAGAGGGCTTCTATGCGATCCAATGCCGCGTCCCGCTCGGCGCGCATCGCCGCCTCGTCGAGCGCCTTGCGCGCCAGATCCGCGACCGACACGCCTTGGACTTTGGCCTGAAGCTTCAGCGCTTTTGCGGTCTTTTCGGATACGCCGCGTACGAGGATGTCGGGCATGGGGATATCTCCAGTGATATCATGGACGATATCATCAATGCCGCGCTGCGGTCAAACGAGGGCGCGTGCGAGCGCGCATGAAAAAGCCCCCGGCCATAGCGCGTGCGATGCGGCCGGGGGCTGGATCGTTTCGACGCGGAAGCGGAAGGTTTAGTGCCCGCCGCTCATCGCCTTGACGATGTCTTCGACGACCTTCTTGGCGTCGCCGAACAGCATCATTGTGTTGTCGCGGAAGAACAGTTCGTTCTCCACGCCCGCATAGCCCGATGCCATCGAGCGCTTGATGAACAGCACGGTCTTGGCCTTCTCGACGTCGAGGATCGGCATGCCGTAGATCGGGCTCTTGGGATCGGTCTTGGCGGCCGGGTTCGTCACGTCGTTGGCCCCGATCACGAAGGCGACGTCGGCTTGCGCGAAGTCGCGGTTGATGTCGTCGAGTTCGAACACTTCGTCGTAGGGCACGTTGGCTTCGGCGAGCAGCACGTTCATGTGGCCCGGCATGCGGCCCGCCACCGGATGGATCGCGTAGCGCACCGATACGCCTTCTTTCTTCAGCATGTCGGCCATTTCGCGCAGCGCATGCTGGGCTTGCGCCACCGCCATGCCGTAGCCCGGCACGATGATGACCGAGGATGCGTTTTTCATGATGAACAGCGCGTCGTCGGCCGAGCCCTGCTTGACCGGGCGCTGTTCCTTCACACCACCCGCAGCGGCACCCGCCGCCGCATCGGTGCCGAAGCCGCCCAGGATGACGTTGAAGATCGAGCGGTTCATGCCCTTGCACATGACGTAGGACAGGATCGCACCCGACGAGCCCACGAGCGCGCCCGTCACGATCAGCAGCGAGTTCTGCAAGGTGAAGCCGATGCCGCACGCAGCCCAGCCCGAATAGCTGTTCAGCATCGACACGACGACCGGCATGTCGGCCCCGCCGATCGGCAGAATCAGCAGGAAGCCCAGCGCCAGCGACAGGATCACCAAGCACCAGAAGGCGGCGGGGCTGCCCGTCATCGACAGCCACACGATGTTGGCGACGATCAGCACGCCGAGGAGCGCGTTGAACGGATGCTGCATCGGGAACTGCAAGGGCGCACCCGAGACGAGGCCCTGGAGCTTGGCGAATGCCACGAGCGAGCCCGTGAAGGTGATCGCACCGATGGCCGTGCCGATCGCCAACTCGACGAGGCTTGCAACCTTGATGGCGCCCGGGATGCCGATGCCGAAGCTCTGCGGCGAATAGAGCGTTGCGGCCGCCACGAACACGGCGGCGAGGCCCACGAGGCTGTGGAACGCCGCCACGAGCTGCGGCAGTGCGGTCATCTCGATGCGAAGGGCCACGAACGTGCCGATCGCACCGCCGATGACGATGCCGGCGAGGATCAAGCCGAACGAGCTCGTCTGCGGCAAAGCGAGCGTGGTGAGGATCGCGACGGCCATGCCGACCACGCCCCACAAGTTCCCGCCGCGCGCCGTTTCCGGGCTCGACAGGCCGCGCAAGCTCATGATGAAGCAGATCGACGCGAACAGATAAAGAAGCGCAGCGGCATTGGCACCCATGATCGATATCCCCTTTGCCTATTTCTGCTTCTTTTTGAACTTGGACAGCATGCGCTGGCTCACGACGAAGCCGCCGAAGATGTTGACCGACGCCAGCACCACGGCAAGGAAGCCCATCGCCTGGCTGAAGCCGACGGCCGAAGCCCCGGTCGCGAGCAAAGCGCCCACGATGATGACCGAGCTGATCGCGTTGGTGACGGCCATCAGCGGCGAATGCAAAGCGGGTGTGACGCGCCACACGACGTAGTAGCCCACGAACGTCGCGAGCACGAGCACGGTGAGGCCCATGGTCAGCGCGTCGGGGCCGGCACCTGCGCTGGCCTCGGGCGACATGGCGGCTTGGACGGCAAGCTCGCGCGCTTTGGCGGCAAGCGAAGCCGCGTCGGTCGCAAGCTGCGCAGCCCGGTCGAGAAGGGCAGAATCGGCCATGGTTTCGGCTCTCCGTTAAGACGCGAAGTTGGGATGCACGATCTGGCCCTCGCGGGTCAGCAGCGATCCTTTGATGATTTCGTCGGCCGGATCGATGTTGAGCGTTCCGTCTTTGGCGACGATCAGCTTCAGGAACTCGGCCAAGTTGCGCGCGTAGAGCGCGGAGGCATCGACCGCCAGGCGCGAGGGCACGTTGGCGTAGCCCACGATCTTGACGCCGTGCGCCTGCACAATCTGGCCGATCGCACTGCCTTCGCAATTGCCGCCGTTTTCGACGGCGAGGTCGATCACGACCGAGCCCGGCTTCATCGAGGCCACCATCGCGTCGCTGACGAGGCGCGGGGCTGGGCGGCCCGGGATGAGGGCCGTGCAGATCACGACGTCCATCTTCTTGATCGTTTCGGCGATCAAAGCGGCCTGTTTGGCTTTGTAGGCGTCGGACATTTCCTTGGCGTAGCCGCCCGAGGTTTCGGCTTGGCGGGCTTCTTCGTCGTCCACGAACACGAAGGTGGCACCCAAGCTCTCGACCTGTTCTTTGGCCGCCAAACGCACGTCGGTTGCCGACACGACAGCGCCCAAGCGCCGCGCGGTCGCGATCGCCTGCAGGCCCGCAACGCCGGCCCCCATCACGAGCACCTTGGCGGGTGCCACCGTGCCGGCCGCCGTCATCATCATCGGGAAGGCGCGGCCGAACTGTTCGGCGGCATCGATCACGGCCTTGTAGCCGGCAAGGTTCGCCTGGCTCGACAGAACGTCCATGGCCTGGGCGCGCGTGATGCGCGGCACGAGCTCCATGGCAAAGGCCGTCAGGCCTTGGGCCGCGAGGGCCGCGACCTGGTCCTTGTTGCGGTAGGGATCGAGCTGCGAGACGACGACAGCGCCCTGCTTCAAGCCCGCCAGTTCGGCCGTACCGCCGTTTTCTGCCGCCGTCAGCGGCCGTCCGACTTTCAGCAGAATGTCGGACTGGGCGAGCAGGCTCGCCGTATCGGCGACGATCTCCGCACCGGCATCGATAAAAGCCTGATCCGGGATTGCCGCCGAAAGGCCGGCCCCCGCCTCGACCGCAAAGCTCAAGCCAAGCGGCTTCATGCGCTTGATCGAGTCCGGTGTCGCTGCCACGCGCGCTTCGAATGCGCGATGTTCTTTGGGGATGCCAACCTTCATGCGCGTCTCCCGGCCGAGCCCGGTTGAACCGGGCCGCCTGTCTCGAAAATGGTGCGGCACAATGCCAACCGCAACGCCCTTTGCCAAGCGCCGATTTTGAGAACGCTGCCCTTGAGGAAGGAAAATTCGCAGCTTTCGGCTTCACCAAGCGCGCCACGCGATTGACGGCGCCGCCGGTGTCTGAGTAGGGTTCGCTTCCGCTGCGAGTTGAACAGGGACGCGCATGCCGGTTTGGAACCGCCCGGAAGACGCACACAAGTGCCGCCGGGCGGTTCTTTTTTGAGGAAAGGGCAGCGCCATGGCCGACAAGTTTCCGCGCTTCGACACGCTCGCCCTGCATGCGGGCCAGCATCCCGATGCGGCCACGGGCGCACGCGCCGTGCCCATCTACCAGACCACGTCCTACGTGTTCAAAGACGTCGACCACGCGGCCTCCTTGTTCAATCTCGAACGGGCGGGCCACATCTACAGCCGCATTTCGAACCCGACCGTCGCCGTGCTCGAAGAGCGCATCGCCGCGCTCGAAGGCGGGGTTGCAGCGATCGCCACCGCCTCGGGCCAGGCCGCCTTGCATCTCGCCATCGTCACGCTGATGGGGCAGGGCGGGCATATCGTGGCTTCGGCCTCGATCTATGGCGGTTCGCACAACATGTTCGCCCACACGCTGCCGCGCTTCGGCATATCCACGAGCTTCGTCGATCCGCGCGACCCCAAAGCCTTCGAAGCCGCCATCCGCCCCGAAACGCGACTGCTGTTCGGCGAAGTGCTCGGCAATCCGGGGCTCGAGGTGATGGATGTCGATGCGGTCGCCGATGTGGCGCATGCGGCCAAGCTGCCCTTGATGCTCGACTGCACTTTCTGCACGCCCTATCTGTTCCGCGGCTTCGACCACGGAGCCGATCTCGTCATGCATTCGGCGACCAAATGGATCGGCGGGCATGGCGTTGCGATCGGCGGGGCGCTAGTCGATTCCGGCCGCTTCGATTGGGACGCGTCGGGCAAGTTTCCCACGCTGACCGAGCCTTATGCGGGCTATCACGGGCTCGATTTCGCCGAGGAGTTCGGGCCGGCGGCGTTTGCGATGCGCGCGCGTGCGGAGGGCTTGCGCGATTTCGGCGCGTGTCTTTCGCCGACCAACGCGTTCCATCTGCTGCAGGGGCTCGAGACGCTGCCCTTGCGCATGGCGCGCCACGTGGCGAATGCGCGCGCGATCGCAAGCTTCCTCGAAGCGCACGATCAAGTCGCCTGGGTCAACCACCCGGACCTTGCAAGCCATCCCGACCATGCGCTCGCCCGGCGCCTTTTGCCGAAGGGCGCCGGCTCGATTGTCACGTTCGGCATCAAAGGCGGGCGGGCGGCGGGCAAACGCTTCATCGAAGCGCTGCAGCTTTTCAGCCATCTTGCCAATGTCGGCGACGCCAAATCGCTCGTGATCCATCCTGCCTCGACCACGCATCAGCAGATGGATGCCGCATCGCTGAAGGCCGCCGGGATCGGCGAAGAAATGATCCGGCTGTCGATCGGCCTCGAAGACGCCGCCGATCTGCAGGACGATCTCGCCGCCGCCCTCAAGGCGGCAGCCCCCAAGGTCAAGGCAGGGGGTTAGGCGATGGAGATCGACGTCGCGGGCACGAAAATCTTTGCCGCGACCGGCGGGCAGCCGTTTGCGGCGAACCAGCCCACCTGCGTGTTTCTGCACGGGGCGGGCATGGACCATACGGTGTGGATGCTGCAGGCGCGGTGGTTTGCCCATCATGGCCGCAACGTGCTGGCGGTCGATCTGCCGGGCCATGGGCGCTCGGGCGGCGCGCCGCTCGCCACGATCGCGGCGATGGCCGATTTCGTCGCGGGCCTGCTCGATGCCGTGGGCGCTGCCAAAGCGAGCCTGATCGGCCATTCGATGGGCGGCCTCGTCGCCTTGCACACCGCCGCCCAACACCCGGCGCGCGTGGCTTCGCTGGCTTTGTTGGGCGTGGCCGCCACCATGCCGGTGCATCCCAAGCTGCTGGCCGCAGCGGCCGCCAACGATCCTGCCGCCGCCGCCATGATTGTCGATTGGGGCTTCGGCGCTCATGCCCAATTGGGCGGCGCGCAAGCGCCGGGCGCTTGGATGACCGGCGGCGGCGCCCAGCTTTTGGCGCGCGCCAAACCGGGTGCGCTCGCGGCCGATCTTGCGGCGTGCAATGCCTATCTCGACGCGACTGCGGCCGCTGCCAAGGTCGCATGCCCCACACTTTTTCTGCTGGGGGCGCAGGACCGCATGACGCCGCCCAAGGCCGCCCAGAGCCTTGTCGCCGCGGTCAAAAATTCGACGGCCAAGACGCTGCCCGCCACGGGCCACATGCTGATGGTCGAACGGCCCGACGAAGTGCTCGACGCCCTTGCCGGGATCTGCTGACAAAATGACCGAGCCGAAAACGCCGCCCGCTTCGCGCGCCGATTTTCCGCATTTCGAAAGCGTTCCGACGCGTTGGCGCGACAACGACGTCTACGATCACGTCAACAATGCGGTCTACTACGCGTATTTCGACACCGTCATCAATCGCTGGCTGATCGACCAGGGCGGGCTCGATTTCCGCAACGGCGAGGTGGTCGGGCTGGCGATCGAGACGATGTGCCGCTTCCGCGGCTCGTTCGCGTTTCCCGACACGATCGAGGCGGGCCTGCGCGTGGCGCATCTGGGCACCACCTCGGTGCGCTACGAGCTCGGCCTGTTCAGGTCGGGCGAGGCGCAGGCGCGCGTCGAAGGGCATTTCGTGCATGTTTTCGCCCGCCGCGACACGCAGCGCCCGGTACCGATTCCGGAGAAATTGCGCGCCGCCCTCGAAAGATTGCGTCGATAGCAGTGGTTGGCCGCGTGCAGACCGGCTAAACTTTCCGCCGCATGTTGTGCCAACGCCCTGAGGATGTGTTCGAACCGCCCGCGCGCGATCTGCTGTTTCGCGTGGCGCAGCCCTATCTCGAGCAGGTCCGCGTGACCGGGACCGAACTGATGTTCGATCCGCGCGAGCAACGCAAGATTCTGAACGCCGGAACCAAGTTCCAGGAGTATCTGCAGCGCGTTGCGATTCTGCAGGGCCAGCTTTCGCAAAAGCCGGTGGCCGAGCGCATGCGCCAAACGCTCGACATGGTCGATGCCGCGATGCGCGCAGTCGAGGCCGCGGTCCGTCGCGGCCAGGCTGCGGCAGACGATGCGGCTGTCCTCGACGCGGCCGCGACGGCCGCACCGCTCGATGCCGGCATTGCTTTGGCTCTTGCTTTGGCCGCGGCGCCGCCCGGCGATTTTGCGGCGCGGGCGACCATTTGTTTCAGACTGCTCGCCGGGGTACGCACGCCCGTTGCCGTCGACCTGCTCGACCACACGCTCGCGCAGATGATGCGTCTCAAGATCGCCGCCGCCGCCTTGGTGGGCCCAGCCGACGCGCTGGCGGTGCAGATCCGCGCCTGTCTGGCGATCGCCGGCGACGCCGATGCGATCCGCGCCAACCGCAGCCCGTTTGTGGCCGAGGTCGCGCGCCTCAACGGCGTGCATGCGCTGCCGCACCTGGCCGCGGCCGCCGTCGATGCATTCGATGCGGCGCTGGCGAGCCCCGCGAAGATGGCCGAGCGCGATCCGATGGAAGAGCTCAAGACCACGCGCGACCTGCGCAAGAAGATCGCGGCCTTGCCCGTGCTGGCGGCCGCACCGCAGCTTGCCGAGAATCTTTCGCGGCGCATGTCGCGCCTCGTGGTGCCGGAGAGCCTCGATCCGCTGCTGGCGCGCGAGTTGGGCACGGGCCGCAAGCTGCTGGCGCTCGTGCGCCTCTACAACGAGATCGACGACACGAACGCGCGCCGCCATCTCGACGCGATGGTGAACAACCTCGTCGAAAGCCGCGATTTCAAGGACGAGTTTTTCGCGCCCGGCCTGGCGCACGACGAGAGGCGCACGCTGGTGGTCGAGGTTGCCGAGGCGCTGGGGGCCTCGGAGATGCTCGAGATGCGCAAGATGCGCTACCGCGAGGTGGCGGCCATGGCGTTTGCCGATTTGGGCCAGGTGGCCGGGCGGCGCATTTCGCCGCGCATGAGTGCCGGGCCCGAGGATCGCGTGCAGCTGATGGGCCAGCGCGTGCCGCTGCGCAACTGGAGCGAGGCGGGCCTGCTGTTCGGGCCGTTTGCCGGCACGCTGCTGCCCGGCCAGACGGTGCGCGCCACGATCTTGCTGCGCAACGCCTACATCTCGATCGGGTTCGAAGCGACCTTGGAAATCGTGCGCTTTTCCGACGGTCTCGTCGGCGCCAAATACACCTGCGCCGATCCGCATGTCCGCCAGCGCATCAAGACGCATTTTGCGGCCGCTTAGGCGCCGTCTCTTTCAGGCGGCGAATTTTTCGTAGGCGGCCGCGTCGAAGAAGCTCGTGCCCGCCACGTAAGCGCGGCCCGGGCGCATGTCGGGCGGCGGGCCTTCTTCGAAAGCGCCGTCGAAGGTGAGTTCGAGCTGCACGCCCGACGGATCGTAGACGAAGATCTGCCACAGCGTTGTGCCGGGCACCAAAAATTCGCGCCAGTCGAGCCCGGCTGCGGCAATGCGCGCGCGCGTGGCGTGGTAGCCGGTCGTGGCGAGCGACACGTGGTCGATGGCGGCGGTGCCTGAGGGCGCCTGGCCGCTCGGGCCCAAGGCCGGCCCGCCCGCATAGATGTGGATGATCGCAGGCGCCCCCGGCAGGGCCGAGCCGAGCCACGCGCCGGGATAGCCGAAATCCGGGCGCTTGTGTTCCACAAGGCCCAGGATCGTTTTGTAGAAGCGATTGGTCGCGGCGAGGTTGCCGGTTTTGATCGCGACGTGGAAAAGCGACAGCATGAACCGACTAAAGCCCAGTCTTGCGCGGACGGCAAGCGCCCGCGCAAGACGTTGGGGTTTAGGCGGCCTGGGCTTCGATCGCGCGCGGGGCGGCCGACGACGCGACCACCGGGATGCGGCGCGGCTTCAGGGCTTCGGGCACTTCGCGCACCAGATCGACATAGAGCAGGCCGTTTTCGAGCTTGGCGCCGACCACGCGGATATAGTCCGCGAGTTGGAAGCGGCGCTCGAACGCGCGCTGGGCAATGCCGCGATGCAGGAAGGCGGCCGCCTGGTCGCCGGTCTGCTTCTTCTGGCCCGAGATGACCAGCAGCGTGTCCTGCTGCACGAGCGACAGCTCGTCGTCCGCAAAGCCGGCCACCGCCATCGCGATGCGATAGTCGTTGTCGCCGGTTTTTTCGATGTTGTAGGGCGGGTAGCCCGTCGGATCGGCGGTGCGCAGCTGCTCGTCGATCAGACGCGACAGCCGGTCGAAACCGATGGTGGAACGCAAAAGGGGTGCGAAATCGAACTGTGTCATGACCCTATCCTCCTGTGAGCGATGGGATTTCTGCGGTTTTCGCCGGGCGACCCCAAATGGGCATCCCCGGTCACAGGGGAAGATAGGAACTGGCGGGGTGCCTTCAAGCCCCCCAAAAACGCATTTGCGTTTTCCCCCAATCGCGCCGAAGATTTTGTGTCGGAAGGGAAAGGGAAATCCATGTCCGCAGTCGAGAGCGAATTCAACGAGCCCGAGCGCACGGTGCCGTTTTTCGGCCGGACCTATGACGAGACGATGGAACTGCTGCTGTCGGCGCGCCACTACGTCGCCAACGTGCAGCCCGGCGAATTCAGCCAGATCGAACCCGGCGAGCGGCTGCATCTGAATTGCGAAGCGCTGCGCCTGACCACGCGCCTTGCCCAAGTCATGGCGTGGCTGCTGGCGCAGAAGGCCGTGGCCGCCGGCGAACTCACGCGCGCGGAAGCGCAAGGCGACGCCTACCGGCTCGGCGCCCATACGCTGTGCCTGGCCGACACCGACGCGCGCGTGGCCGCCAACAGCAAGAAGCTCGGCGCCTTGATGGCGCAGAGCCGCTCGCTTTTCGAACGCGTGGCACGCCTCGACCGCCAGTTCGACGGCTGAGCGCGGCTATTTTTTCGCCAACACGCTGTAGAGCAGCCCTACCGTCGCCAGCACGATTCCGGCCGTTTGCCAGATGCCCGGGACCTCGCCCGTGATCGGCACGCCGACCAGTACGGCGACCGCCGGGACGAGAGCCGGAAACAGGCCGGCTTTGGCGGGCCCGATCAGACGAACCGTTTGCGTGAATGCGACGACGGCAACGGCGCCTGACAGCACGCCTTGCACTAGAATCTGCGCCGCCAGCAGCGACACGGGAAACGACGCCAGCCGGTCGATGCCGTAGATCGCCAGATAAATCGGCGCATAGATCGTTGCCGACAAGACCGACAAAGCGGCCGTCGCCTGCAACGGAGCGAGGCCCCAACGCTTGGCAAGCATCCCGAATGTCGCCCACATCAGGCCTGCCAGAACGAACAACGCGTCGCCCGGCAAGGTCGCGGCATCGCTCGCAAACAGATCGGGCCCCGCGATCGCGGCGATGCCGCCAAGCATCGCGAGCAGCCCCAAGCTTTGGCGAAGCTTGAGCCGTTCGCCCGCCATGGCCATGGCAAGGAACGTCGCCCCCAGCGTGAGGGCGGCCGGCTGCAAAGCGGCGCCGTGCGCCAGCGGCGCGAATTTGTAGCCGGCGACGCCGACCAGAATGAAAGGCGGGCCGACGAGCAACGCGAGAATGGCTGTGCGCGCCCAGCCCACGCCGGCGGCATTCGCGGCACCGGCGCGCAAGAAAACCGGCAGCAGGATCAAGCCCGCCGGGATGTAGCGCAGGAAGGCGATATCGGCCGGCGTCAATCCGGCCGAAACGCCCGCGCGCGCCATTGCCAGATAGCCGCCCCAGATGAGGGCCGCGCTCAATCCGAGTGCGACCCCCTTGGCCAGGGGCGACAGGGGCGGCAGATGCGATGTCGGGATCGGTGCTGCGATGGTCTTGGCCATGGCGCCCTCCCTATAGTGCCGGCTGGGCAAGGTGGGCCAGCGCCGCAAGCACCGCAGCCGGTTCGGCGCGCTTGCGATAGTCGGGATCGACATGCACGTAGGCGATGCGTCCGCCGCGCTCGACCACATAAGTCGCCGGGATCGGCAGGCTCCATTCGCCGTCGCCATTGTGTGTCGGCAGATCGTGGCCGAATTTGCGGTAGAGCGCTTCGATCTCGGGCGACAGGCGGAAGCGGATGCCGAGTGCGTCAGCAAGCGCACCTTGGACGTCCGACAGCACGTCGAAATCGAGATCGTTCTTTTCGACCGTGCTGAGCGCGTTGTCCGGCGTTTCGGGCGTTACGGCCACAAGGCGCGCCCCGGCCGCATGGATCTCGGCGAGCTTCTGCTGGTAGGCGCGCAGCTCGAGATTGCAGTAGGGGCACCAGCCGCCGCGATAGAACACGATCACGAGCGGGCGTTCGTCGGCAAGCATGCCGAGATCGACCGGGCGGCCGAGCTGGTCGGGCAAGGCGAGCTGCGGGAAGGCCGCACCTTCGGTGCGCGCCTTGGCGACGATGCCCGAGCCGCGCAAGGTTTCGATGTCGGCGGCGATCGTGCCGGCGATCGCGCTGCCGACGCGGTCGATCCAGGCGGTGCGGAAACCGTCGAGCTGGGTCGCGAGATTTTCCATGGCGTTTCTCCTCGGGTTTTTACGATCAGGCGGCCGCACGGCGCGACGGGGCGGTCCAGGCCGTATCGGCCATGAACGCGTCGTTGGGCGTGTGCGCGATGTGGTTCACGTAGTTGGAGATCGTCTTGGTCGCGACGACGAGCACCACTTCGAGCACGTTGCGCTTGGTGAAGCCGGCGGCAAGGAACGCGGCCACCGCCGCGTCGCCGACCCGGCCGCGCTGGCGCACGACAGCCTGGGCGAACGCGTGCAGCGCTTCGAAGCGCGCATCGGCGAGCTTCGTGTTTTCGCGCAAGGCTGCGATCGCGTCGGCCGGCACTTTGGCCATCTTGGCCAGCACCGAGTGGCCGGCCATGCAGTACTCGCATTCGTTCTCGTAGTTGACAGTCAGGAACACGACCTGCTGCTCGGCCGGCGTCAGCGTCGTTTTGCCGACGAGCCCGAACAGCGCGTCATAGCCTTCGAGCGTTTCGGGGCTCTCGGCGAGGATGCGGTGCAGGTTCGGCACGAACTGCCAGGCCTTTTCGATCTGCGCCAATTTGGCGGCGGCTTCGGGCAGGGCGGTCTGGGCGGTGTGCAGCGTGAAGTCGGTCATGGGATCCTCCTGTTTGTGGGGCGAAGCGGGCTGCTTCGGTGCACAAACAATCGCCCATACGAATTACATTGAGAACATGGCCAGTTTTGATAAATATGATACGTTTTATGTATAAATGAGAGTGTCATGGACATAATCGAACCGCTCAAAAGCTTCGTAAGAGTCTTTGAAACCAAGAGTTTTTCGATTCCGGCGCGCGAGGCGCGCACAAGCCAGCCGACGATCTCGCGGCAGATCGCGGCTCTCGAAGCGCGGCTGGGCGCAAGGCTGTTCGCGCGCAGCACGCGCGCTTTGACGCCGACCGAGGCCGGCGTGGAGTTCTATGCCCAAGCCCGCCGCGTGCTCGAAACATTGGCCGAGGCCGAAGCCTCGGTCGCCAAGAGCAATGCGGGCGTGGTCGGCATTCTGCGCTTGGCGTGTCCAGTTGCGTTCGGGCGGCTGCATGTGGTGCCGCGCCTGGGGCGCTTCATGCGCCGCCATCCCGACGTCAAACTCGATCTCGTGCTCTCCGACCAGTTCGTCGATCTTGTCGAGGATGGGATCGATCTGTCGATCCGCGTGGGCGAGGTCAAATCGCCGGATCTGATCGCGCAGCGCATCGGCGAAACGCGGCGCGTGGCGCTGGCGGCACCCGACTATCTTGCCCAGCGCAGCACGCCGCAAACGCCGCGCGATTTGGCCGCACACGATTGCATCGTCTATACGCGCCTGGCGACCGGCACGCGCTGGCATTTCGGCGGGCCCGGCGGCCCCTACGAGGTCGAGGTCGACGGCCGCTTCCGCGCCAACAATTCGGAAGCCGTGCGCGAAGCGATCCTGGCCGGGCTCGGAATTGGCGTGGTACCCGTGTGGTTGCTGGCGGACGAGACCGAACGCGCCCGGCTGCAAACGGTGCTGGCCGACTACGAGCCCGCGCGTTTGCCGATCAACGCCGTCTATCCGTCGCGCCGTTTCGTGCCGCACAAGGTGCGCGCGATGGTCGAATTCTTGGGCGCCGAATTCCGGCTCGATCCGCTGCTGAGCAGCTATCGCGCTTAGGCGCTTGCGGCATTCGGCCGTCGCCAAACGAAAACGGGCGCCGTTGCGGGCGCCCGTTTCTGCCGTCGCGGGAATTTCGCGCGGCGGCTTATTTCTTCGCGGCGGGCGCCTTCTTGGCGGCGGGTGCCGCGGCCTTCGCGGCCGGGGCGGCTGCCGCAGCCTTCGGGGCTGCCGGGGCGGCCGTGGCCTTGCCGGTCGGCGACGGACCCGAGGGGCCGGCCTTCATGCCCATGCCGGCAAAGCGCTTGTTGAACTTGGCGACCTGGCCGCCCGTGTCCATCATGCGCTGCTGGCCGGTCCAGGCCGGATGCGTCTTGGGGTCGATGTCCAAACGCAGCGTGTCGCCGGCCTTGCCCATCGTCGAGCGCGTTTTGAAGCTCGTGCCGTCGGTCATCACGACGTTGATTTCATGGTAGTCAGGATGGACATTGGCCTTCATGGAACGCTCCGGGATTTCCCCAAACAGGACCGGGGCCGCCAAAGGGCACCCCGTTTCAAGACGCGCGCTTATACAGGCTTGTCCGCCCGCTTGCAAGGCAACGCAGAAGGACCGCAAAACGACCTGCCCAAGCCCCTCTCGACCTTTTGCGGGAGCCATGCTAATTCGCGGGTCGAATTGAGCTTTTTCGGGGGACAGCACGCGCGCATGGACGACAGCGAATTCGCCCTTGTGGCCGACCGGACCTTGGTGCGGCTCGCGCAAAATCTCGAAGCCGCCCTCGATGCCGACGATCCGGACATCGATCTGGCGCACGGCATTCTGACCGTCGAACTCGCCGACGGGCGCACTTTCATCGCCAACAAGCATCAGCCCACGCGCCAGATCTGGCTGTCGTCGCCAGTGTCGGGCGCCTCGCACTACACCTACGATTCGGGCACCGACGCATGGCGCTCGACGCGCGGCGCGCAAACGCTCGACGCGCAAATCAGCGCCGACCTTGCCGAATGCGTCGGACATTCGGTGGCCTTGGGCTAGAGTGGCGCATCCGATGGCCGATCCCCGCTCCTCCACTGCCCCGCGCCCCGTCAGCCGCAATTTCCGCATTCTGCTGCGGCTCGGCGGTTTCCTGCGCCCCTATCGCCTGCGCATGGCCGCTGCGGCCGTGGCACTCACGCTTGCTGCGGGTTCCGTGCTCGGACTCGGCAGCGCGTTGCGCTGGCTCATCGATGCCGGGTTCGCGAGCGGCGACGCCTCGTTGCTCGATGCCGCGTTGGGCGGGCTTGTCGGCTTCGTGCTGCTGCTCGCAGGGGCGACCTACGCGCGCTCCTATCTCGTGACGTGGCTTGGCGAGCGCGTGACGGCCGATCTGCGCAAAGCCGTGTTCGCCAGCACGCTGCGCCTGTCGCCGGCCTTCTACGAGGCCACGCGCACGGGCGAAGTCGTCTCGCGCCTGACGGCCGACACGACCGCGATCCAGACGATCGTCGGTTCGACCGCGTCGATGGCCTTGCGCAACGTGCTGCTGCTGGTGGGCGGCATTGCGATGATGGCGATCACCTCGCCGCAGCTCACGATGATGGCGCTTTTGGTGGTGCCGCTCGTCGTCGCCCCGATCATCTTCTTCGGCCGCCGCGTGCGCGCCTTGAGCCGCGAAAGCCAGGACCGGCTCGGCGATGTGGGTGCGGACATCGACGAAACGCTGAACGCGATCCGTACGGTGCAGGCTTTCAACCGCGAGCAGGCCGACGGCGACAAGTTCGATGCGCGCGTCGAAGAAGCCTTCGGCGCCAATGCGCGCCGGGCGGCCGCGCGCTCGGCCATGATCGGGCTCGTGATGCTGCTCGTGTTCGGCGCTGTCGGCTTCGTTCTGTGGATCGGCGGGCACGGCGCGCTCAAGGGCGAGATCACGGTGGGCCAGCTCAGCGCCTTCGTGTTCTACGCCATCGTCGTTGCGAGCGCCTTCGGCGCCATTTCGGAATTCATGGCCGACATGCAGCGTGCGGCCGGTGCCTCCGAACGTCTGTTCGAACTGCTCGACAGCCGGCCCGACATCGCGACGCCGGCCGCGCCCGCGATCTTCCCTGCAGGCCGCGGCGGGGCGGCCTCGTTCGAAAATGTCACGTTCCGCTATCCGTCCGCCCCCGACCGTGCCGCACTCGAAGACCTTTCCTTCGCGGTGCGCGAAGGCGAGACGGTGGCGCTTGTCGGTCCGTCGGGGGCCGGCAAAACCAGCGTGTTCCAATTGCTGCTGCGTTTCTACGATCCGCAGATCGGCACGGTGCGGCTCGACGGCGTGGATCTCGCCAAAGCCGACCCCGCCGAGGTGCGCGCGCGCATCGGTCTCGTGTCGCAGGAACCGACGATTTTCGCGGCCGACGTGATCGAGAATATCCGCTACGGCCGCGCCGGGGCGAGCGACGCCGACGTGATGGCGGCCGCACGTGCGGCCTATGTCGACGAATTCGCCGAGCGCCTGCCGCAGGGCTGGAACACGTATCTGGGCGAGCGCGGCGTGCGCCTCTCGGGCGGCCAGCGCCAGCGCATTGCGATCGCGCGCGCGCTTGTGCGCGATCCGGCCTTGCTGCTGCTCGACGAGGCGACGAGCGCGCTCGATGCCGAAAGCGAGCGCTACGTGCAGGCGGCCCTCGAAAAGCTCGGCCAGGGCCGCACGGTGGTCGCGATCGCGCACCGTCTGGCAACCGTCGTGCGCGCCGACCGGCTCATCGTGCTCGATCGCGGCCGCAAAGTCGCCGAGGGTCCGCATGCGCGCCTCGCGGCCGAAGGCGGGCTTTATGCGCGGCTTGCGGCCCTGCAGTTCAATGTGGGTCCGGTCGATGCCGATCCGTCGTCCAACTATCGCAAGGTGGCGCCATGAAATCCGTTTGCCTGCGCGTCATGTTGGCTGCAGCGACGTTCGCCGTGTTGGCCGCGTGCAGCAGCAGCCCGACGGTGAGCCTGCGCAACCAGGTGCTGCGCCCGACGGAAGTTCTGTCCGACCAGGATTTCGCGGTTCCGGTCGAGGGCGGGCTCACCACGCTGCTGCCGGTTTATTCGAACGTGAAGCTCGTCGAAGCGCATCCCGGCATCAAGCGCGCCACGATCGCGATCCAGACGCCGACGCGCGACGCCTTTGCGGTCTACGACGCGCTGAAGACGTCGCTGGGCCCGCGGCTTGCCGAAGGCGGCGACGCGGCGCTGCTGGTGCCGCAGTTCCTCTCCCAGCAGGACATCGACCGCCACCAGCTCGGCCCCGATTTCGCGCGTTGGACGGTCGACAATTGGATGATCGGCGGCTCGACGCGGCCCGTGACGCTGCGCGACGCAAGCGTGCCGGTCTCGTCCTTCTCGGTGCTCGATGCGCTTCTGCTGTATCTGGCCGACCGCCAGCAATATCCCGATCTCGAGGAAATCCAACTCGTCGGCTACGGCGCAAGCGCGCGCCTCGTGCAGCTCTACGCCGCGATCGCCAAGGGGCTTGCCGCGCCGCGGGCGGCGGGCGTTCGCGTGCGCTTTGTGGTGCTGTCGCCCGAAAGCCATCTCTATTTCGACGACCGCCGCGCGCCGCGCGCCGACGCACCCCTCGCGCCGTTCGAACGCGAGCGCTGTGCAGGCTACCAGCTGTGGCCCTACGGCACGGTGCTCGCACCCGCCTATGCCGCCGGCCAGATCGCGCGCGACATGGCGGCCGAATATGCGGCGTCCGACATGCTGCTGCTGCGCGCCGAACGCGAGATCGAGGGCACCGACCGCAGCTGCGAGGCGATGGCGCAGGGCCGCAACCGCGTCGAACGGCTCGACACGCATCTGCGCTATCTGGCCGCTTATATCGGCGGCGCGCCGGCGGGCGTGCGCAGCGGGATCGTGCGCGGTGCTGACGGCAGCCTGCGCGGCATGCTCGGATCGGCGTGCATGCGCGAAGTGCTGGCGGGGGCCGGCGGCTGCTAGCTCAAACGCCGCCGGGGCGCCTTTCGAAATAATCGTCCCATTCTTCGCTGTGCGTGCGGCGGAAGCCGTGGCGTTCGTAGAAGCGTACGGCATCGCTCTTTTTGAGCACGCCCAAGCGCACTTTGACGCCCGCCGCGTCGGTCTCGGCGAGGATGGCGGCCAGCACCGCACTGCCGAGGCCGTTTTTCTGCCGCGCGGGACAGATGAAAAAATGTTCGATCTCGAATGCGTCGGCGCGGCGGCTGAGCGCGATGGAGCCGGCGAGTTCGCCGTTTACGCGCACGAGGCGCAATGCGGTGGGATCGAACGTCGCGCGGAAGCGCGCGCGCGTACGCACGGGATCGAAGCGGCCGAGCCGGTCAAGACTGTCGCGCAAGGCCGCAATGCGCAGGGCTAAGAGCGTTTCGAAATCGCTCTCGGCGGCTTGTGCGAAAACGAAGCTGGGCGCCATCCGCGTCAGCCCGCCACGATGAGCGCCCAATAGCTCTTCACGCGCGCCAGCCCGTGCCGCGTGATGGCGGGCAGCTCCAAATTGGTGCGATGCGGCGGCGAAGCGATCCACAGATCGAGCGCTTCGCTTTCGTTGGCCGCCCCCACCGCGAGATTCTCGGCGACGATGCGCCACGCGGTGCGCGTGGCCGCGGCCCGTTCGGCAAGGTCGCGCCCCTGGCCGTCGCGATGGTCGAGGCGCCCGCGTGTTTCATTGTCGGCCGCGATGGCGGAAGCGACCGCCACGAGGCGCGCATCGGGGACCGTGACTTGCAGGCCGCGTTCGCGGCGGAATTCGGCAAAGCCCGCGTCGAACGCGGGCGTCTGGGCCGCGGCGGTCGTGCCGAGGAAACAGAACCCGGCGATCAAGAAACGCCGCCGCCGCATCGGCCAGCTCATCGATTGGTGAGTCGCAATTCGATGCGCCGGTTGCGCCGCCAGCCGACCTCGTCGTCGCGCTCGTCGATGGGCTGGAATTCGGCCATGCCCGCGGCCTGCAGCCGCTCGGGCGGCAGGCCGTTGGCCATCAGGAAGCGCACGACCGAAATCGCGCGCGCGGACGACAATTCCCAGTTCGACGGAAATTCGCGCGTGGCGATGGGGCGGCGGTCGGTGTGTCCCGTCACCTGAAGCACCCAGTCGATTTCCTTCGGAATGCGCGATGTGGTCTCGCGCAGCACTTCGGCCAGGCGCTGCAATTGCCGTCCGCCGTCGAGCTCGATCGTGGAAGCGCCCGAAGCGAACAGCACTTCGGACTGGAACACGAAGCGGTCGCCGACGATGCGCACTTCCGCGCGGTCGCCGAGCGCTTGGCGCAGCCGGCCGAAAAACTCGGAGCGGTAGCGGCTGAGCTCTTCCACGCGGCTCGCAAGCGCCAAGTTTAAGCGCCGTCCGAGATCGACGATCTGCGCCTGCGCCTCGGCCGATTTGCGTTCGGACTCGGCAAGGATCGCTTCCAAGCGGCGCAATTGCTCGCGCAATTCGGCCGTTTGGCGATTGAGCAGCGCCACTTGCGCCTGCGCTTCGCTCGAAACGCGTTTTTCGGCCGTGTTGGCCTCTTCGGCGGCGGCCAAGCGCCGTTCCATCTCGAGCCGCATCGAGGCGAGCGCTTCGAGCTCGCGCAGCTGCATCTCGACCTTGGCGCGGTCGGCTTCGATCGTCTTGTTGGCGTCTTCGAGGGCTTTGGCGCGCTCGGCCGAGAGGGCCGTGGCGGCTTCGGCGTCGGCTTTGAGCTTGTCGCGCTCGGCAAGGCTTGCCTGCAATTCGGCCATCACGCTTTCGAAGCGCGTGCGCATGTCCTGCGTTTGGCGCCGTTCGAGGGCCAGCGTGGCGGCGAGTTCCGAAAGCTGGGCCGAGGCGCGCGCCAGCTGGTCGTCGCGCCCGGCGATCACGTCTTTGAGATAGAACTGGAAGACCGCGAACACCATCATCACGAACACGACCGCGATGACGAGGGTGGCGAGCGCATCGACGAAGCCCGGCCACACGTCGATCGTGCGCACGTGCCGTCGCGAGCCGCCGCGCATGGCTTGCCTAGCTCCGCGGTTCTTCGGCGAGGTTGGCGATGGTGCGCGCCAACAGCCGGATCTCGTTGCGGATGTCCTGCGTCATCTGCAGGCGGCCCGCACTGCCTTCTTCGACCATGCGCGCCAAGGCCAGATCCATGTTGCGGATATGCAGGCGCGTGGCGTCGTCCATCGCGGCACCGCCGCCGGACGCGCGCGGCGTCTCGGCCATCTTGAGCAGGGCGGTGCGCAATTCGATCTGGCCCTCGGCGAGTTTCAGCAGCAATTGCTGCTCGGCCTTCATCTGGTCGGCGAGCTGGCCGAGCTTGTCGATGAGCTGCAGGCTCGCACCTGCGGACGTGGCGCGCCCGTCTTCGGCCCGCGCCATCGTGCGCTGCAGATTTTCGAGATTGTCGGCCGTCGTCTCGAGCAGCGCTTGGATGTAGGCGGGCACGGTCTCCCCGCCTTCGCCGCCGCCGATCGAGCCGGTCGAGAGGCGCGTTTGCGCCGACAGCCATTCTTCGAGATCGTTGTAGAAGCGGTTCTGCGCCTGGCCTGCCTGCAGGTCGCAGAAGCCCAGCACGATCGAGCTTGCGAGGCCGAACAGCGACGTGCCGAAGGCCGTGCCCATGCCGGTCAGCGGCGCTTTGAGGCCGGCCTGCAGATCGTTGAACAACGTCGCCGTGTCGGTCGAAGCCGAGAGCGTGGAAACGACACCGCCCACGGCCGCCACGGTTTGCAGCAAGCCCCAGAACGTGCCGAGCAGGCCCAGGAAGATCAGCAGCCCCACGAGATAGCGCGACAGATCGCGGCTCTCGTCCATGCGGCTGCCGATCGAATCGAGCAGCGAGCGCATCGAGGCGGTCGACAGGCTGAAGCGCCCGGTGCGCTCGCCGAGCATTTTGGCCATGGGGGCCAGCAGGCGCGGCGGCGTTTCGTTCGACAGCGCCGGACGGTTCGCGCGGAACTTGTCGATCCACGCGATTTCGGCGTTCAGCGAAACGATCTGGCGGAAATTGAACAGAATGCCCAAGGCCAGCACGCCGAGAATGAGGCCGTTCAGCGCCAGATGGTGCTGGAAGGCTTCGGCGATGCCGTCGAACAGCAGATAGACCACGCCGCCGACGGCGGCCAGAAACAGCAAAGTGCGAACCAGAAAACGGGTCGGGCGGCCGATCGGCTGGTCCATCGCGGCGCTCGCTTTTCCGGGCCCGGCGGCTAGCGGCGGATCAGCAGCACGTCGACGCGGTCGGGCGGCCCGTCGCTCGCACGGCCCAGTGCGCGCACGTCGATGCGCGTCGAGGCGATCCCTTGTTCGATCAGATAGCCGCGCACCGAAAGGGCGCGCGACAGCGACAAGCGCCGTGCCTGGCCGCCCTGGTCGTCGCCGCCCGAAGCAAAGGCCTGCAGCTGCAGGCGCGCGGCCGTATCGCGCTGCAATTCTTCAATCACGCGCGCCAAGGCCGGGCGCGCGTCGGCGGCAAGATCGGCACCGCCGGCCGCAAAACCCAGGCGTGCAATCGGATCGGTCGCAGCGCGTGCCGCCGGTGCAGCGGCAACTTGCGCCGGTGCGGCGGACGCTGCAGCGGCTGCCGGGGCAGGCGCCGGCGCTGCGACAGGTGCCGGGGCGACCGGAACGGGGGCCGGCGGCGGTGCCGCGGCGGCGATCGGAGCGGGCGGCGGTGCGATAGCGGCGGGCGCTGGCGCGCTCGGGGCCGGCGCGGTTGTCGCCGACGCACCAGGCGCCGGGGGGGCGATCGTCTGCGGCGCGCGCATCACGTTGGCCGAGGGCGGCGGCGGCGGGGCGCTTGCCATCGCGGTCGGTGCGGGCGTCGACGAATTGAGCGTCGGGGCGGCCGGGCGCGGCGCTGCCGACGGTGCTGCCAAGGGCTGCGGGGCAGCGGCCGTTGTGGGCGGCGGGGAAGGCGGGGCGCCGAGCGGATTGGCCGGCGTTGCGGGCACCGGGACGGCGGTCGAAGGAGCAGCGTCGCCGAAGGTCGGCGGGGCTGCGGGCGGCACGAAACCGCCGCCCGAGGGCGGCACCAACGGCGCGCGCGTTACCGGGCTGGTCGGCGCGGCGGCAAGCGGCGTCGGCGCCGTGCGCGGCGGCGTCAAACCGGCGGCATTTGCGGCAGGGCCCGTGGCCCCTTGGCCCGTAACGCTGCGCGGCAGGCGCAATTGCGGCGTTTCCGCACCGGGTACGGGCATCTCGTCGAGGACCGACCAATCGACCTCGACGCTCGGGCGCGGCTGGCGCAGTTGCTGTTGGGCGGCCAGCGGCGTTGCGGCAACGGCAAGGCCCAGAGCCAAGACGCTTGCGGCCAAGAGGGGGGTGCGGGGAATCTGATGTGCGCTCATAAGGGCTCGACCTTACCCCGATGCAGCCGCGGCAAACAACGGCTTTGCACGCCGCCCGGACTCAAACCTGGGGAGAACTCGATCCGCCCGCTTCGCGAAGCAATTTGCCAAGCCGGTCGAACAATTTGGCATTGCCGGCAACGACATTGCCGGTGGCCAGCGCATCCGGCCCGCCGTCGATGTCGCCGGCAAAACCGCCCGCTTCTTTGATCAGCAGCAGACCGGCCGCGATGTCCCACTTCTTCAAGCCGATTTCGAAGAATCCGTCGAGTCGCCCGGCGGCCACATAGGCAAGATCGAGGGCGGCAGCACCGGCCCGGCGCACGCCCGCCGTTTCGGCGATCGTGGCGGCCAAAAGCTTCAGATAATGCGGATGGTTGCCCATGCCGCGGAACGGCACGCCGGTGCCGATCAGCGCTTCGCCCAGATCGCGGCGGCCCGACACGCGCAAACGCCGGTCGTTCAAGAACGCGCCGCGGCCTTTTTCGGCGAAATAAAGCTCGTCGGTGACCGGGTTGAACACCAGCCCCGCCAGAATGTCGTCTTTGTGGACGAGGGCGATCGAAATCGCGAAATGCGGGATCGAGTGCAGGAAGTTCGTCGTGCCGTCGAGCGGATCGATGATCCAGCAATGGTCGGGATCCTTGCCCGCGACCGCTCCGCCCTCTTCGAGCAGGAACGAATAGCCGGGCCGCGCCTTTTCAAGCTCGCTGCGCAAGGTGCGCTCGGCGCCGAGATCGGCGGTCGAGACGAAGTCGCTGGGCCCCTTGACCGAGACCTGCAGCTGCTCGACCTCGCCGAAATCGCGCACGAGATTGCGCCCGGCCTTGCGCGCCGCGCGTTCCATCACGTTGTAGAGGGCCGATCGTGCGGTCGGGCGCATTTAGTCTTTGGCGCGTTCGACGTACGCGCGTTCGGCGATGTTCACGACCACGCGCTCGCCCGCGGCCACGAACGGCGGCACGCCGATCTTGACGCCGTTGTCGAGCAAAGCCGGCTTGTAGGACGAGGACGCCGTCTGGCCTTTGACGACCGCGTCTGCCTCGACGATCGTGCAGATCGCCGTCACCGGCAGCTCGACGCCGACCGGAATGCCTTCGATGAACTGCACCGACACGACCATGTTGTCGGTCAGGAACGCCGCCGGATCGCCGATCATCTCTTCGTCGAGCGTCACCTGTTCGTAGGACTGGTTGTCCATGAACGTGTATTGTTCGCCTTCCTTGTAGAGATACTGCAGATCCTTCTCCTCGACGCGCAGCAACTCGCACGTTTCGTCGGAGCGGAACTTCATGTTCGATTTGGTGCCGGTCTTGATGTCGCGCACTTCGATCTGGTTGAAGGCGCCCCCTTTGCCCGGGCTCACGATATTGTGCTTGATGACGCGCCACATCTTGCCGTCGACTTCGATGACGTTGCCCGCACGGATGGCGCTGCCGATGATCTTCATTCTAATATCCGCCGAAATGTCCAGGGTTCGGGAAGGGCCGGGAAACTAACGTGGGTTTGTCCGAATGGCAACCCGGAAACCCCGGCATCAAAAGGAAGCCGTTATGAGCTGGTTTGCGCCGCCGCGCGATATCGCCACCAAGGTCCATGCGCGCCTGCCGGAAAGCTTGCGCGCACCCGCCCGCTCGGAATGGGCCGACGCCAACAAAGGCGGGCAGGCGGTCGATAGTTTTCTCGAAGGCCCGTGCCTGGCTGCCGACGGCACGCTCTATCTTGTGGATATTCCGTTCGGGCGCGCGCTCGCCGTGTCGCCGGCGGGCGATTGGCGCGTCGTCGTGCGGTACGAAGGCTGGCCCAACGGGCTCAAAGTGCGCGCCGACGGCACGTTGCTGGTGGCCGACTATCGCCGCGGCCTCGTTGCGATCGATGCGGGCACGGGCGCTGTCGCAAGCGTGCTCGCGACCCAGCACAGCGAGAGTTTCAAGGGCCTCAACGATCTCGCTCTGGCGGCCGACGGTTCGGTGTGGTTCACCGACCAAGGCCAGACGGGTCTGCACGATCCCACGGGCCGCGTCTATCGGCTGGGGGCGGACGGGGCTTTGTCGCGCATTCTCGGCAATTGCCCGAGCCCCAACGGGCTCGCCTTCAACCGCGCGGGCACGCATCTCTATGTCGCCTTGACGCGGGCAGGCCAAATCTGGCGCGTGAATGCCGATCCCGGCACGCTCGGCGCCAAGACGCAGCTGTTCGCGCAATTGCCGGGCGGCGTGTCGGGCCCCGACGGGCTTGTGGTCGACGGCCAAGACCGCGTGATCGTGTGCGATCCGGGGCATGGCTGCGCTTGGGTGTTGAGCAAGTGGGGCGAGCCGCTGTTTCGGATCGCAAGCTGCGGCGGCCGCGCGATCACGAACGCCGTTCTCGCCCCCGACGGCCGCACCTTGCTGTTGACCGATTCCGATACGGGCCAGGTGTTGGCGGCGGAGCTTCCTGCGTGAGCGAACTTTTCGTCGCGGCGTTTTTTCTGGGGCTGCTGTTCAACGTCGTGCCGGGTGCGGTGTTCGCCGAAACCTTGCGCCGCGGCTTGCGCGGCGGCTACGGCCCGGCCTTCGCGGTGCAGGTGGGCTCGCTCGTGGGCGACTTCACCTGGGCCGTGCTGGGCCTGGCCGGGGCGGGGGCGCTGTTCGCGTTGCCGCATGTGGAAGCGCCGCTCGCCCTTGCCGGTGCGGCGTTGCTGCTGTGGCTTGCCGCCCAAAGCGTGCGCGACGGGCTGTCGCCGGTGCCCGCTTTCGATCCGAACGAGCCCGCAGGGGTCGCGGACAAAACCGGGATCGCGGTGGGCGCGGCCATGTCGCTGTCGAACCCGATGAACATCACCTATTGGGCGGGCTTGGGCGGCACCATCGCGGTGCTCGCTCCCGGCCACGCGGGCTGGCAGCCCTTCGCCGTGTTTCTGGCCGGCTTCATGGCGGCGTCGCTGCTGTGGTGCTTCGTATGCGCCGGCTTGGTCGCCGCCACGCGCCGCATGATCGGCCCGTTTCTGTGGCGCACGCTCAATTTCGGCTGTGCGGCGGGCTTGGCGGGATTTGCGGCGCTCGTCGTCGCGCGGCTCGCGGGGTTCGACGTTTGACGCTTGGCCGTCAGATCATGCGGCGGCGCAGCCACGCGCTGAAACGTTCGACCGCGATCACGAGCGCGAAGATCGCGATGATGATCGTCGAGGCCTCGGCATAGCGGAACAGCTCCATCGAAACTTGCAGTTCGATCCCGATTCCGCCCGCCCCAACGAGGCCCAGCACGACCGAAGACCGCGTGGCTTTTTCGAGGCTGAACAGCGACGTGTTGACCATCGACGGCAGGGCTGCCGGCAGCACGGCGGCCGCAATGACCGACACGCGGCCCGCCCCGATCGCGCGCAGCGCCTCCTGCGGATTGCGGTCGGCCTCTTCCATCGCTTCGGCAAAAAACCGGCCGCAGAAACCGATCTTGTCGATCATGATCGCAAGCGTGCCCGCAAACGGCCCGAGCCCGACCGCCACGACGAAAATCAATGCCCAGACAAGGTCGGGAACGGTCCGGAACAGGGCGATCAGCGCGCGCGCCGCGTGGTAGAAAACCGGATGCGGCGTCAGATGGCGCGTGGCGAGGATCGCGAGCGGCAGGCTCAGCGCCACGCCGGCCGCAGTACCCACCAAGGCCATCTGGAACGTTTCCAGCAGCGCCCAGCCGACCTTGGCCAGCCGGTCCGGCGAGGGCGGAAACATCTCGCCGACGATGCGCACGATATTGGGAATGCCGTGGAAGAATTCTGTGGCCGAAAATCCGGTCCCGCGCAGCGCCGACACGAACAATGCACCGGCCGCCACCCACAGCACGAAGGCGAGCAAGCCGGGGCGTTCGAAGCGCGGCGGCAGAGCCGGGACGCTGCGGTCAGCCATAGAGGCCCCTCAGATCGTCGGCGCGCAGGCTCTGCGTGGGCGCGTCGATTTCAATGCGGCCCGCGCGCAGTGCAATGACGCGGTCGGAAAACTCGAGCGCATGGGCAAGGTTGTGCGTCGTGTAAACGAAGGTCAGCTTTTCGCGTCGGTTGAGGTCGGCAAACAGCGCCATGACCTCGGCACCTGCCGCCGGATCGAGGCTCGCCGCCGGTTCGTCGGCGAAAACGATCTCGGCCTGCTGCATCAGGGCGCGCGCCACCGCCACGCGCTGCGACTGCCCGCCCGACAGCCGGTCGGCGCGCCGTGCCGCGATGTCGGCCAGGCCCACCCGCGCAAGGCACGCGAGCGCTTCTGCGCGCAAGCCGTCGGGGGCGAGTGCCTGCGACCAGAGCCGGGGCGACCACAGCCCGGCGGACGCGCTGCGGCCCAGCGCGCCATGGATCGTGTTCGAAAGCGCGCTGAGGCGCGGCACCAGATTGTGGCGCTGGAAGACAAAGCCGACCCGCGCGCGAAGTTCGCGCAGCGGCGCCGCCGACGCGCCGACGAGTTCGCGGCCGAACAGCTTGATCGACCCCGCATCGGGCTCGATCAGCCGCAGGCAGCAGCGCAGCAGCGTCGATTTGCCGGCCCCGTTGGCGCCGAGCAGAGCAACCGCCTCGCCTTTGCCGACGGCGAACGAGACGTCCGAAAAGACCGGCTTGTCGGCGCCGAAGCGCTTGGCGAGGCCGGCCACTTCGAGAACGCCCGATGACAAAGCGGGCGCCGGACGCGCGGGCGCGTGCGGCGTCGCCGCATCGCGCTCGGCATCCAGCAACATCGGCTCAGTTCCCGACGAATTCGCCGAACTGGGTCTGGCCGATCGTGCGGTACATCTTGCGCACGTAGTTGTAGTCCGCGTCGCGGATCGACGGCACCCACGACATGCCTTTGAACTTCACGTTCTCGCCTTCGCCCGCCAGGATCGCTTTGGTCATTTCGGCCGCGTTGTCGGCGATGCCCTTGCGCAGGCGCTCCACGACAGACGCCTCGACATGCGCGCCCGCCAGAATGAGGTCGAGCGGCAGGTCGCGGCCGCGCGCGATCACGAAATAGGGCGTGGCCGGGTCGCGTTCGACGAGGCGCTGGAAGTCGGTGTAGTTCATGCCCATCGCCGCGACGTCGCCGCGCTTCAGCGCTTCGAAGCCGACATTGGCCGACACGTGCGTGATCTGGAAGTCTTCGCGCGGGTTGAGGCCTTGGTCGGCCAGCACCTGCATCGGCCCCAAATGGCGCGAGGTCGAGCCGATCGCCCCGAACGCGACCTTTTTGCCCTTGAGTTCGGAGACTTCCGTGATGCCGCTGTCGGCGCGCACGACCACGTTGGCGTAGTAGTCGGTGCGCTGCAGGGCGATGACCGGCACGGCGTTGGTGCGGGTGCGGAACACGACGTATTCGGCAGGCCCGGTGAAAACGAGATCGACGCGCTTGGCGTTCATCGCCTCGACCGCCGCCGTGCGGTTGGTGACGGCGAAAAACGCCAGCTTGAGGCCCGTTCGCGCTTCGAGGGCCTTCTGGAACGGCCCCCATTCGCGCTGCAGATTCTCGAGGCCGACGACGTCGGTCACGGCAAAGCGCAGTTCGGCCGGCGTTTGCGCGTAAGCGGGACTTGCGAGGGCCGCAAGTGCTGCAAGGGCAAGGAAATGGCGGCGGATCATGGTCGTTCCTCCCGAAACGGTGTGGCGAAGCTCATCTTCATCGCGCCGGTGCATTGCTTTGACATGACGCATCCGTGAGGCTTCTGTGACTCTTGTGCGCGAAAAGCGAAAAACCGTAACGTTCCGAGGGTATGACGGTGCGAAACCTCCGAAGGAACCAGACGCATGCACCCGACGCGTATCGTCAATGCCCGCATTCCAGCACCGGACGGCGCGCCGGTTGAAGCCGAAATCGAAATGACCGACGGCCGGTTCGGCGCCGCCGGCGGCGACGCGAAGATCTGGGATGCGCGCGGCTTGCTGCTGCTGCCCGGCATCGTCGACATCCACGGCGACGCGTTCGAGCGCCAGGCGATGCCGCGGCCGGGCGTCTATTTCGCCGACGACATCGCGCTGTTCGAGACCGACCGGCAATTGGTCGCCAACGGCATCACGACGGCGTTCCACGCGCTGACCTGGTCGTGGGAGCCGGGCTTGCGCAGCACCGAGCGCGCGCGGCATTTCGTCGATGCGCTCGAGCGCATCCGGCCGCATCTGGCGTGCGACACCAAACTGCATCTGCGCTGGGAGACGTTCAATCTCGACGCGCTCGACGCGGCCGAAGCGTGGCTTGCCGAGGGCCGCGTGGCGCTGCTGGCGTTCAACGACCACACGACCGGCATGCTGAAAGCGTCGCGCGGGCCGGCACACGCCGCCAAGATCGTCGAGCGCACGGGGCTGAAGGCCGAAGACTTCGCATCGCTCCTCGACCGCGTTGCGGCCTTTGCGCCGGACGTTGCGACTGCGAACCGACGGCTCGCATCGGCCGCGCGCGCTGCGGGCATTGCGATCGCGAGCCACGACGACCGCAGCCCCGAAGACCGCGCCGCATTCCGGAGCCTTGGGTGCCGCATATCCGAATTTCCGCTGACGCGCGCCACCGCCGAGGCCGCACAAGCCGCAGGCGACCATGTGATCATGGGCGCGCCCAACGTGGTGCGCGGCGGCAGCCATCTGTCGCTGGTCTCGGCCGAAACCTTGGTGCGCGCGGGCCTGTGCGACATTCTGGCGTCGGACTACTACTACCCGGCATTGCTGCAGGCCGCGTGGCGTTTGGGCGGCGGTGCGGCGGGCTTGGCCGAATTCTGGCCGCTGATTTCGGAAAACCCGGCGCGCGCCGCCGGCCTTGCCGACCGCGGCACGCTTGCAGCCGGCAAACGCGCCGATTGCATCGCCATCGACGTGTCGGGAGCACTCCCGCGCGTCGCGGCAACCTTTGTCGCAGGCCGCCTCGTCTACGAGGCAGCACATGTGGGGCGGCGCGCGGCCTAGCCGTCGCTCGGCGTGTTCGCTTTGATCGCTTCCGCGAATTCTTTCATCGCGGCGGCGGGGCCTTTCGGGTGGTTCCACACGGCGTCGCTGACCGCGAGGAAATCGGCACCCGCGGCCACCAGCGGGCCGCAATTTTCGGGCGTGATGCCGCCGATCGCCACGCACGGGACCGTGATCGTCGCGGCCCAATCTTCGATGAGATCGACGGTCGCGGCACCCTTGGGCTTTTCTTTGGTCTTCGACGCGAAGAACGCGCCGAAGGCGACGTAGTCGGCCCCGCCGTCGGCGGCTTCGAAGCCGAGATCCATCGAATCGTGGCAGGTGACGCCCACGATCCGGTCCTTGCCGACGATGGCGCGCGCTTGGGCAAGCGTGCCGTCTTCCTGGCCGATATGCACGCCGTCGCAATCGAGCTTGGTCGCAAGATCGGGCCGGTCGTTGATCAGGAACGCGACATTGTGCTTGTGCACGATCGGCATCAGAACCTTGACCGCTTTGGCGATCGCGGCATCTGTTGCCCCTTTGAGGCGCAGCTGGAAGCTGGCGACGTCGCCCGCTTCCAAAGCTGCGTCGAGCAGGGGTGCGAACTTCGCCGGATCGAGTTCCGGCGGCGTGATCAGATAAAGTGCCGTGCGTGCGGGCAAGCTTGCGGTCCTCAGCTCTTGTAGATATCGATGATCTTGCCGAGCAGAGCGAGCGCGTCTTCGCGTTTGCGCTGGAAGGCGTTGCGCCCGATGATCGAGCCCGTCGCCCCGCCATTGCGCAGCGCCGTCACTTCCGCGAGCAACGCGGCTTCGTCCTTGGCTTCGCCGCCCGAGAACACCACGAGGCGGCGGCCGTTGAAGCAGCTCTGCACAACGTGCGCGATGCGCTTGTCGAGCGTCGAGATGTCGACATTGGCCTTCTCGTAGGCGGCCTTGGCTTCCGGCTGCCAAAGCACATTGGTCGGCGGCTTCACCTTGATGATGTGCGCGCCCAGCAAGGCCGCGAGATGGGCGGCATAGGCCGTCACGTCGAGTGCGGTTTCGCCGGCTTTGTCGAGCTTGCCGCCGCGCGGATAGCTCCACATCACGGTCGCAATGCCGACCGACTTGGCTTCTTCCGAGAGCTCGCGGATTTCTTCCATCATCGCGAACTGGTCTTCGGCCCCGGGATAGATCGTAAAGCCGATGGCCGAGCAGCCCAGGCGCAGCGCGTCGCCGACCGACGCGGTCACGGCCTGGTCCTTGATCGTGGCAAGGCTGTTGGACGAGTTCATTTTGAGGATGGTCGGGATCGCACCCGCATACGTATCCGCCCCCGCTTCGAGCGGGCCCAACGGGGCCGCGTAGGCCGAGCAGCCCGCATCGATCGCGAGCTGGTAATGGTAGTGCGGATCGTAGGCGTCGGGGTTGGGGGCGAAGGAGCGGGCGGGGCCGTGCTCGAAGCCCTGGTCCACCGGCAGGATCACGAGCTTGCCGGTCCCTGCGAGTTTGCCGGTCGAAAGGATGCGGGCCAAGTTCGCCTTGGTGCCGGGATTGTCGCTTTCGTAGTTGGCGAGGATCTTCTTGACCTTCTGGGTGATCTTCACGGGGCCGCACTCCTGATCGGGGACGAATAGGCAGGTGAAAAGCTAGGGGGCTTCTAGCCCGCGTCGGCCCGTCTTGTCGAGAGGGCCAAAGCGCCGCATGATCCCCGCCCCAAATCCGGAGGAAACGCCCCATGCTGCTGCATCTGCAAACCTGGCCCGAGGTCGAAACCTACCTCAAGCGCTCGACCGCCATTATCGTGCCGATCGGCTCGACCGAGCAGCACGGGCCCACGGGCCTGATCGGCACCGACGCGATCTGCGGCGAGGCGGTGGGCCGCAAATTGGGCGAGACCACGAACACGCTGGTGGCCCCCACGATCGCCGTCGGCATGGCGCAGCACCATCTGGCCTTTCCGGGCTCGATGACCTTGCGCCCCTCGACCCTGATCGCGGTCGTGAAGGACAACGTGGAGAGCCTCGCGCGTCACGGTTTCACGCATTTCTATTTCGTGAACGGGCATGGCGGCAACGTGGCGCCCTTCAGCGCCGCGTTCTCGGAGATCTATGCCGAAGCCTCGCTGATGCGTGCGTCCAACCGCCCGAATATCCGCTGCCGCCTGCGCAACTGGTACGATTCGGGCCGCGTCAAAGAAATCAGCCGCGAACTTTATGCAGGGGCCGAAGGCAGCCACGCCACACCGTCCGAAGTGGCGCTGACCTGGGCCGTCTATCCGCAGGCCGTGCGCAAGATGAAGCTCGAGCCCGAGATCGCCCCGCGCGGCACGTTTACGGATGCGGCCGACTATCGGCGCAATTTCCCGGACGGGCGCATCGGCTCGAACCCGAACCTCGCGTCGATCGAAGCAGGCCAGCGCCTGTGGGATGCGGCCGTGGCCGATCTCGCCAAGGACCTCGCCGAGTTCGCGGCGGAGCCGGCCTAGCCGGCGGCAGGGCGATTCGTTTTGTCATGCGCGCTGTGGCATACTTGCAGTCGAAATTTTCCCCCGCAAAAAGGTGAATTGCCATGACGCCCGACGAGAAAAAAATGATCGGCGAGCTGTTCGAGCGGATCGCCAAAAACCAGGAACCGGCCGCGCAGAAAGACCGCGAGGCCGAAGCCTTCATCCGCGACGCCGTCGCGCGCGATGCCGGGGCCGCCTACACGCTCACGCAAATGGCGCTCGTGCAGGAGCATGCGTTGAAACTTGCCGACGAGCGCATCCGCGAGCTTGAAGGCAAGCTCGGGCCCGCAGCCAATGCGCCCGCCGCTCCGGCGAAAGCGAGTTTCCTCGACGGGTTGTTGCCGAACTCGCCCTGGGCACGCAAGAGCTCGGTGCCTGCGATGGGCGCTGGGACGGGTGCAGGCGGCCAGCCAATGGTGCGGCCCGGCATGTTCGGCCAAAACGCCGGCGCGCAAGCGGCGGCTCCCCAGGGCGGCTCTTTCCTGCGCTCGGCCTTTGCCACGGCCGCCGGCGTTGCAGGCGGGCTCATGCTGTTCGAAGCGGTGCGCGGGCTGATGGCGAGCGAACCCGGCGGCGCCTTCCAGCAATCCGCACAGGCCGCGAGCCCGGCCGCCGAAACGCCCGCGCCGGCCGAAATGGCACAGCACGACATGGCGCAAGCGCCCGAGCCCGCCTATGAGGATCCGGGCTACCACGACGTGGCGTCGAACGACGCGGGCTACGACGATGGCGGCAGCTTCGGCGGCGGCGACGATTTTGCGTAACGCGCAGCGCGGCGCTTAAGCGGCGAGGGGCGCACCGCCGGGCAGGATCGCGGTTGCACACAGCCCGCCTTCGCGGCGGTTCTCGAGCGTGAGGCTGCCGCCGTGGGCGGCCATGATCTGGGCCGAGATCGCAAGTCCGAGCCCCACGCCGGTGGGGCGTACGGCGTCGGGATGCGCGGCGCCGAACGGTTCGAAGATCGTCTTGAGCCGGTCGGGCGCGATGCCTGGGCCCTGGTCGAGCACGCGAAAGCCCGCACCGTCTTCGTTCATCTGCAGCGTTGCCGCAACCACGCTGCGGTGCGGGCCGTTGCGCACCGCGTTCGACAAGAGATTGACGAGCACCTGCAGCACGCGGCTGCGGTCGCAGTCGGCCCGGCACGGCTCGGACGGCATGTGCAGTTCGATTTCGACCGACTTCGCCGCCGCGTCCGCCGTCGCCATGTCGACCGCGTCGCGCAGGATCTGTTTCAAGTCGCTGCTCTCTTTGGCGAGCGCCGCGTCGTCGAGTTCGAGGCGCGACAGATCGAGCAGCGTGCCGATCATGCGGTGCAGCTGGTCCCCGGCCCGGTGGATGATGGCGAGATTTTCGCGCGCGCGCTCGGGGATGGCGCCGCCGTAGCCGAGCCGCGTCATGTCGGCAAAGCCGATCACCGCATTGAGCGGCGTGCGGAATTCGTGGCTGAAGCGCGCCAGCAGCAGCGTCTTGGCGTGCGCCGCTTGTTCGGCGACGGCGCGCGCGTGCTGGGCTGCGTCGCGTGCGATGGCAAGCTCGGCCGAGACCGCTGTGACGCGGCGGATCTCGCGGTCCGCCAGATACGCGGTTGTCCAGATGAGCCCGGTCGATGCGCCGAATGCGAGCAGGGCTGCCAGCATCGTCAAGCGGATCGCCGGCGGCAGCCGGTCGCGCTGTGCCGTCGTCGCGACGGTCAGCGGGAAGCCGGCATCGGCGTACCAAGCGACGATGCGCGCGGGTGCGCCGGCAAGATCGCCCGCGCCGTAACTCGCAGGCGCCTGCATCCGCCGCTGCGCCCAGATGTCGCGGGCGATCTGCGCATCCGCGCCCGGCTCGCCGTCGGCGGCGGCCAGCAGGCGGCCGTCGTTGCGAAACAGGAACGCGCGAAGTTCGGGATCGGCATTGTCGGCCGCCAGCGCCGCCTGCAGCGCTTCGAGCCGCACTCCCACCGCCACGGCACCCGCAAACCGTCCGTCCTCGTCGCGGATGGCGCGGGCGAAGGGGATCACGGTCGTCTGCAGGATCCGCGAGCGGAAGGGTGCGCCGAAACTGTAGGCAAGGCCTGGGTCGGCGCGTAGCGCTTTGAAAAAATCGTAGGCGGCGAAGGACTGCCCGATGCCGATGCGCGGCGCGCCGGCCGCAACGATCGTGCCGTCGGCATCCTGCACCATCACGCCGCGAATGGCCGCGTTGCGCGCCATGGCTCGGTCGATCGCACGGTCGGTCGCGGCGTCGATGCGCAGCATGTCGTCGGCGACTTCGATATTGTCGGCGACGAGATCGAGATGGGCGCGGGCACTCTCGAGCGTCAGATGGACGTTGCGGTTCGCCTGGAACGCGGCAAGCGTGGTCGACTGGCGCAACTGGCCCGTCGCTTCGCGGAATTCGGCGGCCAAGACCCAAGCGGTGCCGAACGCCAGCACGAGCGTCGCCCCCAGCCGCAGGAATGTGCGCAGCGACATCAATCGGTGCGGCCGGGGCCGGTACGACGGAGAGCGATGCAGGGGCGGGGGGCGGCGCGCGGCCGCAGACGCGATCACGTCGCGCGCGCGTCGTTGCGAGAAAAGTCGATTTTGCGTTTGCAGCGCGCGGCTCGATCGACGATCCGAGCGGCCCCTTGTTCTTCGACGGTCGCGGCGATGGCGGTCATTGTCTGTCCTCATCGCAAAGTGTGATTTGCGAGGGTGTCCGACAATCATAAATTCGGAGTTAACTTTTTTGATTAATTACCATCTAAGAAAGCAGTTTTCTGGGTTTATGGGTTTCCGAGGCCGCATTGCGCGGCACGTCTGGGCCGCAAAATTTGCGGAGCTTGACTTGACATTCCAAGTCGCCCAAATACCCCAATAGGACGCTGTGGAAGCGTTTTACCCGACAGCCAGAAAAACAGAAAAAATTGAAACCAGTACCTAACGCTATGAACTTACATGGTTTTTTATGTTGCCTTGCCGAATTCCAATACCCTAGAATCTACCAATTCTCTTGTTAAGGCAGAAAATCTCATGTTGAAACGATGAATAGGTCCGAGAAGAAGGTTGGGTTGAACTTCTCCGTGACGCCCGAAGTTCGGCGGCGCTACAAGCTTTTGTGCGCCCAGCATGATATGTCGCTGGTGCAGGCGTTGGAGCGGGCCCTTGTGCTTTTGGAGGCCGATTTGGCCGCCACCCAGGGCGGTAAGCAGCCGTGACAGCGTTCGCAGATCGGCGCCGTGGCTGCCGCCGTATTGGATGCAAAAACGCCTAATCGTCGCGGTAGGCGTGCCGGCGCCCGGCCGGGTCGGCGACCGTGCCGTCCGCACCCAGATAAGTCGGCCCGACCGGCACTTTGCCGGCCCCGCCCGGAATATCGAGCACATAGACGGGCTGTGCCAAGCCTGACAGGCGCCCGCGCAAGCCCCGCATCAGCGTCTGCCCCGTCGCAAGGTCGGTGCGCAGATGCGCCGTGCCCGGCGCTTTGTCGGCATGGTGCAGGTAATAGGGTTTGATGCGGTGCTTCGTCATTGTGCGGAACAGGGTTTCGAGCCCTTCCGGCGTGTCGTTGATGCCTTTCAGCAGCACGGTCTGCCCGATCAGCGGGATGCCCGCGTCGGCAAGCTTGGCGCAGGCGGCGATGGCGGCGGGCGAAAATTCGTTGGCGTGGTTGGCGTGCACGGCGAGCCACACGGCCTTGGGCTGTTTGAGCGCGGCGACCAGCGCATCGGTCACGCGGGCCGGATCGGCCACGGGCACGCGGCTGTGGATGCGCAGCCAATCGACATGGTCGATCGCCGCAAGCGCGCCCAAGAGTTCGCCCATTCGGCGGGGGCTCAGCACCAGCGGATCGCCGCCGGTCAAGATCACTTCGCGGATCGCAGGTGTTGCGCGGATATAGGCGAGCGCTGCCTGCGTTTCGGCCGCATCGAGGGCGGCCCCGCCGGGCCCCACCATTTCGCGCCGGAAGCAGAAGCGGCAATAGACAGCACACGCATGCGTGGGCTTCAGCAGCGCGCGGTCCTTGTAGCGATGCACGATGCCTTTGACCGGGCTGTGCGCATCGTCGCCGATCGGATCGGCGTTTTCGTCGTCGTGCGTTTCGCGTTCGCGCGCGTCGGGCACGTATTGGCGCGCGACTGGATCTGCCGCATCGCTGCGATCGATCGTGTCGCGCACGTCTTGCGTGATCGCGATCGCGTAGCGTGCGGCGACTTCGGCCAAAGCGGGATCGGCGGCCGCATCGGCGGCGAGCAGGCCTTCGCGCGCAAGGTCGGCAAGGCTGCGCAAGGTGCGGGGCTGGTTGCCGTCCATCAGGCCGTCTCCGGCTCGCCGAAGCCGGCGCGCGCGACCGGCGCCCAGATCACGTCTTCGATGTGCGCGGCCCCCGTCGCCAGCATCACGAGCCGGTCGAAGCCGAGCGCGATGCCCGCCGAATCCGGCAGCCCGTGTTCGAGGGCGGCCATGAAATCTTCGTCGATCGGATAGCGCTCGCGATAGAGCTTGGCTTTGAGCGCTTGGTCGGCCTCGAAGCGGCGGCGCTGTTCGGCCGCGTCGGTGAGTTCGCCGAACGCGTTGGCAAGCTCGAGCCCGCACACGTAAAGCTCGAAACGGTCGGCCACGCGCGCATCGCCTTGTTTGGCGCGTGCAAGCGCCGCCATCGCGATCGGATAGTCGGTCAAGAAAGTCGGTCGCTCGCGGCCGAGCTTGGGCTCGATATATTCGAAGAACAGGCGGAAGAAAAAATCGTCCCAGCGGTCGCCCTCGTGCGGCACCTGGCCCAGCGGGCGGGCCGCGGCCGCCAGGCGGTCGAGCGCGCGCAAAGCATCCTCGGGATCGGCCGGATCCGGGCTTGCGGCCAGAATGTCGAGCCCGCAATGGCGCGCGAACGCCTCGGCCACCGACAGGCGTTCGAACGGCGCGCTCGGATCGGCCCACGCATTGCCCCACACGTAGCGCGCTACGCCGGCGGCGGCGGCCGCAGCACGCAGCAGGTTTTCGCAGTCGGCCATGAGGGCGCGCGTGTCGCTGGCCGCGCGGTACCATTCGAGCATCGCGAATTCGGGATGGTGCGTGGTCGAGCGCTCGGAGTTGCGGAAGCAGCGCGCCATCTGCCACAGGCGCGGCACGCCCGCCGCCAGCAGCTTCTTCATCGAAAATTCCGGGCTCGTGTGCAGATAGAGCCGCCGCGTGAGCCGCTCGCCCGGATCGCGCAGCACGGTCTGGAACGCCATCAGATGCGGCTCGAGGCCGGGCGACACCTGCAAAGCGGGCGTTTCGACCTCGTCGAATTTTTCGCTCTCGAAATAGCCGCGCACCGCGCGCAGCATCGCCTGGCGCACGCGCAGATTGTCGCGTTTCTTGGCAAACCGGTCGGGCCGCCACCACGCAACAGCGGTGTCAGCCATAAAACTGCGTTCCGTGGCGCGCGGCGAGTGCTTGCACCGCCTGGCGATGCGGCCCGTCGTAGGAAATGCCGGGCAGCTCGGCGCGCAAGGCCTCGAAGGCCATGGCGGTGTCCTGGCCGCAATCGAGCGCGATGCTCTCGAGCGCATCGGGAAATTCGAGTTCGAGCAAGGCGGCGATTTCCGTGCACCACGCGACGCCCGCGGCGGCGGGTGCGATCAGCACGGCGCGCACGCCGCGTTCCTTGGCGCGCGCGAGATATTCGCGCGCATCGGCGAGCCCCTGGATGCGGACTGGTTCCATAGGCCTGAAACTACGCGAGACCGGCCGCTTGCGCAATCCGGCTCAGGCGGATTTCCCGCCGCCCGGCAGCATGCGGCGCAGCGTGGCGTCGCCGAGCAGGTAATGGTGCATCAAGGCCGCCGCCGCATGCAGGGCCGCCACGAGCAGGATCGCGTTGGCGAGCAGCTCGTGCACTTCGCGCGCATCGCGCGCAAAGGCGCGGTCGCGCGCCCACGGCGAGGCGATCTCGTAGAAGCCGAACAGCGACACGGGCTCGCCGCGCGCAAACGACAGCACGATGCCCGCCACGGGCACGGCCAGCAGCAGCCCGTAGAGCAGCACATGGCCGGCCTTGGCCGCACGCGCGAGCCACGGATCGAGGGCGCTCGGGATCGGATCGGGCTGCGGGCCCGACCAGCGCCAAGCAAGGCGCGCGGCCAGCAAGGCGAGCACGCCGAGGCCCGACCACACATGGGCGAGCTTCAAGCCGCCTTCCATCGATTTGGGGAACAGATCGAGCGTCTGGCCCAGGAGCCAGCCGCCGAGGATCAAAAGGGCGGAGAGCCAGTGCAGGGCCTTGGCGACCGCACCGTAACCGTCTTGGGTGTTTTGCATGCCGAGCAAGGTAGCAGATCCGGCCTTGCCCGGCACGCGCCGTCGTCCGTTGTCACAAAATCCGTCAGCCGAGCTTGGCCATCGCGATGGCGGTGTCGGACATGCGGTTCGAGAAGCCCCATTCGTTGTCGTACCAGCTCAGCACGCGCACGAAATTGCCTTCGATGACCTGCGTCTGGGTGAGGTCGAAGGTCGAGCTTGCGGGGTTGTGGTTGAAGTCGCTCGACACGAGCTCTTCGTTCGTCGTCTCGAGAATGCCCTTGAGGCGGTTCGCACTCGCCGCGAGCACGGCCTTGTTGACCTCGTCGACCGTGACGTTGCGCTTGGTCACGAACTTGAAGTCGATCATCGACACGTTGGGCGTGGGCACGCGGATCGACGTGCCGTCGAGCTTGCCCTTGAGTTCGGGCAGCACGAGGCCCACGGCCTTCGCGGCGCCGGTCGAGGTCGGGATCATCGAGAGGGCGGCCGCGCGCGCGCGTCGCAGATCCTTGTGCAGCGTGTCGACCGTGCTCTGGTCGCCCGTGTAGGCGTGGATCGTGGTCATGAAGCCTTTTTCGATGCCGAAATTCTCGTGCATCACGTAGGCGACCGGAGCGAGGCAGTTCGTGGTGCAGCTCGCGTTCGACACGATCGTGTGGCCGGCTTGGAGCTTGTCGTGGTTCACGCCGTAGACGACCGTGAGATCCACGCCGTCGGCCGGCGCCGAGACCAGCACTTTGCGCGCGCCCGCCTCGATGTGCTTGGCGGCCTGTTCGCGCTTCGTGAAGATGCCCGTGCATTCCATGACGATGTCGACGCCGAGTTCTTTCCACGGCAGCTTGGCCGGATCGCGCTCGGCCGTGACCTTGATGCGGCCCTGGCCCACATCCATCCAATCGTCGCCCGTCGAAATCGCGTGCGGGTAGAGGCCGTGCACGGAATCGTGCTTGAGCAGATGCGCGTTCGACTTCACGGGGCCGAGATCGTTGATGCCGACGACCTGCAGCTCCTTGCGGCCCGACTCCGCGATCGCGCGCAGCACGAGGCGGCCGATGCGACCGAAACCGTTGATTGCGATTTTGACAGCCATGTCGATGGTCTCCTTCAGTGGAAAACGGGGGCTGAGCCGAAGCTTGCGGCAAGCAGCGAGGAAAGTTGCGGATCGGCGAAGTCGGGGACGGCGATGCGGGCGCCGACGCCACGCAACGTGGCCGCGTCGAGCCCGGTCGTAAGCCCGACTGTTTCGATGCCGGCGGCGACGGCCGAGGCGATGCCCGAGCGCGAATCTTCGAAGGCGAGCGCTTGGGAGGCGGGCACGCCGAGCCGTTCCAGCGCCGTCGTGTAGGGCAGCGGATCGGGTTTGCCGCGCGGCAGCTCGTCGGCGATGACGAGCGTGTCGAAGCGCGTGCCGAGGCCCAAGGCGCGCAGCATCAGCTCGGCATTGGGGCGCATCGCGTTGGTGACCACGGCGGTGCGCAAGCCGAGCTGCGCGGCCCACGCGAGCAGCGATGGAAGCCCGGCGGTGGGCGTCAATGCGTCGACGCGCGCGCGAAAAAGCCGCTCCTTGCGCTGCGACATTTCTTCGGCGTCTTCGCCGGGCAGCAGCCACGCCATCGTCGCAGAATTGACCGCCCCCATGATGCGCTGCTTGTAGGTCTCGAGCGTGATCGACTTGCCGAAAGGTGCGAGCAATTCGCCGTAGGCGGCAAAGTGCAGCGCATCCGTGTCCGTCAGCGTGCCGTCGAGATCGAAAAGCAGCGTGTCGCGCATGCTAGATCGACTTCTTGGCGGCCGCCGCGATCGCTTCGGCCGTGATGCCGAAATGTTTGTAGAGATCGGGTGCGGGTGCCGAAGCGCCGAAGCCCGTCATGCCCACGAACGCACCCTTGCCGTCGATATATTTGTCCCAGCCCGCCGAAAGGCCCGCTTCGCACACGATGCGTGGGCAGCGCGCCGGCCCCAGCACGTCCTTGCGGTATTTTCCCGTTTGCCGCTCGAAGGCCTCAAGGCACGGCATCGACACGACGGCCGCTTGGATCCCTTCGGCCGCGAGCAATTTGCGCGCTTCCATGGCGATGGCGACTTCCGAGCCCGTGGCGATCAGCGTCGCCTGGCGCGCACCACCCTCGGCTTCGGCCAGCACATAGCCGCCTTTGGCCGTGAGGTTTTCGGCCGTGTAGGCGGTGCGCAGGGTGGGGAGATTCTGGCGCGTGAGGCACAGCAAGCTCGGGCCGTCGGCGCGCGCGATGGCGATCTGCCAGGCTTCCAGCGTTTCGACCGCGTCGGCCGGGCGCAGCGTCCACAGATTGGGGATCACGCGCATGGCGGCGAGATGCTCGACCGGCTGGTGCGTCGGCCCGTCTTCGCCAAGGCCGATCGAATCGTGCGTCATCACGTAGATGGCGCGCTGGCCCATCAGTGCGGACAGGCGGATCGACGGGCGGCAATAGTCGGTGAACACGAAGAACGTGCCGCCATACGGGATGAGCCCGCGATGCAAAGCGATGCCGTTCATGGCGGCGGCCATCGCATGTTCGCGCACGCCGTAATGGATGTAGCCGCCCGCGAAATTGGCCGCCGTCACGGCCGCCTGGGCCTTGGCCTTGGTGTTGTTGGAGCCCGTCAAATCGGCCGAGCCGCCGACGAGTTCGGGCACGATCCCGGTCAAGAGATCGAGCGCGTTCTGCGAAGCCACACGCGTGGCGATACTCGGCTTGTCGGCGGAGAGTTTTTCTTTGAACGCGGCACAGGCCTCGAGCCAGCCCTTGGGCAATTTGCCGTCCATCGTGCGGCGGAACTCGGCCTTCTTGTCCGCATCGAGCTTGGCGACGCGGCGTTCCCACGCGGCACGTTTGGATGCACCCGCTTCACCGGCCGCGCGCCATTCGGCCAAGATGTCGGCCGGGATTTCGAACGGGGCATGCGACCAGCCGAGGCGTTCGCGCGTACCCGCGATTTCGCCCGCCCCCAACGGGGCGCCATGGCTGCCGGCCGTCCCTGCCTTCGTGGGTGCGCCGTAGCCGATCGTGGTTTTGCACGCGATCAAGGTCGGGCGGTCGCTGGTCTTCGCGACCGCGATGGCCGCATCGATCGCGGCCGGATCGTGGCCGTCGATCGCAACCGCATTCCAGCCCGAGGCTTTGAAGCGGGCGACCTGGTCGTCGGACACGGTCAGATCCGTCGGCCCGTCGATCGAGATCGAATTGTCGTCGAACAGCACGATGAGCTTCGACAGGCGCAGATGGCCCGCGAGCGAAATCGCTTCGTGGCTGATCCCTTCCATGAGGCAGCCGTCGCCGGCGATCACGTAGGTGTAGTGGTCGACCGCCGCATCGCCGAAGCGGGCCGCAAGCAGCCGTTCGGCGAGCGCCATGCCGACGGCGTTGGCAAGCCCTTGGCCGAGCGGCCCGGTCGTGGTCTCGATGCCGTCGGCATGGCCGTATTCGGGGTGGCCGGCCGTGCGCGCGCCGAGCTGGCGGAAATTCTTGATCTCGTCGAGCGTCATGTCGGCATAGCCGGTCAGATGCAAGAGCGCATAGAGCAGCATCGAGCCGTGGCCGGCCGACAGCACGAAGCGGTCGCGGTCGGGCCACGACGGCGACGTCGGATCGAATTTGAGATGCTTGGTCCACAGCACGGTCGCCACATCGGCCATGCCCATCGGCATGCCCGGATGGCCGGACTTGGCCTTCTCGACCGCATCCATCGCAAGGGCGCGGATCGCGTTGGCGAGGCGCTGGTGCGCCGGGCTTTGCTTGTCGCTGAGCGGGAGCGGGGCGGCGGTGGGCTTCGTGTCGGGGGCTGCACTCATCGGGGGCGGGTTCTTCCCTTGAAGGCCCCGGCTGGCGGGACCAGCAGCGGGGGCGTCGGAATGGCGCGGGGCGAAAGCGCGCGGAAGATGACGCCCACGCCCCAGCCCGTCAACCCCACTCATAATCGGGCTTTGGCGCGACTCGAAAGATGCGCTTAAGCTGCTGCCGATTCGCAGTTAACCCCAATTGCCGGAAAGATTTTCCAGCCCATGTCGACGCCGCCCATCGAACGCCTGACCGCAGCCGTGCAACGCCTTGAAAGCGCTCTGGAAGCGCGTGTGCAGTCCGAATCGGGCCTGCGCGGCGAGCTTGCCGCCGCCGCCAAGCGCGCGGCTGCGGCCGAGGCGGCGTTGGCCAAGCTGCAGGCCGAGTACGATGCGCTCGCGGGCTTGGCCGACCAGGTCGAAGCGCGCCTCGACAAGGCGATCGACCGCCTCAAGGCGGCAACGGTCTGAAGGAGGTTTTGCGATGAGCCAGATCGTCGTACGCGTCAACGGGCGCGACTATCCGATTGTCTGCGACGACGGGCGCGAAGAGCGCATCCAGGGCATCGGCAGCTATGTCGACGAAAAAGTGCGCGAGGTCGTGGCGCAAGTGGGGCAGGCGGGCGACGCGCGGCTGATGCTGCTGGCGGCGCTCAATCTGGGCGACGAGCTCGCCGCCGCCTACGACACGCTCGAGGATCTGCGCGGCCAGCCGCCGCGCACGATCGTCGATCCGGCCCTCGTGGCTGCGGCCGAAGCTGCGCGCGAAGATGCCGACATTGCCAAAGCGCAAGCGGCCGCCGCCGAAAATGCGGCGCAAGCCGCCTATGCGCAGTCCAAAGCGGCCGACGAAGCGCGCGCGCGCGCCGAAGCCGCCACGCAAAGCTGGATCGCCAAAGCCGAAGACTTGGCCAAGCGCCTTACCGACGCGGAAGCGCGCGCGGCGACGGCCGAAGCCCAAGCCGCGGCGGCCGCAGCACGTGCGGCCGATCTCGACGCGGAGCTTGCCGACACCGGTGCGCGCGCGGAAGACGCCGACAGCCGTGCGATCGAAGCGCAAGCGCGCGCAGGGACCGCCGAAGGCGATTTGGCGCAAGCGCGCAACCGCATCGCCGCGCTTGAAGCGGCATTGGCCGAAACCGCGGCTTCCGCCAAAGCGACCGAGACGCGCCTTGCCGCCGCCGAAGCGCAGATCGCCGAAGCGCAAGCGCGCTTCGAAGCGGCTGCCGCCCACGCGGTCGCCAAGGAGCAAGCGCTTGCCTCGGCCGAGGCCGAGCAGGCGGCGTTCGATCCGCTGCTGGCGCGAATCGAAACGCTCGTGCGCACCGCCGAGGACAGCGCCGCCGCCTGACCGCGCGCGCCGCTTGCGGGCGCGCCGGCGGCACGTCGCAAATTGCATATAAATTCGCTACAAAGCGCGCGGCCGACGCGCCAGCATTCGTAAAACAAATTCGATTCTGCGAAGCGAATTCGCTCGCTGCAACACTGCGCCGCAATTCGTTTTGCGCGGTGCCGATGCCGATTGGCGGACGGCGTGGGAGCGGCCAAGTTGCGTGCGTTCCCGTCGCGCGACGGGAGCTCTCGCGCAAGGTCGTCCCGAATGCTCAATCTGCTGCCAAAACCGCGTGCCGCCGTTCCCGCATGGCGTCAACCTCTCGTGCGCTGGCACGCCGACGAAGCCGTGTGCAGAAAGATCGAACGTTTCGGCTGCCTTTGGCGCGCATTGGCGGCGGCCAAAGGCCGCGTGCCGACGCGCAACGATTTCGACCCTGTCGTGGTCCCCGATCTGCTGCCCAGCCTGCTGATGATCGAGGCGCGCTGCGACGCCGGCCGCCATCGCGTGCGGCTGGCGGGCACGCGCATCGCAGCCGGGATGGGATCCGACATCACGGGCTACGAGCTGCAGAACCTGCCGCGCGAAGACGGCGCGCGGGCACTCGCCGCCGGCGTCGATCTGTGCCTCGCCCAGCACCGGCCCATTCCGGGCGAGTTCACGCTTGGCGCCGAAGACGCCGCGCGCGACGCGCATGCCTTCGCAGGCTTCCGCTTTCTGGCCGCTCCTTTGGCCGCGACGCGCGCGGCACCGGCCATGGCGCTGGTGCTCGTGCTGTTCGTCGCGTTCGACGGCCGCGAGGTCGCGCCGCAGTGGCTCGGCATGCCGACGGTCCTCTGAGGCCCGGCCGCCATGCGGGTCAAAGACGACTATCGCAGCCTGACCGGGGCCGAGAAAGCGGCGATCATCCTCCTGTCGCTGGGCGAGGAGTCCGCCGGCAAGCTGTTCGCGCTGATGACGGACGACGAGATCAAGGAGATCTCGCAGACCATGTCCACGCTCGGCAGCGTCAATGCGGCGATCATCGAGCGGCTGATCATCGAATTCGCCGACCAGATGTCGGCGAGCGGTTCGGTCATGGGCAGTTTCGATTCGACCGAGCGGCTCCTGTCCAAGGTGCTCGACAAGAACCGTGCTGCCGAAATCCTCGACGAGGTGCGCGGGCCCGCCGGGCGCACGATGTGGGACAAGCTCGGCAACGTCAACGAAGTGCTGCTCGCGAACTTCCTCAAGAACGAATATCCGCAGACCGTCGCCGTCATCCTCAACAAGATCCGGCCCGACCATTCGGCGCGCGTGCTGAGCTCGCTGCCCGACAGTTTCGCGATGGAAGTGATCATGCGCATGCTGCGCATGGAAAGCGTGCCCAAAGAAGTGCTCGAAGACGTCGAGCGCGTGCTGCGCAACGAGTTCATGTCGAACCTCGCCAAGACCTCGCGCCGCGACACGCACGAGCTGATGGCCGAGATTTTCAACGGCCTCGGGCGCGACACCGAGGCGCGTTTCATGACGGCGCTGGAAGAGCGCAACCGCGACTCCTCCGAGCGCATCAAGTCGCTGATGTTCAAGTTCGAGGATCTCGCCAAGCTCGATCCGGGCGGCGTGCAGACGCTGCTGCGCGCGGTCGACAAGAACAGGCTCGCCCCCGCCCTCAAGGGCGCGCCGGAAATACTGCGCGATCTCGTGTTCTCCAACATGTCCGAGCGCGCCGGCAAAATGCTGCGCGAGGAGATGGAAGCGCTCGGCCCCTTGCGCAGCAAGGACGTCTACGAAGCGCAGGCCGCGATCATCGCGACGGCAAAGGATCTCGCCGCGCGCGAGGAAATCGTCCTGTCCAACAAGACCGACGGCGACAACGACCTGATCTATTGACCCCGCAACCTTCGCCCGGACAAGCCCGGCCGCACGCCGCCATTCGAGCCGACCGAGTTCAGCACCGCCTCCAGCAAAGACGAGCAACACGCCGATGCCTGCCAGTACCGAGACCTCTCCGCAGCAGCAGAAATTCGACACCGCATGCGCGGCGCACCGCGCCTATCTGATGATCAAACCTGGGGGTAAACGCATGGACGCGCGTGGCGAACAATTCGGCGCGGTGAGCGCGCGCGGCCGCAATCTTGCGACGTCGGTATTCTCGGGCGTCAATTTTGCCGGCGCGCAGATGCAGGATTGCGATCTGTCGATGGCCGATCTTTTTGGCGCGGTTTTCAGCTTTGCGGACATGAGCGGCTGCAAGATGCGGCGCGCCAAAGCGTGCGGTGCGCGCTTCGACGGCGCCATACTGCGCGATGCCGATCTGCGCGAGGCCGATTTCCGGCCGGGCCAGAATGTGCAATGGAGTGGCGGTGTCGGCAAAGGCGGCGATGCGCAGGCCGAGAAGCCGGCGGGCGAGGGCGCGGCCGCGAGCGCGTCCACCGCGGCCAGTGGCGCAACCGTGTTCACGAACGCCGATCTGCGCGGCGCCAATCTCGAAGGCGCGAAGTTGAAAGACGCGATCCTCGACGGCGTCAATCTCGAGGGCGCGGTGCTGTCCGGCTGCGATCTGCGCGGGGCGAGCCTGCGCGGCGTCAAGCTCGACGGCATCGATCTCAGCACCGCCAATCTCACGGGGGCCAATTTTGCACCCCCGCGCGAAGCGCCCGCGCCGAAGATCGACGTGCGCTCGGTGCTCGAGGCGCACAAACTCTGGACCGTGTCGGTCGGTGCCAAGGGCACGCGCGCCATGCTCGACGATTGCGATTTGAGCGGCATGGATCTGCGCGGGGTCGATCTCAGTGCCGCGTCGCTGAACCGCGCCAATCTCGCGCGCGCCAATCTGTCGCAAGGCCTGCTGCGGCTCGCGAGTTTCGTGAAGGCGAACTTGACCGACGCCAACCTCGCGATGGCCGACATGGCCGGGGCGATGCTGATGGGGGCGAATTTGCGCCGCGCCGATTTGAGCCAGGTGCGTCTGGTGCCCGTCGAGCTCAAGGATCCGGCCGGCAAGCCCACGGGGCGCAAATTTCCGGCGAATCTCAGCAATGCCAATCTCGCGCACGCAATCTTCAACAAGGCCAATCTGACCGGGGCCTTGCTGCGCGGGGCCGACATCACGCGGGCGAGCTTCGTCGATGCCGTGACCGACGGCATCGACCTCGCCGGCGTGCGCAAATTCGAGTAGTTCGCAGGCCACGCCCGGTTCCATAAAATCTGCGGTTTCGCGCGATGCTTCACGCCCTCAATGTTTGATTAATGTTCTTAACGTGATATTATCCTAATTAAGCTTTATTAGGAGAAGGGAAATGGCTGATCTTCATCCCAACCACCCCTCGCCTGTCTTTGCCGCCAAGCCGGCGCGCAAAGGGGCGGTCCCCGGGCCGGGGCGCAGCTACGACTGGGCATTGATCGTGGCGATGCTGAGCCGCGGCCACAAGGTCAACGAAGTGGCTCGCTTTACAGGCATTTCGCGCTCGCAGATCTGGCGCATTCTGCGCCGCTCGAACGTTGCGCGCGGCATGCTGCACGAGGTGCGCGTGCGCCGCGCGGTCGAATCCGCGACAAGGCTCGAATTGGCGCGCAGTGCCGCCGTCGAGTTGATTTTGAACGAGGTCAAGGGCGGCAATCTGCGCGCGGCTTTGTGGGTGGCCGACCGGCTCAGCGTGACGAGTTGGGGTTATCCGACCCAGAAACTGACGCCGGCGGACATGGCCGAGATCGCGGCGGCCGAGGCGGCGATCCCGGATCCCGACCGCTCGTATCATCTGGATGCCGACGGTAATACGGCACCGCCGCCCAAGGGCGAGGAAACACCTCTCGAACTTGGGGACATAGATGAATAATTTCAATTATTTGATGGAAAAAATGTTGCGTCTATGTCGCGCCGATGTTGCGCGAGCGTTGCGCACATGTCGCGCCGATGTCGCGCAGGAATCGCATATCTGGAGAAAGCAGAGGGCAAACAAAAACGGCAGCCTTGCGGACAAGGCTGCCGTTCGTCGATTCCAACCGGTTTGGCCGTTAGGCGGCGTTGCGGTTGCGGTCCTGGTTGGCGGCTTCCTTCACGGCTTCGATCGCGTTCTGGCGATAGTCCTGCAAATCGCGCACATAGTGGCCGCTCGCGACCTGGCTGATTTCGCTGCGGCTCAAGCCGATATCGGCCAGAATGCGGTCGTCGAGCGATTCGAGCTCGGCAAAGGTGGCGCGGCGTTCGTTCCAGCTTTTCAGGCGCGCGATCGCGGCCTTGAAAGCGCTGGCGGCGGAAACGAGAGCGTCGGCGGTGAAGGCGGCAACGGCTTGGCTACGCAAACGGCGCGCATCCATTGCCGCATCCATCTGACCGGCCAGGAAACGATCCTGGACGTTGGACGAGACATTCGGGGCCGAGAGCGAGGGGGCGGACATGATCGTAATCTCCATCTTCGTCGCGAACTGGACCCGCCAATCGGGTCCCCAGATCGTTCGTTGACGAACAATCTCAATGTAGGTCTGATTTGGCCGATTGAAACTGGACAATATTGCGATGCAGCAATGCACTTTTCGCATGGAATTGCCAAGGTTTTGCCTAATTTTGCATGGCTTGTTTCAAATTCGCGACAGATATGCTCGCATTCGAAAACATGGTTCAACCCAAGCAACGACCGTCGGTGTGCCGCATGAGCTATCAGGGCGATGAAGTTTTGGCGCGTCTTTTGGCCAAGCAGGCGGCCGCCCTCGACGTTGCCGGCGTGCGCCGTCTCGTGGCGGGCGTGCTGGCGGCCCCGCCCGCCTTCGTGCCCGACGCCTGGCATGTTCTGGCTGCAGCCGATCCGTCCGACGCCCTCAAAGCACAGCTCGAAGCGTTGAAGGCCGAACTTGCGGCAACGCAGTCCGACGGGCTCGACGACGGGGCATGGGATGCGGCCCGCGTGGCTGATCTGCGCGCCGAGCTGAAGCGCCAGGCGCTCGACGGATTCGTGCTGCCGCGCGGCGACGAGCATCAGGGCGAATATGTCAGCCCGCGCGCCGAGCGGCTCTTGTGGCTCACCGGCTTTTCGGGCTCGGCCGGGGCGTGCGTGGTGCTCGCATCGCGGGCGGCGATCTTCGTCGACGGGCGCTACACGCTGCAGGTTCGCGACCAGGTCGACGGCGCGTTGTTCGAGTATTGCCATCTCGTCGACAATCCGCCCGCCGCGTGGCTTGCCGCCAATGCCGCCGCGGGCATGCGCATCGGCTACGACCCGTGGCTGCATTCGACCGATTCCGCCGAGCGGCTGCGCCAGGCATGCGCCAAGGCCGGGGCGGTGTTGATGCCGCTTCAATCCAACCCGGTCGATGCCGTGTGGACGAACCGGCCGTTGGCGCCCATGGGCCCCGTGGTGCCGCAGGCCGTGGCCTACACGGGCAAGAATGCCGCCGAAAAACGTGCCGAGATCGCGTCCCGCCTTGCCGCCGACAAGCTCGATGCCGCCGTGATCACGGCGCCGGACAGTCTCGCCTGGCTCTTGAATTTGCGCGGTGGCGACGTGCCGCACACGCCGGTGGCACTCGGCTTTGCGATCCTGCCCGCCGACGCATCCCAACCGCTCGATTTGTTCATCGAGCCGATGAAACTCACGCCCGCCGCCAAAGCAGCCCTCGGCAATGGTGTCAGGCTTCGTCGGCCCGACGAGCTTGGGCCCGCCCTCGATGCGTTGGCGGCGGCCAAAGCCCGCGTGCTGACCGACCGGCTAACGGCGTCGGCCTGGATCGACCAGCGCCTGTCGGACGGCGGTGCTGTGCTCACGCGCGACGTGTGCCCCATTGCGCTGCCCAAAGCCTGCAAGAACCCGCAGGAGCTTGCCGGCATTCGGGCGGCCCACATTCGCGACGGGGCCGCCGTCACGCGGTTCCTCGCCTGGCTTGCGGCCGAGGGCGGCAACGGCACCTACGACGAGATCGCCTTGGCCGACCGGCTGCTCGAATTCCGCAAAGCGACCGGCGCGCTTCGCGACACGAGTTTTTCGACGATCTCGGGGGCAGGGCCCAACGGCGCCATCGTGCATTATCGCGCCACGCCGGCGACGGCCAAGGTCCTTGCCCCCGGCATGGTCTATCTCGTCGATTCCGGCGGTCAGTACGAAGACGGCACCACCGACATCACGCGCACGGTCGCGATCGGCCCGCTCGAAGACGGCCTCAAGCGCGAAGTCGCCGATCGTTTCACCCGCGTGCTCAAAGGCCATATCGCCCTTGCCCGCGCGCGCTTCCCGGCGGGCACGTCGGGCTCGCAGCTCGATGTGCTGGCGCGCCGCGCTCTATGGGATGCGGGTCTCGACTACGACCACGGCACGGGCCACGGCGTGGGGGCGTTCCTCTCCGTGCACGAGGGTCCGCAGCGCATTTCCAAAATGCCGAACAGCATCGCCCTGCAGCCGGGCATGGTCGTGTCGAACGAGCCCGGCTACTACAAGACCGGCGCCTACGGCATTCGCATCGAAAATCTCGTCGCGGTCGCCGAGTTCCCGAAGCCGCCGACGGCCGAGCGCGCGATGCTGGGTTTCGAGACGCTGACCCTTGCCCCCATCGACCGCAATCTCGTCGACCGCGATCTGCTCGATGCCGGCGAAATTGCGTGGTTCGACGCCTACCACGCCCGCGTGGCCGCCGAAATCGGGCCGCTCGTCGACGACGCCACGAAGGCGTGGCTCAAGGCCGCGACGGCCCCGCTCTAGAAGTCGCTATGGAAAACGAGTTTTTCGCCCGGCAAGGTCGCGGCAGCCCTTGCAACCTCAAGACACATTTCGATGAAGCCTTCGGGATGGTCGAAGGAATAGGCATTGGCAAGGTTGAGAAGATCGCGCAGCTCCTTGCGCGTGAATTCGAGCCCGCCTTCGACTTCTCGGCCCAGCGCAAACGCCTCGACGATGTCGGCGAAGGAATAGTCTTCGCCCAATTCCTCGCCCGCATAGACATGCACGGTCAAAACGCTGCCGTCGGGGGCGGTCGTGGTCACGCTTGGCATGGCCTAGTCGAGCCCGGCCAGTTTGCGCCACGCCGCCTCGTCGATCACGGCCACCCCGTGTTTTTCGGCGTCGGCAAGTTTGGAGCCCGCCCCGGGGCCGGCCACCACGAGGTCGGTCTTTTTCGAGACCGAACCCGCCACTTTCGCCCCCAAGGCAAGGGCACCGGCCTTGGCTTCGTCGCGGCTCATCGTCGTGAGCGTGCCGGTGAAGACGATGGTCTTGCCCGCTACCGCTTCGTTGGTCGCGGCCGGTTTCTCGAACGGGGCGGCGGTCGTCTCGCTTGCGAGATCGTCGAGGGCCGACCGGTTGTGCGGCTCGGCGAAGAAGGCAGCAATGTCGCTTGCGACCGCATCGCCGATCTGGTCGATCGCGACGAGTTCCTTCCACGCCTCGCCGACCAGTTCGGGTTTGCGTTTTTCGCCTGCGAACGTCGCCAACTCGGCGGCCGCCTTGTCCATGGCTTCGGTCCAATGGGCAAGCGTGCCGTAGTGGCTCGCGAGCAATCGCGCCGTCGCTTCGCCGACCTGGCGAATGCCGAGGCCGAAGATGAATCGTTCGAGCGGCAGCGTGCGGCGCGCATCGATGGCGGCAAGCAGCCGCTGTACGGATTTTTCGCCCCAGCCTTCGCGCTTTTCGAGTACGGCAGCGTGGTTCTTGAGGCGGAAAAGATCGGCGGGCTGCTTGAGCCAGCCGAGCGCGAAAAACTCTTCGATGTTTTTCTCGCCGAGCCCTTCGATGTCGAAGGCCCCGCGCGAAACCATGTGGCGCAGGCGTTCGACGATCTGGGCATCGCACGAGAGCCCGCCCGTGCAGCGTCTTATGGCTTCGCCGGGCGGGCGCACGGCGGCCGATCCGCAGACCGGGCATTTTTCCGGAAAGACGAAGGCCCGCGAATTGGGCGTGCGCACGGCGTCCACGATCTGCGGGATCACGTCGCCCGCGCGCTGCACCGTCACGCGGTCGCCTTCGTGGACGTCTTTGCGTTTGATTTCGTCTTCGTTGTGCAAGGTGGCCCGCGCCACCAGCACGCCGCCGACATTGACGGGTTCGAGCAGTGCCACCGGCGTGAGCGCGCCCGTGCGGCCGACTTGGATGTCGATCTTGGTGAGGATCGTCTCGGCGCGTTCGGCCGGGAATTTGTGGGCGATCGCCCAGCGCGGGCTTCGCGACACGAAGCCCAGACGGCGCTGCAGATCGAACCGGTCGACTTTGTAGACGACCCCGTCGATGTCGTAGGGCAGAACGGCGCGATCGCGGCCGATCTCGGCATAGTAGGCCAGAAGCGCTTCTTCGTCGGCGCACGCGCGCGTACGTTCGTTGACGATGAAGCCCCAGTGGCGCAGCCGATCCAGCAGATCGGTCTGGCTGTCGATCGCGGGGCCCTCGTAGGCCCCGAGCGTGTAGGCGAAGAAGCGCAAGGGCCGCGATTTGGTCACGCTCGCATCGAGCTGGCGCAAGGAGCCGGCCGCCGCATTGCGCGGATTGGCGAAGGTCTTTTCTTCGGCCGCCGCCTGGCGCGCATTCATCGCCAGGAAATCGGCCTTGGTCATGTAGATCTCGCCGCGCACCTCGATGCGCGCCGGCGCTTTGCCCGAAAGCCTCGCCGGGATTTCGCCGATCGTGCGGACATTGGCCGACACGTCCTCGCCTTCCTCGCCGTCGCCGCGGGTGGCCGCGCGCACGAATTTTCCGTCCTCGTAGAGCAGCGAAATCGACAGACCGTCGATTTTGGGTTCGGCCGAAAAAGCGATGGCGTCGTCCGCCCCCATATCGAGAAAGCGGCGCAGACGCTGGCCGAACTCGCGCACGTCTTCGGGGGCGAAGGCGTTGTCGAGCGAGAGCATCGGCACGTCGTGGCGGATCTTGGAAAAGCCAGCGGCTGCGGGTGCGCCCACCTTGTCGGACGGCGAGTTGCCGCGTTTGAGATCGGCAAAACGGGCTTCGATCGCGGCATTGCGGCGCTTGAGCCTGTCGTATTCGGAATCTTCGACCAGCGGCGCATCTTTGGTGTGGTAGGCAAGATCGAGCCGGGCG
>JADCGL010000019.1 GCA_020248985.1 Telmatospirillum sp. | reverse complement strand
GGGGCCGGTGCGGTACCGACATTGATGCCGGTCAGCGAAAAGATCTCGGCGCGCGACAAGGTCCCTTTGCGCGGCAGGCGGCCGCCGGCCGCGATCTCGTCGGGCAGGCGCTTGCGAATGACCATTTCGATGGCGCATTCGCCGACAGGTGTGAGCGTCTGGTCGAGCGGCGGCAGATTGTAGCGATAGGACGCATCGAGCTTTTCGAGTTTGACGAGTTCGGCGGCTTCGGGGAGCTTCGCCACCATCTCGATCACGTTCAGCGATTTGGGGCTCCAGGACTTCTTTTTGTAGATCGCAAAGGTCCATTTGTGGTCGTTGTTCTTGTTGGACGGCCACACGCCCTGTTCGTAGAGATCTTCGTCCGGAATCAGAATGACAAGATGCCCGCCCGGCTTCACGACCTCGAACCAGCGCGCCAGGGCCGCCATCGGATCGACCATGTGCTCCAGGCAATGGCTCGAGTGTACGAAATCCAAACTGGCATCCGCGATCGTCGCGAGCTTCTGCGCGTCGCCGTCGGGCATGTCCCACACGCGCAGACCCGTCATGCGCGGGAACTGTTCGGCGTAGAGCGAGATTGGATCGCTGCCGGCTCCGATGTCGATGCCCTGGCCGACGAAGAAGCGCATCGCGTAGCGCATGTCGGCAAGGCGGCGGACGATGGATTTGCTGGTTTCTTTCATATCGCGACCGCTTGCTGTTGCGCGTTGAGTTCGCCGAGGGAAGAGGCCGCTTCGGCGAGGGCCGGCCCCCAGGCGTCGATCGCCGGTTGGCGGAACAGACGCATGCTTGGATACCAGGGGCTGTCGCTGCGGCCCAAGAGCCAGCGCCAGTCCGGATTGTAGGGCAGCAGCACGAAGGTGGGCTTGCCGAGCGACGCCGCAAGATGGGCAACGGACGTGTCGACCGTCACGACCGCGTCGAGTGTGGAGACGAGGGCGGCCGTGTCGGCGAAATCAGCCAGCGTTTCGCCCAAGAACGGCACGTCGGTGATTGCCGCAAGCGCTTCGCGGTCGGACGCGCGCAGTTCTTTCTGCAGGCACACAAGCAGGCGCCCAGGGGCTGCCAAAGCCGAAAAATCGCGCATCGGGATCGAGCGGTTCTTGTCGTTTTTGTGCGTGGTACTTCCCGAGGCGACAAAGCCCACGCGCGTTTTGCCGCGCTTGCCCAAGCGCCGGTCGAACGAAGCGGCCGCCGCGGCGTCGATGCGCACGGGCGCGGGGGCATGCGGGATCGACGCAAGATCGGTCGCAAACGCAAGCGGCGCGCTCAAGAGCGGACATTCGAAGTCGATCGCGGGCAGTTTTTCGCCGCGCGCCAGAAGCTGGGCCACGCCCGGCAGCCCTTCGTAGAGGCGCTTCAAAGCGGGCTGCACTTCGAGGATCACGTGCGCGCCGCGTGCGGCGGCAAGCGTGGCGTAGCGCGCGAACTGGATCGTGTCGCCGAAACCCTGTTCGGCATAGAGCAGCAGGCGTTTGCCTTTGATGTTTTCGCGGCCCGTCCAGCGCGGCACGCCGTAGCTGCGGATCGAGGCGGCGATGGCGGGATCTGCCCAGCGCGTTTCGTATTGCGGCCAGCCCTTGGCGAAATCGCCTTGCAGCAATTGCAGCATGGCTTTGGCGCGGTTGGCGGCCATGTGCGCGGGCTCGCGCGCAAGGGCCGCGTCGAAATCGCGCATGGCGGCTTGCGTGTCGAGCCCGTCGAGCGCCAGGATGCCGCGATTGTAGTAGGCCTCGGCATAGACCGGGCGCAGCTCGATCGCGCGCGTGAAACACGCAAGCGCTGCCGCGCGATGCCCAAGCGCGCGTTCGACCGTGCCGAGATTGTTGTGCGCGTCGGCAAAGTCGGGGCGTGCTGCAAGCGCTTGCGCGTATCGCTGTCGTGCTTCGGCGAGCCGTTCGAGCGAGAACAAGGCGCTGCCGGCGCCGTTCAGTGCCAAAGCGTGCTTGGGCTCGATCGCCAGCACGCGTTCGCAGCCGGCCAGCGCCTCCTCGAAACGCCCGAGCGCCGAAAGCGCCACGCCGCGATTGACGGCGGCTTCGTGGAAGTCGGGGCGCAGGGCAAGCGCCCTGTCGTAGGCGGCGATCGCCTCCTGGTTGCGGCCAAGCGCGCGCAACACCACGGCTTGGTTGCTCAGCGCTTCCGCATAAGTGGGGCGCAGCTGCAGGGCCGCGTCGTAGCAGGCCAGCGCATCGGCAAAGCGCCCCAGCGCATAGAGCGTGCTCGCGCGCCCGTTCAGCGCCTCGACATAGCGCGGGTCGCGCACAAGGGCGGCGTCGTAGGCGGCGAGCGCTTCCTGGGGCCGCTGCAAATCGCGCAGCAGATTGCCGCGCTGGAACAAAGGCTCTGCACTTTGCGGCTGCAACGCGGCGGCTTTGGCGCAGGCTTGCAACGCCTCTTCGAGGCGGCCGAGATCGCGCAGCGCATTGGCATAGTTGCCGTAGGCCGATCCGCTGGCGGGCTCGAGCGCCAGCGCTTTGCCGATGAACGCGACGGCCGCCGCGGAATCGCCGCGCTGGCGATGGGCAACGCCGAGCAGATGCAGCGCGTCGAAATTGGCGGGATCGTCGGCGAGGATCGCGCGATAGAGATTTTCGGCCGCCGCAAAATCGCGCGCTTGATGCAGCGCCACGGCCTTCGCCAAACGCGGATCGCTTTCGGTCTTCTTGGCGGCAGCCTTGGGCGCAGGGGCGGGTGCGGGCGCCAGATTGATCCCCGTCAGCGCATGGATCTCGGCGCGCGACAATGTGCCTTTGCGCGGCAGGCGGCCGCCGGCGTTGATCTCGTCGGGCAGGCGTTTGCGGATGACCATTTCGATGGCGCATTCGCCGACCGGCGTGAGCGTTTGGTCGAGCGGGGGCAGATTGTAGCGATAGGACGCGTCCAGCTTCTCGAGTTTGATCAGCTCTGCCGCCTCGGGCAGCTTCGCGACCATCTCGATCGCATTGAGGGATTTCGGACTCCAAGAGCGCTTCTTGTAGATCGCAAACGTCCATTTATGGTCGTTGTTTTTGTTCGACGGCCAAATGCCCTGCTCGTAGAGGTCTTCGTCCGGAATCAGGATCACGAGATGTCCGCCGGGCTTCACGACCTCGAACCAGCGCTGCAACGCCGCCATCGGGTCGACCATGTGCTCGAGGCAATGGCTCGAATGCACGAAGTCGAGGCTTTCGTTCGCGACGGTGGCGAGTTTTTGCGCGTCGCCGTCGGGCATGTCCCACACGCGCAAGCCCGTCATCAGCGGGAATTGCTCGGCATAGAGCGACACGGGATCGCTGCCGGCCCCGATATCGATGCCCGCACCCACGAAGAAGCGGGTCGCGAAGCGCACATCCGTCAAGCGCCGGACGACCGATTTGCTGGCTTCTTTCATGGCGCGGGCTTCATGGCGGGGGCAGGGTGCGCAAAGCGGCACCGACCTCGTCGAGCACGGCGGCCCAAGCGCCGATATGCTTCTGGCGGAACAGCCGCATGTTCGGATACCACGGGCTGTCGGCGCGGCCCAGGAGCCAGCGCCAGTCCGGGTTGTAGGGGAGCAGCACCCAGGTGGGCTTGCCCAACGCGCCCGCGAGATGGGCCACCGACGTATCGACCGTCACAACCAGATCCATATTGGCGATCAAGGCGGCCGTGTCGGCGAAATCGGCCAGCGTGTCGCCGAAAAACGGCACGTCGCGGCGGCTGCGCAGAAAGGCCGCGTCTGCGGGCCGCAGTTCCTTCTGCAGGCAAACGAAAGCCATGCCCTCGGGGGCGATCGCCAGCATGTTGCGCATCGCGATCGAGCGGTTCTTGTCGTTTTTGTGCGTGGCGCTGCCCGAACACACGAAGCCGATGCGCGGACCCGCCTTCGCACCCAGGCGTTTCTGCCACACATCGACCGCGGCCGCCTCGGCTTTGAGATAGCCGAGCGGGGCCGGCACGCTGTCGAGATCGGTCTTGAAGGCGAGCGGCAGGCTCAGAAGCGGGCATTCGAAATCGACGGCCGGCACGGGCTCCCCGCGCGCGACGATTTGCGCGGCACCGGCAAAGCCGTCGAGCAGGCGGCGCAAGGGCGGCTGCACTTCGAGCACCACATGGGCACCGCGTGCCGCCGCCATCGGCGCGTAGCGCACGAACTGCAGCGTGTCGCCGAAACCCTGCTCGGCGTAAAGCAGGATGCGCTTGCCTTTGGGATCGGCCTCGCCGGTCCAGCGCGGGACTTCGAATTTGCGACGGCTCGAGGCAAGGCCGCTGTCGCGCCAGCGCCATTCATAGTCCGACCAGCCGCGCTTGAAGTCGCCGCCCTGCAGGCGCGTGAGGGCGGCGTTGAGGTTCGCCATTGTGCTGTCGGGGTCGTGCTGGATCGCGCGCTCGAAATCCGCGAGGGCCGCTTTGTGGTCGAGCGTGTCGAGGGCGAGATTGGCGCGGTTGTAGTAGGCGACCGAAAGCTCCTTGGCCGCGTCTGGCGCCGCTTCGTTCAGCGCCACCGCGCGGTCGTAGCTTTCGCGCGCTTCATCGCGCAGGCCCAAGGCACGCAATGCGTTGCCGAGATTGCCGTAGAGTTCGGCGAAATCGGGTTTGCCCGCGATGGCGCGCCGATAAAAGGGGAGGGCTTCCTTCGGCCGGTCGAGGCTGACCAGCGCGTTGCCGCAGGCATTGAGTGCTTCGGGATAGTCGGGCCGCAGCGCCAGTGCGCGCTGGGCGGCCTCGAGCGCTTCCTGCGGCCGGTCGGCCTTCTGCAGCGCGTGGGCCAGATTGTGCCAGCTGTTGGAATCGCCCGGCGCCAGTGCCAGCGCCCGGCGATAGGCCGCAATGCCGCCTTCGGTGTTGCCCGACATCTGCAGCGCGTCGGCGTAGCGTGCCTGCGCGACCGCGTCGTTGGGGGCGAGCGCCAGCGCGCGCGCATAGTGCTTGGCGGCCTCTTCGTAGCGCGCGCAGTCGAACAGCGCGTTGGCGAGATTGAGCGCCGCCGAATCGCTGCGCGTTGGGTGGGCGGCGATGGCTTTTTCGATCGCGGCCACGGCCGCTTTCGCGTTGCCGCTTTTGCGCAGCAACGCGCCTTTGAGATGCAGGGCGTCGAAATTCAGCGGGTCCGCGGCCAGCACGCGGTCGTAGAGCGGGGCAGCCGCCGCCAGATCGCCCGCGCGATGCCGCTCGAGTGCCGCTTCAAGCGTTCCCGACACTGAAACAGGCGGGGAAATAGGCGGCGATATGTCTTGCACTGATCCGGCAGTTCCGCAAATGTTGAGGCAACGCGAATCCTATCAGAAACGCGCGCGCGCGGCAAAAGCACGGCCCCCGTTCGCGCGGGCGAACGGGCCATGAGCACCGACTTCGAATCGATCCTGCACCGTCTGGAGTCCGACGCGGCGTTTTCGGCCGCCGAACTCGACGCGATTTCGGCCCAAATCGCCCCCGCTTTGACCGCCACGGGCACGTCGGAAGCCAGCGACGCGATGTGGGCGCTCGTGATTCAGCGCCGCCACACGCCGTCCTTGCTGCCGCTCGCGCGCAACATGCAGGTCCGGGGCGATGATTGGGCGGCCTACGTGCTGTGCGCGATCGCGTTTGCGCGGGGGCTGCGCACGCCCGAACTGCGCGCCGTGCTCAACGATTCGATCGCCCAATTGCGCACCAAATTCGCGAGCGCCACGGCGCTTGTCGCCGATCCCGAATGCGAGGCCAAAGCCAAAAAGCTGACCGTGACCTCGCCCGAGGGCACGATGACCGTCGAAGCGACCGTGCATGCGGCCTTGGCGCTCTACACCAAGGGCGAATATGCGCGCGCCGACGCGGCGTGCGGGGCCGCCCTTGCGGCTCTGCCGGTCTATCCCGATGCGCTGGCGGTTGCCGCCGTCACGCTGAAGGCGTTGCGCCGCTATCCGCAGGCGGTCGAGGCCAATCTGCGCGCGATTTGGCTTGCGCCCGTGAGCCCGGTTGCGATGTCGAATTTGAGCAGCATGATGATCGCGTTGCAGCGCGGACCGGACGCTCAGCGCTTCGCCGAACTCGCGCTTGCAGTCGACAACAAGCGGCCCGAGGCGTGGGTCAATCTCGCCGGTGCGCTCGGCGAAACGCCGGGCCGGGCCGAAGCCGCCGCGCGGGCCGCAATCAAGCTCTTGCCGGCCAATGCGTCCGCGCATCTCAATCTCGGCAACGCGCTCAAACAGCAGGGCCGTCTCGACGAGGCGGTCGCGTGCTATCGCGAAGTGATCAAGCTCAAGCCCGCCGACCAGCTCGCCTACCAGAACATCCTGGTGACGATCCAGTATTCGGACGCCTACAGCCCCGCCGACGTGGCGGCCGAGCATTTCCGCTTCGCCGAGCGCTTCGAGGCCCCCGTGCGCCCGGCCAAGCCCGTGTTCGCCAACGACCGCGATCCCGAGCGCCCCTTGCGCGTCGGCTTCGTGTCCGGCGATTTCCGCGACCATGCCTGCAGCTATTTCGTCGAGCCGCTCTGGGCGCATCTCGACAAGGCGAATTTCCCGCTCACCGCCTATTCGACGAAATTCGGCGCCGACGATGCGGTGGGCACGCGGCTGCGGTCGCACACCGCGCAATGGCGCGACGTCTCGACGATGCCGGACGCCGAAACCGCCGACGCGATCCGCAACGACCGCATCGACATTCTGTTCGACATTGCGGGCCACACGGCCGGCAACCGCTTGATGGCGTTCGCGCGCGAGGCCGCGCCCGTGCAGGTCACGTGGCTCGGCAATCCGAACACGACCGGCCTCAAATCGATGGGCTGGCGCCTGAGCGATCCGCTCACCGACCCGCCGGGGGCCGAGAAGCTCTATTCGGAAAAACTCTACCGCCTGCCGGATATTTTCTGCGTCTACCGGCCGATGATCCGCCATCCCGAGCGGCGCGGCAGCGAAGCCTACGCGCCGCTGCCCACGCCCGCCTTGCGCAACGGCTACGTGACCTACGGCACCTGCAACAATTTGGCGAAACTCTCGACGACGGCGTTGCGCGTGTGGGGCCGCATCCTGGCGCGCGTTCCGACCGCGCGCCTCTTGATCGAAGCCAAAGACGTCGAGCATCCGCAGCTGCGCAAAGCGTTTCTCAAGAAAGCGGCCGATGCGGGCATTCCCGTGCAGCGCCTCGATCTTGTGGGCCGCGACTATGCCAAACAATATCTTCGCTACCACGAGATCGACGTCGCCCTTGATCCGTTCCCGGCGAACGGCGGCACCACCACCTGCGACGTGCTGTGGATGGGCGTGCCGATGGTGACGATGCCCGGCGACGCGTTTTTCGCGCGTATGGGTTATTCGCTCTCGACCGCCGCGGGCCTCACCGACCTCATCGCCAAAGACGAAGCGCATTACGTGGAACTGGCGGTGGGTTTGGCGGGCAGCATCTCCGCTCTCAACCGCCGCCGCTTGGGCCAACGCGCGATCGTCGAAAAAAGCGCCCTGATGGACGAAGCCCGCTACGCACGCAACGTCGAAAAAGCGCTGCGCGACATGTGGCGCGCGTGGGTCGCGAAAAAAGCCTAACCCTTGGCGCACCACGCGCGCCAGAGATCGCGCCAGGCGGCCTCGAGGTTGCGGGCGAAGGCGGGGGCGTCGCACAAGGCCGACGCCTGCAGGCGCGGGCGCAGGATTTTGCGGAAGCTTTCGAGTTCGCTCGGGTCGGCTGCAAGTTCGACTGCGCGCGCCACGTAAGCCTCGCCCGAAACGACCGCAAAATCGCCTTCGAGATCGACGGCGCTTAGAAATCCCAGCGTCTGGCGCGAGACGGGGCGCGTACCGGGCATGGTCAGCACGGGCACGCCCATCCACAAAGCCTCGCACGAGGTAAGGCCGCCGCTGAACGGAAACGGGTCGAGGGCCACGTCGATGTCGCCGTATTCGTCGAGCATCTTGGCGTGGCTGCTGGGGCCGCGCAGGTCGAGGCGGCTCGCGTCGCCTCCGGCCGCCGCAAAGGCCGCAGCCACGCGCGCGCGCTCGCCGTCGAATTTGAGCGTCTTCCATTTGAGCACGAGCCGGGCGGTGGGCGCGTTCGACAATATCTGCGCCCACACGCCGAGCACCTCGGTCGTGACTTTCGAGAGATTGTTGAAGCTGCCGAACGTGACGTAGCCCTTGGCCAGATGCGGCGACGGGCGCACGGGCGGCGCGTAGTCGGGGGCCGTGTAGCAGAAGCGCCCGCCCGGCAGGCGCACGATCTGTTCGACGAACATGTCTTCTTCGTCGGGCAGCACGGTCGCATCGTCGAGCAACACGGCGTCGATCTCGATGAGGCCCGTCGTGCCGAAATAGCCGAGCCAACTGGCCTGCACGGGTGCTGGCTTGAGGGCGAACAGCGGCAGTCGGTTTTTGGCTGTGTGGCCCGCGAGATCGACCAAGATGTCGATGCGGTCGTTGCGGATGGCGGCGGCCGCGTCGCGGTCCGACAGGCCCACGATGTTGCGCCAGCCGGCCGAATGGTCGCGCAGGCGCTTGGTCAGCGCATCTTCGCGCCCGCCGTTCGAATAGCAGAAGATGTCGAAATTGGCGCGGTCGTAGGCGGCCATGAAGCCGTCGAGGAAGAACCCGACCGGGTGCGTGCGCAGATCGGGCGACACGAAGCCCACGCGCAGTTTGCGCTCGGGCTCGCGCGTGTTGGCGTAAGCGGTTGCCGGCGGGCGCGCCGGCAGGCTCTGCGCAAAGCGCTTGGCCGCATCGACCATGTCCTGCTTGGAAATCTGCGGCGCGTAATGCTGCGCCAGCAGAAGATTGTTGTGCGCCTCGTAGTAGGTCGGGCGCAGTTCGACCGCGCGCGCGAAGCAGGCGAGTGCTCCGTCGTGGTTCGCCTGCGCCTGCAGCGCCATGCCGAGATTGTTGTGCAGCAAGGCGACGTTGGGCCCGAGCTCGATCGCTTGGCGGTAGAGCGCGATCGCGTTCGGGATGTCTTCGTACGAAAAATACGCGGTCGCCAGATTCATGCGCGCCTTGGGATGCGACGGGTTGAGGCGCAGCGCTTCGTTGTAGTGCTCGAAGGCCTGCTCGAAGCGGCCCATTTCCTGGTGCACGTCGGCGGCGTTGCAATGGTAGTCGGCGTTGCGCGGCTGCAGCTCGATGGCGCGCGCATAGCTTTTGGCCGCCTCCTCGAAGCGCTCGAGATCGCGCAGCGCGTTGCCGAGATTGTTGTGCGCTTCGGCGTAGCCGGGATTGAGCTCGATCGCCTTGCGATAGGCCTCGGCCGCCGCTTCGATGCGGTGCATCTCGCGCAACACGACGCCGAGATTGCCGTGGAACTCGGGCGCTGCCGGGTTGATCGCGATCGCGGCGTTGATCAGTTCGAGCGCCAGTGCGGGCTTCTGCGATTGGTGGGCGACCACGCCCGCCAGATGCAATGCGCCCGCATTGCGCGGGTCGATGCCGAGGATCTCGTGGTACTGCGCCGCCGCCTTGGCAAGCTGGCCGCTGCCGTGCAGCTTCATCGCGTTTTCGATGAGGGCCGGAATGTCGGCGGCGGTCTTTTTGCGCGGGGCCGCAGGCTTCGCCGTCGGCGCCGGGATCGACATCAGCGCGATCTGCGACTGTTTGACGAGCATTTCGAACTGCGGCCCGCCGAGGCCGCGCTGGGCGCCCTGGCGCAGCACCGACATCGCCTCTTTGGCCTGGCCGATGCGCAGCAGCGCATCCGCATAGGAGAACCAGAACTGGCCTTCGACCGGCTTGGTTTCGAGCGCTGCTTTGAGGCGCTTCAGCCCTTCGGCGAAATTGCGCTGCACCATCAGCAACGCGCCGAGATTGTGGTTCGCATCGGGATGGGCCGCGTCGCGTTCGAGAATGGCGCGATAGCCCTTTTCGGCGGCGGCAAGATCGCCGTTTTTGTGTGCGGCGATCGCGGCCAGCAGCAATTCGGGCACTTCGGTCGATGCGTCGGTCATGGCAGCACGACGTCGAAGGCGGCCGGTGTTTGGCCAGCGGCGGCACGCGCCTGCATCGTCTCGAAGGCACTCTCGATGCCGCGGCGGAAGAGGTCGATGTCGAACAAGGGCGCAGTGCTGCGGTTCTGCGCGAGCTTCGCGCGCAAGCCCGCAAGCCGCGCGGGGCTCGCGGCAAGGCTCACGGCTTCGGCCTCGTACGCGTCGAGCGAGGGCATCACCATTTCCGGCATGCCGACGCTGCGCAGCAAACTCGCCGCCACGCGCGCGGGGAAGCTGCGCCCGGCATAGGTCAGCAGCGGCACCCCCATCCACAACGCGTCGCTGGCCGTGGTGTGCGCATTGTAGGGGAAGGTGTCGACGAACAGATCTGCCAGCACGTGGCGCGCCAGATGCTCGGCATGTTTGGCGTGGGGTGCGAATACAAGGCGTGCCGGATCGATGCCGTGGCCGGCGGCGGCCGCGCGCAAATTCGCCACGGCCGCGTCGTTGGTTGCGAGCAGCCACAACACGCTGCCCTCGATGCGGCGCAAAAGCCGCATCCACAGCGCAAAAATGCCGGGCGAAATTTTCCAGGCATTGTTGAAGCAGCAGAACACGAAAGCGCCCTCGGGCAAGCCCGCTTGCGCGCGCGTCGGCGCTTGCGGGGCCACGATGCGCTTGGCGTCGTTCGCCTGGTAGCAATGCGGCAGCCGCACGATCTTTTCGGCGAAGTGCGCGTCGCTGCCCGCCGGCGCCACGGTCGAATCGACGAGGATATAGTCGATGAAATCGGCCCCCATCGTGCCAGGATAGCCCAAATAATTGACCTGCACGGGCGCCACGCGCCGGGCGAGCACGCCCGTGCGCGCATCGGCCGTGTAGCCCATCAGGTCGACGACGATGTCGTAGTTGCGCTCGCGCATGAAGCCGGCGATCTCGATGTCGTTCTTGGCGCGCATGTCGGCGAAATCGTCGAACGCGGCGACGAGGCGTTTGCGCATGGCCCCGTCGCTGTCGGGCCCGACCGATATGCCGTGGATTTCGAAGCGGCTGCGGTCGTGCGCTTCGAAAAGATTGGCGATGAGGTACGCGACAGCATGGTCGCGAAAATCGGCCGAAATATAGGCGATTTTGAGGCGCTTGGCCGGTGCCGCGGCATGCGCCGGCAAGGGGGATGCGGCCGTCGCCGCGCGCGTGTAGCGCGACGCCGCGAAGATGCGCGCACTTTGCAGATGCAAGGCCGGATCGTCGCTGAACGCCATCAGCGTGAAAGGTTTGTCGGCCCGCTTGCCGGCCCGTGTGGCATCCGCAATGCGCGCGCACAAAGTGTCGTAGTCGCGCCAATCGCAGGCCAGCAGCCGTTCGGAAAGCATGCTGCCGAGCGCAAAATCGTAGTCGGGGGCAAGGGCGAGCAAACGTTCGTAGCTTGCCGCCGCCTCGACCGGGCGCTTCAGCAATTGCTGCAGGATCGCAAGGCTCGCCACTGCTTCCGCAAAATCGGGCTTGAGGGCGAGCGCTTGGGCATAGGCTGCCAGCGCCTCGTCGGCGCGGCCGAGCATGCGCAAGGCCACGCCGCGATTGTGCGTGGCATGCAGATGGCGCGGATCGCAGGCAAGAGCCCGCTCGTAATGGCCGAGCGCTTCCTCGTGCCGTTCGAGGCCCGCGAGGATCACGCCCATTTCGTTGTGCGCGTAGGCGGCCTTGGGCGCGAGGCCTATCGCCTTGGCGCAAGAAGCGATCGCCGCGTCGCTGCGGCCAAGATGGCGCAAGGCAACCGCGCGCAGATGGTGCGCTTCGGCATAGTTGGGCTCGAGGGCAAGCGCGCGGTCGACGGCCGCGAGCGTTTCGGCATGGCGCCCCAGATCGCCGAGCGCGTTGCCGAGATTGTAGTTGGCAGCCGCACTGCGGCCTTTGACGCGCGCAAGCGCGCGCCCGATCAGATCGACCGCGACGGCGGCATTGCCCTGAGCGCGTTGGGCCACGCCCGACAGATGCAGCGCATCGAAATTCTGCGGCTCGACGCGCAGCACTTCGCGATAGAGCGCGGAGGCCTCGGCCAGTTTGCCCGACTGGTGCAGGGCGACGGCCTGCTGCAGTTTGGCCATGGTCGGCGAGAGGCGGGCAGGCGGTTTGGGCGGCATGGGTTCCGATGGCAGGCCAGAATCGCAAAGTTGCGGCCAAGAATGCGCGCGCGCGTGCGGCGATACAAGACCTGGGACTCGCGACTGGGAACACAAGCCGGGCGACGCTGCATCCGAAAAGCGGTAGTCTTGCCTTCTGCGCCGCCGTCAAAACGAAACAGAACCGGGCGGTGCGGCAGCGAAGGGGGAAACGTCGCATGCAGCGTCGGCATTTCATGCTTGGTGGTTCGGCCGCCGGTCTGTTCGCACCGTCGATCGCGCGCGCGCAAGCGCTTGCGAAGCTCCGCATTTCGATCCAGCCCGGCATGTCGATGATGCCGCTGGTGATCGCCCAGGAAGCCAAACTCGTCGAAAAGCATCTGGCGGCCGCGGGCTTGCGCAACGTGGCCCTCGAATGGACGCAGATCAGCGGCGGCACGGCGATGAACGACGCGCTGCTGTCGGACTCGATCGATTTCGCCTCGGGCGGCCTGCCGCCGGCCGTGCTGCTGTGGGAGAAGACCAAGGGCACGCCGCAAGAAGCGCGCGCCCTTGCCTCGATGGCGTCGATCCCGCAGATGCTGTTCGCGCGCAATCCGCGCGTGAACACGATCCGCGATTTCGGACCGAACGACCGCATTGCGGTGCCGGCATTGCGCGTCGGCCTGCAGGCGATGCTGGTGCAGATGGCGGCCGCTCAAGCATTCGGACCCGACGCGTGGAACCGCTACGAAAACATCATGGTGCAGATCTCGCATGCCGACGCGTTTGCGGCCCTGTCGGGGGCCGTGCAGACCGAGATCACGGCGCACATGTCGGGCCCGCCGCAGCAATGGACGCAGATGCGCGACCCGCGCCTCACGCGCGTATTCGAAAGCACGTCGGTGACCGACGGACCCGCCTCGCAGAACGTCGTCTATGCGCGCATGGCGTTTCGCGCGCGCCATCCGGATGCGACGGCGGCGGTGCTTGGCGCCCTCGACGAAGCGATGGAAAGCATCCGCCGCGATCTGCGCAATTCGGTCGAGATCTTCCTGCGCGCGCAGCGCACGAATATGGACGCGGGCGAACTTGCCGACAACCTGCGCGATCCGAACGTGACGTTCGACACCACGCCGAACCGCTCGATGTTCTTCGCCCAGTTCATGCGGCAAGCGGGCCTCATCAAACAGGCCCCCGTCGCGTGGCGCGACATCTGGATGCCCGAGATGCACGCCCGCAACGGGAGCTAGGGGCGGGCGCGCAGGCTTGAGAATTCGCCTGTTTCGGAAGCTCGAATTGCTCGCCCGGATCCCGCGGCGATCGGGGCGATCCTTGAAAAAACATCAGGAATATGCTTCTATATCCAGATCGCTTTGACCGGCGTGCGCTGTTTGACAAGTGAAGAATGGCGGTGGCTATTGGCCCACTGGAGGGCCGATTTCGGGATGTAACCAGAATTTCGAGCTTGTGGTTACAATCCATGAAAATCAATTGGATAAACAGGTTGCGGCAACCGATCGTAACGTGATGTCGCCTATTTCGCCGCCGCACGAGCGGGGCTTAAGCCACGGATGAAACACGATTTAGGAGAAAAGTCTAAAATCCGGTCGGACGGCGTGTCGCCTAAAGCACTAGGCCGTTTTGGTCGATCGGCAGCCAGCCGTCGCGGGTCAAGGCTTCGAGCGGTTGGAAGCGGACCTTGTAGGCCATCTTCGCACTCTCGCCGATCCAGTAGCCCAGATACACATGCGCCAACTGCGCACGCTGGGCCGCTTCGACGAGGGTCAAGATAAGATGGCTGCCGAGCGAGCGTTCGGGCATTTCGGGCTCGTAGAACGAGTAGACCGCCGACAGGCCGCTCTGCATGCGGTCGACGAGGCTTGCCCCCATCAACGTGCCGTGGCGGTCGCGCACCTCGACCACGTTCGAGGCGTTGGCCCCGACCTCGATCATCGTGCGGTAGTCTTCGAAATCCATGCGCGCCATTTCGCCGTCGCGGTGGCGGCCGGCTTGGTAGCGCGCGAACAGCGCATACTGCTCGGCCGTGGCGATGGGTGCGCAGATATCGGCCTGCAGATCGCGGTTTTTGGCGAGCACGCGCCGCCATTGGCGCGTGTATTCGAAGCGCGCGACCGGGATGCGCACGGCCACGCAGGCGTTGCAGCCCGGGCACGCGGGGCGGTAGGCAAAGCCCAGCGAGCGGCGGAAGCCCGCTTCCGACAGCAGGTCGTAGGACAGCACGGCCTGCGGGCCGGTCAGATCCACGAAGATGCGCCGCTCCATGCGCCCGTCGAGATAGGGGCAGGGCGAGGGCATCGAATAGTAGAAGCGCGCGGTGCTGTTGCCTTGGGCGGTCATGCCGGGCCTCGCGGCGTACGATGCGCGGCAAGACCGCAAATGCGGTCGTGCAGCAGCGCCTTGTTCGGGTCGAACAAGGACCACAGCAAAATGAGCCCGCCGGTGAAGCCCACGCCCATATAGAACAGCACCCAATGCACGGCCGCCTGCAGGAAACTCGCCCGCCCGCCGCCGACCAGGGCCGTGAACTCGACGCCGCAGAAGCGCATGCCCCAGGTGGCACCGCGCGGGCCGCTCAGCAGGATCGCATGGTAGAGCAGCGGGACGAGTGCCACCGCAAGCCACGCGGGCGCCCACAGGATGCCGAAGCTGAAAACGCCGAGCAGAAAAGCCGGGATCGCGGCGACGGCGGCCAGAACGCAGCAGATCGCCGCATCGATCGCCCACGCGAAGCTGCGCCGCCGCCGCAGGCCCGAAAAATCGGGCAACGATGCGGCTGCACCGTCAACGACGGCGTCGATTACGGGCGGAGCAGTCTGCGCAGCCATGGCCAAAGCGATCCCCCCAACGCGAAGCCCCCTAAAGCCGAATACGCTTAGCCTAGGACTGCGGAAGGCTCGCTGGCAAGTTTCGCTTGGGCGCGGGTCAGCTCGATTGCGGTATGTCGCGGAGCAGAACGATCGAAATCCGCCGATTGCGCGCATCGGCCGGGTTGTCGGCGATCAGCGGTTCGGTGTCGGCGCGGCCGATCACGCGGGCGATGCGCGCGGCCGGCAAGCCCGATTCGATCATCGTGCGGCGGGCGGCGTTGGCGCGGTCGCTCGACAATTCCCAGTTCGTGTACTGGGCGCCGCGCGGGAAGGGCGAGGCGTCGGTATGGCCCGTGATCGCGATCGCATTGGGCAGGGCTTGCACGATGCGCGAAACGGTGGCGAGCAGGCGGCGCGTCTGTTCGGCCGGGGCGGCCGAGCCCGAGGCGAACATCGCGTAGCGCTCCTGGTCGACAAGCTGGATGCGCAGGCCTTCGGGCGTGCGGTCCACGAGCAGGTTCTGCGCGAGCGGCTTGAGCTCGGGGATGTCCTGCAAAGCCTGGCGCAGATCGGCTTCGGCGCGCGCGAAGCTCTGTTCCTCGCGCCGGCCCATTTCGGCCTGCATCTGCTGCTGGAAGCTGTTTTGGTTCTGGCCCATGCCCGAACCGTTCTGGTCGCCGTCGGGCCGGTTGCCGCTGAACTGGTTGCCTGCGGCGCGGTCGCCGGGGCGCCGTTCGCCGAGCGTCTCGCGCCCCGAAGGGCCGGCCGCAACGCCCGAAGCGCCGCGCGCGTTGGGCTGCGGATTTTCGCTGTCTTCGTTGGCCGCCCCCTTGGGGTCGGCGAAGTCCGGGCCTTCGGTTTCGGCTTCTTCGCCGGTCGGTGCCAGCGGCACGCCGACGACGATGCCGCCCGTCATGTTCGGCAAATCGCCGGGGCCGAGGGTCACGCCGCCGAGCACGCCGCCGGCCCCCGAGGTCGAGCGCGAAACCGCGTCGAAGGCCGTGAAATACTGCGCAATGCCCTGGCGCTTTTCCTGGTCGGTGGCGTTGAGCAGCCACAGCAGCAGGAAGAACGCCATCATCGCGGTCACGAAGTCGGCATACGCAACTTTCCAGCCGCCGCCATGGGCCGCGTCGTGGCCCTTTTTGACGCGCTTGATGATGATGACTGGATGATTGCTCTCGTCGGCCATTCTTGTCCCGTTTGCGGCAGCGCACACGAATATGCGCCGATGCGGGCCGACCTACAAGGAGGCCCGGGTTGCACGCTATTCGCCTAAAATTAAAGGAAATTTGTTTATGGCTCGTTAATTTTTTGAATTTATGTTTTGCCGCAGTGTTTTACGGCTTCGGCACCAGAGCGAGGGTCGGCGTTCCGGGCGGCAATTCGGCGCGGTTGCGGGCGAGCCGCACATGCTGGCCGGCCGCCCAGACGGGGGCCAGATCGCGCCAATGCGGCGAGAGCGGATGGCCCGACTGGCCCGGGGCGATCACGAACAGCGAAGCGTCGAGATCGGCAAGGTCGTAGATCGCGCGCAAACCCGCCCCATGGATATGCGCATACGGGGCTGCCGCGTTCGAAAGCCGCATGCCGCCGCGATTGATCGTGTAGTAGTCGCCGTGTGTGGGCAGGTCCACCGCGAGCAGCGGCCCCAGGATCGGCAGGCGCGCAAAGATCGGGTTCTCGAACGGCACGCGATGGGCGGCCCCCCACTGCCAGCGTTTGAGGTCGCGGCCGTATTTCTGGCCGAGCTCGTCGAGCGCCACGCCAAGGGCCGCTTCGGCCATGGCGGTGCAGTTGGGCGCGCAGAACGGCGAAGTGCCGTCGAGCACGCCGAGGGCAAGTGCGGGGCGTTCGCGCAACGCGGCATCGGCCATCGGCCCCAACGCCGCATCGAGGCCGCGGCGCGTGAGCTCGCGCATCCAGGCCGTGAAGATGAGCGGCTCGGGCCGGCTGCGGTCCATGCGGCCGTCCCAGGCGCGCAGCAGTTCGAGGGCGGTGCGCGATTGCGCATCGACCGGGGTGAGATTCCGGGCCGCCGCCACGGCTTCGCGCGCGAAGATCGAGTGCGCGTCGGCGAGCATCGCCTCGTGGTAGGCAACGTCCTGTTGCTCTCGCGACGCGAGCAGCTCCACGATGCGCCGCTGCCGGTAGGCCGGATCGAACGCAAAGCTCAGATGATGCGGATAGTCAGGACCCACGACGCGGTCGTTGGCGTTGGAGGCGAAACCCTGCGGCGGATCGACAATGGCGGGCATTTGGGCGAACGGCACGAAGCCGGTCCAGCCGACATTGGGGCTCGAGCCCGCATAGGGCAGCAGCGATGGCGGGCTCGCGCGCATCGGCACCGCCCCCACGGTGCGCAAGCCGATGGCCCCGGCCGTGTCGGCGTAGACCATGTTCTGCACCGGCGACTGCCAGCTCCGCGTGGCTTCGACCGCTTCGGCGGCATTGCGGGCACGGTTGAGGCGCATCAGCGCTTCGGCCGTGCGGTCGAGTTCGAACAGGAACGGCAACGCCAGCGACAGCACCTGGCCCGCACCGGCCGTCGCTTGGGCGGCCGCGTCGATGTCGGAAATCACGGCCCCGTTGCGCGTGCGGCGCACGATGAGGGTCTCAGGCTTGCCGTCTTTGACCTGCAGCAGCTCTTCGCGCGTCTCGAAAGCACGCGGGCCGTCGGGCGTGAGATAGCGCGTGGGATCGGTTGGATCGAGCCGCTCGACGAACAGGTCGGCCGCATCCGCGTTCGTCGTGGTGAAGCCCCAGGCCACATTGCCGTTGTGGCCGAGGATGAGGGCAGGCGCACCCGGTGCGGTTGCGCCGACATAGCGCACGCCGGGGGCCTCGAGCCGCACCAGATACCAAATGCCGGGGGCACCCAGGCCCAGATGCGGGTCGTTGGCGAGGACCGGCTTGCCGCTCGCGGTGCGCGAACCGGCCACGACCCATTCGTTCGACGCCGAGCCTGTGCCCTCCGGTTCGGGGAGCTCTGCGGCCAACGTTTCGGCAAGGGCCGCAAGGCTGCGATCGGCGGGGGCGGTCGCCCGCGCGGGATCGGCCTGCGGCCACAGGGCGGCGATTACGTCCGGCGTGAGCCGGTCGCCGAGACGGGCACGCAGCAGCGTATCGCGCCAGCTCGCATTCAGCGAGAGCCCCATGAGCTGGCCCCACAGCAGCGCATGCCAGCCTTCCCAGCGCTCGGGCCGGTAGCCGGTATAGAGAAATTCGACAGGCCACGCACCGTCGCGCGTCGCAAGAGCTGCATTGATGCCGGCGGTGTAGGCATCGGTCTGGCGGCGCGCCTCCGGGTCCATCGCCGCATAGATGCGGCGCGCTTCCTGCGCCAAGCCCAGCACGCGGTTGAGCCGGTCGAGCGGCAGGGCGCGTGCGCCTGCGAATTCGGCAAGCCGCCCCTGGCCGATCAGGCGCGTGGTCTCGAGCTGCACGAGCCGGTCTTGCGCATGCAGAAGCCCGAGGGCGAACCACAGATCGCGCTCGGTCTGCGCGTAGACGTAGGGGATGCCGTATTCGTCGCGCAGGATTTCAAGACGCGCCTCGAGCCCTTGGACGGCAAGCGTGCCCGATTTGGGCGGCAGGCCGGTGCGCAGATAAAGCACGCCGATCCCGGCCGCCGCGCTGCCGAGCAGCAGCAGCGCCGTCGCCAATCGCAGGATCCAGCGCACGACGCCCATGGCGATCAGGCGAGATTCACGATGACGGTTTTCTTGGTCGTGAAATGCTCGAGCATCGCTTCGAGGGTCGCTTCCTTGCCGAGGCCCGAGGATTTGACGCCGCCATAGCTCAAGCCCGGCTGCACGACGAGGTTCTGGTTCACCTGCACGAAGCCGGCCTGCAGGCGCCGCGCGCCGTCGAGGGCGGTCTTGAGATCCTTGGTCCAGATTGTCGCGGCAAGGCCGTATTCGCTGTCGTTGGCCGCCGCAATCGCCTCGTCGAATGTGTTGAAGCGGATCACGGCCGTGACGGGGCCGAAAATCTCTTCGCGGATCACGCGTGAGGTCGCGGGCAAGCCGGTGAAGATCACGGGCCGCACATAGAAGCCCGGCTTCAGTTTCGCATCGGCCGGCATGGCCGAGCATTCGTTGGCCGTGCCGCCGTCGGCAATGCCCATGGCGATGTAGTTTTTGACCTTCTCGAACTGGCCTTGGCTCACGATCGTGCCGATGTCGGTCGTCTCGTCGAGCGGATCGCCCATCTTCATCGCGTCGACCTTGGCCTTGAGCGCTGCCACGAACCGGTCGTGCACGCCGGCCTGCACATACATGCGGCTCGAAGCCGTGCAGCTCTGGCCCATGCGCGTGAAGCGCATGCCTGCGATCGCACCCGCCACCGTGCGGTCGAGATCGCAATCGTCCATCACGATCATCGGGCTTTTGCCGCCGAGTTCGAGCGTCACCGGGATGAGCTTGTCGGCGGCGAGTTTGGACACGATCTTGCCGGTCTCGACCGAGCCCGTGAAAGTGATCTTGCCGACCTTCGGATGCGATACGAGCGGGGCGCCGCATTCGGGGCCCATGCCCGAGAGCATGTTGAACGAACCCGGCGGCAGGATGGTGCCCATGAGTTCGCAGATGCGCAGCACGGCGAACGGCGCTTCTTCCGCACTTTTGACCACGACCGTGTTGCCGGCGACCAAGGCAGGCGCGATCTTGAGCGCCATCAGCATCATCGGCACGTTCCACGGGATGATGGCGCCGACCACGCCGATCGGTTCGCGGATCGTCATGGTCAGCATGTCCGGATTGAAGGGCACGGTCTCGCCCTTCAGCTCGCTGCCGAGGCCCGCATAGAAATGCAGGGCATCGGCGAGCACGCCCGCTTCGATGCGGCTCTCGGTGCGCAATGCCTTGCCGGTTTCGAGTGCGATCAGGCGCGAAAGCTCTTCCTTGTGCGCATCGAGCAGGCGCGCGCAATCGCCGATCAGCTTGCCGCGCTGGCGGGCCGGCACTTTGGCCCATGCGATCTGCGCGTTTGCCGCCGATACGACGGCGCGGTCGACGTCGGCCGCATCGCCGGCGGCGGCCTTCGCCACGAGCGCGCCCGTGGCGGGGCTGCGCACGTCGAACGTCGCACCGGCGGTGGCGGGCACAAGCTTGCCGTCGATGAAATGTTTGCCGGCAAGATGTGCGGCGAGGACGGCTGGATCGAGAACGATGTCGGTCATGGCTTTTCCTTGGGCGCGGCAAGATCGGCCAGAATGGCCGCACGATTTTGGTCGAGGGCAGGGGCGGGTGGGCGCGTCGCGGGATCGGCGAAGCCCGAGATTTTGATAGGATTGCCGATCACGTTGACTTTGTGCCCGCGCGGGGTCGCGGTCTCAACGACCATATTGCGCGCGGCCGTCTGCGGATGGTCGATGGCTTTCTTGATGTCGTTGATGGGCCCGGCGGGAATGCCCGCTTGGTCGAGCCGTTCGAGCCAGTAGGCCGACGGGTGCTTGGCGAGGATCGCCGAAATCTCGGCCTCGAGTGCCGTCACGTTTTCGGTGCGCAGGCCGTTTGTGGCGTAGCGTTTGTCTTCGGCCATTGCAGGTGCTTCGAGAACGGCCACCATCTTGCGGAACAGACTGTCGTTGCCGGCTGCAATGATGATCGGCTGGTCGGCGGTCTGGAATATGCCGAACGGCGTGATCGAGGCGTGGCGCCCGCCCATCGGCCCCGGTACTTGGCCCGTGTTGAGATAGCGGGCGGCCGGGTTTTCCATCAAAGCCAATTGGCAATCGAGCATGCCGATATCGACGAACGTGGCTTCGCCTGTGCGCAAGCGATGGAACAACGCCGCCTGTACGCCGATGGCGGCATAGAGCCCAGCACCCAGATCGCCGATCGAAACGCCGATGCGCGCAGGTGGGGCCCCTTCATGGCCCGTCACGCTGATGATACCACCCAAGCCCTGCACGACCATGTCGTAGGCGGGTTTGTCCTTGTGCGGCCCCGAGTGACCGAAGCCCGAGGCCGCACAATAAATGAGCTGCGGAAAACGCTCGTGCAAAGCAGCCCAGCCATAGCCGAGCCGATCCATGGTGCCGGGGCGGAAATTTTCGACGAGCACGTCGGCAGTGCTGAGCAGGCTTTCGAAGATCGCGCGGTGCTCGGAATTTTTGAGGTCGAGCCCGATGCTTTCCTTGCCGCGATTCACGGCCGCGAAATAGACGGACTCGCCGTCGATGAACGGGCCGTATTGGCGGCTGTCGTCGCCGCCGCGCGGATCTTCGATCTTGATCACGCGGGCACCGAGCTCGGACATCAGCAAAGTGCAGTACGGCCCCGCCAGAATGCGGGACATGTCGATGATCGTGATGCCCGCAAGCGGGCCGGTCTTTGCGGCAGTCATCGGCGGTTTTGTTCCTGGCGTCGAGGCAGATTGGGGCACAGTCTTAGCCGATCCGCCAGCACAGGGCCAAGCGGCTTAAGCGCGTGCGCTTTTTGCTGCCCACAGTTCGTTGGCGAGCAGGGCCGCAAGGATAATGCCGCCGCCCAGCAAGGTCGCCGCACTGGGCTCCTCGGCATAGAAGAGCCACACCCAAAACGGCCCAAGCGTGGTCTCGAGCAGGGCGATGAGCCCCACTTGAGCTGCGCGCAAATGGCGGGTAGCCATCGTCATCAGCATGCACCCGAGGCCGAGCTGGATCACGCCCATGGCCATAAGTACGAAAATGTCGTGCACCGAGATCGCGCCCATGTCGGCGAACGGAAAGGCGAGCAGTGCCGACAGCACGCCCGCCACAAGCACGCTCGGCACCATGTCGATATTCGCCCCCGCCTTGCGCACGACCGTGATCTGGGCGGCGAACGCGAGGGAAACGCACAGGGCGGAGAGCGGCCCCAGGATCGAGCCGAAGGACAACGCATCGCCGACCATGATTGCGACGCCGACGGCGCAGGCGGCGATCGCGAGCAAGGTGCGCAGCGCGAGCGCCTCGCCGAGCACGAAGCGGCCGAGCAAGGCCGCCCACAACGGCGAGGTGCTCATCAGGAACAGGGCGGTCGCCACCGTCGTCGCACTGACGGCGTAGAGAAAGAAGAAGAAGGTCGAGGCGAGCAGAACGCCCGCGATCCAGCCGGCACGCCCGAGCGCCATCACGGCGGCCGGGGCCGCACGGCCGTAGCGCCAGACGAGATAGCCCGCCAGCATCGGCACCATACCGACCGAGCGCCAGAACACCATCTGCCACGCATGGTCGGTTTCAAGCGCGCGCACGAAGAGGCCGCTCGTGCTCCAGAACAACGCGGCCGCCACCATCAGCGCCACGCCTTTTGCGTTCCCGCTCATGGCACGCTCTTGGCGCGTGCGGCGGCGAAAGTGTTGAAGATGAGAGCCGCCATCAGAACTGCGCCGCCATAGATCGTGCTGGACGCCGGCACTTCGCCAACGGCAAGCCATGTCCAGATCGGCCCCAGCACCGGCTCGAGCATCGCGATCAGCGTCACCTCGACCGGCGGCAAGCGCTTGAGGGCCGAGAAGAAAAATGCGAGCCCGACCGACAGCTGAAGCACGCCCAAAAACAGCAGAGCGGCGATGCTGCCCCAATCGACCGCCCAAACATTGCCGAGCGCATAGCCCATCGCGAGCGCGATGGCCGCACCGAGCAAGGTTGCAGGCCGCAGATCGAGCCGCGGCAAGCGGCGCACCAGCAGCACGTTTATCGTCGAGCACAGTGCAACCCCGAGCGCCATGGCATTGCCGATCCACGCCCCTTCGCCGATCGCCCCGCCCATCACGAGGGCGAGCCCCGAGAACGCCACCGCGATCGCGATCCAGCTTGCGAGCGCCACGCGCTCGCCGAGCACGAACCAGCCGAGCAGCGCCACCAGAATGGGCGAGGTCGATTGCAGCAGCAGCACGTTGGCGACACTTGTCGATGTCATCGCGAGCACGTGCAGCGAGAACGTACCCGCGATCATCAGCGCTGAGACAAGCGTGACGCGCCCGCCGTCGCGCAACGGCGCTAGGATCGGCACGCGCAGCATGAACATCAGCACGAAAGGAAAAAACAGCACGTGGGCGGCAGCGCGCCAGAACACGATGTCCCACGGGCCGGCCTCGACGGTCCGGATGATCACGCCGCCGAAACTCCAGCACAAAGGGGCGGCAAGGGCGAAAAGATAGCCCTCGGCGCGGGGCGTGAGTTTCATCGGCGGAATCGATTCCAAAACGGGGGCGGCAGCGGTGTCCTTGTAGGGACTTGCCTGCGCGGTTGTCCAGTGCGGCTCGATCAAGGTAGAACCATGGCTATGACGCCGCGCGAATGCAGCATGCCCGTGCTCGGGCCTTCCGGATTTTTCAAACTCGCCTGGACCGAGTGGGGCCCTTTGCGCGCCAAGCGCACAGTGCTGTGCGTGCACGGCCTCACGCGCAACGGCCGCGATTTCGACGTGCTGGCGCGCGCTTTGGCAGCACAGGATTGCCGCGTCGTGTGCCCGGATATGCCGGGGCGCGGCGAGTCCGACTGGCTTCCCAAGGCCGACGACTATGCCTATCCGACCTACATGCAGACGATCGCCGTGCTGTTCGCGCGCCTCGACGTCGAGAAAGTGGATTGGATCGGCACGTCGATGGGCGGGCTCATCGGCATGCTGCTCGCCGCCCATCGCGGCCATTTCATCAATCGCCTCGTACTGAACGATGTGGGGCCGTTCATCCCGTCGGCGGCACTGCAGCGGCTCGGCGCCTATGTCGGCCGCGATCCGCGCTTCCAGGATTTCGGCGAAGTCGAAACGTATTTGCGCAAGGTGCACGCACCTTTCGGCCAGCTCAGCGACGCCGAATGGATGCATCTGGCGTTCCACAGTGCCGAAGAGTCCGACGACGGCGATCTGCGCCTGCGCTACGATCCGGCGATCGGCAAACCGTTCCAGGACAAGCCGGCCGACGACCTCGCCCTGTGGGCGTTCTGGGACCAGATCCGCATTCCGGTCCTCGCCATTCGCGGGGCGGATTCGGATCTGTTGCTGCGCGATACGCTGGTGCGCATGTCCAAGCGCAAAAACTGTGCGGCCGTCGAGGTCGCGGGCTGCGGCCACGCGCCCGCCTTGATGGCGCCCGACCAGATCCGCATCGTTTCGGAATTTCTGCTGCAGTAGCCGCAGCGCCGTTTCACACGAAGCCGCCGGCGACGGCGAAGGCGGCGAGTGCGAGCAGAACGGCCGACGCGCGGTTGATCGTGCGCTGGCTTGCCGCGTCGATCGCCGCTTGCGATGCCGCCAACGCAATCCCCCAACCGACCGCGCCCAGAAACACGCCGAGTGCGAGATCGGTCGCTTCATCCGCACCGCCGCGATCGGCGCCAAGCGAAATGAAAATGGTCGTGAAGACCACCAGGGACGTCGGATTGCCGATGGCGGACGAAAACGCAGCTTTCGCCGACTGCAGCAACGAAGCGCCGCCTTCGGGCGGGGCTGGGGCGATGAGCGGCGCGTTGTAGGCCTGCCATCCAAGCCACAGCAGCATCATTGCCCCGAACTGCCGCACCCAATCGTTGTCCGCGATCCAGCCGGCCAGAAGACCTGCCACCAGATAGCCCGCAAGTGCGGCGTAGATGAAATCGGCGAAGGCGCTGCCGCAGCCGGCCGCAATCCCGGGCGCAAAGCCGTCGCGGCGGCTGCGCCCGACGAGGGCCGTTCCGCGCGCGTTGAACGGTGCTGCGATCAAGGCGCCGAGCAGCAGGCCTTTGACGAAGAACAGCGATGTTTCCTCCATCGGCGTCGCTAGCTTTTCAGCGTTTGCGCGACGTCGATCGCCGAATAGGTCAAGATGCCGTCCGCCCCGGCGCGCTTGAAGGCGAGCAGCGTCTCGAACACGACTTTGCGGTCGAGCCAGCCGCGTTCGATCGCCCCCATCAGCATCGCGTATTCGCCGGACACTTGGTAGGCGAAGGTCGGCACTTTGAACGTGTCTTTGATGCGCCGCACGATGTCGAGATAGGGCAGGCCCGGCTTCACCATGACCATGTCCGCACCCTCGTCGAGATCGAAGGCGACCTCGCGCAGCGCTTCGTCGCTGTTGGCCGGGTCCATCTGGTAGGTGCGCTTGTCGCCCTTGCCGAGGGCCGAGCCCGAGCCCACCGCGTCGCGGAACGGGCCGTAGTAGGCCGACGCGTATTTGGCCGCATAGCTCATGATGCGCACATGCTCGAAGCCGGCTTGGTCGAGCGCGTCGCGCAGAACGCCGATGCGCCCGTCCATCATTTCGGACGGTGCGATCACGTCGCAGCCCGCTTGCGCTTGCACCAAGGCCTGGCGGCAAAGCACGGGCAGGGTCGGATCGTTCACGACGTAGCCGTCGCGCACGAGCCCGTCCTGGCCGTGCGTGGTGTAGGGATCGAGGGCGACGTCGCACACCACGCCCATCTCGGGCACTGCTTTTTTGAGCGCGCGCACGGCGCGGCAGACGAGATTGTCGGGGTTGCCGGACTCTTCGCCGTCTTCGCTCTTGCGCGCGGGCGGCGTGTTCGGGAACAGAGCGATGGCGCGGATGCCGAGCTTGGCGGCCTTGCGCGCATCCTTGACGAGTTCGTCGATGCTGACGCGCGCCACACCCGGCATCGAGGCCACGCTGTGGCGTGCGGCTTTGCCCTCGGCCACGAAGACCGGCCAAATGAGATCGTCGCAGGTGAGTTTCGTTTCGGCCGACAAAGCGCGCGACCACACGTCGCGTCGATTGCGCCGCAGCCGCGTGCGCGGATAGCGTCCCAGAAAAGCCATCGACGAATCCCCCTGTTGTCCCCTTGTGCATCCGAACTTAGCGAAACGACATTGTCTTTCCAACCGTTCTGGACGAAATTGCCGCAAAGACCAAAAGGGGGGACGTGCCGCGATGGATTTCGAGCCGAGCGAAGAGCAGCGCGCCATTCAAAGCCTCGCGCGCGACTTTGCCGCCGATCAGATGGCGCCGCATGCGGCCGAATGGGACGCGGGCAAGATCTTCCCGGTCGAAATGCTGCGCGCGGCGGCTTCGTTGGGGCTCGCGGCCATCTACACAAGCGACGAACATGGCGGCTCGGGCCTTGGGCGCATCGAAGCGGCTTTGGTATTCGAGGAACTTTCGACCGCCTGCGCGTCGACGGCGGCGTATCTGTCGATCCACAACATGGCGTGCTGGATGATCGATCGCTTCGGCGATGCGGCCTTGCGCGCGAAATTGCTGCCCGACATGACGGCGATGGCGAAATTCGCAAGCTATTGCCTGACCGAGCCGGGTTCGGGCTCGGATGCGGCGAGCTTGCGCACGCGCGCCGAACGGCGCGGCGATACCTATGTGCTGAACGGGACCAAAGCGTTCATCTCGGGTGCAGGTGCATCGGACGTCTATATCGTCATGGCGCGCACGGGCGGGGCGGGGCCCAAGGGAATATCCGCGATCGCGGTCGAGAAGGGCAGCAAGGGCCTGTCCTTCGGCAAGCAGGAGAACAAGCTCGGCTGGAACTCGCAGCCGACCGCAATGGTGATCCTCGAGGATTGCGAAGTGCCGGTTGCCAACCGTTTGGGGGCTGAAGGCGAGGGCTTCAAGATCGCAATGCAGGGGCTCGACGGTGGGCGCGTGAACATCGCGGCGTGCTCGATCGGGGCCGCACGCGCCTCGATGGAGGCGGCGCGCGACCATCTCAAGACGCGCCAGCAATTCGGCAAGAAGCTCGCCGAATTCCAGGCGCTGCAGTTTCGCTTGGCCGACATGGCGACGTCGCTGGATGCTGCACGCCTGCTCGTGCACCGGGCGGCGGCCGCCCTTGACGCAAAATCGGCCGATGCGAGCTACCAGTGCGCGATGGCCAAGCGCTTTGCGACCGATGCAGGTTTTGCCGTTTGCGACGAAGCGCTGCAGCTCTTCGGCGGCTACGGCTATCTCAAAGACTATCCGGTCGAGCGGCATTTACGCGATGCGCGTGTGCATCGTATCCTCGAAGGCACCAACGAAATCATGCGCGTGCTGATGGCGCGCAAATTGTTGGGCGATTAGGCGCCCCCCGCAGGGGCCTCTTGCCTGTGGCAATCGGCGGGGGTTTGACGCTAGGCTCGCCCCATGATGATCGCCGCCGCAAACCCGTGGCTTCCCGACTTTCTGCAGACACGGCGCGCTTTGCCGTGGCTCGCGGCGAACGGCGCGGTTGCGCTGGCGTATTTCGTGTTGGCGACCGTCGTGTCGCGGTTCTTTGCCGAATTCGGTCTGTTTCCGGCCCCGATCTGGCTGCCGACCAGCGTTGCGATGGTCGCCGCGATCGCCGGCGGCTTCGGCCTTGCCGGAGGCATATTCGCGGGCGCGTTCTTCGCCAATTTCGTGCTGTTCGATACGCCTGTTTTGCCAGCCTTGGCGATCGCGACGTCGAACACGGCAGGGCCGATGGTCGCGGCCTTGCTGCTGCGACAGCATCGTCCGACGGGCGGCATGTTTGCGAGCTTCCGGGGCATGTCGGCCTTTCTGCTCTATGCGACGTTGCTGAGCCCGGCGATCAGCGGCTTTGGCGGCGCCTTGACGGTGATGGCAGGCAAAGATTTCAATCTTGCGATGCTCGGTGCGATCTGGATCAGCTGGTCGCTCACCGACAGCGGCGGCACGCTGTTCTTGGCCGTGACCGCGATCCTCTGGCTGCGGCTCGAACGCGAGCCCGACACGCGCGCGAGCAGCGCCTCGAAGATATCGGACCGCATTGTGTGGGCTGCGGTGGCGCTTGCGGCCGTGGCGATTTTTCAGGTACAGCTTGCGCCCGACTCCGTCGTTTCGTGGGCCTATCCGTTCCTGCTTGTGGTGCCGGCGGCCTGGATTACGTTGCGTATGTCGCTGCGTGCTGCACAAACGTTGATCTCGTTCGTGGCGGTCGTGGCCTGTGCCAGCACGGTCGCGGGGCTCGGGCCCTTCCAGACAGGGGCCGGCAACGGGCTGCAGCTGGCCTGCGTGCTCGTCGTATCGCTTGCCATGACGGCCTTGACGATTGCGGCCCTTGCCGCAGAGCGGCGCAAGGCGGAGGCCGCGAGCCAGATCAAATCGATGTTTCTTGCGACCGCCAGCCACGAGTTGCGCACGCCGCTCAACGGCATCATCGGCTACTCATCGATGCTGGCCGAGACCGAGCGCATGGCGCCCGAAAAAGTGCGCGAGTTCGCGCGCGCCATCGAGCAGAGCGGGCAGCATCTGCTGCAACTCATAAACGAATTGCTCGATCTGACGAAGATCGAGGCGGGTCGCTTCGACCTGCGCACCGAAAAGGTCGATCTCGACGCACTGGTCGGGGCTGCGATCGACGCCACGCTCGGCCTTGCGCGCGCCAAAAACATCGAGGTGCAAGCGCCGGCACCGAGTGCCATCGTCCTGCAGGGCGACCGGCGTGCCTTGCTGCAGATCCTGCTCAATCTTCTGTCGAACGCGGTCAAATTCACGCCGGCGGGCGGGCGCGTCGATCTTGCGGTCGAGCGGACGCCGGACGGCGGCATCGAGCTGCGCGTGCGCGACAACGGGCCCGGCATTCCGGCCGAAGCGCTCGAAACCGTGTTTGTGCCGTTCGAGCGGCTGCGCGGCACTGCGGCTGGCGAGGAGCCAGGCACCGGGCTCGGACTTGCGATCTCGCGCGGGCTTGCCGAACTGCATGGCGGCACGCTGCATCTCGAAAGCCGGCCGGGCGCCGGGACGTCGGCTGTGCTTGTTCTGCCGCCGACGCGGGTTGCGGCCAACTAGGACGGAGCCAAGCAAAGTGGAAGACGCGGAAATTCTGTTCGGCGCAAACGGCCAAACGGCGGCGGCGACCTTGAACCGGCCAAAGGCGCTCAACGCGCTCACACTCGGCATGATCGAAGCGCTGGCGCCCAAGCTGCGCGAATGGGCGGCGGCGCCTTCCGTGCGCCAGGTGGTGCTCAAAGCTGCGGGGGAGCGCGCGTTCTGTGCCGGCGGCGACGTGCGCGCCGCCTACGAGGCGGGCCTTGCCGCAAAGCGCGGCGGCAAACAAAGCGTGCTCACGCGTGATTTCTTTTTTGAGGAATACCGACTCAACCGCCAGTTGGCGCGCTTCCCAAAGCCCATCGTGTCGCTGATCGACGGCATTTGCATGGGCGGCGGCGTCGGCCTGTCCGTGCATGGGCGCTATCGGGTTGCAACCGAGCGCACGCTGTTCGCGATGCCCGAAACAGCGATCGGCCTGTTCCCGGATGTAGGCGGCTCGTTTTTCCTGCCGCGCTTGGCCGGTCGCATGGGCCGCTTCCTGGGGCTCACCGGCGAGCGGCTCAAAGCCGCGGATCTCGTGCATCTGGGGCTTGCCACGCATTATGTGCCGAGTGCGCGTTTGGCCGCGCTTGAGGCGGCGTTGGCGAACGATGCGGCCGAGCGCGTGCTGGCGGCCTTCAATGCCGACCCCGGCCCGGCGGAATTGCCGGCGCGCGAAGCCGCCATCGTGCGCTGCTTTGCGCCCGACAGCATCGAAGGCATTCTCGCTGCCCTTGATGCCGAGGGGCAGGACTGGACCGCGAAGCTCGCCCTGCGCTTGCGCAAGATGAGCCCGACCAGCCTCAAAATCTCGCTGCGGCAGCTCGATCTCGGCACGGCCATGTCGATCGAAGACGCGCTGCGCATGGAATTCCGGATGGTCCAGCGCTGCATGGCGGCCGACGATTTCTACGAAGGTATTCGCGCCGTGCTGGTCGATAAGGACCATGCGCCCAAATGGACGCCTGCATCGCTCGACGCGGTCGATGCCGCTTCCGTGGCGCGCTATTTCGCACCGCTGGCACACGGCGACGAGCTCACCTTCATCGACTGACAAAAAGGAGCTGCACAAGATGGCGACAGTAGCATTCATCGGTTTGGGCAATATGGGCGGGCCGATGGCGCGCAATCTTGCCAAGGCTGGGCACGTCGTGCGCGGCTTCGACGTAGCGGCGGCAAACATCGCGACGGCCGGAGCGGTCGCATGCACTTCCGCTGCGGACGCCGCCGCGGGGGCCGACATCGTCGTGACGATGCTGCCCGCTGGCCCGCACGTGCAGAAGGTCTATGGCGAGGTCATGCCGGCCGCCAAAGCCGGCACCTTGCTGATCGATTGCTCGACCATCGACGTTGAAACAGCGCGCCGCGTGGCGGCCGATGCGGCCGCACGCGGGCTCGAAATGCTGGACGCGCCAGTATCCGGCGGGACGACCGGGGCCGAGGCGGGGACGCTGACCTTCATGGTCGGCGGCAGCGAGGCCGGCTTCGCGCGAGCGCAGCCCTATCTGGCACAGATGGGCAAAACTATCGTGCATGCGGGCGGGGCCGGCAACGGCCAAGCTGCTAAGATCTGCAACAACATGATCCTCGGTATTTCGATGATCGCCGTCGCCGAAGGTTTCAGCCTTGCCGCGAAGCTCGGGCTCGACGCGCAGAAGCTGTTCGACATCAGCTCCAAATCCTCAGGCCAATGCTGGTCGATGACGAACTATTGCCCAGTGCCGGGCCCAGTGCCGACCTCGCCCGCCAACCGCGACTACAAACCGGGCTTCACCGCCGACATGATGCTGAAGGATCTGAAGCTGTCGCAAAATGCAGCGCAAGCCGTGGGCCAAGCGACGCCGATGGGGGCTGCAGCCCAGTCGTTGTATGCTTTGATGGCTTCGGCGGGCCTTGGCGCAAAAGATTTTTCGGGGATTATCAATATGTTGCAAGGTAAGTCATGACTTATTCAGCGGTTCCCCGTATTTTGGTTAAAATATATGTGAGTTTTTGGGGTCATGAGCATGTCGCTGAAAAAGGACTATCTGGATTCGGTTTCGCTGGTCGAGCGGTTGCATCGTCAGTTTCTCGAGGTCGTGAAGCTCGAGCTTGACCGCATGGGCATTCGCGACATCAACAACGTTCAGGCGTTGATCCTTTACAATATCGGACCCGACGAACTGACTGTGGGCGAGCTCACGCAGCGCGGCTACTATCTGGGTTCGAACGTTTCCTACAATCTCAAGAAACTCATCGACAACGAGTACATTTCGCAGGCCCGCAGCCCGCATGACCGCCGCTCGGTGCGCGTGAAGCTGACCGAGACCGGCATCAAGCTACACGGCCTTCTCGACAAGGTGTTCGAGCGCCACGCCGACGAACTCACGCGTTCGACGCTCAATCCGCAGGATCTGACGCAGCTCGAAAACACGCTGCGCCGCATGGAGCAGTTCTGGATTGCGGCGATCGGCCAGGGCGGCTTTGCCCCGCAGGTCACGTCCGCCGCCGAATAGCGCCGCTACAGCAGCAGCTTCATGATCGCGGGTACCAGCAGGGCCGTGGCAAGGGCGCTCAAGCCCATGCCCACGCCTGCAAAGGCGCCTGCGACTTCGTTGACCTGAACGCGCGCGCTGTACCAATGCCGTGTGCGGCGATTCCCACGCTCAAGCCGCGCGCCCGCCAATCCTTGATGCCGGCCGCATTCAGCAGCAAGGTTGCGAAGGTGGCCCCAATTATGCCGGTCAGGATCACAAGGGCCGCCGTCAGCGACGGCAGACCGCCGATCTGCTCGGAAATGCCCATCGCAACCGGTGTCGTCACAGATTTGGGCGCAAGGCTCAGAAGCGTCTGACGCGAGGCCCCGAGCAGCCAAGCCGTGCCGATCGCCGTCACGATGGCGACGAGCGAACCGACGAGGATCGCGGCACAGACCGCGAAGGCCGTCCGGCGGATCGTTTGGAAATTCCGGTAGAGCGGGACGGCGAGCGCCACCGTGGCGGGCCCGAGCAGGAAATGCACGAACTGCGCGCCTTCGAAATAGCGCTCGTACGATGTGCCCGAGACCCCGAGCACGGCGGCAAGCAGCACGATCGCGATCAGCACCGGATTGGCCAGCGGATTGCGGTTGGCGCGCAGGAACACGGCATAGCCGAACTGGTAGGCAAGCAAAGTTGCCGTAAGCCCCACGAGCGGCGTGGCCGCAAGATAGACCCAGGCGCGGAACAGCGAATCGCTCATTTTGCGGAATCGCCGTCCGACGGGGCGAGCCAGCGCATCGTTGCGGCGGCGGCGAGAATGGCCGCGAAAGTCGAGACGAACAAAGCCGCCAGAATGGCCGGCCACTCGGCGGCGATGACGTCGAGATGCAGTACGACGCCGACACCCGCGGGTACGAACAGCAGCGACAGATGCTCAAGCAGAGCGCCTGCAACTTTGCCCGTGTCGGCATCCACGCCGCCTTGGTAGGCGAGCCAGCCGAACATCAGAACCATGCCGATCACCGGCCCCGGCAGCGGCAAACCTGCGGCGCGCGCGGCGATCTCGCCCGCCAACTGGCAGAGCAGCAGAAGTGTCAGGACGCGCAGCATCGGATTCACTATGGCGGATGGTTCAGTTCGCCGCCAGCATTGCCGCCGCCTTCTGTGCCTGCGGCAGTTCGACCTTGCAAAAGTCGAGCGTCACGCGGGTTCCTTCGCCTGGCGCGCTCGCGATGCGAAAGCCAATGCCGTTTAGATCGCACAGTGCGGTCACGAGCGGCAATCCGAGCCCCGTGCCGTCGTGGTCGCGTGCGAGCGAACTCGCGACCTGGCCGAATGGCTTCAGCGCCAATTCGATCTCGTCTTGCGTCATGCCGATTCCGGTATCCGCGACTTCGACGATCGGGCCCGTACTCGCTTCGCTGCGCAGCCGCACCGCAACGCAGCCGCCTGCGCGCGTGAACTTGACGGCGTTGGACAGGAGATTCAGCAAGATTTGGCGCAGGTGGCGCGGATCGACTTCGACCGGCACGGCCGGCTCGTCGATCTCGACAATAAGCGTAAGATGCGCACGTCGTGCCGCCTCGCGGACCATGCGGAGCGTCGATTCTACCGCACCGGCCAGGTCGGTCGCCTGGCGTTCGGCGCGCATTTCGCCCGCTTCGAGCTTTGCCATGTCGAGCAGGTCGTTGATCAGCGACAGCAGATGCTTGCCGCTTGCGTGGATGTCGTCGGCATATTCGCGATAGCGCCGGTCGATTGGCCCCATGACGGCGCCCGACATGATTTCGGCAAAGCCGATGATGGCGTTGAGCGGCGTACGCAATTCGTGGCTGAGATTTGCGAAGAATCGCGATTTGAGCCGCGATGCGGATTCAGACGTCTCGAGCGCCTCGGCGAGGCGTCGATTGAGTGCGGCCGATTCAGACAGGCTCGCGCGCAGCAAGCCCAAGGCAGCTCCCATGCCCACATAGCGCCCGTTCGCTACCACGATGAACCCGCGCGTCAATGCCGAAGGGCGATCGTCGGCGATCAGATGCTGCAGTGCCACGATGTCGATGCCGCGATCCACGATCAGTGGATCGCGATCCATGATGACCGTCGCGGGTTTGTTTGCGAACAACGCACGCCCGTAGCTGTGCGCGAGCTGGCGCAGGAAATGGTAGCGGTCGATGAGCCCCAATGGGCGCCCGTCCGTGCAGATTGGCACGGCGAGCAGATCGGGATCGGACACGAAGCGGTCGTAGACGGCAGCGCACGGCGCGGACGGCACCACCGGTTCGATCGCGAGCACGTAGCGGTCTATGCTGCCTTGAGCCGCACTCTGGGACGCGGCTCTGTGCTGCACAATGGTCGGCGGGGGATACGATGCGTCCATATTGGATGCATCGTATCCCCTCAATGTGAAAGATGGATGACGGCGTTAGGGCCCGAACGCCTGGATCCCTGTCTGCGCGCGGCCCAGGATCAGAGCGTGGATGTCGTGCGTGCCTTCGTAGGTATTCACGGTTTCGAGATTCAGCATGTGCCGGATCACGCCGTATTCGTCCATGATGCCGTTGCCGCCGTGCATGTCGCGCGCCATGCGCGCAATGTCGAGCGCTTTGCCGCAGCTGTTGCGTTTGATGATGCTGATGGTCTCGGGGGCGAGGCGCCCTTCGTCCATCAGGCGACCGGCGCGCAAACAGGCGAGCAGCCCGATCGAGATTTCGGTCTGCATGTCGGCGAGCTTTTTCTGGATGAGCTGGTTGGCGGCGATGGGGCGGCCGAACATCTTGCGCTCGAGCGTGTAGCGCAACGCCGCATGCCAGCAGAATTCGGCGGCACCTAGGGCACCCCACGCAATGCCGTAGCGTGCGCGGTTGAGGCAGCCGAACGGCCCTTTGAGGCCTTTGACGTTCGGCAGCAGCGCCTCGTCGGGCACATGCACGTCGTCCATCACGATCTCGCCCGTGATCGACGCGCGCAGGCTGAATTTGCCTTCGATCTTGGGTGCGGAAAGGCCCTTCATGCCCTTTTCGAGCACGAAGCCGCGGATCTCGCCCGCGTCGTCCTTGGCCCACACGACGAACACGTCGGCTATCGGCGAGTTCGAGATCCACATTTTGCTGCCCGACAGCACGTAGCCGTCGGCCACTTTGCGCGCGCGCGTGAGCATGCCGCCGGGGTCCGAACCGTGGTCGGGCTCGGTCAATCCGAAGCAGCCTACCCATTCGCCGCTGGCGAGCTTGGGGAGATATTTCTGGCGCTGGGCTTCCGTGCCGTAGGCGTGGATCGGATACATCACGAGCGAGGACTGCACGCTCATCATCGAGCGGTAGCCGCTGTCCACGCGCTCGACCTCGCGCGCGATGATGCCGTAGGCGACGTACGACGTGCCCGCGCAGCCATAGCCCTCGATCGTGGAGCCGAGGAAGCCGAGGGCGCCCATCTCGTTGAAGATCGACCGGTCGGTCGTTTCTTCGCGGAACGCGTGCTGCACGCGCGGCGCCAGCTTTTCCTGGCAATAGGCGCGCGCGGCGTCGCGGATCATGCGCTCTTCTTCGGTGAGATCGGCGTCCATCAGGAACGGATCTTCCCACTGGAAGGCGGCTTTTTTGGTGGGCACGGGAGCGGTATCGGGCATGGCGGGATCCTCGGGGGCAGCTTCTTCGAGATGGATTATAGAGCGCGCGCGGCGGCTGGCTACCTAATCCGGCAGAACGGCGGTGGCTTCGATCTCGACCTTCGCGCGCGGTTCGAGCAGCGATTTGACCTCGACCAGCGTCATGGCCGGAAAATTGCGACCCAGAACGTCGCGATAGGCGCTGCCGACGGCGGCAAGATCGACGAGATATTCGTGCTTGTCGACGACGTACCAGGTTAGGCGCACGAGATGCGCAGGCGTTGCCCCCGCAGCCGCCAACAGGGCCGCAATGTTGGCAAGCGCTTGGCGCGCCTGGTCGACGAAGGCGTCGCTTTCGAAGGTCGAATTCGCGGGGTTCCAGCCGATTTGGCCGGCGATGAAAATCTGTCGGCCGCTGGCCACGATCGCGTTGGCGTAGCCTTTGGGCTTGTCCCAGCCGGGCGGCAGGATCGCTTGATGCGGGGCTTGGGTCATGGGGCGGCTCCGGGTTTGGGCGGCGGCGTCCAGCCTGCGGCCGCAAGCTGGTAGGCGGCAAAGCGTCGGCGCAGATCCTTGGGAATCGGCGTCGACTTGCCGCTGTCGAGGTCCATATACACCGTCACGATGCGCAACTGCAGCCGCAAGCGGTCTCCGTCGTGCCCGAAGATCGAAAACGCGATCGAGCTTTTTCCGACGCTGTCCAGCAACAGCGTCAACGTCAGCGTCTCGCCCATGCGCGAGGGCGCGAAAAAATCGCAGGCCGCATGCACGATGGGCGTGGCGCGGCGCTCGTCAAAAATGAGCTTTGCGTAGTCCACGCCGAGGCGTTTGGTGTAGAAATCCTCGACGACGCCGTTGGCGAAGTCGAAATAGTTCGGGAAATAGACGATGCCGGCCGGATCGGTATGGCTGAAGCGGATCTGCTGCGCGATGCTGAAAACGTCGGCTGACATGAAATTACTTTAGACCTAAAATATCTTGACCGCAACCAACCGCACGAACGGGCCATGCCGCGCGAAACGCTCTTCGAGTTCCACCAAATCGGCGCCTTCACCAAGGCAACGGCGATCGACGCCGAGACCGGGCTCGAAGTGTCGATCGTCGGGCCCACCAACACGAGCGAATTGGTGCTGCGCAACAATGCCTTGCGCAAGCTCGCTGCTGCTTTGAAGCGGCACGGCATCGATGACGCGCCAAATCGCTGAAAAGCGCAGAAATCGCAATCGCTTGGGGCCAATTGTCGAGCCGCAACGAGATATGGTAGGGTCCGGCCCATCATGTCAGAACCCATCGCCCTTGCCGCCGACCATGGCGGCGTCGAACTCAAAACAATGCTGGCCAAACGCTTGGTCGAGCTCGGCTATCGCGTCGTCGATCTCGGCACGCACACGGCCGACAGCGTCGATTATCCGGACTATGCCGACCGTCTGGCGGCGTGTATCGCGGCCGGCGAAGCCGCGCGCGGCGTTTTGATCTGCGGCTCCGGCATCGGCATATCGATCGCCGCCAACCGCCATCGCCATCTGCGCGCAGCACTCTGCCACGACGAGACGTCCGCCCGCCTATGCCGCCAGCACAACGACGCCAATGTGCTGGCGCTGGGCGCGCGTCTGATCGTGCCCGAGACCGCGCGCGCTTGCCTCGACGTCTTCTTGGCGACACCCTTCGACGGCGGTCGCCATGAGCGCCGCGTCGCCAAACTCAGCTGATCGAATTATTCAACGAAGGAAACTCTGTCGATGTCGTCTGCCGAACCCGTCCGCCCGTTTGATGCCGATTTTGCCCAGCGCTTTTTCGGCACGAGCTTGGCCGATTCTGATCCCGACATTCGCGCGTCGATCGACCGCGAATTGGGGCGCCAGCAAAACGAGATCGAGCTGATCGCATCCGAGAACATCGTGAGCCGCGCAGTTCTCGAAGCGCAGGGCTCGGTGCTGACCAATAAATATGCCGAAGGCTATCCGGGGCGGCGCTATTACGGTGGCTGCGCGTTTGTCGACGAGGCCGAAACGCTCGCCATCTCGCGCGCCAAGCAGCTGTTCGGCTGCAACTACGCCAATGTGCAGCCGCATTCGGGAGCCCAGGCGAACCAGGCCGTCTTCTTCGCTTTGCTGCAGCCGGGCGACACCTACATGGGCATGTCGCTGGCCGAAGGCGGGCATTTGACGCATGGCGCCCCCGCCAATCAATCCGGCAAATGGTTCAAGCCGATTTCCTACGGCGTGCGCGCCGACAACCAGCTCATCGATTATGATGCGATGGAAGCCAAGGCGCTCGCCGAAAAGCCGAAGCTCATCATCGCGGGCGGTTCGGCCTATTCGCGGCAGATCGATTTTGCGCGCTTCCGCGCCGTCGCCGACAAGATCGGTGCCGTGCTGATGGTCGATATGGCGCATTATGCGGGGCTCGTCGCGGGCGGGGCCTATCCGAACCCTCTGCCGCATGCGCACGTGGTGACCACGACCACGCACAAGACGCTGCGCGGCCCCCGCGGCGGCATGATCCTGTCGATGGACGAAGATCTCGGCAAGCGCTTCAACTCGGCCGTCTTCCCGGGGCTGCAGGGCGGGCCGCTCATGCATGTGATCGCCGCCAAGGCGGTCGCGTTCGGCGAAGCGCTGCGCCCCGAATTCAAAGCCTATGCCGCCCGCGTGGTCGAGAATGCGCGCGCCCTTGCGGCCCGCCTCGTCGAGCACGGGCTTGCGATCGTCTCGGGCGGGACGGATAGCCATTTGATGCTCGTCGATCTGCGGCCCAAGAACCTCACCGGCACTGTCGCCGAAAAGAGCCTTGAGCGTGCGGGCCTCACCTGCAACAAAAACGGCATTCCGTTCGATCCGCAAAAGCCGATGGTCACGTCCGGCATCCGGCTCGGCACGCCTGCGGGCACCACACGCGGTTTCGGCCCGGCCGAGTTCCGCACGATCGCCGATCTCATTGCCGAAACGCTGAACGGGCTTGCCCATTCCAACACAGGTGAGAACGCTGCCGTCGAAGCGGCGGTGCATGCCAAGGTGAAGGCGCTCACCGCGCGCTTCCCGATCTATCGCGGCTTCTAGGCCAGACAAGAAGAAGGGAAAATCCCGCCCATGCGCTGTCCGTTTTGCGGCCACGAAGATACCCAGGTCAAAGACTCGCGCCCGACCGAAGACGGTTCGGCGATCCGGCGGCGGCGCTTCTGCCCGTCCTGCGGTTCGCGCTTCACCACGTTCGAGCGCGTGCAATTGCGCGAACTCACCATCGTAAAGAAGAACGGCGCGAAAGAGACCTTCGAGCGCGAGAAGATCCTGCGCTCGCTGATGCATGCGGTGCGCAAGCGCCCCGTCGAGCCCGATCGCGTCGAGCGCATCGTCTCGGGCATCCAGCGCCGTCTCGAGAGCTTGGGCGAAAGCGAAATCCCGTCGACCGTGGTCGGCGAGATGGTGATGGACGCGCTGCGCACGCTCGACCATGTCGCCTATATCCGCTTCGCGTCGGTCTACAAGAATTTCCGCGAGGCGAAGGATTTCGAAGATTTTGTCGGCAAGCTCGGCGACAACGACGAGTGAGGCCGATTTAGGCTTCATGGACGCGGCGCTGTCCCTGGCGCGCCGCGGCCTGGGGCAGACATGGCCGAACCCTGCCGTCGGCTGCGTTGTCGTAAAGAACGGCCATGTCGTCGGGCGCGGCTGGACGCAAGCAGGCGGCCGTCCGCATGCCGAAACGCAAGCGCTCGCGCTTGCAGGCTCGGCGGCCGAGGGGGCGACCGCGTACGTCACGCTCGAGCCGTGCAGCCATCACGGCCAAACCCCGCCTTGCGCCGATGCGCTGATCGCAGCGGGCATCGCGCGCGTCGTGGCAGCCTTGGGCGATCCCGATCCGCGCGTGTCGGGCCGCGGCTTCGAGCGTTTGCGCCAAGCGGGTATTGCCGTCGTCGAAAATGTGCGGCGTAGCGAAGCCGAGGCGGTCGCGGCGGGTTTTCTGCTGCGCATCCAAGCCGGGCGGCCGCTCGTCACGCTGAAGCTTGCGACCACGCTCGATGGGCGCATCGCCACGCGCACCGGCGAAAGCCGCTGGATCACGGGCCCGGCCGCGCGCGCACGCGCGCATGCGCTGCGGCTGTCGCACGATGCGACGATGGTGGGCTCGGGCACGGTCGCGGCCGACGATCCGATGCTCGATGTGCGGCTGCCGGGCACGCAAAGTGCGGTCCGCGTGCGCGCGGTCGTAGACGGGCATTTGCGCATTCCGCTTACGGCCAAGCTGGTCGCGACGGCGCGCGAGCGCCCGACCTGGGTGTTTGCCCGCTCCGACGCCGACCGCGCGCGTGCTGCCGCCCTCGATGCCAGCGGCGTCGAAGTCTTTCGCCTCGTCGCAGCGGCGGACGGGCATTTGGCCCCCGCCGACGTGCTGAAGGGCATGGCCGCGCGCGGCATCACACGCGTGCTGCTTGAGGGGGGCGGGCGCCTCGCGGCGGCGTTTTTGCGCGCAAATCTCGTCGATCGCGTGGTGCGGTTCGGGGCCGGCAATGTGATCGGCGGCGACGGAATCGCTGCCGTAGCGGCCTTTGGGCTCGAAAAACTCGACCAAGCGCCGCGTTTTGTGCGCACGTCCCTCGAACCATGTGGCGAGGATGTGCTGGAAACTTGGGGCCGGGCGCCTTAAGTTCCCGGCCATGTTTACCGGCATCATCGTCGACCGCGGGCGCGTGCGCGCTCTTGAACCTGCAAAAGCCTCAAGCGACACGCGGCTTGAAATCGCAACCGGCCTCGATACCGAGCGCTTTGCGATCGGCGCTTCGATCGCGTGCTCGGGCTGCTGCCTCACCGCCATCGCCAAGGGCCCTGGCTGGTTCGCGGTCGAAGCCTCGGGCGAAACCTTGTCCAAAACCACGCTCGGCGGCTGGCGGGTCGGCACCGAGGTCAATCTCGAGGGCAGTTTGCGCGTCGGCGACGAGCTCGGCGGGCATATCGTTTCGGGCCATGTCGATTGCACGGCCGTGCTCAGCTCGGTCGCGCCCGAGCAGGGTTCGTGGCGACTGGTTTTCGCCGTACCTGCGACGTTTGCGCGCTACATGGCGCCCAAAGGCTCGGTCGCGATCGACGGCGTGTCGCTCACCGTCAACGAGGTGCGCGACTTGGCCGACGGGTCGGCCGAGTTCGGCGTCAACATCATCCCGCATACCTGGCATGCGACGACCCTAGGTACGCTCAAGCCCGGGATGCGGGTGAACATGGAAGTCGATGCGCTGGCGCGCTATGTTGCGCGTATTCTCGCCAAAGCCTGACCCAGCTTCAGCCAACCCCAGCGGACAATCCCCCGTGCCCTTCAAGCCCTCCCAGCGCCAAGCCGAGATTCTGTCGACCGGACAGACGGAAGTCGCGTTCCTGTCGTCGATCGAGGAGATCGTCGAGGATGCGCGCAACGGTCGCATGTTCATCCTGGTCGACGACGAGAACCGCGAGAACGAGGGCGATCTCGTGATCCCGGCCCAGTTCGCGACACCTGAGGCCATCAATTTCATGGCCAAGCACGGGCGCGGCCTCATTTGTCTCTCGATGACGCGCGCGCGCTGCGAGACGCTAGGCCTGCGGCTCATGAGTGCGGACAACGCCTCGCGCCACCAGACCGCCTTCACCGTTTCGATCGAAGCGCGCGACGGCATTTCGACCGGCATTTCGGCGCACGACCGCGCGCGCACGGTGCAGGTCGCGATCGACCCCGCCAAGGACCATCGCGACATCGTGAGCCCGGGCCACATCTTCCCGCTCGTGGCGCGCGACGGCGGCACGCTCGTGCGCGCAGGCCACACGGAAGCGGCCGTCGACATCGCGCGCATGGCGGGCCTCATCCCGGCGGGCGTGATCTGCGAGATCATGAACGACGACGGCACGATGGCGCGGCTGCCCGATCTCGTGAAATTCGCGCAATATCACGGCCTCAAGGTCGCCACGATCGCCGACCTCATCGCGTTTCGCCGCAAGAATGACCGCATCGTCGACCGCGTGCACGAAAGCACGTTCGAAAGCGAACATGGCGGCACGTGGCGTATGCTCGTCTACGTGAACCGTGCGGCCTATGCCGAACACATCGCCCTCGTGAAGGGCGACATCTCGACGTCCGAGCCCGTGCTTGTGCGTATGCATGCGCTGAGCGTGCTCGACGACGTGCTGGGCGACCAGACGCTGCAGCGTGCGGGCACGCTGCAGGCCTCGATGCGCACGATCGCGGCGGCTGGCCGCGGGGCGCTGGTGCTGCTGCGCGAGCCGCGGGCGACAAGCCTGTCCGACCGCGTGCGCGCACGCTTCGGCGGCGAGAAGGCGGGCGAAGGCAAGCCGCCGGAAGGCGGGCCGGAACTGCGCGATTACGGCGTGGGCGCGCAGATCCTGCTCGATCTCGGCGTCAAAGACATGGTGCTGCTGTCCAACGCGCGCCGCGCCGTGGTCGGTCTCGAGGGCTACGGCCTCAACATTGTGGGGCACAAGAGCATCGATGTTCGCGTCCGCTGATTTCACCTCGCCGACGGCAGCCGATTTTGGCGGCACGCGTCCGCGCGTGCTGATCGTCGAAGCGCGTTTCTACGCCGATCTGGCCGACGAACTTGCCAAGGGGGCGGAAGCCGCGATCGCTTCCGTCGGCGGCATTGCCGAACGCGTCGCCGTGCCGGGCGCTTTCGAGTTGCCGGGCGCCATCGCCATGGCCGATATGGCGGGGGCAGGCTACGACGGCTATGTGGCGCTGGGTGCCGTGATTCGCGGCGACACCACGCACTACGATTATGTGTGCGGCGAGAGTGCCCGCGGGCTCCAGGATCTCGCCGTGCGGCGCGGCCTTGCGATCGGCTACGGTATCCTCACGGTCGAGAACATGGAACAAGCCTGGGCCCGCGCACGTCGCAGCGAAGGCGACAAGGGCCATGGAGCGGCCGTTGCGGCTCTTGCCATGATCGCTTTCAAGCGCCGTCTGGCCTCGACGCCATGAGCGCCGCAGATCGCGAACATGCGCGCAGTAAGAACGGCCGCACCACGTCGCGGCTGGCGGCCGTGCAAGCGCTCTACCAGATCGAATTCGCGGGCGAGGATCCGCACGGCGTGGTCGAGCAGTTCCGCCGCTATCGCCTGAAGCCCGGTTTCGGTGGGCCCGATTGGCCCGATGCCGAGCCGCAGTTTTTCGTCGATCTCGTTGAGGGCACGTGGGCGCGCAAGCCCGAGATCGACGGTCTGATCTCGCCGGCCTTGGCGCAAGGCTGGACGCTTGCGCGCATCGATCCTGTGCTGCGTGCGATTCTGCGCGCCGGCGCGTACGAGCTCTTGGCGCGCGGCGACGTGCCCGCGCGCGCCGCGATCGACGCCTATGTCGATCTGTCGCTTGAGTTCGATGCCGGGCGCGAAGTGGGCTTTATCAACAGCGTGCTCGACCGTATCGCCAAAGGGTGCCGGGCACCGGAGATGGCGGAGCGCCGCTAACCATGGCGCGCCGCACCGCCCTTTCCGGCGAGTTCGCGACCATCGCCAAACTGTTCCGACCGCTGGCGCGCGGCAACAAAGCCGCGCTCGATCTCGGCGACGATGCGGCCTGCATCCGCCCGCGAGCCCGCTACGATCTCGTGGTGACAGCCGATGCGCTCGTAGCCGGCGTGCATTTCTTTGCAAGCGATCCGCCCGCCGACATTGCCCGCAAGGCGCTGCGCGTCAATCTCTCCGACCTCGCCGCCAAAGGGGCAAAGCCCATCGGCTATTTCCTCGCACTGGCGCGGCCGAAGGATATGGACGACCGCGCTCTTGCGGCCTTTGCGCGCGGCCTAGCGCGCGACGGCGTCTCTTTCGACATTCCGCTGCTCGGCGGCGACACCACGTCCACGCCGGGGCCGCTCACGATCGCCATCACCGCGCTGGGCGAGGTCGGGCAGGGGCGAATGCTGCGCCGCAATGGCGCGCGGGAGGGCGACGATCTGTGGCTGTCGGGCACGCTCGGCGACGGGGCTTTGGGGCTTCTGGTTGCCAAGGGCACACTGAAGCCCGGCAAGGCGCTGATCGCACGCTATCGCCTGCCGCAGCCGCGGCTGGCGCTGGGGCAAAAGCTCGTCGGTCTTGCGCACGCGGCGATGGACGTATCGGACGGCCTCGCTGCCGATCTCGGCCATATGTGCGCGCGCTCCGGGCTCGGAGCGACCGTCGAACTCGCACGGCTGCCGCTGTCGCGCGGCGCTGCCAAAGCGCTTGCCGCCGATCCAGGTTTGTTGGAAACCATCGCGACGGGCGGCGACGATTACGAATTGCTGTTTGCGGCACCGCGGCCGGCGCGCGCGGCGATCATGCGAGCGGCCGCTGCCGCCAAGACGCAAGCCACGTGCATCGGGCGTTTTGCAAGCGGCGATTCGCAGGTGCGCTTCCTCGATGCGGCAGGCCGCGCGCAGCGCTTCGTGCGGGCGGGCTTTACCCATTTCTAGCTATGCTCCATAGTCCTCGAATCGTGGAAAGACGCTCCTTCCTTCTTTGGGCCGCAGCCGTTCTTTTGGCGCAGCCGGCCCATGCGAACGATCCAGCACCCGGAACCGGCGACGATCCGGGGGCCGAGATTTTTCTGCCGCGCATGCTGGTGCCCGCGATCCAGAACAACCAGGTCAAGCGGCACTATGCGCTGCTGATCAAACTGCGCCTCATTCGCCGCGCCGACGTTGATAAGGTGCGTGCGTCGATGGACCGACTTCAGAACGCCTTCGTCTACGACCTCAACGACATTGCCGCCCAAGGCGACAATTTCGACCGCGAGCGCGCCAAGCGGCGCTTGACGGCTTCGGCCGTGCGCATTCTCGGCAGCGACGACATCATCGAAGAAATCGTCTTCGAGCGCGTGCTCGAACGGCGTATCGGAAACTGAAAGACGCTTGCCCTCAATGACCCAAGCCATCGCCTTCGACGCCACATCCCGGCGCCGCACCCTCGTTCTTTCGGTTTCGCAAGCGCTGCTGATGATCGGCACCTCGACGATGATCGCCGAGGCGGCCCTAGTCGGCCACATGCTGGCCGAGAACAAGTCGTTCGCGACCGTGCCCGTGGCGCTCATGCAGCTTGTCGTGATGCTGGCGACGTTCCCGATGTCGTTTCTGATGAAGCGCTACGGCAGGCGCGCGGGCTTCACGCTGGGGGCGACCTGCGGAATCGCAGGCCAAGCTTTGTGCGTCTATGCGATTTTCAGCGGATCGTTCCTGCTGTTCTGCGTGGGCTCGGCGATCAACGGCGTCTACAATTCCGCCGGGCAGTTCTACCGCTTTGCCGCCGCCGACGGGGTTGGGCCGTCTCTGAGGCCTAAGGCCATCAGCTATGTGCTCGCGGGTGGGGTCGCGGCCGCCGTGATTGGGCCTGAAATCGCACGCCTGACGCACGACATGTTCGAGCCTGTCGCGTTCGGCGGCTCCTTTGCGGCCCTCGCCTTGCTCGCGTGCGTGGCGTTGCTGGTCGTGCAACTGATCGATATTCCCGTCCCCACGGGCGAGGAGCGGACGGGGGCCGCACGCCCGCTGCTCGAACTTCTGGCCCAGCCCAAAGCCGCGGTCGCGGTCCTTGCCGGGGCCATCGGCTACGCGGTCATGTCGTTGGTGATGAACGCCACGCCGCTTGCGATGATCGCGTGCGGCATGGCCTTTGGCGATGCCGCGCGCACGATCCAGGCGCATGTGCTGGCGATGTTCGTGCCGTCGTTTTTCACGGGCTCGATCATCGGGCGCTTTGGCGTCGTGCGCGTAATGGCGGCCGGAGCCGTGCTGCTGCTGGGCTCGGCCGCGATCGTGCTGGCCGGGATCGAATTCTGGAATTTCTATGCGGGCCTGATCCTGCTTGGTCTCGGCTGGAACTTTCTCTATATCGGCGCCACATCGCTTTTGACCGAAACCTACAAGCCGGCGGAAAAAGCGAAGATGCAGGCCGCCAACGACAGTCTTGTCTTCGGTTCGGTCGCTTTGGCCGCCGCCCTCTCGGGTTGGATGCATAACACAGTCGGGTGGGACGCCATCAATATTGGTGCCATCCCGCTCGTCGGTTTGGCGCTTGCGGCCTTGCTGTGGCTCGCATTGCGCAACCGACGCCCGGCTGCGGTTTAGCTGCCGACGACGGGAACACCGATCAAGAGCGGGTGCAGGACGAAGGCGAAGACCCCGTAGGCCGCAAGGCCGCCGACCAGTGCGACGAGATCGCCGCGCCCGAATCTCATCGCCGAAAAATCGGATGCACCCTCGACCGCTTCGCGCTGTTTGAGCGAGATCCGCGCGAACACGGCCCATGCAAGAAAACCACCGAACAGAAGCATTGAGCCCAGATCGCCATTGGCGAGCAGATGTGCCAACGCCCAGAATTTGACCGCCGCCAGCATCGGATGGCGCACCGTGCGTTTGATGAGGCCCGGTGCGTGCGAGGCCGCGAGCAGCACGAACACCGGCAGCATCAGCAGCAAGGCGACATGGGCAAGCGCGCGCGGTGGCGTCCATACATCGATAGAACCGGCGGAACGATAGTCGCCGTAGCCTTTGACGACCAACACAAGCCCGACGAGCGACAGTACCGTATAGCCAACCTTGTAGCCGTTTGCCCCGATGCGTTCGCGCAAGTTTGCGCGCAGGGCCCGCTGCGTCGTGAAGAGGTGGGTTCCCAAAAACAGAAGCAGTCCAAGGATTAGCAAAGACATCGGCGCATACTCGCTTTTTCCGACATTTGTAGCGGGATTAGGCGCGAAACATCGCTGTTTCGCAAGTTCTTGCGTGCGCACATACCATCTGGCATGTTCGCGAACCCGAAGTTTCGCGGTATCCGCGAGTCTTCGTGCAATCATTTGAACCACAATAAGAAATAGGGGGCTTTCCATCATGTCCGGTGCGTTTTGGCTGATTATTGCCTGCGGTATCCTGGCGATCCTTTACGGGATCGTTGCGTATCGTCAGGTCGTTGCCGCACCTCAAGGCAACGAAACGATGCGCAACATTGCAGCGGCGATCGCGGAAGGGGCGGCGGCCTATCTCAACCGCCAATACCGCACGATCGCGATCGTGGGGGCGGTCGTTACGCTGATCCTCGTCTTCACCTTGGGTATCCACGTCGCCCTCGGCTTCGTCGTCGGTGCCGTGCTCTCGGGGGCTGCGGGTTATGTCGGCATGAACGTGTCGGTGCGTGCGAACGTGCGCACGGCGGAAGCCGCACGCGGCGGCTTGCAGCCGGCCCTCGACATCGCCTTCAAGGCCGGTGCTATCACCGGCTTGCTGGTGGTGGGCTTGGGCCTGCTCGGCGTTGCCGGCTATTTCGGCGTGCTCAGCAACTGGAAAGGGGCGACGTCGCGCGCCACCATCGAAGCGCTTGTGGCATTGTCGTTCGGCGCTTCGCTGATTTCGATCTTCGCGCGCCTCGGCGGCGGCATCTTCACGAAGGGTGCTGACGTCGGTGCCGACCTCGTGGGCAAGGTCGAGGCGGGAATTCCCGAAGACGATCCGCGCAACCCGGCCGTGATCGCCGACAACGTTGGCGACAATGTGGGCGATTGCGCCGGCATGGCGGCCGATTTGTTCGAAACCTACGCGGTGACGATCGTCGCCACGATGCTGCTGGCCGCTATCTTCTTCACGGGCGAGCAGACGCTGACCATGATGATGTATCCGCTGCTGATCGCGGGCGTGTGCATTGCGGCTTCGGTCGTGGGCACCTACTTCGTCAAGCTCGGTGCGGATAACAACATCATGATGGCGCTCTACAAGGCGCTCATCGTGACGGGCGTGATATCGACCGGCCTCATCTTCGTCGTGACCCAGCAGTATGTGGGCCTCGACACGAAGATCGGCGACTCCACCGGCTTCGGCATGTTCGTGTGCGCGCTGGTCGGCATGGGCGTTACGGCATTGCTGGTGTGGATCACCGAGTACTACACGGGCACGGAGTATCGCCCGGTTCGCTCGGTTGCCCACGCCTCGCAGACCGGCCATGGCACCAACGTGATCCAGGGCCTGGCCGTGTCGCTTGAATCGACCTTCCTGCCGGTCGTCGTGATCTGCGTTGGCATTCTTGTCGCGCACATCACGGGCGGTCTCTACGGAATCGGCATCGCGGCAACCACGATGCTGGCCTTGGCAGGGATCGTCGTCGCCCTCGATGCTTACGGCCCCGTCACGGACAATGCCGGCGGCATTGCCGAAATGTCGGGCCTGCCCAAGGAAGTGCGCAAGTTCACCGACGCGCTCGACGCGGTCGGCAATACCACGAAGGCCGTGACCAAGGGTTATGCCATCGGTTCGGCTGGTCTTGCGGCGGTCGTCCTGTTTGCGGCCTATATCTACGACCTCAAACACTACTTCCCCAAGATCGCCGACACGGTGAATTTCAGCCTCACGAACCCGTACGTGGTCGTGGGCCTGTTCATCGGTGGCTCGCTGCCCTTCCTGTTCGGGGCAATGGGCATGACGGCAGTCGGCAAGGCGGCAGCGTCGGTCGTCGAGGAAGTGCGCCGCCAGTTCCGCGAGATCAAGGGCATCATGGAAGGCACTGCCAAGCCTGATTACGGCCGTGCCGTCGACATGCTGACGGCGGCCGCGATCAAGGAAATGATTGTGCCCTCGCTGCTGCCAGTCCTTGCGCCCGTCGTGCTCTATGTCGTTATCAATCTCGTGGCGGGCCAGGCGCAGGCCTTTGCCGCCATGGGGGCGATGCTGCTCGGCACGATCGTCACGGGCCTGTTCGTCGCCATCTCGATGACGTCGGGCGGCGGGGCTTGGGACAATGCCAAGAAGTACATCGAGGAAGGCCACTACGGCGGCAAGGGTTCGGACGCCCACAAGGCCGCCGTTACCGGCGATACGGTCGGCGATCCCTACAAGGACACGGCGGGGCCCGCGGTCAATCCGATGATCAAGATCATCAACATTGTCGCAATCCTGCTGCTCGCAATCCTGGCGGGTGGTGCCAGCTAAATGCTGGCTCCTTCTTAGACGGAAACGAAAACGGCCCCGGACGACAAGTCCGGGGCCGTTCTTGTCTGCGCGGTTCGATTTTCAGCGCCGGGGGGCGGCTTTGTTGAATTTGCCCACGCTGCCGATCAGCTGCTCGATGAAGGTGAGTTCTTTGCCGGGCGAGGGCGTGGTGCGTGTGACGGGATCGATCACGATGCCGTCTTCGAACGAATAGCGCCGCACTTCGGCCAATTGACCCGCCCCGTCGAACTGCACGACGACCACGCGCTGTTCGAGCACTTCGGGCTCGAAGAACGCGAATTTGTGGGTTTTGCGCACGATGTAGTACCAGCTTTGGTCGGCGTCGAACACGCCTTGAGAGGCGGGTGTTCCGAGCAGCTGTTGCACGTCGTCGCGGGTCTGGCGTCCGGGCTCGAGGCGCGCCAGATCGTCGTCGTTGGGCACGAAGCCGCGCGTCTCCGTAAAGCCGAGCGAGCAGCCGCCAAGGCCCAGCGAAGCCGCGAGGGCAAGCCAAGCGATGGTCGACCGGGGGGTCGAGCGGGTGGTGGCACGCATCTCCGTTGATTCCCTCGTCTGTTTGCGCCACATCATATCGACGATAAGTGGGCTGTCGAGCGCGCGGTGTCAATGAAGCTGGTTGAGCGGCAGGCCGGAAGGAAGCGGGTGGATATGGTTTTCACGAGGATTTTCAAGCGCGACGCGACCAAGGAGGGGGCCCAGCTTCTGTATCTGGCCCTGGCGACGCAGGCGCGCGATCCCTACTTCTACGCGGTTGCCGGCGTGCCCGATTCGCTCGACGGCCGGTTCGATGCCGTCGCTTTGCACGCTTTTCTTGTGCTCAATCGCCTCAAGCGCGACCCGGATTTGCGTGCGGCCGCGTTGGCGCAGAATCTCGTCGATTTTTTCGTGGCCGACATGGACCGCTCGGTGCGCGAACTTGGCGTGGGCGACATGGGCGTGGCGCGTCGCGTGAAACAGATGGCGCAAGCGCTCTATGGCCGTGCGGCGGCTTACGACCAAGCGCTTGTCGCCGCAGACGACGCGCTGTTGACGACCGCCCTTGCGCGCAATCTCTACGGCACGCGCGAGAACGTGCCGCCGGGCGAGGTCGCTCTTGTTGCGCGCTATGTGCGTGCGGCCGCCGCGGCCCTGGCCGTGCAGCCGCTCGATGCGCTGGTGGGGGGGCAGATCGTATTCCCGCCACCGGCCGGTGCCGCCGCGTGAGCGAGTTCCCGCGCCCCTTTGCGCTCGATGCGCTGCGCGAACGCCCCGTACGCCATACGGTGACGGCGACGCCAGAGGAATGTGCGGCTTTGGCCACGCGCTTTGGCGTGCTTGCAATCGACCGGCTTGAAGCGAAGCTGACCTTGCAGCGTGCGCGCGCTGGGCGCGCGGTGCGCGTCGAGGGGCGCATTGCGGCGGCCTTGCAGCAGGCGTGCGTGGTGTCGCTGCAGCCCGTGGCGCAGAAGGTCGCCGAAAAATTTTCGGTGTTGTTCGTTCCGCCCGAAGATCTGAAGCCGATCCCAGTCGATGCGGACGGCGAAATCGACGTCGCCGCGATAGCGGCCGAGGACGAACTCGAAGAATCGCTGCCCGACGGCCCGCTCGATCTTGGCGAACTGGTTGCCCAGGAATTCGCGGTCACGATCGATCCCTATCCGCGCGCTGAGGGGGCCCAGTTTCGGCCGCAATGGGGCGAGGCGGCTGCCGTCGAAGCGCCGGAAGGCAAGATCAAGCCGTTTGCCGACCTCAAGGCGAAACTCGACAAGGAAAAATAGCCGGAACGTTACAGAAAGAAGACTTGAGCCGGACAGCGGAATTGTCTATCTAGGCGCCTGAATTCCGAACGACGTTTTGGTTTGACCGGGTTTGCCCCCGCATTGCTGTGCAGGGGCGGCTCACGGACGAGGTTGTGTTATGGCGGTTCCCAAGAAAAAAGTGTCTCCCTCGCGTCGCAACATGCGCCGTTCGCACGATGCGATCGCAGCGGCTTCCTATTCGGAATGCCCGAATTGCGGCGAGTTGAAGCGCCCGCACCATATCTGCGGCGCATGCGGCTATTACGACGGCCGCGAAGTTGTGGCCAAGACGGCGCAGGCCTGAGCGCGCACGCCGAACCGGCATCGCGGCGGGCCGATTTTCGCGTCCGCATTCCGCGAAGCTGCCGACCGGAGGGCTGGACATCTTGAGCCAACGGCTCGTGCTTTCCATCGACGCGATGGGCGGCGACAACGCACCCGAGATGGCGATCCAGGGCTGCGAGCTGGCGCAAGAGCGGTTTCCGTTCGTCGAATTTCTGCTATTCGGCGACGAAACGAAGCTCGAGCCGCTGGTTGCGACCGCACGCCTCGACCGCGCGCGCCACAAGATCGTGCATACCGACGAGTTCGTAGCGGGCGATGCGAAGCCCGCCATCGCCTTGCGCGCAGGCCGCAAATCGAGCATGCGCCTCGCGATCGACGCGGTGCGCGACGGTGCAAGCTCGGGTGTGGTTTCGGCTGGCAACACCGGCGCGCTGATGGCGATGGCCAAATTCGTTTTGAAGACGCTGCCCGGCATCGACCGCCCGGCGATCGCGTCGCTGTTCCCGACGATGCGCGGCGAGAGCGTGATGCTCGACCTCGGTGCGAACGTCCAGTGCAATGCCGACAATCTCGTGCAGTTCGCGATCATGGGCGAAGTTTTCGCGCGCGCGGTTCTGGGGCTCGAGCGGCCCAGCGTGGGCCTGCTCAATGTGGGCTCGGAAGAAATGAAGGGCCATGAAGAGCTGCGTCTTGCCGCGGCTTGGCTGCGCAACACCAATCTCCCGATCCTGTTCCACGGCTTCGTCGAAGGCGACGATGTTCCGGGCGGCACGGTCGATGTGGTCGTGACCGATGGCTTTACCGGCAATGTTGCCTTGAAGATCGCCGAAGGCACCTCGAAGCTCTATTCGAGCTTCCTCAAAGGTGCGTTCCAATCCTCGTTTCTGGCCAAGCTCGGCTACGTGCTCGCAAAGTCGGCCCTCAAGAAGGTGCGCCTGCGCACGGATCCGCGCCGCTACAACGGCGCGATGTTCGTCGGCCTCAACGGCATCGTCGTGAAAAGCCATGGCGGCACGGATGCGCTGGGCTTTGCCAACGCGATCGGCGTGGCGGTCGATATGGTCACGCACGGTCTCAACGACAAAATCCGCAAAGAACTCGCCCATTTGGCGCCGCCGCCGCCCGAAGCGGCGATCGGGTAGGCGGCGATGACCATTCGTTCCGTCGTGCGCGGTACGGGCGCCTATCTGCCTGCCAACGCCGTCACCAATCTCGAACTCGCCAAGCGCGTCGATACGTCCGACGACTGGATCGTCGCGCGCACGGGCATTACGCAGCGCCATATCGCGGCTGACGGCGAACTCACCTCCGACCTTGCGACGCATGCGGCCCGCCAAGCGCTCGCCAATGCCGGTATTGCGGTCGATGCGGTCGATATGGTCGTCGTAGCGACGACCACGCCCGACGCCACGTTCCCGGCCACGGCCACGACAGTTCAGGCCAAGCTCGGCATGGACGGGCGCGGTTTTGCCTTCGACGTGCAGGCCGTGTGCGCGGGCTTTGTCTACGCGCTCAACGTCGCCGATAATTTCATCAGGGCGGGCCAGGTCAAAACCGCTTTGGTGATCGGGGCCGAAACCTTCACCCGCATCCTCGATTGGGAGGACCGCACGACCTGCGTGCTGTTCGGCGACGGGGCAGGGGCGGTTGTCTTGCAGGCCGAAGACGGGCCCGGCGGGCGCGGCATCCTCTCGAGCCATCTGCATTCGGACGGGCGCTTCAACAAAGCGCTCTACACGACCGGCGGGCCTAGTGCGACGCGCGAGTCGGGTGTCGTGCGCATGAACGGCCAGGAAGTGTTCAAACACGCCGTCGTGAAGCTGGCCGACGTGGTCGAAGAAGCGTTGAAGGCCAATGGCTTGGTCGGTGCGGACATCGACTGGCTTGTGCCGCACCAGGCCAACCAGCGCATTATCGACGGTATGGCCAAAAAGCTCGGGCTGGGACCCGAACGCGTGGTCTCGACCGTGGCGCGCCATGCAAATACTTCCGCCGCCTCAATCCCTCTAGCCCTAGCAGAAGCGGCGGCCGACGGACGTATCAAACAGGGTCAGATCGTGCTGCTTGAGGCGATCGGCGGCGGTTTGGCCTGGGGCGCCAGCGTCATCAGGTGGTAATTGGCGGGAGTGCGGGGCTTGATTCAAGTCCGGCCGCCAAACCTTTGTAATTGACCGCTTTAGGTCGCTGGGCTAGCATTTTGTAGATTTTGCGATTTTCAATCTCGGCCCGGAGAGCGGCATGTCGGAAACCACGGTTACGCGCGCGGATCTGGCGGAGGCGGTTTACCAGGAGGTCGGTCTGTCGCGAAACGATTCGGCCACTTTGGTCGAAACCGTGCTTGGCGAGATCGTCGATGCGCTGACGCAAGGCCAGACCGTGAAGATATCGTCGTTCGGCAGTTTCTCGGTGCGACAGAAGGGCCAGCGCGTCGGGCGCAATCCCAAGACCGGCGAGGAAGTGCCGATTTTGCCGCGACGCGTGCTCGTGTTCCGCGCTTCGCACGTGCTTAAAAACCGCATCAACCGATCGATGACAAAGGCGCAAGCCGCCCTTGGCGCGCCGCCGGCGGCGTCGCCCGCAGCCTCGGCGACGCCGACATTGCCCCCCAAGGCCCCGCTGGCCAAGGGCTAATCGGCGATGGCCGAGCCCTCTGCCGGGACACTTGCAATGATCGGGCGGCGGTCGGCGAAATCGGCCGATGCTTTTCGTACTATCAGCGAGGTAGCGGGTGATCTTGAAGTGCCGCAGCATGTTCTGCGGTTCTGGGAAACGCGCTTTGCGCAGATCAAACCGCTCAAGCGGGCCGGCGGTCGGCGCTATTACCGCCCCGAAGATATCGAACTGCTGCGTCGCATTCGCGAGCTCCTGTACAAGCACGGCTACACCATAAAGGGCGTGCAGCGGCTGCTCAAAGACAACGGTCTGATTGAGGTGCCGACGCCGGCGCCGGCCCTTGCGGCACCCGTTGCGCCGATAGCGGTGCCGGCCGCTGCGGCATCGTCACCCGCCCCGACGGCACCGGCCCGCGCAGCCGCTCAAATCAACGATTTGCCTCTTTTTGCCCGCATGCCCGATCGCCCGGCCATCCTGGCTGCGATCGAAGAACTTGAGGCGCTCAAGAAGCTGCTGCGCGCGCGCCGCAAATAGCGGCAATCGGACAATGCGGCTAGAGTAGCGGCTCCGCGGGGTTTCCGCATCGATTCGTCCCCTCCAGGACCGCCAAATGGCCGATCCAGCCGCACCAGCCGACGGCGCAGATGCGCCCAAGAAAAAGCTCTCCGGCAAAAAGCTGATCATCATTCTGATTCCGGTTTTGCTGCTGTTTGCTGGCGGCGCGGCGGCGTATTTCCTGGGCTTCATCGGCGGCAAGGAAGAAGCGCACGAAGAGGCGAATGAGCCGCCGCCGGCACCGCCGCCGCCGACCATGATCTATGCGATGCCGGACATTCTCGTGAATCTGAACACGGCCCCTACGGCGCGCGGCGCCTTTGTGAAGCTCACCTCGACTGTCGAAATTGTCCAAGAAGATCTGACGTCGTTTGAAGAATCGTTGCCACGCGTGATCGACACGCTGATCACGTATTTGCGCGAGCTACGCCCTGAGGATCTGCGCGGCTCGGCCGGGCTCATGCGCCTGCGCGAGGAACTGCTTGCGCGCATTAAAGTCAGTGCGGCACCGGCGCGCGTCAACGATGTGCTGTTTCGCGAGATCCTCGTTCAGTAAAAAATTTCGTCTATTTGTACTTTTAAATCAACATATTGAAGCCTGATTTTAAAGTAATTTTGCGATGTCGATAACGACTTGTTAACCTTCTCGCGGCAATATTGAGCGGCAGTTTAGCTAAATCCGGGTAAGATTGAATCGACTGGATCGATTTTTCCGGATCGAAAAAGGCGGACCATGGCCGACGACGCAAAGATGGCTGGCGAGGATGGGGCGGCGCCGGAAGGCGAGCAGCCCAAGAAGAAGTTTTTGTCCGGTAAGATGCTGATCATCATCGGCGCCACCGTGCTGTTGCTTCTGGGCGGCGGTGCGGGCGCGTTCTTCTTCCTGTTCTCGGGCCCCAAGCCCGAGGAGCAGCATGCCGACACAGGCCACGATGCCGCCCCAGCGGAGCCCACGGGCCCGCAGAAAATCGTCTACTACAACATGCCTGACTTGCTCGTGAATCTGAATGCCGGCGCCGGTCGCCGCACCTCGTTTCTGAAGCTCACGATGGCGGTCGAATTGCGCAGCATCGACGATGCGGGCGTGTTCGAAGCCAATCTGCCGCGCATAGTCGACAACTTTCAAATCTATCTGCGCGAGCTGCGGCCTGAAGATCTGCGCGGCTCGTCGGGATTCTTGCGGCTGCGCGAGGAACTGCTAACGCGCGTGCAGCTTGCCGCTGCCCCCGCCCGCGTCAACGATCTGCTGTTTCGCGAAATGCTCGTCCAGTAAGTAGTCCGCTCGCCGCATCCGCAAGACCCTCGAGGGAATGATGGCCGATCCGAAAAACATGACCGACGAAGAGAAAATGGCCGCCGAATGGGCGGCCATGGAATCCGGCGGCGACGCGGGCGGTGCAGGTGCCGGCGACGCGACGGCGCGCGTTCTGAACCAGGACGAAATCGACTCGCTGCTGGGTTTCGACGGCGCTTCGGGCGGGGGCGACGGCACGTCGGGCATGCAGGCGATCATCAACAGCGCGCTCGTTTCCTACGAGCGTCTGCCGATGCTCGAAATCGTGTTCGACCGTCTGGTGCGAATGCTGACCACGAGCCTGCGCAATTTCACGTCCGACAACGTCGAAGTGTCGCTCGACGTGATCACCTCGACGCGTTTCGGCGACTATGTGAACTCCATTCCGCTGCCCGCAATGCTCGCCGTGTTCAAAGCCGAGCAGTGGGACAATTTCGGACTGCTGACCGTCGATTCGGCCCTCATCTACTCGATCGTCGACGTGCTGCTCGGCGGCCGGCGCGGCACGGCCGCGATGCGCATCGAGGGCCGTCCCTATACGACGATCGAGCGCAACCTCGTCGAACGCTTGGTTGCCGTCGTGCTGGGCGACCTTTCGGCGTCGTTCGATCCGATCAGCAAGGTCAATTTCCGCTTCGAACGCCTCGAAACCAACCCGCGTTTCGCCACGATCGCGCGGCCGGCCAACGCCGCCATCATCGCCAAGCTGCGCATCGACATGGAAGACCGCGGCGGGCGCCTGGAATTGCTGCTGCCCTACGCCACACTCGAACCCGTGCGCGAAATGCTGTTGCAGCAGTTCATGGGCGAAAAATTCGGCCGTGACTCGATTTGGGAAGGCCACTTGGCCACCGAATTGTGGGCGACCGACGTCGATATCCACGCGGTCGTCGACGAACAGGTTATGACGCTGCAGGACGTACTCGATTTCCGCGTCGGCACGCGCTTCATGCTGAACGCAACACCCGAAAGCGAAATCATGGTTCTGTGCGGGCCCGAACGGCTGTTCCGCGGCCGCATGGGCCGTCGCGGCCAGAACGTCGCTGTGATGATCGAGCGCAAAATCAACAAATACGAGGAAGGCTGATGAGCTTGGAACTGGCGCTCAATCTGGTCCTGGCGGGTTTGCTGGTCGCCGTCATCGTCTACGCCGTGCGTCTGCACAAGCGCCTGGGCGCTTGGCGCGAGGGTAAGGCCGAACTCGACCGTGCGGCAACCCAATTCGCCAAAGCCGCCGAACGCGCGGAAGCGGCCGTGGCCGAACTCAAGATGGCAAGCGAGGCCTCCGGTCGCCTGCTCGAAGACCAGACGCGGACGGCGCTTGCGCTGAAAGACGATCTTGAAATGCTTGTGGCGCGGGCGGCGCCCGTCGCCGACCACTTGCTCGACCGCCTGCAGACTCGGCCTTTGGCCGGATCCGCACCGATCGCGGTTGCCGCTGTCGACCAGCGCACGCAAATGCCGACTGCTCCGACTTCGCTTGGCGCTGCGGCAGCGCGCGTGCCGTTGCGTGCGGCCACAGCACCCATTGCATCTGAGCGTGCGGAAGAGCGCTCGCCCGTGCGCTCGATGGCAGAACAGGAGTTGCTGCGCGCGATCGCCGATCGCCGCAAGGCCGCAACGCCGGCGGCAGCTCAAGCCGGGGCTCGCGGCGCATGAAGATTTTCGAACGCATTCGGCTGCTGCCGGTTCTGATTTTGGTTGGCGTGCTGATGTTGGGCTTGCGGCTCGGCAATCTCGGCAGTGCAGTGGCCCAGCAATCGACAAGTCCGCAGCGCGCTTCTGTACCGGCCGCACCCGCGCCGGGCCCGCGCGCCGCACCCCAAACGACGATGCCGCCGGTTCAGTTCGCCCAAGCAACACCGGCCGCCGAATCGCCGCCGGCGCGCACGCGCGCGGGCAGCGTGCAGCCCGACGGCGAGCGCACCTTCAGTCCCGGCGAACTCGACGCGCTCGAGGATCTGGCCAAACGCCGCGAGGAAATCGACCGTCGCGAGGCCGAACTTGAGCAGCGCGAAGCGATCCTGCAGGCCGCCGAACGGCGCATCCAGCAGCAGGTCGACGAGCTCAAAGGGCTTCAGACAGCCGTCCAAAGTGCCATCGCCAAATACGATGACCAGGAACAGGCGCGCCGCCAAAGCCTTGTTCGCATGTTCCAGAACATGAAGCCGACGGAAGCGGCGCGCATTTTCGAGCAGATGGAACTGCCTATTCTGCTTGAACTGGTCGAGGCCATGAACGAACGCCGCGCCGCCCCGATCCTTGCGCAGATGAATCCGATCCGGGCCCAGCAAATTACGGCCGAGCTTGCGCGCCGTCGCCAGCCCGGCAACCAGCCCGCGTCGCAAATTCCGGCACGGGCGGGATAGGCCGTGCGGGCCGGGGAGTGGCCGCAAACATTCCGGTTCTGCAAACGGGGGCTTTACCTCGGCCGCGGGCTCGATTAGTAACCTTTTAACATTCATCGTCTATGGATGGGCGTCGCGGGGGGCAACCCGGTCGGGCTTGCCTAGCTGCCTTTGGCGGCACCCGCTATCGCGTCAGGTGCAGGAGAAACTAGATGGCCGTCGATCTTCGCATGAACGTTCTCATCGTCGACGATTACAAGACGATGCTGCGTATCGTGAAAAACCTTCTCAACCAGATTGGTTTCACGAACGTGGACGAAGCAGAGGACGGTTCGGCTGCTCTCACGAAGATCCGCCAGAAGGAATATGGCCTGATCATCTCCGACTGGAATATGCAGCCGATGACCGGGCTGCAGTTGCTGCAGGAAGTCCGCGCAGATCCCAAGCTCAAGCACATCCCGTTCATCATGGTCACGGCCGAAAGCAAGACCGAGAACGTGGTCGCTGCCAAGCAGGCGGGCGTCAACAACTACATCGTCAAGCCCTTCAATGCCGGAACGCTGAAGGGCAAGATCGCAACGGTGTTGGGCGACTTCTGAGCCCAACCGGCGCAGATCTATAACGGACCGAGGACGGGAAGAGGCGAAGCGGTGGCAAAACCGAGCGCAAAACGCAGCAAGGCGAAAAAAGCCGCATCGGCCAAAAACGGCGTGGTGACCAAAAAAGCTGCGCCAAAACGGCGTGCGATGGCTGCACCAAAGGCATCGTCGCTCAAGCCAGCCCGTCCAAAAAAGGCAGCTTCCAAGAAGGTCGGTGTCAGGAAACCTGCGGCGAAGAAGCCGCAGGTCGCATCCGCCTCGCCGGTCCATACCGGCATTGCCCGCCTCGGCCTCATCATTGCGCATGCCAAACGCGATCTCGCTGCCTTGCAGGCCCAGGAAATCGGCCGTACGCATTTGCCGACCGCCGGCGACGAACTTAGTGCCATCGTCGGGGCGACCGAGGCAGCAACCAACGCTATTCTCGACGCGGTCGAGCGCATCGAGAAGACGGCCAACACCATGCCCGGCGATGCGGCGGCTGCAATCACACAGGACGTGACGGCAATCTACGAGGCCTGCAATTTCCAGGACATTACAGGCCAGCGCATTTCCAAGGTCGTATCGGTCCTCAAAGAAGTCGATGCAACAGTGGCGGAATTGCTGGCGACGCTGGATCTGCCCAAAGTAGACCTATCGCAGGCGCCGGCGCTTGCGTCCAAGCCGCAGCGCACCGGCGACGAAGCGCTGCTGAACGGCCCGCAATCGCCCGGCGGGGCGCCGAATCAAGCGGATATCGACGCGCTGTTCGACAAGGCCTGAGCAAAGGCTTAGAATCGTCTGCCGATTCGGGCACTTAGCTCGAGCCGGGGGCTGGCTGGTGTAAACTGGCAAGCCGCTTCGGTCGAGGCAGAACAGCGAACAGGTACGCGCAACGCGATGGCGACGCGAAACCAATGGCACGCACGCGCACGGGCAGGCCGCTTTGCGGCAATTCTGCTGGCTTTGGTGTGCCTTGGCGGCGACGCAATTCATGCGCAAACGGCCCCTTGGCGCAATTTCCCGGCCTCGCCTGAAGCCGGGAGCCAAGCCGCGCCAAGCTTTCCGCCGCCGTCGGGTTTTCAAGCACCAGCACCGCAAGCCCCTGCGCCCCAAGCGCCGGCGTTTCAAGCGCCCGCACCAGGGGCGGCGATCGCCCCGCCGCCTTGGGCGACGGCGCCAGCAAGTGCGCCGCCGCCTTTTGCTACACCCGAAGCTGGGCCTGTGGCTGCACCCGCCGCCTCAAGGCCGCCATCAGCTGCCCCTGCCGCAGGCGGTGGTGCCGCGCCAGCGGCTGTACCTGCCGGTGCACCGGCGGTCGCAAGCGTCGCTGTGCGCTTTGGCAACAATCCCGGCTTCGATCGCGCGGTTTTCGATTGGCCCGAGGATATCGACTATCGCATCGAGCAGAATGGGCGCACTGCAACGATGACGTTCGGTGCCCCCGTTGCTCTCAATCAAGCGGCGATTGCGGCCGGCTTGCAGGCCTCGACGTCGGCTGTGCGGACCTCGCGTACGGCCGACCGCACGACGCTCGAAATGACGCTCAACGACAATGTCGGCCTGCGGCATTTCCGCGCCGGTCCTCGCGTCGTGCTCGATCTGGTGCGCGACGGTTCGATTCCGACCGACCGGCCGACGACCCAACTCGTGCAACTGCCCACGCCAGCGCAAGCCCAGGCCGCGCAGGCGCAGGCGGCCCAGGCGCAAGCTGGCCAGGCGCAGGCGCGGCAACCTGCACCTGCCGCGCAAGCAGCAGCCACGGCGAACCAAGCCGCACGTCGACCGGGCACGCCGGATTTCGAAGCGTTGGCCCAGCAAGCCCAGGCTTTGGGGTTGAGCCAGCCTGCCGCACCGGCGGCCGCCGCGCGGTCGGCCGCCGCCAATCTGGTGGCGCTGGGCGGGCGCGTGCCAGTCGAGGTGACGCGCGAGGAGAATTTCGATGCGCTGCGCTTCGGCTTCGACGCGCCCATTGGGCTCGCCGTGTTCGGACGCGGCCAATATCTGTGGATCGCCTTCGACAAGCCGGTCGATCTCGATCTGGCCGCTCTGCAGGACGGGCCGCAGATGCGCGACATGCTGGGCGAGGTCGAGATCGTCGAGAGCCAGGGCACAGTCGTGCGCATGAGTCCGCGCAACGGGGCCTATGCGCTCGTGCGGCGCGACGGGGCGGCTTGGGTGATCGAGCTTGGCCGTCTGCCGCGCCGCCCCGAGAAGCCGCTGCAGATCGTGATCCGCAATCCCGATACGCCGGCGGATGCGCGCGTGTCGATCGAAATGGAAGGGGCGCAAACGGTGCTGCGTCTGCGCGATCCGGAGATCGGCGACGAGCTTGCGATTGTGCCGACGGCCGTGGCCGGCATCGGGCTTGCCGACACGCGCCGCTATCCGCAATTTCAGATTCTCGGCAGCATGCAAGGTGCCGTCGTGCGGCCCGACGACGACACGATCGCCGTGCGTCCGCTCGGCACGGCCGTCGAAATCTCGTCGTCGCGCGCCTTGTTCGTGACGGCGCCTACCGCAATCGGCACGCCGGGCGCACCGCCTTTGCGCCAGGGCGCCTTGCTCGATCTTACGGCGTGGCAACGCGGCGGGCCTTCGAAGTTCAACGAAGACCAGCCCGCCCTCGAGCGCGCCATTGCGGCAAGCCGCCCGGGCGATGCGCGCAACCAAGCGCGGCTCGACTATGCGCGCTTCATGTTCTCGCACGGGCTGTTTGCCGAGACCAACGCGATGCTGCGTCTGATCGGCGAGGAGCGGCCGCAGCTGCTCGATGGGCCGCAGAACCGCGCGATGCGCGGCGTGGCCGAGCTCTATAGCGGCAATCTCGACGAGGCGGCGCGCTGGCTCAACCATTCGAGCCTCGACCAGGAGGGCGAAGCCGCCATGTGGCGTGGTGCGTTGGCGATGGCGCAGAACGATCCGCAGGCTGCCTTGCTGCAGTTCGACCGGGCGACCGACGTGTCGAGCCGCTTTCCGCGGCTGTTTGCCAATCGTCTGGGCCTTGCGATCGCCGAGGCGCGCATCGAGGGCAAGGAACTCGATGTGGCCCAGCGCCGCATCGAGCAGGTTCTTGCCTCGAATCCAAGTCGTGGCGACCAGGCCCGCGCAGACTATCTGCGCGGGCGCATCGCACTCGATCGCGGCGACGAGCGTGCGGCCCTTGCCGCGTGGCGCACGCTGTCGCTGGGCACAGTCACGCGCGCGCGCGTGCAGGCGGAGCTTGCGCGCGTCGAGCTGCAATCGAACAAGGGCGAAATCACGCCGCAGGAAACCGTCGCCGCCCTCGAGCGCCTGCGATTTGCCTGGCGCGGCGACGAGTTGGAATTCGAAATTCAGCGCCGTCTGGGCAAGGCGCAGCTTGCGACCGGCGATTTCCGCCAAGGGGTGCGCACTTTGCGCGAAACGGCCGAGCGCTTCCCGCAGGCGCGCGACCGCGGGGAACTTGAAAACGACGTGCGCGCTGAGTTCCGCAAACTGTTTTTGAGCGGTGGCGCAGACAGCATGTCGCCCGTCGCCGCGATTGGCCTGTTCGAGGATTACCGCGATCTCGTGCCGACGGGCCCCGAGGGCGACGAGATGGTGCGCAAGCTTGTCGAGCGCCTGGTTGCGGTCGATCTGCTCGACCGGGCCGGCGAATTGCTCGATCATCAGATGCGCAATCGTCTGCAAGGCCCAGCGCGCGCCGAGGCGGGGGCACGGCTTGCGGCGATCCGACTGCTCGACCGCAAGCCACAGTTGGCCCTCGAAGCCCTCGAAGCGTCGGACGGGGTCGGCGAGGCCGCCAATGTCCGGCGCGAGCGCGGGCGTTTGGCTGCGCGCGCGTTGGCCGATCTCGGACGCGCACCGGATGCCCTGGCCCGGCTCGAGGGCGATACCGGCAGCGATGCCGATCTGCTGCGCGCTGAAATTGCCTTGCGCACGCGCGCTTGGCCCGCTGCTGCCCAAGCGCTTGAACGCCTGATCGGCGCACCGCCGGCTGCCAATCAGCCGTTTGAAGACAATCGCGCGCGCCAGACGCTGCATTTGGCGGTGTCGCTTGCGCTCGCCGGCGACGAGGCGGGTACGGCGCGTTTGCGCGAGCGATTTGGGTCTGCGATGGGCCGTTCGCCTTATGCGGAGGTGTTTCGCGTGCTTACGGCCGACAAGGCGGGGGCCACACCCGACATCGCGTCGATCGCCGCACGCGTTTCCTCGCTTGCCCCGTTCGAATCCTTTATGTCGGGGTATCGCCAGCGTCTTGCTGGGCCTGCCAAGCCGGCGACCGGTTGATCGCAAAAAGTCGCCTAACCTTACGATTTTCCCCTTGTGTTCCAGAACAAAGTTGGTACTCTGTGGGCACGGTGCGGTGCCGGAGCGGCTTCGCACCGGGATGCTTCTGGGAACAAATAAAGTACTCAAGGTATCGACGAATTTTACGGCGCGTTATTCCGGCGAATGGTCAAACGGCGTTTGCGATGGGGCGTTGGCCTTGCGCAACCGCCCCTGATATGGAGGGTGTGAGGATGTCTTCAGTTACAGCGTTGCGGTCGTCTCCGAAGGAGTCGAACGAGAAGGACAGCATGGACAAGAACAAGGCACTTGAAGCGGCCCTGAGCCAGATCGAACGTTCGTTCGGCAAGGGCTCGATCATGAAGCTCGGCGCGCGCGACCAGACGGTCGCGGCCGAGGTCATTTCGACGGGTTCGCTGTCGCTCGATATTGCGCTTGGCATCGGCGGTTTGCCCAAGGGCCGCATCGTCGAGATCTACGGGCCGGAAAGCTCGGGCAAGACGACGCTTGCCCTGCATGCGATCGCCGAAGCGCAGAAGGCCGGCGGAACGTGCGCGTTCGTCGATGCCGAACATGCGCTCGATCCGGGTTATGCGCGCAAGCTCGGCTGCGACGTCGACAATCTGCTGATCTCGCAGCCCGACGCGGGCGAACAAGCGCTCGAAATCGCCGACACGCTGGTGCGTTCGGGTGCGGTCGACGTTCTCGTGGTCGACTCGGTTGCGGCCCTCGTGCCCCGCGCCGAACTCGAAGGCGAGATGGGCGACAGCCACATGGGCCTGCATGCGCGCCTGATGAGCCAGGCGCTGCGCAACAACTTGCGCGAGCGCACTGACCAGCCGGCTTGGTGAGCGCAGGTTCGCGTCTGGGCCCCGGGCTCAGCCGCGTGCTGCG
>JADCGL010000018.1 GCA_020248985.1 Telmatospirillum sp. | reverse complement strand
CGGCGGGCTCGCTTAGTGGTCGGAGCGGCGGGATTCGAGCTCCGAGAGGCGATGCCTCGCGCCCCAGTCCCCCAGATTTCAAAAACTTCATTGATTTCAATGTTAGTTTCCGCATTTTCCGGCAACAAAAGGAATTGAGTGGAAACCAAGGGCATATAAGGCCGGTCGCAAACGACGCCGACCCTTGCCCCTCATTTTGAGATCTTGGCAATGATTTAGCGGCACCGATCGAACGATCTGGCTTCCCGTACCCGAAGTTCGCTTCCCCTTAGGCGGCAATATGGAAGTCATTTAGACTCACCTTCCACGATCAGGCGAGAAGAACTCGAAACGGCACGCGCATGACAAATATCGCAATCGGAATAATCGGCGCAGGGTTGATTGGCCGCAAGCATCTCGCAGAGATCGCCAAGCACCCAGATTTCGATCTTGTCGGAATCGCGGACATCAATGCCGAACAGGTCGCTGCCGAAAATCCTGCAGCACGTGTCTTCGTCGATTTCCGGCACATGCTCGACGAGGCCCGGCCCGACGCCGTAATCATCGCATCGCCGAACCAGATGCATGCTGAGAACGGCGCGGAATGCGCCCGCCGCGGAATCCATATCCTGATCGAGAAGCCGGTCACGGACACGCTCGAGTCGGCCACCACCTTGGTCGCCGAGGTCCGCAAAGCCGGTATCCGGACCCTTGTCGGGCACCATCGTCGCCACCATCGGCAGGTCGCGGCGGTGCGTTCGCTGATCGGCGAGGGTCGGATCGGACACATCGTTGGCGTCTCCGCCATTTGGGCAGCCTACAAGCCCGATTCTTATTTCAAGGTCGCTCCCTGGCGGACGCAAGTTGGCGGTGGACCGATTCTGATCAATCTCATCCACGAGATCGATTTCCTGCGGTTTGCTGTTGGCGAAATCGCCGCCATCAGCGCAACGCTCTCGAACCGTCAGCGCGGCTTCCCAGTGGAAGACACGGCCGCCATCCTGATCGAATTCGAGAATGGGGCGGTCGGGACCTTTCTTCTCAGCGACAGCGCGGTCTCGCCATGGACGATGGAGCAAGGGCTCGGGGAGTCACCAGCGTTCCCATCTAACGGCGAGAGCAGCTATCGCCTCGTTGGCAGTCGCGGCGCGCTCGAATTTCCGAATCTGGCCGAGTGGATGCAGGCCGGGGACGCTCCAAGCTGGAACCAGCCGATTCAATCGCAGCGCATCGATGTCCCAACGATTAACCCTTATGCCGCTCAGCTCGGTCATTTCCGCGATGTGATCCGCGGCATGGTGCCATCCATTCAACCTGTCGAAGACGGTGCTCGCACCCTTGTCGCGACTCTTGCAGTCAATGAGGCTTCGTCGGCCGGCAAGCGGATCGACCTGCGCGAACGCTATGCGGACGTGGTTGGGTGACGGCAAACCGATCTTGGCCGTCGATTGGGGGCCAAACTTGACACGCGATTTGGCGACATTTTGTTGCCTAACCTTTGGACCTGAAAATCTATCGAAGTCGTGCCTTCCAATACCACTATCAATGGAGGACCACTTCAATGGGGGCAGTTCACTCGAATGGCAGACGCGATAGTTCTTACTTTCGTCGCCGCTGGCGTCCCGAGGAAGATTCGAACCGCCAGCCTAAGGGTCCAAGGCCCATCCGTCCTCCGAAAGCAGAAACCCGCCAACCGGTCTCCCGGCGGCGGGCTTCTTTAATGGTCGGAGCGGCGGGATTCGAACCCACGACCCCCAGTCCCCCAGATTTCTCGAATCACAATTTTTTCAATGTTGGTTTCCAGTATTTCCGGCAATTTGAGGAATTGAGTGGAAACCATCGGCAATGAAGTCGCATTTGAAAGCCCACACGATCCCTGCTCTACAGTCGAAATCTCCGCGATGGATTGGTGGCTTCGACCAAGCGAGAGGTTTCGGTCATCGACGTTGCTTACATGCCCCCAACGACCGGAACCCAGTCAGGTCGATACGGGTCCTGATGGAAGCGTGCGTAGTAGTCGCCTTTGGCTTCGTAGTGCGCGGCGTAGTGCTTCATCTTGTCTTCGTCGAGCGAGACGCCGAGACCGAGCCCTGTCGGAACGCGAATTGCCCCGCCTTCGTAGCGCATTAAGCCCCCTTCGATGATGTCGTCGGTCAGGTAGTGGTAATGCGCGTCCCCCGCCACTGTCATTTCCGGGATCGAAGCGGCCGTGTGGAGCATGGCAGCAAGTTCGACGCCGAATTCGACGCCGGAATGCATCGCGACACCAAGACCGAACGTACGGCAAATCGCCGCCAATTCCTTCACGCCGCGCGGACCTTCCCAATAGTGGATATCGGTGAGAACGATATCGACCGCACCCATCCGGATCGAGGGCCCGAGATCGTCGAACTTCGCCGGGTACATGTTGGTCGCGATCGGCATGCGCACGGCGCGCCGAACCGCGGCGTTGCCTTCCAGACCCCATGCGGGGTCCTCGAAATACTCGAGCCGTACTGCCTCAAGACGCTGGCCGATCCGAATTGCCGTCGGTACCGACCAAACGCCGTTGGGGTCAATACGCAATGCGAATTCCGGCCCCATCCGGTCGCGGCAAAGCTCGACGGCTCGCGCCTCGATTTCGGGCGTCAGCACCCCGGCCTTCAGCTTCATCGCATTTACGCCCAGCGTTTCGTGCAGATGCTGGCAAAGATCCGCCATATCTTCGGGGTGCGCGTCGTGACCGCCGCCGGGGCGGTCGTAGCGCCAAAACAGATACGCAATGAACGGAATGCGGTCGCGTACAGCGCCGCCCAAAAGGTCGCAGAGCGGTCGGCCGAGCGCCTTGCCCTGGATGTCGAGGCAGGCCATTTCGATCGCAGCATAGAGCCGCGCGTTCGATGCGTAATAGACCGAACGAAGCGTGCGGAGCTTGATCTGCTCGAGGTGGAACGGATCGATACCGACGACCCGGGGCTTGAGTTTTAGCAACGCGCCGCGTTGGTCGCCGCCGCCAACTTCGCCCAGGCCGACGAGTCCTTCGTCGGTCACAAGTTCCAGAATCGTACGCATGAAATAGCCGGGATGGACGCCGGTGTTGTGGCGAAGCTGCGCGTTGGTCGGGATCGCAACGCACCGCACTTTCATATCGACGATTTTCATGGCGCTTTGCCTTATTCGAGACGCGAGTCGAGCGCATCGCGTAGCGCGTCGCCCACGACGTTGAATGCGAGCACAGCGAGGAAGATCGCCAGGCCCGGAAAAAAGCTCATCCACCAGCTTTGCCAGAACTGCATGCCGGTCGCGACCATATAGCCCCAGCTCGGGGTCGGCGGCTGCACGCCAAGTCCCAGGAAGCTCAAAGCCGATTCGTTGATGAGCGCCTGCGAGCCCGACAGCGAGCCGTAGACCACGACATTGCCCATGATGTTCGGCCAAACATGGCGCAGCACGATGCGGATGTCCGAAGCGCCTGCCGCTTCCGCCGCGCGGACATATTCGATACGCCGCAGCCGGACGACCTCGCCGCGCACGAGGCGCGCAAAGCCGGGCGTTTTTGTCACCGCGATCGCGATCATCGCGTTCAACAAATCCGGTCCGAGCACGGCGATGATCGCAAGCGCCAGAACAAGCAGCGGAAAGGCGAGCAACCCATCCATGATTCGCATTGTAACGGCATCCCAGACGCCGCCGGCGTAACCGGACGCAAGACCGATGGCCGAGCCCACAACGATAGCGGCTGCAAGTGCAAACACGACGATCTGGATCGAGACGCGGGCCCCATAGATCGTGCGCGAAAGTACATCGCGGCCGATTTCATCGGTGCCGAACCAGAACGTCGCCGACGGCGGCGAATGCGGCTCGCCAACTAGCACATCATCTGGCGCAAACGGCACAAGAATGGGTGCAAAAATCGCCGCAAACACGATCGCTGCCAGGATCGCAAGCCCGACGACGCCGAGGCGATGGCGCAGAAGGCGCCGAATAACCAACCGCCCCGGGCTTTCAACCGTCGCGTTGGCATTTTCGGCTGTGGATGCCAGCGCGGTCATGCTTGCGCCCTCGGATCGACGAACCGATAGACGATGTCGGTCGCAAGGTTGACGGCAAGCACGCAGAGCACGATGAAAATCACCGCACCTTGGATAACCGGAAAATCGCGCGTGAAGATTCCTTCGACGACCATTCGACCCAAGCCAGGAAGCGAGAAGACAGTTTCAGTCACGACCGCACCGCCGAGCAATGCGCCGATCTGCAGGCCGATCACGGTGACGACGGGAATCAGCGCGTTACGCAGCGCATGTTTGAACATCACGGCGAACTCGCCGAGACCCTTCGCACGTGCCGTGCGCACATAGTCCTGCGACAGAACTTCGAGCATTGCCCCGCGTGTCTGGCGCATGATCAACCCCGCGAAGGCAAGCCCAATCGTCAGCGACGGCAACACCATCAGTCGCAGATTCTGAACGGGATCTTTTGCGAATGCGACATAGCCCGACGGCGGCAGCCATCGCAGCTCTTGCGCAAAGAGTAGAATCAGCAGAACCCCCATCCAAAAATACGGAACTGCCATGCCCGACAGAGCTGCGATACTCGATACCGTGTCAATCCAAGTGCCACGCCATCGTGCCGCGGCGATACCGGCCGGCATGCCGATCGCGACGGCGACCAGGATCGAGAGCCCGGTCAATTGCAGCGTGACGGGAACACGTTCGGCAAGTTTGTCGATCACACGCTCGCGGCTGCGCAGCGAGCGGCCAAGATCGCCGGTCGCAGTGCGGCCGAGCCAGCGCAGATACTGAACGGGTGCGGGCGCATCGAGGCCGTACTCGACCCGCGCCTGCGCGCGCTGCTCAGGCGTCGAATGTTCGCCCAGAATCGTCACGGTCGGGTCGCCCGGAAGCATCTGCGTCAGCAGAAAAATCACCAGCGTCACAACGAAAACGACCGGCACCATCTGCAACAGTCGGGAGCCCAGATAGCGGATCACTTGGCCCCCTCCGGTGCATCGTCGAGGCCAATACCTTGGGTGCGCCCCCGATCGGCGATGATTGCATCGACCACAGGGCGTGTGGCGTCGAAATGCGCTGCCATCGCGCGCCGAGCCGCTTCAGGATCGCGCGCCCGCACAGCGTCGAATATTGCCAAATGACGCGCGAGCGTCGCCTTTGTGTCGCGAAGATCCGTCTGCTTGCCCATCGCGCGGATAGAGAGGCGCATCACATCCGTCAAGGCACCGACCAGATGCGCCAGCAACGCGTTCTTAGCACCGCGCATCAAGGCAAGATGGAACGCAAGATCGGCTTCGAGCCACGGCTCCGTATCGTCGGCGGTGATTTCCATGCGCCGCACGACGACTGCGAGATCGGCGAGGTCGCCAACACCCATGCGTTCGGCTGCAAGCCCCGCGATCTCGGTTTCCAAAGCGCGCCGCAACTCGATCGCATCGCGCAAGCCGCTCTGGTTGGCGCGGATCGCGATCCGGAAATAGTCGTCGAGGGGGCCCGCCCCCATCGCACGAATCGTCGTTGGCCGCCCCTGCTTGATCGACAAGACGCCAAGTGCTGCGAGTTGTCCTAACGCCTCGCGCACGACCGGTTTGGAGACATCGAATTGACGCGCGAGGTCGGATTCCGACGGCAAAGCGGATCCGGCCGGCAATTCGCCGCGCGCGATCCGATCGACGAAGATGTCGACGATCCGGTTGGAAAGTTTCGGCTTTTCGCCCCGCGAAAGCATGCTCGAGTCAATCATTTTGCAAAGATATATGATAAGTATATAGATGTCAAACATCTGAAAATAATTGGATAATTCTCCCATTACCTGACTTCAAGAATCCACATTGACTACTTATATGATATCTGAAAAGATAGCCTCAACAATAAATTGGAGGAAGCGATGAACCGAGTTATTGCAGCGCTGGCGTTGGCCTTTCTGCTGATGTCAGACATCTCCCACGCGCAAGCGCCGCAACGCGGCGGTACGCTCAACGCCTCGATGGATCTTCAGCCGCGCAGCCTCGACCCAATCATGGGCGACGCGCCAACGTCGGATCGCTATCTCCTGCTTCAGATCTACGAAGCGCTGCTGCGCTTCGACGCACAAGGCAAGCTTGAGCCCGCGCTCGCCGAAAGTTGGACGTTCGAACAGGGCGGCAAGGCGATCCTGTTTCGGTTGCGCTCCGGCGTTCGCTTTCACGACGGAACGCCCTTCGATGAGGCCGCCGCCGTGTGGAACCTCCGCCGCGCTCTCGATCCCAGAATCAATGCGCCACGCCGCTCCGATCTCTCTGCGGTCGAAAGCGTCGAAGTCGCAGGACCGCTTTCGATCCGAGTGGTGCTGAAAGAACCTTCCGGAGCGGCCCTCAGCGCGCTCGCTGTTGAGGCCGGCATGATGTCGTCGCCGACCGCCGTCGAAAAATTCGGCCAGGATTACGGGCGCAGTCCGGTCGGCACCGGCGCGTTCAAGTTCGAAGAGTGGGTTTCCGGGACGCGCGTGACCCTGCGCCGCAATGAAAACTACTGGCGCAAGGACGCGGCTGGCCAGGCGCTGCCCTATCTTGACGGCATCACGATGCGCTTCATTACCCAACCTGCCGTCAAGATGGTCGAGCTGAAATCCGGCGGCGTACATCTGACCGATTCCATGACGCCGCGCGACATTCCCGAGGTCGAACGCAGCGCCGATCTCAAGATCCTCAAGGTGCCGCCGGGCATCACCCAGTTCATGGCGTTCAACGTGTCGCAGCCGCCCTTCGACGACGAGCGGGTGCGCCGCGCGGTCCTGCATGCGCTCGACCGCAACGTGATGATGCGCGTCGTGTCGGGCCAGTACGGGGCCGTCACGCCGACGGTCGCCGCACCGGGCGAATGGATTTACGACGCTTCGCTGCGCACCGTTCCTTACGACCAGGCAGCTGCGCGCAGACTGCTCGCCGAAGCAGGCAAGGGAACAGGCTTCACGATGACGATCAGCGTGATCCAGCGCGAACCCGATACGCAGATCGCACAGCTGATGCAAGCCCAACTTCGACAGATCGGCGTCACAGTCAATATCGAGATCCTCGAACGCCAAGCGTGGCTCGACAAGGTTCTCAACCGTCGCCACGAAGCGGCAATGCTGCGCGCCAACGTGCCGCGCCCGGATCCGGACCAAACCTTCGGGCCGTTCTTCGGGCGCAATGCGGCGTTCAACTGGTCGGCTATCCGCGACGAGGCTGTGTTCGATGCAGTCTCTGAAGCCGCCCGCGCGACCGACCAGGAGCAACGGCGCACAGCCTATCTGAAAGCACAACAGCTTCTGCTCGACAAATCCTACTACGCCTTCCTGTTTTTCCGCGAAGCGCCGCACGTCTACCGCGCCGAGGTGCAGAATTTGCGCTTCGACATCGGCGGCGCTTGGATCCTGTCCGAAGCCTGGCTGAAGCGCTAAAGGAAACACCAACATGATACCGATGACCGACATCTGCGATCGCTTCAAAAAGCTGTATACCGGGCTCGTCTACGACATCTTGGACGGAATGGGACTCCCCAATCAGGCGCTTGCCACTGACATGCGGCCATTGCGTGCTGACATGATCGTGGCGGGCCCCGCCTTCACGATCCAAGGGATCAACGACCCCAACGGTGACCCTGAACTGCGCGACCGGCGCATCAAACTGTTCAAAGCGATGCGCCATCCGTGCGTCGACGTGCGCGACTGCTCTTTCGACACGCGCGTAGCGCACTACGGCGAGATGAACGCCGTGCTCGGCCGAGCCAACGGCGTGGTGGGTGCAGTCATCGACGGCGGCATCCGTGATTCGCGCCATCTTCTGGAAATGAACTTCCCGACGATTTCACGCTATCACTCGCCGGTCGAAGCGCTGAACCGCTGGAGCTATTTTCGCTGGCAAACGCCCGTCCAACTCCGCGGCAACCTGAGTGCCACCGTCACGGTGCGCCCCGGCGACTTCATGTTCGGCGACATCGACGGCGTGGTCGTGATTCCGTTCGAGCGGCTCGAAGAGGTGCTGCGGCTGTCCGAGGAACACGCGGCCGTCGAAAACGAAGCGCGCCGCGATTTCGTTGCCCCCGGCGCCGACGTCGAAGCCGTTTACCGCAAATACCGCAAACTGTGAAAGAAGGCCCTGTCCTCGCCGGTCGTACCGCGCTCGTGACAGGTTCTGGGCGCGGGATCGGCCAGGCGATAGCACTGGCGCTTGCAAATGTCGGCGCCGACATTGCTGTCCACGGAACCGGCGATCCGGCCGATTGCGACGCGACCGCGAGGCTCGTCGCCGCGACCGGCCGACGCACGGCGGTATTTCGACACGATCTTGGCGAACAGGATGCCGGACGGTATCTCGCCGAAGCGGCCGTCGCTGCACTCGGGCAGATCGATATACTCGTCCTCAATGCTGCGGATCAGATCCGGAAACCCTGGGCGGAACTGACACAGGACGACATGGAACGGCAATACCGGATCAACGTCGCAGCCGCGCACGCAAGCGCCGCAGCGCTTGCGCCCGCGATGGCCGAACGCGGCTGGGGCCGTATCCTTGCGATCGGAAGCGTGCAACAAGCCAAGCCCCATCCCGACATGCTCGGTTATGCGGCATCCAAGCACGCGCTGCACGGCATGGTAAAAAGCTTGGCGTCGCAGCTTGCCCCGTCTGGTGTAACCGTAAACTTGCTGGCGCCGGGGGTGATTCCGACGGCCCGGAATGAAGAGGCCTTGGCCGACCCCGCCTATCGCGCGCGTGTTTTGTCGGCCATACCGGCGGGTCGCTTCGGATCGCCCGAAGACTGCGCCTTTGCTGCCCTCATGCTGTGCCGCCCTGAAGCCAACTACATCACCGACAATTGTCTCTTCGTCGATGGCGGGCTGCACGGTGGCTGATGCGCCGCTGCTTCGCGTGCGCGACTTAGCCGTCACGTTTGACGGCGGCGGCCGAACCGTTCGCGCGGTCGATGGCGTCTCGTTCGATGTCGCGCGCGGCGAAACGCTCGCGATCGTCGGCGAATCGGGATCCGGAAAATCGGTCACGAGCCTTGCCTTGATGGGTCTGCTGCCGAAGCCAAAGGGTCGGATAGCTGGCGGCAGCGCGATTTTTCAGCCGTATGGCGAAGCGCCGCGCGATCTGCTGCAGATCGGCGAGGCAGCACTGCGCAAGATAAGAGGCAACCGGATCGCGATGGTGTTCCAGGAGCCGATGACGAGCCTCAATCCGCTGATGTCAGTCGGCGAGCAGATCGGCGAATCCCTTCGCCTGCATGCTGGCCTCGACCGGTCCGCAGCCCGCACTCGGGCAATCGAGCTGTTGGCCGAAGTCGGGATTTCGGATCCCGCCCGCCGTGTGGACACACTTCCCTTCGAAATGTCCGGCGGCATGCGTCAACGTGTCATGATCGCGATCGCACTCGCCTGCGAACCCGATCTGCTGATCGCCGACGAACCAACCACAGCACTCGACGTTACGGTCCAGGCGCAGATTCTGGCGTTGCTGGCAGAACTCGGCCGCCGGCGGGGCATGGCGATGATCCTGATTTCCCACGATCTCGCAGTGGTGGCGCAGACCGCACAAAGACTCGTTGTCATGTATGCGGGCCAAGCCGTCGAAGCGGCGACCGTCGAAGCCGCGATGCGCCGACCGCGCCACCCCTATCTCGCAGGTTTGCTCGCATCGATCCCGCGTTTCGACCCTACGACAGGCACGCGAGTCCCCCTGCACGCGATCCAAGGCACGCCGGCACAGCCTGGCGCAAAGGCCGCCGGCTGCCGCTTCGAGCCGCGTTGCGGATATGCTGTGGCGGCTTGCGCGCACACGTCGCCCGAACTGACGGTGCATCCAGGCGGTTCGGTCCGCTGCCTGCGCTGGGATGCGCTCGAACTCGAAGGTGCGGCATGAATACGCCGCTCCTGGACGTCCGAAACCTGGAGGTGCGCTTTCCGGTCCGGCGCGGCGCGTTCGGCCAGCCGTCGGCATGGGTCAAAGCAGTCGATGGCGTATCGTTCACCGTCGCACGTGGCGAAGTGCTTGGGCTTGTCGGCGAGTCCGGGTCGGGCAAATCGACGGCCGGACTCGCCGCTTTGCGTCTGGTTCCGTCCCAAGCGGGCGAAATCCTGTTCGACGGCGTCGATATCGCGTCCCAGTCGCGCGCACGGCTGCGCCCGCTGCGTCAACGCATGCAGATCGTCTTCCAGGACCCGTTTGCGTCGCTCAATCCGCGGCTGACGATCGACGCGACGCTCGCAGAACCGATGGCGATCCATGGAAAGACCGACATCAAAGCACGCACAGCGCGTCTGCTGGATCGCGTCGGCTTGCCAGCCTCGTTCGCGCAGCGCTATCCGCATCAATTGTCCGGCGGCCAGCGCCAGCGCGTCGCCATCGCCCGAGCGCTTGCGACCGAGCCGGACCTTATCGTCGCGGACGAACCGGTGTCCGCACTCGACGTGTCGATCCAGGCGCAGATCCTAGAACTTCTGGAATCGCTGCGCCGCGACCTCGGCCTGGCGATGCTGCTTGTCGCCCACAATCTGGGCGTCGTCGAATATGTCTGCGATCGCGTCGCGGTCATGTATCTCGGCCGCATCGTCGAAATAGCACCGGCAGCGGCACTCTATCGCCGTCCGCACCATCCCTACACGCGCGCCTTGCTGGCGGCGATGCCGGTCATCGGTGCCGCGCGGCGTCCGACGATGCCGCCGCTCACCGGCGAGATGCCGAGCCCGATCAATCCACCCAGCGGCTGCACCTTCCGTACCCGCTGCCCACATGCATTGCCCGCTTGCGCAGAGCGCCGTCCCCCGCTCATCGAAATAGCACCCGGTCACACGAGTGCTTGCATTCGCAACGATATCTAACGAGGCAAGACCAATGTCCGAAATCGCCCCGCATGAAGCCGCCGTTTGGTACGGAAAAGACCTCGCGACCGATCCGAGCTGGCGCTATCCGCTGTCGCCCGCGCAAATCGACGATCTGCATCGCGCAATGGACGCGGTGGCACAGCGGCGTCTGCCGCTTGCCGCGATTGATCGGACGGCATTTGCACTCCCGAACTGGCAGAAGCTGATCGCGGAAGCACGCCGTCAGATCGACGTCGGGCGAGGTTTCGCGTTGCTTCGGGGAATTCCCGTCGATCGGTATTCGGTGTCGGATCTTGAACTGCTGTTTTGGGGTATCGGCACGCATCTAGGGATCGGCGTGACCCAAACGGCGGCGAGCGAATTGATCGCGCACGTCACCGACAAGGGCCCCGTCAGCGGCCTCCGACGTGGCTTCCAGACCAATCGCGAGGCGAAGTTCCATATCGATCTCGCCGACGCGGTTGGTCTTCTTTGCATCCGCCAAGCCAAGAGCGGTGGTCAGAGTCTGCTCGCAAGTTCCGCCACCGCATTCGCCTTGCTCCGGCGTGAGCGGCCGGATTTGTTGCCGATACTCACGCGGGGCTTCGCCTGGGACCGGCGCGAGGAACACGGGGCCGGCGAGGAACCGGTCGGTCCGGTGATCCCTATTTTTGCGAGCTACGACGGCCATTTTCGCTGCACCTACAACCGCAACTTTCTCGAAACCGTCTACAAGCGCCGCGGCACTACAATGACAGCAGCCGAATTCGAAGCGCTCGATACGCTCGACCGGATCATCGACCGCGAGGAACTTCACCTTTCAATGGATTTCCAGCCCGGCGACATCCAACTGGTCAGCAACGAGACGGTGCTGCACGCGCGCTCGGCTTACGAGGATTTCGAGGCGCAAGACAGGCGCCGTCATCTGCTGCGCCTATGGTGGGATTTCGACGGCGCTTCGACCCGTGCCCGCGCGATCGGCCCCTTGCCTTATGGCAATCTCGGGCGCGCTGTTGGAGAAACCGCGCCGACCTGATCGCCGCCATGCAGACTAATGCTGATTTGTAGGAGTGGTACCCGAAAGGTAGGCGCGAAAGTTCTCACTTTCGTCGTCGCTGGCGTGCTGAAGTGGGCCTAAGTGAGAACCTTTGGAGCAAGAAATTGAGATCTTTGAATTGTCCATAACTGTATGAGGATTCTCGTATATCCGATCAGATCTTTATATCGCCCAATGTGGCCCAGATATCTCATTCGCCCTGATACAAGAAAACTCAGTCAGGTCAGTCATCGGCGTCCTTTGGATTTCGCCGCAGTCGGCGTGCGCGCTCCGGCGGGTACGTGCTCGATAAAGCCCCGGACGGTAGGGATATCGAGTGACTCCTTCAACGCCACGGCATAAACGCCGTGCGGTTTGGGCTGCGTTGCAAAGGGCACGCCGATCAAGCGCCGGTCTTCGCCGAGTTCGTTCTCGAACACGGCGCCGAGGCCCATGCCGGCCGCGATCGCCTCCTTGGTCGCTTCGCGGCTTGCCAGCACAAGCCGCACGTCAAGAGGAACGCGGTCGGCTTCGAAGCACGCTTCGACGACGGCGCGCGTCATCGAGCCAATTTCGCGCATGACCATTGGTCGGCCCGCAATCTCGGACGGGCGCAACGCTGCCCGGCGCGCGAGCGGATCGTCGGCGCGCATACAAACGAGTAGACGCGGGGACGACACTAGCGCACAGGCGAACGAAGCAAGCGGCTCCATCAGCGTCATGACGCCGATATCGATGCGGCAGCGCGTGATCTGATCGAGAAGTTCGGCAGTGTTGCCGATCGTCGTGGTCAAGGTCACAGCGGGATAGGACTTCATGAACGCCGCCACGATGGGCAGGGCGCAGTGCGGCGTCGACATGCCAATCCGCAAGGACCCGCGCTGCATCAGGCGCAGATCCTTCGCCGACGTCGCAAACTCCTCGGCCCGACCGACCGCCAAGCGCGCGCGCACGAAGAGTTCGGCACCCGCTTCGGTCAATTCGAGATTCGGCCGGCGATTGAGCAGCAGCACGCCGCACGCGTCCTCCAGTGCTGCGAGCTGGACCGAAACCGTCGGCTGGCTGACGCCAAGGGCCTGAGCTGCGCCCGCGAAACTGCGCTTTTCGGCAACCGCCACGAAGGTGCGCAAGCCCGACAAAGTGATTTCCCGCTCGCGGCGACCAGGGCCTTTGGAATTTTCGTCGAGCATCATCAATCCGTCACTCTTGTTCTTTAGAATACATAAAGTCGATACCCTAAGCATAGATGTTTTCTATGGAGATGTCGATGTCAAAGCTTACCCGTCGCTCCGCTCTTCTCGGAGCAACTGCCCTGATGACAGCCTTCGACTCCGCGCTACTCGGATCGGCCTTTGCGCAACCGGTGCTGCCGAAACGGGGCGGCACGCTTGTATACGCGCAATGCTCGGGCAATCGCCGCGGCGGCGACGCGTCCAACACAAAGCATCCATACTTCATGATCGATCTCATCACGCGCTCCGCCTACAACACGCTGACATGGGTCGACGAAGGACTGAACGTCGTCAACGAGTTGGCCGCCAATCTGGCGCCGACGGACGACAAGCTCAATGTTTGGGATGTGACCATTCGCGAGGGCGTGAAGTTCCACGACGGCCGCGATGTAACCGCAAAGGATTGGGCCTCGTCCTTCGAATTGCACCGCCGACGCAACTTCGCCTCGCAGCAGATCAAGTCGACCGAGGTGACGGGGGCCCATTCCTTGCGCTTCTTCCTCGACGCGGGAAATTCCGAGTTTCCCTACGTACTGGCCGAGTACGACAACGTCGTGATGCCGGCGAACGACGATTTCGAGAAGATCGGCATGACCGGCATCGGCACCGGTCCGTTCAGAATCGTCGAGGCGGATCCGCAGCGCCGGATGGTGTTCGAAAGGTTCGACGGCTACTGGCGGAAAGACCAGCCTTTCCTGGATCGTCTCGAAGTGATCAATCGCGAAGGGCAGATGGAAAGTGCGATCAACGGCTTCCGTTCGCGCCAATTCGACGCCGTACTGAACATCGACCCACGCCTAGTGCGCCAGCTAACCGCCGAAGCGGAAACCGAGGTCGTGCCCGCTTCCTCCGGCGACCAAGCAGTCATCATCCTTCCCAAACACCCTGGCTCGCCCTTCCTCGACGTTCGCATCCGCCGGGCCCTCGCCTATGCGATCGACCGCGAGGCGATCCAGCGCATCGTCTACGGCGGCGCGCGATTCGGTTGGCTCGGGAACGACAGTCACATGGCCGGCACCGACCCGATGTTCGTCGGCCGCCCGATCAGGCGCGATGTCGCCAAAGCGCGGGCCCTGCTGGCCGAAGCCGGCCACCCCAATGGCATCACGCTGCCGACGCTGTATTACGCACCGCAATGGCCGGAGATGGGTCGCTATTTCCAGGTCATCCAGGAAACCGTGAAGGAAGCCGGCATCACCCTACCCATCGAAGAGCGGCCGAACGACGGCTATTTGAATTTCCGCCAAGGCGACGCGGACGTGACGAAGGGCAACTGGCACAAATTCGCCTATACCGCCGTGGGGCCGCGCAACCCGGGCATCAGCCTTTTCCGCATGCGCGGCGCCAACAACGAGTCGGGCTACTGGTCGGGCCCCGGCCACGACCGCTACTTGGCGCTGTACCGGGAGGCGATGGTCACGGCCGATGCCGCCAAACGCAAAGCGATCTACGCCGAGATGCAGAAGATCTGCTACGACGAGGTCCCCGCCATCCTGCCGGCCGGCCGCAACAACGTGTTGATCCGGCGGCCGAACGTGCGCGGGCTCAACAACCACCCGCAGCACTGGTCGATCACCTGGGACGGCGTCTGGAAGGCCTGACGCCATCCCGCGCCCGGCGCATCGCACGATCGTGTCAAAGCAAAACCAAATACCAACTCGATGAGGATTGCCATGAACCGGATTGATCGGCGCAACATCCTGAAAGGCGGCGCTGGCGCCGCCCTCCTCGCGACGGTCGGCGCCGTGCTGCCCGGCGAAGCCGCCGCGCAGTCGCAGCCCCAACGCGGCGGGACGCTGGTCTGTGCCCAGCTTTCCGCCAACCGGCGCTCGGCGGGACCGAACAACCACCGACACCCGTATTTCATCGTCGATGCCAACACGAAACCGATCTGGTCGACGCCGACTTGGGTCAATCCGCAGCTCGGCGTCGAGCTTGAGATCGCGAGCAAGCTTGAGCCGGCCGACGAGACCCTCGCGGTTTGGGACATGACCTTGCGCGAGGGCGTCATGTTCCACGACATGACGGAGATGACGGCCGCCGACGCAACGGCATCGTTCGAATACCACCGCCAGAACGCACCCTTTGCCCGCCAGATCACCAAGGTCGAACAGACAGGAAAGTACGGCGTCCGGTTCACGCTCGAGTCCGGCAACGCCGAATTCCCCTATGTGCTCGCGGAATACAACAGCCCGATCATGAAGGCGGGGCCCCTGGAAACAATCGGCCTCGACGGAATCGGGACCGGCCCCTACCGGATCGTCCAGAGCGATCCCAATCGTCTTATGGTCCTCGAACGATTCGACGGCTACTGGCGCAAGGGATTTCCCTATCTCGACCGGATCGAAATCCACAACCGGGAGGGGCAGCAGGAATCGGCGCTCAACGGGCTGCGCTCGGGGCAGTTCGACGCGGTTCTCAACATCGACGCGCGCGCCGCCGTGCAACTTGCGAACGATCCGGCCTTCGACATCGAGAGCTCCAAAGGCGGCTATTCCTTCGTGATTCAGCTGCCCAAACATCCGGGCTCGCCTTGGCTCGACAAGCGCGTGCGGCAGGCCTTCGCCTACGCCATCGACCGCGAGGCGATCGTCCGCATTGCCTACGGCGGCAAGTACGGCTGGGTCAGCAACGACAGCCATCTTATGGTCACCGATCCCGTTTTCGTTCCGCGGCCGGGCGGCCGCGACGTGGCAAAGGCGAAGCAGCTGCTGGCCGAAGCCGGTTATCCGAACGGCATCAATCTCGGCGCGCTCTACTGGTCGCCGCAATTGCCGGAAGCCGGCCGCTACTTTCAAGTGCTTCAGCAGACGGTGCGGGACGCCGGCTTCACGCTGACGCTCGACGAGCGCCCGAACGACGGCTACATCCAGTTCCGCACCGGCGACAACGACTTCGCCAAGGCCAACTTCCACAAATTCGCGATGACGGCAGTCGGTTCGCGCAATCCGGGCATAAGCCTTTTCAGAATGCGCGGGGCCTTCGTCGAAAGCGGCCATTGGCGGGGGCCGGAGCACGACAAGTATCTCGCGCTTTACAACGATGCGATGGTCACGGCGGACGCCCTAAAGCGCAAGGCGATCTACGCCGAGATGCAGGCGATCCTGCACGAGGAAGTGCCGGCCATTCTGGCGGCCGGCGGCGACACGTTCCTCGTGAAGCGCAAACACATTCGCAACATGCCCTACCATCCGCAGATCTGGTCCATCCGCTTCGAGGAGATCTGGCGGGCGTGAGATCGTTCGTCGCCACGAAAACGCCCGGACGCGGCTGGCGATCATGTTGATCGCCATCGCGCGCCGGCTTGCGCTGTCGCTGGTTACGCTTTTCATGCTCGCGGTATTCGTCTTCGTCGCGACGGAGATCATGCCGGGCGACGCGTTGGACGTGTCGCTGTCGGCCGACGAGATCGCGATGATCCCGCCCGAGCGTCTCGCCCAGATGAAGCGCGACCTAGGCCTCGATCGTCCGGCGCACGAGCGACTGGGCGCATTTCTGGGCGGCGTCGTGCAACTCGACTTCGGCCGGACGCTGATGTCCAAGACGCCCGTGACGACGATCGTCGGCTATCCGTACCGCAACTCCTTGATCCTCGCCGCCGCCGTGCTGCTCGTCGCGATCCCGTTTGCGCTCGCTATCGGGATCGCCGCCGCCGTCTGGCGAGGAAGGCCCATCGACAATATTGTCTCCACAGTTGCCGTGATCGGGTACTCGATCCCGGAGTTCGTCATCGGTACGGTGCTGGTGATGCTTTTTGCCGTCACATGGCCGATTTTTCCGGCGACAATCACCGCATCGACGCGCGATCCGGCGTTGACATTGCTCGCCGCGTCGCCGCTCGCCGTGGCGACCGTGGTGATCGGCTCGGTCGCCTACCTTGCCAGGCTCGTCCGCACCGGCATGATCGAAGCGCTCGCCAGCGACTTCGTCGAACGGCTGCGGCTCACCGGCATTCCCGAGTGGCGCATCGTCTTCCGCCATGCGCTGCCAGCGGCGATCATCCCGAGTTTGACGGCGATGGCGCTCTATGCGGCAGCACTTGTCTCCGGAATCGTCGTCGTCGAACTCGTGTTCGCCTATCCCGGCCTCGGGCAGGAACTGGTCCGAGCCGTCACGCGGCGCGAGGTCCATGTAGTGCAGGCCATCGCGCTCGGTTCGGCCGCGATCGTCGTCGCCCTCAACCTTCTCGCCGATCTTGCCATTCTCGCGCTCGACCCCAGAACGAGGCGCGCATGATCCTGTTTCTGAGGCGCCTTTCCCGGCGGCCCTTGACGATGCTTGGCCTCGCACTTGTCGGCGGGCACCTTGCCGTCGCGGCTTTGGCGCCTTGGATTACGCCTTACGATCCATTGCGGCTGCTCGAAGCACCCCTCGAGCCGCCGACCGCGACATTCTGGCTCGGCACGGACGAACTCGGCCGGGATTTCTTCTCCCGCTTGCTCCTGGGCGGCCAGATCTCCATCGTCGCGGCCGCTTGCGCCGGCCTGATCGCGGCCTTTGGCGGCGGCCTTCTCGGTCTCGCCACCGCCTTCTACCGCGGCGCATTCGACGATGCCGTGTCCCGAATCGTCGAGATGAAGCTGTCGATTCCCGCCATCCTTCTCGTCTCGCTCTTTGTTACCGGCTTCGGCCAGTCGCTCGGAGTCCTGATCCTCGTGATGGGGCTGATCTACATGATGGGGGTCATTCGCACGTCGCGCGCCCTGGGCATGACGCTCATGGAGCAAGGCTACGTGAAGGCGGCAAAGCTGCGCGGCGAGACCGCAACGGCGATCATCCTTCGCGAGATGCTGCCCAACATCGCCGATCTCCTGACCGTCGAATTCGCGCTGCGGACTTCAAGCGCGCTCTTGCTCGTCTCGGCCCTGTCTTTTCTGGGTCTCGGCATCTCGCCGCCGACGCCGGACTGGGGTCTGATGATCCAGAGCGGCCTCCAATCGATCCGCTCCGAGCCGTGGCTGATTCTCGCGCCGGCGCTGTGCGTCTCGACGCTGGTGATCGGAATCAACTTCGCGACCGAAGGCGTCGCCGACCTCCTGGGATTGGAGGCTGCCCGTGGCGCCACAGGCCAGTGATCCGATCATCCGGTGCGAGGGTGTGTCGATCGGCTATGTCGATATGCTCGGTGCGGTCACGCGCGTCGTCGATGGAGTCTCTTTCGTTCTCGAACCCGGCCGCTCGATCGGCATCGTCGGCGAGTCGGGGTCGGGAAAGTCGACTCTTGCCCGTGCATTCTTGGGATATCTGCGCGGCGGCGGCCAATTTCTCGGAGGCCGCCTTGTCGTGGACGGCGTGGACGTCGCCGCAGCAAATGGCAGGGCGATCCGCGCGCTGCGCGGGCTGCGGGTCGCGATGGTGCCCCAGAACCCGCTCGCGTCGCTGACCTACCACCTCCCGGTCGGCCGACAGGTCGAGGAGGTATTGCGGGCGCGTCGCAGCCTCGTTCGCGCGGAGGCCGAACGCCGCACAATTGAGCTCTTCGCCGAAATGGGGCTTCCCGATCCCGAAGCGATCGGGCGGCGCTATCCGCACCAACTTTCGGGGGGCCAACGCCAACGCGTCGTCATCGCGGCAGCGCTCGCCTGCGAACCAGCACTGCTCGTTCTCGACGAACCGACGACGGCGCTCGACAAGACCGTCGAGGCGCAGGTCATCGAGCTCGTCCAGCGTTTGCGGGCCGGCCGCGGCGCGGCGCTTGCGCTGGTGACGCACGACCTCAACGTCGTCGCCGACATCGCCGAAGACGTCCTGGTCATGAAGGACGGCCGCATCGTCGAACAAGGCGCTGTTTCGACCGTGTTCCGCAGGCCGCGGAGCGACTACACAAAAACGCTGCTCGCCGCGTCGCTCGACCTGAGCGGCGCGGCACCGCACATCGACGCGGACGCGCAAGAGCTGGTCTCGGCCCAGCAATTGTCGTTCTCCTACGATCGCCGCCGCTGGTTCGCCCGCGCTGCGGTACCGACGCGTCCCACGCTCGACCGGATCGACTTGACCCTCGCGCGCGGCGAGGTGCTTGGCGTGATCGGCGAGTCCGGCTCCGGCAAAACCACGCTCGGCCTTGTGCTTGCGGGTCTGCTGGCGCCCGAGACGGGCAAGCTCACGTTGGAGATGGAATCGATCGCGATGGTCGCGGGCAAACGGCGTCCGGAACTCCGGCGCCGCATCCAGACCGTGTTCCAGGACCCCCTCTCCTCCCTCAATCCGCGCCAGACCGTCGCGACCTCTATCGCGCGGCCCTTGCGCCATTTCTTCGGCCTCGGCCGGAAAGCGGCGCGCGCCAAAGCGGCGGCGCTGCTGGCCGATCTTGGCCTGGGACCCGAGTATCTCGACCGCTATCCGCGCCAATTGTCCGGCGGTCAGCAGCAACGCGTCGCCATCGCACGCGCCTTCGCGGCCGAACCGGACGTGCTCGTCTGCGACGAGATTACCTCGGCGCTCGACGCCTCGGTGGCCGGCCAGGTCCTGCAGGAGCTGGACGCGCTGCGCCGACGCAACGGTGCAAGCGTCGTTCTCATCACGCACGACCTCGCCGTCATCTGGCGGATGGCGAGCCGCGTAATGGTGATGAAGGACGGGGTGGTGGTCGAACACGGGCCGACATCGGACATCTTCGCGGCGCCGCAGAATCCCTATACCGCAGCCCTGCTCGCGTCCGCGTCGCGGGTGAAGCGGCTGGGCGCGGACCCGGCACCGGCGCCTGGCGCGGACAGTCTCGTCGCCGCAGGCTAAGAAGGTTTCGCGTTTTCGGCGTCGAACCAGATCGGATTGCTCCACGCGCGGCGGCCTGAGGCGTCGATCACGACGACCCGGGCATAGCCGCCGCGTCGCAAGCGCTCGATCGGCAAGCGCACGCGCGTGAGACCGCATCCCAATTCGTTGGCGGCCTTGGAACCGCGGCCCAGCGCCATCACCGCCGCAGCGGGACTGCATTCGATTTCCAGCGTTTCGCCGTCGAGCGCGATCGCGTGAATCTCCGGGCCTTGCGTGGCGTAGTAGTCGCCCGCGCGAAGCGCGCTTACAAGCGCGTCCGGATCGCGTTCGGGCGCCTTGACCATGACCCAGCCGCCGAACGCGTCGTCGAAATTGAAATGCGCATCGTCGGTGGCGCAGGCGGACAACCGTCGGCCCCGCGCGAGCAACTCGTCGTAGAGTGCTGTTCCGTCGCCTCGGTCGTTTTTGACGGCGCTCGTGTGGTTGTAGATCTCGATGGCGTGGGCGGCAGAGATCGATTGCGCCTCGTCCGCCGTCAGCCCGTACCAGGACGGATGCACGACCGCGACGAAAGCGCCGGCGGCGGCGCAACGCGCGGCGATCTCGGGCGCCGTTTCGCCTTCGCGCGTCGGCGCGAAATCCAGCGGCAGGCCGACTGCGAGGATGTGCCAGATCTCCCCGAGACGCGTCGACGGCACGTGGACTTCGGCCCCATGAATCGTCGTGAATGACTCGGTCCTGTAACTGCTCGTGTCGGTAACTGGGAACCTGTAGGTGGGCAGAAAATGGTCCGTGAGCGCGATGAAATCGTAGCCCGCCTCCCGGTAGATCGCACAGACCTTGTCGGGTGGATGGCGCCCGTCGGATCCAGTCGAATGGGTGTGCAGGTTACCCTTGAAGAATCGCCCGGGCCGCTCGAATGCCGAGATCGTCCGCATGTCCCACTTCTCCTCTTGTTGGCCTGCATCATGAATGTTATCTATCTAATAGTCTCCTTTCATATAATATTTATATGACAAAAAGGTGACGTGACATGACCCGCGAAGCGGAACTCCTCGATATCTTCGGCAAGCGCGCGACCGCGCGCTACGGTCTTGCCGCCGTCAACCAGCTCCAGCACGCGCTGCAATCCGCGACGCTGGCCGAGCGCCAAGGCGAAACACCGGCCAAGATCGTGGCGGCGCTGCTGCACGACGTCGGCCACATGGTTCACCCGCTTGGCGAAACGCCGGCCGTCCAGGGCATCGACGATCGCCACGAAGCGTGCGGCGCAGACTGGCTCGCCGCCCAGTTCGGACCGGCGGTGAGCGAGCCGGTCCTTCTGCATGTGGCCGCCAAGCGCTTCCTGGTCGCAGCCGAGCCCGCCTACTTCGCTCGGCTTTCGTCCGACTCGATCCGCAGCCTTGAACTTCAGGGCGGTGCGATGGACACGACCGAGCAGGCGGCGTTTCGCGCACAACCGTATTTCGAAGCGGCGGTGCGGCTTCGCCGCATCGACGAGGCGGCGAAGGACCCAAACGCCCGGACGCCTGAATTCACATACTTCCTGCGCGAATACGTGGATCGCCTTGCACCCCGCAGAACTTCAGAAAACTGCGCTTAAATGTTAGTGGCGCGAATAGTGCCCACTTTGATAAGCGCTGGTGTGCCGTGCCGGGCGAAGCCGGGCAATATTGAAATCACGCCTTTAGAGTCGATGTGACATGACACTCGGAACGCAACCGAAAAAGCCGTCGCATTGGTGTAGGTACGTTTAGATTGCCCGGAACGCCCGGCGCACTCAGCCAAGTGCCAGACTGGCTTCCGCGACTAAACGCCTGCTTTTGAAAAGCGCCGCAGTACGAAAGGCATTGCGAGAAAGACGATAACTGTGATCAGCAACGCCAGCGCGAACGGCCTCTCGACGAAAATCATCGGACTCCCCAGCGACAGCAGCAGCGACTGGCGCAGCGACTCTTCGAGGAGCGGCGCGAGCACGAGCGCCAGCACCAAAGGTGCGCGCGGCAGGTCGGCCTTGATCATCAGATAGCCGACGATCCCGAAACCCATCGCGACCACCATGGTCACGAAGCTCATGGTCGCTGCGTAAGCGCCGACCAAGGAGAAGACAAGTATGGCGGGCGCAAGCAATACGTAAGGGACGCGCAGAAGCGCTGCGAACAACGGCGCCAGCGGCAGGTTCATCACGAGCAGGACAACATTGCCGATGAACATCGACGCGATCAGGCTCCAGACGAGTATCGGCTGGTCCGCCATCAGCGTGGGGCCCGGTCTTATACCCTGCAAGACAAGGGCTGCGAGCAGCACCGCTGTCCCCGTCGAACCTGGAATGCCAAGTGCGAGCATCGGCGCAAGAGCGCCGGTGACCGAAGAGTTGTTGGCGGACTCGGAGGCGGCCACGCCGTCGAGCGCGCCCTTGCCGAACATTTCCGGATTTCGACTGAAGCGCCGCTCGACCACATAGGCGAGAAAAGCCGCGACCGTTGCGCCGGCGCCGGGCATGAGTCCGACCACAAAGCCGATCGCCGAACCGCGAAGCACCGCCATGCGGCTCTGGGCCCATTCGGCAGAGGTCATCCACATGTCCCGCAGCCTCGTCGTGATCGGCTTCTCGGCATGGACGTTCTCCAGCGAGACAAGAACCTCTGCAATGCCGAACAATCCGATCGCCACAGGCAGGAAATCGAAACCGTCGACGAGGTAACTGTTGCCGAAAGTGAGCCGCGCATTGCCGGATATCGGATCCGTTCCGACGGCACCGATCGCGAGGCCGACAGCGCCCATCAGCAGCGCCTTTGTCGGCGAACCTGTCCCGAGGCTCGCCGTTGCGATAATGCCGAGGACCGCAAGAAGAAAGAATTCGGGCGCGTTGAATCTGAGCGCGATCGCGCTGAGCCCGACTGCCGCGAAAGCCAGCGCCACGGTCCCGACGACGCCCGCAAAAAAGGACCCGACGGCCGCAACGGCGAGGGCGGCACCGGCTCGTCCGCGCCGCGCCAATTGGTGCCCGTCGATTGCCGCCATGACGCTCGACGATTCGCCGGGCACATTGATCAACACCGACGTGATCGTTCCGCCGTACATGCCGCCATAGAGGATGCCCGCAAGCATCATGACCGCCGCGTTCGGGTCCATCCCGAACGTAACGGGAAGCAGCAAAGCCATGCCGGCCGCCGGACCGAGGCCGGGCAATGCGCCGACGATCTGCCCGATCAGTACGCCCATGAATATCGAGAAAAGACCGGTGGGCGTCAGCGCGACCGCAAAACCTTGAGCGAGAAGATCGAAAGCTTCCATTGAGCAGACCCTTTGACCGGCAACCTCAGAAACCGAGCGGCCCCTTCGGCAGGCGAATGCCCAGCGAAACGACAAAAATCGTGTGGATCAGAATGGTCGTAACCGCCGCCGTCGCGAACCCAGTCGTCCACGACTGTCGCAGCGCAACGACGGTCGCGAACGCCACAAAACCGAATACGGCGATCGGGAAGCCGAGATACGCGGCCCCGAGGCCGAAACCGGCAACTGCGGGCACAAGCAGAAACATCCGCCGCGCGCCCTCGCCCGACGGCCAGGGTGCCGGCTCATGCGTCGGCCGTGCAAGCGCCTCCCACCCGAGGGAGAGCGCAAGCACGGCGCACGCAACAGCGATGATGATCGGAACAAACCGGTCGCCGGGCGAAAAGTCGCTCCAAACGGGAAGATCGGCTGTCCCGAAACCGATGACGACGGACATCAGAAGCACCACGGCCGCCGCCATAAGTTCGAGATTGCGCATCGCCGCCTTCCGCCAGTCTCAGAGCTTGGCGGCGCCGATCGCGCGCAGCACTTCGAGCCGCTGCTCGTGGAACAGCTTCATCTGAGCAGGCAGGCCCGGGCCGACATAGACCTCGCCGCCGAGAAGGTTCTCCGCGATCGACGCCTTCCACGCTTCCGACGCCGTCAGCGCGCGAATGCGGTCGGTCCACCATGCCAACACGGCCGGGTCGAGGCCGGGCGCGCCAAGCAGGCCGAACACCTGGCCCCAGACAACATCGACGCCCTGTTCCTTAGCCGTCGGGATGTCTTTGAGGTTCGCTTCGGTCCGACGCGCCTGGTTGAAGATCGCAAGCGGACGCGCCTTGCCCGACTGCATTTGCGGCAAGGCCTCGTCGATCGTCAGCAGGCTCAACTCGGTGTTGCCGCCCAGAAACGTCGCGAGTGCCGCACCGCCGCCCGAATGCGGAATGAAAGTCATGTCGACGCCGGTCGCCTTTTCGATGAGGCCCATCACTTGGTCGTCGGTTCCGCCAGCACTTGAGCCTGCAAGACGGATCGCCTTCGGCCGCGCGCGCGCCGCCTCGACCATTTCCTTCAACGACTTTGCGGGGTGGTTGGGCTGGGTCAGAAGAATTAGCTGCGTCTGCACGAAGACGCCGAGCGGTGTGAATTTGTCGTAGGTCGTCTCGGTTCCCTGCGTGATCGGCGTCGAGAAAACCGGCCCGGCCAGCGCCATTACGCTGTTCTCGTCGCCGCGGCGGTCGAGCACGTGCTTCATCGCCGGTGCCATGCCGCCGCCGGCACGGTTGTCGAAGACGATCGGATTCGAAATCAAGCGTTGGTCGTTCCAGATCTTCGCAGCGCGGCGCATCAGCACGTCGGGCGTGCAGCCCGCACCGCAGCCAACCGTGATTTCGATCGGACCGTTGGGTGCGCGGGGGGTCTGCGCGACCGCATGCTCCGACCCGACAGTGATCGATGCGAGTGCAGCAGCAACGAGGGCCGTACGGCGGATGGACGCAAACGTTTCTGTGGACATCGACATCTTTTTCCTCCCATTTTTGCGACGTTTTTTGGGTCGCTCGGTTGATTGGACACTCAGGTGGCTGCGGCAAGCCTCCGGACGGCAGTCGCCAATGCCGTCGCTTCGTCGGCCGGTAGAGCGGCCATCGGCGGCAGCACGGCGGCATAGGCAGGATCGCCCATCATGTCGGCGGCAACCGCCTTGATGCGCGGGATCAGCGGCCCGGCGGAAACAAGCACGCGGATGGCGGTGGCGGTCGCCTGTGCAGCCGCATCGCCAGTACGCCATGCCTTCGCGCAGAAAGCGCTGTTGAGCGTCGCTGTCGCGGAAATGCACCCGGCGAAGGTCCCGCCCCGCGCCTCCAGCAAGGTCGCCTCGTTGCTCGGGAACACGGCAAAGTCCTTCGCGATTGCCGCAACCTTGCGCGCATAGTCGAGATCGCCCGACGAGTCCTTGAGGCCGACGATCCGGCCCGGCACGCGCCGACGCAGTTCGGCCACAAGTTCGGGCGTGTACGGCACGCCCGACAACGCGGGGAAGTGATAGAGATAAAGCGGGATCGGACAGTCTGCCGTCGCCCGCGCGACCGCTTCGACGTAGGCGACGACGCCTTCGTTCGGCACGCCTTTGTAGTAGAACGGCGGCAGCAGCAGAGCCCCGGCGAATCCGAGGCCGGCGGCAAGTCGCGTCAGCGCCACAGCGTCTTCAACGGCCGCCGCACCCGTGCCCACCATGAGGCGCTCGCGCGGCAAAGCAGCGACCGCCGCCGACATGACGAGCGCGCGCTGGGCAACGGACATGGAGGTGGCTTCGCCCGTGGTGCCGCAGACATTCAGGGCATCGCAACCGTCGTCGAGCAGGCGGCGCGCCAACGCGACGAAGCGCGGAATGTCGGGTCTGTGGTCTTTCGTCACCGGGGTCGGCAGAGCCGCGATGACGCCGGAGAGACGCAGGCCGTTCATGGTTGATCCTTGGTTTTCGGCGTGTCGAACCCGTAAAGCACCGCAGGGTTGTCCACGAGAATGCGCGTGCGCATCGCGGCGTCGGGAACCCAGCGCGGCAAAAGATCGAAGAGGTCGCCGTCGTTGGGCATCGGCTTGACCTGCATCACGTGCGGCCAGTCGGAGCCCCACAGGAGCCGGTCAGGCGCAACCGAAACAAGCGCATGCGCAAACGCATCGAGATCATCGTAAGGCGGCCGGTCCCGCGCCGAGATGCGGTAGGGGCCGGTGAGTTTCACCCAGCACCTGCCTTCGCCGAACAGGGCGAGGAACTGCCGGTAGCCCGGGTCGTCGGGGCGCTTGGGCGCTTTGGTGTAGCCCAGATGGCCGAAGACCGCGGGCACCGCGAGCCGGCGCACGAGCCCCGGCAGTTCGTCGTTGGCCTCGACATGGACGAGAAACTCGACATGCCAGCCCATATCGCGAATTCGCGTCGACATGTGGACGAGTTCGTCGAGCGAGTCGAACGGCATGCCGCCGCGATCGACGAGATTGACGCGGATGCCGCGCACGCCGCTTTCATGCAAGCCGCGCAGCTCGGCGTCGGTCACGTCTCGACGAACCGCCGCAACCGCCCGAAGACTGTCGGGGGCTCGCGCCACGGCGTCGATGATCGCGCGATTGTCGGCACCATGGACGCTCGCTTGAACAACGACCGCGCGAGAGATTCCGAGCGTGCGATGCAGTGCCGACAAAGCGGACGGCGGCGCGTCGGGCGGCGTATAAGCGCGCTCGTGCTGGTAGGGATAGCGATCGGCGGGACCGAAGACATGGACGTGGCAGTCGCACGCTCCTGCCGGCACCGGAAAGTGCGGCGCGCGCGGCGCCGGGTCTGGTGCGGCACAAAAGGGCGCGTGCGCCGGAATCACGCCGTCTCTCCGCGCATCGCGAAAAGATCGGCGAGCCAGTCGGCAGCGTAGGCTATTCCGATCGGACGATCGTCGACATGGGCGTGCGCACTGCCGCCTTCCGCCGCCGTGAAGATGCGCAAGTTCTTGCGCTTTGAAGCGACCGCATCGAACAGCTTCTGCGCGTTGGCGACGGGGATGATCCGGTCGTCGGCGCCGTGCGTCACGAGAAAGGGACATTCGATCTCGTGGGCGATCGTGCCCACGCCGAAACGTTCCGCAGCGACGATCGCCGAATCCGCATCGGACGCGCCGACGACCCATTGGAACTGGAAGTTCGACTGCGCGACGGCCTTCTGCTCGCGCCGCGCCTTCTCTCGCACCGCAGTCTGGAATGCCGCGAGATCCCAATGGCCTGCGGTCAGCGCTATTCCGGCGGCAAAGCGTCTTTCGCGCGCGGCAACGCGAGCGGCGTAGTAGCCGCCGAAACTGTAGCCCATGACGGCGATGCGCGCGGGATCGACATCCGCGCGCTCGGCAAGCACATCGTAGGCTGCGGCCGCCGGCACTTCGTAGTCGTGGCGCGCGGATATGCCGCGCAGGCGTAGGCTTTCGCCCTGGCCGGGGCCATCGACCGCGAGCGTGTTGAATCCGCGGGCCGCGAATTCGAGACCCGCAAACAGGACGCTCATTTCCTTGCAGTTGTCCATGCCGTTGAAAACGACGACCGTCGGCGCCGGACGCCGCGCACCCAGCGCAGGCATGAACAAGGCGGGCAGCGAGACGCCGTCACATGGGATTTCGAGAAACTCGATTTCGGGATGTTTGCCGCGTAGTCCCGCGTGATAGCAGGCGAAAGCGTGTTCGCCGAGCGCACGTTTTTCCTGTCCCGGCGGAACGAAGCGTTCGCCCGTGTAGAGATAGTTGCCCGCGCGCAGAAAGAGGGCGCCCGCGGTTCTTGCATGGCCAGCGTCGGCAGCTTCCTTGGCACGCGCTTCAACCGCAATGCCGGCCTCGCACCATGCGTCTTGCCACGCTTCGGGCGTCGTCGGCCCCGCTTCCAGTCGGGCTGCGATCCGGTCAATGTCCGCGACCGCGACAGCGCCGTACGGCGCCATGCCTTTGCAAACAAGCATCGCATTGGACCACAGGAAATTGCCCGGGAATTGGTCCGTCCAAGATGCGCGACCTGAATTGTCCAACCGCGTTTCCATACCCACTCTGCGTTCTTCGCCGTTTGTTACGGCTTGTGCCAACTCGCCATGACCCTAGCAAACGACGGTAAACTGGGCAACCCAGTTTAGTTAGTTGACAAATCCCTTGTTTCTCAAGCACTTTGTCGATGAAACAGTTTGAAAGAATGGTCTGGCGATGCTCGACGAGCCAAACTCCGCACAATCGCCGGCGCGCTTCCGGCCCGTCCGCAGCGTGCGGCTGTCGGAAGAGATCATCAATCAGATCGCCCGGTTGGTGAACGAGGGGCGATTGAAACTGAACGACCGCTTTCCGAGCGAACGCGATCTCGCGCGCCAATGGCAAGTATCCCGACCGGTATTGCGCGAAGCGTTCCGCGTGCTCGAGATGCGCGGTGCGGTCGAGAGCCGGCCCGGCGGCGGCCGCTATCTGCGCTCGACGCGCGTGGTCGAGCCGACGGACATGCGCTGGTCGCGCCTCGAGGCAAACCGCGACGCGCTGTTGCGCCTCTGGGAAGCGCGCGAAGCGCTCGAGTGCAAGCTCGCCGAACTTGCCGCCCAGCGCGCCACGCCGGCCGAAATCGACGCGATCGGCCGCCCGCTGCGCGTCGTCGCGTCGGAAACGCCGGAACGTCTGCGCGACCTCGATCTCAACGGCGATTTCCACCGCTCGATCGCGCGCGCCGCCGGCAACCCGCTACTCGAGGAGATGCTCGAGCGACTTCTTACGGAGTCGGGGCGCGTCGGCTTCAAGGATATCGTCGGCGTCGAGGATTGGGCAACGTTGCAAGGCGAACATCAGCCTGTTTACGACGCGATCCGGGACCGCGATCCCGAGCGCGCCCGGCTCGCGATGATCCGTCATTTCCAGAATCTCAGAGAGCGAATCGCCGGATAGAATTTGAGGCCGACGTGCGGCGAGCACGCGACGACGCGCTTGAGACATACCGTTAAACTTTTACGTCTCGAATAGTGCCCAACTTCGTCGTCGCTGGCGTGCCGGAGAAGATTCGAACTGCCGACCATTGGGGCCATGGTCCATCCGCCGCCCGTAAACAAAAACCCGCCGACCGGTTTCCCGGCGGCGGGCTCGCTTAGTGGTCGGAGCGGCGGGATTCGAACCCCGCGAGGCGATGCCTCGCGCCCCCAGTCCCCTAGATTTATAGAACTCCAATGTTTTCAATGTAAGTTTCCAAATTTTTCAGCATTTAAGGAAGAAAAATGGAAACCAAGAGCATTCAAGCCCTAGGAACAATCCGACCCGTCCGTCCTCGAGTCAGGGCCGCCGACCGCCGTGCCGGCGACAAACCAATCGAACTTCGAGACGTCCGAAAAAACGACATGCACGTCTGCCGCCGCGGTTCCGCAAATCTCGACAATCGCCGAAGTCAGACGCTCGGCGATTTGGGTTTTCTGCGACTGCGTGCGGCCTGCGATGAGCTCGACATGAATCACCGGCATAACACTCCCCCTGCATTCAAAAGCTGAATCCTTCGCCATCGGAACCGAACTTTCGCCACACAGTGACGGCGCCTGCCAGATCCGCAATCGGCACGCCGATTGCGAACATAGCTATGCGTCCAGCGACCGACGGTCGATTTGCGCCATCGGTCAGCATCTCCGAGACATCAAGATCGAGATGCGACACGGACGCAAACGCGCCTTCTTCGGTCTTCGCGTGGTCGAAATAAGTCCGGTCGTCCGAAACGACAAGCGCAAAGGATTGGACAGCCGACTCCTCGAAGCAGCAATCCCGGTCTAGCGCAAAAACGAGACAATCGCGCTTGAGCCACGCCTCGGCAATGAAAGGCCGCGGCTTTGGCAGAATGACCGTCGCGGTGACCAGAATGTCGGCTCGGCGGACAGCCGCTTCGGCAGTCTCAGCAACCTCAACCGGCAGCCCACCGCGCGCGCGCGCGTGCGCCGCGAACGCCTCGGCACGCTCGGGAAAAACATCGTACGCAACGCATCTTTCGAGCGAGGGAACGAGCTGCGGCAGCATCTCCCAATGGAGCCGCGCTTGAAGCCCGGCTCCGACCAGACCGAGAACCTTGCTCCCCGAATGCGCAAAACGCTGTGCCGCAATGCCGGATACGGCCGCCGAACGCAACGCGGTGATCCAACCGGCCTCCATGACGGCAATAGGCAAGCTCGAGGCATCGTCGAACAGCGTCAACAGGCCTTGAACCTGGGGCCTGCCGCGATCGAGATTGCTTGGGTCGCCCATCTGCAGCTTCCCGCTTGCATATCCCCATTTGGGGACCCAACTGAAAAGCGCATTGCAGAAACGCCCGGACTCGCGCGGCATGAAAATTGGATCCGGCATCAGACACTCGCCGGCGGCATGAAGCCGAAACACTTCGTCGATGGCCGGCAGAAAATCGGCGCCGTTGAGTCCGCTGCTCTCCATCCGCGCACGAGAGATATAGGATACACGGTGGTCGCCGATCATTTCGTCCCCCCATTTCGGCCTTGCGCGATCCCCGCCATCACGGCAAACGCCGCATCGAGGTCGGGACAAGGCAAGGCGCCAAGGGCCGCCAGATCCGCCGTCGCATCGGACGGCAAGTCGCTGTTCGACCCATCGCGGATCTCGTTGAGCCGACCGCCGATCAGAACAGGAATCTTGGAACCGCCGCGCGCAAGCTCGGCCATAACGTCGCGGACATAGCGAACCGCCACGCCGTTGTACGTGCTGATCGCGATCGCATCTGCCCCGCTCTCTCGCGCGCACGAAACCAGGACGGCGGGATCAACGGCGACGCCCGCGTCGACGAACCGCACCCCAAGTGACGAAAATGCCCGCGTCACGAGATACTTTCCATGCTCGTGCACGTCGGTTGTCCCAATGCATACGGACAAGTCTCGAACCTTCTCGGACACGTCCTGGCGAGATTGGCACCAAGCATCCGCAACCTCGTCCAGTTCACCCGCCCAACAGGCCGGTACAAGCGGCCGCCGCTCCGCACCGTTCAGTGCGCCGGCACCGAACATGGCTTCGAGCCGCCGCGGCCCGATCTGGCGCAACGCGAGCATCAGTGCGCCAGCATCGCGCGTATCGACCCCGAGTGCGGCAAGGCCATCGAGCGTGTTTCGGGCAAAAACCTTGCCGCCTGCGACAAGCGCATCAGCCGTCGCGTCCGCCGCGCGCCAATCGAAGAGGTTTTCGAATCGACGTGCGCATTGCACAAGCCGTCCGGCAAAAATCTGAGCCTCCAGAATTTCTTCGACTGCCGGAATTCGGAGGTTCTCGGTAACCGGCACCGGGTTTATTGCGTGCCCCGAGGGGAAGCGGCTCAAACTCAGAATGTCGGTCAGCAAATAGGATGCGCAATCGGCGTAGTTTCCGGCTGGCAAAGATCGATAGCTGACTGTGTTGCCGTAGATCATCGATCCCGGCGTGTCCGACACCCGAACGAGCGCGGCATGAAACGCATGGCGCGTCGCCGGATCGGAGAAATGATGGCCGTAGCAATGCGCCACGCGTGCGCCGAGCAGATCTTCGACGATGTATTTTTCGAGCAAGACCATGCCAATGCTCGAGCTCATGTCGAGGAAAATGGCCGCGAAGCCGTCGTCGAGATTTGAATGCACCAGCACTTCGACGTCTTGCGCGGCTATCAGCGCGATCGCAGCGACTGTGGCCTCCGTCGTCGCAACGTCGTCGTCCCAGCCAAGCAGCCGAAAGGTGAAATACTGGCCGAGATTCCCAAGCGTCGTAACGCCGGCCACAAGCGCAGCCTGCGTGTTTTCGAGGGCCGCGGGAAGCCCGAGCATGAAGTCTCCGCAATGCATCGCCGCCGGTGCTGCATCCGCAAGGCGCCGAAAGTCGCCCGGACCGTCGAGAACGATGCCGGTTCCGCGCGAGCGGCCGGATCGGCTCGCTTCCGGATAGCCCATGGACCAATCGAGGGTTATCCCAAAACGGCTGACGCAGACGCCGTTCTCTGCCGCTCGCGCATGAATTTCGCCCATCGCATCGATCGTGCGGTCCAAGCTGCGAAAGCCGATATGCGCATGCTGCGTGATTCGCCGCTCGGCCATCGCACGCCGTTTGACCACAACTTCGCTCTTCGCGCCCGTCGCGTCGAGGAATCGATTGCGACCGACGCGGCAATACTCCGCAATCCGCCTGCCCTGCGCGACGAGTTCAGCCGCCGGACGCGGCTTGCCCGAAACGAAGAGATCGCTCGCGCGTTCGATGGCCCTCACCTCGACGCTCCATTCGAGCGCTTGTCGAGGATCAAGCGAACCATTGCCGCGTCGCTGAGCGCATTGCCGGGTGCAACCATGTATATGCGGTCGGCGGTCTCCATTTTCGGCCCCATGCCAGAAACGAGGCATGCAAGATCCGTGTCGAAACCGCCTTTAAAGGCGAGATGGCCGTTTTGCTTCAAGCCAACCGCGTGCGGCGAATCGTCCGTAATCGCGTATTGAAACGTCTCGACGTTGAACCAAGGTTTTCCGAGATCGATCGAAGCAACAAACGCTCCCGGCTTCAGTCTCGACGCATCGAGGAAAGGCACGATTCCGGCACTCAGCGGAACTGCACTTACGACGATATCGGCCTGGGAAATCGCATCTTCGTACCTGTCGATGGCCACAGCCTGAAGCCCGACTGCCCGCATATCGTGCGCAAACGTCTCCGCCGTCTCCCGTCGTCGACTGACGGCGAATATTTTTTCGATGCCGAACGGACGCAGCATCTCCGCATGAATACGCGCTTGCAAACCGCAGCCGACGAACAGCGCAACCGGCCGAGCAATCGGCGGCAGCCGTTTGAGGGCCGCGACGGTCACGCCGCCCGTGCGCAACGCCGTCAGCCATTCGGCTTCCATGACAGCAAGTGTGGCCCCGCTTGCCGCATCCGAGGCGACAAGAGTCGCATTGATGTATTTGGCGCCGGACCCCGGTGTGCCGGACACGACCCACTTTAAGACAGCGAGGCCGAGCGCCTTGACCGGCATCGCATGGCAGAAGGCGCCGGAACTCTCCTGAAAGCCGATTTTCGTGATCAACGAAACGCCGCCGCGCGCACGCTCGGCATAGGCGGCTTCGAGCGCCGCAACGATCTCGCCATGGGACAGTTCGAGCGCGCGAATGTCTTCGTTCGTCAGAAAAGGTGTCATGGCACTCACGGCTGCTCCTGGAAGGCCTGCGCCCGCGTGCGTTTGAAGGCCGGCAGCACGATCAGCAGCAGCAGGCCAAATGCGGCAAGCAGAAGCCCAAGACTGATCGGGCGGGTGATGAAAGTGCTTGGATCGCCACGCGACAGAAGCATCGCGCGGCGCAGATTCTCCTCCATGAGAGGCCCCAAGACGAAGGCAAGTAGCAAGGGGGCTGGTTCGCAGCCCCATTTCAGGAAAGCGTAGCCGACCACGCCAAAAAGAATGAGAAGGCCAACCTCGAAGATCGAGTTGTTGAGCGTGTAGACGCCGATGCAGCAGAAAACCAAGATGGCCGGATAGAAGAGCCGATACGGGACCTTCAAAAGGCTCACCCAGAGGCCGATCAGCGGCAGATTGATCACGACCAGCATGGCGTTGCCGACCAACATCGAGGCGATCAGACCCCAGAATAGGTCGGGATTGTTTGTCATTACTTGCGGCCCGGGCTGGATACCGTGGATCATCATCGCACCCGCCATCAGCGCGATTACGGGATTGGCCGGTATGCCGAGGGTAAGAAGCGGAATGAAAGAGGTCTGCGCACCGGCATTGTTGGCGGACTCGGGCGCTGCCACGCCTTCGATGGCGCCGCGGCCAAAGCGCGACGGGTCGTCCGAGATGCGCTTCTCGAGCGTGTAGGCCGCAAACGAAGACAACATGGCACCGCCGCCGGGCAGCAGACCGAGGATCGATCCGAGGGATGTGCCCCGCATCACCGCCGGAATGCAGCGCTTGAAATCGTCGCGGGTCGGCCACAGCTGGCCGATCTTGCCGGTCATCACCGACCGCGCCTCGGGATTTTCGAGATTGCGAATGATGTCGCCGATTGCGAACAACCCCATCGCAAGGGGGACGAAGCCGATGCCGTCGTTGAGCTCGGGAATGCCGAGCGTCATGCGCAACGCCCCGGTATTCACGTCGGTGCCGACCATCGAAAGAATCAAGCCCAGCACAATCATGCCGAGCGCGGATACGAGAGACCCTTGGGCAAGAACGATGGCCGCGACGAGCCCGAGAACCATCAGCGAAAAATACTCGGCTGGCCCGAACAACAGCGCCATCTCGGCAAGCGGCGGCGCGAACAGCGCGATCACTAAAGTTGCGCAAACGCCGGCAAAAAGAGAAGCCAACGCTGCGACAGCAAGAGCAGGCCCCGCGCGGCCCTGCCGCGCCAGCTGGTAGCCGTCGAGGCATGTGACGACCGACGAGTTCTCGCCAGGCAGATTGACGAGAATGGCCGTCGTCGATCCGCCGTATTGCGCGCCATAGTAGATCCCGGCAAGCATGATCAGGGCCGAAACCGGCGACAAATAGAACGTCACCGGCAGCAGCATGGCGACGGTTGCGATCGGCCCGATCCCCGGCAGCACGCCGATCAAGGTTCCGATCATTGCGCCAATGAAGCAGTAGAGGAGGTTGGCAGGTTCGAGAGCGACGGAAAGGCCGCCGAAGATCGGAGCGAAGGCGTCGAGCATTGCCTCTTGTCCTTCAGTAGCCGAGAAGGGTTGGAAGCAAGGGCATCGGCAGCCCCAACATGACGACGAATATCAAGGCCGCAAAGGTCGCGAGCCCCGCTGCAAGCATTGCCGAATGCGACCAACGCGTCTCCCGGTCGCCGAGCGACGCAACGAGCACGACGAGCCCGACGCAAACAAGCAAACCGATTTTCTCGACGAGCATGAAAGCGCCGATCGCCGCCGAAATCGAAAGCACCGGCCGCCAAGCCCACGCTGCCGGCGGCGGCGCCGACACCGCGACGCTGCGGATTGCAAGGACGGCCCCGATTCCGATCGCGATCCAACAGAGCATTGTCGGCATGTAGCCGGGCCCCATCCGCATCGCCGTCCCGAAGCGGAGATCGGAGACCAGCCAAAGTCCCCAGGCAGCGCCGCCGATCAAGACAGTCGCAAAACTGAATTCACCGCGGTTCCTGATTCGGATCGGAAGCACGACGCTACTCGGGCTTGATATTGGCGTTGGCGGCGACTTCCGTCAGCTTTCGAATCTCCGCCGCTATGAAGGTCTTGAACTCGTCGGCCGTGCCCAAGCCCCCTTCGAGCGCCACGCTCTCCCGCCAAGCTTTGCGCTCCGGTGTCTCGAAAATCTTGCGGATTTCGGCATTGAGCCGCTCGACGATGGCAGGGGCGGTATCGCGCGCCATGGCCACCCCGTACCATTCGGTGATCTCGAAACCGGGCAGTCCAGATTCCGCGACTGTCGGCACATTCGGCATCAGAGGCAGTCGCACCGTGCCCGTCAGCGCGATCGGGCGAACGCGGCCTGTATCGACGAAACTCTTCACCGAAGCCGGACTCACGATCGCCAGCGGAATCTGGTTGCCGACGAGATCGTTGATCGCAGGCGATGCGCCGCGATAGGGAACGTGGACAACGTCGATGCTCGCGCGGAATTTGAGCAACTCGCCAGAGAAGTGCTGCGCAAGCCCGACGCCCGGCGTGCCGTAGGACAGTGTCCCCGGCCGTTGTTTTGCGAGACGTATCAGATCCTCGAGGGTACCGATGTTCGCTGACGGGTTCGCGGCAATCAGCAAAGGAATGCGGCCGAGCAGCACGACAGGTGCCACGTCGCGAACCGGATCGTAGGCGGTTGGGATTTTCATTGCCGGAGCGGACGACAGCGAACTGACGACGATAAGAATCTGGTGGTCGTTGCGCTCGCGCACGAGCGTTTCGGTCGCCGCAATGCCGCCGCCACCCGGCTTGTTTTCGACCACGAAAGGCTGGCCGAGCGCTTGCCCGAGCGGTTCCTGCAGCATCCTCGCCAGAATATCGGTGATACCGCCAGGTGGAAAACCGACGAGAATCTTGACGGGCCTAACTGGCCAATCGGCCGCGAGCGCAGGTGCAACGGCGATCAGCGAAGCGAGCAGCCCGAGGCAGAGCCGAAAGAGGTTCATGACGGTCTCCTTCAATGAATGTGACAGAACGAGGTTAGCTGGACAAAAGACGATCCCGCCAAGGAAACAAGCTTTCGTCGTCGCTTCGAAATCAGCGCCGCGCGCGCGCGATCGCCACATCGCCGAGCCCCAACAAATGCAGTCGAATCAGCACTTCAATGCGGCATCTGGCGCATGGATAAATGACAAATGATGATTTATAGTCATGCATGAATGAGGCTGCGACGACCTACCGACGCCGCCGCGCGCCCAGAGACCGCTTGGACGAGGAAACCTATGTTCGACACTTTGCCGTCGATGGAGGCGCTGCGCGCCTTCGAGGCCGCCGCCCGCCATTCGAGCTTCACCGCTGCGGCCAAAGAATTGGGGCTGACGCAAAGCGCCATCAGCCGCGTCGTGGCCTCGCTCGAGCGACGCGCAGCAAATCGTCTGTTCGAGCGGGTCGGGCGTGGCCTGATCCTTACGGAAGCCGGCGAAGCCTTCGCACGCGGGCTTCGCCCGTCTTTGGCCGCGATTTCGTCGTCGATGCTCGATTTGACTGGCTATTCGGCAGGCACACGGGATCTGACAGTCTCCACGCTCCCGACATTTGGCAGCCATTGGCTGGCGCCGAGACTCGCGCGGTTCGCCAAACGCCATCCGAAGATCCGCCTCAAGATCCAAACGCGCGGCGATGCATTCGACTTCGCCGAAAGCGACGCCGATTGCGCGATTTTCTACGGCGCCGAATCGTGGCCCAGCGCGCTTAGCGACCGGCTTCTCGACGTAAGCCTCATTCCCGTCTGCGCGCCGGGCCTTCTCAAAGTCCGGCGCTCAAAATCCGAAACGCTTGCAAATTTGCCGCTGCTGCAGCATTCGCGGCAACCGCACGCCTGGCCTGCCTGGTTCCGATTGACCAAACGCCACCATCCCGCACCGGCATCCGGTTACTGGTTCGATACGTACGACCCGCTGATCCGCGCAGCAACCGGCGGACTTGGCGCGGCACTCGTCCGCGACTTTCTCGTTGAACGAGAGATTGCCGACGGATCGCTCGTTGCGTTGCACGACGCGCCCACGCCTGCCGAACATCCGTACTTTTTCGTCTATCCGGAGAAAAAGCGCATGCGCCGCGAACTCCAAGCCTTCCGAGTCTGGCTTTTGCAGGAAGCGCGCGCCGTGCCGAACGTCTAGGCGCTCAGCCGATGTCGCATATGTGCGTGAATTCGACGAAGACAGGTTCCGGCGAAGTCGAAACCCGCCTCAAGACAAAGCCGCGCACGCGCCTGCAATTCGCCGACACGCTTCGACCAGATTGCTGTCCGACGCTGCGTACGACACCCGGAAATACGGCGACAGCCCAAAAGCGCTTCCCGGTACGACAGCAACATTGTGCTGCGCCAGCAGATACGAACAGAAATCGGCGTCCGTATCGAGGCGTTTGCCGTCGACCGTGCGCTTTCCCAACACGCCTCTGCAATCGACATAGGCATAGAATGCTCCTTCGGGGCGACGGCACGCCAATCCGCCGATAGAATCGAGCATTGCAACAAGCATGTCGCGTCGCCGCTGGAAGATGGCGCAGCGTTCGCGCACGATGTCCTGCGGGCCGCCAAGTGCCGCGACGGCGGCGGCCTGGCCGATCGACGACGGACACGATGTCGATTGGCTTTGGACCACGGCCATTGCATTGATCAGCGATGCGGGACCGGCCGCGTACCCGATGCGCCAGCCGGTCATCGCGTAGGATTTCGAGACGCCGTTCAGGGTAAGAATCCGTGCCTGCAAATCCGGCGCTACCGCTGCGGCCGTGGCAAACGACCGACCGTCGTAGAGAATATGCTCGTAGATATCGTCGGAAAGCGTCCAGACGTTCGGGTGGGCGCGCACGACATCCAAAAGCCGTTCCAGATCCGTCGCCGAATATACCGCGCCTGCGGGATTGGACGGCGCATTCAAGAGCAGCCACCGCGTCCGCCGCGTCAGCGTCTTTGCAAGATCTTCCGGCTGCAAGCGGAATCCGTTTTCCTGCGCTGTCGGCGCGAACACCGGCCTGCCGCCGCAAATCAAAACGATGTCGGCGTAGGTTGCCCAATAGGGTGCGGCAATAACGACTTCGTCGCCCGGATCGATCGTGGCCATGAAAGCATTGAAGATCGCCTGTTTTGCGCCCGCACATACAGCGATCTGCTCGTGCGCATAGACCAGACCGTTGTCCCTTCGAAATTTTTCGCGGATCGCATCCTTCAGCTCGGCCGTCCCGTCGAGTGCCGTGTATTTGGTGGCACCGTCCCGCAGCGCGCGCGCCGCCGCTTCCTTGATATGTTCCGGCGTGTCGAAATCCGGCTCCCCGGCGCCCAGCACAATAACCGGACGCCCCGCGCGCCGCATCTCGTTCGCCAACGCCCCAATACTTAGAATAGGCGATACCTCCAGGCGCGCAAGCCGACTCGCTTGGCGCAAGGAACCCGAATCGTGCATCGCCATCGGCCTCATCCTTCTTCCCCCTATCCGGCGATGTCGAACGCAACGCCCTGCGCAAGCGGCAACGTCGTTCCGTAGTTCACGGTATTCGTTGCGCGCCGCATATAGGCCTTCCAGGCATCGGACCCAGCTTCGCGTCCCCCGCCCGTCTCCTTCTCGCCGCCGAATGCGCCGCCAATCTCGGCACCGGAGGGACCGATATTCACGTTGGCGATGCCGCAGTCAGAGCCTGTCGCGGAAACGAAAATCTCGGCCTCGCGCATGTCGCGCGTAAAGACCGAAGACGAAAGCCCCACGCCGACCGCGTTGTTCAGCTCGATCCCCTCCTCAAGCGTGTCGTAAGGCATCACGTAGAGGATCGGCGCGAAGGTTTCCCGAAACATCGGGCCGGCCTGGGCGCGCATCTCAACCAGCGCCGGGCGCGCGTAATAGGCGTCGGCGCCGAAAGCCGCGACGCGGCCGCCGCCATGGACAGTTCCGCCAAGCCCGCGCGCCTCGTTGAGGGCGGCTTCCATCGCCTCGAAGGCATGCCTGTCGATAAGCGGCCCCACCAGCGTGTCGCTACGGCGCGGATCGCCGACGGCGACGGCGCCATAGGCCCTTGCAAGGCGCGAGACGAAACCTTGATAGATGTCGCGATGGACAAAAAGTCGGCGCAGCGTGGTGCAGCGCTGGCCGGCCGTTCCCATGGCCGCAAATGCCACAGCGCGCAAAGCAAGATCCTGATCTGCCGACTGCGCCACGATCGCCGCGTTGTTGCCGCCAAGCTCCAAAATCGCTCTGGCGAAGCGCTGCGCGAGTTTCGGACCGACCGCGCGTCCCATTGCCGTCGAACCCGTCGCGGACACGACCGGAACGCGCGGATCGTCGACCAGAACTTCGCCCAGCTCACGCCCGCCGATCAGCAAAGCGCACAATCCTTCGGGTGCTTCTGCACCGAACCGCGCGATCGCCTTTTGCACGATTGCCTGGACGGCGAGTGCCGAGAGAAGCGTCTTTTCGGACGGTTTCCAAACGACCGCGTCGCCGCACACCAGGGCCAGTGCTGCGTTCCAGCTCCAAACGGCAACCGGAAAATTGAACGCCGAAATCACGCCGCACACGCCGATCGGGTGCCACGTTTCCATCATTCGATGTTCACGACGCTCCGTTGCGATCGTGAGTCCGTAGAGTTGGCGAGACAACCCAACCGCAAAATCGCAGATATCGATCATCTCTTGGACTTCGCCAAGTCCCTCGGACGCGATTTTGCCCGTCTCGAGCGTTACGAGATGCCCCAACTCGGCCTTGTGCTTACGCAGTTCCTCGCCCAACAGCCGTACGAGTTCGCCGCGGCGCGGCGCCGGAACCTGTCGCCATATCTTGTAGGCGGCATGCGCGGATCCGATCCTGTCTTCTGCCTCCTTGCGCCCGATTCCGCGCACAGATCCAATGAACTCGCCGGAGATCGGCGAACGCGCAGGCAAGCTTCCCCCGAAAACGTCCGCGTCGTGTGCGCCGAGCGCTCGCAGAATGCGAAACGCCTCTTGCGCTATTTCGGAGTCCGATTTCGCGTCGCTCAATTTAATCTCCCTTCCAATAGTCAAACCCGCTCGGAACGTTCGGACTCGTCATACCCAAGCTGCACGCACCCGATCGGCGTCGGCGCCAGCACCCGACCGAGCGCGCCGACGACCCGCCTTGTTCCGACCGGAACATGGCGATCGTAGAAACGCTGGTTCGAACGGCCGATACCGTGTTCGGCGCTGAAGCTTCCTTTAAACTGATTGACTGCCTCGCCGATCACAAAGTCGCGCAATGCGTCGAGTTCGCCCGGCGACATATCCAACGATGGCGGAACGACAAGATTGAGATGGACGCCCCCATCGCCGATATGGCCAAAGTCGCACAGAAGAACGTGCGGATAGCGTTGCGAAAGCGCGGCGGCGATATGCCGCCGGAATGGCGCCAGATCGGACCGCTTGAAAGACAAGTCGAAGCCGACCTGGCGGCCGAGCGCCTTCAGTCCTTCAGAGATCGCGTGCCGCATCGTCCAAAGATCTTCGCCGCGCCCGAGCAGCGCATCGACGACAGGTTTTGTCGGTCTGTCCCAAAGCGCCGTCAGAACCTCTTCCAACTTGCGGTTCAGGAAGGTATCGGAATCGTCAGAATCCAAACGCGACGTCAGTTCGACCAAGATTGCGTAGTCCGGTATCTGTCCAAGCGGAAATGGGTTCTTGACCGACGACGCATGCCCGATGGCCGCCCGCATCGCGTTCCCGGACATCCCCTCGAACGCGGAAAGCTGGTCGCCCGCCATTTCTTCGAATGCCGAAAGCAACTCAGCAACTGCGTCGTCGCCATTCGGAACCAAAAGGGCGGTTGCCGCGCGCATCGGCCGCCGGTGCACTTCCAGAACGGCGCGCGTGATCACGCCGAAGGCGCCGCAACTGCCAATGAAAAGGTGCTTGAGATCGACGCCGGTATTGTTTTTCCGCAAGCCAGACAACAGATCGAGAACGGTCCCTCGTCCGTCGGCCAGCACGACCTCGATCCCAAGGACATTGCTGCGGACGTCGCCGTATCGAATGAACTTCGCACCGCCGGTATTGGTTGCCACCATGCCGCCGATCATCGGATCGGCGCCGATATCGATCGGAAAGAACAAGCCGCTCGGACGCAGCGCATCGTTGAGAGCCGACAATCGAACGCCCGCCCCGGCAATCGCACTGCGGTTGCCAGCGTCGATCTCGAGCGACCGCAAGCGGTCTAAACTTAGAACGCCTTGCCGGCCCGACGCGTCCGGCGTTGCCCCCGAGACAAGGCTCGTATTGCCAGACTGGGGGACAAGCGCAATCGCGTGGCGCGCGCAATATGCGAGCACAGCCGAAACCTGGCACGTATCCGTAGGGCGAACGACGAAAGCCGCGCGCCCTCGGTCGTACCGCGCGCCGCTTTCGTAACCAGAAGCATCCGAACCAGGAAGAATCAAATTCCTCGGGTCGACGATCTGCGCAAGCGCCTGAAGATGCTTGTCGTTCGACATGTCGATTGCCCTACGCAACATCTTCGTTCAGGTGCAGCGCTTCGAAGCATCTTTCGATCGATGCCCGCTCAACCGCCTCGTAGAGCGAAAACGGATCGACGACCTGGGCGCCCAAAGCCGCCTCGAATTCATCCTCACTGGGGGCTGCGACGTTTCGTTCGTCCGATTGAGCGTCCAGATTGGATCGGAAAATTCCAGCCGCACTGACCGGCAGAAAGTCCTCGTAGGTGATGGGGCGATAGTGGACAAAGCCTTCCGAAAGAAGCGCTTCGAGCGAGCCGACGCGCCCGCACCGATGTGCTACCGCAGCACCAGCCTCGGTCAACGCGTATTCGAAATAGACAAGCCGTTGGGTCCGCAGTTCTTCCCAATTGTCGGGAAACTTCGCAAACGCTGCGCGCAGGCTTGCGTTTGCGCTCTGCGCTCGATCCGCTTCGGGCGTGCCGCAGGAGCGGGCTTCTCCAAGAAGCTGGTCGTAGAGGCGTCGCCCCTTGGGCGTCAACGCCGCACCGCGCTGCTCGACCTCGCCGAAGCGCGCCAAATGCGTGCCGAGCTTCACGACGCCGCCTTCGCCGACAAACTCGATCGGCTCCTCAAGAGCCTTGAACGAAGTCTGACGCAGGAGAAGCGGGCAGTTGCGGCGTGGCGGCCCCTCAATCGTCTCCTTCGGCGCAATGCCGAGTGTCGGCATCAGATCCTGCACCCGATCAATGTCCAAAACGCTCGGCGTAAGATGATTGATATGGGGGCCTCTGAACGAGACGATATCGGCTAATACCCGATGCGTGTCGCGCAAACGCTCGTAGAGTTCCTTCGAAACGGCTGCACTCTTCTGCCAACGGAACGTTTCAAGTGCTTCGGCGACAAATTCGGCCGATTCCGACTGCGAGAGGCCTCGATTGCGCTCCGCCGTATCGAGGAGTTCGAGAAGCCTCGACGTGAAAATTACGCGCGCCGAAAGAACTCGCGTGGCCTGCGCACGCAGTTCCGCATCGCCTATCAGGTCGAGCCGCAGCAGCGACGCAAAGATGCGAAAACCGTTCGCCTCAAGCGCTGCACAGGTGATGGGTCGAAAGGCGGTCGCATGCACAGGAATCCCAGCGCCCGAAAGATCGTAGTAACCAACCGGATGCATCCCCATGACCGCGAAGACGCGGCGCATCACCTTCAGTTCATCGGGCGTGCCGACGCGAATGGCGCCGTGACTCGCGTCGCGATGGTGGGAGAACATCTTCGATGCCTGGTGCGGCGTAGGGCGTTCGGCAGCCGCCGCCGAGGCCTCTGCATTCACGTGATCGGCAAGCGTCGCGAGTGCCGCGTAGGCGGGCACTTCGCGCAGGTACATTTCCGACATCGCCGCCGCGAACGACGCTCGAATCGCGTCTGGCGCCACAACTTGGGAAATGTTGGACGAAGTACCAAGCGGCGACATCGAGGTTTCCTTTCGTTCCGGCAAACTCATGAATTGACCGCATCGTAGGGCTCGAATAACCTCAATTCGAGCGATGTTTAGTCAATAATTGATGATGAATCGGAATAGTTGAATGCGCAGAAATCTGCCGAGTTTGGTCGAGCTGATAGCCTTCGAGAGCGCCGCACGGCACGGCAGCTTTACGCGCGCAGCGGAGGAGTTGAACCTCACCCAAGGCGCCATCAGCCGGCAAATACGCGGCCTAGAAGAAGCCGTCGATACAAGGCTCTTTGTGCGCGTTCGCCGCTCGGTCATTCTCACTGACGCGGGACGGCTCTATCTTGCAGACATACGCACAATCCTCGAAAATCTGAGTGTCGCAGCCGAACGCGTCACGACATTCGGCGCCGATCATGTCCTCAACTTGGCTGTGTTGCCGACAATGGCGACTCGTTGGCTAGTCCCACGCATCCCGGATTTCTGCGCCAAGCATCCAGGCGTCATCCTCAACTTCACGAGCAAGGTCGAGCCTTTCAGTTTCGACGCGGAGCCGTTCGACGCCGCAATCCATTTCGGGGACAATAATTGGCCCGGCGCGAGGGTCCGATTCCTCTGCAAAGAAGAAATCGTCGCCGCAGCCAGCCCCGCCACCATTCTGCGCGATCGCGTCAGAACGCCGCGCGACGTTCTGCGGACGACTCTCCTTCATCAGACGACACGAACCAATGCTTGGGACGATTGGTTGCTGCACCAAGGTGTCGAGACCGGCGCTCGACTCAAGGGACCTCGGTTCGACCAGTTCGGCATGATCGCGGAGGCCGCAGTCGCAGGGCTTGGTATCGCTTTGGTCCCTCGGTTCCTCGTCGAGGCCGAATTGTCGAGCGGTCGACTTGTTGCACTCGATGCCAAACCCACGGAAAGCGACAGCGCCTATTGGTTTGTTATTCCCGACCGAAAGTTCGGCGAACCGCTTATCAGCGCATTTTCGGACTGGATCGCAGATCAGGCACGCGGCTCAAAAGAATGGCCAATAAAGCGAAACCGCGCGAAGCAAAAACCCGCCGACCGGTCTCCCGGCGGCGGGCTCGCTTAGCGGTCGGGGCGGCGGGACTCGAACCCCGCGAGGCGATGCCTCACGCCCCAGTCCCCCAGTTTTTTAAGACTCTAACAAAATCAATGTCAGTTTCCGGAACCTCAGGCGACGAAGAGAGATTATTGGAAACCACGGGCAATGAATGCACGTCACATGCTACGCCTTCCCTCGCCTTTTCAGTTCGAAACCGAGACGACGATGTAGTCGCACCGACCGAACGAGTTTTTTTCCCGTACCTCACAGTTCGGGTCGTTGACGGCGTGCCGTAGCCGGCGAAATCGGGCACAATTGTCAGCGTACACTTCAGCTGAAGCTGGCACCGATTTCGTGACACGGTATGCAGACACAAATGCACAGAAGTCTTAGTCAACTGCGGCGCGAAACCATCCCGAATGCTCCGATGACCGGCAGACTGGCCCCAGAAGGGGCCAAGCCCTGCTGCACTATGCGAGCGAGACGCGCCCGAGCGCCTTCATTTTGGCCTGATCGACCAACTTGCCATGACTTACGACGTATTTAGGCGCGTCATGGTCACGGATAGCCTCCCAGACATTCCGAGCTTCCAGCACGACCATGTGCGCCGGCGCGCCAACCTTGAGTTCAAAATCCTTCAGTCCGATCGCGCGGGCGGCGTTGTGGGTGATCATATCGTAGAGTGTGTCCATGTCGCGCATGGTCCGCATCCAAAGTAGATGCGAAGCGACGAAGGCCACTTCGGGCAGATTGTTGCGGCCGAAGGGATAGTATGCGTCGGCAATATCGTCCTGACCGAGACATACGCAGATTCCTTGCGCAAGCAGTTCCTTGATCGGCGCATGCAGCCGCGAAGGGTGCGGAACGCTGTCGAGGATAATGCCTGTGCGCTTCATCAGCCCAATCACCTTCTCCCGGTAAGACTGCGGATAGAGCGCCATCGCGCGCGCTTGATGGGCAACCACCCGGCCTTGCCAGCCGCGTTTGATCATTTCGACCGCAGTCATCTCCAGCGACCGGGCGCCAGGATCGTCCGAAACATCGGCCGGCATCGAAATGTCGCAACCGAACTTCTCAGCGATGTCGAAAATCATCTTGACGTGTTCGCGCACCTCGTCATTCGTGTATTCAATCCACGGATTTCCGGCGATTACATCGGCGCCGAGTTCCATCGCTTCGTGAAGCAGCCGCTCGGTTCCCGGGTCGCGCTGAATGCCATCTTGCGCAAACGCGGTGACCTGAATGTCGACGATACCTTTGAATTCCTCGCGCAGTTTTATGAGGCCCTTTACGCCCTCTAGGCGCGAGCGCGTATCGACGTCGGTAAAGCCACGAATATGGGTGTTGCCGTAATAGGCGGCCAGCGCCACGGCGCGACGCGCATTGTTGGCGACCCACTCTTCGCTGTATTTTTCCTTAATGCGTGCGGCAAGATCGATTGCCGCCATGATGTTGCCGGTTGGGGCGCTTTCGTACTTTGCCAGCGCGACTGGATCGACCATCTCAAGCGTGTAGGCCTTGTCGAGGTGGGTCTGGGCGCTGACGTAGGACTCGGTCACCAACCCGCCGTCAGCGTCGATCTCCTTCGTCGCCACGGCGTCGATGCGCGCGGCTAAATCGACAATTTTTCCGCCCTCAATGGCGATTTCGTGCATTTCGTCGCCCTTGCCGCGCAGCCGGGCACGCCGAATCAAGATGTCGTATGTGCGTGTCATATCGGGTCCATCCGCTCTGTTTCAGTAGGTGAAAGACGCGGCGAGATGCTTGTGCAACCCGCCGCAGCTCCTCAAACCGGGCCGCGTGGCTAGCGCGCGACAGGCCTCAAATAGGCATATTCAAGCGAGAGCCAGGGCCAGTAGACGAAGCCAGTTATGTCCTTCTTGGCGACAACGTTCCAGTGGTCCTGGTAAAGCGGTGTCATCACCTTCTGTCCGACGAGGATATCGTCAAAAACCGTCTTCTGAAGCGCGCTGTTGGTTGCGACGTCCTCGACAGGCACCACGAACGAACGCTTGGTCGCTTCGTCGAGAGTCGCGTTGTTGAACGACGTGCAATTTGTCGGCGACTGGCTATGGAACATCCAGTAAGCCCAATAGACGGAGTCGTTGAAGAAGGGTTGCATCGTGTGGATATTGATCGGGTATTTCTCCTTCTGGCAGCGATCCCAGTAGGCGGTATAGGGCAGTTGACGGATCTGCATATCGATCCCGATCTCAGCCAGGGCCGCCTGGATAAGCACCGCTGCAGCAACCCGCTGCGGAAAGCGCGTCGGGATCACAAGCGTAAACGACGGTACATTTCCCGCATACTTGGATGCCGCGACGAGATCCTTCGCTGCCTTCATGTCCGTCTCGTAGAGCGGAAACTCCTTGTAACCGTGACCGTCCTTTCCGATCGGCGCCTTGATTCGCGTGCCGTAGCCGAAGATCGTCTGCTGAATAATCGCGTCGTAGGGCACGGCTTTGATGATCGCTTCGCGGATCTTCTCGTCATCGAACGGCGGCTTGGTGATGTCCATGCGCATCGCGACGACTTCTTGCGAAGCAGGCACCGACACGACCTTCAGCGCCGGGTCATTCTCGATGCCGCGCAACTGGTGCGGCGAAGGATAGTACACGATATCGACGCGCCCCGAGCGCAATAGCAGCATTCGGGCCTCGGCGTCCGGCACGATCCGATACTCGATTCGATTGTAATGCGGCTTCACATCGCCCCAATAGTTTTCGCGCGCCCTGAGGATGATCGACTCGCCCGGGGTCCAGGACTCGACAATATAAGGGCCGCTTCCCATCGGATTGCGCTGCATGAACCGGATTCCCCAGGGGTCATCCGTCGTCGAACGCGACGTAACGTGCTTCTTTGAAACGATGGCGGACATGCCCATCCACCAGTTCATCAAGCTCCAGCGCGTCATTGCGGTCTGGCTTCCCGCCGGGCCGAATTTGATACGTGCCGTCCGCGCATCCACCAGCTCGTACTGGTCGCGCGAAAACTCGCCGCCGGCATTGCTCTGGAACCCGCGCAAAGCGAGCATGCGCTCGAAGGAATAGACAACGTCTTCCGCCGTAACTGGCGAACCGTCGGCGAATGTTGCGCCGGCACGCAGCTTGAACGTGATGCTGCTGCGATCTGGCGCAATTTGCCACGATTCCGCGAGATCGCCGATTAGCTCATCGGACAGAAACGTGTTCTTCGCGAGATCGACTTTCGACGTGACGAGCGTGCTGTAGACATTGGACGATATCTCGCGGCCGAAGGTGTACGTTCTCAACGGGTCGAGGCCCTCGGGATCGTCGGGAACCGCGACGACAAGCGTCCTCGATGCCGAGACGGCCTGCGCCTGGGTTCCCGACGTGAAGCAGAATGCAGTTGCGACTGCAACCAAGGCTGCGACTGCGATCGACCGCCACGCAGATCTCTTTGCGGAGTTGCAGGCGGTTGGAGCCTGCGAGGTATCCATGCCTTCTGTCGTTGTCATGTAGGCCTCCTTTGGTTGAACGGGATTCATGATTGAGAGTCGCCAAGCCTGGATGGTTGAACCGACCAGCAAGCCGCGTCGTGCCGATCGCCGACCTGTCGCATCGGTGGCGTCATGGCGCAGGCATCCGTCGCCAACGGACAACGAAGGCGCAATTGGCAAGCAGCAGCAGCCGTGCGGCGTGTCGCCGTATCGGACAGCAATCGGAAATCTCTCTCGTGCGTCCGGCGAAGGCGCGGAACCGCGTCGACAAGCGCGCGCGTATAAGGATGCGCCGGCTCCGCGACGACGGCCTCCGTGCTTCCAGTTTCGACAACGCGTCCAAGATACATCACCATCAAGCGTCGGCACATGTAGCGAACGACGCCGACATCGTGGGAGATAAGCACGAAAGAAACCGAACGACGCTCCTGGATATCGCGAAGTGTGCGCAGCACTTGCGCCTGCACCGATACGTCGAGCGCTGAGGTGGGCTCGTCGAGAACAATGATGTTCGGTTCGCAGGCCAGCGCGCGCATGATGCTAACCCGCTGCTTCTGACCGCCGCTCAATTGGTGGGGGAAGCGATCGATGTGGTCGTCACGCAGGCCGACAAGTGCCGCCAATTCGAGTAGGCGTCCGCGCCGCTCGTCTTTGCTTCCGAGGCCATAGTTTTTCAGCGCCTCCGCCACAAAGCTGCCGACGGTCATGCGGGGATTGAGTGCGTTGTCCGGGTTCTGGAAGACGATCTGAACGCGTCGCCGGAAATCGCGTCGCTCTTCGCGGGTCATTGTCGCAATGTCGCGTCCGTCGAATTCGATGACGCCGACATCAGAAGGCAGCAGCCCCGCTATGCATCGCCCAAGCGTGGTCTTCCCTGACCCGCTTTCGCCGACGATTCCGATCGTCTCTCCTGGCATGAGATCAAACGAGATATCGTGGCAACCGGGTGCGAGCATGTCAGCACTCGCGCTTCGTCCGAATGATTTGCTCAGACCTCGGACGGCAAGAACCGGTGAGGTATCCATCGTGGTCGCCACAGCTTTCGGAACGAGGTCGGTCATGGTGTAGCGCTCTGCGCAGGCCATTTGGCTTGATGCTCGCGCTTCATACCGGGCACGGTTCCGACTTTGCTGCGTTTTGGAATGACGCAGCGTACGAGGCGGTCACCGACTGCGATCAGATCGGGCACACGAGCTTTGCAATCAGTATCGACGTGCGGGCAACGCGTCGCAAAACGGCAGCCGTCGCCGAACGCGCCGGGCCTCGGAGACGAACCCGTCAGCGGTATCAATTCGCGCGGCTCGTCGACGTCGGGAATGGCTTGGAGAAGCGACAGCGTATAAGGGTGTTGCGGCGCCTTGAAAATGCTTGCCGTCGGGCCGATCTCGACCACGTGCCCTGCATGCATGATCGCCACACGATCACAGTTGTTTGCGACCAGTCCAAGATTGTGGGTGATCAGCACGAGGCTCATGTCGCGCTGGCGGCAAAGCGACAATAGAAGCTGGATGACGTCGCGCTCCGTGGTTACGTCGAGTGCCGTGGTCGGTTCGTCGGCAATAAGAACCAAGGGCTCAGATGCAAGAGCAATGGTCATGGCAACGCGTTGCGCTTGCCCGCCGCTGAGCTCGTGTGGGTATCGCGTTCCAATTTCCTGGCTCGGCAATCCCACAGACTCGAGCAGCGCATCGATCGCCGATCGGCGGTCTTGCCGGGCATGTCCGCGATAACTCAAGATTCGGTCGATCTGTGCGTGGACGCGCATGAAGGGATTTAGCGCGCTTCGACCGTTCTGCAGCAGAAGGCATATGCCGCGGCCAAGATGGCTGCGCAGCGCTCGCGTTTCGCCCGCCGAACAGCTTCGCCCGCCGAAGTAGATGCTCCCCGAGGCTGCCCGTATCGCCGGCGGCAGGAGCCCGACGCTGGCGCGCATCGAAAGGCTCTTGCCGGCGCCTGTCTCTCCCACAAGGCCGAGAACCTCCCCTTTGGACAAACTGATGTTGAAGTCATCCACGAGGTTCAGCGGACGCCCATCCGACCTCGCTTCGACGCACAGGCCTTTGACCACGAAAATTGGGCGATCATCAACCGCCATGGCTACGTCGCCCTTCGCCGTGGATCAAGGTGGTCCTGCAGTGCGTCGCCCAGGAGAGTAAAGGCGAAGACCGTGGCCGCGAGGGCAATTCCAGGGAAGACGCTCAGCCACCATGCCCCGGCAAGCAAGTGCTTGGCTCCCTCTGCCACCATGACGCCAAGTTCGGGCGTCGGCGGGTTAATCCCAATCCCCAGAAACGAGAGTGCTGCGACATTCAGAACAGCCCAGGCAAGACTGAGCGTGGCTTGAACCAAGATTGGGCCGAGTATGTTTGGGAGAAGATGCACGGCGAAAATGCGCAACCCGGACGCGCCGGAACACCGCGCCGCGTCGATATACTCCAGATGCTTTTTCGACTGTATGTCGCTGCGCGCTAGGCGGGCGAAGATCGGCACGTTCACGATCGCCGTGACCAAGATGACGTTGAGCAGACCAACGCCAAGGAACATTACAAGGGCCATCGCCAGAATGAGCATTGGAAACGATTGAACAATGTCGACAACGCGCATGAAGATGTCGTCGAACCAACCGCCCACAAACCCTGCTGCACCGCCAATCGCGACACCCATCCCAGCCGCTGCCGCCACGGCAGCGATCGCAATGAAGAAGTCGAGACGAAAGGCGAATAGGACGCGCGAGAACGTGTCCCGCCCGAATTGATCGGTGCCGAACAGGTGTGCCCAAGAAGGCGCCTGAAAGGTTTCTATCGTCGGTCGGAGTGGATCGTGCGGCGCAAGTGCCGGGGAAAAAACCGCCAGCAACACAAGGCACAACACAAGAGCGCCCCCCACTGCGGCAAGCGGGTCGCGCCGGATTTGGCGGACAACAACTGCTCGAATTCCATCCGTCTGCGCCGGCGCAGCGGTGTTGTCTTGCTTAGAGGCAGTGCGGCCGGCGCTCATTTCGACCAAAGTCCAAGACGAATTCGAGGGTCGATGGCGGCGTTGGCGAGATCGACCAGCAGATTGGCGACCGCTACCGTGATACCAAGAATCAATAGAATCGCATTGATCGGAGCCATGTCGTTGGCGAGAATCGCTTGCACTGCGTAGCGACCGATCCCAGGCCATGCAAAGACGGACTCGACCAAAGCATTGCCGGCGACAAGATAGCCGATCAAATAGCCGACAACCGTCAGCAAAGGCACAATTGAGCCTTGAAACGCATCTCGAAGAACGACCTCGCGCTCGGGCACGCCGGTCGCTCGGGCAAAAAGGATGTAGTCCTCCTGCAATGCCTCGGACATTGCCGACCGGGTCATCCTGGAGATCGGCGCGATCAGAGATATGCCGAGCACGAGCGACGGCAGAAATAGCGACGCAGCTGCGGCGCTAAAGACATTCAGGTCGCCGGCCAGCGCCGCGTCAATCGTCAGGAATCCCGTGATAGAGGCCGGCGAGAAAATGCCGGGCGTCAGACGGCCCAATGGCGGAGGGACCCAGTCCAGTACGTAAGAAAAAACAAAGATGGAGACGAGCCCGGTCCAAAACACTGGCGCCGAAAGCGCGCCAATACTGAACAGCCGGGCGACATGGTCGATTGGAGTGTTTCGATGTACTGCTGAGGCCATTCCAAGCGGCACGCCGAGGCCAATCGCGATAACGAGTGCGAAGATCGAAAGCTCAAGGCTTGCCGGCAATCGGCGGACAATGTCCTCTTCGACGGGCGTGCCCGTATTGTACGACCAGCCGAGATTGCCGCGCGCGATGGCTACGACATAGTTGACGTATTGGACGTGCAGTGGCCGATCGAGCCCCATCTCGGCGCGCATTTGCGCCAACTCGGCCTCACTTGCTTGAGGAAAACGGCTCGAAACGGGATCTCCAGGCAGAAGATACACCGTAGTAAAGGACACAAAACTGATTCCGATAACGGTTATGAGCGCGAGTGCCAGGCGCCGAGCCACGTAACTGGCCGCTGGATTCAAGATCCAGTTCCGATGGCCAGAGTACCTTTGTTGCCAACGCGACATTCCAAACGAGCCCACTAAAACATTGAGCACTCATTTTGCAGAAAATTAATGCAAATCAGCATACAGAACTTATGAACAATGTCGATTACCTTTTGCATACAAAAATGGTTGCTTTATTGTGCAATACCGTACTCTCGGAGCCCAAAATTTAGTCAATGTGGCGCTTTTCCCGCGAGTTCAGCGCTCAACTGGATATATCAGCTCAAACATTGAATGCAAAAATACGCGATGATAGTATGCAGTTTGAATAGACCTAGGTTTCGTTCAGCCCCAGAATCAGGCAGATCGCTGCAATGTCATCAATGAAACTTCACAAGACAAGCGACGCAAAGCGACCGCGACTGAAGCAACGCAGCGTTGAAGTAGCGACCGAAAAAGAGACCGCTCCCGCGTCGCGGGTGCACAGCGTCTATCGTACACTCTGGCGCGCTATCGTCGAGCAAGCGCTACAGCCGGGTATGAAGCTTCCCGAGGATACGATCGGAGAACAGCTCGGGGTCAGCCGAACGCTTGTGCGCGAGGCGCTCAGCCGTTTGGCGATCGAAGGCCTTGTTGAGTTGAAGCCAAACCGCGGCGCTTCGGTGGCCCATCCCACGATCGAGGAAGCCCGCGAAGTGTTCGACGTTCGGTGCGGGCTCGAGAGGACCGTCGTTTCAATGCTGGCAGGCCGCTTGTCGGCACAGCAACTGAAAATTCTCGACGCCCATGTTCAATTGGAGGAGGCAGCTCAAGGCCGTGGTGGGGCGGAGTCTATACGCCTGGCCGGCGAGTTCCACGTCAAGCTGGCTGAGATGACCGGAAATGCGCTGTTGCAGCGTTACATCCTGGAGGTGAGCTCGCGCTGCACGCTCGTGCTTGCGATTTATAGCCGGCCGCATTCCTCCGAATGTGCAGTTTCGGAGCACCGCCAGATCATTGCTGCGCTTCGAGTAGGCGATGCAAACGAGGCCGCGCGCCTGATGGAGCACCATCTTCAGGCCGTGGCGACGCGCGCACTGCTGGCACCTCGCGCAAGTAAAGAAATCGCCGATCTTCTCGCGCCGTATGCCGAGGGTGAGGGCCTTCGGCCATGGTGAATCCGCCGGACCCGCGTGCAGCAACGATTGGCGCGCCACATGGCGTGGATTTTGGGGCGCTGAGCCCGCGCGAACGGTACAAGCTCCTTATCGGCTCGATCGTGCCGCGCCCCATTGCCCTTGTAACGACCGTTAGCGCAAAAGGCGTTTTTAACGCCGCTCCGTTCAGCTTTTTCAACTGCCTGTCGGCCGACCCCGCGATTCTTGCCCTTGGAGTCGAGTACCGTGCCGACGGCCAACAGAAAGATACGGGACGAAACGTTCGCGACACCCAATGTTTCACCGTCAACATCGTCTCGGCGGCACTTGCCGAGAACATGAATGTTTGCGCAGTGCCGTTCGCCCCTGGAATCGATGAATTGGACCGCGCCAACCTTACTGCCGTTCCTGGCGTGCGGGTGCGCTGCCCCTGGATCGGCGAAAGCCCTGCTGCTTTCGAATGTCGCCATCACACGACGCTATCCATCGGACATTCGCGCGAAATCATACTTGGGGAGGTGCTTTACGCCCACTTTCGCAAGGACGTTCTCGACACGACCAACCATTACATCGACCCCAGCGCACTCGACGCAATCGGCCGCATGGGTGGACATGGCTACGCTAGAACGCGCGACTATTTCGAGCTGCCGACAATGACCGTCGATGAGTGGAGTATCCGACAAACCACCGATTGACGGTAACACGGCTATTCGCCGTCAGCGCCGATAAGACAGATTGCGTAATTTGGGTAGTGGCGTGTTGGAGAAGATTTGAATCGCCGACCAAAGGGTCCATGGCCGATCCATTGCCCAAAAGCAAAAGCCCGCCGACCGGTCTCCCGGCGGCGGGCTCGCTTGATGGTCGGAGCGGCGGGATTCGAACCCCGCGAGGCGATGCCTCGCGCCCCCAGTCCCCCAGTTTTCTAAAAACAAAATAGTTTCAATGTCAGTTTCCATTTTCTGCGACAACAAATGGAATTGAGTGGAAACTAATAGCAACTACGTCCGGTCGAAAGCAACGCCGACCCTTGCATTCCATTTCGAAATCTCGGCGATGGCTTAGCGGCACCGGCCGGACGAACTGGTTTTCCGTTCGATTCCCCTATGGCGTGCCGTAGAGCACAAAAATGCGAACTGGAAAATGATCTGCAGCCTTTAAAGCTGATGTATCCAATATTGAATTAGAAAATTGATGCTCTCGGGTACTTGCAGAAAAAATTAGAGCCTTAATAGGGCGTATTATAAACGTTTTTCGCCAAGTTACCCTTATAGAGGTACTAACTCGTCGAGTGCGAATCGGTACAGGAATTGAGCACTCGTATGGGCCGCATATGCTTGATAATCATCGGATTTTGTTTCATCGGCAAAATCACACACTGATTTCGCGCAAAAGATCTTTGGCCGAGGCTCGCTGGCATATTCCCCGGCTGACATAACTCCATATGCTTCCATTTCAAGGCCGATCATTTTCCGGTTTTGTTGATCCCGAATGCCCGCCACGGTGTCTGTCGCTGATAAAACGGCAGCACCAGAAGCAACTGGACCAATTTTCAATCGTAGTGATGTGTCTGGCTTCTTTCCATTCCAGTCCATTTTAATTCGCGCAAAAATCGTTTCATCGCGTGAGTATCGCTTTAGCTTCTCTCTCAGTTCGACGTTCAGTGCAATCTGGTGAGGTGCTGGTAAAAATCGCTCAACACCATTTGCGATCTCAATTTTTCCACTACCCCAATCCCAAGATGGGTCTGGGATCAATATATCTCCAAAGTTTGCTTGATTTGGAATTCCAGCAAGAATTCCTACCATGCAGACATATCTTGGCCGGAAGCTATAAATGACTTTAGAGGTTAAAACAGCTGCAGCGGCCATTCCCATCCTAGGCGCGGAAGCTGCAATGACTGAGAGGCGTCTATCATTCTCTACAAATTGACCCTTCATATAGGTAGTTGCATCATGAGGAACTTCGATTTGTTCCCACTTCGCGGGTAATGCTCGAACTGCAGATAGCTCAACTGTGTCTAGGGCTGTCAGAATAGCGAGGTCGCAATCGTACGACTTACCATCAGTAAAGCGAGCGGCACGCTTGTATTCGATAATGTACCGAATTTTATTGTGAAGCTGATGTTGCCATTCTTCAGCTGTCCTGTCGTATCGAATAAGTGCCCAAAGATGCTCTACGAATTTTCCCCTTACTGTCGCAAAGCTTTCGTCAAATTCTGTAATGCCTATGATGTGATGCGGACGTATATACCCCTCTCGCTCTGTAACTTCGCGCAGAAGCTCCATGCTCGATTCTATCTTCGGCTCGCGATCCATCCGGCTTGGCAGTAGAATATCTAAGAGTAGAAGATCAAACCTTTGTTCTTTAAGGAGCCGCTTCGCACTTGTGGAGTCCCTTGCCTCTTGAATGTCGCTTAACTCGACGCCGGGAACTGCCAGAAGCACTCGCGCTATAGACTCAAGTTTTGGAGTGCTGTCTTCAACAATCAGGATCCGCAAGAGGCCCATGTAGCACTCCAAATTTAAGTCCTAAGATCTGGATAGCGTTCTTTTATTAGCGCAGGTAGTTTGATTTTCCAATCATCTAAGATCGTATGATAGTAGACATATCCGAGATAGTTGCCGCTATATTTATCAGTCAGTTCTCGGTCCAGCTCTTCCAATGTCAGCGAGTCGATTCCCTCTCCGAAAAACTCAAATGCTGTTACTACGATTACAGGTGCTTTTATATTTCGACGCATCATTTGGCGCAAAAATTCCCGCCCAGCGAACTGCATGATTTTACCGCCCGTCTCTTCTGCGGTAATGTCATAGTTTGGCAAGTTCATGTCGAGCAATATGAGATTGGGCGTATGCGCCAAAAGGCTCCTTAAGCCGCTCTGATAGGAGCGCATATGGGAAATCTTCAAATCCGACGATAAATTCGTCAGAAATTCTGTAATTCTTTCGCTCTTAGGTTCATCGTCTTCGATCAGCAACGCGTCCATTGTCAGGCCATCTTTTTGCTTACGTCCATAATCAGATTCACACTAAACGCATTTTCGTTGCTCAGGCCGAAATCAAGTTGGTATGGACACTGTAAGTCATGAGTGATGATTTTCCAAACCTTTGCGTATCCAGTTCCGCCCTCGCGGTCAGCGACATTACTCGCGTCGTCGCCCGTGACCAGCTGCCTCGCCGAGGTTATCTTTTTCTCCGCCAGTTCCCTGTCTTCAGCTGTCGCAAAGTCTACCTTATTTGCGATGTAAATCCGGAGTGACCCTTGGTCGCTAAGGGCAAGGTTGATGTCCGTTTCTGGAGGATCTTTCTCGAAATTTGAATGTCGAACGACATTCGAGAGAAATACATAAAGTAACTCGACAAAGCTTGATAGGAACTCGCCACGAAGCATACCAAATCCGTCGGAGGTTACATTTGATTTCAGCGGAGTGTGCCTAAAACAATTGTTTGTACTTTGTATTGCAATATTTACCAAAGTTGTCAGGTCAAAATCTTGCTTCTCTGTTGCCTTCGACAGACGGAACCAATTTGTCACGCGCTCAATAGTAACTTGCATATCAGTGCGTGCCTTTGCTAGCTCCGCCTGGAGTTTAGTTAAGTTTTCGCTAGGCAAATTTTTCATCAAGTCTGCATCAAGAGAGTCGAATGCCGCGATAATCTTCGGCTTCAGATCAGAGTTAATCTTTGATCTAACCTGCGTTAGATTTCGATCTGTAAGTGTCCAATAGAATTGAAAAAGCCGATCTAGAAATTCCTCATAGCTTGTCGTTGGTAGAATTGCGTCCCGTAGAACATAGAGCTCCCAGTTATGTATTGAAAAGTCAAAGAGTCCCTCGGCAAATCCTTCCCGGCGAACATGAATCCATTTCCCGTTTACCAAATTAATCAAGTCGTCGATTTCGGATGTGAATTGAGCCAAGCGCGCTCCCAAGTATTGTCTGCTTGATTCGGCCAAGTTTTGCATTTGCTTTGGCCAGTATTCATTTGGCCGATAGATGTTTGTTTTCGTTATTTTCTGGGTCGCTAAGTGACTTACCTCGAGCGGACTGCGGAGATGATTCGGAAGAATGCCGTGGCGTATTCTACCACTGAGGTAAGTGGCCAATCCGTGTACTGGGCTATTCACAAAATGCTGTCCGAACTCCTGAGTCATCGCGAGGAATAGCTCATCTCGCTCATTCGGAGGAAGCTGCAGCAAAATTGTAGCCGAGCGTTCAACAGTGGCCGAGCGCTCAACCGCTACCTTCATTGCCTTCAGAATTAGCTGCTCGTAGTTTTGTTCCAGAGCTTTATTGGTGAGAAGGACTAAATAGCGTTTGAAACTCTCAGGCAGCGTTTTGTTCAACTCAGCCCTAACGGCTGCCGTATCAACATAAATACGGCTCTGATCAACATGCTGAACCCCTTCACCAACTACGATTTGCTGGGTAAGACTTCGAATCTCGTCACCGAATTCATGAGCGCGACTCTTGTCAAGGTCTGAAAGCCACTGACACACAGATACGCGTTCACTCAATAGATCTTTTGTGCCGGAGAAAGCTGTCGATGCATCCATTATGCGCGGAATACAAATGTGCTCTAAATAGTAGAAAAGTTTCGTCGAGCCACTCTCAGAAACGGAAGTGCTTAGGCTCATGCGAAGTTCACTTGGGCGTTTCACCCCATATGCAGTCAAAGCATCTTCGAATGCATCAGACCTCGGCCCGTCTTTATCAGTTTCAATATGTTTGAAGTATATATCGTAAAGAATTGCGATCGTAATCTGATCGAATGAAGCTCTTACCGGTTGGGCTTCGATGCGCTCTAGAATTTCAGATACAGGAAGCGAGCTTTGGAGGTTATTGTTTGCGAGGTATGCTTCCGCAATCAGTTCAGTGCATTCTTCGTAGCGACCGGCGTCCAAATAAGTCCACGCAAGTCTCGTCATTGCGTCGTGACGAACGGAAGTGTGTTTTGAATTTAGCCACTCCTTGTATATCTCGATGACTCTATCTAACTGTTTTTCTTTCTCAAGAATTCTAGCGAGATAGAACGCGTGCCTATCCGCGGGAAGACCTATTTTGCATAGCAAGTCGAATGCCTCAGCGGGGTTATCATCACCTTTGATTAGTGCAAGCTGAAGTTTTACCGACGGTTTGTCCGGAAAGTCGTTTAGTATTCTTTTTCTTGCGGCCGGCGACTGTATCACTCTTGAAAACGATGGGTACTGCCATGGATTGAATATCGAGCAGTTCAGCGCGGCTAATACTCCTTTTGACGTTGTGCCATCGACGTAGCGGTGCGCTGTACTGCGCTCCAGAAAACTTTGTACCAAAGACGCGATTGCTGGGCTTCCAATGACCTGAGATGCTTTGTTGAGCTGTTCAATACTAAGCTGGTATTCGCGATCTCTTTTCACCAAGCTGACGTATGCAGATACAAGCTTCGCTATTTGACTCTCTGGAGGAAGTTGATTCTGCCGCGTGTTATTGGGGTTGTCTGGTAGGTCTAATCTACATATTGATCTTGCAAGAATTTCTGCAACATCGAGGCGCGTCGGAAACTCAGTAAGTAGCTGATTGGCCTTTTCGGCGGCCGCCTCGTAATTTCCTAATGTGTACTGATCAAATATTTCGATGGATTTTTCTAGGTTGTATTTGCCCAGAACTTCGCTGCGACCTGAGCAGAGCCATTTCAGGTTTCGCAACCGTTCATCGCTTACCGATAGATCTGTCAGATCCAACGCATTTGAAACGCGATTAATCACGCTTGGATCTTCACCTATTGCCTTATATGCGCAGAGGTGCTGACAGACCTGAATAAAGGTTAGATATCTATCGATAACTGGAGATGTTTCTTCATATCCCAAAACCGCTGCGTACTCAGAAAGATCTAGTTCAGTCAACGGAAGCAGTCGAAGGGAGACGTAGCTTCGGACCTTCTCTGAGGAGAATCCCTTCAACTCTACTTCGATTCTTTTTTGGTATCGAGCTGACGATATCGTTGGCTCTACTTTTAAGCTTAGAAAATGAGAAAAATAAACACTAAAACGAGACTCGTGGGACTGCTCAAATATGTAGTTTCGAAGTTCCTTCTGCGCTTCAAGGCCATCGCTCTCTTGAAGCAATCCGATTTTGCTTTCGAATAACCAATACGAAAGGCCAAACTTTTCTTCAATTTTTTTGAGAACATCGTGCGCGGACCTTAAATTTCCTAATAGTCTATAGTTTATGAACTTGTTTTGTAGCTCGACAAACTCGGAAAGTTCTATTTCAAATTGTTTAAGGACTGCCGCAGTCCAGGTTAACTCTTTTTCTAGGTTCCCAATTGCACTTAAGACGCCGCGCTTCACTTTGTTATATTTGCGCGGAAACCCTCCAGGAGCGTAGACCTCTTGAAAGAACGGGTATTTGGCTAAATGCTCAATCAATGCCGAGTAATGCTCGGGCGGAATTTCCGACTTAACATCGGAGATGCCCTGTCGAGTATCCTTTTGTTTTAAAATTTTATCTTTGTATTTTCCGATTACTAATTTCGACGGCGATTTGATTTGCGCTGCGGTTATCAAAGGCACATGGGTTGGCAGGGGTATCATCATCTAGTTCTTCGTCAGATTCTTTAAGCGCTATGGGGTGAAGTACGGCAATACTTCCCGAGGTTTGTAACACGGGGGGCTCAAAATACACCAGTCCCTCCGCCCCTTTCGGTTGCGGGGTCCTTTGGACCCATACTGAGCCGCGAAGCGCATGGCGAGCTCTTCGGTCTTGTCCGAGTCGGGGTCAAGGCTGGCGAAGCCACCGCGCGAAGCGCGGCTTGGCCTTGACGCCGACTCGGACAAGACCGCTCTTCGAGCCAGGCGATTCGCGGCGGATTCTGGATTTTATTGGTCAACATCACTGACTAATTAAGATGCTGAAATTCAACGAAACATGAAAATAGTTTGGGTTTTGAAAAATTCCTGGAATCCCTAACGTTACGTATATGAGCAACATCCATCCGAAATTCTGAGCTATCCCGATTCTACGATTCGCACTTGGTCGCGGAAAGGATCGGTCTCAGATGGATCTCCCAAAACTTCTTTTGCATGGGCTCGACAGCCTCTACGTTTCGTTTTGGCTGGACGTCAAAACGAGCCATTTAGATTTCGACGATCTCGCCTTCCGCAAGGAACGCGTCCGCCAATCGCGCACCGAAGAGTTTGCCGAGGTGCGGCTCGGCAGCGAGACTTTTGCGCTCCGGGCATTCGGACGCCATCCCTACCCGTTCGTTCTGGCGAACGATGCATTCGAGATACGGCTAGGCGAACACATGCGCCCGGCCTGTTACGTCCAGTTCCTGAGCAAAGGGCTTTGGCTACTCGGAAGCGAAGCGCTCATGGCCCGATTCTACGCTTGGGCCGCTTCTTGCGGGGCTGTCGAAACACGCCCGAACCAAGTCAGTCGCGCCGATTGGGCATTCGACTACCACCTTCCGGCAATCGATTTTGATTCGGATAGCTTCGTGACGCTGGCCGCAAAAGTCGGAGCCTGGAACGAACACGGGCGCGTCCAAAGCTTCCAGATCGGCAAAGGCGATGTCGTCGTCCGCGTCTACGATAAGGTCGCTGAAATCGAGCAGCAAAGCCAAAAGGCTTGGCTGCACGAACTTTGGGGCCGCAGCGATCAGGTCTGGCGCGTCGAGTTTCAGGTGCGCCGAGAGCGTCTCGCACTTGGCGCAATCGATACGGTTGGCTCCCTTTTCGATCTCGGGGGAGACATTCTGCGGGAGCTCGCAACTCGCCATACGAGCTTGCGCATTCCGGGTACCGACTCCAATCGATCGCGATGGGCTATCCACCCCCTTTGGAAAGCGCTCCTCCGGGACATCGATTCGCTGCGGCAATCCGGGCTAGTGCGGCATGTCGATCCCATGGGCACCCTTGAGTGGCGTTTGCACCACCAGGCAAAGTCGCTTTACGGCTCGCTGAAAGCGATTGGAGCGCTTTTGGCTATCCGGGATGGCCTGGAGGCTCCGGAGCGTCTGGCGAGCGTCCTAGGGGCTTTGCCGGGCATTCTGATTCCCGACCATCTGGAGCCAGAGTGGATCGCGGACCTCCAGCGCCGGATGGACGGCTACAGGCTCGGCCAATGGTAAACCCACAAATCACAGACCTCATCAATCGGCGGCTCACCCGCTTGTTGACTGTTGCCGAGGCCGCAATGCAACCGAACCAGTTCAAGGCGTTCCGGAAGATCGCACTGGACGAATTTGGTTGGGCCGGGTTGCAACAGGACTTCGCGTCCATGGAACGGCGAGGCAAGGAACGAAGCTAACGTAACGTAACACCCCTGTTACGTTACGTTAGAGGTCGCCCTCATTACGTATGCGTAACGTTACGTTAGGGCGAGCGGCGGCGGGTACCCCCCGCGAAGGAACGGTTAGGGCCGGAAAAATCGGGCAAAGAAAGGAGGTTCCCATGCTGTGCAATCCCGCAAAAGCCGCTCGACACGGCTAGCCTGCCCCCATGGAATAGCTGGGAATCCCCCAGCGTTCAGAGAGGTTGGAACCCGGAAATTTTCCGGTGCGCTGACGATCTTGGACGATCTACCCGACTGTCTGGAAATCTCAGACGCTGAAATCGCCCTGTTGGAAGCAAACTGTCTCGATATCGTATCGGCAATTCTGGACCAGACGGAAGAAGGCTAGGAGCCAAAGGCAATGCGTGCCGCGCTTTACCTTCGCGTCTCGACGACGCGGCAAGCCGAACAGGATCTATCGATCCCGGATCAGCGGCGGCAGGCAGAGGCGTTTGCCAAGCGCAAAGGCTGGTCTGTTGCAGTCGAGTACGAAGAGGCCGGGGCGAGTGCGACCGACGACAAGCGACCTGCGTTTCAGCGCATGATCGAAGACGCGAAAAGGAGCCCGCGTCCCTTCGATATCGTTGTCGTCCATAGCTTCTCGCGTTTCTTCCGGGACGCTTTCCAATCGGAAATGTACATCCGGCAGCTCCGGAAAGTTGGCGTAGCACTGGTATCGATCACGCAAGAGACTGGCGACGATCCCAATGGCCACCTAATGCGGAATTTCTTGGCGCTGTTCGACGAGCATTCAAGCCGCGAAAACGCCAAACATACGCTTCGCGGCATGCAAGAAAACGCTCGCCAAGGCTTCTGGAACGGCTCGCATCCGCCCTTCGGCTATCGCACTGTTGAAGCCGAACGACGCGGCGACAAAATCAAAAAGCGCCTCGAAATCGAGCCACGCGAAGCGGAGTTGATCCGGCAGATTTTTGCGCTCTATCTCGACGGCGATGGCGCACGCGCACTTGGCGTTAAGGGCATTGCAGATCGCCTCAATCGGCTCGGCGTTCGGTATCGCGAAGGGCGTCGATTTTCGACCGGACTTGTCTACAAGCTTCTCACCCGAACCTCATACATCGGCGACCATTATTTCAATCAGACCGACTCCAAAACCTTCAAAGAGAAGCCAGAGAAAGATTGGATTCACGTACGCGTCCCATCGATCCTAGATCCGGATCGATTTCACGCGGCACAGGCAAAACTCAAACAGAACAACCCCCGCAAGACTCCGCCAAGGATCGTGAATGGCCCTACGCTTTTGACGGGGCTTCTGTTCTGCGCGACTTGCGGCGGCGGCATGACGCTCCGAACGGGCAAGGCCAACAAATATCGCTACTACGCTTGCTCGACATCGCAGCGCATGGGGAAGACAGTTTGCGGGGGCCGCATCATGCCGATGGCCACTATCGACAATCTTGTTACCGACCACCTATCGCAGCGACTTTTTGCACCAGATCGGCTAAAGGCGTTGCTTTCTGCACAGCTCAAGCGCGCCAAGCAGGGGCAGTCAACGAGCTTCGAAAAGGTCAAAGCACTACGCGCCGAAATCCGCGAAACCGAAAAGGCGCAAGCGCGGCTGTACGAAGCAATCGAAAAAGGCATTGCCTCACTCGACGACGATACCCTTCGGCAACGTCTCTCAGAGTTGAAGGCAAAGCGTGAAGACTGCCTTCGTCTGATTGGCTCGATTGAGCGTCGCAACACCGGTCCAGTTGCGGTCCTCAGTGCCGCGAAAATCGACGCATTCGGACGCGCGATGCAAGATCGGCTCAAAAATCCGGACTCAGCATACCGGAAAGCCTACATCCGGCTCCATGTAGCCAGGATCGAACTCGACGATAACGAGCTTCGAATGTACGGCCCCAAAGAAAGCCTGCAAAACGCGATAGAAGATCCAGAAAACGAAGCAAAACTGCCAGTTCGCAGTTTTGTTCGGGAGTGGCGTGCCAAAGGAGAATCGAACTAAACAGTGAAAAAATCCAGTTGTAGACCCGGCCGCGATGTAGGAGGCAGCGGCGCCGACGGCTTCAAACCTACTGAGGAGCGTCGTCGTGGACCGATGGCCGCACGGGAGATTTCGCGCTACAGACTGAATATCTCTTTATAGCGATATCATTCGACATAGCGAACGAAGTGGGGGAGGACGGTAACAATGTTTCCTGCAGGCTCATAGTTAAGTGATTAAGATCAGCGTTTCTAGAATAAGACCCATGAGCATACGAGTCGTCGAGACCGCCTGAATAGTGAAGCGGTTTTCGACTCCAGGTTGAAGTGTGTATTTTAACGCTATACTCAAGTCCTTCCAGGGGCACTGCGACAAGCTTTATTCAGTAAGGTTATTTGTCGTGTGATGTCGAAACTCGACGGGACTGCTCCCGCCTCCAACCGGGCGGACGCGGCTTGGCTTGAGCAGCAGGTTTTGAAGCGGCTTGCCGCGTCATGGCTTCTTCTAATTTTTTGACCGCAATGTCGGCGGACTTCTCATTTCTCTTTATGTATGTATTTAAGATATTCTGCGTAGCGTCGATCGAATGACCGGAAATCGATACGATTTGCGTCGCGTCCGCGCCGGCGCGGGAATACCAAACCATCCCAGAGCTTCTCAAATCCTTGAAAGTGTGCGGCAACCCTGCGGCAGTAGTCCACACTCGAAATCGCTTCGCGAATGCGCGCGTTTCGAAAGGCAGGCCGTTTTTGCTACGTATCAGAAAGCGACTTTCGCCGGGTTCGATTTTTTGCGCTCGTAATTCGTTCGCCGCGATCGACAAAATCGGGAACGAAACCTCTGGACCAGTCTTGGACTGCTTCAGCGAAAGCCAAAGCTCGCCGTCCCGTTCGGTAAGATTCTGACCGGTTAGTCGAAGCACGTCGCCCAGGCGCTGCGTGCTCGCAAGGCCGAGCAACAGCGCGAGGCGAAGCGGCAGCGGGGTAGTGACTTCCGTTTCGACATTCGGATCGCTAAAGGCCGGGTTGCCGCCGATTTTTATGCTCCGGCGCACATTCAAAAAAGCATTGATGTGCGCCTGCTCCCAGAGCCGCCCCGGTCGTGTGCGCTTTTGTTTGCCGAGACTGCCCAATTTGTTCCACGGGTTTTCGCCCGTGAAAATTCCGGCCTCATCAACTGCCCAGCTCCACAAACGCCGCCAAGCGGCGAGACGATTTCGAATTGTGGCCGGGCCATCGCCCGCTCTCACCATTTTCTCTTTGAAAGCATGCGCGACCTTTCTTGTAATCGCGGCAGGCGGAAAATCGCCAAAACGTTCTTCGAGTTTTCGGAAGGCAAGCCGCCAAAGCGCCTGCGTGTTGATCGACATGCCTGCCCAGGCACTTGACTCATAGAAACGCATTACGAGCTCTCCCACTGTGCCCGCTTGGCGAACTGCGACCGCGGCGGCAGCCGCGTATTGCATCTCAAGAATTCGATGGCGCTCGCGGACGATTTGCTGGTCGGTGCCGACCGCTACAGCCGGCTGATTCGGGCGCCGATAATAGTAAAAAACGACGGTGGATCCGTCGGCGAGCCGCTTTTTTGTCGGCGAGACGTACCTCAGTTTGAGCACCGCGCTGGCCTCACTTTACGAGACAAACAAACGTCTCGTAAGGCGTTTCGGGCGGTACTTCCAACTTTTTTCCAACCGTTTTCCAACTAACGGCTCTGCCGATGGTCGGAGCGAGAGGATTCGAACCTCCGGCCCCTAGCTCCCGAAGCTAGTGCTCTACCAGGCTGAGCTACGCTCCGACCGATCGGGAGCGCTCGTATAGCGCTCCTCGCCGGGGCGCGCAAGCCTTGCGCTCGGCCGGGGCCGAGCCCTTGGCATGGGGGTTGCTCTATCCAGGGGGCCATGATCGAAAAAACCCTCCAGACACCGCGCGTGTCCCCGCAGATCGCCAGCGCTTTGGCCGAGCCCGCCAAACGCGGCAAGGCCGGCTTCGACGAGCTTTTGGCCATCGCGAACCGCGAAAGTGCGTTGAAACCCAACGCCCAAAGCAAAAACTCGTCGGCGACAGGCCTGTTCCAATTCACCGAGCAGACTTGGCTCGACCTCGTGCGCAGCCACGGCGCCAAATACGGCATCGGCGACATGGCCAAAAAGATCGCCAAGGACCGGACCACGGGCCGGAACGAAGTGCCGAGCCAGGAAGACCGGGCGGCAATTCTTGCCCTGCGCAAGGACCCCAAAATGGCCGCCGCCATGGCCGGCGAACTCACCGAGAAAAACCGCACCTCGCTGCAGAAAGTGCTCGGCCGCGAGCCCACCTACCAGGAAGTCTACGCGGCCCATTTCCTGGGTGCGCGCGGGGCGATCCGGCTCATCAAAGCGGCCGAGGAATCGCCCGACACGCCGTCCAACAAATTGCTGCCCGCCGCCGCCAACGCGAACCGCGCCGTGTTCCACGACCGCGAAGCGCGCCGCTTCCGCACGGCGGGCGAAGTGGCCCAGCGCCTCGAAGTGGCGCAGACCCAAGCGCCGACTGCGCAGCCCACCCAGCGCGATTATCTCGACGGTATTGCGACGGTGCGGGGTACGCAAGCGCCCGTGCTGTCCTCGCTGCTGCAAGCGCAGCTCGCGAGCTAATAGCCGCGCTGGATCGCAAAATCCACGAGTTCGACCAAAGCGCGCTTCTCCGGCCCATCGGCGAAGATGCCGAGCGCATCGCGCGCGATCCGACCATAGTGGCGCGCGCGCTCGATCGTGTCGTCGAGCGCTTTGTGCTTGCGCATGAGTTCGAGCGCATGCGCGAAATCGCCCTCTTTCTGGTCGAGATCTTCGAGCGTGCGGCGCCAGAACACGCGCTCGCTTTCCTCGCCGCGCAGGAACGACAGCACCACCGGCAGCGTGATCTTGCCGTCGCGGAAATCGTCGCCGCTGTTTTTGCCCATGTCGGCACTCGAAGCACCGTAGTCGAGCACATCGTCGACGAGCTGGAAGGCAATACCAAGATTGAGGCCGTAGGTTTCGAGCGCGTCTTCCTCGGCCTTGGGCCGGTCGGCGACGGCAGCCCCCACGCGGCACGCAGCCGCGAACAAGGCCGCGGTCTTGGCGCTGACGACTTCGAGATAGGCCTGCTCAGAGGTTTCGGTGTCGTTGGCGGTGGCGAGCTGCAAAACTTCGCCCTCCGCGATCGTGGCCGACGCGGTCGAAAGAATGCCGAGCACGGCAAGCGAGCCGTCTTCGACCATCAGCTGGAACGAGCGGCTGAACAGGAAATCGCCGACCAGCACGCTCGCCTTGTTGCCCCACAAGGCGTTCGCCGTGGCGCGGCCGCGCCGCAGATCGCTTTCGTCGACGACGTCGTCGTGCAGAAGCGTGGCGGTGTGGATGAATTCGACACAAGCCGCAAGCTGGATGTGGCGGTCGCCGCGATAGCCGCACATGCGGGCCGCCGCCAGCGTGAGCATCGGGCGCATGCGCTTGCCGCCGGCTGCCACAATGTGGCTTGCGAGCTGCGGGATCAGCGGCACGGAAGAATGCATGCGCCGCAGGATCGCTTCGTTGACCGCTTTGATGTCTTCCGCGCACAACGCAACCAGCGCATCGAGACCGTTTTTCGCGGTCCCACGCGCGCTGCGCCCGCGCTCGCCTTCGAGATTTACGACGACTGCCACCGGCTGCTCCCCTTTGCCGCTTGACGCGGCCTCTCTACGCGACCGAGCATAGGTGTTGAGGCGCAGAATTCAAGTCTCGCCTTCTCCCGGCCTCCAGCGAAAGCGCTGTCCTTTTTGACCGAGCCTGCCTTCACCGACGACCGCTTGCTCGACGGCCGCGTGGCCCTGCGCCAAAGCGCCGACGGCTATCGTGCGGCCATCGATCCGGTGCTCCTCGCGGCTGCCGTCCCCGCATCGGCGCATAGCGCGCTCGAACTTGGCTGCGGTGCGGGCGCTGCAAGCCTGTGCGCGCTCGCACGCTTATCGAATTTGCGCATCCTCGGCCTTGAACGCGATGCGGACGCGGCCGCGTTGGCAAAAACCAACGCGGCGGCGAACGACATGACCGCACGTTTCGATATCGAGATCGGCGACGTACGAAGCTTCGCAAAAACCGGCTTCGATCTTGTGTTCGCGAACCCGCCTTATCTGCCGGGCCATCGCGCGCAATCCTCGAAGCATGCCGCCCGCGCAAGTGCCAACGTGGAAGGCGAAGCCGCACTCGCCGACTGGATCGCGGCTGCCTTGCGCGCCGTGGCCCCGCGCGGGCATGTGCTGTTTGTGCAGCGCGCCGACCGGCTCGACGATCTGCTGGCGGGCTTGCGAAGCCACGCGGGCGAAATCGTTGTGTTTCCGCTGTGGCCCAAAGCAGGTGTGCCTGCAAAACGCATCCTTGTGCGTGCACGAAAAGGTATTGCGACCCCGCTGCGCGTGGCCGCAGGCCTTGTGCTGCACGAAGCCGACGGCAGCTACACAGCCGACGCCGATGCGATTCTGCGCGGGCGTTCGGCGCTGGCCCTCGATGCGCCCGAACGTGTATAGATAGGCGGAAGATGAATCTCCGCGACACACTCGAACGTTTTGTCGGCCGCACGCCGCCCGCGCGCGTGGCAGTGCTGCGCCTTGAGGGCGCCATCGGGATGGGCGGGGCACGCGGGCTTTCGCTCGCCCGGCTTGCCGGCCCGCTGGAAGCCGCCTTCAAGGCCGAGGATTGTGCGGCCGTGGCCCTCATCCTCAATTCGCCGGGCGGCTCGGCCGCCCAATCGGCCTTGATCGGCAATCGCATCCGCGCGTTGGCGGACGAACACAAAAAGCCTGTCTACGCCTATGTCGAGGATGTGGCGGCGTCGGGCGGCTATTGGCTTGCGTGTGCCGCCGACGAGATCGTGGCCGACGCCAACTCGGTCGTGGGTTCGATCGGCGTGATCGCGGCGGGCTTCGGCTTTGCCGAGGCGATCGCGCGCTTGGGCGTGGAGCGCCGCCTCTACACGGCCGGCCACGCCAAATCGCTGCTCGATCCGTTCCTGCCCGCGAAGCAAGAGGATGTCGACCGCCTCAAAGCCTTGCAGGCCGAGATCCACGCCAATTTCATCGCCTGGGTGCGCAACCGGCGCGGCACGCGCCTGGCGGGCGACGACGCGACCTTGTTCGAGGGCGCTTTCTGGACGGGTGCGCAAGCCAAACAGCTCGGCCTCGTCGATGCGCTCGGCGACGCGCGCAGCGATCTGCGCCGCCGCTTCGGCGAAAAGGTGCGCTATCGCCGCTTCGGGGCGCGCGACAGTGCCTTGCGCCGCTGGATCGGGCTTGCGCAGAGCGCTTCCTTCGGCACCGAGAACGCGGCCTGGCCGCAGCAAGCGCTCGAAGCCCTCGAGACGCGCAGCCTGTGGGCGCGCTACGGGCTGTGACGGCGATGGAGAAAATTTAACCATGGGCTTTTCCTTCGCCAAACTCCTGCTGCTGATCGTGGTGCTGGCCGTGGTGTGGTTCGGCTGGCGCTATTTGCGCATCCGCGAGAAGGAGCAGGAGATCGCGGCCGAACGCGCGCGCCAAGGCGGGGTTGCCAAGGCCGCCCTCAAGGAAGAGGCCGAGATCCTCGCCCCCTGCCGCGTGTGCAAGGCGTTTGTCGCCAAAGGCTCCGCCCCGTGCGAGCGCCAAGACTGCCCGCAACGCGGCTGAAATAGGTTACCAAAGGCGACAAATCGCGACGGTCGCCGATTTAACCCATTGATATTCCAGAAATGTAACCACGGCAACGAATCGCGGTTACATGTTGCAGCGGCCGGTTTTCGGAGCCACTGCCGCTCGTCTTTCTTCACATTTCAAACAGCACACGCCGCTGCGGGCGAACCCGGCGACGATGCTTGATTCGAGCATAAATGTGAGTTTATATCAAGAACTATGCTGTTTATCCGTTTGATGAAAAAATACTTTAATTTTTTTTCTGAAAAGTTGTTCTTTTATTATTTAGGCTCAACCTTTCACGAGGCTTAGTCTATGAATTTCTCCAGTTTCAACTACTGCGCGAAAACGAGATTCCAGGTTCGACCGACCAGCTCAATCTCGACGGCGAAGTCGGCCTCGACAGCGCCAAAAAGCGCGCCGATCTCGTTAAGGGCGAAAGCCCTTAGGCCAACAGCGACGATCTCGATCTTTCGGAGATTGGCGGCACAACCAACTACGGGCTCTACACGGTCGAAGACGGCTTTCAAAAAGTACCAAACTCGCAATGACCTCGTGAAGGTCGAAAGTATTGTGGCGACGAACTGCGGAAACAAGAATTAGGTTTTGACTGAGAGTTACGGGCAAAGAAAAATACTACGAGTTACGGGGACACAATAGTTATCTCTACGGGCTGCGGGCCAAACGCCTCTCAACGGATCTGTGTAAGACCTCAAGCCGGGTTGGAACTAAGTATTGTGTCTCTATAGTCTGGTGCAATGGTTCTGGTTTCGCATGCTTTGTCGGCGACGTGCTGAGCATCCTGCTCAACACCGCGTCCCTTTTTCTTTTTCGTGTAAACCATGGCTGATTGGTCCCTTGATCCGGATGGCCCAGCGTGGGCGATACCATTATCCAATAAGGAGTTCCAACTCATTGGGGAAATTTGCGCCATTCAGGGGCAGATAGAATATCTGATGGTTGTCTGCGTGCAAAAATTGCTTGAAGTATCGGACGAATGCGCCCGAACCATCATGAGTTCGACCACCATCGCCAACAATGCGCAAATCTGGTTAACCGCAGTTCGCGAGAAGTCCGGAAAACCGGACTTAATATCCGTCGCAGAGACAGCAACGAAAGAAATGCGGGCTCTAGCCGAAGGCAGAAATGATTTTGTTCATGCCGTCTATGCTCATACGGGACGAGCTGAAGCTCGTGGAATAACATTGCTGTCATTTCGATTGCCGCCAAACTCAGAATTGTATGGCCGTCCCGTTGCCGTAAGAGTTCGCAACAAAAAACAAACAGATCCCAGTGAACTGGAAAGGGTACGTGCCATCGCAATTAAGGTGAATCGCATGGTTGCGCACATAAGTTGGGAATTACAGGGCGGTGCATCTCCATGGCGCGATAAACTATAACAAGCACATTACCTATCGAAATGCGAAGCGAATAGCCGCAATACAATACCGAACTCTTCAAGCAGCGGGCCAAACGTCGATCGGCGACAAAGTGTTAGGCTTCAAGTCGGATTCGAAATACGTACCGAGCCCATGCGTGTCGATTTGCGGCCCTCGGCGCGAAGGCGCGTTTCTGAAACAGCGCGAGCTCCTCAACACCCGCCGCCGCGGTTCGCCGCCAAAAACCGGTCGAGATCGTCGAGGCTCGGGGGCACGCCGCGGAAGGGGCGCGCGAAGGACGCCACGATGTCGGCGTGGCCGACATTTTCGTAGAGCTTGGCTTCCGCGCGGCCGCCCGCCTGTTCGATCGCGGATACGAGCGACGTTGCGTTGCGCGGCGACACGATGCCGTCGTTGCGGCCCGCCAGCAGCAGCATCGGCGGGGCTTTTGTTTTCGCGAATTCGATCGGCTGCGTGTTTGCAAGCGGGTCGGCGGCGCCGAAGATCGCCACGAGGCTGCGGCCTTTGAGCGGCAGGAAATTGTAGGGGCCGGCGAGACCCACGACTGCCGAAATATCTTTGCAGCGATCCACGCCGGCCGCCGCGAGCCATTGCGGATCGAGGGCGAGCATCGCCGCATTGTAAGCACCCGCCGAATGGCCGATCAGCGCCACCTTGCCGTTGCCCAAATTGCGCGCGGCCACATGGGTGCGGATGGCGGCGACGGCGGCCGCACTGTCTTCGAGGAAGGCCGGAAAGCGCACCTGCGGATAGAGCCGGTAATCCGGGATCGCGACGACGTAGCCGCGTTCGGCGAGCGCCTGGCCCGCGAACAGATAATCGGCCTTGCTGCCGCCGGTCCAGCCGCCGCCGTAGAAAAAAACCGCGACCGGTGCCGATCCAGTCGCCCCGTCCGGGACGTACAGATCGAAACGCTGGCGCGCATCGCGTCCGTAGGCGACGTCTTTCTCGACCGCATAGCCGTTCGTCGGCACCAGCGCATTGATCGCATCCACGCCCGAACAGCCCGCACCCAGCAGCACGCCCACGAAAGCAACCGCACCATGGAACCAACGCATGCCCAAACTCCGTCTTCTGTGCTGCGGCAAAAACGCGCCTTGCAGATATGCGTCGCCGTGTTGGCCGCGATCCCGCTTGGCATCGGTGCGGCGGGGGTTGCGACCGGCACCAACTATTTAGGGGCCGCAGGGCCGACAATCGACCTCGACAGCCATTTTCGCTATCTCTCCGGCATTTTCATGGCGCTGGGCGTCGTTTTTTACAGTTGCGTGCCCGCTATCGAACGCAAAGGGGGGCGCTTCGGCCTTGCGGCGTCGCTCGTCTTCGTCGGCGGCATCGGGCGGCTTGTGGGCTTGCTCGCGATGGGGCCGCCCACATGGCCGCATCTCGTTGGGCTTGGGCTCGAGCTTGGCGTGGTCCCGGCGCTGGCCTTATGGCAGCGCGCCGTGGCGCGGCGCTTAAATTGACCCCGTTGCTACTTGACCCGGCCGCGCGCGGCGACGGGCCAGGTCGCCACGTGTTTGCCGCCCTCGAAGATTTCGTAGGCATCGTGCAGATTGATCGTGGTGTCGCCGTGGCCGGGCAATATGCGCAGCTGGCTGCCGAGGGCGGGCGCTGGGGCCGGATTGGCGTGGCTCGCATCGCGCAGGAGCTTGCCGTGCTCGTCACCGCCGAACGCGAATTTCCAGCCCGGCAGATCGACCGCCTCGGGCAGGCCGCCGTCGAGCGACAGCGATTTCAAACCCGCGTCGACCACAACGCGTTCGCCGCCATGCGTGCTGTTGACGGTCGCCAGCACCCACAATGCCTGCTCGAAGGGCTGGTACAGGCCGCCCGCCGCGTCGCCGATGTCGCGGTACTCTTTGTCCATGAAAATGTAGGTGCCGCATTGCCACTCGGTGTAGCCGGCCTTTGCCTGCTGCGCGAAACTGCCGGTCCCGGCCCCCGACACGATCGCGGGCGGCAATCCTGCCGCTTCGAACGCGGCGATGAAGCGGGCGAGTGTGGTGTTGGCCGCGGCGATCGCCGCCGTGCGTGCCGCGAAGCCGTGCACATGCTGCACCGAGCCGTGATAGGCCTGCAGCCCGTCGAAACGCAGACCCGGCGTGGTTGCAATCTGGCGGCCGAGGGCGACGGCCGCCCCCGGCTCGGCAACGCCGGTGCGGCCGTGGCCCAGATCGCAATCGACGAGCACGCCGATCTCCACGCCCGCTGCGTGGGCGGCGTCGGCGATCCAGTCGATGCCTTGCGTATTGTCCGCGACCGTGCGCACGGTTGCAAATCGCGCAAGATCGGCAAGGCGTGCGAGTGCGCGCGGGGCGACGATCTCGTTGGTGACCAGAATATCCCCAATGCCGCCGTCGACCAGCACCTGCGCCTCGCCGACTTTCTGGCAGCAGAGGCCCACGGCCCCGGCGGCGATCTGCATGCGGCCGAAGATCGGCGATTTGTGCGTCTTGCCGTGCGGGCGCAGTTTGATGCCCGCTTCCGCGGCATGTGCCTTCATGCGGGCAATGTTGCGCCGAACGGCATCGAGATCGACGATCAAAGCGGGGGTTTCGAGGGCGGCTTCCAAGGGTTTTGCTTTCTTGTGCGAGGATTGCTTGTTTTGGATTGTGCGGCCTGCCCTCGGGAATTCCAAGTCCCACATTGATTCTCGCGCACGGCTTTGCCACATTGCCGCCATCGCAGCGTTTTTGCCGGAGAGTCCCCCCCATGAAAAACACCGCCCTCGCCCTCGGTTTTGCCGCCGCCCTGGTTGCGGCCCCCGCCTTCGCGCAGACGGCGCCGGCCGTGATGTTCGACGTGGGCGGCAAGTTCGACCGCTCGTTCAACCAGGCCGCCTTCGAAGGGGCCGAGCGCTTCAAGCGCGAAACCGGCCAGCAATACGCGGAGTTCGAAATCCGCAACACCGCCGAGCGCGAACAGGCGATCCGCAACTTGGCGCGCCGCGGCGCTTCCGTCGTCGTCGCGGTCGGCTTCAGCAACCGGGCGGCGGTCGAAATCGTCGCCAAGGAATTTCCGGACGTGAAGTTCACGCTGATCGACAGCGTCGTCGATCTGCCCAACGTGCAATCGATCACCTTCCGCGAGCACGAGGGCTCGTTCCTGGTCGGCATGGCGGCCGCCATGGCGAGCAAGACCGCGAAGGTCGGCTTCGTCGGCGGCATGGACATTCCGCTGATCCGCAAATTCGCCAAGGGCTACGAAGAAGGCGCCAAGCACGTCAATCCGCAGATCGACGTGATCCAGAACATGACCGGCACCACGCCGGCCGCCTTCGCCGACCCGACGCGCGGCGGCGAATTGGCGCGCGGCCAGTTCGACCGCGGCGTCGACGTGGTCTATGCGGCCGCAGGCGCCACGGGCCTCGGCGTCTACCAGGCCGCGAAGGACGCAAATCGCCTCGCCATCGGCGTCGACAGCAACCAGAACCATCTGCATCCCGGCACCATGCTGACCTCGATGATCAAGCGCGTGGACGTGGCCGTCTACAACGCGATGTCGGACGCCCGCAAAGGCACGTGGAAGGCCGGTGCGACCTCGCTCGGCCTCAAGGAAGAGGGCGTGGGCTACGCGATCGACGCCAACAACCGCGCGCTCGTGACGGCCGACATGGAGCGCCGCATCAACGAAGCGCGCGACGCGATCATCGCGGGCCGCCTGCAGGTGACCGACGTCACGGCCCAGCGCTAAGCGCTGATGGAAGCGGCATCCGCGCTCGAACTGCCCGCACTTGAGCTGAGGGGCATTGACAAAAGCTTCGGCGCGGTGCACGCCAATCGAGCGGTCGATTTGTCCGTCGCCAAAGGCTCGATCCACGGCATCGTGGGCGAGAACGGGGCGGGCAAATCGACGCTGATGGGCATCGTCTACGGCTACTATGCGGCCGATGCCGGCACCATCCGCGTCGACGGCAAAGAGGTGCATATCGCCGCGTCGCAGGACGCGATCGCGGCGGGCATCGGCATGGTGCACCAGCATTTCATGCTGGTCGAAAATTTCACCGTGCTCGAAAACGTGCTGCTGGGGGCCGAAGGCGGGGCTTTGCTCAAGAAGGGCGAAGCCGCCGCGCGCGCGGCGCTGGGCAAAATCATGGCCGATTACGGGCTCGAGGTCGATCTCGACGCCAAGATCGAAACGCTCGACGTGGGCACGCAGCAGCGCGTGGAGATCCTCAAGGCGCTCTATCGGGGTGCTCAGATCCTGATCCTCGACGAGCCCACGGCCGTGCTGACGCCGCAGGAGGCGGACGCGCTGTTCCGCCTGCTCGACACGTGGCGCAGCCAGGGACGCACGGTCATCCTCATCACGCACAAACTGCGCGAGATCCTCGCCGCCACCGACCGCGTGACGGTGATGCGCCAGGGGGCCGTCGTCGCCACGCGCGATACGGCCGCGACGAGCCAGGAAGAACTCGCCGAACTGATGGTCGGGCGGCGCGTGCAATTGCGCGTGGCCAAAGACGCTTGCGTGCCCGGGGCCGAAGTGCTGCGCGCGACGGGCCTGCGCTACGTCGATGCGCGCGGGGTCGAGCGCTTGCGCGGCGTGTCGCTCAGCGTGCGCGCGGGCGAAATCGTCGGCATTGCCGGCGTGTCGGGCAACGGGCAGAGCGAATTGCTCGAAGCCCTCGCCGGCTTGCTGCCGCTCGCGGGCGGCGAAATTTTCTACAAGAGCGAAAAGCTCGCGCCGCCGGGCACGGCTGCGGCCAGCCGGGCGGCGCGCCTGCACGGCATTGCCCATGTGCCCGAAGACCGCCACCGCATGGGCATGGTCGTGGGCTATTCGGCGGCCGAGAGCACGATCTTGGGCTATCACGGCGACGAAGATTTGGGCTTCGGGCCGCTGCTGTCGAACCGGGCGGCCACGACGCGCACCGCGCGCCTGATGGGGGCCTACGACGTGCGGCCGGCGGCCCCTGCCCTGCGCTCGGGCAATTTCAGCGGCGGCAACCAGCAGAAGATCGTGCTCGGCCGCGAGATCGACCGCGACCCCGAATTGCTGCTGATCGGCCAGCCGACGCGCGGCGTGGATATCGGTGCCATCGAATTCATCCATCGCCGCCTCGTGGCGTTGCGCGACGCCGGCAAGGCGATCCTGCTCGTAAGCTGCGAGCTCGACGAAATTCTCGGTCTTGCCGACCGCATCCTCGTGATGTTCGACGGCCGCATCGTGGGCGAGCTCGGCCGCGACGCGGCCGACGAGCGCGCGCTCGGCTTGATGATGGCGGGTGTGGCACAAGCGGCAGCGGCAGAATGAGCGCGGGTGCCCGTCTGCCGCGCTGGGTCGATTTGGGGCTCCTGCCGCTGCTCAATCTCGCGGCGGCGTTTCTGCTCTCAGGTTTGGTCGTGCTCGCGATCGGCGAGGACCCGATCAAGGCGCTGCGCATCCTCGTGAACGGGGCGGTGGGCTATCCCGAAGCCGTCGCCTTCACGCTCTACTACACGACCAACTTCATCCTCACGGGCCTTGCGGTGGCGCTCGCCTTCCATGCGGGCCTCTTCAATATCGGCGGCGAAGGCCAGGCCTATGTGGCCGGCCTCGGCGTCGGGCTCGTGTGCCTCTATCTCGATTTCCTGCCCGGCTTCGCCGTGGTGCCGATCGCGATCCTGTCGGCCGCCGCCTTCGGCGCTGCGTGGGCCGCGATCCCGGGTTGGCTCGAAGCCTATCGCGGCAGCCACGTGGTCATCACCACGATCATGTTCAATTTTCTCGCGGCCGCCTTGATGACCTATCTCATCACCAACTGGCTGCTCGACCCCGCACACGGCGCGCCCGAAACGCGGCGCTTTGCCGGCCACACGACCTTGTGGACGATGCAGCAGATGCTGGGCTGGTTCGGCATCAAAGCACCCCGCTCGCCGCTCAACGCGGCGTTTTTCCTGGCGCTGGCCGCCGCCGCGTTCGTGTGGATCTATGTGTGGCACACGCGGGCGGGCTATCGCCTGCGCACCGTGGGCAGCAGCCACAAAGCAGCACTTTATGCTGGCATCGATCCTGCGCGCACCATCGTCGTCGCGATGGCGATTTCGGGCGCACTTGCGGGCCTCATGGCCGTCAACGAAATTCAGGGGGCGCAAGCGCGCCTGCTTTTGTCCTTCACCGGCGGCTACGGCTTCGTCGGCATCGCGGTGGCGCTGATGGGCCGCAACCATCCGGTCGGCGTGTGCTTGGCGGCCCTGCTGTTCGGCGCGCTCTACCAAGGCGGGGCCGAGCTTGCCTTCGAGATGCGCAACATCAACCGCGAAATGGTGATCGTGATCCAGGGCCTCATCATCCTGTTCTGCGGTGCGCTCGAAAACATGTTCCGCCCGACGCTGGCACGGCTCTTCGCAAGACAGGGTGCCGCGTGATGGAAGATCTCGTGCTGCAGACCGTGTCGCTGCTCGCCTCGACCGTGCGCCTGGCCGTTCCCCTCATCTTGTGCGCGCTCGCAGGGCTGTTCGCCGAACGCTCGGGCGTGGTCGATATCGGGCTCGAAGGCAAGATGCTGGCGGGCGCCTTCGCGGCCGCGTCCGTCGCGTTCTGGCTGCAATCGGCCTGGGCAGGCTTGGCGGCCGCGATGCTCGTGTCGATCGCGTTCGCGCTCGTGCACGGCTTTGCCTGCATCACGCATCGCGGCAACCAAGTGGTCGCCGGCATGGCGCTCAACGTGCTGGCCGTGGGCTTGACGGCCGTGCTCGCCTTCGCGTGGTTCCAGGAAGGCGGCAAGACGCCGGCCTTGGCGGACGCCGCGCGCTTCCGCCCGCTGCAGCTTCCCTTCGTCGCCGAAATAAGCACCGTGCCCGTGCTCGGCACGATCTATGCGCGGCTGCTGTCGGGCCACAATGCGCTTGTGTATCTGACGGCGGCGCTCGTGCCGCTCGTGGCGTTCGTCGTGTTCCGCACGCGCTTCGGCCTTCGCTTGCGCGCGGTCGGCGAAAATCCGCACGCGGTCGATACGGCCGGCATTTCGGTTGCCCGCCTGCGCTACCAGGCGATGCTCGCCAGCGGCGCGTTGTGCGGCATTGCGGGTGCCTATCTTTCGACCGCCCAATCGGCCTCGTTCCTGCGCGAGATGACGGCGGGCAAAGGCTTCCTCGCACTTGCCGCCCTCATCTTCGGCAAATGGATGCCGATCCCGACTTTGTTCGCGTGCCTGCTGTTTGCGTTTGCCGATGCGCTGCAAGGCCGCCTGCAGGGCGTCGCCTTGCCGGGGATCGGCGTGGTACCCGTGCAGGCGATCCAAGCCCTGCCCTATCTGCTGACGATCCTGCTGCTCGCCGGCTTCGTCGGCAAAGCGCATGCGCCGCGCGCGAGCGGCATTCCCTACAGCAAGGAAAAGTGACGATGACGATGACGGCCACGCCGCACGATGCCGCGAAATTCCTGCGCGCGCGTTTGGGCGAACGACGCCCCAAACTCGCGATCGTGCTGGGCTCGGGCCTCGGACCGCTCGCCGACCGCGTGGAAGACGCCGTCTCGATTCCCTACGGCGAGATCCCGGGCTTCCACGTGTCGAGCGTGGCGGGCCATGCCGGCCGCCTCGTGGCCGGGCGCTTGGCGGGCGTCGAAGTCGCGTGCCTGCAGGGCCGCGTGCATCTCTACGAGGGCGTCGATCCCGCCGCGATCAAGCAGCCGATCCGCACGCTCAAAGCGCTCGGCATCGAGCGGCTCGTGCTCACGAATGCGGCCGGCAGCTTCCACATGAGCAGCGACGAAGGCTCGCTCGTACTCTTGAGCGACCATATCGCCTGGGCGGGCTTGAACCCGCTCGTCGGCCCCAACGACGACGAATGGGGCGGGCGCTTCTTCCCGATGACGGACGCCTACGACCCCGCGATGCGCGAGACACTCAAAGCAAACGCAGCCAAGCTCGGCATCGCGTTGCCCGAGGGCGTGTATGCCTGGTATCTCGGCCCCAATTTCGAAACGCCGGCGGAAATCCGCGCGCTGCGCGGCCTCGGCGCCGATCTCGTCGGCATGTCGACCGTGCCCGAAGTGCTGGTGGCGCGCCATTGCGGCCTGCGCCTGGTCGCGATCAGCGCGATCACGAACATCGCGGCCGGCATGCGCAAAGGCCAGCATCTGAGCCACGACCACACGCAGAAAATCGCCAAACTCTGCGGCGAGCGCCTGGAAAAGCTGCTGACCGCGAGCTTGGCCGGTTTGCTGACGGCCTAGGCGCTACAGCGTCGGCCAGAACGCGTCCCAGCCGATGCGGATGCGCAGCCAGAAGGCCGGGTCGGGAAGAATGTCGACACGCACGCCCTCGCGCGCTTCGGCATCCCACACGAACAGATGCGCGCGCGCGGCTCGGCAGACCATCAGCTGGTGCTGGATCTGCGCATAGTCCGACGGCAAGGTGCGGCCCGCGAGCGCCAAGCGCCAGCGCTCGTGCGCGCGCCCGCGATAGGGCGTTTTGATTTCGAGCACCGTGCGGCCGTCGGCCGAAATGCCGTCGAGGCTGCAGCCATAATCGCCGTCGACATACATGGCCGCGTCGGCGGCGCCGTGTGTGGCGGCATAGGCTGCGCGCGCGAACGGCTCCTGCTCCGTGCCTTTGCGCATCGCGGCATTCACGAAGATTCGTTTGCCGCGTTTTTCGGCGCGCAGATTGGCCGCCGCGTTCGAAAACGACGACAGGCCGAGGACCGCCGGCGTCTCGCTCGCCATGCGCAAGCTTCGGCGCAATTCGCGCCACGAATCCGTTCCCTGCGCGATCGCGACGCGCTGCGGGCGGGCGGGCGGCAGGCTTGCGAGCGGATCGTCGGGCGCTTGCGTATCGGCGAGAAAGCGCGCGCCGCAGGGAGGGCAAGCCACGACGCCGCTTTGGCCCTCGGGCAGATTGAGCGAAGTTGCACAGACGGGACACAGACGAATCATGGAACCTTTCCCGACGGCAGAGGCGGCACCCTTTGCCTGCATCGCGGGAAAATGCTAGCACCTGAAGCGTTCGAAACCCTCGGAATTTCAGCACGCCCATGACCGACCAAGATTTGGCCCTGCGCGCCTTGGCAGCCCTCGATTTGACGAGCCTCAACGACGGCGACGATGCGGCCGCCATCGAGAAGCTGTGCCGGCGCGCGACCACGCTCTACGGTCATGTCGCTGCCGTGTGCGTATGGCCGCGCTTCGTGCCCGTCGCCAAAACAGCACTCGCGGGCAAGCCCATCAAGATCGCGTGCGTGGCGAATTTCCCGAGCGGCAGCGAGCCGCGCGCCGACGTGCTCGCCATGGTCGAAACGGCGTTGCACGACGGCGCCGACGAGATCGACCTTGTTTTCCCCTATCGCGAATGGCTGCGCGGCGAGACCGTGAAAGCCGAAACGATGGTCGCGACTGTCAAACAGGCCTGCGGCAACAAAAAGCTCAAGCTCATTCTCGAGAGCGGCGCGTTCCCCGACATGGCGCGCCTCGCCGCAGCGTGCAAGGTCGGGCGCGATGCCGGAGCCGACATGCTCAAAACCTCGACCGGCAAGATCGCAGCGGGCGCCACGCCCGAGGCCGCGCGGGTGCTGCTGGCGGCGGGCGGCGGCTTCAAGGCTTCGGGCGGCGTGCGCAGCTTGGCCGATGCCAAGATCTATCTTTCGCTCGCCGACGAAATCCGCGGCGCCGGCTGGGCCACGCCCGAGAATTTCCGCATCGGCGCGTCCGGCCTGCTCGACGTGCTGCTCGCAACCCTCGACGGCCGCACGGCTGCAGCACAAGAACCGGCCGTCTATTGAACGCGATGCTGCCGCAGGAGCTGATCGCCAAGAAGCGCGACGGGGCACGCCTCGAAGACCGCGAGATCGACCAACTCGTGGCCGGCATCGCCGACGGCAAGGGCCTCGCCGACGCGCAAGTAGGTGCGCTCGCCATGGCGCTTTTCTTGCGCGGGCTCGACACGGGCGAGCGCGTGGCGCTGACGCGCGCCATGACCGCGTCCGGCGACATTCTGCGCTGGGACGATCTCGATCTGCCCGGCCCCATCGTCGACAAACACTCGACCGGCGGCGTGGGCGACAAAGTGAGCCTGATGCTCGCCCCGTGGGTTGCGGCGTGCGGCGGCTTCGTGCCGATGATTTCCGGGCGCGGGCTCGGGCACACGGGCGGCACGCTCGACAAGCTCGAAAGCATTCCGGACTACGACGCCGTGCCCGACAATGCGCGCTTCCGTGCGTGCGTGCGCGACGTCGGCTGCGCCATCATCGGCCAGACCGCCAATCTCGCCCCGGCCGACAAACGGCTCTACGCGATCCGCGACGTGACCGCGACGGTCGAATCGATCGGCCTCATCACCGCCTCGATCCTGTCGAAAAAACTCGCGGCCGGCCTCGACGCGCTCGTGATGGACGTCAAATTCGGCGCGGGCGCTTTCATGCCGACCTACGAAAAATCGCGCGAGTTGGCGCTGTCGATCGTCGACGTCGCCAACGGCGCCGGCCTCAAGACGCGCGCGATGCTGACCGACATGGACAGCCCGCTTGGGGTTACAGCCGGCAACGCGCTCGAAGTGCGGGACGCGATCGCCTTTCTCAAAGGCGAAGGCGATGCGCGCACGCTTGCCTGCACGCGCGCTTTGGCAATCGAGATGCTGGATCTCGCCGGTCTTGTGCCGCGCGATGCCGCCGGCGCCAAGCTCGACGCTGCCTTGGCAAGCGGCCAAGCCGCCGAGCGTTTTGCGCGCATGGTCTCGGCCCTCGGCGGCCCCGCCGACCTTATCGAACGACCCGACAAATATCTGGCGCAAGCCCCGCTGGTGCGTGACGTGCCCGCATTGACTGCAGGCTTTGTCGAAAAAATCGATACGCGTCAGGTCGGGCTCGGCGTCGTCGATCTCGGCGGCGGGCGCATCGATCCCAAGGCCGCGATTGATCCGGCCGTGGGTTTTTCCGCCCTCGCGGCGGTCGGCGACAGCGTCGGCCCCGGTGCGCCGTTGGCGATCGTGCATGCGCGCGACGAAGCCAGTGCCGCGCGTGCGATCCTGCGACTGCAGAACGCCTATCGCATCGGCCCGTCGCACACCGCGTCGGGTGCGGTCGTGCGCGAAACCTTGGGAGCTTGAGCGATGGCGCGCGCGTTTGTGCTGGTCATGGACTCGTTCGGCATCGGTGCCGCCCCGGATGCCGCCCGCTTCGGCGATGTGGGGGCCGACACGTGGGGCCATATCCGGGCCGCCCACAAGCCGCTGGTGCCCAATCTCGTGCGGCTCGGCCTCGATGCCGCACACGCGACGGCGACCGGTGCGCCTTACATGGGCCCGCCCCCGCAAGCCTGGTTTGGGGCCGCAAGCGAGCGTTCCTTCGGCAAGGACACGCCCTCGGGCCATTGGGAGATGGCGGGCGTGCCGGTCGAGTTCGAATGGGGCTATTTCCCGAAGACCGTGCCGAGCTTTCCGGCTGCTTTGATCGCCGACCTTGTCGCGAAGGCGAGGCTGCCCGGCGTGCTCGGCGACTGCCACGCCTCGGGCACGCAGATCATCGACGAGCTCGGTCTCGAACATATCGCGACGGGCAAGCCGATCGTCTATACCTCGGCCGACAGCGTCTTCCAGATCGCCGCCCACGAAAGCCATTTCGGACTCGCGCGGCTGCTCGAGCTCTGCAAGATCGCGTTCGAACTCGTGCAGCCCTACAAAATCGCGCGCGTGATTGCGCGGCCGTTCGTGGGCGACGCACCGGGCCGCTTCAAGCGCACGGGCAATCGCAAGGATTATGCGGTGCGCCCGCCGGGCCCCACCTTGTTCGACAAGTTGACCGACGTCGGGCGCAAGACCATCGCCATCGGCAAGATCGGCGACATCTACGCGCATCAAGGCACGCAGGAAGAAATTAAAGCCGACGGCAACGACGATCTCATGGCCAAAACGCTGGCCACGATCGCGTCGGCCGCCGACGGCAGCTTCACGATGACGAACTTCGTCGATTTCGACACCCTCTACGGCCATCGCCGCGACGCGGCCGGCTACGCGGCAGCGTTGGCGGCGTTCGACCGGCAATTGCCGGCGGTCGAAGCGGCGTTGCGCCCCGGCGACATCGCCGTATTGACCGCCGACCATGGCTGCGATCCGACCTGGCAGGGGAGCGACCACACGCGCGAATTTGTGCCGGTGCTGTGCTTCGGTCCAGGCCTCAAAGGCCGGGACCTCGGGTCACGCGACAGTTTTGCCGATATCGGCCAGAGCCTGGCAACGCATCTCGGCATCGCCCCGCTCGGCCACGGCAAAAGCTTCATCTAGGCAAGCCACGCCGTGCGGTGGTCTTTGGCATAAGCCGCAAACGCGATCGGCTTTTTGCCCGTGATCGTTTCGACCGCGCCTTCGATGCGCGCCGAATAGCCTGCTTTGAAGAAGCCCAGGATCACGATCAGGAACTCGGCATAGGCTTGCGGCAGACCCGCACCCAGCAGGCCCTTCAGCATCGCTTCGGGCGTTATGTCTTCGAATACGATCTTCTTGCCGGTCGTTTGCGAGAGGATGGTCGCAACTTCGTCGTGGTCGAGCGCCTCGCCGCCCGTGAGATCGAAGGCTTGGCCGTCGAAGCGGTTCGTCGTCAGCAATTCGGCAGCGACGGAAGCGATGTCGCGCGCATCGATGAAGCTGCCTTTGGCAGTCCCCACCGGCAGGCGGATTTTGCCTTCGCCCAAGATCGAGCCGATCCAGTAGCTGTTGAAATTCTGCATGAACCAATTCGGGCGAACGATGTTGTACGCAAGGCCCGACTTCTCGAGATGCAGCTCGGCCTTGCGCAGCGGTGCCGAATCGTCGGCATTGGCCCCCATCGCGGTCATCAGCACGATCTTGGCGACACCGGCCGCTTTGGCCGCGTCGATGAGCGGGATCATCAGCTGGTCCTGGTTCGTGAAGCCGGGCGGCGACAGCAGGAACGCGCGCGAAATGCCCGCAAACGCCTCCCCGCGGCCGGCGCCGGTCGCGACGTTCAGATGCACCTCGTCGGCCTTTTGCACTTGTTTGCTCGTGGCCTTCAGAACCGTTTCGCCCTTGGCGGCCAAGAGCCGCACGAGATTGCTGCCGACCGTGCCGTTTGCGCCGACGACCAATGTTTTTGCCATGTGCATGTTCCTTTGCGGGTGGATCGAGACCGCAGATTTGTCGAAAATACCGGAACGGTTAATGGATGAAAATACCGTTTACATGTCCAATCGTACCGATGTATCGTCGCCTGTGATGGATCTTCTGACCGACATTCTGCGCCAGGCAGGTCTGCGCCATCGGGTACTCGATCTGCGCGCGCTCACGCCTGCGCAGGCGCTGCGCTTTCCGTGCGACAAAAGCCTCGGCCTGCATGTGGCGCTGCAGGGCCCCGTCTATATCCACAGCCCGGGGCGCGCGGCACCGCTCGTTCTGCAGTCCGGCGATATCGCGATCATGGCGCGCGGGCACGACCATGTGGTGGGCACCGAACCCAAACTCGACAAACGCCGCATTGCGACGATCTTCGACCAGCCGACCGGCAGCGTGCGCCCGCTGACCCCGATCGGGCGCAGCCGGCTCATCAGCGGCGCCTACCAGTTCTGGAACGCGCCGATCCATCCGTTCCTCGCCACGCTGCCGGATTGGTTCGTGCTGCGCGGCGCGGAATTGCCCCGCTTGGGGCCGATCGCATTGACCGTGGGCCTCGTCGGCGAAGAGGCCGCCAATGCGGGGCCGGGTGCGCAGACGATCCTGCACGGGCTGCTCGACGTGCTGTTCGCCTATCTGCTGCGCGAGATCGCGGCACGCAACGCCGAAGCCGGGCCCGGGCTCGGCAAGGCGCTGGCCGATGCGCACGTGAAACAAGCGATCGCCCTGATGCATGCCGACTACGCGCGCGGCTGGACGCTCGAGGCGCTGGCCGAGGCGGTGGGCCTGTCGCGCACGCGGCTGGCCGAACGTTTCCGGGCGGCGATGGACGATACCCCGCTTGCCTATCTGCGCACCGTGCGCATGCAGGCCGCGATGCGGCTCTTGAGCGAAACCGACAAAAAGCTCGACGACGTCGCGGCGCAAGTGGGCTACCAGGACGCGTTCGGATTCTCGAAGGTCTTCAAGCGCACGGTCGGTATCGCCCCCAAGGAGTTCCGCCGCCGCGATCTCGCAGACCGCGCCTCGCCGTGGCGGCTTACCGCGTCGTGAGCGATCGATCGGCTTTTTTGCGCCGCATTTGACGCACGTCAATTCGCGCGCGCGGCCGACGCCGCACACTCGGGTCCATGCAAAACCCGGAAACCCTGTCCCGCGCCGAAATGCTCGTGCCCCGCTACACGAGCTATCCCACCGCCCCGCATTTCACGCCGCAGGTGGGTGCCACCGCCGTCGGCGGCTGGCTCGAGCGCCTCGATCCCACGCACGGCGTGTCGGTCTATATCCATGTGCCGTTCTGCGCCAAGCTGTGCTGGTATTGCGGCTGCAACACCAGCGTCTCGGCGCGCTACGAGCCGGTGCGCAGCTATTTCGACACGCTGCTCGACGAAATCGCCGCCGTGCGCAAGCGGCTCGGCGCCAAGCTGCGCGCAAGCCACGTGCATCTGGGCGGCGGCACGCCCAATGCGCTCGCGGCCGCCGATCTGGCACGGCTTGCTCAAGCTTTGCGCGACACGTTCGCGTTCGACGCCGACACACGCTTCGAGGTCGAGATCGATCCGCGCACGCTCGATGCCGCGACCGCGCGCGCCCTCGCCGAGGCCGGCGTCACGCGCGTCAATCTCGGCATCCAGGATTTCGACCCGAAAGTGCAGGCGGCGATCAATCGCATCCAGCCGCTCCATCAGGTCGGCGAGAAGCTCGCTTTGCTCTACGGGACGGGCCTCGAACAGTTCGGCGTCGATCTACTCTATGGGTTGCCTTACCAAACACCCGACACGCTCGCGCGCACGGTCGCCCAGGTGGACGAGTTGGGTGCAAGCCGCGTGGCGTTGTTCGGCTATGCGCATGTGCCGTGGATGAAGCCGCACCAGAAGCTCCTCGAGCCGCACGGCCTGCCCGACACGGCCGAGCGCCTGGCGCTGGCCGCATCCGCGCATACGGCGTTGGCGCAGCGCGGCTATGCGCGCATCGGCATCGACCATTTTGCGCGTCCCGACGACGAGATCGCCGTGGCGGCGCGCGACGGCGTCTTGCGGCGCAATTTCCAGGGCTACACGACCGACACGGCCGACACGCTGCTGGGTTTCGGCCCCTCCGCGATTTCGGCCTATGCGCAAGGCTACGCGCAGAACCACACGCGCCTCGACAGCTGGCAGGCTGCGGTCAAAGAAGGCGCCTTGCCGGTCGCGCGCGGCCTGAGCCTCAGCGGCGAAGACAGCGTGCGGCGCAACGCGATCGAACGGCTGATGTGCGACATGACCGTAGATCTCGGCAAAATCGCGCAAGCGCACCGAATTGCCGTCCACCCCCTCGACTATTTCGCGACCTCGCTCGCCCAGATCGACCGGCTGGCGGCGGACGGGCTTTGCATCCGCAACGGCTTGCGCGTCACCGTGCCGCCCGCGATGGCGAACTATGCGCGCATCGTCGCTTCGGCCTTCGACCAGTATCTGGCGCGCGGCGACGCCAAACATTCTGTCGCGGTCTAAACGCTCGACCTTCGCAGGCTGCGGCTGTTTAATGGCGGCATGACCCGCCAGACAGCCCTTGCCGCCGCCGCCCGCTATTTCGACAGCGGTGCCCTCAAAACCGATCTCGCGCGCCGCGTGGCGTTCAAGACCGAAAGCCAGAACCCCGAACGCAGCGCCGAGCTTGCCGCCTATCTCGAAACCGAGATGCGCGCGAGTTTCGAAGCCCTCGGCTTTACGGTCGAACTGCTTGCCCATCCGCGCGCCAAGGGACCGTTTCTGCTGGCCACGCGCATCGAAGATGCCGCGTCGCCGACCGTGTTCGGCTACGGGCACGGCGACGTGATCCGCGGCCAGGACGCGCAATGGCAAGAAGGCCTTTCGCCGTGGCAACTCGTCGAAGCCGACGGGCGCTGGTACGGGCGCGGGACGGCCGACAACAAAGGCCAGCACACGGTCAATCTCGGCGCGCTTGCGGCCGTGCTCGAAGCGCGCGGCAAGCTCGGCTTCAACGCCAAGTACCTGATCGAGATGGGCGAGGAAGTGGGCTCGCCGGGTTTGCGCGAACTCTGCGCTGCCCACAAAGACAAATTCGCCGCCGACGTGCTGATCGCGTCGGACGGGCCGCGCCTCAGTGCCGAACGCCCGACGCTCTTTTTGGGTTCGCGCGGTTCGATGAATTTCGATCTTGAGATCGATGCGCGTTCGGGTGCCCACCATTCCGGCAATTGGGGCGGGCTCATCTCCAATCCGGGCCTGCAATTGGCGCATGCGATCGCCTGCATCGCCGGGCCCACGGGCCAGATCCGCGTCGCCGATTGGGTGCCAAGCGAATTGCCGGCATCCGTGCGCGCGGCACTCGCCGATTGCGAAGTCGATGGCGGGGCGGACGGCCCCAAGGTCGAACCCGAATGGGGCGAACCCGGCCTCACGCCGGCCGAGCGCGTGTTCGGCTGGAACGCGTTCGAGGTGCTGGCGTTCCGCACCGGCAATCCCGACAACCCGGTCAACGCGATCCCGGCCAAAGCATGGGCGCGTTGCCAGTTGCGCTTCGTCGTCGGCACCGAGCCCGAAACGATTCTGCCGGCCTTGCGCCGCCATCTCGACCGGCACGGTTTTGCGATGGTCAAGATCGCGGCGGCGCGCGAAGAGATTTTCCGCGCCACGCGCCTCGATCCCGAGCATCCGTGGGTGCGTTTTGCGCAAGACAGCCTCGCGCGCACGGCCAACGTGAAGCCGGCAATCCTGCCCAATCTCGGCGGCTCGCTGCCCAACGACATTTTCAGCGAGGTGCTGGGCCTGCCGACCGTGTGGGTTCCACACTCCTACCCGGCCTGCCGCCAGCACGCGCCCGACGAGCACATGCTGCCGCATGTGGCGCGCCAGGGCGTGCAGCTGATGGCCGGGCTCTATTGGGACATCGGCGAGCGCGCGAAATAGCGCTCAGGCAAAGCGCACGCTGGCGATCGGCGGCAGATTGGCGCCGACCAAGGTCCAATCGTCGCCGCCGCTTTCCGAAACCCACAAATGGCCCGTGGACGAGCCCATGGCGAGCACCGTGCCGCTTGCATTCACGTCGAGGCCGTGGCGCAGCACGAGGTCGTAGGCGTGGCGCTGCGGCAGCCCCTTCGTCAGAAGCTTGAAGCTGCGCGCCGCATCGCGCGTGCGCGCGACGACGAGTTTGCCGCCGACCGGAATGCGGCATTCGTCTTTGACGCCGGGCACGAACCAAGCGGTTGCGGGATCGGTCGGATGGGCGGCGACCGCAAAACCGAACTTGGCGGGCTTGATCGTTGTCACCTCCGCCCAAGTCTCGCCCCCGTCGGTCGAGCGGAACACGCCGTTGTGGTGCTGGAGCCACAGCACGTCGGGTGCGGCCGCACAGCGCGCGATGCGGTGCACGTCCTGCGCGTTGGGATCTTCGCGCTTGGCGGGCGGCATGTATTCGGCGTAGAGGCCGCGCGAGCTGTTGCGCCAGCTTTTGCCGCCGTCGGCCGTCTGCCATACCCCGCCCGTCGAAATGCCGACAACGATGCGTTTGGAATCGCGCGGATCGACGAGGATCGTATCGATGCCGGGTTTGTCGACATTGAAGCCGCCGCCGTTCCACTCTTTGCGCGCAGGCACATTCCACAATCCGGTATTGAGCGCCCAGCTGTCGCCGCGATCGGCCGAGCGAAACAGACCGCCCGAGACGGTGCCGCACCACAGCACGCCAGGCTCGTCCGCCCCGCCCGTTTCGAGCGAGAACAGATAATCGACGCTGGGCCCATGCTTCTTGGCGGTTTTGGGAAAGGCGGGGGCCGCGATCTCGGCCCAGGTCCGCCCGCCGTCGTTCGAGCGCTGCAGCTTGACGCCGAAATGGCCGAGCGACTGGGCGACGTAGAGCGTGCCGTCGCGCCGGTCGTACATCGCTTGCGACAGGATGTCGCCCAGAAACGCGGTGCGCGCAATGCGCCAGCCGCCGCGCCCGCGCCGCACGTCGAAAAATCCTTTGCGCGTGGCAACCAGAATGCGTTTGCCCATCGTCTCCCCCTTCAGCCGCCCGACAGGGCCTGGAACACGAAGATTTCGTCGTCCGCCCCGACCGCATCGCGCAACGCGGCACGCTTGTCGTTGACGTAGAGATTGACGTGTTTGCGCACCCGCCCTTGGTCGTCGACGACGTAGGAGCGCAGGCGCGGATTGGCGGCAAACACGTTTTCCAGCACGGCTTCGACCGTCGCCCCCGCCGCTTGCGCGACCGGGCAGTCGACATGGCGCTTCAGATTGCCGGTGAACGCGACGCGGGCCATGCGCGGAAAATAGTGCAAGTCGGGAATGGCCGCAATTTTCCCGCGCGGCGCGATTGACAGAACGACGCGCCCTGTCGTTATATCCGAACGGATATAGCGGGGTGGCGCCGAATGAAACGCGTTCTTTTGATAGCCGTTGCGTTGTTGGGGCTGGGCCTGCCAGCACAGGCGCAAGCGCCGTTGATCTACGCCGCCGCCTCACTGACCGATGCCTTGCAAGAGGCCGTGACGGCGACGGGAAATACGGCCCGCTTTTCGTTTGCCGCCTCGTCCACGCTTGCACGCCAGATCGAAAACGGCGCGCCCGCCGATATCTTTGCGTCCGCCGACGAGGAATGGGCCGACTATCTCCAGCAGCGCGGCAAACTCGTGACGGACACAAGGCGCAGCTATCTGTCGAACCGCCTCGTCGTCTTGGCGCCGGCTGACCAAACGACACCGTTGGCGCTCGAAACGCCGGGCGCGTTTGCGGCGCGCCTTGGCAATGGCCGCATTGCGACCGGCGATCCGGCGCATGTGCCGGTCGGGCGCTATGCGCAGCAGGCGCTGACGGCACTCGGTCTGTGGACGCTTGCCGAACCACGCCTTGCACGCGCTGAGTCCGTGCGTGCGGCCGTCGCACTCGTCGAACGCGGCGAAGTGCCGCTCGGCATTGTCTACGCAACCGATGCAGCGGCGGCCCCGCGCGTCGCGCGTGTGGCGACGTTCCCTGCGGCAAGCCATGCGCGGATCTCGTATCCGTTTGCGCTTGTTGCCGGCCGCGACACGGCCGCCAATCGCCGCCTGCTCGAAGCGCTGCAATCGCCCGCTGCCTTGGCCGTGTTCGCCAGACACGGCTTTGCCGTCGACTGACATGCCGGACTTCACGCAAGCCGAACTCGCCGCGATCGGCTTGAGCCTGCGCATTGCGCTGACGGCGGTGGCGGCAGCGCTGCCGCCGGCAATCCTCGTGGCCTGGCTCCTCGCCCGCCGCGATTTCCCCGGCAAAGCGCTGCTCGATGCGGCGGTGCATCTGCCGCTCGTCTTGCCGCCGGTCGTGGTCGGCTATGCGTTGCTGTTGCTGCTCGGCGTGCGCGGGCCGCTGGGAGCGTGGCTCGAAGCGCAATTCGGCATTCGCCTGGTGTTCACGGCCGCAGGGGCTACGGTCGCGACGGCTGTGATGGTGTTCCCGCTGCTCGTGCGCGCGATCCGCATTTCGGTCGAAGCGCTCGATCCGGGCCTCGACGAGGCGGCGCGCACCTTGGGTGCCGGTGCCCTCGACCGCTTCTTCACGATCTCGCTGCCGCTGATCGCCCCCGGCATACTTGCCGGCGCCGTGATCGCGTTTGCGGCGAGCTTGGGCGAATTCGGCGCCGTCATCACCTTCGCCTCGAACGTGCCCGGCGAAACCCAGACCTTGCCGCTCGCGATCTATGCGGCGACGCAAAGCCCGGGCGGCGACGCGACGGCCGCCAAGCTCGCGGCCGTGTCGCTTGCGCTTGCCCTCGGCGGTCTCGTGCTCGCCGAGGCGATCGCCAAGCACATGCGAAAACGTTTCGGCCGCTGATGCCGCTTCTCGATTTCCGCATGACGCAAGGTGCGTTTGCACTCGACGTGAAGCTCGATGCGGCGACGGGCGGCGTGCTGGCGCTGTTCGGCCGGTCGGGTGCCGGCAAAACCTCGATCGTGCGCGCGATCGCAGGGCTCGCGCGCCCGACCGCCGGCACCATCAAGATCGCCGGGCGCACATTGTTCGACTCCGCCGCCGGAATCGACGTGCCCGCCACGCAGCGCCGCATCGGCTACGTGTTCCAGGATGCGCGCCTGTTTCCGCATCTGCGCGTCGCGGCCAATCTGCGCTACGGGCAGGCGCGCGCGGGCCGCCACGGCAAAGGCATCGAATTCGACGCGGTCGTCGATCTGTTGGGGTTGCGCGATCTCTTGGCGCGCCATCCTTTCGGCCTGTCGGGCGGCGAGCGCCAGCGTGTGGCGATCGGGCGTGCGCTGCTGGCCCAGCCGGACATTCTTCTGCTCGACGAGCCGCTTGCCTCGCTCGATGCGCCCCGCAAGGCGGAACTGCTGCCCTATCTCGACGCGCTGCATGTGCGCACGAAAGTGCCGATCGTCTATGTGAGCCACGCGCTCGACGAGGTCGTGCGCCTTGCCGACACGCTCGCGATCGTCGATGGGGGGCGCATCGCCGCGTGCGGCGCGCTCGCCGACGTGATGTCGCGGCTCGATCTGCGCCCGCTTGTCGGCCGGTTCGAAGCCGGGGCCGCGATCGACACGACCCTGCTGCGGCACGATGCCGCCTATGCGCTGAGCTATCTTGCCTTCGGCGACAGCGAAATGGCCGTGCCGCAGATCGAGGCGGAACCTGGCGCTTTCGTGCGCGTGCGCATCCGCGCGCGCGACGTGCTGCTGGCGACCCAGCGCCCGGAAGGGCTGTCCGCACGCAACGTGCTGGCCGGCCATGTCGTCGATCTGATCCCGGAAACCGGGGCTTACGCGGAACTTGCCGTCGTCGTGGGCGGCCAGCGCCTGGTCGCCCGCATCACGCGCGCCGCCCTCGATGCACTCGATCTTGCCCTCGGCAGCCCGGTTTTTGCGGTCGTCAAGGCGGTCGCCGTCGAGCGGATCGTGCGGAGCCGAGATTCGTCTGGACGAAATGCAGGGTGATGCCTAATCCTGCGCTCCTGCCGCCCGAGCCAGGAGCCCCTATGGACCTCAAATCCTACATCCACGACGTACCGGACTTCCCCAAGCCCGGCATTCTGTTTCGCGACATCTCGCCGCTGCTGGCCTCGGCCGTCGCGTGGAAGGCGGCCGTCGACCGGCTCGCCGAGGCGATCGCCCCCTACAAGCCCGATCTGCTCGCCGGCATCGAAAGCCGCGGCTTTTTGGTGACCGCACCTTTGGCGCTCACGATGGGCTGCGGCTTCATGATGGTGCGCAAGCGCGGCAAGCTGCCCGGCAAAACCGTGCCGCACACCTACGCGCTCGAATACGGCGAAGACACGCTCGAAATCCAGGAAAACGCCGTCAAGCCGGGCACGCGCGTGGTCGTGCTCGACGACGTGCTGGCGACCGGCGGCACGCTGAATGCGGCGATCGCCCTGCTGCAGAAATCGGGTGCCGACGTGCGCGCGGCCGCTTGCCTCATCGAACTCAAATTCCTCGAAGGTCGCAAGCGCCTGCCCGTCGCCTTCGACAGCCTCGTCCAGTACTGAGCCCGCAGACATGGCAGCTGCGATTGCCCCCGCGATCGTCGCTGCCGCCGCTTTGGCTTTGTGCGGCTGGCTTGGCTGGCGCGCGCGCCGCGCGCAGGCCGAACTCGTGCGCCAGCGCCAACTGGCGCAGTCGGCCGCCGACCTGTTCTGGGAGGCCGACAGCGACGGCGCCCTGCGCGCGAACAGGCCCGATCTTGCGGCGACGCTGGCGGGCTGCCGCACGCTTGCCGAAATCCGCGCCGCGCTCGATCCGATGGCGTCCGCACGTTTTGGCGACACGCTCGACCGCCAGGCCCCCTTTCGCGACGTGATGCTCGCCGGGCCCGGCGCCGACGGGCAGCGCTGCGTGCTTGCCCTTGCCGGCACGCCGGTTGTGAAGGGCGGGCATTTCCAGGGCTATCGCGGCACGGCACGCATCGCGACGCACGCGGCAACCCTCGATCTCGAGCTTGCCGAAAAATCCGCCGAAATCGACCAGCTGCGCCAGCGCCTCGCCGATTTCACCGCCCTTTCGGCCGACTGGCTGTGGGAGGAGGATTCCGAGCATCGCCTCGTCTATCTCACGCGCCCCACGCGCACCACGCTGACGCCGATCGAGCACTCTTTCATCGGCCTGCGCCGCTGGGAGCGCGGCATCGACAGCGCACTCGACGGCGACATGGACGCGCACAGAGCCGATCTCGAAGCACGGCGCGAATTCCGCGATTTCCGCCTGCGGCGTGCGCTGCCGGACGGGACGGACCGCATCGTCTCGGTGTCGGGCCGGCCGATCTTCGGCGAAGACGGCGCGTTTCTCGGCTATCGCGGCACTTCGAAGGACATCACGGTCGAACTCGCCGAGGCCGAGCGCGCGCACATCTCCGAGAGGCGGCTGCTGCGCGCGCTCGACTCGCTCGATGCCGCGATCGCCGTCTTCGACCGCGCGCACCGGCTCGTGTTCTTCAACCGCGCCTATCGCCAGCGGCTCGCGCTCGGCGAAATGCTGCAGCCCGGCAAAACCTACGAAGAGCTGCTCAACACGATGTTCGCGCGCGGCCGTCTCGATCCGCGCGACGGCACGCGCGACGTGTGGCGCCGGGAGATCGAGAGGATCGACGCCGGCAAGGCCAGCATGCGCACCATTTTCTATGCCGACGGCCGCGCGGTGGACCGCCGCCTGCAGCCGCTCGACGACGGCGGCTTTGCCGTGATCGCGGTCGACGTCACGCAGGAGCGCGCGCGCGCCAAGGAAATCGCCGAAAAGACCCAGATCCTCGAAAGCACGATCGAGAACATCGACGAAGGCATCATCGTCTACAACGGCGAGGCCAAACTCGTGGTGTGGAACGAGACCGCACGACGCATGCTCGAAATTCCGGCGGATTTTCCGCTGGCAGGATCCGACTACGCCACCAACATGCGCTTCCAGCTCGCGCGCGGCGATCTCGGGCCCGTCGACGACGTCGAGGCCGAGATCGCACGGCGGCTCGCGCGCAACCGCGAGCCGATGCCCTGGATCGCCGAAGGCTGGCGCAAGAACGGCCGCTACATCCAGACGCGCCGCTCGCCGCTGCCCGACGGCGGCTGGGTGACGCTGCTGCTCGACTTGACCGAGCGGCGCGAAACCGAAGAAGCGCTGCGCCACGCCAAGGAAGCAGCCGAAGCGGCCAACCGCGCCAAATCCGATTTCCTTGCGCATATGAGCCACGAACTGCGCACGCCGCTCAACGCCGTGATCGGCTTCTCGGAGATCATCTTCCGCGAGATTTTCGGCGCGGTGGGCGAGCCCCGCTACATCGAATATGCGCGCGACATCCACGCGAGCGGCTCGCATTTGCTGAACGTGATCGGCGACATTCTCGATATCTCGAAAGCCGAAGCGGGCAGCGCTGAACTCGACGAAGAAAAAGTCGACGTGGCCGAGCTTGCGGCCGCGAGCCTGCGGCTGGTCGAGCCGCGCGCGACAGTGGGCAAAGTCCGCGTCGTCAAGCGCCTCGCGCCCGAGCTGCCGGCCATCCGCGCCGATGCGCGCCGGCTCAAGCAGGTGCTGCTCAATCTGCTGTCGAACGCGGTCAAGTTCACGCCGCCGGGCGGCAATGTCGAACTCGAGGCGCGTGTCGCCGACGATGCGGGCGTCGAGCTCGTCGTGCGCGATACCGGCATCGGCATGGACCCCAAAGACATTCCGCGCGCCCTCGAGCCGTTCGCGCAGGTCGACAATGCGCTGTCGCGCCGCTTCGAGGGCACGGGCCTTGGCCTGCCCTTGTCGCGCAAGCTCGTCGAACTGCATGGCGGCACGCTCGCCATCGCCAGCGAAATCGCCAAGGGCACCACCGTCGTCGTGCATCTGCCGCCCGAACGCACGCTGGCGCGCGCGGCCCGCGCCTCGGCATGACGCCGCCCGATCCGCGCCGCTCGTCGCCTGCCGCTTTTCGCAACCGCGAACCGATCCTGGCGGCGCTGCAACAGCATTTGCCGCCGCACGCCGAACATCTGCTCGAGATTGCGTCGGGAACCGGCGAGCACGCGGTTTTCATGGCGCAAGCCTTGCCGCGGCTCGTTTGGCAGCCGAGCGATCCCGATGCGGCCAACCGCGCTTCGATCGCCGCCTATCGCGAAGACAGCGGCCTTGCGAACCTGAAAGCGCCGATCGAACTCGACACGACCGCCGCACACTGGCCCATCGCAGCGTGCGATGCGATCTTCTGCGCCAATATGGTGCATATCGCCCCCTGGCAAGCGGCATTGGGACTGCTGGCGGGCGCCAAACGCACGCTTTCGCCACGCGGCGTGCTGGTGCTGTACGGCCCCTATTTCGAAGACGGCGTGCCCACGGCCGCCTCCAATCTGGCGTTCGACGCCGATCTGCGCGCGCGCAATCCGGCCTGGGGCATTCGCCGCCTTGCCGATATCGCCGCGGCCGCCGCAGGGTTCGATGCCCCGCAGCGCGTCGCGATGCCGGCCAACAATCTATGCTTGGTCTTCGTCCGAAACGGGCTTTAGGTCGACCGAAACGTCGAGCCGATGCGCGCCGCCGCCCAGAATGACGCCGCGAATGGGGGCGATGTCGCCGTAGTCGCGGCCCCAGCCGAGCACCACATGCTCTTCGCCGACGACGAGATCGTTCGTCGGATCGAGGTCGATCCAGCCCGCCCCCGGCACGAAGGCCGAGATCCAGGCGTGGCTCGCATCCGCCCCTTGGCGGCGGATCTGCCCTTGCGGCGCGTAGGTGCGGATATAGCCCGACACGTAGCGGGCCGCGAGGCCCATGGCGCGCACGCTCGCAATCATCACATGCGCGAAATCCTGGCACACGCCGCGGCGCATCTGCATGACGTCGCCGACCGGCGTGGCGACGTTCGTCGCGCGCGGATCGAACGTGAAATCGTTGCGGATGCGCTTGTTGAGATCGAGCAGACACGCGAGCAGCGGCGCCCCCGGCTGGAAGGAGGCGGCCGCATAGTCGCGCACCGAATCGTCGATGGCGGCCATCGGCGAGGCGCGTACGAATTCGACCGCGTGCGTCTCGATCGGCAGGCCGCCGCCGTCGAGCGCGTCGCGCACGACCTCCCAGGCCGGCGTCGCGTTCGCGTCGGGCACGGGGGCTGCGCGCACCTCCACAAGCGAACGCGCATCGACGACGAGCTCGGCGTGCGGCTCTTCGAGCGACATGTGCGTGACGGCATTGCCGAAATAGTCGATGCCGTCCTGCACGCGCACGGGGGCGGGTGTGACGATCGTGCCCGCGCGCAGGATGCGCTGGGTGGGCAGCACGCGCGGCAGCACGCGCATCACGTGGTACGAAAGATCGACGGGCTCTTCGTAGCGGTAGGTGGTGCGGTGCACGACATCGTAGATCATGGGCGCGGCTCCGCCGCTCGGGGGATCATGGGCGCGGCTCCGCCGCAGGGCCGATCTCGTAGCCGATCGACTGGGCGGTTTTGACGTGGCTGAAATAGGCGCGCGTGATCGCCTCGGAAAGATCGGAAAGGCGCGCGCGCGTGTCGCCGAGCAGCGTTTCGAGTGCCGCCATCGCCGCGCGGTCGAAGGTGGAGCCGACGCGCTCGACGTCGAAGAGTTCGATGCCGGCCAGCACGGCGCGCGCGATGCGCTGCTCGGGCTGGGAATAGGCGCGCACGTCGCGCTGCACGAGCTCGCACAGATGCGTTTCGATCTGGCGCAGCTGGTAGGCGATCGCGCGCGGGTTCGTCTCGTCGCACAGCACCAGATCGAGCACGGGGGCCGGCTGCACGGCCGCCATGTAGCGCGTGCGGTAGGTGATGGCACTGTCGCTCACTTCAAGGAGCAGCCGCAGCCACGGCTCGGCCCCTTGCCCCGAGGCCGCAAACACGTCGTGCACCACCGACACGCCGTGCGAGGCGCGCTCGATGCGCTGGCCGAGATCGAGGAAGCGCCAGCCCGAGCCGTGCGTCATGTTCTCGGCCGCCATGCCGTGGAACGCCGCGCACACGCCGATCGTGTAGTCCATGCCTTCGAGCAGCCGGTCGAGGTCGCCGGGCTGGCTTTCGAAGCGCAACCGCGCGTCGCGCACCTGCTCGTTGACGACGTTCCACATGTCGGCCGAAAGCCGATCGCGCACCGTGGGTGCGATGCGCTGCAAAGCTTGAAAGAGATGCGCCAAGCCGCCTTCGGGTCCGCACGCATGGCCGAGCGCTTCGGCCATGGCGCGCCCGTCCGGCAGGCCGCCGAACGGCCGCTCGATGAGGCCACGCGCGGCGAGCATGCCGGCCAGCACCTGGAACTCGGCGATTTCGCGCGCCGAACTGCCGCCGGCGGGGGCCCGCACGAGGCACGCGCGCATCAGGCGCGCGGCATTGTCCAAGCGCTCGGTGTAGCGGCCGAGCCAGAACAGATTGTCGGCAAGCCGACTCTGCAATTCGCCCGCCGAGCGGCGCAGCGGCTCGCGCACGGCAGACGCGCGCGGGCGCACAACGATGGGCGCGTGCTCGTGCTGGATGATCCACGTGTCTTTGGCGGCCCCGCCGCGCTGCATGGAAATGTCGAAGCCGTTGTCGTCGGCAGCGACGCGCGTCATCGCGCCCGGCATCGGCACGTAGCCGCCTTCGTGGCGGATGAGGAAACAGCGCATCAAGAGCGGGCGCGGCACAAGGCCGTTCTGCGTCCACACCGGCATCGCCGATTTGTGCATGCGCGCTTGCGCCACGTAGCGATGCGGGGCCGCGCGCAGCCGCTCGAGCAGATGGCGGCGGCGGGGCGCATCGAGTTGCGCGCCGACGACCGAGGCTTCAAGCATGTCGCCCGCGAAACACGGGCGTATCACGTAGTCGTCGAGCCGCCCGGCGACTTCTTCGAGCACGGCGCGCTGGCCGAGCCACCAGGTCTCGACCGACGGCATCTCGAGCTCTTCGCCCAGCAGATGTTTGGCAAGACCCGGCAGGAACGGCATCATCGCGGGCGTTTCGACCACGCCCGCCCCGAGCGCGTTGGCGATCGTGACGTTGCCCGCGCGCACCGCATCGACGAGACCGGCCACGCCGATCGCGGATTCCGGCCGCAGCTCGACCGGATCGCAATAGTCTTCGTCGAGGCGGCGCAGCACGACATCGACCTGCTGCAAACCGCCCAGCGTCTTCAGATAGAGCTTGGCGTTGCGCACGGTGAGGTCAGCCCCCTCGGCCAGCGTGAGGCCGAGTTGGCGGGCGAGATACACATGCTCGAAATAGGTCTCGCTGTAGGGGCCGGGCGTGAGCAGCACGATGCGCGGATTTTCGCGCTGGCGCGGGGCGAGCTGGGCCAGCGCCGTCTGCCACAATTCGAAGAACGGCGTGAGCCTGCGCACATTGGCGGACTGGAAAAACTCCGGCAGCGTGCGCATCAGCACGTTGCGGTTTTCGAGCGCGTAGCCCGCCCCCGACGGCGCGTTGACGCGGTCGGCGCACACGCGCCAGCGCCCGTCGCGCCCGCGCGCAATGTCGGCGGCGTAGAAATGCAGATGGGGTGCCCCGTTGGCGGGCTTGATGCCGTGGCAGGCGCGCAGGAAGGCGGGGTTGGCTTGCACGAGCGCCGGCGGCATCAGCCGCTCGCGGATCAGCGATTGCGGGCCGTAGACGTCGGCAATGATGCGCTCCAGCAGATTGGCGCGCTGCACGAGGCCCTTTTCGATGTCGCGCCATTCCTCCGCCGGCACGGGGAGCGGAATGAGATCGAACTGCCACGGGCGCTGCGGCTGGCGCGATTCGGCGAACACATTGTAGGTGACGCCGTTTTCGTCGTACTGGCGGCGCGCGCGCTCCATGCGCTCGGCCATCGCCCCGGGTGCGAGCGTGCGCAAGGCGCCCATCAGGGCCTGCCAGTGGCTGCGAATCTGCCCCGCCCCGGTGACCATTTCGTCGAATGGCGGGGCTGTCGCGTCCGCATCGGACGGTGCGGCACGATTGAGACGTAGGTCTTCCATGCGCGCCTTGGCGGGACTCCGTCGGTTCAGCTCAAGCTTGGCGGGGCCGTGCGGCGCAGGTCAAGGGTCAGCGGGAAATCCGGATCGACGGAGGGGGCTTGCGGTATCAGCGAACCCGGCGAATGTCCGATCCCGAAGAAGCGCGTGCGGCGGCGCGCTTCGGCCTCGTTGGCGTTGACCGGGAAGCGGTCGTAGTTGCGACCGCCCGGATGCGCCACATGGTAGGTGCAGCCGCCGATCGAGCGCTTGCTCCAGCCATCGACCAGATCGAACACGAGCGGGGCATGCACGCCGACGGTCGGGTGCAGCGCCGAGGCCGGATCCCATGCGCGGAACCGCACGCCCGCCACGTATTCGCCCTCCACGCCCGTCGGATGCAGGGGGACCCGCACGCCGTTGCACGCCAGCATGTGGCGCGTGTCGACGAGATTGCGCACGCGCACCTGCAGCCGCTCGAGCGAGCTGTCCACGTAGCGCACGGTGCCGCCCGCCCCCGCCTCTTCGCCCAGCACGTGCCAGGGTTCGAGCGCGTGGCGCAGTTCGAGATCCACGCCGCGATAGGCCACGCTGCCGAGCTTGGGGAAGCGGAATTCCCAATGCGGCTCGAACCACGAATCTTCGAAGGCGTAGCCCGCTTCGCGCAGGGTCTGCAGCACGTCGACCATGTCTTCGGCCACGAAATGCGGCAGCATGAATTTGTCGTGCACGGTGTTGCCCCAGCGCACGAGCTTGTGCGTGTAGGGCTGCTCCCAGAAATGCGCGACGAGGCTGCGCAGCAGAAGCTGCTGCACGAGGCTCATGCGCGCATGCGGCGGCATTTCGAAGGCGCGCAGCTCCACGAGCCCGCGCCGGCCGCCGGCATTGTCGGGCGAATAGAGCTTGTCGATGCAGAACTCGGTGCGGTGCGTGTTGCCGGTCACGTCCACGAGCACGTTGCGCAGGATGCGGTCCACGAGCCACGGCGCGATGCCGGCCGTATCCTTGGCCGGCAGCTGCGAGAGGGCGAGTTCGAGCTCGTGCACCTGGTCTTTGCGCGCCTCGTCGATGCGCGGATGCTGCGAGGTGGGGCCGATGAAAAGCCCCGAGAACAGATACGAAAGCGCCGGATGGTTGTGCCAGAAGCGCAGCATCGAGCCCAACAGGTCGGGCCTGCGCAGCCACGGCGACTGCGACGGCGTCTGGCCGCCGAGCACGAAATGGTTGCCGCCGCCCGTGCCGACATGGCGGCCGTCGAGCATGAATTTCTCGGTGCCGAGCCGCGTCTGGCGCGCCTCTTCGTAGAGCGAAACCGTGCGGTCGACGAGCTCGCCCCAGTTTTCCGCCGGATGCACGTTGACCTCGATCACGCCGGGGTCGGGCGTGACAGAGAAATGGGCCACGCGCGGATCGCTCGGCGGCGGATAGCCTTCGATCAAGATCGGCTGGGCGAGATCCTTGGCCGTGTCCTCGATATGCGCCACGAGATCGAGATAGTCTTCGATCGTGGGGACTGGCGGCATGAAGATGTGCAGCAGGCCGTCGCGCGGCTCGACGCACAAGGCCGTGCGCACCATGCCGGTCGCCGATTGCTGCGGACGCAAGGAGGAGCGTTCGCGCTTGCGCAGCTCTTCGATGGCCTGACGGTCGGGCATCGGCTGGCCCTGCGGCCCGATGCCGGTCCCCGAGGTCGTGCGCGCGGGCGCCCCGCCCACTTGCAACGCGCGCTCGCGCGGATCGCGCTTGGGCAAAGGCGGCAGCGTTTCGAACGGGTCGCGCTCCCAATGGTAGGGATAGTCGCCGGGGGCCGACCACGGCAGGCTGTCGAGCGGCAGGCGCAGGCCCATCGGCGAATCGCCGGGGATCAAGAACATGTGCTGCGGCCGCACGAACCAGAAGCCGCTCGTCCATTTGCGCGGGCCGCCTTGCCAGCCGCGCGTGATCGGCAAGGCCATGCCGACCGGGCTGTCGAGGCCCTGCTCGAAGACGCGCGCGAGGCGCGCACGCTCTTCGGCGTCTTTCAGATTGGATTTGAGCGGATCGACATTCACCGGCAGGCGCTGCTCGCGCCACAGATAGTACCAGGCATCCTCGTAGGCGCGCTGGGCGAAGATCGGCGGAATACCGAGGCGCTCGCACAGGCGCTGGGCAAAACGCTCGGCATGGTCGAAGCCCACGTTCGTCTTCAGCGAATCGTCGGCCTGCAAAGCCGGATCGCGCCAGATCGGCTCGCCGTCCTTGCGCCAGAAGCACCCGAGCGCCCAGCGCGGCAATTGCTCGCCCGGATACCATTTGCCCTGGCCGTAATGCAGCAAAGCGCCCGGCGACCAGATTTTGCGCAAGCGCTTCAGAAGCTGGCCCGCGAGCCGCCGCTTGGTGGGCCCGAGTGCTGCCGTGTTCCATTCGGGCCCGTCCATGTCGTCGATCGACACGAAGGTGGGTTCGCCGCCCATCGTGAGGCGAACGTCGCCGCGCGCAAGATGCGTGTCGACATGGTGGCCGAGCGCTTCGATGCGCGCCCATGCCGCCTCGTCGTAGGGCTTCGTCGTGCGCGCGGATTCCGCAATGCGCGTGACTTTCATCTCGTGGCCGAATTCGACTTCGGCCTTCTCGATGAGGCCTTCGACGGGGGCGGCCGATTGCGGGGCGGGTGTCGCTGCGAGCGGAATATGGCCTTCGCCGGTCATCAGGCCCGAGGTCGGATCGAACCCGATCCAGCCGGCCCCCGGCAGATACACTTCCGTCCACGCATGCAGATCGGTGAAATCGACCTCGGTGCCCGAAGGCCCGTCGAGCGCCTTCTGGTCGGCGACGAGCTGGATCAGATAGCCCGACACGAAGCGGGCCGCCAACCCGAGATGGCGCAGGATCTGCACGAACAGCCAGCCCGTGTCGCGGCACGAGCCCTTGGCGCGCGTGAGCGTGGTCTCGCAATCCTGCACGCCGGGCTCGAGGCGGATGATGTAGCCGATATCTTTCTGCAGCCGCTGGTTGAGCGCCACGAGGAAATCGATCGTGACGGTTTCTGCGCGCGGCACCTTGGCAAGCCACTGCGCGAGCATCGGGCCCGCTTTGTCGGGCTTCATGAAGGGGGCGAGATCTTCGAGCAGCCCGTCTTCGTACTTGAACGGAAATTTCTGCGCGTAGGGCTCGAGGAAAAAGTCGAATGGATTCTGCACCGCCATGTCGGCGACGAGATCGACATCGACCGTGAAATGGTCGGTCTTTTCGGGGAAAACGAGGCGTGCGAGCCAATTGCCGTGCGGATCCTGCTGCCAATTGAGGAAATGCGGCTCGGGCGAAATCTTCAGCGAATAGGCGAGCACCGGCGTGCGGCTGTGCGGGGCCGGGCGCAGGCGCACCACTTGGGGCCCAAGGGCGATCTGACGGTCGTATTTGTAGGCCGTGCGGTGGTGCAGTGCCACGTTGAGCGTCATGGGCGGGGAATACCTGCGGCAGGGGGAAAAAGACTGGACAAAAGCGGGGGCAAAATGCGCCGGATCGCGAAGCGTTGCAAGGGCGTGCAAGCCGCACGCCAGCTTGCTATGGTCGCCGTCATCGTGTCCGCTCCCGCAGCACCGCCGATCGCCCCGCCAACCGTTCCGGCCACTCGCCCGCCATTGTGGCTGCTGATCGCGATCAGCAGCTGCGCGCCGTTTGCGCTGAACGTGTTCGTGCCCTCGCTGCCGCGCCTGGCCGAAGCCTTCCAATCCGACTACGGCACGGCGCAGCTTGCTTTGACGCTGTTTCTGGTCGGGATTGCGCTGGGCCAGCCGATCTACGGGCCGCTGTCGGACTGCTACGGCCGCCGCCCCGTTCTGCTCGGCGGCTTGGCGATCGGCTTGGTCGGCAGCATTCTGTGCCTTGTCGCCCCTACCATCGAGATCCTGCTGGTCGGGCGCTTTCTTCAAGCCTTCGGCTGCTGCGTCGGGCTCGTCGTCTCGCGCGCGATGGTGCGCGATCTGTTCGCGCGCGACCGGGCGGCCAGCGAACTTGCCTATGTGACGATGGGCATGTCGCTGATGCCGATGGTGGCCCCGTCGGTCGGCGGCCTGCTCGACGAGCATTTCGGCTGGCGGGCGAGTTTCGTTTTGCTGACCGTGTTCGTGGCCGTGGTGCTGCTCGGGTCGGGCGCGCGGGCCGTCGAGACCAACCACCACCGCCAGGCCAGCGTCGATTTCGGCCATTTGGCGCGCGGCTGGTCGCTGCTGGTCCGCAGCCCCGTCTTTGTCGGCTACACGCTGGCGATGTCGTTCAATACCGTCGCGTTCTTCGCGTTCCTGGCGGTCGCCCCCTATCTGATGGTCACGGTCATGGGCCGCGCCCCCTCGGAATACGGATTTTGGTTCGCCGGCTGTGCCGCGAGCTATTTGATCGGCAATTTCGTGACCGGGCGCTACAGCCAGCGCATCGGCCTCGACCGGATGGTGCGGATCGGCAATCTGTGCAGCTTGATGGGAACCGGCTTCGGGCTGTTCTGGGCGCTCGCCTTCCCGCTCGAAGTCTGGGCGCTGTTCCTGCCGATCTTCGTGGTCGGCATCGCGCACGGATTCGCGCAGCCCAATCTGATCGCCGGTGCGGTCAGCGTCGATCCTCGGCTCGCCGGGTCGGCATCGGGGCTGCTCGGCTTCGTGCAGATGTCGCTGGGGGCGATCGCGACCTTTGTCTTGGGGCACATCCAAGACGGCACCAGCCTGCCGCTGGCAAGCCTCATGTTCGGCTGCGCGCTCGTGTCGCTGGGCTGCCACCAACTCGCCCAGCGCAGCCGCTTAAGCATTGCAAAAGCAGCCGAATGACCTTAATCATGGCCGATGAGCTCAGAAGAAAAACGGCTGAACCTTGACGAGAAGCGGCGCCTCGAGCTGCAGCATATTCTCAATCGCTGCAGCGTGATTGCAGGCATCTTCGACACGCGCATGGATTCGGTGAACTGCAAGCAGTTCCACGCAATCCGCGAGATCATGGACATTTACCTCGCTGCCGGCATCCGTGCCATCAACAGCAATGTCGATTTCCTCGACGAGAACTTGAAGCTCAAGGACGACGAGAAAGCGAGCCTCGACGCCATTATCCTGCGGATTTTCGGCGAACAAGAGGTCAAGCCGAACATCGAAGACGCCAAGGGCCCTAAGATCTGAAAATCTATCCGCGCAAGCGCCACACGCGGCACGCCGTCGTGCTCTGCTGCTCGAACACGTAAAGCACTTTCGGGACCGCCAGGCCCTTCGCGTCGGCCAAATCTTCGCCCTGCGACAGAGCCGCGCCGTAGGTGCGCCCCGCAAGAACGACCGTCGCGCGATGCTGCTCGAACTGGCCGAAATCGCGCGCCCGGCACGCGGCCGAGGCTTTCGCGTCGTAGCTCCCAAGCTCGGCCAGGCTTCGCGGGCTGCGCAGCAACACCGGGCGCGGGCGCGCGGCCTCGGGGCTGCGCGCCGTTTCGAGCATTTGCGGCCCCACCGGATCGAACTGGCGCTGCAAATGCCGCTCGTCGGTGCGGCGCAGTTCCTGCGCGGCGGCTGGCGCTGCCGCCGCCGCGATCGTGCCTGCCAGCAGGGCTGCCCAGATGCGTTGCATGCCCCTTTTCTACCACACGAGCATGGTGCACCGCCGCTCTCGCGGCTAAAATTGCGGAATGAATAGCGATTCGCACAGCGATCCGATTCGCCCGGGCCAGCGCTTCGTCAGCCACGAACTCTATTCCTGGGTCGTGGAAGCCGTTCTGCATGACGGCTACAGCGTGCCGCATGCGCGGCTGCGCGCGCTCTACGATCCCGAGGTAACGCGCATCGTCGCGTGCCCGGTGCTGCTGAATCAAGCCCGCTTCCGCCCCGAAAGCGTCTAATCGTGCGCGCTGTTACGTGAAATTCCGCATTGACTCCGGCCATATAAACGGTATTTTAATAAATTACATTTTGTATTTATGGGAAACGCTATGTATCCGGGCAGCTATGCCGAGGCAACCGAGCTTAGCGAACGCCGCTATCTGGTAGCGACGTTGCTGTACGACGCATGGTTGCCCCGCGCTTTGGTGGCCGACCTCGATCTGGCCGAGCAAAAAGCCATCTATTGGAGCGAAATCTACGGCGCGCCGCGCACACGCATCAGCGAAGTGTGGGTACCGACCCAGCGCCCGAAAATGCGGCACCCGCCGCAGGCGGCGTTCGTTGCACAGACGGCGCCTCTGCCGGCGCCGCCTGTCCGGCCGCCGCAGCGGTTCCATTGGGCACAAGCCCTCGCCAAACTCGATCGGCCGTTCGATCCGACCTACGCCAAAGGCCTGATCGACGGGTTTTTGCTTTATGTCGGCACGCAGATCGCCTTGCGCGTGCTCGAAATGCTTAAGTCCAGCGGGATCGGGCTGGCGTAAGAGCCGATAATCGCCTAGAAATTGCGAACCATTCGCATTCTCACGAGGCCGATTTGTCGGACGTTGCTGCAGCCCTGCCTATTCGCACGCCCATCCGGCGCACCGCCCGGCTGGCGCCGATGGCATGGCTTGCACTGGCAGCCGCTGGATTTGCGATGCTGCCGATCTTGGCGGTGGCGGCCAATCTGTTCCTGTCCGCAGGCGATGCGTGGGCGCATCTGTGGGCAACGACGCTGCCCGCCATTCTCGCCAACACCGCGCTGCTGCTCGTCGGCGTCGGGGCGGGCACGCTGGCGCTCGGCGTGGCGTGCGCCTGGTTCGTGACGATGTGCCGCTTCCCGTTCAGCCGCGCGCTCGAATTGGGGCTGCTGCTGCCGATGGCGATACCGGCCTACATCATCGGCTACGCCTACACCGATCTGCTGCAATTCGCAGGGCCCGTGCAGACGGCGCTGCGCGACGCGTTCGGCTGGCGGCGCGGCGACTATTGGTTCCCGGACATCCAGTCGCTCGGCGGCGCCGTCGCGATGCTGGTGCTCGTGCTTTACCCTTACGTGTATCTGCTGGCGCGCGCGGCATTCCTCGAACAGTCGGTCTGCGTGCTCGAGGCAAGCCGCGTTCTGGGCCGCGACGCGTGGGGCGCTTTCGCGCGCGTGGCCCTGCCGCTCGCCCGGCCCGCGATCGCCGCGGGCGTGGCGCTCGCCCTCATGGAGGCCTTGGCCGATTTCGGCACCGTGCAGTATTTCGGCGTCGATACCTTCACGACCGCGATCTACCGCACGTGGTTCGGCATGGGCAATCGCATCGCCGCAAGCCAGCTCGCCACGGCATTGCTCGTGTTCGTGCTGCTGCTGCTGTGGCTCGAACGCCGCTCGCGCGGGGCGGCGCGCACGCACCACACGACGCGGCGCTATCGCCCGCTCGCACCTTTGCGCCTCTCGGGCTGGCGCGCGGCCGCCGCCTTCGCCACATGCGCGCTGCCGGTGCTGCTCGGCTTCGTCGTACCGGCCATCATGCTGCTGCGCATGGCGTGGCGCGACGGCGATCCGCTGTTCGCCGCCCGCTTTGCCGAATATGCCGGCAATTCGCTTGCGCTCGCTGCACTCGCGGCCGCCGCAACCGTCATGCTCGCGCTTGCCCTTGCCTACGCCAAACGCCTGACGCCGACGCAACTCGTGACGGGTGCCGTGCGCGTGGCCGGCATCGGCTACGCGATCCCGGGTTCGATCGTCGCGGTCGGAATTCTGGTACCGCTCGGGCTGTTCGACAATGCGCTCGACGCGTGGCTGCGCGCCACGTTCGGCGTGTCGTCGGGGCTGCTGCTGTCGGGCACGCTTGTCGCCCTCGTCTATGCCTATGTCGTGCGATTCCTCGCGGTCGCTTTGGGGCCGGTCGAAACCGGCATGGCGAAAATCACGCCGGCGATGGACGACGTGGCGGCAAGCCTTGGGGCGCGCAAGCCGCGCGTGCTGCGCTTCGTGCATATGCCGCTGATGGGCAGCTCGATTCTGACGGCGGCTTTGCTCGTGTTCGTCGACGTGCTCAAGGAACTGCCCGCCACGCTGATCGTGCGGCCTTTCGGCTTCGACACGCTCGCCGTGCGCGTCTATTCGCTGGCCTCGGACGAGCGCCTGGGCCAAGCCGCAACCGGGGCCGTCGCGATCGTTGCCGCAGGCCTTATCCCCGTCGCGATTTTGAGCTGGATGATCGCGCGCGCGCGTCCGGGTGCGGCAACGCGCTGAGCCGCGCTCTTTACATCGGCCCCCGCAATGGGGCAAAAACCTGCGGGCGGATCGCCGGTTTAGCTCAGCGGTAGAGCAGCGGTTTTGTAAACCGAAGGTCGGGGGTTCAATCCCCTCAACCGGCACCGTTTTTTTCGCGCGCGAAAGACGCATTGGCGCATGTCGATCCTCACGCTCGTAAAAGCCGAATTCCTCGCCGACGCAGCCCTGGCCGAAGGTCGGCGCCTAGGCCTTGCCCCACTCACAATCGTGGTACTCGATGCGGGGGGCCATGTCGTTTCGGCCAAGCGCGAGGACGGCTCCGGCATCCTGCGCTTCGAGATCGCCTACGGCAAAGCCTGGGGCGCACTCGGCATGGGCTTCGGCACGCGCGAACTCACGCAGCGCGCTGCGACCTCGCCCGCCTTCATCGCCGCGATTTCGGCCGCCAGCGGCGGGCGCATCGTGCCCTCGCCCGGCGGCGTTCTGGTGCGCGCGAACAGTGCGACGATCGGCGCCGTCGGCATTTCCGGCGACACGGGCCCGCAGGACGAAGCCTGCGCGCTCGTCGGCATTGCTGCCGCAGGCTTTGAAGCGTCAACAGGCGTGCCCGACGCGTGAGTTCGACAAAGTAAGCGCCGAACCGCTCTAGGGCCGCACACCCGGCCCTTCGTGGGGCATCCCGGCCGAGCGCCGCGCCAAGTACACTTCGAGCGCCAGATATTCCTGCGATCCGTAAGCGTAAGGGGCGGCGCGCACGCCGGTCATGCAATTGCGCAAACGCCGCTGCAGCGACCCCAGCCCCTGCCATTCCAGGCGATAAACCGGATAGGCAGTCGCATGCGCTTGCGGGATCGGCGTGCCGCCCAGCCGCAGACCGGCCCGGTCGTCGTGGCATTGCGCGCACGACAGATCGAGCTGTCCGATCCGCTGCCGCCACAGCGTTTCGCCGACAGACGCGACGGCTGCCAATGCGGGATCGGCCGCCAGCGGCACGCCGCGCGACTGGCGGACAACCAACGCTTCGAGCGCCAGCAAGGGCCGCGTTTCGCGCCCGAACGGCGGCGCTTGCTGGCGCTCGGTTCGGCATTCTTCGATCCGGCCCGCGAGATCGACGGCGCTCGCGCGTTTGGCGTCGAAAGCCGGATAGCGCCCAGCGACACCTTGCAGCGTCTCGGGCGCGCCGTGGCAGTCGGCGCAGGCGCGCTGGGCCGCACCGTCGCGCGCGCCCCACAAGGCACTGCCCTCCAGCACCCAGAGCGAGGCGGGATTGGCCGCGTCGTCGTCCTGCATGGCGCGCAAAGCGGGACCCATGTCGGCGTAGCCCGAACGGCGCGCATCCTGCGCCGCCGCGGCGGCGGCCCACGCGACCAGCAGGAGAACCAGCGGCAGTCTCACGCAACCGCAATCGCGATGCGCGCTTCGGCGACAAAGCCGTTGTCGCCACGCCATTCCACCGTCAGCACGCCGCCCTTCTCGAGCGTCATCGGAAACGCGACGTAAGGGTTGGCCGCGATCGCGGGCGACATCTCCATCGCGAACAATTCAGCGCCGTCGAGGCTGACGGCCATCCGCGTGACGATGTCGCGCGGGATCAATCGGCCGTCGAAGCCGGGACGAAAGCCGGTTTCCATCGGATGGGCGACCAGCGTCTTCACCTCGAAGACCTCGCCGCGCTTGACGCGCGCCGGTGCCGAGACGAGACCGCGCGCGCTCATGTCGGATCCTCGATGCACGCCGCCAACGTCACGATCACGTCGGCGCGCGCGCGCAGGAACGTGCCGTCGGGCAATTCGGCCAGCGCCAGGACGGTCTGCGAGTCCGCGAGTTTGACCCGCGTCGCCACGCGCGCCGCCGGCGTTGGAGCCGCGAAGCGCGCATGCAGCACATGCGGCTGCGGGTTCTTTTCGGTGAAGACGTGCAAGGCTACGACGGACAAACCGGCGGGTGCCGCGACCGTCAACGGTACCGCGTTGCCGTTTTCGACCAAGGGCGGCACGTCGATGGTCAAAGCGCCGTCGCGCACTTGCCGGCCTGCGACCAGTTGGCGCACCGCTTCGGCGACGGTTTCGGGCGTCGCGCGTGCTGCCGACGGCACGCAAGCCAGCGCCAAAGCACCCGCAAGGAATTGCCGCCGCGCGGTCACGGGGTGCCTCGCAGCGTGGCAAGATACGCGACCACGTCGTCGATCTGCGCGTTGCTGAGGAGCGGCCGGCCCGCTTGGTTGGCCGCGACGCGCGTGAATCCGTCGGTGCGCGCGTAGGAAGGCATGATTGAGTCCGGGTTGAAGGCGCGCGGATCGACCAGCCGCGCGCGCAATTCGCTTTCCGACAGGCGTGCGCCCACGCCGGCCAGATCGGGGCCCAGTTCGCCCTGGAACAGCACCTCGGCAATGGGCACTTTGTGGCACAGCACGCACAGACCGCCGCGCGCATCGGCCACGATCGCGCGGCCGCGCGCGGCGTCGCCCGCTTCGGCAGACCCAGCCGCAAGCAGCATCGCCGCCGCCGCGAGCGCGAGCACCGATCTCACACCCGCCTCAGATCGTGCTTGACCAGCGGCAGGTCGCGAACGCGCTTGCCGGTCGCCGCAAAAATCGCGTTGAGCACGGCCGGTGCGGCCACGGCGATGGTGGGCTCGCCCACCCCGCCCCAGAACCCGCCCGACGCGACGAGCACCGTTTCGACCTCCGGCATCTCGTCGATGCGCATCACATTGTAGGCGTCGAAATTGGTCTGCTCGATGGCGCCGTCCTTGACCGTGCATTCGCCGTAGAGCATCGCCGACAGGCCGTAGACGAAGGAGCCCGCGACTTGGCGATGGATCTGGGCGGGATTGACCGCGACGCCGCAATCGGTTGCCGCGACGATCTTGTGGACCTTGAGGGCGCCGCGCGCATCGACCGAAACTTCGGCGCAGGCCGCAACGTAACTGCCGAAGGCCATCACTTGGGCAAGCCCGTGATGGCGCCCGGCCGGCGCGCGCCCGTAATTCGCCTTTTCGGCCGCCGCTTCCAGCACGACGCGGTGCTTCGGGCGCAGCATCTTGCGACGGAACTCGAGCGGGTCCTGGTTGGCCGCGCGCGCCAATTCGTCCATGAAACATTCGACATAGAGCGCGTTCTGGTTGGCGTTCACGCCGCGCCAGAACCCGGCCAGGATATGCGGGTTGCGCATCGCATGGTCGATCAGCAGATTGGGAATGTCGTAGCCGAACTGGCCTTCCGCACCGCCCGGATTGAGGCCTTGGAACACGACCGGATCCATGCCGTTCTGCAGATTCTGCGGCAGCAGCGAGGCAAGGATGGACTGGCCGGAAATGCGCATATGCAAGCCGGTCAAATTCCCGGCCGCGTCCAAGGCGCCCGTGAGCTTGCATTTCGTGATCGGATGGAAGGCGCATTGCGTCATGTCTTCTTCGCGCGACCACAGCAGCTTCACCGGCACGCCGGGAATCTGCTTGGCGACCAGCACGGCCTGGCGCACATAGTCCGAGCGGCCGCGTCGACCGAAACCGCCGCCGAGCATGGTCTTGTGCACGTCGCAGCTTTGCACCGGCAGACCGGCGGCCTCGGCCGTCGCCGCCAACGCGGCTTCGCCGTTCTGGGTCGGGCACCACACTTCGCAGCGCTGGCCGGTGTAGAGCGCCGTGGCGTTCATCGGCTCCATCGGCGCGTGGTTCTGGTAGGGGAAGGAATAGGTCGCCTCGATGCGGCGCGCAGCCCCTGCGATCGCAGCGGTCGCGTCGCCCTGCCGGTTGCCGACAAAGGCTTGTGCGGCACCGAGCCCCTCGTCGAGCATCGTGTCGATCGAAGCGCTGGAGACGGACGCGTTCGGGCCCTTGTCCCAAACGATCGGCAGTTTTTCGAGCGCCAAATGCGCTTGCCAATACGTGTCGGCCACGACGGCGACCGCATTGCCGTCGACCGCCAGCACGTGCTTGACGCCCGGCATGCTGCGCACAGAAGCCGCATCGAACGAGCCAAGTTTGCCGCCGACCACCGGACAGGCCTTGATCGCCGCCGTCAGCATGCCCGGCATCTTGATATCCGCACCGTACACGAGCTTGCCGGTGAGCTTGTCGGCCGTGTCCAGGCGATTGAGCGGCTTGCCTGCGATCTTCCAATCCGCGACGGGCTTGAGGGCGATCTCGCCCGGCGGCTGCAGGCGGGACGCCGCCGCCGCCACCTTGCCGTAGGTCGTGGTGCGTCCGGACGGGCGATGGGTGATGGTGGAGTTGGCCGCGGCACATTCGCCGGCGGGCACGTTCCATTCGGCGGCTGCCGCACGGATCAGCATGTCGCGCGCGGCGGCCCCGCCTTGGCGAACGTAATCGTGGCTTTCGCGAATGCCGCGCGAGCCGCCGGTCGAAAAATTCCGCCACACGCGATTGCGCGCGACGTTCTGGCCGGGCGTGGGAAACTCGGTCGAAACCTTCGACCAGTCGCATTCGAGCTCTTCGGCGACCAGCTGCGCCAACCCCGTCAGCGTGCCCTGCCCCATTTCCGAGCGCGCGATGCGGATGACCACGCCGTCGTCGGGCCGGATCACGACCCAGGCATTGACCTCGGGCACAGCGCCTTGGGCGGCGGCGGGCGAAGCACCGAAGCCGAGCGAAAAGCCCGCGCCTGCGGCGGCCGTGCCGACCAGGAATGCGCGGCGGTCCAGTTTGATCGTGTCGATCATGGCGCGCTCCTCCTCAGGCCTTGGCCGCGGCGTGGATCGCCGCGCGCACTTGCTGGTACGTCCCGCAGCGGCAGATATTGGTCATCGCCGCGTCGATATCGGCGTCGGTGGGATTGGGCGTGGCGGCGAGAAGCGCGCTTGCCGCCATCAGCATGCCCGACTGGCAGTAGCCGCATTGCGGCACGTCGAGATCGAGCCACGCTTTCTGCACTTTGGTGAGGATCCCGGCCGGCGCCAGACCCTCGATGGTCACGATTTTGGCCGACCCCACATCGCCGACCGGCAGCCCGCAGGAGCGCACCGGTTGGCCGTCGATATGCACGGTGCATGCCCCGCATTGGGCGATGCCGCAGCCGTATTTGGTGCCCGTGAGGCCCACATGGTCGCGCAGGACCCAAAGCAACGGCGTTTGCGGATCGACGTCGATCCGCGTCTCCCGACCATTGACGTTCAACGCGATCATGGCGGCCTCCCGGTTTTTCCAGCTTGGCGCAGAGCCTAGCAAGGAAACCGCCCCCGCGACAATACGCCGCGCAACCGCCGCGGCAATGTCGGCGACGGAGGCCCCCTCCGCCTGAATTCTTCCGTCTGGCGATCCGGTTGCGTCGATGTTAGATTGTGTCGCGTTCAGCAACCCAGGATAGCACCCGTATGGATGTCGAGCGCATCTATCCCTACAGCCTCAGCGACGATACCCATCTCGCCCCGGCGATGGTCGCCGTTCGCGACGGCAGCATCCGTTCGGCCGACACGGCAGGACGCACCGAGGATGGCACCTATCGCATCGACGACGAGGGTATTCTGCAGGCCTCGATAACCACGTCATTTGCGGCGGGGGCGCAGCTTCTCGGCCGCAGCCCGGGGCCGGACGCCTGGCAATTCACGCTCGATTTTGCGTTCAAGCGCGGACTCGAGCAGCAATGTTTCTTCGTCGAAACGCCCGTGGGCGAGCTGGAACTTGCGATTTCGAAGGTTTCCGGCTTCAGGGGGTAGCCCCCCTTTACGCCGCTTCCGAGCCCGGGCCGCGTTTGAAGGCGAGCAGGCGGTCGACCTCGAGCACGACCAAGAGCTTGCCCTTCAGCCGGTAGATGCCGCCCGACACTTCGCGCCAGCGCGGATCGAGCGTGTTGGGGTTGCGCTCGTACGTGTCGGACGACAGCGACAGCACTTCGCCCACGCTGTCGACCATCAGCGCGTAGAGTTCACCCTTGTGGTCGACGACCACGTTCATGCCCTGCCCGTCGCCTTGGCGCTTGGGCAGGCCCAGGCGTCGGCGCACGTCGCAAGCCGTGACGATGCGCCCGCGCAGATTGAGGGCACCGGCCACTTCGGGCGGGGCCAGCGGCACGCGCGTGATGCGCTGCGGCCCCAGCACGTCCTGCACTGTCAGTACGGGAATGCCGAAAAGTTGGTCCGCCACCGTCATCGTGACGAAATCGTTGGCGACGTTCGAGCCCGCCGCTTTGACGGCCATGCTCTTGTCGGCGGGAACCAGCGCGTTGCTCATGTCGGTCTCTCCTCTTGGCCGCTTACTGCGCCGCGACGCGGGCAGCGGCACCCAGCTCGTTCAGCGAGGCAAGCAGGCCTTCGCGGTCGAGCTTGGGGATGAAGTCGGTGAAGCCCACGTTGCGCGCGCGCTCGATGTCGCGCGGATGCGTGTGCGAAGACAGCGCCAGGATCGGCGTCTCGCGGAAGCGCTCGGTGCGGCGCAGCGCTTCGGCGAATTCGAAGCCGCTCATGCCCGGCATTTCGATGTCCGAGACGATCACGTCGAACTCGCGGCCCGCTTCGCACATCGCCAGCGCGCCCGTGGCGGTTTCGGCGGTCGTGACCTCGAAACCGGCCACCGACAGGATCGGCTGCAGCAGGTTGCGGAAGAACGGGCTGTCGTCCACGAGCAGCAGGCGGCGCAGCTGCGACTGGCCGAACGGCGCATCTGCCTTGCCGAACCAGTCGCCGAAGGCGAGCGACAGATAGTGCGCGGTGTCGATGACGTCGGTCGCCTTGCCCGAAATGATCGCCGAGCCCACCATGCCGGGGCGCACGTTGTTCATTTCGACCTGCAGACGCTCTTCGACGATGTCGACGATTTCGTCCACGAGCAGGCCCATGTTGCGGTTGCGGTCGGCGAACACCAGGATCGGCTGGCGGCCTTCGGTGCGCACCGGATAGGACGGATCGATCGTGACCAGCGGCATGAGCTTGCCGCGATACTGCAGCACCGGCTTGCCGTCGGAGAATTCGATCGTCGCGGCGTCGGCCTCTTCGAGACGCGCGATGAGCGACAGCGGCACAGCCTTGGGCGCCTGGCCGCCGGCGCGGAACACCAGCAGCGCGATGCGCTCGGCTTCGCGCGCCGACTTGTCGTCGTCGCCCGCGGCTGCAGCCCCGTGCTCGCCCATCGAAGCCGCTTCGCCCGAGGCGGCGGCAATGCCGTTGGGATCGAGGATCATGATGACCGAACCGTCGCCCAGGATCGTGTTGCCCGAGAACATCGAGATGTCGCGCAGGATGGGCGCCACCGGCTTCACGACGATTTCTTCGGTGTCGAACACGCGGTCGACCATGATGCCGAACGTGTAGGTGCCGACTTGCGTGACCACGATGAAGCTCTGGTCGGGCTCCACGCCGCGCTCGTCGCCGAGGCGCAGGAGATCGTGCAGGCTCACGAGCGGCAGCAGACGATCGCGCAGGCGCAGGAACGGCGAGTCGTTGACGCGTTCGATCGTCGTCTCGGAGCCCGACTGCGCGCGCACGAGTTCGAGCACGCTGATCTGCGGGATCGCAAAACGCTCGCCCGAGCATTCGACGACGAGGGCCGAGACGATCGCGAGCGTGAGCGGGATCTTGATGACGAAGGCGGTGCCCTTGCCGCGCTGGAAGCGCAGCTCGACCGTGCCGCCGATCTTTTCGATGTTGGTGCGCACCACGTCCATGCCCACGCCGCGCCCCGAAACCGAGGTCACGACGGCGGCGGTGGAGAAGCCCGCCTTGAAGATGAACTGGGCGACCTGCTGGTCGCTGAGCGAGGCGGCTTCGGCTTCGCTCACCACGCCGTTCTGGATGCCCTTCTGCTTGATCTTTTCGATGTTGAGGCCGCGGCCGTCGTCCGAAATCTCGATGATGATGTGGCCGCCTTCGTGGAAGGCGTTGAGATTGACGCGGCCCGTTTCGGGCTTGCCGGCGGCGCGGCGCTCTTCGGGCCGCTCGAGGCCGTGGTCGGCGCAGTTGCGCACGAGATGGGTGAGCGGATCCTTGATGAGTTCGAGCACCTGGCGGTCGAGCTCGGTTTCCTGCCCGTGCATGACGAGATCGATCTTCTTGCCGAGTTCGTGGCTGAGATCGCGGATCAGGCGCGGCAGCTTGGACCACGCGTTGCCGATGGGCTGCATGCGCGTCTTCATGACGCCTTCCTGCAGCTCGGACGTGACGTGGTTGAGGCGCTGCAGCGGCACCGAGAATTCGCTGTCTTTCTGCGAGCGCAGAATCTGCAGGAGCTGGTTGCGCGTGAGCACCAGTTCCGAAACCATCGTCATCAGATTTTCGAGCACGTCCACGTTGACGCGGATCGACGAGGCCGCGACGGCGGACTCCGCGACGTCGCCGCGCGGTTCGGCGGCTTTGGGTGCTTTGGCGGCAGGTGCGGCCACGGGCGCGGGTGCTGCGGCAACCGGAACCGGCACGCTCGCGGGCGACGCTGCGGGCGCTTCGGCCGCAGCCGCCGGCGTTTCGGATGAACGGTTTGCGGCCAAAGCGTCGGCCATGGCGGCCGTCTTGGCAGCGGGGACCGGCACGAAGCCGTGTTCGTCGGGTTCGGGCTCGGCCGCCACGACCGGTGCCGCCGGGGCGGGTGCCGCCGCAGGTGCGGCACTCGGCGCCTTGGGGGCTGCCGCCGTCGGGTCGGTTTTGCCCGAGGCATAGTCGTTGAGGCGCTGGATGAGATCGCTGTCGTCGCCTTCCGGTTCGGCTTCGGTCTGTTCGAGCACCGACAGCAGGCTCTTGATGCGGTCGAGCGCCTCGAAGATCAGCGTCACGGCCTGCGCGTTCGGCGTGAGGATTCCTTCGCGGATCTTGTCGAGCAGATTCTCGCCCGCGTGCGCCACGCGTTCGAGGCGCGGCAGGCCCAAGAAGCCGCACGTGCCCTTGATCGTGTGCATGATGCGGAAAATGCTGCCCACGAGCCCCGGATCGTTGGGGTTCTGTTCGAGCCGGACGATCTCGGTATCGAGCACGCCGAGATTCTCGTTGGTCTCGGTCAGAAAGTCGCGCAGCAGATCGTCCATCGCGGTTATCTCCATCTTCTTTCCCGGCTGTTGGCCAGCCGAGCAGTCACCAGCGTTTTAGCGCCAATCTTGTTACCGAAACGTTTATAACGTGTTCGGCGCACGCCTTTTTTGTTAAGTATCTGGCGAACAATAGATAAATTTCATTGTGGCGCAATGATTTCGCGCACGAATCGGATGTGAAGACGCAAATTGTAGAGCGTATCGGCGTACGAAACGGGCACGCGCAGCGCCTCGGCAGCCTGTTGCAAGGCCGCCAATTCGGCGTGCAATCGGGCCTTTGCCTCGGCCGAAGGGCTTGCCCGCAGGTCGCGCTCGATGCGGCGAAGCTCCTTGTATTTGTTGAAAATTTTGCCGCGTACCTGCCAGCGATAGGCGGGAGGCGCAATGCGCGCGAGCGGAATCAGCAGCGTCAATAGCGGGATCAGCAGCACCATCATGCGCTCGGCCAAAACGGCGGCCCAAAACGGCAGAATGCGCGTGAGGAAATTGGGCCCGCGCTCGAGCAACCGCACGGAATCCTCGTGCAGGTCGAAATCGTTGTAGCGCGTGGTCGGGAAGGTACCGGCCGGCGAAAAAAGCTGGCGTGTCTTGTGGACCTGCTGGGCCGCCCGCACCAGCAAGCCCACCAAAGCGGGATGCAGATCTTCGCGCACGACAAGCTGGGTCGCGGGGGCGAGCAGGATCGTTTCCTCGCGCGGCAGATCGCGCGCGAGATCGAGTCCGCCCGCCGGCAGCACGACCGACGACAGAAACGGAAATTGCAGCCGATAGGCTTCGTGGCGCCGGAAGCTGAACAGCCGGAAACGACCGTCGGCCAGCATGTCGGCTAGACCCGGCGGCGGATTGGCCGACACGGAAAAGGCCGCGTCGATCTGGCCGTCGCGCAAGGCGGCGAATGCGGCGTCGGTGCCCAATATCGACGGCACGATGTCGCGCATCGCGTCGAGCCCGTTGGCGCGCAGCATCTGGCGCACCAGTATCTGCGTGCCCGATCCCTCGGGTCCCACGCCGACGCGCAGGCCGCTTATGTCGGAGAGCTTGGCCACGGCCAAATCGGCGCGCAGCACAAGCCAGACGGGCTCGTAGAAGACGCTCGCCACGGTTGCAAGCCCCGGGAAGCCTTCCTCCGAACCCACGCCGCCCTGGATAAAGGCAGCATCCACACTGGGCTCCTCGCCGCCCATGCGCTGCATGCTATCGAGCGCGCCCTTGGTTTGGCGCACGTCGAGCGAAACACCCTCTTTGGCGAGCAACGCGCGGTAGCGTTCGGCAAATTCGGACTTGGCGCTGCCGGGCTCGCCGGACGCGAACACGAAACTGTCGGGCGGTGCGGGATCGACGAAATGCCACGCGATCGCGAAACCGGCCAGGACCATGGCGACGATCGGAAAATAGACTTTGATGAATTCGCGCATCGCCAAAGCCCCTTAGCGGATCTCGATGTCGAGCCGGTGCAAGCCGCGCACGACCAGATTGTCGGACCATTCCAGCTTTTGGTCCGCGAGCGCAAGCCCCGGCAATCGCACAAGCAGGCGCTGGAACGCGATGCGCGCCTCGAGCCGCGCCAAGGGCGCGCCGATGCAGAAATGAATGCCGTAGCCGAAGGCGAGATGCGGCATGTCGGCGCGCGACACATCGAACCGATCGGGTGCTTCGCAAATACCCGGATCGCGCGCCGCCCCCGCCAGCATCAAAAAAACGCGTTCGCCGCGCTGCAGCGTGGCGCCGTTCCAGTCCATGTCTTCGCGCGCGATGCGCACTTGCGCCAAGCTCGGCCCGTCCCAGCGCAGCATTTCTTCGACCGCACCCGCGACGAACGCGTCGTCGTGGATGCGTGCGCGCAAGGCGACAAGCTCGGCCGGATGCTTGAGCAACGCCCACAGCCCGTTGCCGAGCAGATGCGTCGTCGTCTCGTGGCCGGCAAACAGCAGCAGCACGCAAGTCGCCGTCAGCTCGGGCCCGTCCATGGCCGCGATCGCGTCGGCCGCCTCGATGAGCCACGAGGCGGCATCCGTACCCGGGTTGCTGCGGCGGGCAGCCACGAGCGCGTCGAAATAGCTTTGCATCTCTTTGGCCGCCGCTTCGGCGCGCACGTATTTGTCGGGGCTCGCGCGCGCGGTCAGCACGAAAGCGCCCAGATCGTCCGACCAGCGTTTGAGCCGATCGACGTCCTCGATCGGCACGCCAAGCAGATCGGCGATCACATAGGCCGGCAGCGGATAGGCAAATTCGCGGATGAAATCGATCTGCGGGCGATCGGCAAATTCGTCGATCAGCGAGTCGACGCGCGCTTGGATCGCCGGTGCGAGGCTTTCGATCGCGCGCGAGCTGAAGGCTTTGTTCATGAGGCCGCGCAGCCGCGTGTGGATCGGCGGATCGACGAACACGGCCCAGCGCTTCATCATCGCTTCGAGGGTCGCGACCGCCTCGCGCGCGGGCGGCGGCAAATGGTCGAAAAACGGCGTCATGCGGTCGGCCGACAGGCGCGGGTCCTTGAGCAGCGCCTTGCAGTCGGCGTAACCGGCGGCAACCCAGCCGCCGAGCTTTTTGGAATGGAACAAGGGGGCTGCCGCGCGCGCTTGCGCCAAGGCAGGATAGGGATCGGCGATGAACGCCGCCGAACGCGGTTCGAAATCGAACGCCATGGCGGGAAGCCTACCAAATGTCGCGGCCTTTCGCACCGTTCGCCCGCACCGCTTGACATATTGCGGTGCAGCGCGCATACATCCGCTCGCGCTGCCTTTGTGCAGCCTTTGGCCGTTGGCCTGCGTGAGCGCGATTTTCGACGAAGATTTGGGATCGCGACCCGCCCTCGGCTCCAAAACGCCTCGCCCGGACACGCACGGGCGTTCAACAACCCCGTAGCCCCACCTTCGTGCGCCTGGCCCCTTTTCGGGTTCGGCTTGCACGAGCGAGCTTTTTGCTTTTTCGAAACGAGAAAAACGTGACCCAACAGACTGAAAACAACACCCCCAACATCAACGCCCCGAGCATCAACACCCCGACAACGCCTGCCCCGACCGGTTTCGACCAATTGAAACTGCACCCGGCCCTGCTCGCCGCCGTCAAGGCGGAAGGCTACACGGTGCCGACCCCCATCCAGCAGCAAGCGATCCCCGACGTGCTCGCCGGCCGCGACCTGCTCGGCATCGCCCAGACCGGTACCGGCAAAACCGCCGCGTTCGCGCTGCCGATCCTGCATCGCCTCGTCGCCAACCAAGTGCGCCTCGGCCGCAGCCTGACGCGGGTCCTCGTCCTTTCGCCGACGCGCGAACTGGCGAGCCAGATCGCCGACAGCTTCCGCACCTACGGGCGCGATCTGCCGGTGCGCGGCGCGGTCGTCTACGGCGGCGTTTCGTTCGGGCCGCAGGCGCGCCAGCTGCAGAGCGGCGTGGACATCGTGGTGGCAACCCCCGGCCGCCTGCTCGACCACATCACGCAAGGCACTTTGAAGCTCGACAAGACCGAGATCTTCGTGCTCGACGAAGCCGACCAGATGCTCGATCTCGGCTTCATGCGCGACATCCGCAAGATCGTGGCGCTGCTGCCGCAGAACCGCCAGAACTTGTTCTTCTCGGCGACGATGCCGAAGGAAATCGGCAATCTCGCGGGCGAATTGCTGCGCAACCCGGCTCGCGTGCAGGTGACGCCGGTCGCCAAGACCGCGGACCGCGTGGAACAGCGCGTCGTGTTCTGCGAGGGTGCGCGCAAGCGCGCCATTCTGGCCGAGATCCTGACCAAGATCGCGACCACGCGCACGCTCGTGTTCGCGCGCACCAAGCGCGGGGCCGACAAGGTCGCCGAGTATCTCGAGAAAGGCGGCATTCCGGCCAACGCGATCCACGGCAACAAGAGCCAGGGCCAGCGCGAGCGCGCCTTGAACGCCTTCCGCAACGGCCATTGCCGCGTGCTGGTGGCGACCGACATTGCCGCGCGCGGCATCGACGTCGACGGCGTGGGCCATGTGGTCAACTACGACCTGCCCAACGTGCCGGAGAGCTACGTGCATCGCATCGGCCGCACGGCGCGCGCCGGGGCCGAAGGCATGGCGATCTCGCTGTGCGATCCGAGCGAACGCGCCTTCCTGCGCGACATCGAACGGTTGATCCGCCAGACGATCCCGAAGCTCGAAATGCCGGGCGAAGCCCCGGCCCAGCGCAAAGCGGCCTAATCCGTCGTTCCAAGCTCGGTCGTTTTTCGGAACGATGTTTGCTAGGCTCCTGCGGTCAAACGCCGCAGGAGCCGCAGCAAATGTCCAAACTCGACGACGCCTACACCGCCAAGACCGCCGCCTTGCTGAATGTGGCGGTTTCCGCGAGCGACGCCGCCCGCATGGCAGCACAGATCGCCCCGCCGCTCGCGATCGTCGCTGCCCAGCATCTGCCGTTCGACAGCGAACCTTCCAATCTCGTGCGCAATCTGCGCGGCGGTGCGAAATGAGCCGCCTGCCCGTCGATCCCACGCACGCAAGCCTCGTCGATCTCGCCGACGCCATTGCCGCGCGCGAAATCTCGAGCCTCGAAATCGTCGATGCCTTGATCGCGCGCATCGGCAAATGGCAGCCTGCCCTTAACGCGTTCATCGCCCTCGATGCCGATGGCGCGCGCGCCGCCGCCAAGGCCGCCGACGCCAAGCCTAGCTCGGGCACGCTGCACGGCGTGCCGCTCGCGCACAAAGACATGTATTACCGCGCCGGGCGCATCGCGACCTGCGGCTCCAAAATCCGCCGCGACTGGAAGGCGAGCACGACGGCAACCGCCCTCGCCCGCCTCGATGCGGCGGGTGCGATCGATCTCGGCACGCTCAACATGGCCGAGTTCGCGTTCGGGCCGACGGGCCACAACTACCATTTCGGCCATGCGCGCAATCCGTGGAACACCGCCTACATCACCGGCGGCTCGTCCTCGGGCTCGGGTGCGGCCGTTGCCGCACGCTTGGCATTTGCGGCCCTTGGCTCCGACACCGGCGGGTCGATCCGCATGCCGGCTTTGTGCAACGGCCTTGTCGGCATCAAACCGACATGGGGCCGCGTGAGCCGCCATGGGGCGATGACATTGTCTTGGACAATGGACACGGTCGGCCCGCTTGCGCGCACCGTGCGCGACTGCGCACGCGTGTTCGGCCTCATTGCCGGACCTGACGCCAACGACGCGACAGCCGCCGAGATTGCCGTGCCCGACTACGAAGCCGCCTGCGCCAAGCCGGTGCGCGGCTTGAAGCTCGGCATTCCGCAAGGTTACTTCGATGCCGATCTCGATGCCGACGTTGCAGCTGCCTGGGACCAGGCGGCGGCGATCTTCGAAAAGCTCGGCGTTGCGATCGTACCCGTTAAACTGCCGGATCTCGAAGCCGTCAACGCCTCGGGCGCTTTGACAACGGCGTCGGAAGCCGCCACCGCCCATCGCCCTTGGCTCGAGACGCGCATCGACGACTATTCGCCGCAGGTACGCGCGCGCATGGTGGCGGGGCTTGCCATACCGGCCGTCGCCTATCTCGATGCGCAGCGCATCCGGGCTGCCACGCTCGCGACGTTCAACGCCGAAGTGTTCGACAAGGTCGATGCCCTGCTCGCCCCCACGCTCAACACGCCGATCCCGCGCATCGACGAAAGCGACGTCGCCGACAGTGCGGCCATGCCCGCTTTGCTCGGCCGCATGACGCGCCTGTCGCGGCCTTTCAACGCGATGGGCTTGCCCGCCTTGTCGGTGCCGATGCGCTTCGATGCGAACGGCCTGCCGCTCGGCTTCCAGATCGCGGGCCGCGCCTTCGACGAGGCGACGTTGTTTGCGCTGGGAGCCGCCTTCGAGCGCGAAGTGCCGTTCCACAACCAAGCGCCGACGCTGAAGGGCTGACGGGGCCGCGCGATGGCGCTGCCGGCTGCGTTTCGCATTCGCCCGTGCGGCGATGCCGCTTTGACGGTCGAGTTCGGCGACACGGTCGATCCCGATCTCAATGCGCAGGTACTCGGGCTCGATGCCGACGTGGCGGCCGCGAAGCTGCCGGGCGTGGTCGAAACGATCCCGACCTACCGGTCGCTGTTCGTGCAGTACGATCCGGTCGCGGCCGATTTTGCGTCGCTGTCGCAAGCACTGCAGAGCCTTGCCGAAAACGCCAAGCCGCACGCGGCATCGGGGCGATGCTGGCGCATTCCGGTCGTCTATGGCGGCGAGATGGGTTTCGATCTCGAAGACGTCGCGCGCACGCACGGCATGTCGCCATCGGAAATCGCCAAGCGGCACCAGGCCGCGACCTACCGCATCTACATGATCGGCTTCACGCCGGGCTTTGCCTATCTGGGCGGGCTCGATCAATCGATCGCAACCCCGCGCCGGGCAGCCCCGCGCGCCGTAACGCCGCCGGGGGCGATCATGATCGGCGGCGTGCAGGCTTGCGTCCAATGCCAGGCCGCCCCCAGCGGCTGGCATGTGCTGGGCCGCACGCCGATGCGCAACTTCCTGCCGTCGCGCGAACCGATGTTCCTGATGGCGCCCGGCGACAACGTGCGCTTCCACGCGATCGAGCTGCGCGACTGGCCCGCCCTTGAGCGCGATGCGGCGCGCGGGCTGCCGGTGGCCGAATTGGTGTCAGCATGAGCGTGCTGCGCATTGATGCGGCAGGCCCCGCCACCTCCGTGCAGGATGGCGGGCGCTTCGGCTTCCTGCGTTACGGCCTGTCGTCGGCGGGGGCGATGGATCGCACGGCGCACGAAACCGCCAATGCGCTCGTCGCCAATGCCTCCCAAGCGCCCGTCGTCGAGATCGGGCCGTTCCCGGCGCGCTTCGCGGCCGAAGTCGGGCCTGTGCGCCTTGCCCTTGCGGGGGCCGCGCGCGCGGCCGACATCGGCAACCGACGTGTTGCATTTGGCGAGAGCTTCGTGCTCGCACCCGGCGAAGTCTTGAGCTTGGGGGCCGCACGTGGCGGCGTGTTCAGCTATCTCGGCATTGCCGGCGGCATTGCGGGCACGCCGATGTTCGGCAGTTTCTCGGTGCATGCACGCGCCGATCTCGGCAGCCCTTTGCCGCGCCCGCTGGCCGCCGGCGACAAGCTCGAGGTCGCCGCCGCCGATCCGCATGCGGGCGAATGGCGCTTGGCGCTGCCGCCGCAAGATACGTCGCCGATCCGCGTGGTGCTCGGCCCGCAGGACGATTGGTTCGGCGACGCAGCCGTTGCGCAATTTTTGGATGCCGAGTGGCAAGTGTCGCCCGCCTCCGACCGCATGGGCTACCGCCTGCTCGGTCCCAAGATCGCGGCCGCGCGCGGTCACAACATCGTGTCGGACGGCATTGCGCTCGGCCAGATCCAAGTGCCCGGCGACGGCCAGCCGCTCGTGCTGATGGCCGACCGCGGCACGACCGGCGGCTATCCCAAGATCGCCGCGATCGTCTCGGCCGATCTCGGCCGCTTTGCGCAAACGCCGGCCGGGACCAATGTGCGCTTTGCGGCTGTGCCCATCGACGATGCGCAGCGTATCGCGCGCCACTGGCGGCAAAAGCTTGCGGCCCTGCCGCTTGCGCGCGAAACTGCCGCCCGTCCGCCGCCGACGAGCGAAGCGCTGCTCGCTGCCAATCTCGCCGGTGCCGCCGTGAACGCGCTCGATCCGAAGCTTTGGACCCACAACGAATAGGACGCACCATGCAGGTCGATCTCAACAGCGATTTGGGCGAAAGCTTCGGCGCCTGGCGCATGGGCGACGATGCGGCGATGCTCGACATCGTGACGAGCGCCAACGTCGCCTGCGGCTTCCATGCGGGCGACCCCGACGAGATGCGCGCCACGGTCGAGCGCGCCAAGGCGCGCGGGGTGGCGATCGGCGCACATCCGGGCTTCCACGATCTGCAAGGCTTCGGCCGCCGCCAGATCCAGGGCCTCACCGCGCGCGAGATCGAAGCGATGGTCGCCTACCAGATCGGCGCCTTGCAGGCGACGGCTTCGCTCGCCGGCCACAAGGTCACGCATGTGAAGGCGCACGGCGCCTTGTCGAACATGGCGTGCGTGGACGAGACGATGGCGACGGCCCTTGCCGCGGCGATCAAAGCGGTCGACCGCGATCTCGTGTTCGTGGTGATCCCGCTGACCGCACTCGAGCGGGCGGGCGAGCACGCCAATCTGCCGCTCGCGCGCGAGATCTATGCCGACCGCGCCTACGAAGACGACGGCACGCTCGTCTCGCGCAAGAAGCCGGGTGCCGTGCTGCACGATCCCGAAGAGGTGGCGGCGCGGGTGCTGGCGATGGTCGAAGCGCGCGCGATCGTCAGCGTCTCGGGCAAAAAACTCGCGCTCGGCATCGACACGGTCTGCATCCACGGCGACTCGCCCGGTGCGGTCGCCATGGCGCAAGCTGTGCGGCAGAAGCTCGTCGGTGCCGGCGTCAAAATCGCGCCTTTTGCCGCCTAGCCGCCCTTCGGGGCGCGCACCGCGCGCCAGAAATGGGCGGGGGTTTCGATCAGCGCGCGCATGCCGAGGCGGTCGAGCAGGATTTCGGTTTCGCGTTGGGCGGCGTCGAGGATCGCGTCTTCGTCCACCAGCATGGCTTTGCGGTTTTCGAGGGCGACCACGCCGTCGACGATGACCGTGTCGACGTCGTTGCCGTTGGCGAAACACACGACGCGGTAGAGCGGCATGTTGGCAGGATACATGTGCGCGCGGCGCAGATCGACGAGCGTGAGATCGGCCTTCTTGCCGACTTCCAACGAGCCGATCTGGTCCTGCATGCCGAGACCCTTGGCGCCGTCGATCGTGCACATCTCGAGCACGCGACCCGGCGGCAGCACGCCCGCATCGCGGAAATGGCGGCGATGGTAGTGCATGCATTGCTGCATGTGGCGGAACATGTCGCCTGAGCGGTCGGGCGCAGTACCATCGGAGCCTAGCGCCACGGTCGCACCCGCCTCGATGAGTTCGGGAGCGGGACACCGCCCGTAGACCGAGGCGATGGCGCTCGGATTGTGCGCGATCGCGGTTTTAGTCTGCCCGCAGATCGCGATTTCTTCGTCCGTGAGATCGGTCGAGTGCGACAGCAGTGCGTCGGGACCTAGCAAACCGTGGCTGTGCGCAAAGGCGACGCTGCCCTTGGTGTGGCCGTCTTGCGTGAAGATCACGCCGCGCTTGCGGCTCAGATCGCGCATCTTCTTGGCCTGGTCGATGGCGGCCGAAATCTCGGCGGCGGGCAGCTCGTCAAGATGTTCGGGCCGCAAGGTCGGCGTGATGATTGCGATGCCGATGCGCCCGTTGCCGGCCCCGTGCCACGCATCGATCAGGCTTTCGCAGGTCGCGTACTGGTCTTCGAAGCTGACTTGGCGTTCGGTTTTGACGTTGCCGTTCCAGCGCGCATAGGTGCGCGGATGCGGCGGGCGCGTGGAGCCCACGGCGACGACCGAGCGTGTGCCCACGCCGAGCACGCCCTGGCAGTGCGCGGCCCCGTAGGACGGTTCGTCGGTGCGCATGATCGTATCGCCGCCGCCGAGCAGCGATACGCCGGTCGTGACGCCGAAACGAAGGCGCTCGAGGGCGGCAAGCTGCGCTTCGGCGAACCAGAACGCGTCGCTGGAGCCCACTGTGTAGGCCTTGCCGCAGGCGTCGTACCAGAGCTTCGAATTGCCGCCGCCCATCGTTTTGATGAGGCCGTGGCCCGCATGCGCATGCGCGTCGATGAGGCCCGGCAACACGGCCTTGCCCTTTGCGTCGATCGTGCGTTTGGCCGTATGGCGGGCTTTGAGCACGTCGCTCGGGCCCACATCGACGATGCGGTCGCCCGCGATCGCGACCGCACCGTCGTCGTAGACGGTGCGCGAAGGGTCGAGCGTGGCGACGACGCCGTTTGCGACAAGCAGATCGATCATGGTGAGGCTCCTGTGGGTTCGAGACGATTGCCGATGCGCGCGACGTTGGGGACGAGCGACAGCAGGCGTTTGGTGTAGGCGTGCTGCGGATCGGCGAACAGCGTGTCACAATCCGCAAGTTCGACGATGCGCCCGCCTTGCATGACGGCGACGCGGTCGCACATTTGGCGCACGACCGCGAGATCGTGCGAGATGAACAGCAGGGTGAGGCCCGTGGCGTCGCGCAGATCCTTCAGCAGATTGAGGATCTGCGCCTGCACCGATACGTCGAGCGACGAGGTGGGCTCGTCGCAAACGACGAGTTGCGGTTCGGCCGCAAGCGCGCGCGCGATCGACAGGCGCTGGCGCTGGCCGCCCGAAAACGCGAACGGATAGCGCCGTCCCGCATCCGGCGCCAAGCCGACCGCTTCGATCAGCATCGCGATGCGCGCATCGGCATCGCTGCGCCCCGCAGCGACGCCGTGGAACAGCATCGGCTCGGCCAACGCATCGTCGATGCGCATGCGCGAATTGAGCGACGCATACGGATCCTGGAACACCATCTGCATGGCGCCGCGCAAGGCGCGCGGCCGCTTTTCGCCGATCGCTTGGCCCGCGAAACGAATAGTGCCCGCAGCCGTGCGCACGAGCCCGGCGACCGCGTTGGCGACCGTCGTCTTGCCGCTGCCGGACTCGCCGACGATGCCGAATATCTCGCCGCGTTTGACCGCGAACGACACGTCGTCGACGGCGCGGAAGCCGCCTTTGCGGCCGAGGCCCAACAGGCTGCCCGACCCGTATTCGACCGTGAGATTTGCGACTTCGAGAATGGCGTCGGGAACCTTCTCGGCGCGCGGGCGCATGTAGCGCGTGCGCAGATCGTCGCGGGCGGCTTGCGCACCCGCCGTTTCGTCGCCGATGGTGGCGAAACGCGCGAGGCGTTTGTCGATGCGCGGAACGGCGGCCACGAGGCCTTGCACATAGGCGTGCTTGGGCCGCGTCAGCACGTCGGCGACCTTGCCGCTTTCGACGACCTTGCCGCCGCGCATGACCGTGACGCGGTCGGCGATCTCCGCGACCACGCCCATGTTGTGCGTGACCAGCAGCACGCCCAAACCCCGCTCGCGCACCAGTGCGCGCACAAGATCGAGGATTTGTGCTTGCACCGACACGTCGAGTGCCGTCGTCGGCTCGTCCGCCACCAATAGCTTGGGATCGCACGACAAGGCGGCGGCGATCACCACGCGCTGGCGCTGGCCGCCCGACAATTGGTGCGGATAGGCCTTCAGCCGCCGCTCGGGCTCGGGAATGCCGACGGCGCGCAGCAGATCGAGCGCGCGCGCGCGCGCGGCCTCGCGGTCGAGTCCCAGATGGAAGCGCAGCGTTTCGCCGATCTGGCTTTCGACCGTGAAGAGCGGATTGAGGCTCGTCATCGGATCCTGGAAGATCGCGCCCACATCGCGCCCCTGCACGATGCCGGCGGCCCGGCCCGTGCGGAAATCCACATTGCGGCCGGCGATCGCCACACGTCCCGCCGCCACGCGGCCGGGCGCATCGAGCAGGCCCATCAGCGCATTGCCGACTGTTGTTTTGCCGGCCCCGGATTCGCCGACCAGCGCATGGATCTCGCCCTGCGCAATTTCGAGATCGAGCCCGTCGACGGCGGCCACAACGCGCCCGTCTTCGAGCGGATACTCGACGCGCAAGCCGCGGATCGACAAAGCGGCGGCGCTCATGCGAGCGACCGCAGTTTGGGATTGAAGCGGTCGCGCAGCCAGTCGCCGACGATGTTGACGGCGAGCACGCCGATCACCAGCGTGAGCGCCGGGAAAAACGCGATCCACCAAATCCCCGAGAACACGAACTCGTTGCCGATGCGGATGAGCGTGCCGAGCGAGGGATAGGTGGGCGGCATGCCCACGCCGAGGAACGACAAAGTCGCCTCGGTGAGGATCGCGCCCGCAAGATTGATCGTCGCGATCACAAGCACGCTGCTCATCACGTTGGGCAGAATGTGGCGGCCGAGAATGCGCAAAGGCGGCAGTCCGATGACTTTGGCCGCGCGCACATACTCGCGCTGCACCTCGACCATCGTGGCCGCGCGCACCGTGCGCGCATACTGCACCCATTCGTGGATCGCGATGGCGCCGATCAGGATGAACGGCGCCCACGATGCGGACGCGGCATTCGGGATCAAAGCGCGCGCAAGGCCGCTCACCAGCAGCGCCAGCAAGATCGTCGGCAGGCTCAAGATCACGTCGCCGACGCGCATGATCACGGCATCGAGCCAGCCGCCGAAATAGCCCGCGACCAGCCCCAGCGTGACGCCGAGCAAGGCCGCAAGGGCGACCGCCCCGCCGCCGATGAGGATCGAGACGCGGGCACCGTAGAGAATGGCCGACAGCAGATCGCGGCCCTGGTTGTCCGTGCCGAGGAAATAGCGCGCCTCGCCGCCCGCAACGAAAGACGGCGGCAATTCCGAATCGATCAGATTGTACGAGGCGATGTCGGTCGGGTCGGCGGGGGCGACCCACGGTGCGAGCAACGCGGTCGCGATAAGGGCAACCGCGATAGCACCTGCGATCGCCACGCTTTTCGGGATGCGCGTCATCTTGCACCGCTGCGCAAGCGCGGATCGACGATCGCGTAGAGCACATCGACCGTCATGTTGATCGCCACGAACAGAAAGCCCACGAACAGCAGATAGGCCGACATGACCGGGATATCGACGAAGCTCACGGCCTGGATGAACAGAAGCCCCATGCCGGGCCATTGGAAGACCGTTTCCGTCACGATCGCGAACGCGATCAGCGAGCCCACCTGCAGGCCCGTGACCGTGATGACCGGCATCAGCGCGTTGCGCAGCGCCAGCGTGAAATGGATGTAGGGGCGCGGCAGGCCGCGCGCGCGCGCAAAACGGATATAGTCGCTGGCCAGCACGTCGCGCATTTCCGCGCGCACGAGGCGCATGATCAGCGTGATCGAAAACAGCGCCAGCGTGACGGCCGGCAGGATCAGCGAGCGCAAGCCGCTGGGCGTAAGCAACCCGGTCGTCCACCAGCCCAGCGCCACCGTCTCGCCGCGCCCGAAGGACGGCAGCCAACGCAAGCCCACCGCGAACAGCATGATGAGCCCGATCCCGGTCACGAAAGTCGGCATCGAAATGCCGAGCAGCGACACGGCCTGGATCGCCTGCGCGTACCAAGCCTTGGGATGCAAGGCACTCAGCACGCCGAGCGGAATGCCGAGGCCCAGCGCAATGGCCATGGCGACCGCCACAAGCTCGAGCGTGGCCGGCAGGCGCTCGGCCAGCAACTTGGCGACCGGGCGCTGGTTGCGATAGCTGATGCCGAGATCGCCCACCGCCACGCGGCCCACGAACTTGGCGTATTGCACGACGATGGGCGCGTCGAGGCCGAGGGCCGCGCGCAGTTCTTCGCGCTCGGCCGGCGTTGCGTCCTCGCGCGACATGATCAGCACCGGATCGCCGACATAGCGGAACATCGCAAAGGCGATGGCGGTCACCGCCGCCATCACCAAAAGCGCCTGCGCCAGCCGGTTGAGCAGAACCCCCGTCACCGGCGGCCGTTGCGGCCGACGGCGCTCACTTCAGGTTCGCGAACCAGAGCCGCACATATTCGTCGGCGAAGACCGGCACGTCGAGCGCATTGCGCATCGCCCACGCGACCGGCTGCTGGTGGATCGGGATGAACAAAGCCTCATCGCGCGCGATCTTGAGCGACTCCGTCAGCATCGCGCGCCGCTTGGTTTCGTCGAGCTCGGTGCCGGCCGCGTCGGCCAGCGCATCGAGGCGCGGCACGACCATGCCGTTGGGGTTGTTGCCGCCGAACGAGCCGCGGCGCGACGCGAAGATCGCCGACAGCACGCTGTAGGTGTCCATCGGCGGCAGCGTGGCCCAGCCCAGCATGTACATGTCGGTCTCGCCGCGATCGACCTTCGGGAAATAGGTCGTGCGGCTTTCGATCTTGAGATCGACCTGCACGCCGATGCGCGTCCACATGGCCGCGATCGCGACGCACGTCTGCTCGTCGGCGATGTAGCGGTCGTTGGGGCAGGCAAGGCCCACTTTGAAGCCGTTCGGATAGCCGGCCGCCGTCAGCAGCGCCTTGGCGCGGTCGGGATCGAAGGCGAGCGGCTTGTCGATGTCGGCCGAATAGCCGGGGACCGGCGGGGCCACGAGGGCGCCCACGGTGCGCGACTTGCCGCGCATGATGCGGCGCTGGATCGTGTCGAGATCGACCGCATGCCACAAAGCCTGGCGCACGCGCAGATCGAGCAGCGGGTTCTTCTTGCCGGGTTCGGCGAAGAGTTCCGGGCGCCAGTTCATGCCGAGGAAGATCAAACGCAGCGACGGCTCTTCGATGACCTTGAAGCCCGCCGCCTGGCCGATGCGCGCGAGATCCTGCAACGGTGCGGGGGCGATCATGTCGAGCTCGCCCGACAAGAGGGCGGCCACGCGCGTGGCGTCCGAACGGATCGGGCGGAACTCGATGCGCTTCAGATTGTGCTGCGGCTTGTCCCACCAGGCGTCGTTCACGACCATGACCGTGCGCGCATCGGGCTGATAGCTCTCGAGCTTGAAGGGCCCGGTGCCGTTGGCGTTGGTCGAGGCGAACGTCGTGGTGCCGGTCGTGATGTTGCCGGGCTTCAACGCATCGTTGCGCGCCATCCAGCTGCGGCTCATGATGAAGATGCCGGAGAGATCGTTGAGCAGCAGCGGATAGGGCCCGCGCAGCACGAAATCGACCGTGAAATCGTCGACCTTTTCGGCCGCCGTCACGTTGGCGAGGTTGCCGCGCGCGCGCGCCGTGGGATCGAGCAGGCGCGTGATCGAGGCGACGACGTCGTCGGCCGTAAAGGGCGAGCCGTCGTGGAATTTGACGTCGCGGCGCAGGCTGAAGCGCCAACGATCCGGGGCCACCACCTGCCACGACGTCGCGAGCGCCGGCTCGATCTGCATGTTGCGGTCGCGCCGCACAAGCGGATCGTAGATGTGGTGGTGCATGTTGGAGGTGAAGCTCTCCGTATGCGCATAGGGGTCCATCGTGGCGATGTCGCCCTGCGAGGACCAGCGCAGCGTCTGCGCCTGCGCGGACGAAGCCGCGGCCGACACGCCTGCCGCAACGCCGATCGCGAGCAGCGTTCTGAAAATCGTCATCACCCAACCCCCCTTCTTCACGTTTGTATACAGACAGGGTTCGCTTGGAAGCAGCCCGCTGTCAAGAACCCCATCCCATCGACGTGCAAACAAGGCGCCACGCCAGCAAGTCGTACTTCCGAAATAGGTTACCTTGCGCGACAACCCGCGACCGCAACCGATTTATCCCCTTGATATTGCACACATATAACCACGGCGACGATTTCGGTTACATGTTGCCGAACGCACCAAAAGGCGAGGTTGGCCATTTTCTTTCTTCACTTTTGAAACAGCACACAGCGCCGGGAGAATGCCAGGCGACGATACGCAATTCAAACATAGAAACACGAATATTTCAAGAACAGAGACATTCAACTTATATCTGAGTTTTTGCAATAAGCTGGAGCGGCTATCTACCGCCATCGCTGAAACAAGTGGAACTGCAACGCTGCCTATAGAAGGACGGTAAAGTCGGGCGTCGCGAGGGGTAGATTAGTATTGTGCCGCCTTACCCTCCTTAATCCCCGAGCCTTGACCGGTAGACGTCAGATCGGGCGTACTTCAACTGGCAGCCGCTGCTCGCGGCCGCCTTAACCCGGCAGAGGCGCCACCTATAAATCCCGGAAAACTGTTCAAACAACCGAGTCAGCTCTCATGCCGCTGTCCTCGACGCAAATCGGCGCTATCGGTGAAAACCTGCTCATCAATGCAGTGATGAAAGCCAGCGACGGCAGGTTGTCGCCATTCCAACCGCTTGCGGACGATGACGGGCTAGACGTGCTGTTCTTTGACAAGGTGACGGGTAATTCTGTCGCTATTCAATTGAAGTGCCGCACCGTGTCCATTCGCAAGAAGAATTCCGACGAGCGCGGCAATACGGTTCACTTTCAAGTTCGACAAGCTACGTTCAACGAAGCCCGCCGCGCTTATCTTGTTGCTGCATTGTTCAACAACGACCTGACGCAATTCATCTGCACTTGGTTTATTCCGATGGCGCTACTGCCAGAGGTCGGCAGAGACATATCAGGGAAGTACGTAATTCGGCCAAGCAAGGCGGAGAGCAGCGCGGATAAATACAGGTCATATAGATGCATGACGGCGCAAGACTTAGCGAAGCGCCTGATTGATGTATGCGAACGGAAGTCCGCTTCACCTTAGCGTGACTGATGACCAGGAATTCCGGGGCCCGATACTCAACCGCGCGGCTGTTCTGCCGGACGCCGCGCAGCTTCCCTCACACGCCGATCAGCAAAGCGACCCCGGCGATGGCCATCGCGGCCCCGCCAAAACGCACGGCCGTCGGGCGCACCGACGCTGCCAAAGTCGCAAGCCCGATCCCGGCGACATGCAGCATGGCGCTTGCCGCAAGGAAGCCTACCGCATAGCCAGCCGCACCCGCCGCTGCCGGAAGCTCGGCACCATGCGCAAACCCATGGAACAGCGCAAAGAAGCCGACGAGGGCGGCAGCTGCCGCGGTGGGCAGCTTCTGGCGCAGGGCGATCGCCGTGCCGAACGCCACCAGCGACAGCGCAATTCCCGTTTCGAAGAACGGCAGTTCGAACCCGGCGAAGCCTGCGAGGCCGCCCACGGCCATCAGCGCCACGAACGCCGCCGGCACGGCCCAAATCGCGCGGCCGCCGAGGCGCCAGGCCAGCAAGCCGACGCCCAGCATCGCGAGCAGATGGTCGAGCCCGCCCAGCGGATGCGCAAAACCGTCGGCCATATCGACATGGAAATGGGCACCCGGATGCGCCGAGGCGAGGCTCGGGATCAGGGCGATGGCGGCGACGGTTGCGGCAATCTGGGCAAAACGCATGGGCTACTCCTGGCAAAAATCCGGTCGCGCGCGTGCGACTCACATGGTCTGATCCTAGCGCATCCGCCGACGATTGCGAGACGCGTCTTGCGGTGCGGTATCCTAAGGTGCCGCCATCTTGCCGTCCTGCGCGGCGATGGCGGCGAGGAATTGCGGGCCGTAGTCAGTGCCTTCGCGTTTGTCGTGCGCGAGCAGCATGTGCAGGGCGAGGTCGTAGCTGCGATAGCAATCGTGCACGATCGCGGCGAGGCGCAGCAATTGGCCCGGCGTCAGGCAGTCGGGATAGGCGAAATCCTTCACGAAAATCGCGTCGCTCCACATGGTTTGGCTGAGGCCCGCATAGGCGTCGTTGTTGGCGACCATCGGCTTGATCGTGCGGCTCATCAGCGGCGTGAAGCGGTGCAGCACAAAACCCTGCGCGCGCAGAAACTGGTCGATGTCGGCGAACAGCGGCTGGTCGCGGTACATTTGCACGAATTCGACTTCCGTCTGCACCACCACGGCGTCGCGCAGGCGCTCGACCGCATGGCGCATGGCCAAAAGTTCGCCGCCTTGGATGTCGATCTTGAGCAGATCGAGTCCGGCGGTTTCGGGAATGTCGTCGAGGCGCTTCGTCTGCACCCGATCCGTACGCACGATCCGCCGCCATTGCTCGAACCCGTGGAACAGGTCGAGCACGTCCGGATTGGGCTCGAGCAGCGACGTCATGCCCGGTGCGAAACAATGGTGCAGCGTGTGTTCGCCGCCGTCGCCGATGACTGCGGGCAGATAGGTCTCGCCCGGGCCTTTGCGCTGTTCGAGCACGGCCAGCGCTTCGAGATTGGGCTCGAAGCCCACCACATGCGTGTTGCCGCCTTGCATCAACGGCGCATAAGGCGGTTTGCCGTCGATCGGATTGGCGCCGACATCGACGATTTTGATCGGGCAATCGATCTTGAGCAGGGCACGCAACGACTGGGGATACATCAAGACTGCTTTCGGGGCGGGCGGGATTGGCGCTAGAGCTATGAAAACTATATGATTTGCATCCGCCTGTCAGCCCGGCAGAACGGCGACGCGCCGTAACCGGCTGTGACAAATGGAAACGCAAAGCCCGCTTTGAACGCGGGGCGTTTGCGCTACTCTCTGTGCAATGCAACGGCACACGACAAAAGGGCTGGCGACAAAAGCGCTGGCGACGAAAGAACGGAACGCATGAAAACGCGGTGGTGGATCGCATCTGTCGGACTGGTGGCGTCTGTCGGCCTTGGCTGGTGGGCTTCGACGACGGACATGCCGTTGCCGTTCGTGCGCGCCCCCGCGGCCGAAGCGGCACCGGGGCCTGCGGCCGCAGCCCGCCGCGGCCCGCAAGCGCCGGTCGTGCGCGTGGCGACGGCGCGCGTCGGCGATCTGGCGATTTCGCTCGACGGGCTTGGCACCGTGCAGGCCTACAATTCGGTCGTGGTGGCAAGCCGCGTCGACGGCCAGCTCATGCGCCTCAATTTCCGCGAGGGGCAGGACGTCAAGGAAGGCGATCTCCTGGCCCAGATCGATCCGCGCAGCTACCAGGCCCAGCTCGACCAGGCCATCGCCAAGCGCGCGCAGGACCAAGCCCAGCTCGACAACGCCAAGCGCGATCTCGAGCGTTTCAGCTCCCTCGTGCAGCAGAATTTCGCGAGCCGCCAGCAATACGACACGGCGCGCGCGCAAGTCGCGCAGTACGAAGCGCTGCTGAAGTCCGACGACGCGGCCATCGCGTCGGCCCGCGTGCTGCTGTCCTACACGAACATCGTCGCCCCCATCTCGGGGCGCTTGGGGCTCCGCGTGGTCGATGCGGGCAACATCGTGCGCGCCAACGATGCGGCAGGTATTGTGGTCATCACGCAGCTGCAGCCGATCAGCGTGGTCTTCACGCTGCCGCAGCAGCGCCTGCCCGAAATCAACACGAAGCTGCGCAACGGCGAACGGCTCGAAGTGCGCGCGTTGCGCGCCGACGGCACGGCCCTCGACACGGGCCGTGTGGAATTCGTCGACAACCAGATCGACCCTGCGACCGGCACCATCAAGCTCAAAGCCGTGTTCCCGAACGAAGCGCAGGAATTGTGGCCCGGCGGCTTCGTGAATGTGCGGCTGCGCCTCGGCACGGTCAGCAATGCCGTGCTGGTGCCTTCCTCGGCCGTGCAGTACGGGCCGGACGGGCCGTTTGCGTTCGTCGTCGGCCCGGCCATGACGGCCGAAATGCGGCCGATCCGCCCGCTGCAAAGCGAAGGCGACACGACCGCGATCGGCGCCGGGCTTGCGGCGGGCGAGCGCGTGGTGCTGGGCGGCCAGGACCGGCTGCGCAATGGCGGGCCGGTCGCGATCGCGGGCGAAAGCGAGCCGGGTCCGCGCCGTCCCGGCGGCGCCCGCCCGCCTTCGTGAACCCGCCCTCGTGACGCGCAAGCCCGCCCAATGAAAATCAGCGCGCCCTTCATCGCCCGGCCGATCGCGACCACGCTGCTCACGCTCGCGGTGGTGCTGGCCGGGATCCTCGGCTATCGCGCTTTGCCGGTCTCGGCCTTGCCCGAAGTGGATTTCCCGACGATCCAGGTGACCACGCGCCTGCCGGGTGCGGATCCCGAAACGATCGCAGCCCTCGTGACCGCCCCGCTCGAGCGCCAGCTCGGCCAGATCGCGGGCCTCACGACGATGACGTCGAGTTCGAGCTACGGCACGAGTGCGATCACGCTGCAGTTTCTGCTCGGCCGCAAGATCGACGACGCCGCGCAAGACGTGCAGGCCGCCATCAACGTCGCCAACGGCTTCCTGCCGCGCAGCCTGCCCTACCCGCCCGTCTACGCCAAAGTGAACCCGGCCGATCCGCCGATTTTGAGCCTCGCCCTTACCTCCGACACGCTGCCCATCGTGCGCATCAGCGATGCGGCCGACAGCGTGCTGGCGCAAAAGCTCAGCCAGATTTCCGGCGTCGGCCGCGTGAGCGTGCAAGGCGACCAAAAGCCCGCCGTGCGAATCCAGATCGACCCGCGCCGCTTGAACGCCTACGGCCTCGGCCTCGAGGACGTGCGCGCCGTCCTTGGCCGCGCCAACACCAAACAATCCAAAGGCAGTTTCGACGGGCCCGCACAGGCCTTCACGATCACCGCAAACGACCAGATCACCGAGCCCAGCCAGTATCGCGACGTGATCGTTGCCTACCGCAATGGGGCACCCTTGCGTTTGCGCGACGTGGCCGAAGTGGTCGAGGGCCTCGAAAATTCGAAAGTGCTGGCGACGGTCGACGGCAAGCCCGCCGTGCTGATCGAAGTGCAGCGCCAGCCGGGGGCCAACGTCGTCGACACGGCCGAGCGCATCAAGCGCGCGATCCCCGAGCTCGAGCGCGCCATTCCGCCCGGCATTCGCATCCTCGTCGTCGCCGACCGCACGGTCACGATCCGCGCCAGCGTGGCGGACGTGCAGTTCACGCTGGCGCTGGCGACCGCCCTCGTCGTGCTGGTCATGTTCGTGTTCCTGCGCAGCTGGCGCGCGACTGCGATCCCGGCGGTGGCGTTGCCGGTCTCGCTCGTCGCGACGTTCGGCGCCATGTCGCTGTGCGGCTTCAGCCTCGACAATCTGTCGCTGATGGCGCTCACGCTGGCGACCGGCTTCGTCGTGGACGACGCGATCGTGATGATCGAAAACGTCGTGCGCCACATCGAAGAAGGCGAAACGCCGCTTGCCGCCGCCTACAAAGGAGCCGAGCAGATCGGCTTCACGATCGTGGGCCTCACCGTGTCGCTCGTTGCCGTGTTCATCCCGATGCTTTTCATGACCGGCATCGTCGGCCGCCTGTTTCGCGAATTTGCGGTCACGCTTTCGATCGCGGTGATCGTGTCGGCCTTCGTGTCGCTGACCTTGACGCCGATGATGTGCGCGCGCCTGCTCAAAGCCAAACGCGAAACCAAAGACGGCCCGTTGGCCAAACTTCTCGAAGCGGGCTTCGAGGCCACGCGCCGGGCCTATATGGCGTCGCTCGATTGGGTGTTGGCGCGCCAGGGGCTCACGCTGGCTGTGGCACTCGGCACGCTGGTCGCGACCGTGGCCCTCTATGTTTGGATCCCGAAAGGCTTCCTGCCGCAGCAGGACACGGGCGTGATCGTCGCCACCCTCGACGCCGAACAGGATGCGAGTTTCGGGCGCACGGCCGAGCTGCAGATGGCGGCCGTCGCGATCGCGAAGGCCGATGCGGACGTCGAAACCGTGACGGGTTTTTCCGGGGCCGGCACGCTTGCGGGCAGCAGCAACAGCGTGCGCCTCACGATCGTGCTGAAGCCGCGCAGCGAGCGCAAAGCCTCCGCAGCGCAGATCGCCGAGCGCCTGCGCGACAGTCTCGGCGTTCTGCCGGCCGAAGCGCATCTGCAGGCGGTGCAGGACATCCAGATCGGCGCGCGTTCGAGCCGCACGCTCTACCAATACACGCTCTCGGGGCCCGATGGGGCCGAGCTTGCCTTGTGGGCGCCCGAGCTCGTGCGTGCCTTGCGCGCCGAACCCAGCTTGCGCGACATCGCCTCCGACCAGCAGACGAATGCGCGCCAGCTGCGCGTGACGATCGACCGCGACGCCGCTTCGCGCCTGGGCGTGAGCCTGCAGGCGATCGACGACACGCTCTACAACGCGTTCGGCCAGCGCCAAGTTTCCACCATCTACGCGCAGACCAACCAGTATCGCGTGGTGATGGAATTGACGCCGGCCTTGCAGAGCGATCCCGCGACGGTGGGCACGCTGCGCGTGGCGGGGGCCAACGGCGCGCAAGTGCCGATCGCCGCCTTGGCGCGCATCGAACAGGCGCCGACCGCCCTCACCATCAATCGCCAGGCGCAGTTCCCTTCGGTGACGGTCAGCTTCGATCTCGCGCAAGGGGCAAGCCTCGACCAGGCCTTGGCCGCGATCGTCGGCGCCGAGCGCAGCCTCGGCATGCCGCCTTCGATCACCGGTGCCTTTTTCGGCGACGCGGCCGAGTTCGAAAACGCGCTGGGCTCGCAGCCCTGGCTCATCCTGGCCGCCATCCTCGTGATCTATATCAGCCTCGGCGTGCTCTACGAGAGCCTGATCCATCCGGTGACGATCCTGTCCACGCTGCCCTCGGCCGGAATCGGCGCGCTACTGGCCTTGTGGGCGGCCAGCATGGATCTGTCGCTGGTGGGGCTCATCGGCATCGTGCTGCTCATGGGCATCGTCAAAAAGAACGCGATCATGATGATCGATTTCGCGCTCGATGCCGAACGCAACGAAGGCAAATCGCCGGACGCGGCGATCCGCGAAGCCTGCCACATGCGCTACCGCCCGATCATGATGACGACGATGGCGGCGTTGCTGGGCGCTTTGCCGCTCGCGATCGAAAGCGGCACGGGCTCGGAGCTGCGCAACCCGCTCGGCGTGTCGATCGTCGGCGGTTTGATTTTGTCGCAGTTGCTGACCCTCTACACCACGCCGGTCGTCTATTTGGCATTCGAACGCTTGAAGCAGCGCCTGCGCAAGGCCGCACCGGTGCCGGAAGCGGCCGAGTGATGGCGTTCTCCGCCCCTTTCATTCGCCGCCCGATCGGCACCTGCCTGCTCTCGCTCGGGCTGTTCTTGGCAGGCCTCGTCGCCTATTTCGATCTGCCGGTGTCGCCGCTCCCCAACACCGACCTGCCGGTCGTGTTCGTGCGCGCGAACCAGCCCGGTACGGATCCCGAGACGATGGCCGCAACCATCACGGCCACGCTTGAGCGCCATCTCGGCACGATCTCGGGCGTCAACGAGATGACGAGCACAAGTGCCCTCGGCAGCTCGACCGTGGTGCTGCAGTTCGACCCCTCGCGCAAACCCGCCGATGCGGCCAAAGACGTGCAGGCCGCGATCAACGCCGCGATCCCCGACCTGCCGGCAGGACTGCCGCAGCCGCCCACCTACCGCAAAGCCAATCCCAACCAGCGCCCGGTGCTGATCCTGGCACTCACGTCCGAAACCATGACCACACAGGCCGTGTTCGACGCGGCCGACACGATCCTCGCCCAGCGCCTCGCGCAGGTCGAAGGGGTGGCGCAGGCCAACGTGATGGGGGCCGAAAAACCGGCCGTGCGCGTGCAGGCCGATCTGCAGCGCTTGGCTGCGATGGGCCTGTCGCTCGAGGATTTGCGGACCGCCATCGTCGCGGCAAACGTCGACCAGCCGACGGGCCGCATCGACACGGCCGAAACCAACATGACGCTCGCGGTCACCGACACGCTGCAGAATGCCGATGCCTATAGGGCCATCCTGCTGCGCGCGGCGAACGGGCGCACGGTGCGCTTGGGCGACGTCGCCAACGTGTTCGCAGGTGTGGAGAACGAGCGCCAGGCCGCCTGGTTCGGCGACCGGCGCGCGGTGCTGGTCCAGATCCTGCGCCAGCCCGGGGCCAACGTGATCGAGACGGTCGATCGCGTCAAAGCGATCCTGCCCGAGCTTGCGCGCTGGATGCCGGCCGGCATCGACACGGTGCCGATTTTCGACCAGACCGCAACGATCCGCGCCTCGGTGCGCGACGTGCAGTTCACGCTCGTCGTGTCGATCGCGTTGGTGATCGCGGTCGTGGGCCTGTTCTTGCGGCGCTTGGCGCTCACGCTCGCCGCGTGCGTCGCCGTACCTCTGGCGCTCGCCGCGACGTTCGCCGGCATGTGGTGGCTCGGCTTCAGCCTCAACAATCTGTCGCTGATGGCGCTCACGATTTCGGTCGGGTTCGTCGTCGACGACGCGATCGTCGTGATCGAGAACATCGCGCGCCATCGCGAGCGCGGGCTCTCCGCCCTCGACGCCGCCCTCGAAGGCTCGCGCGAAATCGGTTTCACGGTCGTGTCGATGACGCTCGCCCTCGTCGCCGTGTTCATCCCGCTCTATTTCATGGGCGGCCTGCAGGGGCGTTTCATCCGCGAATTCGCGTTGGCGCTCACGCTCGCCATCGTCGTTTCGGGCATCGTGTCGCTGACTTTGACGCCGTCGATCTGCGCAAGGCTTTCGGCGCATGCGAAGCCCGCTTCGCGCTTCGATCGCGGCTTCGAGCGCGCGTTCGGGACCTTGACCGCAGGCTATATGCGCCTGCTGCGCGTGGTCGTCGCGTGGCGGCGCACGGCCGTGCTGGCCACATTGCTCGCCATCGCAGCGACCGTTCAGCTCTATATCGTCGCGCCGAAGGGCGGCTTCGTGCCGCAGCAGGATACGGGCCTGATGCGCGCGTTTGCGCGCGCGACGCCCGACACCTCGTTCCGCGCCATGACCGAGCGCATGGATGCGGCCGTGCGCATCGTGCGCGCGGACCCGGCCGTCGCGAGCGTGGGCGGGGTCACCGGCGGCGGCTTTTTCAGTGCTGCCAATTCGGGCCAGATGTTCATCGCGCTCAAACCGCGCGCCGAGCGCGGCGTTTCGGTCGACCAGGTGATCGCGCGCCTGCGCCCGCAATTGGCGCGGCTCGAAAACGTGCAGGTCTTCCTTTCGGCCGAACAGGATCTGCAGTTCGGCGGCCGCGGCGGGCGGGCGCAGTTCCAAGTGGCCCTTCTCGCACCGCGCGCGGCCGATCTCGCGGAATGGGCGCCGCAGCTCGTGCGCCGCCTGCAGCTGGAGCCGGACATCCAGGACGTGTCGAACGACCTCGAGCGCGGCGGCCTCGATGCGCGCATCGCGATCGACCGCGACGCGGCCGCGCGCATGGGCATCCAGCCCGCCGAAATCGCGACGGCCCTCAACAACGCCTATTCCCAGCGCCTCGTTTCCACGATCTACCGCGAGCGCAACCAGTATCGCGTGGTGCTCGAGGCGCTCCCTGAACAGCAGCGCGGCCCGCGCGATTTGGCGGGCCTGTTCGTCAAAGGGCCCGGCGGCACGCAGATTCCGCTGTCGGCCGTCGCGAGCGTGCAGATCGGCCAGACGCCGATCAGCATCGCGCATGACGGCCAGTTTCCGTCCTCCACGATCAGCTTCAATCTGCCCGAAGGGGCCGCCCTCAACGAAACCTTGGCGCGCGTGCGCGACATGGCGGCATCGATGGGCATGCCCGGCGGCATGCGGCTCGAGCCCGCCGGTTTTGCGCGCATCAGCCGCCAGCAGGATTCGGGCGTGCCGTTGCTGATCGTCGCGGCTCTCATCTCGATCTATCTGGTGCTCGGCATCCTCTACGAAAGCTGGACACAGGCGGTGACGATCCTGTCGACGATTCCGTCGGCGGGCATGGGGGCATTGCTCGCCAACATGGCGACGGGTACCAATTTGAGCCTCGTCAGCGTGATCGGCATCATTCTGCTGATGGGCATCGTGATGAAAAACGCGATCATGATCGTGGATTTCGCGCTCGTCGCCGAACGGCGCGACGGGCTGGCACCCGACCAAGCGATCCTTGCCGCCTGCCAAGCGCGGCTGCGGCCCATTTTGATGACGACGCTGACGGCGATGCTGGGGGCGGTTCCGCTCGCGATCGGCGGCGGCGTAGGCGCTGAGCTGCGCGAGCCGCTCGGCATTGCCATCATCGGCGGGCTTGCGGCGAGCCAAATCCTGACGCTGTTCACCACGCCCGCCATCTATCTTGCCTTGCGCGGGCGCATCAAACCCGCCGCCCAACCGCTTGCAGAACCGAGTGCCGCCGAATGACGCGTTCCCGCCTTCTCGTTGCCGCCGTTGCTGCTCTTTCCTTGTCCGGCTGCGATCTTGCCAATTCGGAATATCTGCGCCCCATCGTCGAGTTGCCCGCGTTCTTCCGCGCAAATCCGGCCCCGACGCCGGCGGCGGCGGCCGAAGAAGCGGCTCCCGAGCCGCGCAACGATGCCGCATGGTGGTCGCAATTCGGCTCGGCAGATCTCGACCGCATGATCGCCCAAGCGCAGGACCGCAATTTCGATCTCGCCGCCGCCGAAGCGCGCATCCGCCAGGCGATCGCGCAGCAGGAGATTTCGGCAGCTCCCTTGTTTCCGAGTCTCGACTTCACGAGCAACGCCACGCGCCAGCAGACGGCACCGACATCGACGAGTACGCGCACCGGAACCGTCGCCCGGCCGGTCTGGTCGAGCCGCTACAACATGCAGTTCGAAGCGAGCTACGAAATCGATTTTTGGGGCAAAAACCGGGCGGCGGTCGACGCGGCCAGCGCCACGTTGCAGGCCCGTCGCTTCGATCTTGCGACCGTGGCGCTCACGACCGAGGCCAACGTCGCCAACGCCTTTTTCCAGCTGCTCGGTTTCGGCGAACGGCTCGACTATGCGCGCCAGTCGCTTGCCGACGCCGAGGACATTCTGGCCGCGATCCGCGCGCGCGAAGCGGCGGGCACGGCAAGCCTCGTCGATATCGCGCCCCAAGTCGGCATCGTCGAAGGCCAACGCGCCACGATCGCGAGCCTCGAGCGCCAGTTCGCGCAGCAATACGACGCGCTCGCCGTGCTCCTCGGCACGCCGCAGCGTCCGGACTACACGCCGATCCCGCTCACCGATCTGCGCATCCCCGTGGTGGCGGCGGGCGTGCCGTCCGAATTGCTGCGCCGACGGCCAGACATCGCGTCGGCCGAAGCGCAGCTCGTTGCCGCCAATGCCGATCTCAAGAATGCGATCGCGCAGCGCTTCCCAAGTCTCAGCCTGACGGGGGCGGCCGGGTACCAATCGACGGATCTGGGGCGGCTGCTCGACCCGACCTCGCAGATCTTTTCGATCGCCGCCGGGCTCACCGCGCCGATCTTCGCGGGCGGCCGGCTGCAAGGCCAAGAGCGCTTGCAGCGCGCGCGCCTCGAGGAACTCGCCGCGACCTACCAGAAAACGGTCGTGCAGGCATTCGCGGACGTCGAGACGGCTTTGTCGGGCCTGCGCCGCACGCGCGAACAGCTCGACGCGCAGATTGCCGCGACCGCAGCTTCGCGCCTCGGCTTCGACGCCGCGCAAGCGCAGTATCGCGCGGGCTCGATCGATTCGGTCGCTCTGCGCGACACGCAGCGCAGCTATTTCTCGGCGCTCGATGCGCTCGCCCAAGCGCGGCTCGGCTACTACCAAGCGCTCGTGGCACTGTTCCAAGCACTCGGCGGCGGGTGGCAATTGGCCGGTCCTTGACAGGCCGATAACAATTCGATATTTCTAGAACTATGAAACTAAGTGCAGCCGTCGTGGCGCTGGGTGCGCTGGCGCAGGAAACGCGCCTCGGCATTTTCCGCGCCCTTGTCCAGGCGGGGCCTGCCGGCATGGCTGCGGGCGAGCTTGCGCGCCTGCTCGACGTGCCGCCGCCCACCCTCTCCTTCCATCTGCGCGATCTTGTGGCCGCCGGTCTCGCCTCGGCCACACGCAACGGCCGCTCGATCGGCTACCGCGCCGACTTCGCTTCCATGGACGCGCTGATGGCCTTCCTTTCCGACAATTGCTGCGGCGGCAATCCCGCTTTGTGCGCGCCCGCCGCGCCCAAATCGGCCAAATCAAAACCCGCAAAAGGAGCTCGCGCATGAAACGCCTCCATATCCATGTCAGCGTCGACAGCATCGCCGTCGCCACGCGCTTCTACGCCGATCTGTTCGGCGCCGCCCCCAGCGTGGTCAAGGACGACTACGCCAAATGGATGCTCGAAGATCCGCGCGTGAATTTCGCCGTCTCGACTCGTGGCAAAGCACCGGGCCTCGACCATCTCGGCATTCAGGTCGACGAAACGGCCGAACTTGATGTGTTGGCCGAGCGGCTCGAAGCCGCCGGCCACGCGACCTTCGACAAGGGCGAGACGACCTGCTGCTACGCGGAATCGGACAAGGCGTGGACGCGCGATCCCGCCGGCATTGCCTGGGAAGCGTTCCGCACCTTCGGCGAATCCACCGTCTACAGCGCGCCCAAAGCGGCCGTCGCCAAAGCGGCAAGCGCTTGCTGCGCGCCCGCCGTCGGTGCTGCGAGTGCGACCGCAAAGACCGCCTGCTGCTAGGGAGAAGGCCCGATGTCCGACGCGATCAAAAACGTTCTGTTCCTCTGCACGCACAATTCCGCGCGCAGCGTGATGGCCGAAGCGCTGCTGAACCGCCTGGGCACCGGGCGCTTCAAAGCCTACAGTGCCGGCAGCAGCCCCACCGGCAAGATCAATCCTTACGTCGCGGCTTTGCTCGAGAAACTCGGCTTCGACATTTCGGGTTTCCGTTCGAAGCCGTGGGACGAGTTTGCCGCCCCCGGGGCCCCGCAGATGAATTTCGTGTTCACGGTCTGCGACCAGGCGGCGGGCGAAGTGTGCCCGGTCTGGCCGGGCCAACCGATGACGGCGCATTGGGGCTTCCCCGATCCTTCGAGCGCTTCCGGCAGCGACGCCGAAAAGGCCGCCTTCACGGCCGACGTGTTCCGCATGATCGAGCGGCGCATTCGCATTTTTTCGGCATTGCCGCTCGCAACCTTGTCCAATCTCGAGATCAAGACCAAGATCGACGAGATGGGCCGCGACCGCAGCGGCGCATAGCATCATGATGTATTCGACTTCGCGTCGCTATGCGGCCGAGTTTCTCGGCACGGCCCTGCTGCTGGCGATCGTCGTGGGCTCCGGCATCATGGGCGAGCGTCTGGCCGCCGGCAACAACGCGGTCGCCTTGATCGGCAACACGCTCTCGACCGCCGCCGGGCTCGTGATCCTGATCACAGCTTTCGGGCCGGTGTCGGGCGCGCATTTCAACCCGGTCGTCACGCTTGTGTTCGCCGCACGCGGCGAATTTCCGCGCGGCGACGTGCTGGCCTACATCGCCCTTCAGTTTGCAGGTGCGGTCGCCGGCGTGTGGTTGGCGCATGCGATGTTCGCCGAGCCGATCCTGCAGGTTTCGCCAAAACTGCGCGAAGGCCCAGCCCAGGGCCTGGCGGAAGCGGTCGCCACATTCGGCCTCATCGCCACGATCCTTGGCGGCTTGCGCTTCAAGTCCGATGCGGTGCCGACCTTGGTCGGGCTCTACATCGCCTCGGCCTATTGGTTCACGGCCTCGACGTCGTTCGCCAATCCGGCCGTGACGGTGGCCCGTTCGCTCAGCGACAGTTTCGCCGGGATTGCGCCCGCCTCGGCACCTGTGTTCATTATCGGACAGCTCGTCGGGGCCGCTGCGGCCGCAGCGTTTTTCGGCTGGCTCTACGCAAAGCCCGCGAAAGAATAGAATGTCCGAATCATTCCCCGTCACGATCTACCACAACCCCGCCTGCGGCACGTCGCGCAACGCGCTCGAAATGATCCGCCAAGCGGGCTATGCGCCGACGGTGATCGAGTATCTGAAAACCGGCTGGACGCGCGCGAAGATCGACGAGTTGCTGGCCGCCCTCGCGGCTTCCCCGCGCGACATTCTGCGCGCGAAGGGCACGCCGGCCGAGGAACTCGGCCTGCTCGAAGCATCGGCAAGCGACGCGCAGATAATCGAGGCGATGCTGGCCCATCCGATCCTCGTCAACCGACCCATCGTCGTGACCAAGATGGGTGCGCGCCTCGCGCGCCCGTCGGAGGTCGTGTTCGAAATTCTCGACAAGCGTCCGGCGGAATTCCGCAAGGAAGACGGCGAGGTCGTGCGCGCGCGCGCACCAACGGGCAGCAAAAATTGAGTTCGGAAAAACGTCTCTGGCTTGCCGTTCTGGCGCTCGGCGTCACGCAGATCGTCGGCTACGGCACGCTCTACTACGCCTATTCGATCCTCGCAGCGTCCGTCGCCGGCGAATTCGGCGTCGCCCCGTCGGCGATGTTCGGCGCGTTTTCAGCCGGCATGCTGGCGGGCGGATTGGCTGCCCCGCGCCTGGGCGTTCTCATGGACCGGTTGGGAGCACCCCGCGTGATGGCGCTCGGCAGCCTTGCCGCCGCCGCCGCCTTGGCGGGCCTCGCCTTGGCACCGAATTTTCCGGTCTTTGCCGTGCTCGTGGTCGCGACCGAGGTGGTCGCGGTTGCGGTCTGCTACGATGCGGCGTTCGCCACGCTTGTGCTGTTCGGCGGTGCGAAAGCGCGCGGGGCGATCACGCGGCTTACGCTGATTGCGGGCTTCGCCTCGACGCTGTTCTGGCCGCTCACCGGCGCACTCGACGCGAGCTTCGGTTGGCGCGCCACCTTGCTGATCTTCGCCAGTCTGCATCTGGCTGTGGCCTTGCCGCTGCATCTGTGGCTCGCGGCCCAAGCGCGCAACGAAGCGGCTGCGAACGGCGCAAAGGCCCCGGCGGCGGCACCGGCGGCGGCACAGCTGCGCCCGCAGGACGAACGCTTTGCGTTCTGGGCCGTCGGCGTGAGCTTCGCGCTGAGCGGCATGGTCATCGCGGCGATGGGCGTGCATATGGTGCCCGTGCTGAGCGCCATGGGGCTTGGTGCGTCGGCCTACATCGTCTCGATGCTGATGGGGCCCACGCAAGTCGCGATCCGGCTCACCGACGCGCTGTTCTGGCGCAGCCTGCATCCGCTGCAGGTCGCGACGATTTCGGGCCTTGCGCTGCCGCTGTCGGTCGTGGCGTTGATGCTACCGATCGAGGGGCTGATCGCAGGCGCATTGTTTGCAGCCGCCACGGGCGTGGGCCAGGGCCTGTCGAGCATTGTGCGCGGCACGGTTCCGTTGGCGCTGTTCGGGAGCGCGGGCTATGCCGCACGTCTCGGGCGGCTCGCCGCCGTGCGCACGGTGCTGAGTGCGAGTGCCCCGTTCCTGTTTGCGCTGGGAACACAAGAGACCGGACTCGAAACGACTCTGTGGATCGCGTTCGCGATCGGCGTCGTTGCCCTATTGCCGCTCCTGATGCTGATGGCGCGCCTCAAACGCAGCGTCGCGGCGTGAACGCTTCCTGCGTCGACGCAACAACTGCGGGGCGCGGTTGAGAAAAGCCTAGCGCGGCGTAGGCTCCGCCAACAACGCAGCCGCGATTGCGGCCCATTCGGCCTCGAGCGTGCCGGTGGCAACGGGGTGGTCCGCACGCCGGTACCAATAGCGCGCATTGCCGAGATCGCCTTCGACGCGATGCAGATACGCATGCACCCAGTCGTGGCGCTTTTCGCCTTCGTCCTGCTGCACGAGCTTGTGGGCGGCGTCCCAATCGCCCTTTTTGGCGTGCCACAGTGCCAAGACCGGCCGCGCCAAACCCGGCGGCGGCTGGGCGCTGTCCGTGGATGTCGCAAACGCCGAAAACTCCATTTCCCACCCCCGCTGCTTTTCTGCGTCCGACCGTGCGGCCAATTCTAAAGCCTGTTGCCGCATCCCCGGGCCGCAAAGATTGCGGCTTGACTCTATTTTTTATAATTTATAATTTAGACCTATGAAAATCACCCGCATCGACGTCGTCGCCCTTGAAGCCACCTTCGCCCGCCAATTCGGCGGGATCGACAAGGTTCCGCCGCAACTCCTTCGTCCGGCAGCACATTTCCAAAAGATCGTGCGCGCGGGCCAATACGCCACGCTGGTTTTCATCCAGGCCGAAGACGGCACGGTTGGCGTCGGCGAAGCCTTCGGCCTGCCGCATCCGGGGCCGACGGCGCTGCTGATCGAGCATGTGATCGCCCCCGGCCTGATCGGCGTCGCGATCGGCGACCCGTTCGAGATGCTGGCCGAATACCGCATCTATTTCGCCGCGATGGGCCATGCGCGCGGCATGCCGGCCGAGGCGATGAGTGCGGTTGATACCGCTCTCTGGGATCTCAAAGCCAAGCTCGCCGGCAAACCCCTGTGCGAAATTCTGGGCGGCACGCCCGGCCCCATCCCGCTTTATGCGAGCCCGGTCCCGTTCCTGCCCACGCTCGATGCGTCGGCGGCGGCTGCGAAAGCGTTGGTCGCGCAAGGCTACAAGGCCATCAAGCTCAAAGTCGGGCGCAATGCCTCGATCGATCTCGACCATATCGCCGCCGTGCGTGCGGCAATCGGCCCCGATATCGGGCTGATGCTCGACGTCAATTGCGGCTACGACGAAGCGACCGCGATCGCAGTCGGCAAGGTGCTGCATCGCCACGGCGTGACGTGGTTCGAAGAGCCGATCCCGCCCGGCGACGCGGCGGCCCTTGCGCGCGTGCGCGCCAAATCGAGCGTGCCGATCGCGACCGGCGAAAACGAATTCGCCTATGCCGATTTCGAAGCGCTGGCGGTTGCCGGCGCCGCCGACGTGTTGATGCCGAACATTGCGCGGGCGGGCGGGGTGAGCGGCCTCATGGCGCTCGGGCGCCTGTGCGCCAAACACGGCATCAAGCTGGGCCCGCACGGCGTGGGCGGCTGCGTCGCCGTTGCCGCGGCTTTGCATGTGTGCCGTGCCGCTGAAGGTTTCGGCATCTACGAAGCGAACCGCTTGCTCAATCCGCTGCGCGACGAAATGGCGCTGCACAAGCTGGTGCTCACGGACGGCGCCTTCGAACTTCCCACCGGCCCCGGCCATGGCGGCGATCCGCGCCGCGAGGTGATGGACAGCTTCCGGCTGCCCGTACCTTTCGCACCGCGCGCGGCGTAGCGATGGAATTGGCCGCCGTCAAAACGCCCGCCGAGCTCGGCGACCTGGTCGGCCATCCCGGCGAAACGCTGACGGCGACGCTGAAACGCACGATTCTCGAAATGATCCTGTTCGGCTATTTCGCCGACGAAACGCGCCTCTATCCGAGCGACCTTGCCGAACGTTTTGGCGTGAGCCAGACGCCGGTGCGCGAGGCGCTGATGCAGCTCTCGAGCGAGGGGCTGATCGAGGCCACGCCGCGGCGCGGCTACCACATCAAAACGCCGACCGCCGACCAAGTGACCGATCTGTGGCAGGTGCGCAGCGGCCTTGAGACGACGGCGGCCGAACGCGTGATCGCACGCCTGGCCGCGGGCGACCTCAAAGACGCGGACCTTGCCCCGCTCGAAGAAATCCAGCGCCAGCGCGAAGCGCTGGGTGCCCGCATGACGACCAAGCTGCACATCGAAACCAATGCCGCCTTCCACCGCACGATCGTCGAGCTCAGCGGCAACCGGCTGCTGGTCGCGGTCTTCGGCTCGATCCAGCAGCAATTGATCGCGGCCTGGGTGCAGCGCGGCCTCGATTCGTGGCGCAAGCGCCTGACCGAAGACGCGGTCGAACACCGCGCGATCATCGACGCGCTCAAGAATCGCGATGCCGACAAATGCCGCATCGCGACCGCCCGCCATGTCGGAAGGTCGCTCGGCGGCGCTCTCGCCGACCTCGAATTCAAACGCGCGGCGCAGGCCGCAAAAGCCTGAAACAAGCGACCGGAAAATCCGGCAAAGGGAGGAAACAATGAACCTACCGCGAAATCTCAAAGGGGCCGTCTTCGCCGCTGCCGCGTTTGCCGCCGCGTTCGCAGCGTCGGCCGCCGAAGCGCAGACGATCCGCATGTGGACGTTCCTCAATCCGGCCGGCAACGCGCCGCGCGAAAAAGCGCTCGCCGAAATGATCCAGAAATTCGAAGCGGCCAATCCGGGCGTAAAGATATCGGTCGAGCCGCAAGTGTGGGACCAACTCACGCCAAAATTCCTCGCGGCCCACCGGGCCGGCAACGCGCCCGATCTCGTCTGGGTCAACACGGACCTGCTCGGCGACGCGCTGAAGACGGGTTCGCTTGCCGATCTCGGCGAGCTGTTCGTCAACAAATGGCCGGCCGCGATGCGCGACGAGCGCAACGACGGCTACTGGTCGCGCTGCGCGCAAGGCACCAAGGTCCATTGCCTGTTCCATTCGCGCAACTACTACGGCGTCATCTACCGCACCGACTTCCTGAAGGAAGCCGGTATCGATCCCGCCACGCTGACGACCTGGCCGGCTTTCATCGAAGCGGCCAAGAAGCTCACCGTCAAGGACGCGTCGGGCAACACGGTGCGCTGGGGCTTCGGCCAGCAATTCAGCGAAGACCGTGCCGACTCGCAGATGATGACCTCGCTGCTGCTGTCGCGCCAAGGCGATCTGTTCGACGCCAAGGGTGTCGCGAAGTGGGCCAACCCGACCGGCGTTGAAGCCCTCAAGCTGCAGACCGACATGGTGAGCGTGCATGGCGTCACACCGCGCCAGGCCGTCACGTGGAGTGCGGAAGACCTCTACGAACAATTCGCGGCCGGACGCCTTGCGATGTTCACCGGCGCGGTCGTGCGCATCTCGACGATGCAGGCCAAAGTCGGCAACGACAATGTCGGCTTCATGATTTGGCCCGGCATCGACGGCAAACCGCATTCGCCGGCCGTGATGGCCGGCTGGGCCGTCGGCGTATGGTCGGGCGGCAAGAACAAGGCCGTCGCCGGCAAATTCCTCGAATACATGTCGACCGGCGTGTCCGACCGACTGTGGGTCGAGGTCGGCGGCCAGCTTCCGGGCGCACCCTCTACGCTTGCCGACATGAAAGCCTTCACGTCGCTGCCGGCCAACGCGTACCTGACGACGGCGGCGCTTGGCGTCGCCAAATACGGCTGGATTCCGTCGGTCGAATACGGCGTGGGCGGCTATCGCCAGGCGCTGAACAAAGCGGCCCAAGACGTCATCGTCGGCGGCGCCGACCCGATGGCGGCTTTGACCGCGGCCGAGCGGCGCTTCAACCAGCAGAACAATCGCTAGAAGGTACGGGCGTTGCGCGCGGATCGCAGAACATAGAAACGATGCGAGACGCGCGCACGCCCTTCGCCTTTGTGGCCCCAGCCTTTGCGTTGCTGGGGTTCGTGCTGCTATCGCCGGTCGTCTATGCGGGCTGGTTCAGCCTGCAGCGCGTCGAATACGGCGCACCCACTGGCTTTGCAGGCTTGCTCAATTTCCGCCGCCTGTTCGACAGCGACTCGCTGCTGCCCACTTTCGGGCGCACAGCTTTGCATACGGGCCTGTCGGTCGTCTTCACGATCGGGATCGCGTTGGCCCTTGCCGTGTGGATCGACCGGCTGCGGCCGCGCCTCGGCTTTATCGTGCAGACGATCGTGATCGTGCCGTGGATCATCTCGACGGTCGTCGCGACCTTGCTGTTTCGCTGGGTGTTCGTGAACGACATCGGCATTGCCGCCTATTTCATCGGCACCTTCACGGGCGAAGTCAGCGGCATCCTGACCGAGCCCGGCGGCGCCATGGGCCTGCTCGTGCTCGTGTCGGTGTGGAAACGCATCGGCTATGCGGTCATCGTGCTGCTCGCGGGCCTCAAAAGCATCCCGAGCGAACTCGACGAGGCCGCGCGCATCGACGGCGCGAGCGGCTGGCAGATTTTCCGGCGCATCACTTTGCCGCTGCTCAAAACGCCGCTGCTGCTGACGGCCGTGGTGCTGACGCTCTCCAACATCAACACGGTCGAAACGCCGCTCATCTTGACCGGCGGCGGCCCCAGCGACGCCACGCGCACATTGGCGATCGACGTCTACGAGCGCGCTTTCGCCGTATTCGATCTCGGCTCGGCAACCGCGTTGGCGCTCGTGATGTTCGCGGGCAACATCCTGCTGGTGCTGGCCTATGTGCGCCTCTCGCGGTGGCGCGCATGAGTGCGGCCACGGCCCGCCGCCCGATGGGCCGCCTCGTGCAGGCACTGGTGACGGGCCTCCTGTGCGTTTTGGTGCTCGTCAATCTGCTGCCGCTCGTGTGGGGCGTGCTGACCTCGTTCAAGGCCGACAGCGATCTGTTCCGCTTTCCGCCGGTCTTTTTCGATTTCACGCCCACGCTTGCGCACTACGAGCGCGTCGTCGCCAGCGGCTTTCTCGGCAGCATGGGGACGAGCATTTTTTACGCCGCCGTCACGGTTGCGGCCACGCTGGCCCTCGCCTTGCCGGCCGCCTACGCGTTCGACCGCTTCGAGTTTCCGGGCCGCCAGGCGCTGTTCCTGCTCGTCGTCGCCTGCATCCCGCTGTCGCTGGGGGCGGCCGCATTGCTGATCCCCAACTACGTCTATTTCGTCGAGATCGGGCTCACGAACACCTGGTTCGTGCTGCCGCTGATCTACACCGCCCACCAATTGCCGATGGCGATCTGGATCGTGAAGGGCGTCATCGAAAGCATTCCGCGCGAGCTCGACGAAGCGGCGATCGTCGATGGCGGCACGCATTTCGACGTGCTGCGCTTCGTGATGCTGCCGCTGACGCGGCCCGCGATGGGCGCCGCCGGCGTGCTCGCCTTTGTCGGCACGTGGAACGAATTCGTGGCGGGCTCGGTCATGGTCGATGCGCCGTCGCTCAAACCCGTGCAGCCGATGATCTACAGCTTCATCGGCTTTTTCGGCCGCGAATGGGGCCCGCTGACGGCGGCGGCAACGCTCGCCATCGTGCCGATCCTTGTTGCGTTCGCACTACTCGGTCGTCACATCGTCTCGGGCCTCACCAAGGGCGCCGTCAAAGGCTAGCCGCAATGGACGCGATCGCCGAAGGCAGCTGGGACTTCGCGATCGTCGGTGCGGGCAGTGCGGGCTGCGTGCTCGCACATCGCCTGTCGCAGAACCCGGCTTGCCGCGTGCTGCTCATCGAAGCGGGCCGCGACCTGCCGCCGGGGCAAGAAGGAAGTGCGATCCGCGACATGTATCCGGGCCGTGCGGCGTTCGATCCCGCCAACCATTGGGCCGAGATCGCGGCCTATACGGCACCGGTGAGCCATAACGCGCCCGAGCGCGCCCAAGCCCAGCCTTACGCACAAGCCAAACTCGTCGGCGGCGGCTCGTCGATCAACGGCCAAGTCGCCAATCGCGGCACGCCCGCCGACTACGACGAATGGCAAGCGCTGGGTGCAGCCGGCTGGGACTGGGCGAACGTATTGCGCTATTTCAAAAAGCTCGAACGCGATCTCGATTTTTCGGGACCTTTGCACGACAGCGACGGGCCGATCCCGATCCACCGCATCCCGCGCGCCAAATGGCCGGGCTTTTCGACGGCCGCCGCATCGTCCTTCGCAGCACTCGGCTATGCCGATATCGGCGACCAGAACGGCGTGTTCGAAGACGGCTATTTCGCGCAGACGCTGTCGAACGACGGCACACATCGCGTGTCGGCCGCCATGGCCTATCTCGATGCCGCAACGCGCCGCCGCCCGAATCTCACGATCCTCGCCGACACGCAGGTCGAAGGCTTGCGCATCGAGGGCAAGCGCGTTGTGGGCCTCGATCTGCGGCGCGCGGGTCAACGTTTCTCGATTGCCGCGCACGAGACGATCCTGTCGGCGGGTGCCTTGCAATCGCCGGCGATTCTCTTGCGCGCCGGCATCGGACCCGGCGATGCTGCGATGCGCCTTGGCATCGATTGCGTCGCGGATCTACCAGGTATCGGGCGGAATCTGCAGGAGCATCCGGGCATCTCGGTTTCGGCCTTCATCCCGCCGCAGGCACGCCTGGCGGCCACACGGCGCCATATCCATGTCGCCTTGCGCTACAGCTCGGGCCATGCCGCGTGTCCTCCGTCCGACATGTACATGATGGTCGTCGCCAAATCGGCGTGGCATCCGCTGGGCTTGCGCATCGGCTCGCTCGTGTCGTGGATCAACAAGGTGCATGCGCGCGGCTCGGTCGCGTTGCAGAGCCCCGATCCCGCGACGGGCCCGCGCGTCGAATTCAATTTTCTGGCCGATCCGCGCGATGCCGCACGCCTGATCGCGAGCATGCGTTTCATGGCGCGCGTGATGGCGGCACCGCCCTTGGGCGCCCTTGTCGAACATGCGTCGCCCTCGAGCTATACGGGCTTTGCCAAAGCGCTCGGCCGCCAAACTTTGCGCAATCTGCTTTTGACGTGGCCCACGGCGCTCGCGATCGACCATGTCCCTGCGTTGCGCAAATTGTTGTTCGACAAAGCCGTATCCGGCGGCACCACGCTGGCAGCCCTCGTCGCCGACGACGAAGCGCTCGAGGCCTATGTGCGCGCCCGCGCCTTCGGCCAGTGGCATGCCTGCGGCACGTGCCGCATGGGCCCGGCGACGGACCGGGGCGCGGTCGTAAGCCCCAACGATGCGCGCGTGCACGGGCTTGGCGGCTTGCGCGTCGTCGATGCGTCGGTGATGCCGACGGCACCACGCGCGAATCTCAATATCCCCGTGCTGATGATCGCCGAGAAATTCGCCGACGCGATCGCCAAGGGATGAGTGCCGTCACACGCGCCGCGCACCCTCTTTGAGCGTGGCGAGTTTCGCCCAGGCGATCTCAGGATCGACTGCACCGAAGCCCGCAAACGTGCCGAAGCCGCAATCGGAGCCCGCCACGACGCGTTCGGCACCCACGATATCGACGAAATGTTTGAGGCGCTGGGCCACCAGATCCGGGTGTTCGATGAAATTCGTCGTCGTATCGACGGCCCCCGGCACAAGAATCTTGTCGTCGGGGATTTCCGCGGCTCGGTCGCGGAACACGGTCCATTCGTGGCCGTGCCGCGGATTGGCGGTTTCAAACAGGATGTAGCGCGCGGGCACGCGCATCAGCAGCGCGAACACCTTCGCCATGTCGATGTCGCAGCAATGCGGGCCTTCGTAGTTGCCCCAGCAGATATGCAGACGGATGCGGTCGCGCGGCAGGCCCTGCAGCGCATGTTCGAGCGCTTCGACATGCAAGGCCGCGACTTTCAGGAACGCCTCGTCGTCGAGATGCGCAAACAGCATGTGGCGCGAGAGTGCGAGATCGGGGCAATCGAGCTGCAGATCGAGGCCGGCCTCGAGGATGGTGCGATACTCGGCACGCATCGCCTCGGCCAAAGCCTCGAGATAGGCTTCGCGCGTCTTGTAGTAGACATTCTGCAGGAACAGCGAGATCACGCCGGGCGAGGCCGCATTCATGAAACCGCGCGCAACGCCGTGCGTAGCCATCGCAGCCTTGAGGGCGGCGATGTCCTTGCCGAGTTCGCCCTGGCCTTTCGACGCGACCGGGCCGATGCATTGCGGGCGGCTGTATTGCGGCGTGCCGCCTTGCTTGGCAAGACGCTCGAGGAAGGTCGGAAACATTTTGAGGTCGGCGGGGGCGTTGCGCGGGCTGTCGCCGCCGAAGCCCGTGTAGCGATCCTTCACATAGGTCGCGTAGGAGATTTTCGACGTCTCGCCGTCCGACACGATGTCGATGCCGGCCGCCTTCTGGCGTTCGACGAGTTTGAGGACGGCGACCGTCATGCACGCGTCGAACGCGGCTTGGTCGTACGCCTCTCCACGTTCGCGCGCGAACAGGAAATCGACGACGTCTTGCGTGCGCGGCAGCGAGCCGACATGCGTTGCCAAAAGCGCCAAAGCATCCTCCCCCTAGAGCAGCCGCCCGGTCGCGCCGGCCGGGTCATCCGTGTTCATCACGCGATAAAGCGACGCTTCGCCCGACATGGCGGGCACGAGCGAATGCGCGAGCCCGGGCGGAATCGCCGCCGTGTCGCCGGGATTGAGCGTCGTGGACCCGCCGTCCCACGCGACGCGCCAATGTCCGCGCACCGGCATCAGAATCTCGTGGCGGGCGAGCACGTAGGGCGCGGGGCCAAGCGAACCGCGCGCGAGCAGTTCAACCTCGAAGCCGGGCCGGTCGCGCAAGCGGCCCTGTTCGCCGATCACCTTACAAGGCTGACGGTCGGCCAGCGCAACCAGATCCCAATAGCGCGCGACATAATGCGGCACGACGTCGGCGGTCGTGGGCTCGGGAATCGCCCTGAGTTCGTCCGCCGTCAGCAGCTTCATCGGCGGCACATCGGCCGGCAACTGCTCGCCCTTTTTCGTGTCGTAGAGCCGCCCGTTGCTCCCCAATACGAGGCCGTGCGCTTGCGCATCTTCGATCACCTGCGGCGCCCACACCACACCGCCGCCAGCATCGTCGCCGCCCAGGACGGCCATCACCATTGCATAGTCGGTGCCAATGTTTTCGAAGCCGCGGAAGATGCCGGTCGGGATGTTGAAAATGTCGCCTTGCTCAAGCACCACCTCGCCCGCATTGCCGTGGCGGCCCCAGAAAAAGCGCCAGCGTCCGGTGAGCACGAAAAACACTTCGGCCGTGCGATGGAAGTGCAGCGAGTTGCGGCATTTGGGTGGCTGGCCGGCCGCCCCGATATTGAAGCCCGGCGTTTCGTTTATATGCACATGCTGGTCGGGGCTTTCCGAAACGCCGCCGCCGATGATCGTGAAATTTTCCTTCTGGTCCGACCCCGGCGTGTGCGCGTCGATGAACGCGGTCTTGCAAGGGCGCAAATCGCCGTAGCGCACGATGCGCGCTTCCATTTGAGCGGGCGTCATGCGGCCCCCGTGTGCAGCAGAATCTGCTTCCAGATCGCGACCTCGTCGTAGAGCGCGTATTCGCGGCGCAGGCCCACGCCGTCGGGCCCGTAGGGGCCGAACTCCGCATGCGCCATGCCCATCACATGCACGCGCGCCCCCGTGGGTGCGCCGAAGGCACCCCAACCGTCGTGCGTGCCGTCGAGCGACCAGCGGAGTGCCGCGCGCGGCGGCAGCATGCCGCCTTCCATGCCGATGCGATGATGGATCGCGAATTTGGCCGAGGGAAACGCCGCGCGCAGCCCGAGCCAGAATTCAGCAACCGCTTCGCGGCCGATCGCCTGGCGCGCACCCGCATATTCGCCGACGACCGCGCGGTCGTAGCTTGCATGGATATGGGCAAAATCGGCTGACATGATGCGCGTCAATGTCTGCGCGTAGCGTTCGCCCCACGCATTGTCGTTGCCCGTGCCGCGATAAAGCCCTTGAATGTCGTTCTCGGGCACAAAAGGCCTTGAGGCTTTGGCCGGCCCACCCTCGCGCGCGATCAGCGTGCGCGCATAATCCTGCGGCAACATCCCGAGCTGGCGCACGATGCCGCCATAGTCGCGCACAAGCCACTCGTCGTAAATGACGTCGGCTTTGGCCGCACAGTCCGCGATCACGCGGATTGCGTAGCGCTTGCCCGTCGCCGGGCCGAACGCGCCGTCGTGAAGATGCGTGGCGGTCGTCAAAATGCGGTGCGAGGAGAGATAGCCGGCCGCATCGTCGCCCGAGAAGATCACGTCCTCGCCGTAGAGCGCGCGGTCGGGGAACTCGTGCAACGTGGCCATCGTCGCGGCGATGACGGCCTTGTTGCCGCGCCCCACACCCATCGGGGTGCGCACCGGAATGTCAGCCGCGTAGGTGTGCTCGAGCGACGCGATGCCGCGCTCTTCCCAGATTTCTTTGGTCACGCCCAGAATGTAATCGGGCAGATCCTTCCAACGCGGCGAGAAGTCTTTCATGGGGCGTATCCTTCGGGAATGCGGGCGGAGCGGCGCACGATCAGCGGCCCGTCGATGCGGATGCGGCGCGGCGTGCGGTCGCCCTCGATCTGGCCCAGGATCGCCTCGACCGTCGCCGCCACCATCGGCTCGACCGATTGGCGGATCGTGGTGAGCGCGTAGGACGGCCACGCCGCCATCGGCACGTCGTCGTAGCCGACGATCGAAACGTCTTCCGGAATGCGCAAGCCGAGCTCGTGGCGCACGACATCGACGACCGCGAACGCCATATGGTCGTTGCCGACGAAGATCGCGTCGGGATGCGCGGAGCCCTTGAAGAGATTGTGCGCGACGGCGGCCGCACGCTCGCGCGAATATTCGCCGTCCACCATCGCAAAGGGGGTCAAGCCGCTTGCTGCAAGGCCGGCGCGAAAACCCGCCGCACGGTCGCGGCCCGTCGAGGAGCCTTGCCAGCCCATGATGTGCGCGATGCGTTTGTGGCCGCCGGCCGCGAGAAATTCCGCCGCCCGCCTGCCGCCCGCGACATTGTCGCTCGTCACTTCGCTCAAGCGCAGATCGTCCTGGCCGCGATTGAACATCACGACCGGAATGCCGGCCGCACTGCAGCGCGCAGCGAGGTCGTTGCTCATCGCGACCGAGGCCGTGATGATGCCGTCGACCTGGTAGTCGAGCAGTTCAGCCATCACTTCGGCGATCTTGTCGGTCGAGTTGCCGGCCATGAAGACGAGAATGTGGTAGCCGCGATCCTGCAAGGCGCGCGACAGAAGCTCGAGCGCCATCGGATAGAACTGGTTTTCGAGATAGGCGACGACCACGCCGACGATGCGGCTGCGGCCGGTCATCATCGCGCGCGCAAGCACGTTGGGCCGGTAGCCGAGCTGTTCGGCTGCCTTGCGCACCTTCTCGGCCGTCTTGACCGAAGCGGACGCGCCCGGCGTGAACACGCGCGACACGGCCGACTGCGAAACGCCGGCAAGCCGGGCGACGTCCACGGACGTGACTTTCTCGAAGCTGCCGCGGCCGCTCATTCGGCCGTCCATCCGCCGTCGATTACAAGATGCGTGCCGGTCATCAAGGCCGAAGCGTCGGACGCCAGGAAAACGACCGGCCCCATGAGGTCGGCGACTTCGCCCACACGGCCGAGCTTGATCTTCGACAAGATCCAGGCGCGCCGCTCGGGGATCGCCAAGGTCTTTTCGCCGAGTGGTGTCCGGATGAAGGTCGGGCACAGCGTGTTGACGCGGATGCCGTGCGGGCCCCATTCGATCGCCATCGCCTTGGTCATGCCTTCGAGCGCATGTTTGTTGGCGCAATAGACGGCCCGGTCGGGCCCGCCGACATGGCCCATCTGCGACGACACGTTGACGAGGCTGCCTTGTTTGCCCGCCGCGATCAAACCTTGGGCAACCGCGCGCGTGAGGAAATAGGCGGCGCGCAAATTGAGCGCCATTGCCGCATCGTAGTCTTCCGGCGTGGTTTCGATCGCCGGCGCATGGCGGGCCGTACCCGCCGCATTGACGAGAATGTCGAACGGGCCCGTCGCGCGCACAAACGCAGCCGTCGCCTCGATGTCGGTAATGTCGAGTACGTGCGCATGTGCCACGCCGCCCGCATCGGCGATCGCGGCGCGTGCGGCCTCGAGTTCGGCCGGTCGGCGCGCGACCATCCACACTTCGGCACCGGCCGCCGCACACGCCGCCGCGGCCCCGAAGCCGATGCCCGAGGAGGCACCGGCGACAAGGGCGCGCCGCTCGTCGAGACGGAAAGACGGCGTTACCGGCAGCTGCGGACGTTCGGCACGGGTCATTCGGCGGCGGCTCCATAGGCGACGTTTTTGCGGCCGTAGCGGCGCACGCGGATATTGCACTGCTCGGCATGGCCCACGAAACCTTCGAGCATGCACAGGCGCGAGCCGTATTCGCCGATGAGACTTGCGGCTTCGTCGGTCGTCACGCGCTGGTAGCTGTGCGTCTTGAGGAATTTGCCGACCCACAGGCCGCCCGTGTAGCGGCCGGCCTTGCGCGTGGGCAGCGTGTGGTTGGTGCCGATCACCTTGTCGCCGTTGGCGACGTTGGTGCGCGCCCCCAGGAACAGCGCGCCGTAGGAATGCATCTGGGCCAGGAACCAATCGTCGCGGTCGGTCATGACCTGCACATGCTCGTAGGCCATTGTATTGGCGACTTCGAGCATCTCGTCGTAGGTGTCGCACAGGATGATCTCGCCGTAATCGCGCCAGCTTGCCGCCGCCGTATCGGCCGTCGGCAGGATCTTCAGCAAGCGTTCGACTTCGCGCAGCGTGTCGTTCGCAAGGTTCCGCGAATTCGTGATGAGGCAGGCGGGCGAGTTGTAGCCGTGCTCGGCCTGGCCGAGCAGGTCGGTCGCGCACAATTCGCCGTCCACGCTGTCGTCGGCGATCAGCATCGTTTCGGTCGGTCCCGCGAGCAGATCGATGCCCACGCGCCCGAAAAGCTGGCGTTTGGCCTCGGCCACATAGGCGTTGCCGGGCCCGACGATCATGTCGACGGGGCGGATCGTCTCGGTGCCGAGCGCCATGGCGCCCACGGCCTGGATGCCGCCGAGCACGTAGATTTCGTGCGCTCCGCCCAGATGCATGGCCGCGACGATCGCCGGATGCGGCTCGCCTTTGACCGGCGGGGCCGAGGCCACGATGCGCGGCACGCCAGCGACCGACGCCGTCAGCACCGACATGTGCGCCGACGCGACCATCGGAAATTTACCGCCCGGCACGTAGCAGCCGACCGATTGCACCGGGATCGTGCGATGGCCGAGGATCACGCCGGGCAGGGTCTCGACCTCGACGTCGGTGATGCTGGCGCGCTGGGCTTGCGCAAAGCGACGGATCTGCGCCTGCGCGAAGCGGATGTCGTCCATGTCGCGCGCGGCGACCTTGTTCATGGCCGCTTCGATCTGGGATGGCGTCAGCCGGAACGAGGCCGGCGCATAGCCGTCGAATTTCTGCGCCAAATCGCGCACGGCCGCGTCGCCGCCCGAAGCGATGTCGGCCAGGATCTTCTCGACCGACGCGCGGACCTTCGTGTCGTCGTCGGCGCGTTCGCTGTCCGGCTTGCCCGATTTCAGATGTACAATGGCCATTGGAAAAACCTCTCGATACTGAGTTTAGGAGTCTGCTGAAGCGCCGATGCGCTGGCCCGTCGCGGCGTCGAAAAGATGGCAGATGCGGGACGGCACCGATGCGCAAAGCTGCGTGCCGATCGCGACCTCGAAATCCTTGGCGGCCTTGATCGCGACCAAGGCGCCGCCCGCCTGCAGCGTCACCATCGAGGAATCGCCGAGCAGTTCCATCGAATAGACCGCAGCCGCGATCTCGCCCGATGCGGCGACGGCTGCGTCTTCGGCGCGGAAGCCAAGCGTGACCGGACCGTCGGCAACGCCGGCAAAGCCGCCGATCGCGACACCGTCGGCGACGAAACGCCCGCCCTGCAGCCTTCCCTCGATCAAGTTCATCGCCGGATTGCCGATGAAGGACGCCACGAAGATATTGGCGGGCCGGTCGTAGATGTCGCGCGGGCTGCCGACCTGCTGGACCGCACCCTTGTTCATCACGACGACGCGGTCGGCGAGCGTCATCGCTTCGATCTGGTCGTGCGTGACGTAGATCGTGGTCGTGCGCAGCTCGTGGTGCAGATTCTTGATCTGCGCGCGCGTCGAGACGCGCAGCTTCGCGTCGAGATTGGACAAGGGTTCGTCCATCAGGAAGACCTTGGGCTTGCGCACGATGGCGCGGGCGAGCGCCACGCGCTGGCGCTGGCCGCCCGAGAGGGCCGCGGGCTTGCGCTCAAGATAGTCGGCAAGCTCGACCGTGTTGGCCGCGCGCATCACGCGCTCGTGGTGCTCGGCCTCCGGCACGCCGCGCATCTTCAAGGGAAAGCGTATGTTTTCGTAGACCGTCATCGTCGGATAGAGGCCGTAGGACTGGAACACCATCGCGATGTCGCGGTCCTTGGGATCGAGATCGTTGATGCGCTTTTCGTCGATGAAAATGTCGCCGTCGCTGGCGTCTTCGAGGCCCGCGATCATGCGCATCGTCGTGGTCTTGCCGCAGCCCGACGGGCCCAGCAGCACGAGGAACTCGCCGTCGGCGATGTCGAGATCGATGGTCTTGACGCCGACCGCCGATCCCCAGCGCTTCGACAGACCTTTGAGGCGGATCTCGGCCATGCCCTATCCCTTCACCGCGCCGGCCGTGAGACCGGAGACGATCTGGCGCTGGAAAAACATCACGAGCACGAACAAAGGTGCGGTGACCGAAACGACCGACGACACCGCGAACATGACGTTGCCCTCGGTCTGCGTGGTGCCGAGGAAGCTTGCGATCTTCGGTACCATAGTCTGGTTGTCCTTCGAGAGCAGCATCGCGGTCACGACGAAATCGTTGTAGGCGAGCAAAAACGAAAAGAGCCCGGTCGTGATCACGCCCGGCCACATCACCGGAATGATCACGTGGCGGAAGGCCTGGAACGGCGTGCAGCCGTCCATGCGGGCACTCTCGTCGAGGTCGCGCGGGATGTTCTTGAAAAACGCGGTCAGCATCCACAGCGTGAAAGGCTGGTTGATCGCCACGAGCACGAAAATCGCCGTCGGCAGATGGCCCCACAGATTCCAGCGGTAGAAGGGCAGGAGATACCCCGACACGAGCGTGATCGGCGGCATGGCGCGGAACACGAGGGCCGCCAGCAGAAGCCAAAACGCATAGCGATAGGTCGAGCGGCTCAGCGCATAGCCGCCGAGCGTGCCGAAGGTGAGCGAAATCACGACGACGGCGACGGTGACGACAAACGAGTTGAGGGTCGCGCGCCAGAACGCCTCCTTGATCCATGCGCCCTCGTATCCGGTGCCCGTGAATGCGCTGCCGTATTCGGCGAGCGTGAGCGGGCCTGTGAGCGCATGCGTCCAATCGGCTTTCGAGAAAAAGTCGCCCTCGACCTTGAAGCTGCCCCACAAGGTCCACGCAAATGGGAACGTCGCGACGAGGAGCCACAGCAGCAGCAACGCCCCGAAGACGAGGCTCAAAACCGGCGGCAGTTTCTGCGCGCGCACGCCCATCTTCGCCCCTCACGCCTTGCCGAATTGGCGCCAGGTGCGCACGAGCACCGGCGAGAGCAGGACGAGCACGCCCAGGATCGTCAGCACCGAAGTTGCGGCGGCCGAGGAGAGCAGCCGCGTTTCGCCGCTGAGATCGGCATAGATGAAATAGGACAAAGACTGCGCGTGCGCCCCCGCATTGAAACTCACGATCGGCTCGAAGACGCGGAAATTGTCCATGATCTTGATGAGCGCCATAAACACGGTGAGCGGCAAGAGATGCGGCAGCACCACGTAGCGAATGCGGCTCCAGCGGCTCGCCCCGTCGATCATGGCGCTCTCGAGCGTGTCCTGCGGCACGGTCTGCAGACCCGCATAGTAGATCACGAACGCGAACGGTGCCGTCGACCAGATGCCGTAGACAATCAGCATGATCCAGGTGAGAACGCTCGACGCCTTCAGCGACAGGTTCGGGTTCTCGGTGAGCCAGATCATCGCCGTGCCGATGATGCCGCGCGAATCGACCATCCAGAACAGGATCAAAGCACCGATCAGCGGGGTTACGATCATCGGCAGCAGCGACACGAAGATGGCGGGCCCGCGCAGCAGCCGCGGGATCGCGTTGACGCCAAGCGCCACGAAAAACCCGAGCAGGATCGACAGCGGGGTCACGACCGCCATGTAGGTGAGCGTGAAAGCAAGGGCGCGGTAGAAGGGCAAATTGAGCAGACGGCGCATGAAATCGCCGGGGCCAGCGGATTGCGAAAACAGCCGCGCGATTTCCTCGGCCGCCAGATGCGAGCGGTCGAGATAGATGTCGAGCCCGACGAAACGGCCCAAAGGCTGTGCTTCACGCAGGGCCTGGGTCGCTGCCTGGTCGATCGTCGTCGATTTCGTGCACGCGAACGGCGTGCAGTTTTCGACCTCGACGATGACCTGGCGATGCGGCGCGTAGAGCGACTGCGTCACGACCGACACGATCGGCAGCGCGATGAACAGGAACATCGCAGTCGCCGTCGGCAGGAAGAACTGCAGGAAGGTCTTGTGCTTCATGGGCCGGGCTCCGACCGGTGGTCGTTGCGGCAGCACGATGCATCGCCGGCGCGCACGGATACGCGCGCCGACGATGCGATCTTGGAGGCTAGCGCAGGAAGCCCTTTTCCTTCGCCGCCGTGCGGTAGGCCGCTTCGATGTCGGCGAGCGTGGTCGCGGCATCCTTGCGGCCGGCCAGATACGGCGCCAAACCGTCGCCCAAGGCCGAGTGCATCAGACCCATATAGGGCAGCATCGGATAGGGCTTGGCCCCCAGCGCCATCGTGTCCATCACACCCTGGTTGACCGGGGCGGGCTTGTAGCCGGGGATAATCCACACGGCCTGGCCCATCGTTTCGGGCGTCAGGATCGCGGGCGACACGCCGTTCTTGAGGGCAACGAACGTCGCGCGCGCGTCGTCGTCCGAGATGTTCTTGGCGACCGTCCAGCCGTCCCACCACAAGGTCGTGGCCGGGGTCTTGCCGCCGCCGACCGTCATGGGGGCACCCACCGCCGTGTTCGCGGCGATGGTCGGGTTGTTGCCGGGGCCTTCCATCAGCACGCCGGTGCGCGACCCCCACATGTTCATAAGGGCGACGTTGCCGGCCCGCCATTCGGCACTGGTGGCATTCGAATCGTGCGTGAGGAAATCGGGGTTCATGTAGGCGCTCAGCGCCTTCATCATCTCGAGCGTGGCAATGCCCTGCGGATTGTTGAGGGCGGGCTCGGCCGTGCCGGCTTTGAAGAACTCGCCGCCATAGCCCATATACATGTTCACGAATTCCTGGCCGAGATTGAACCCGGCCTGGTAGGCGCCGCCCACGGGATTGCGCATGATGCCGCGCTCGCGGATGATCTTGGCGGCAGCGAGCAATTCTTCGTAGGTCTTGGGCGGCTGCACGCCGATCTGCGCCAGCACGTCTTTGCGGTAGACGAGGTGCTGCGAATTCGCCATGAACGCGACGGCCATCACGCGGCCATTGACCGTGATGAGCTGGTTCTTGGGAATATCCTGGCCGTGGGCGGCCACGAGCGCGTCGAGCGGGCGAATCACGTCGTCGTTGAGCAGGGCCACGATCGACGAGGTGGCGACGATGGCCGAGGTGTATTCGGCCGGATTGCCCTGCATGCCGGGCAGATTGATGCGCTGGTGGTTCGCGGTCAGGTTCGAGCGCACCGTCATGGTGCCCGCAGCGCACTTGGCCGCGTTGGCGGCGACCGTTTGGATCGCCGGAAATTCGTTGCCGACGATATTCACGCGCCCGCTCGTAACGCCGCAATTTGCGTTCGCAACGCCTGCGAACGACAGAGCTGCCGCGAATGATAGAGCCGCGATCGATTTGTGGTGCATGGGACGCCCCCTGGCTGTTGGAGTTTGCGCGTTCGTTGGCCGAAACATTGTTGTTGGCAAAACGCTCCCATTTTTTGCAAGCGTATGCAAGAAAATCTTGAATGTGCCCGGAAAGGCGCCGAAACTGGCGTCAATCAAGCTTTCGAGGGGGGCCGCAATGCAAGCCGAGTTCGATCCGTCCGCACAGATCGCAGCCCCCGTCCGTGCAGCTTTGTACGGCCAGTTGCAAGCTTTGGCCGAAGCGGCACCTGCGCAAATCGGCCAGCGTCTGGCGGCCTTCGCGCACAAGGATGCGGCGTGGCGGGTGGCGCACCCGATCGATGCGGTGGAAGGTCTCGATGCGATAGCGGTTAAGGTCTATGCGCCGCTCAAGGCTGCCCTGCCCGACCTCGAACGCCGCGATGCAATCTTCGTCGCCGGCACCTATGGCGGAAACGCGCTCGTCGCGTGTTTGGGCAGCTACTGCGGCACGATGCATGGCGACTGGCTCGGCATTCCGGCGACCGGCAAGACCGTCAATCTGCGCTACGGCGAAGTGTACCGCCTCGACGCAAACGGGCGCGTCGTCCAAGCAAGCCTCTTGTGGGACGTGCTCGATCTGATGCGCCAGGCAGGCGTTTGGCCGCTGGCACCGGCGCTTGGCAATGTCGAGATGTGGCCGATGCCGCTCACGGCCGACGGCATCCGGCTCGGCACGTCGGACGGCGCGCAATCGGCCGCTAGCATCGCGCAGACGCTCGCCATGCACCGCACCCTCTACGAACACGACGACCGCGCCAATCTCACGCGCGAAAGCCTGATCGCGATGCCGCAGCGCCTGCACTGGCATCCCAAAATGATGTGGTACGGCCCCGCCGGGATCGGCGCCACGCGCGGGCTCGACGGATTCGTGGACGGCCATCAATTGCCGTTCCGCATCGCCTTCCACCGCCCTCAAGGCACCTTCGAAGAGGTAACGGCCGAGCGCGCGCGGCACGGCGTGGGCCACTACATTCGCATCGGCGACGGCCCCTATTCGGTCACCGGCGGCTGGCCGTCGGTCTATGCGCTGCACAAGGGCGGCGGTTTCTGCGGCCTGCCGCCGACGGGCCGCCCCGTCTTCATGCGCGTGATGGATTTCTATCTGCACCACGAGGGCCTGATCCGCGAGAACTGGGTGCCGCTCGACATGCTGGACCTGCTCAAGCAGATGGGCTTCGACGCACTCGCACGCATGCACGATATTCTGCGCATCGGTCGATAGGGGGCAGCACGAAGGACGGGGTGGAATGGCCAAATCTGCGCCTTGTCAAAGGGCACGGCGGACCTATAACTTGTTCCGCTTTCCCAAACCTCGGAGCCGCCGGAATGTCGCTCAAAGACACAGCCTTGATCATGGTCGGATACCAGAACGACTATTTCGCCAAGGACGGCATCCTGCGCGGCGTCGTGGAAGAGCCGGGCCGCGTCGACAGCGTGCTCGCCGCGACCGTCGACCTGCTCACGCGCCTCAGCAAAACCGAAATCACGATCGTATCGACGCCGATCGTGCTGAAGCCGGACTATCGCGCGCTTGCAAGCCCGGTCGGCATTCTGAACGCCATCAAGGAGTCGGGCGCCTTCGCGGTCGGCAGCAAGGGGGCGCAGGTTGTGCCGGCGATCAAGCCGTTCGAAGACCGTATCATCACGCTCTCGGGCAAAATCGGCTTCAACGGCTTCGTGAACACGGAACTCGACGAAATCCTGAAGCAGCGCGGCATCAAGAACGTATGGCTCGCCGGCATGGTCACGTCGCTGTGCATCGATTCGACCGGGCGTGCGGCCTACGAGCGCGGCTACAACGTCTCGGTCCTCAAGGACTGCACCTCCGCGCGTACCGCCGTCGAGCAGGACTTTTTCTGCACGACTGTCTTTCCGCTCTACGGCAGCGTGATCGTCGGGTCGGAACTGAAGATCGCCGCTTGAGCGAACGCCCGAACGATACGGACACCGAACGCCTGGATCTTCAGGTCCAGGCGACCAATCGCCTGATCGAGGCGTTGGCGGCGAGCGAACAGACGATGCGCCGGCGCATCGAGCTGATCAGCGACGTCGTTTTCGAGCTCGACCAGTACGAACGCATCGTGTTCGTTAACCGCGCCTGGGCGACCGTCGTTGGCGGCACGCCAGAAATGGCCCTCGGCGAGCGGTTCGCCGACTATCTGGCCGAGCCCGCGGATTGGCACATCGGCGAGGTCTTGGCCGCCGATCCGAGCGCGGCGCGCAGCGCGCGCGCGCTGAAGCGCGCGGACGGCGCCCTTGCTTGGGTCGAGATCTCGCTCACGAGCCTTGGCCCATCGGGCTATCTCGGCACGCTGCACGACGTCACGCGCCAGCGCGCCTACCAGAAAGAACTCGAGCAGCTGTCGCTCGTCGCCAACAACACGGACAATTTCGTCATCATCGCCGACGCCGACGGAAACTGCGAATGGGTCAATCCGGCCTTCACGGCGCGCACCGGCTTTACGCTCGACGAAATGCTCGGCAAGCGCCCGGGTTGCATTCTGCAAGGACCCGACACCGATCCGCGCGCGATCGCGCATATTTCGGCTGCCTTGCGCGAACGGCGCTCCGTCTCCGCCGAAATCCTGAACTACACCAAACGGCACGAACCCTACTGGACGATGCTGCATATCAATCCGATCCTCGGAAACGACGGCGCGCTGCAACGGTTCGTTTCGGTGCAGACCGAAACGACGCGCCTGCGTGCGATCCAGAGCGAGCTCGAAACCGCAAAGGCCGTCGCCGAAGCGGCCAGCCGCGACAAATCGCTGCTGCTTGCCAACGTCAGCCACGAGCTGCGCACGCCGATGACCGGTGTGCTCGGCATCGCCGACATGCTGCTTGCGACCGATCTCGCGCCGCAGCAGCGCCGCTACGTCGAGGTCATGCAGTCGTCCGGAAATCTTCTGCTGCGCATCATCAACGACGTGCTCGAGTTCTCGCGCATCGAAGAAGGTCGGATCGAAATCGAGCAGAAGCCGTTCGAACTTGCCGCGGCGATCGCGGGGGTCGCCGACATTCTGGCGCCGATGTTCCGAGAAAAAGGCCTCGTCTTCGACATACGCCTGCCGCCGGAAGGCCTGCCGCGACTGGTCGGCGACGCCGCCCGCTTCCAGCAGATCCTCTACAACATCCTCGGCAACGCGCTGAAATTCACCCAAGTTGGATCGGTCACACTGGCGGTCGACTGCGTGCCGACCGCTTCGGGCAGCACGAACGTGCTCGTTTGGGTTCGCGACACCGGCGGCGGCATCGCGCCGACGAAAATCGAGAGCATCTTTCGCCCCTTCGAACAGGCCGACAAAAGCGTCGCCCAGCGCTTCGGCGGCTCCGGACTTGGGCTTTGGATCTGCAAGCGCCTCGTCGAACGCATGGGCGGCGAGATTTCGGCCGCCAGCGTTCCCGATCGCGGATCGGAATTTTTCTTCTCGCTGCCGCTGCTCTCGGCCGGCCCCGGCCCCGCCAGCGAAGGCGCGCCCGCCGGGCTGCATGCGGCGGCGCCAACGCTCGACATCCTTTTGGCCGACGACAGCGACGTCAACCGCATGGTCATCAGAAGCGTTCTCGAAAAAGAAGGCCATCGCGTCGTCGAAGTTCTGGACGGCGCGCAGGCCCTCGAACGCGTGCAGACAGCCGCCTTCGACGTGGTGCTGATGGACATCCAGATGCCGGTCATGGACGGGCTGACGGCCGCCGTCCGAATCCGCGAACTCGGCGGCGCTCTGGCGCGCGTGCCGATCTTCGCACTGACGGCGGACATCGTCAGCGAACGGCGCGACGCCTATCTCAATGGCGGCTTCGACAAGGTTCTGGCCAAGCCGATCGACTGGGCCATGTTGAAACAAGCACTGCGCGCCGTGCCGCCGGGCTTGGGCCGCCCGCCCACGGTCTAGCGAACAAAGCGTTCCAGGCGCGCGCGAAGCTCGATCGCGCGCACGCGGAACCCGCGCAAGGCCACCTTCGCGCGTTGCAAGGCGTGGCGCAGACCGCCGCGCACCATGACCGCAAGATAGATGCGCCGCCGCCAGCTCAGCACGCGATCGTGGATCGACCTGTACCATGGGATCGACAGAAGCTTCGGTTCGGCGATCGCGTGCAACCGCAAGATCACCGCCATGCCCGCGATCTTGGCGGCGGCGAGCACGGCCGCACCCGCGAGCAGTCGGCCCGAAGCGATCCACCACAACGCCGCGAGCTTGACCGGTTCCAGCACCAGCATCGGCACGGCCAGCACGCAGAGCGCGCCGTAGGGCGGCAATGCGGCGATCAGGCGCTCAGCGCGCTGCCACAAACCCAGCTTTGCCAGCGCCGCCAACACGGGCGCCACCAGAAAGCGCGCGAGATCTTCCGTGGCGAAATAGAGCAGCCCGAGCAGAAAACCCAACCCGCGCAGGATGCGCCCCACCCAAGTCGCCATAATCTCCGCCTTGTCCGATTGATCGCCGCACGGCCGAAATTGCGCGTAGAATGGCATGGATTGGAGGTCCCGTGCGGATCCGCCTCGGCTACGACATCGCGTACGAATGCGCGCAATCCACACCCCTTCTGCTGATGCTGCGCGTGCATCCGTCGCTGGCAGGCGATCTCGTGACGCCCGATTTCGTCGCCACGCGCCCGGCCGTGCCGCTTCAGACCTATCTCGACGGGTTCGGCAATCTGTGTACGCGGCTGACCGCCCCAGCGGGCCTCTTCGAGATGACGGCCGACGCGACGATCGCGTGCGCGGGCGAAGCCGACGAGACTGCGCCATTTGCGGCCGAGATTCCGGTCCCGGACCTGCCCGCCGAACTGCTCGTGTTCCTGCTCGGCAGCCGCTACTGCGAGACCGACAAGCTCTCCGAAATCGCCTGGATGCTGTTCGGCCGCACGCAGCCCGGCTGGGCGCGCGTGCAGGCGATTTGCGACTTCGTGCACGGCCATATCCGCTTCGACTACATGCAAGCGCGCGCCACGAAATCGGCGTTCGACGTGTATGGCGAGCGCACCGGCGTGTGCCGCGATTTCGCGCATCTGGCGGTCGCGCTATGCCGCTGCATGAACATCCCCGCGCGCTACTGCACGGGCTATCTCGGCGACATCGGCGTGCCGCGCGATCCGGCCCCGATGGATTTCAGCGCGTGGTTCGAAGCCTATCTCGGGCACCGATGGTACGTCTTCGATGCGCGCCACAACCTGCCGCGCATCGGCCGCGTGCTGATCGGCCGCGGCCGCGATGCAGCCGACGTGCCCCTGTCGAACAGTTTCGGCACGACCGTGCTGAAGAGGTTTGTCGTCCGCTCCGACGAGCTCGGAACCTAGACGTCGGGCCTGCGTGCCCTAGACCTCGCTGACGAAGCGGCCGAAATCGGCGCGCGCTTGCCAGCCATGGCGCACCAGTTCCGGATCCAGATGTTCTTCCTCCGGCCAGCCGACGCACAGATAGGCGACCAGCCGCCAGGCGGGCGGCACGCCGAGCGCCTGCGTCACGTTTTCGGGCTCGAGAATGGAGACCCAGCCGACGCCGATGCCGCGCGCGCGCGCCGCAAGCCAAAACGTGTGGATCGCGAGCACGACGGAATGCACCACCGTCTCGGGCATCGTGGCACGCCCCAGCCCGTGGCCCGCAACCGGATCGGGCTCGGCGAACACGGCGAGTTGCACCGGTGCGCGGTCGAGGCCGGACAATTTCAGACTCGCATAAAGCTGCGCTTGCGCGCCTTCGTACGCGTCGAGTGCTTGGCGATTGCAGGCCGCGAAACTCGCGCGCACGGCCGCGCGCGCAGCCGGGCTCTTGACCTTCACGAACCGCCAAGGCTGGCAGTTCCCGACCGAAGGCGCCCGACACGCGAGCGCAATCAACTCGTCCACAGGCGCATCGTCGAGCGGTGCGTCGCGAAAGCGCCGCACATCGCGCCGCCACGCGAACAATTCGTCGAGACGGGCGCAGAACGCGGGGTCGAACGCGGGCGGCGATTGAAGTTCGAACGAGTCCATGGCGCATCTTGCGGCGCATCGCGGGCGAACGCCAGCGTCAGAGATCGGTGCGGCGGGTGGCCGCGCGTGGCGTCGTAGGTGAATCTGCGCGCTATCGGACCCGAAATTTTTGGCACATAGTGAAGCGCTCTAGAGAGCTCGGGCCCGATGGATCGGCGCTTCTCCCGCCGAAGTGTTGTTCGCGGCAACGAATGCGGGGATCGAAGGGCACGATGGCAATCGAAGTTCGGGGGACCGGCAACAGGACTGCCCCAAACGGCCTTATCCCCGCCGGCGACGCGATGCAGCCTCGGCACGCGCCGAACGCTGTCGGCTTTTTGGAACGCCCGAACCGCTATCTTTTTTTCACGGGCAAAGGCGGTGTCGGCAAAACGTCGCTCTCGACCGCCGCCGCACTTGCCCTCGCGGATGCAGGCAAACACGTGCTTCTCGTCAGCACGGATTCGGCATCGAACCTCGACGAGATGCTTGGGATCGAGCTTCGCAATACGCCGGTAACGGTGCCCGGAGCGCCTTGCTTGTCGGTCATGAATATCGACCCGGACAACGCAGCCGAATCGTATCGCCAACGCGTTCTGGCGCAGATGGCGCCCGGCACCAGCGCAGAAACGCGTTCGACCGTACGCGAACAGCTGTCGGGTGCTTGCACGACGGAGATCGCCGCCTTCGACGAATTCTCGTCCCTCCTTGCCGACGACGCCGAAAAATACGACCACGTCGTCTTCGATACGGCGCCGACGGGGCACACGTTGCGCCTGCTCAGCCTGCCCAAGGCCTGGACCGGATTTCTGGACGGCAACGACCGCGGCGCTTCCTGCCTCGGTCCGCATTCGGGACTGAAGATGCAGGAAGCCCGATTCAAGGCCGCACTCGACGCCCTCAGCGATCCTGGGAAAACAACGGTGATTCTGGTCGTGCGTCCCGACAAGGGTGCGATCGCCGAGGCGGCGCATACGTCGGCTGAATTGCGCATGCTGGGCTTGAACAACCAAAGGCTTGCGATCAACGGCGTGTTCCACGCCAGCGACCGCGCCGACGCGGTGGCCTGCGCCATCGAAGACCTGGGACAGCAGGCGCTGGACGCGATGCCTTCGCCGTTGCGCGCACTGCCGACGGACCGCGTGGAGCTGCGGGCTTTCGACACGGTGGGCTTGCCGGCTTTGCGCGCCTTGCTGGCTGCCGACGCTGTCCCGCTCGCATCGCCGTCGACGCCTGTTGCCGAAACCGCCGCGCATCGCCAGGGCCTTGACGCGTTGGTCGATGAACTCGCCGCCGCCGGGCACGGATTGATCATGGTGATGGGCAAAGGCGGCGTCGGCAAGACGACCGTCGCCGGCGCCCTGGCCCTGGGACTTGTTCAGCGCGGCAAAACCGTGCATCTGAGCACGACCGATCCCGCCGCACATCTTACGGGAACCGTGGACGGCGAAGTGCCGGGCCTGAACGTGAGCCGCATCGACCCGAAGGTCGAAACGCAACGCTACATCGACAAGATCATGGCGGCGAAAGCGCCCTCGCTCGACGCCGCCGAGCAGGCGCTGCTGCTCGAAGATCTGCAGTCGCCGTGCACCGAAGAGGTCGCCGTCTTCCATGCCTTCTCGCGCATCGTCGGCGAAGGCCGCAGCGCTTTCGTCGTTCTCGACACCGCACCCACCGGCCACTCCATGCTGTTGATGGACGCGACGGGCGCCTATCACCGGCAGATGATGCGCGAGTTCGACGGCCATGGCGCCGCGCGCATCGTCACCCCGCTGATGCGGCTGCAGGACGCCGCTTACACAAAAATCATTCTGGTCGCACTTCCGGAGGCGACGCCGGTGTCGCAGGCGGCCGAGTTGCAGGAAGACCTGCGCCGCGCCGGCATCGAGCCCTATGCCTGGGTGCTGAACAAAAGCGTTCTGGCTGCGGGCACGCGCGATCCCTTGCTGGCCGCACGGCTGGCGGGCGAGCGCAGGCAGATTGCGCGCATGGAGGCGGGCTTGGCAAAGCGCATCTTCACGCTTCCCTGGCTGACCGTGCCGCCGATCGGATTCGTCGAGTTGACCAAGCTCGCCGGTGGCGGGCCTTCGATGCCGAAGATCCGACCCTAAACGGTTCTTTCAATTGATTCTGTGCGCATGTATCACACTGCGATCCTCGAGCAGACGCGGTGCCGAGCGCGCGTTCTTCGTGCTGAGCATCGCAAGACCAGGTCCGACATTTGCCGATTCGAAACAAACACCTGCTCGTTCTGCTCTGGATGCTCGGCTCGCTGGTGTCGTTTGCGGGCGTGGCGCTGTCGGTTCGCGGCCTGCAGAACGCGATGACCGTGTTCGAGATGCTCGCGATCCGCAATCTCGGCGGCATCGCGATCTTGATTGCGATGGCGATCTTCGCCCCCGGCCCGGATCGGGTTGTTCGCATGGCGAAACCCCTGCTCCATCTGCTGCGCAACGTCGCCCATTTCGGCGGGCAGGCGCTGTGGGCGTGGGGCGTGACCGTGCTGCCGCTCGCCATGGTGTTCGCCAGCGAATTCACCACGCCCGCCTGGGTCGCGGTGTTCGCCGTGCTGTTCCTCAAAGAGCGCATGACGCTCGCAAGGCTGCTCGCGATCGCACTCGGCTTCGCGGGTGTGACGATCATTCTGCGCCCCGGCCTCGACGCGTTCCGGCCGGAGGCGTTGGCCGTCGTACTTGCCGCGGTTTGTTTCGGCATCCAGATCGTCGCGACGAAAAAGCTGACGGGATCCAACTCGACCTGGACCATCCTGCTGTGGATGAACCTGCTGCAACTGCCGATGAATATGGCGGCGGCCTGGATCGTGGGGCAGTCGCCTTGGATCGTCGGTCGACTCAGTTGGGACATCTGGCAGCCCGCACTCGGGATCGCGGTCACGGGCTTCCTTGCCCATTACTGCCTGACGAACGCCTTCAAACACGGCGACGCGACGATCGTCGTGCCGATCGACTTCCTGCGCGTGCCGCTGATCGCGCTGATCGGCTGGATGTTCTACGACGAGACGCCCGAACTCGCGGTGCTGATCGGCGCCGTCGTCGTGATCGGCGGTGTCGCCATCAGCTTGATCGCCGACGCGCGCGAGAAAAAGGTCTGATCGAGTGGATGCGGCTCATTGGTTGATCATTGACGGCTCAGATCCTCGATGGCGTCGAGAATGAGTCCGGTACCGGCCGCGATCAAAAGAATATCGGCGCCGACCCTTACGTATCTGGAGCCGATCGGAATGTTCAGTCTGGCGCTGAGGCCCGCCGGCAGCCCGTGATAGATCACGTCGGCGGGCAGGCGCTGTCCCATCGCCCACTTCTTCGCCTGCCCGGGTGGCATGCAGCCGTTGTTCTTCTTGGCAAGCCCCGGCGGGCATCGCCCGCTGCTGAACTCGTTGCCGTAATACGCCCGAATGGTCTCGCGATCCGACTCGCCGATGCGGATGCTGATCGAAGCACCGGCTTCGTCGCTGGGTCCAGAGCGGCTCTTGTTGCGGCCCGGCGGATCGGCCAAGGCGGCTCCCGAAACAAGCACGCCCGCCAGAAACACTGCCGCGACTGATTTCAGCATCGAGTCCTCCGTTGACGTAGGACCGACGAAGGTGGTTGCGAAATGCGCCGTTTGTATGTCTGAGGCGCCGCCTAATCCGCCGAAACGACGGGTCCGAACGGCCTGCTCTTGCGCGCTTCCTTGCATGCCCGCAGCGATATAGCGGGCTCAACAGCAAGTCGCACCAAGTTTCATGGTTTTCCGCTGCACCCGCGGATGGCCTGGGTGCGCACGACGGAACGGCTACGGCTTCTTGTCCGCCTTGCCCTGGCTCTTCTTCGCTTCGTCTTTCGAGGATTTCTGGTCGTTCAGTTGCTTGACCTGGTCCGCGCGCTCCCTGCCACGGACCTCGCCGCTCTTGTTGTCGCGCTCAGGCTTGGCCGCCTGCTGCGCGCCGGCCGAACCGACCGAGAGAAAAATCGCCGCTGCGACGGTGACGATGGCTATCTTCTTCATCGCAATATCCTCTCGGAATTCTATGCATCGCTTCGGTGACGAGCAACCAAGCCCGGATTTGCCGAGCATCGGCGGCATCGGCTCGACGAAACCGACGAAGCGATTTTAGGCCAGATCGCGCGCCTTGGATATCGCCACGGACGACGACGAATGGCGGAAGACGCTGCGGACCTCTGCGGCGAATAGGTTCGGCACCTGCGCCAGGCTAGCAAACAATACGCGACAAATCGGCCCAGCTGGCGTCCCCACGGGGATTCGAACCCCGGTCTGCACCGTGAGAGGGTGCCGTCCTAGGCCTCTAGACGATGGGGACCTTGCGCGCGAAGTAGGGCTTAGCCGATACGGGGGCCTGCGGCAAGGGCGGTGGCAGCAAGGCGGTCGGCGTCTTCCAAGCGCGACGACCACGACACGACCAAGCGCAGCAGCTGCGTCCCCGGGCCGTTCCAGCGATAGACGGAAAAACCCGCCTGCTCGAGCGCCACGATCGACGCTTCGGGCAGTTCGACGAAGATCTCGTTGGCTTCGACCGTGTGCGCGAGTTTCGCCCCCGGGATTGCCGCAAGCGCATTCGCCAGGCGCTGCGCCAGCGTGTTGGCATGGCGCGCCATGCCGAGCCACAGATCGTCGGCGACATAGGCTTCGAGCTGGGCGGCGAGATAGCGCATCTTCGAAAAGAGATGGCCGGCACGCTTGCGGCGCAAGGCGATCGTCGCGGCGAGCGCTTCGTCGAACACCACGATCGCTTCGGCCGCAATGCAGCCGTTCTTCGTGGCGCCGAACGACAGGATATCCACCCCCGCCCGCCATGTCGCCTCGGCCGGCGTGGCGCGCTGATGCACAAGCGCATTGGCGAAGCGCGCCCCATCGAGATGGAATTTGAGATCGGCGCTATGGGCGATCTCGGCCAAGGCCGCGATTTCGGACACCGCATAGACCGTGCCTGCTTCGGTCGCGTTGGTGATCGACACGGCAGCCGGCTGCACTTGATGCACGCCGATGCGGCGCGCGCCGGCAAGCGTCGCATCGAGCGTTTGCGCGTCGATCTTGCCGTTGACACCCGGGACGCCGACGAGTTTGGCGCCGCCCGTGTAGAATTCGGGCGCGCCGCATTCGTCGGTGTTGATATGCGCGTCCGGATGGCAATAGACGGCACCCCAAGGCGGGGCCATCGCCGCCAACGAAAGCGAATTGGCGGCCGTGCCCGTGGCAACCGGGAACACCGCACAGGGGCGCTCGAACAGATCGGCGAAATGTTTGTCGAGCCGTTTGGCGATCGCGTCGTTGCCGTAGGCCATCGCATGGCCCGAATTGGCCGCTTCGAGGGCTGCCATGATTTTCGGATGGACCGGGGCCGTGTTGTCGGACGCGAAATTCATGGGCTTGTTCCCGGCAGAATGCGGCCGCGCACCTGGCCGCTCAAAGGATCGACGAGCAGAATGCTGCCCGCCCCGCCCGGCGCTTCGACATGGATCGCAAGCAAGCCGCCGGACGCGACGACGCCGACAATGCGCGTGCCTGCGGGCTGGCCCAGCGACAGATCGTTCCAGCGCAGGCCCGCCAAGGGCGGGGCGGTCGTCGCGGCTTGCGGGGCGGACGCGTCCTTGCCGCCGATCCCCGCCACGACCAGATAGACCAGAACGCCGAAGGCAGCCACGCACAGCGCACCCAGCGACAGAACGACGGCTTTCAATGCGCGCATGTGTGGATTCAAGACCTCGGTTCGGGTACCAAACAACTATGAACGCAGCGCCCACTCTCTTTTCGGCGCCGGTACCGGACGATCTGGCCGGCACGCGGCTCGATCGAGCGCTTGTCGTGCTGCACGGCGACACGCTGTCGCGCAGCCGCCTCAAAGCGCTGATCGAAGAAGGCCATGCGCGCATCGACGGCGCGACGATAACGGAGCCGTCGCACAAGGTCAAAGCGGGCGAAACGCTCGAACTCGCCTTGCCGGACGCGACCCCTGCGCGCCAAGCCGCGCAAGACATCGCGCTCGACGTGGTCTACGAAGACGCGCATCTGATCGTGATCGACAAGCCGGCCGGCCTCGTCGTGCATCCCGCCCCCGGCAATGCCGACGGCACGCTCGTGAATGCGCTGCTGGCACACTGTGCAGGCTCGCTGTCGGGGATCGGCGGCGTCGAACGGCCCGGCATCGTGCATCGGCTCGACAAAGACACGAGCGGCCTGATGGTGGCCGCCAAGACCGATGCCGCCCATCGCCATCTGGCCGCCCAGTTCGCGAGCCACACGGTCGAGCGGCTTTATGCCGCGATCGTACGCGGCGTGCCGCGCCCGTCCGAAGGCGACATCGAAGGCGCGATCGGCCGCGATCCCGGCAACCGCAAGCGCATGGCGATCGTGCGCAGCGGCGGCAAGGCGGCGCGCACGCATTATCGCACGCTCGAGCGCTTTTCCGATCGCGCGGCGTTGGTCGAATGCCGCCTTGCCACGGGGCGCACGCATCAGATTCGCGTGCATCTGACCGCGATCGGCTGTCCGCTTGCGGGCGACGGTATCTACGGACGCAAAGCGACGCCGCGCGCGAGCGCGCTCGACGCCGAAATCGCCGCCTTCGGCCGCCAGGCGCTCGATGCCTTCGTGCTCGGATTTGCGCACCCGCACGACGGTCGGCCCCTGCGTTTCGCGCGCGCGATCGCCCCCGATCTTGCGTCCTTCGCCGAACGTCTGCGGCGGGCCGCAGCATCGCTAGGCATGCGCGGCAGCAAAGGGTAAGATCGCGATCAAGTGGGCGGGGCCATGCCGACGGGGGCGCCGAAGGGGGCAAGCGGTTGCGTGCGCAGATACCAGCGCCAGGCTCGGACGGAAACTTGCAGCGCTATCTCCAGGAGATACGCAAGTTCCCGATGCTCGAGCAGGACGAAGAATACATGCTGGCGAAAGCCTGGCGTGAACGCGAAGACGCGGCCGCCGCCCACCGGCTCGTGACTTCGCATCTGCGCCTCGTGGCCAAGATCGCGATGGGCTATCGCGGCTACGGTCTGCCGGTGGCCGAGCTCATCTCCGAGGGCAATGTCGGCATGATGCAGGCCGTCAAACGCTTCGAGCCCGAGCGCGGATTTCGCCTGGCCACCTACGCGATGTGGTGGATCCGCGCGGCGATCCAAGAATACATCCTGCATTCCTGGTCGCTGGTCAAAATGGGCACGACGGCGGCGCAGAAAAAACTGTTCTTCAATCTGCGCAAGCTCAAAGGCCAGATGCGCCAGCTCGAAGAGGGCGATCTGCGGCCCGAGATCGTGACGAAGATCGCGACCGATCTCAACGTGCCCGAGCAGGACGTGATCAACATGAATCGGCGCTTGGCCGCCCCCGACCATTCGCTGAACGCGCCCGTGCGCGGCGATTTCGAAGGCGAGTGGCAGGACTGGCTGGTGGACGAGGTCGAGAGCCAGGAAACGCGGCTGGCCGAGAGCCAGGAATCCGCGCGCCGGCACAAGCTGCTCGAAAAGGCGCTCGCCCAGCTCAATGCCCGCGAACGCACGATCCTCGTGGAGCGGCGCCTGTCGGAAGAGCCGGCCACGCTCGAGGATCTGAGCCAGAAATACGGCATCAGCCGCGAGCGCGTGCGCCAGATCGAAGTGCGCGCCTTCGAGAAGCTGCAGCGCGCGGTCAAAGCGGGCATTGCGAGCGGCGGCTGAAAGCGCCGCCTGCGCTCAGCGCGGCAGCTTGTCTTCCTCGCCGCGCACGGACTCGCCCCATTCGGCTTCCAGCATCGTCTTGCGCCGCTCGAGCATGCGGATGCGCGCCTGGGCGCGGTTTTCGTAGGCGATGTTCACGACGATCGGGAACAGCCAGCACAGCGCATAGGCGAAGCTCGCCGCGACATAGACCGAGACCCACGCATAGGCATTGCCCAGGATCTCGCGCCCGCCGTTGCGACCGGCACTCGCGAGCCCGTCGAGCAGGAAGGGCAGCATGGCCCCCGCGCTCAGCGTGCCGACGGCGATGGTGTCGAATTTCTGGCGCGACGGATCGCTGAGATAGGCGGCGATCGTCGGCAGAAAGCCGCCGATCATGTACACGCACAGCCACGGCACGTTGAAGCCGAGCCAGCCGAGGATCGCCAGCACGCCCACGCCGGCCGTGGCGAGCATCATCGGGCTGCGCTGGCCGGATTTCTTGGCCTTGGGCTTCGCTGCCTTGGCCATCACATGAGCCTCAGCAGCAGCGAGCCGATGCCGACCACGCCCGACAGGCTCGCGGCCGTCAGGGCGGCTGCTTCCTTGCCGGCATGGATCGCGAGCGTGGTGCGGATCTTGCCGCCGTTCTTGAGCTCGCCGATCTCGAACACGGCACTCGCGTAGGATTCCTTGGCGTTCTCGAAGGCGCGCGCATCGGCATCGCGCATCTTTTCGTTGTCCACGAGCTCGAGCAGCTTCTTGAGATCGCCCTCTTCGGAGACCTTGTTGAGCTGTTCGAGCTGCAGCGTGCGCAGCGGCAGATTGCGGATCGTGTCGATGAACTGGCGCACGAGGCCGGCACACCAGGCGGTGAGGCGCGGCACCGACGGCGGCCCGAATTTCTCCTGCAGATCGGCCAGCAGCTTGACGATCGACAGGCCGCCATGGGCATCGACCTGTTCGGGATTCATCAGCGCCTTGATCTGGCCCGAATTGGCGCCGGCATGCGAGGCGAGGAACGCCGCGATGTGCCGGTCCACCGGCTTGCGATCCGCGCCTGCCGACACCTCGAGCGCTTCGAGCACGTGCTCGGGCTCCGAGACCCACATGCCGGCCGCCAGCTCCGAGAAGCACGGCAGGTTGGGATTGAGCTCGTAGAGACAGCGTTCGATGCCGTTGCCGGGCGCCGGATCTTCGACCCAGCGCCCGATGCGGTCGAGAATGCCGTTGGTCGGCAGGTTTTTGCCGCCGGCGAGTTTGTAGAAATGCGCCCAGCTGCCCAGGATGCGCGAGCGGATGAGGTCGGTGAAAATCGGGCCGTTGCCGGGCTTGCGCATCGCCGCCGCAAGGGCGGGGCCGAGCCCGTCGGCCGTGACGCTGTGGCCGCGGAAGCGCACGGGCGCCATCGGATCGAGGATCACGCAAGCGCGCCCGACGATCGTGGCGTCGTTGAAAGTAGCGTTGGTGTCGCCGGTCGATTCGTTGATGGCGGCCATCAGGCGGTCGTGGAGCTTCTGCTCGCCCAGCGACGCGCGCACCCACATCGGGATCGAGCCGTTGCGCAGTTCGCGCGCGGCCGCCTCGAAATTGCGGCCCATCGCGTGCGCGAGCGTGCGCGCGTTCTTGTGCTCGCGCTTGCCGAACTTGTAGCCTTGGGCCGCGCGCGACATCTGCGGGGCCGTGTTGGGAATCTGCTGGCGCTTGCCTTCGAGCCAGCCGCGCAGATGTTCGATCGTCCAGCGATCGGCCTCCCAATCGTTGGTGAGGCCGCGCAGCACGTCCATCAGCGCGGGCGGCAGCTTGCTGAGATCGGCGAACGTGTCGAACGAGTTCGCGTCGATGCGCCGGTAGATCGCCTCGTCCGGATCGAGGCCGGCGCCCGGCATCGCGCCTTGCGCGAAGGCCATCAGCGTCATGCCGAGGGCGAACATGTCGTCGGCGCGGGTCCCGTTGCCACGGCCCTCGGGATCGGTCATGGCGCCAGCGAGCGGTTCGAAGGCCGGCGGCTGGTCGAAACCGGGCGGGGCCTGCAGGCACGGCCCCATCACCACGCGCGTGCGCGCCTCGTCGAGCCAGAACAGGTTCTGCGGCCGCAAGGCGCGATGCGTGACGTTGCGCACGAACAGTTCGCTCAACCCCGTCGAGAGCGGAGTCAGAATGTGGCTGATGATCTTGGCGCCGGTCCACGCCTCGCGCGGCCCCTTGCCCGACCACAACGGCCCGCCCTCGGGGAAATCGTAGATGAGCGCCAGCCGCTTGCCCTTGCTGCCAGGCCAGTTGACGAGGTCGAAATCGTAGAGCCGCAGCAGGCCCGGCCGCTCGACGGTCTTGAGGGCCTTCGCCATCTCCAGGCGCGGCAGCAGATCGTTGCTGCAGATGAGGGCCACGCGCGGCACGCCGTCGTCGCGCGTGTCGGTGGCCGAAAACGCGCGCACCGTCGGCGTCGACATGTCCGGGATCGGAATGGCGGGGAAGATCTGGAAGCGATTGCCGAGCGGCACGCCGCCGCCCGCAAGCGCAGCCGCGTGCGGCGCCGGTTCGCCCGCGAGCTTCGTTTCGATGTTGGCAGGTTCCGCCATGGCCCCGTCTTCCCGGCCGAACAAAGGCCGTCCATCCGAATCGCGATTCTACGCCAAATCGCGGCGCGAATCACGAGATAGGACGGCAGGCCCTAGCCGCCGGCGAACGGATCGGCCGTGAGGATCGTGTCGTTGCGCTCGGGGCTCGTCGAAAGCATGGCCACGCGGCAACCGATCAGTTCCTCGATGCGCACGATGTATTTGATGGCGGCGGCCGGAAGCTCAGCCCACGAGCGCGCCCCGCGCGTCGACTCCTTCCAGCCGCGCATGGTTTCGTAGACTGGAAGCGCGCGCGCCTGCAGATGCTGGGCCGCCGGCAGACGGTCGTAGCGCCGCCCGTCGATGTCGTAGGCGACGCACACTTTGAGCTCGTCCATGCCGTCGAGCACGTCGAGTTTGGTGAGGGCGATGCCGCGAATGCCGCCCACGCGCACGCTCTGGCGCACGAGCACGGCGTCGAACCAGCCGCAGCGCCGCGGCCGCCCGGTGACGGTGCCGAATTCGTGCCCGCGCTCGCCCAGCCCCTGGCCGACCGCGTCGGTGAGTTCGGTCGGAAACGGGCCCGAGCCGACGCGCGTGGTGTAGGCCTTCGTGATGCCGAGCACGAAGCCGGTCGCGTGCGGACCGACACCCGCCCCGGTTGCAGCCTGGGCCGCCACCGTGTTCGACGAAGTCACGAACGGATAGGTGCCGTGGTCGATGTCGAGCAATGCGCCTTGCGCACCCTCGAACAGGATGCGCCTTCCCTTGCGCACCGCCTCGTCGAGGAACGGCCACACCGGATCGGCAAAAGGCAGAATCTGCGGCGCCATCTCGGCCAAAGCCTTTTCGAGCGCCGCGCGGTCGACGGGCGCAAAGCCGAGGCCCTTGCGCAGCGCATCGTGGTGGCGCAGCAGCTCGTCGAGCTTGGTCTTGAGCGTGGCGGGGTCGGCAAGATCGCACAGGCGGATGGCGCGGCGCGCCACCTTGTCTTCGTAGGCGGGCCCGATGCCGCGCCCGGTGGTGCCGATCTTGGCGGCCCCGCGCGCTTCCTCGCGCAGACGGTCGATTTCGGCATGCAGCGGCAGGATGAGAGCGGCATTCTCCGCAACCCGGAGATTGTCGGGCCCCACATCCACGCCCTTGTCGCGGATCGCGGCGATCTCCTTCAGGAGATGCCACGGATCGACGACCACGCCGTTGCCGATGATGCCGAGCTTGCCCGGCCGCACCACGCCCGAGGGCAGCAGCGACAGCTTGTAGGTGACGCCGTCCACCACGAGCGTGTGGCCGGCATTGTGCCCGCCCTGGAAGCGCACGACGATTTCGGCGCGCTCGCTGAGCCAGTCGACGATCTTGCCTTTGCCTTCGTCGCCCCATTGCGAGCCGACGACAGTGACGTTGGTCATTTCTTCGCTTCCTTCGGATTGGCGGGCAGGAGGACGGCTTTGCCGCCTTCGACGATATGGCTGCAGCCCAGGCGCCGCGCTTCGGCGACCGCGTCCGCCACGGGCCCGAAGCCGTCGCGCACGAGATTGCCGCCGTCGCGCAGGGCGCGCACGACCGCGGGCGGCGTGCCGAAGGGTGCAAACGCGCACGCCTCGGCCGCCGGAAACGGCAAGGCGCGCAGCACCGTGTCGGTGAACAGAGTCACGCCGGTGGCGGTCTCGCCCGCCCCTTCCATCAGATCTTCGCCGGCAAGATAGCGCCCGCCGCGCCCGAGTTCGCCGCGCACGCCGCGCGCGAAGATCGTGAAGGACAGGCCCTTCTGGTATTCGAAACCGCGCCGCTCGACCGTGTCGATCGTCAAAGCAAGATCGGGGCGCGCGGCTTGCACGAGGCGCACGGCCTCTTTCAGGCGCACGACTTCGCCGCGCGCGGTCGGCGGCAGATCGAGCCCGTCGAGCTTGGCAAGGACGACGGCCGCAGGCCCGCTTGCGGCCACGAGGTCGGCCAGCAAAGCGCCCACCCTGCCGCCGAGATTCGCCACCGCGGCCGCATCCTTGCGGTCGAGGGCGGCGCGCAAGTTCGCCGCAATGTCGGGCGGCACCTGGCTCCAACCGATGATGGCCGGAACCAGATAAGGGATCGTGAGATCGATCGAGACGTTGGCAGCGCCCACATCGGCAAGGGCCGCCGCCGACATGGCGATGATTTCGGCGTCGGCCGCCGGCTCGTCGGCGCCGATGAGTTCGGCCCCCACTTGGCCGAACTGGCGCTCGGGCCGCAACCCGTCGCCCTTCACGCGCAGCACCTGCCCTGCGTAGGACAGGCGCAGCGGCCGCGCTTCGCCCTTCAAGCGCGTGGCGGCGATGCGCGCAACTTGCGGCGTCATGTCGGCGCGCAGCGCCATCATGCGCTGGCTGTCGGGATCCATCAGGCGGAAGCAATGGCGCGACATGCCGGCCTGGCTGCCGGCCAGCAGCGATTCCTCGAACTCGACCATCGGCGGCTTCACGCGCGCATAGCCGTAGCGCTTGAAAGTCTGCGTCACGCGCCAGACGATTTCGGCCTCTTGGTCGGCCTCGGCCGGCAGCGCATCGCGCAAACCCGCAGGCAGCAAGGCGCGTGTGACAAGTTCGTTCATGGCTCCCCCAGCTGGCGAGGTGCGACCTCGTACGGGCGCGCTTGAGTAGCCGGTTTTGCGGGGCCACGCCATCGGAAATAGGCGACATAAGGCGACGGTCGCCAATTTGCGCAACCTATTTTAAAGCCCTGATCGGACGCGAAAAAAGCCTCTACAGGCGACATGTTACGGCGATTTTTTCGGTCGCCTATTTGCGGCATTGAAATACCGCCAATGCGGCAGCATTGCCGCACCTCAAACCCGTCAGAGAATGCCTTTATTATGTTCATAGTCCTAGAATAAGACCTAATATTCCCTAAATCAAGCTTCCGCATACGACAAGAAAGTAATTGCGAATTAGTCTCAATTGCAGTATTCTCCAATTCAACATTGGAGATTCCGGGGGAAAAGATCATGGCGGCCTTTTTCGATGCGGCGACGATTCTGGTGCGCGAAGGGGTCGAGGCGTTGCTCGTCTTGGCGGCGATCGGCGCCTATCTCGCACGGCTGGGCGCGGCCGACCGGCTGCAGGCGCTGGTCGCGGGAGCCGCCGCAGGCGTCGTTGCGAGCCTCGGCACCGCCTGGGCCTTTGCCGTGTTCAACAACGGCGCGCACGACGACCTCGTCGAAGCGGGCGTGATGCTCGCGAGCGCTGCCCTGCTGCTTTATGTCAGCGGCTGGCTGTTCCTGCGCCAGGACCCCCGAAGCTGGACGCGCTATCTGCAGGCGCAAGTGGCGCGCGCCGAAGGGGCCGGCAGCAAGACCGCCCTCGTCGGCATCGGTTTCCTCGCCGTCTATCGCGAAGGGGCCGAAACCGCCTTGTTCCTGCATGCGCTCGCCTTGCCCGCCGGATGGACGCCCGAATTGCTGGGCGGCATTGCGGCCGGAGCGGCGATCCTGTGCGTGGGCTTCCTCGCCGTGAAAAAACTTGCGATCCGCCTGCCCCTGCGGCCGCTGTTCCTGGCGTCGTCGGTGTTCCTGTTCGGCATGGCGCTGCGCTTCATCGCGGGTGCCGTGCAGGAATTGCAGGAGCAAACCCTGCTCGCCCAAACCGATGCGGGCCTGCCCGACTGGCTTGCCGACATCGCCGGCAACGGAACCTGGGAAGCTTTGGCCCCGCAGCTTCTCCTGCTCGGCCTCGCAGCTGCAACCGTCGCGTGGACTTCGCTGCAGCGTCGCCGCGATGCGGAAACCGTGAACGCGGTGCCGAAGGCGGGGTAGGATTGGCGCCGATGAAAATTCGTTCCGACCGAAGCGCCGACGCGCTCTATATCCAACTCGCTGTTTCCGCCGTTGATACGACGGTCGAAGCAATACCCGGGCTCAATCTCGATCTCGACGATAGCGGCCGCGTCGTCGGCATCGAAATGCTCGCCGTGCAACACCGCCTACCGAGTGCGGATCTGACGAAGGTCGATTTCGAAGCCACCTAAGTCGGAGCGCGCTGTCTTGACCGGGCGCGCCACCCAGCCGTCACGGATCGCTTTTGCGCGCCGACGGCTTGAGATTAGGCAGTTCAACGCGAACAGACTTCGACCAATCGACATACGCCGTCGAATCGGTCTTTTCCCAAAACGCGCGCTCGGCAGCATCGGACGAAAATTTGGGCATTGGCTTAAGGCGCTCTGGCATGGGCGTGTCATTCAAGATTTCTGCAGCATGGAATCTTCAAGGCAATACCGTTGCGCTTCCCAGTCTTCGACAAACTTGACCAACGCATCTAGCCTGACGCCAGCCCATGTGCCGCGCTTAGCCGACATAAGTCCCTCGATCTCGCGCACCACGGACAAATACTCGACCTCAGTCGTGATTTGTCGAATGGTCATGCTCTACACTTTGACGAAGCGGGAACGAACAACAGAGCGCTTCAGAACTGAATGCTGCTTTACTTTTCTAGGCCTCGAAATTTAACTATACTCGAGTTATATATCGAATGCCACCTATAACGGTAGTAAAAATGATCAACAAGAAAACTTTGCTTGTCGTCGGCGCGGGAGCGAGCGCTGAATTCAATCTACCGACAGGGATCGCATTGCGCGAGAGCGTCATCCAATCGATCCATGACGATAGAGCATTAGACGATCCAACTAGATTTCGCTCACTTATAGAAATTGTTGGATTATCAGAATCACAATTCAACAGCTCTGTTTATGCTGACATTAGAAATGCCCAAGAGATAATTCTTCAAGGACTAGGGCTTTACGCCTCAATTGACTCTTTTCTTTTTGCACATGCGAAGAACAGATTTGTTATCGCTTATGGTAAACTAGCGATCGTCAGGGCTATCGTGAAAGCAGAGAGTCGGTCAACGCTTGCGCACGTTGAAGCAGATGAAAGGGAACGCAGGGCACTAGATGCCTGCTCAAATAGTTGGCTATTTGAGTTCTTTCAAACTGCATTCGATGGTCACAATGTCGAGTCAGTTGCCGACATCTTCAAGAGCGTAAGCTTTATTGTATTCAATTATGATCGCTGCGTAGAGAAGGCGACCTACGTTGCGCTCAGAAAAGGTTTCAACATCTCGCATGACAAAGCAGCCCAAATATTAAGCTCGGTTACAATCCTGCATCCATATGGGGTGGTAGGGCCATTGTTTCGTCCAGACGCACCGTCTGTTCTGGATTTTGGGCGCGAAGTATTGCCAAGCGACGAAGAAACACGGGCGCACAACATAAGAACATTGGCAGAAGAAAGTTCCGACCGCGCACTTCAAGCACGAATGTTGGCGGCAATCTGCGAGTCCGAACAGGCATTTTTTGTTGGCTTTGGTTTTCACCGACAGAATATCGAAATTCTAAACGCTAACGGCAATGCTCGTATCGGGCGGGTTTACGGAACCGCCTACGGGATATCTGATGTTAATGCGGACATATATGCAAGGCAGGTGGAAGGCGCCTTTCGGGCAAAGAATGAACCAACCCCACATTTGGTCAAACTCCACCCCGAACTTAAGTCGCGAGAATTTATCAGCGCTTACAGGGCTGTTCTTGCATCGTAGAATCGCACGGGCATCCTCGGCGAATTTGCCAAGGATGCCCCTGCCCGTTCAAATCAAGATCAAAACCGCAACGCGCGCGCGCGCAGCACTTGCGGCAAGGCGCGGATCTTTTCGAGCAGGGCTTCGCCGATCGGCTGGTCGACGGCGATCAAGCAGATCGCTTCGCCGCCGCGCGTTTGGCGGCCCAGATTGAACGAAGCGATGTTGATCGCGGAGTCTCCGAACAGGCGGCCGATCGAGCCGATGAAACCCGGCTTGTCCTGGTTGCGCACATAGAGCATCGAAGCGCTGAACTCGGCTTCGATCGGCACGTCGGCGATCGCGACGATGCGGGGCTTGGCGTTGCCGAACAGCGAGCCTGCGATCTTGCGCGTCTGGCCTTGGCTTACGACCGTCACGCTGATGAGCGTGGGATAGTCCGAAGCGCGGTCGTGGCGCGTTTCGGTGACCGCAATGCCGCGCTCGCGCGCGACGGCGGGGGCCGACACCGAGTTCACCGACTCGAGCTGCGCGCCGAGGAAGCCTGCAAGCACGCAAGCCGTGAGCGGCTTCGTGTTGAGGGCCGCCACCGCCCCCTCGTATTCGATCGCGACCGAGACGACGTTTTCGTCCTGCAATTGGCCCAGATACGAGCCGAGATTGGTCGCAAGCTGCATGTAGGGCTTGAGCTTGGGCGCGTCTTCGGCCGAAACCGACGGCATGTTGACGGCGTTGGTGACCGCCCCCGTCAGCAGGAAGTCCGACATCTGCTCGGCCACCTGCAGCGCCACGTTCTCCTGCGCTTCGTTGGTCGATGCACCCAGATGCGGCGTGCAGATCACGTCGTCGCGGCCGAAGAGCGGGTTTTCCTTGGCGGGTTCGGTCAAGAACACGTCGAGGGCCGCACCGGCGACCTGGCCGCTGTCGAGGGCCGCTTTGAGATCTTCTTCGACGATGAGGCCGCCGCGCGCGCAATTGACGATGCGCACGCCCTTCTTGGTCTTGGCGAGCGCCTTGGCGTCGAGGAGGTTTTTGGTCTGCTCGGTCATCGGCGTGTGCAGCGTGATGAAATCGGCGCGTGCCAGCAGCGTGTCGAGATCGACTTTTTCCACGCCCATCGCCTGCGCGCGTTCGGGCGCGAGGAACGGATCGAAGGCCACAACCTTCATCTTGAGGCCCAAGGCGCGGTCGGCGACGATCGAGCCGATATTGCCGGCACCGATGAGGCCCAGCGTCTTGCCGGAGATTTCCACGCCCATGAAGCGGTTCTTCTCCCACTTGCCGGCCTGGGTCGAACGGTCGGCACTGGGAAGCTGGCGGGCAAGCGCCATCATCATCGCGATCGCGTGTTCGGCCGTCGTGATCGAATTGCCGAACGGCGTGTTCATCACCACAACGCCGCGCGCGGTGGCGGCCGGCACGTCGACATTGTCGACGCCGATGCCGGCACGGCCGATCACTTTGAGATGCGGGGCGGCGGCCAGGATTTCCTTGGTCACTTTCGTGGCCGAGCGGATGGCGAGACCGTCGTAATTGCCGATGATGGCTTTGAGCTCGTCGGGTTTGAGGCCGACCTTCATGTCGGTTTCAATGCCGCGCTCCTTGAAGATGTCGACGGCGCGGGGGCTCAGGGCATCGGAGATCAGAACTTTGGCCATGGCGGATTCCTTGCGTTTGAAGACGCACAAAATTTGAAGAAAAAAGCGAGCTGCTTCAGCCGGCTTTGACGCCAGCTTTGACTTCGGCGAACGCCCAGTCGAGCCAGCCGAACAACGCTTCGAGATCGGCGGTTTCGACGGTGGCCCCGGCCCAGATGCGCAGGCCCGGCGGCGCGTCGCGATAGGCGTCGATGTCGAAGGCGACCTTCTCGGCTTCGAGCAAGGCCACCATCTTTTTCGAGAAGGCGGCTTTGGCTTCGGCGTCGAGCTTGGCCACGTCCGGGTCCTGGATCACCAGGCACACCGACGTGCAGGAACGGATCGCCTTGTCGGCGGCGAGGAAGCCGACCCACGGCGTCTTGGCGGCCCAGGCTTCGATCGCGGCGAGGTTTTTCTCCGAGCGCGCGATGAGGGCGTCGAGCCCGCCGATCTTCTCGGCCCAGATCAGACCGTCGAGCGCGTCTTCGACCGCGAGCATCGAGGGCGTGTTGATCGTCTCGCCCTTGAACACGCCTTCGATGAGCTTGCCGCCTTGCGTGAGGCGGAAGATCTTCGGCATCGGCCACGGCGGCGTGTAGGTCGTGAGTCGCTCGACCGCGCGGGGGCTGAGCACCAGCATGCCGTGCTGGCCTTCGCCGCCGAGCACTTTCTGCCACGACCAGGTCACGACATCGAGCTTGTCCCACGGCAGGCGCATCGCGAAGGCGGCCGAGGTCGCGTCGCAGATCGTGAGGCCCTTGCGGTCGGCCGGGATCCAGTCGCCGTTCGGCACGCGCACGCCCGAGGTGGTGCCGTTCCAGGTGAAGACGACGTCGCTGTCGAAATCGACGGCTTTGAGATCGGGAAGCTGCCCGTAGGGCGCTTCGAAGGTGCGCGTGTTCTTGAGCTTGAGCTGCTTCACGGCATCCGTGACCCAGCCTGCGCCGAACGATTCCCAGGTCAGCAGGTCCGCACCGCGGGCACCCAACAGCGACCACATCGCCATTTCGAAGGCGCCCGTGTCGGACGCCGGCACGATGCCGATGCGGTAGTCGGCCGGAATGCCGAGCACTTTGCGCGTGCGCTCGATCGTGTCGGCAAGCTTTGTTTTGCCGAGCTTGGAGCGATGCGAACGGCCGAGGGCCGCTTCTTTGAGAGTGTCGAGGGACCAGCCGGGGCGCTTGGCGCAGGGGCCGGAAGAGAAGTTCGCGCACGCGGGGCGTACGCTTGGTTTGCTCTGTGTCATTTTAAGCTCTTCCTTTCAGAAGAGCCGGGACCCGTTGGGAGGTCCTGGCCCGGGGCAGTTTCTAAAGCGTTGCCCCCATCGTTGCAACGGATAAAATCGGCAACATTCCGGTGTTAGGATACGCGCATGCAAACGAACGCGCCGCTCGGCGGCAAAAAGGCTTTGGTCTTCGGCGTGGCCAACGCCGATTCCATCGCCGCCGGCTGCGCCTCCGCTTTCAAAGCGGCAGGGGCGGACGTCGCCCTCACCTATCTCAACGACAAGGCGCGACCGCATGTCGCAGCCGTCGCCGATCCGTTGGGGGCGGCCTTGGTGGGACCGTGCGACGTGCGCGTGCCCGGCGCGCTCGAAGCCGCGTTCGAAGACGCAAAAACGCGCTGGGGCAAGCTCGACATCGTGCTGCACTCGATCGCGTTTGCGCCGCGCGAAGATCTGCATGCGCGCGTGGTCGATTGCAGCGAGGCGGGTTTCCTGCAGGCGATGGCCGTGTCGTGCCACAGCTTCATCCAGATGGCGAAGTTCGCCGAGCCTTTGATGGCGCAAGGCGGCACGCTGCTGACGGTGAGCTTCTACGGCGCGGAAAAAGCCGTCGCGAACTACAACATGATGGGCCCGGTGAAAGCCGCCCTCGAAGCCAGCATGCGCAGCATCGCGGCCGAGCTTGGGCCCAAGAACATTCGCGCGCACGCGCTCTCGCCGGGGCCGCTGCTCACGCGTGCCGCTTCGGGCATCGACCGGTTCGACGAGCTCGTCGAGCGCGCCAAGGCGCAGAGCCCCGGCAAGCGCCTCGTGACGACGGCCGAGATCGGCGCACTCGCCGCATTCCTGGCAAGCGACGCCGCAGCGGGCATGACCGGCGGCGTGCATTATGTCGATGCGGGCTACAATATCGTCGGCTAGACTCGCCTCCATGATCGTGACGGGACAGGGTGCGCGCGGCACGCTCGCAATCGGCGGCCGCCTCTTCGACTGCGCCTTGGGCCGCAGCGGCGTCGTTGCCGCCGATACAAAGCGCGAAGGCGACGGCGCCACGCCGGCCGGAAAATGGCCGTTGCGGCGCGGCTTCTACCGGGCCGACCGGCTCACGCTGCCGGCATCGCTCAAGGATTGGTTCCAGCCCATCGAAGCCGACATGGCGTGGGACGACGATGCGGCTTCGCCCTCCTACAATCGCCTGATCCGCACGCGGATCGACAACCATCCCGAACGTCTGGCGCGCGCCGACGGCATCTACGACATCGTCGTACCGCTCGGCTACAACGACGATCCGCCGCGAGCGGGCCTCGGCAGTGCGATTTTTCTGCATGTGGCGCGCGCCGATTTTGCGCCGACGGCGGGCTGCGTGGCGCTGGCATTGCCCGATCTGCTCGCCGTCCTCGCGCAATGCGACGAGGGCAGCACGCTCGAGATTCGCTAAGGCCCTTCGCCGCGTGCAGCGAGTGCCGCAAGAGCATCGCCCGCGACGCGTACATTGATCCAGGCCGGATGTTCGCCTGCCCCCATCGCGGCGTAGAAATCGCGCGCGGGCTGGTTCCAATCGAGTACTTGCCAATGGTAGCGGCCGTAGCCGCGCGTCTGCGCGCGTTTGGCGCCCGCCACGATCAGCGCCTTGCCGATGCCGAGGCCGCGCGCGGCTTCGTCCACGTAGAGATCTTCGAGATAGAGACCGGGCCGGCCCATGAAGGTCGAAAAGCTGCGATAGAACAGCGCGAAGCCGACGGGGCCTTGCGGAGTTTCGGCGAGGATCGCCTCGGCGACCGCATCGGACCCGAACATCCAGCGCGTCAGCATCTCTTCCGTCGCTTCGACCTCGTGGCCGAGCTTCTCGTAGATCGCGAGCTGCTTGATGAAATGCAGCACGCGGCCGACATCTTTGGGTTCGGCGTCGCGCAACGTGAATTCGCGGCTCATGCGGCTTGCTTTCGTTTGAGCAGGATGATGAAGGTCACCGTCATCACGGTTTCGTCGGCCTGGTTGCGCGCCGTCAACGCAAGCTTGAGGATGCCGCGGTCAGGCTTGGAGCGCGACGGCGACACTTCGAGCACTTCGGCCGAGCAGCGCAGCGTATCGCCGGGGCGCACGGGCTTGAGCCAGCGCAGCTCGTCCATGCCGGGCCCGCCCATCGAGGCGTCGCGCACGAAGCCCGTTTGGTAGATGAGCCGGAACGCGACCGCGAGCGTGTGGAAGCCCGACGCGATGAGCCCGCCGAAATGCGAGGCGGCGGCAGCGGGCGCATCGATATGGAAAGGCTGCGGATCGTACAGAAACGCGAAATCGACAATGCTCGATTCCGTGAAGGTGTAGCCGCCGCTGTCGAAGCGGTCGCCTTTCTTGAGGTCGTCGAGATAGTTGTTGGTCTTCATGGAAAGCAGTCTAGCCGGGCGCGGCGTGTGCTGCCATATCCGCCTGTGCGGCTTCCCAGCCGATCATCGCGAGCTTGCGCGGCCGGCCCCAATGGTAGTGGCTGATGACGCCCGATTTGCGGATCACGCGATGGCAGGGTACGAGCCACGAAATCGGATTGGCGCCGACGGCGGTACCCACAGCACGGCTCGCACGCTTGGCGCCGATCAGCGACGCAATGTCGTCGTACGACACAAGCTGGCCCGGCGGGATCGCGAGCAGCGCTTCCCACACTTTTATCTGCCAGGGCGAACCATAGAGCACCAGCTTCAGCGCTTCGTCGCGCTTCTCGGCGAACAGATGGCCCGCGATCTTTGCGACCGCCGCACGGTCTTCGCGATAGGTTGCGGCCGGCCAGCGGCCTTGCATGTCGGCAAGGGTCGCGGCTTTTGCGGCCGGGTCGTCGCTCGAGAATGCGAGCCCGCACAGGCCGCGCGCGGTTGCCAGCACCAACGCTTCGCCAAACGGCGACTGCGCCCAACCCCAGAAGATCTCAAGCCCCGCACCGCGCGCTTTGTATTCGCCGGGCGTCACGGCCTCGTGTGCCACAAACAGATCGTGGAGCCGCCCCGGCCCCGACAATCCGGCCGCAAACGACGCGTCGAGCACCGAGCCTGCCTGTGCGAGACATTCCTTGGCGCGGCCCAAGCTCAAATACTGCAGAAACTTCTTCGGGCTCACGCCGACCCAGCGCGTGAACAGGCGCTGGAAATGGAACGGCGACAGCCCGATTTCGGCCGCCACGCGGTCGAGATCGGGCTGTTCGTCCACATTGGCCGCGAGATAGGCCAAGGCTTTTTCGATGCGGGAATAGTCGCTCATGGTCCCGAAGATAAGCACGCGCGCGAACCGGCACCACCCGGAACTTGCGCCATCCCTAGCCCCGCAACATGGGTACAAGCGACGCCACGAGCAGGGCCGCACAGCTCCAATTGAAAATGCGCACGATCTTGGGATCGCCCAAGAAACGGCGCAGCCCCATGCCGAACAAGGCCCAGCTCGACACGGTCGGCAGATTGACGAGGCCGAACACAAGCGCGACCAGGGCAACGCTCAAAACGAAATCGTCCTGCACCGTGTAGGCGCCGAGTGCGGTCACCGCCATCGCCCAGGCTTTCGGATTGACCCATTGGAACGCCGCGGCGGCGAGGAACGTCATCGGCCTTCCCGCATCCTTGCCCTCGCCGATGCGGCCCGAATTGGCGATCTTCCAGGCGAGATAGAGCATGTAGGCAAAGCCCGCATATTTGATCGCGTCGTGCAGCCACGGCAGGGCCTCGAACACGGCCCCGAGCCCCAGCCCCACCAGCACGATCATCAGCATGAAGCCGAGCCCGATGCCGAACATGTGCGGGATCGTGCGCACGAAGCCGAAATTGACGCCCGAGGCGAGCAGCATCAGATTGTTCGGCCCCGGTGTCACCGACGTCACGAAGGAAAACACGACGAGCGAGGCAAGCGCTTCGAGGCTCAGCATGGCTCAGGCCCCGCGCGCATAGACATTGGGATTGTGGCGCTCCATGTGTTTGGCCGGATCGGCCAACGACGAAAAGCCGAAGCGCGCATAGAGGCTGTGCGCGTCGCTTGTGACGAGGCTCCAGCGCCGGAAGCCCTGCAATTCCGGATGGCCGAGGATCGTTTCGACGAGAAATTTCGACAGGCCGCGCTTGCGGTGCGCCTCGTCGACGAACACGTCGCCCAAATAGCCGAACGTCGCGCGATCCGAAATGCAGCGCGCGAAGCCGACCTGGGCACCCTCGGGCGCGTAGACGCCAAAACACATGGCGCCTTCGACCGATCGGTCGAACAAGGCGCGCGGCAAATCCTTGGCCCAGTAGGATTGCGTCGCCAGCCACGTATGGACGTAGTCGCGGTCGAGACGCGATGCTTCGTCCGACACGCTGTAGCCGTCGTCGCGGCGCCACACGCTCATAGCGCCAACTCGTAATGCTGCACGCCCGCGATCGGATTGTCGTTGTAGGCGGCGATCGGCTTGAAACCCATATCGGCATAAAGTGCTATCGCGGCCGTCAGATGCGGCAGCGTGTCGAGCCGCATCGACGCGTAGCCACAGCGCTTGGCTTCGGCGACGAGAGCGTGTGCGAGTTTGCGCCCCAGGCCAAGCCCGCGTGCCGCGTCGCGCACGTAAAGCCGCTTCATTTCGGCAATGCCGGGCCCGAGGGCACGCAAGGCGCCAACGCCCATTGCTTGTCCGCCGCGCTCGGCCAAAAAGACGATCCCGCCGGGCGGCGCATAGGCTCCCGGCAGTTCGGCCAATTCACGCTCGAAATCCTGGAAGCACAGCGACACGCCGAGGCCCTGCTGGTATTCGCGAAACAGTGCGGCAACCGTCGCCATGTCGGCGGCGCCCACGGCGGCGCGCAGCACGATCGCGTCAGACATAGATGCTGCCTTCGAGATAAAGCTGGCCGCGGCCCGACATGATCGTGCGCGGCCCCGCATCCTCGCAAAACAGCGTGCCGCCGCGCTTGCTGACTTGGCGTGCGACAAGCTTGGTTTTGCCCAGCCGCTTGGCCCAATAGGGAACCAGCGTGCAATGCGAGGAACCGGTGACCGGATCTTCGTCGATGCCGGCCGAGGGAGCGAAAAAGCGCGACACGAAATCGCAGCCTTCCTCGCCGGGGGCCGTGGCGATGGCCCGGCCGTATTTCGTGGCGAGCAGCTTTTTCATGTCGGGCTTGAGGGCGCGCACTTCGGCGGGCGTTTCGTAGAGCGCCATGTAGCGGTCGGTCGAAAACGACACGGCGACGGGTGCGCCGCCAAGCGCTTGCGCCACCGCATCGGGATCGGCAGCCGCTTCGAGCCCGCGCGAGGGAAAGTCGAGCGCGTAGAGCTCGCCGTTGCGCGTGACTTCGAGCGCGCCGGATTTGGTGTGGAAACGTGCATGGGTGCGCGCGGGCTCGAGCTTCGTCATCAACACGAAGGCGCTCGCGAGCGTGGCGTGACCGCACAACGGCACCTCTATTTCGGGCGTGAACCAGCGCAGGCCGAATCCGTCGGCTTGCGGCACGAAAAACGCCGTCTCGGCGAGATTGTTCTCGACCGCGATGGCGGTCATCGTCGCCTCGGGCAGCCAGGTTTCGAGCGGCACCACGGCGGCCGGGTTGCCCGCAAACAGCCGGTCGGCGAACGCATCGACCTGGTAGATCGGCAAACGCATCGTCATTTTCCTTTTTCGAGGTGGCTCTGCATCAATTCGGCAAGGGCCGCGTCGTCGGCGTTGCCGCTCGCCGCCAGAACCGCAATCACATTGGCGCGATCCGTCGCATTGCGATTCTGCGAGAGTTTAAACTTGCCTTCGATGCGCGAGATCGCGAGTTCGAAGCCGACAATGCCGCTCAGCATCGTGTCGATATAGGCTTTGTCCTGCGCTTCGATGCGCCAGCCCAAACGCTCGTATTGTTTGGCGAGATTGTCGACAAGGCCGTGCAGCGTGGCTTTGTCGGTAATCAGACTCGGCACGCCGTACACGTGCGCCGCCGCATAGTTCCAGGTCGGCACGGATTTGTTCGTGGGCGCATACCAGCTCGGCGACACGTAGCCGTGCGGCCCCTCGAACATCGCGAGCACCGGCGTCCCCGCTTTGGCGCACGCGGCCAGATGGTCGGTCTGCGGATTGGGGCCGGCCAAATGGCCGATCAGCACATTGCGCGCGCGGTCGAGCTGCATCGGCAGATGCGAGGCGATGAGGCCGTCGGCCCCGTTGGTGACGAGCTGGCCGAAGCCGTAGCGCTCGACAAGCGCCAATGTCGCTTCTTCGTGCGGGCTCGCAAAGGGGCCGGGGATATACATGGGGGGTCAGATCCTTTCGGCGGCAAAGGCGACGAACGACGCGAGCACGAGCCCGGCGGCCAAGGGTGCCACGGCGCGATAAGCCAAACCGAGCCCGCCCGCAAGCCCAACCAGCGACACCGCCAGCGCCACGCGCGACGGCGACAAGGCGGTGAAGGCCGCCGCGATCGCCGTCTGCAGGCCCGTGCCGCCCAGCGCGTCGCTGCCCCACAAAGGCAGGGTCAAAGGCAGGGCCATCGCATTGGCCGCAAGGGCCGAGCCCGTCATCGCGCCGCCGAAGCCCGCCAGCAGCGGTGCAAGCAGCAAAGCACTTGCGCCCGCCGCATGCTCGGCGGCCGTCACCAAGATTTGCGCGAAACCGGGCCGCGCCAACATTTCGCCGAAAAGGATGAAGGCAAAACCCGCGATCAAAGCGCCGCGCGCCGTGACGATTGCGCTGCCGACCGAAGCCGCGACGTTGCGCCCTTGCGCCGCGCATGCCGCAACGGCCACGAGTCCCAGCCAGAAGGCGGCATGGTGGAACGGCGCAAACGGCGCAAGATCGGTCGCGGTCGGGATCGCAACCTGCTTCAGCAGATCGGCGATCGGTGCAACGAGGCGCACGCACACAAGCAGCGGGACGAGCACGAGATAGGGCCAGAAGCGATGCCACAGATTCGCATCGATGCGCCCGCCATCGGCAAAGCCACGCACCGCCAGCACGGCGCCGATGGCGGCAAGGCCCGCAATATCGGGTGTCAGAAATTCGCTCGCCACGCGCACGGCACCCCAGGTGGCGGCAAGCCAAAGTGCGTCTTCGAGATATTGCGCGGGCGCGACCTTCTGGTCGCGCGTGAGCCACCAAAACACGGCCAGAAACGCCGGCAGCAAAAACGCCGTCGAGTCGGCTGCCGCAATCCCGAGCGCCAAAGGCGGCAGATCGGCGATCGCGGCACTCGCCATCGTGCCGATGGCAAGGGCACCCCACGGCACGAAGCTTTGCGCGAGCATGCCGAGTGCGACCGCGCGCGCGCCGCTCCACCCGGCCGCCAAGATGAACGGCAGGGCCAGCATCGTGCCGATGCCGAAGCCGACCGCGCATTCGAAAAAGGGACCCAGCAGAAAACACGCGACATAGAGTTTGCGATGGCGCGTGCGCGCATCGTCGCGATCGCCCGCCGCCGACGCATCGACGACAGGCGGGCTTGCATCGCGCAGCACCACGCCCGCCACGATCACCAGCGACATCGGGCCTGCGATCCACAGGCTGCGCCACACGGCATCGGCCGCGGCCCCGGCTTCGTCGAAAAGAAGCGCAGCGGCAAATGCCGTCGCCGCCCCGGCGAGGGCGGCGCGATGCGGCACACGCGGCCACATCCACGCCGCCGCCGCAAAGGCAGCGATCGGCAAACTCGCCGCCGCACTTGGCGACAGCATCGCAGCCTTAGCCCTGCCAGAAAGGCTTGCGCGTTTCGACCCACACGTCGGCGTCGGTAAGACCCATGTCGGCGCGCATATGCGGACAAAGCTCCGCCATCTGCTGGCGTTGGCGCGCACGCTCCTGCCACGCGAAGAGATGTTTGACGCACATGAGCAAAACGCGATCGAGGGCGCGCACGGCGCCGACAGCGGCATGGCGCAGCGACAGCGCCGTCTGTTCGATCGGACCAGCCCCGGCGGGGCCGATTTGCATCATTGTACCCATACAAACCTCCTCTTTCGCGCGGATATGTGGATGAATGTCACCCTCATTGTTCGCAAACGCACCCTCTCATTGACACAATCTGCGGTCAACGAATACATTGTCACCATAACAAAGCGAGACAACATGACCGACTGGCTTCCCGAAATCGCCACCCGCCGCGGCCCGCGCTATCTCGCCGTTGCCGACCAGCTTGCCGCCGACATTTCGAGCGGACGCCTCAAAGCGGGCGACCGCTTGCCCACGCATCGCGATCTTGCCTGGCGCCTGCATGTGACCGTCGGCACGGTCACGCGCGCCTATGCCGAGGCCGAGCGGCGCGGCCTCATTGCGGGCGAGGTCGGGCGCGGCACCTTCATACGCGAGCGCATCGGCGACGCGGCGCCGTCGATGCCGATGGCAGCCCCCACAACCGACGATTACGTGGACCTGTCGCGCAATCTGCCGGCCGTCTCGGGCCCCGCGAGCCAGATGATCGCACGCCACATGGCCGAAATGGCGCAGGGCGAACTTTCGCCGCTGCTGGGCTACGTCGAAACGCAAGGCCTGCCCGCCCATCGCGAAGCGGGGGCCCAGTGGATTTCGCGCCGCGGCCTTGCAGCCAATCCCGCGCGCGTGGCGGTCGTGGCGGGTGCCCAGAACGCGATGATGCTGACGATCGCGGCGGTGGCACGGCCGGGCGACGCCGTGCTCGTCGAAGCGCTTACCTTCTACGGCATGAAGTCGATCGCCAATCTGCTCGGCGTGCGGCTGATCGGCGTCGAGCTCGACGACGAAGGCCTGCTGCCAGACGCGCTCGAAGCCGCATGCCGCCAGCACGCGCCCAAAGCCATCTACACGGTGCCGACCTTCCAGAATCCGACCACGAGCCTGATGCCGCTCGAGCGGCGCAAGGCAGTCGTCGAGATCTGCCGCCGCTACAACGTGGCGATGATCGAGGACGACATCTACGGCTTTCTCGACGAAGGCAACACGCCCTTGGCGGCGTTGGCCCCGGAGATCGGCGTGTTCATCACGTCGTTCTCGAAGAGTGTCGCCCCCGGCCTGCGGCTCGGCTACGTGCTGTCGCCCGAACCGATCGCGATGCGCATTTCGGCCGCGATCCGCGCTTCGAGCTACATGACGACGCCGCTCACAGGCGAGCTCGGATGCCGCCTCGTGCGCAGCGGCGATGCCGCCAAAGCTGCGGCGTGGCAGAAGGGGCTCACCGAGCGGCGCCAGAAAATCGCGAGCCGCCTGCTCGCGCGCCAGGAATTTGCGAGCCATCCCGCGGCCTCGCAGATCTGGCTCAAACTGCCCGAGCCGTGGCGGCGCGAGGAATTCACCGACGTCGCACGCAAGCGCGGCGTGGGCGTTGCCCCCGCAAACGCGTTTGCGATCGGCCGCGCACCCGTACCGCACGCCGTGCGCTTGGCGTTGGCCGCACCAAAGGCCGACGCCGATCTCGAACGCGCGATCGGCACGATCGTGGAAATTCTGGAAGAGCCGCCCATCGGCAGCCTGCGGATGGTCTAGACCGCCTGCGCCTAGACGGGCGAGTCCGGAACCGTGTGCGCGTGGTTGAGCGGCCCGTGCCCGGCGCCGAAATTGGGCGCTGTTTCGATGGCACGGCGCACATAGGCGCGCGCGCGCACGACGGCAGCCACGAGATCGAGGCCCTGCGCCAAGCCCGTCGCGATGGCCGAAGCCAATGTGCAGCCGGTGCCGTGCGTCGAGCGCGTTTCGATGCGCAGGCTTTCGAACACCTGCACGCCGTCGTCGGTCGCAAGCACATCGACAAGCCGGTTGCCGTCGAGATGCCCGCCTTTGAGCAGCACGGCGTTGCAGCCGAGGGTCAGCATCGTCTGCGCCGCGTGGCGCATTTCCTCGGCCGTGTGGATCGTGCGGCCAGACAGCGCTTCGGCCTCCGGCAGATTGGGCGTGAGGATCGCCGCATGCACGATCAGGCGGCGCTTCAGCGTTTCGACCGCGTCGCGTTTCAGGAGCGCATGCCCGCCCTTGGCGTACATGACCGGATCGACGACGAGCGGAATGCCGAGCGCGTGCGCGTCGAGCACGTCGCACACGGCGTCGATCGTCGCACTGTCGTGCAGCATGCCGGTCTTGATCGCGTCGGCGCCGATGTCGGCCAGCACCACGCGCATCTGCTGCGCGATGAAATCCGTGGGCACGGCATGAACGCCGTGCACACCCTTGGTGTCCTGCGCGGTCAACGCGGTGATTGCGGTTGCGGCATAGCCGCCCAACGCCGTCACCGTCTTGATGTCGGCCTGGATGCCGGCACCGCCGCCCGAATCCGAGCCTGCGACGATCAGAACGCGGCCGCGCATGCTATTGGCCCACGCTGGGCGACGCCGTGCGGCGCCGGCGCATATAACCCGGCAGATCGCCGGCCGCCGCTCGGTCGGTCGACGGGCTTGCTGCGGCGCTCGCCTTGGTCCCGCCGGCAAGCGTGCCGCCGGCTGCGATCAAGGCTTCGACCACACGATCGACGCTGGCGGCGACGAGCCCGTCGCTGCCGGCCTCGGCCATCACGCGCACCAACGGCTCGGTGCCCGATTTGCGGATCAGCAGGCGCCCGTCTTTGGCGAGCGCCGCTTCGGAGGCCGCGATCGCGGCTTTGACCTTTGCGTCGTCGAGCGGCGGCGGGCCTGCAAAGCGCACATTCTTCAAAAGCTGCGGATAGGGATCGAACACGTGCGCCACGTCCGAAGCAGGCTTGCCGGCCTGCACAAGGGCTGCCAGCACCTGCAGGCCCGCGATGAGCCCGTCGCCGGTGGTGGCATAGTCGGCCAAGATCACATGGCCCGACTGTTCGCCGCCCAAATTGGCGTCGAGCTCGCGCATCATTTCGAGCACGTTGCGGTCGCCGACCTTGGCGCGCGCAAGCGCAAGCCCTTCGCCCGCGAGCCAACGCTCGAGCCCCATATTCGACATCACGGTCGCAACGACATTGCGCCCGCGCAAGCGGCCTTCGGCCTTCCAGCCGCGCGCGATCGCGGCGAGGGTCTGGTCGCCGTCGATCGAGCGGCCTTTTTCGTCGACGAGCTGCACGCGGTCGGCATCGCCGTCGAGGGCCAAGCCGATATGCGCCCCGTGCGCCACGACCGCCTGCTGCAGCAATTCGATGTGCGTGGCCCCGCAGCCGCGATTGATGTTGAGCCCGTCGGGATCGACCGCGATCGGCACGATCTCGGCCCCCAATTCCCACAGCACCGTGGGCGCGACGCGATAGGCGGCCCCGTTGGCGCAATCGACGACGATCTTGAGCCCGTCGAGGCGCAGGCCCTTGGGGAAGGTCGCCTTGGCGAATTCGATGTAGCGGCCCGGGCCGTCGTCGAGGCGGCGCACGCGGCCGAGCAGTTCGGGCGCGACATGGCCGTCCACAGTGTCGAGGGAGGCTTCGATTTCGGCTTCCATCTCGTCGGAGATCTTGTAGCCGTCGGCACCGAACAATTTGATGCCGTTGTCCTGGTGCGGATTGTGCGAGGCGGAAATCATCACGCCCAGATCTGCGCGCAGGCTGCGCGTGAGCATCGCCACGGCCGGCGTGGGCAAGGGCTCGAGGATCACCACATCCATGCCGATCGAAACGAACCCGGCCGTGAGTGCGGGCTGGAACAGATAGCCCGAGAGACGCGTATCCTTGCCGATCACCACGCGATGGCGATGGTGGCCCTGGCGCAGCAATTTGCCCGCCGCCATCGCGACTTTGGTCGCAATTTCGGCCGTCATCGGCCAGCGATTGGCCTGGCCGCGAATTCCGTCTGTGCCGAAAAGCTTTGCCATGCCCCGCTTATAGGGGTTGGCGGATAGGCGGTAAAGTCATGTTGAATTGCGCGCCTTTGCGACAGCCTGCCAGACACTTAGCGCCTGTCGGGTGGCGGCCACATCGTGTACGCGCAGAATGTCGGCCCCGCCGGCCACGGCCGCCAAAGCGGCCGCAAGCGAACCCGGCAGGCGCTCTTTGGGCCGCTCGGCCTTCGAGAGCGCGCCGATAAAGGCCTTGCGGCTCGCCCCGATCAACACGGCCACGCCGAGCGCGCGCAGCTTCGGCACGTTGGCAAGGATCTCGGCATTGTGCGCAACACTCTTGCCGAAGCCGATCCCCGGATCGACGCACAGCATCTCAGGCGCGATGCCCGCTTCGCGGCACACGGCAAGGCGCTTGGCCAGATACGCCGCGATTTCGGCCGGCGCATCGTCGTAGCTCGGGTTGGCCTGCATCGTCTGCGGCTCGCCCTGCATATGCATCAGCACCACGCCCACGCCGCGGCGTGCCACAAGGTCGAGCGACGCGGGATCGCCCGAGAGTGCGGTCACGTCGTTGACGATCGCAGCCCCCGCATCGAGGGCTGCCGCCATGGTGGCGGCGTTGCGCGTGTCGATCGAAACGACCGCTCCCGCTTTGGCAAGGGCTGCGATCACGGGCACCACGCGCCGCTGCTCCTCGTCGGGCGGTACCATCGCGGCCCCGGGCCGCGTCGACTCGCCGCCGATATCGAGGATGTCGGCCCCCTCGGCATGGAGCGCCAAGCCCTGCGCGATGGCAGCGTTTGTGTCGAAAAAATCGCCGCCGTCCGAAAACGAGTCCGGCGTGGCGTTGACGATGCCCATGACCAGGGGCGCGTCCAAGGCGAATCTTTCGAACCTGCGCATGGCTCTGGAATAGCCCAAATCGCTGCGTCGTTGTCGGGAAAATCGCCGTGCTCTTTCAAGGAAAGGTGCCGACATGCGCAGCCGCCTGGCGCTGGGGCTTTTGGTCTTGCTGCTGCTGCCGGGCTGCGTCACGTCGGGCGGCAGCGTATGGGCGGTCGATGCGGGCTACGGCCCGCGCGGGCCCGCCTATTGGCCAAGCCCCCATCCCTATGCCGGTCCCTACGGCTACCACCCCTACAGCCGCTTCGACCCCTGGCCCTTCTACGGCACGCGGCCGGCTTTCCCCTACGGCCACCCGCAGCGTTGTGCACGCGACCGCTGGGGCCGCATCTGGTGCTAGATTTTCAAGACGAAGTCGCCGCGCGCGACTTCGCGCCCGTTCACCAGCAACGCGAGCGCGTGCGCACCCGCATAGTAGCGCCGCGTGGTGATTGCGCGGATCGCGTGACGCTTTTCGATACGGCAGCTTTCGCCGGGCGCGAGATCGCGCACCGCGAGCTTGAACACTTTCGCCGTCGTTCCGCCATTGGCCTTGCGATGGTGCACGGCATAGTCGATCGACAGGCGCACGCGCCGGCGCCCGTCGTTGCGCAAGGTGGCCGAGAAACGCACCGCCTCGCCGAGCGCGATCTTTTTGGGCGACAGCGCAAAATCCGTCGCCGCAAGCGCGGCACCGCCCGCGAAGCCGAGCAGCTTGAGCGCTTCGCCGTTGCCGGCTTTGACGAGCGTGCGCAGACCGTGGCGCACGATATCGTGCGCTTCGTGCGCTTTGAGCCAGGCGGAAGCGGCCGCAACGGCCTTGGCCGGATGGTCCTTGGCGATGTCGTTGAGATTGTTGGCGACCGACCGGCGCACGATCGGGTGCGGGTCGGCCACGAGGCGCGCAAGCACGCCGAGCACGGGTGCGGGATCGGCCGCGAACATCGGCAGCCGCATCGCCCAGGGAAGGCGCGGACGAATGCCCTCGCTTGCCAGCCGCCGCACGCGCCAATCGCCGTCGCCGGCCCAGGCCTGCACATGCGTGAGCGCATGTTTCGGATCCGCGAGCAGATAGGGCCGCACGTCGAACTCGGCCGTGAAAAAACAGGTGAGATGCGCCAAGGCCGCAAGCGACAGCTCGGGCGCTTCGAGCCCGTGCCGGCCGACGAAATTCAAAAACGGCATGAAGCGAAAGCCGCCCATGCCGCCCTCGGCATCGGGTGATGGCGGCTTGCCAGCGGCTTTGCGCACAAGCGCCAGCTGCTGCGGATAGCGCCCTGGCAACGCAACGCGAATGCCGTCGGCAATGCGCGCCGCGCGCGCTTTGAGCTCGAGTGCGGGCAGGTCGGCGGCAACCGTTTTCGAAAAATGTTTGGCGTCGAAAGACGGACAAACGGCCGCCAATTTCCCGGCCAGGAAATCGACGGCCGCTTGGTCGAACATGTCTTTCAGCGACGCGGTCATCGCCGGATCGTAAGCCGCCGCGCGGACGAAAAGCTAGGGGGCGAGACCCAGATCGGCGCCGAGCGTGTTCTTGGCGGGTTTGCCGTCTTTGAGGATGAGCGGCATGTGCGCGCCCTCGTTCTGCAGCACTTTGAGGTCCGTGAGCGGATCGCCTTCGACAACGAGCAGATCGGCATAAGCGCCCGGTGCGACGATTCCGAGCTTGCCGACCATGCGCAGAACTTCGGCGCCGATCAGCGTGGCACTGCGCAGAATGTCGGCCGGCTTCTGGACTTCCGCGCGCACCAGGAATTCCTCGGGCTGGTGGATCTTCGGCGAATAGGCGAGGTCGGTGCCGTAGGCGATCTTGACGCCCGCCTTCATCGCGATCTCGAGCGAGCGCGTGCCGGCCGACAGCACTTCCGTGTTCTTGACGAGCGTTTCTTCCGTGAAGCCGATCGCTTTGCCGTTGGCCCCGTCGACGCGGTAGGTGACGAGCGTGGGCACAAGAAACGCGTCGCGTTGCGCCATCGCCTTGGCGGAATCGTCGTCGAGGAAATTGCCGTGCTCGATCGTGCGGATGCCGAGCTCGACCGAGCGCTTGATGCCGCGCGCGGTGTAGACATGCGCCATGCAGTAGGTGTTCTGGCGCGCGGCCTCGTCGACGATGGCGAGCAGCTCTTCGTCGGAATACTGGAGATGCGAAATCGAATCGGACGGCGACGACACGCCGCCGCCGGCCATGACCTTGATGTGGTCGGCCCCCATGCGCAGTTCGTCGCGCACGGCCTTGCGCACCTCCGGCACGCCGTCGGCGACGCGCGCGAGCGACGCGTTCGACTCGCCGCACGCACAGCCATATTCGGACGACCAGCGCTTGTCGCCGTGCCCGCCGGTCTGGCTGATCGCGCGCCCGGCCACGAACAGGCGCGGCCCGATCGCGATCGCGGCTTCGACGGCCTTACGGTAGCCCGCATCGGCACCGCCGGCGTCGCGCGCCGTGGTGAAACCACGCCGCAGCATCTCCGACAGCCATTTGACGCCGCGTGCGGCGACGAACGAGCCGTGCAGCTTGGGCTGGTTCAGCACCGCACCCGGTGCGATATGCACGTGGCAATCGATGAGGCCCGGCATCAGCGTGCGCCCGCCGAGATCGACGACGGAAGCCCCGCCCGGATCGATGCGCCCCGCCTCGACCGCCGCGATCTTGTTGTCGCGCACCAGCACTTGCATGCCGCTGCGCAACACGCCCGCCGCCACATCCAGAAACGCCAGATTCGTAAACAATACGTTCGCCATGGCCGTCACCCCCCGATTCGGTTGCCGTCCGTCTTCGCGAAGAAATGCAGTTGGTCGATCGCGGCGTCGAAGCGGACTTTTTCGCCGACGCGCAAGGCGATGTCGGGGCGCGTGCGCACCGCGATCTCGTCGGCCCCGGCCGTGAGCAGCACGAGCGTTTCGTGGCCGAGCGCTTCGATGACCGAGACTTCCGCTTGCGCCGCCCCCTGCCCCAGCACGACATGCTCGGAGCGAAAGCCCACATCCGCCGCCATGCCGGCTTTGGCGCCGCTGAGGCCCGGGACCGGGATCGTCGGCAGAAGCGTGCTGCGGAATTCGAGCCCGGAGGCCCCGTCCGAAAAAACGCCTTCGACGAAATTCATGGTCGGCGTGCCGACGAAGCCTGCCACAAAGCGATTGGCGGGTCGGCTGTAGATCGCCGCCGGCGTATCGATCTGCTGCAGGCGGCCTTTGTACATGACCGCGATGCGCGTCGACATCGTCATGGCTTCGAGCTGGTCGTGCGTGACGTAGACCATCGTCTTGCCGAGGCGCAAATGCAGGCGCACGAGCTCGGCGCGCATCGTGGCGCGCAGCTGCGCATCGAGATTGGACAGAGGCTCGTCGAACAGGAACACGGCCGGATCGCGAATCATGGCGCGGCCCAGCGCCACGCGCTGCTGCTGGCCGCCCGACAATTGGCGCGGGCGCCGGTCGAGCAGTTCTTCGATCTGCAGCATCTTGGCGGTCGCCGCGACCATCGTCTGGCGCTGGTCGCGCGGCACGCCGCGCTTCTTGAGCGGATATTCGAGATTGCCGCGCACATTGAGATGCGGATAGAGCGCGTAGTTCTGGAACACCATTGCGACGTTGCGCTGGCCGGGCGCGAGCTGGTCGATGCGCTTGTCGTTGAAATGGATTTCGCCGGAGGTCAGCGTCTCGAGGCCCGCAATCATGCGCAAAGTCGTGGTCTTGCCGCAGCCCGAAGGCCCCAGCAGCGTCAGGAACTCGCCCTTGGCGATGATCAGATCGAGATTTTCGACCGCGTACACGTCCGCGCCGAATTTTTTCTGCACGCTCTTGAGGGCAATCTCGGTCACAAAATCTATCCTTTGACGGCGCCTGCGCCGAAGCCTTGCACGACGTAGCGCTGGAGAAACAGGAAGACGAGCAGCAGCGGCACGCTCATCATCGTCGCCGCCGCCATGACCATGCCCCACTCGATGGCGTAGCCGTTCACGAGCGTGCCCATGATGCCGGTCGGCAGCGTGCGCGTGCGGTCGTCGTTGATCATCACGAGCGAGTAGAGATATTCGTTCCAGCAGATCAGAAACGAAAACACGCCGGTCGTGACGATGCCGGGCAAAGCCTGCGGCAACACCACGTCGACGAAGGCACGCAGCCGCGAAGCGCCGTCGATGAGGGCGGCCGCTTCGATCTCGGGCGGGATGCCCGCGAAGAACGCGCGCATCAGCCACAAGGCGAAGGGCAGCGTGAGGCTCGTATAGGCGACGATGAGGCCCGAGAGGCTGTTGGCAAGGCCCAGCCCCGCGATCATCAGATAGATCGGGATCAGTACCGCGGTCGTCGGCAGCATGTAGCAGAGCAAAAGCGCGCGCGCGACGACGTGCCGCCCCATCAGCTTGAAAGACACCATCGCATGCGCCCCCAATGTGGCCACGACGAGCACGAACAAAGTCGTGACCGTGGCGACGATGAGGCTGTTGGTGGCGTAGATCGTGAACTTGGTCTGCTCCAGAACATCGACGAAATTCTGCAATGTGGGTGCATGCGGAAAGAAGGTCGGCGGCTTGGCGAACAGTTCGGTCGGCCGCTTGAAGGCCGTGCCGAGCATCCACAGCAACGGGAAGGTGACGGCGAGCACCAGCAACCAAGTGAAGCCCGTCGCCGCCAACCCAGCCAAGCGCATCGGCAGCGATTTCATCGGATTTCCTCGGACGCCGGCGCATTGCGCACCGAGCGCAGATATGCGGCGATCAGCACCAGCATGCACAGCATCATGACGACCGCGATCGCCAGCGCCTTGCCCATCTTGAACAGCTCGAACGCTTCCTTGTAGACGAGCAGCGGCAGTGTGGTCGTGCCGATCACGGGGCCGCCGCCGGTCATCAGGAAGATGAGGTCGAACTCGCGGAAATCCCAGATCGCGCGCAGCAGCACGATGACCGAGAGCACGTTGGCAATCTGCGGCATCGTCACGTCCCAGAACTGCGACCAGCGCGACGCCCCGTCCACTTCGGCCGCCTCGTAGAGCTGCTGCGGAATGGATTGCAGCCGTGCCAGGACGGCGATGACCACGAACGGAAACACGCGCCAGCTGCCCACGACGATGACCGTGACCATCGCGTTGGGCATGGTGCTGAGCCAGTCGATGCGTTTGAGCCCCATGCCGATCCATGCGTAGTTCACGATGCCGTGGATGTCGTCGAGCATCCAGCGCCAGACGAGTGCGGCCACGAGCACCGGCATCAGATACGGAAACAGGATCAGCGAGCGGGCGATGCCGCGCCCGATGAAGGTGCGGTTCAGCAGCAGCGCGACGACCACGCCGCCGCCGATCTGCAGGAACAGCGAGCCCGCCAGCCAGACGAAATTGTTGGCGAAGGCGCGCCAGAACATGTCGTCCTCGAAGATGTCGGTGTAGTTCTCGAGGCCGACATAGATGACGCGCCGCGTCAGCGGATGCATGTCGTAGAAGCTGAGCAGCACCGCCTGGATGAGCGGCCATCCAAGCAGGCCGCCCAGCAGCAGCAGCGACGGCGCGAGCAGCGCGTAGCCGAGGGCCTGGTCGCGCAGCGTGGAGGGCAGCAAAACCGCCTAGCCTCGCATCAGGCGCGCAATGCGGTCCTGCCCCCACGCGGCCGCGCGGCGCGGCGCTTCGCCTTCGATGACCACGCGCTGGATCGTCTCGGCGAAGATGCCGCTGTTCTGGATTTCGCCGGCTTTGACGATCAGCGGGCTCTTGTCGTCGGGCTTGGCGGTCGCGTGCGCCTTCGACAGCGTGTCGATCGTGACGTCGAGCTCCTTGCGGTACTTCACGAGCAGCGGATGGCTGAGATAGTCGGGCGAGGCCAGCACGGATTTGAGCATCGGGATCTGGTGGCCCGGTGTGGCGTTGATGAATTCGACGTAAGTGTCGAGCTTGAAGTTCCACGCGGCGAAGAGTTTGGCGGCGGCGGCGTTCTTCGCGGCCTTGGGTACGATCAGCGATTCGAACGCTCCCGACCACCAGGGCCGGTCGAGGCTGCGCAGCGGGAACGGCACGCAGGAGATATGGTCCGCGATCGACGGGTTCTCGTTGTTGACGTTGACGATGGCGCGGCCCGTGTACATGCAAGTCGCCGACGTGCCTTGAACATAAGCGTTCAGCACGTCCGAAAAATCGTAGCGGTTCACGCCCGGCGGCATGAAGGGATGCATCTCCTTCAGGAACTCGAGCACGGCGACCGTCGCGTCGGAATTGAACACGACCGAGTTGTCGGGCGCGATGATGCGCCCGCCCGCCTGGTACACGAGCGTCCAGGTGATGCTGTTGGTCATCGCGGTTTTGCCGTAGGGCATCGAGGCGCCGTATTTGTCGCCCTTGGTGAGCCGGCGCGCGACGTTGACGAGCTGCTCCCAGGTCTGCGGCGGGGCGAGCCCCGCTTCGCCGAGCAGATCCTTGCGGTACCAGAGCAGCGAGACGCAGTTGTTCGAGGCCGGGACGGCGAAATACGAGCCCTTGTCCTTGAACAGATTCTGGGCAGCCGGTTCGAAATCCGCCTCGCCGAGTGCACGAACAACGTCATCGACCGGCTGCAGCAGCCCCTGGCCGTGCAGCGACACGGCATTCTCGGAAGTGATCTGCATCACGAGATCGGGCACGTCGCCGCCCGCATAGGCAGCCGCCAGTTTCGGCCAAAGATCGGTCTGCGAAACCGGCAGCACTTCGACCTTGATGTTCCGATTGACGGCCTCGAAGCCCTTCACCATGGCTTCGTAGGCCTTCATCTGCAGCGGCGCACGCTGCAGCGTCATGGCGCGCAGCGTGACGGGCGCTTGGGCCTCGGCTTCGGGGATGCGGCCGGCCAGCGACAAGGCGGCGGCAGCCCCCGCTGCCTTCAAGAGGGACCGGCGGTCGGGCGAAACGATATCTTTTGCAGGCATCGGCGCTCTCCATTTCCCAGAGGATCGACAGAGACGGCACGCCATTCGGCGCACCGGTCGGCACCTTTTGCAAGGCGATAATGGAAAATGGTCAGCAAAAAATGTGCCGGACCCGACCCTGCCGCCGCTTCAGCGGTAACAGGGCCTAGTCCGGCACCTAATACAAATCACAAGACCGACGGAGGCGAAATATTCACGCACCCGGCTGCGGCTGCGGGTCGAAGCCGCCGGCGGGTTTGGGGCCGCCCGAGGACGGTACCGAACCGCGGCGTCCGCCGGGCTTGGTCGAGGGCGGCGGATCGTCTGCGGTCGGGCGCACGATGGGCTCGCCGCGCAGAAGCGCGTTGACCTCGTCGCCCGACAGCGTTTCGAACTCGAGCAGCGCTTTGGCAAGCTTGTGCAGATCGTCCATGCGGCTGCCGAGCAGTTCGCGCGCGCGCACTTCCGCCGTTTCGATGATGCGGCGCACTTCCGAATCGATCGTCTCGGCCGTGGCTTCCGACATGTTCTGCGTCTGCGTGACAGAATGGCCCAGGAACACTTCCTGCTCGTTGGCCGAATAGCGCACGCGCCCGAGTTTTTCGGACATGCCGAATTCGGTCACCATGCGCTTGGCCATGTTGGTGGCCATCTGGATGTCGCCCGACGCACCGGTCGTGACGTTTTCGGCGCCGAAGATCAGCTCTTCGGCCGTGCGCCCGCCGAACGCCATCACGAGCTTGGCTTCGATCTCGCGCTTCGAGGTCGAGAGCTTGTCGCGCTCCGGCAGCATCATGGTGAGGCCCAGAGCGCGGCCGCGCGGGATGATCGTGACCTTGTGCAAGGGGTCGTTGCCCGGCACCCAGATCGACAAGAGCGCATGCCCCGCCTCGTGGTAGGCGGTCAGCTCCTTTTCCTTCTCGGTCATGACCATCGAGCGCCGCTCGGTGCCCATCATGACCTTGTCCTTGGCGTCTTCGAGTTCGGCCATCGTAACCACGCGCTTGCCGCGACGGGCTGCGAGCAAAGCCGCTTCGTTGACGAGGTTGGCGAGATCCGCACCCGAGAAGCCCGGCGTGCCGCGCGCGATGACCTTGGCGTCCACGTCCGGCGCCATCGGCACTTTGCGCAGGTGCACGCGCAGGATCTTTTCGCGGCCGAGCACGTCCGGGTTCGGCACCACGACCTGGCGGTCGAAGCGGCCCGGGCGCAGCAAAGCGGGATCGAGCACGTCGGGCCGGTTGGTGGCCGCGATCAGGATCACGCCCTCGTTGGCTTCGAAACCGTCCATTTCGACGAGCAGCTGGTTGAGCGTCTGTTCACGCTCGTCGTTGCCGCCGCCGAGGCCGGCACCGCGATGGCGGCCGACCGCGTCGATTTCGTCGATGAAGATCAGGCACGGCGCGTTCTTCTTGCCCTGCTCGAACATGTCGCGCACGCGGCTGGCACCCACGCCCACGAACATTTCCACGAAGTCGGAGCCCGAGATCGTGAAGAACGGCACGTTGGCTTCGCCCGCAATCGCGCGCGCGAGCAGCGTCTTGCCGGTACCCGGCGGGCCGACGAGCAGCACGCCCTTCGGGATCTTGCCGCCCAGGCGCTGGAATTTCTGCGGATCGCGCAGGAACTCGACGATTTCCTCGAGTTCGCCCTTGGCTTCGTCGATACCGGCCACGTCGTCGAACGTCACGCGGCCGACTTTTTCGGTCAGCAGGCGCGCCTTCGATTTGCCGAAGCCCATCGCGCGCCCGCCGCCGCCCTGCATCTGGCGCATGAAGAATACCCAGAGGCCGATCATGACCAGGAACGGCGCCCACGAGACGAGGATCTGCAGCAGCGGATGCATCGGCTCTTCGAGCGGGGCGGCCGAGAACGACACGCTGTTCTTCTGCAGACGCTCGACGAGCGTCGGATCGTTGGGCGCGTAGGTCACGAAGCCGCGCCCGTCGGGCTGCAGATGGCCGCGCACCTGCGGACCGGAGATCGTGACGTCGCGCACCTGCTGGCGATCGACGAGATTGAGGAATTCCGAATACTGGATCTGGGCCGCTCCGCCGCGCGGGCTCGAGCCCTGGAACAGATTGAACAAGGCCACCAGCAGCAAGCCGATGATGACCCAGAGTGCGAGATTCTTGCCGAGATTGTTCAACTTTTTGCCCCTTCGAGAGGTCGCTGGGGCCCCGGGCTGCCCAGGCCGCCCGCCACAAAAGCAGGGCCGCATAAAGCGTGCCGAGGCCAGAAACGAACAGCCACGGTATCAAGCCGATGGCCTTCGCGTCCATAAGAGAGGTGGGGGACGGCGAGCACCCCGTCAAGGTCTCGGATCGTCGGCAGGCTCACGCGCGCGGCTGCGGGCACCGATTTAGCGACCGACGCGCGTAATTCGCGCGGCAGCTCGGCCCAGCCATGCGCGCCCAGAGCACCGATCGCCGAGCCTGCTGCACTGCACGCGATTGCGAAGCGGCCGTCCCAAAATACCATCTCGTCCGGTGCGAGCGGCACAGACGGTGCGCAGGCACGCGGTTCGCGCGCGACGAGAAGGCGCCCGTCGGGCTCGATGCGTACGCGGCAATGGCCAAGCGTGCGCCCGCTTCTGCCCGGTGCTGCCGCCGCGAGCGCGCCCCATGCGGCCGCAAGTGCGGCGGGGGCCGGCGCGTAATCGTCGCCGCCGATGCAAAGCACCGCGCGGGCCAACACGCCGTGCGCGAGAGCCGCATCGGCTTGGCGCAGCGCCGCGCGGTCGAGCCACAGATAGCCGCCAGGTGCGAGGGCAACGGCGCGTGCCGCCAATCGCGCAACATCGCGTTCGTGCTGCATGCGCGCGCGGCTTGCCTTGTCGGAAACTTCGGGGACGGTCCCGGCGAGACGCACGCGTGCGCGCGTGTAGCGCGGATCGCGGTTGGTCGGATCTTCGAACCATGCAAGCCCGCGCGCGCGGCACAGCGCCAACAGATCGGCGTGCGCGAAACCAAGCAGCGGGCGCAAGATCCGCACGCCGCGATCGGCGACGATCGCCGACATGCCGGCAAGCCCGATCGGCCCCGATTTCTGTGCCGCACGCATCGCGACCGTCTCGCGCTGGTCGTCGGCATGGTGCGCAAGCAGCAGATGGATCGCCCCCAAACGCCGGCATGCCGCGACCAAGAGATCGCGCCGTGCCTGGCGGGCAGCCTGCGGCACGCCGTGCACGGGCTTCGGCCCCGTCCATTCAAGCGCCTCGAACGCGATCCCTTGGGCTGAAGCGCGCTGCGCCAATTCCTGCGCTTGGGCGGTCGATTCCGCGCGCAAACCATGGTCGACATGCAACGCGACCACGCGCCCGCCATGCGCGCGCGCAAAGCCGTCGGCAAGGCTCAGAAGGGCGGTGGAATCGCCGCCGCCGGACCAGCCGACGGCCAGCAGCGGGGCCGCCTCGAACGGCCCCAGTGCAGCCAGTGCTGCGTCGAACGAGTTTTGGTCGAGGCTCGCGCCTAGCTGCACTGCAAGCGCGTGCGCTCGCGCGTGGCGGCAATCTTGATCGATTGCGTGGCGTTTGGATAGCGCCGGTCGAGCTCGCCCAACGTGCCGCACGCATCTTGCTTGCGGTTGAGCTGGCCCAGCGACTGGCCCAAGCGCAGCAACGCATCGGGCGCCTTGGCGTTTTGCGGGAAGCGGCGGAACTGCTCCGCGAAAGCGCCGGCGGCGTTCGTCCAGTCGCGCCGCGCATAGAAGGTTTCGCCGAGCCAATACTGCGCGTCGCCGGCAAGGCGATGGCTGCCATTGGCCGTCACGAAGCTGCGCAGCGCTTGCTCGGCCCCGCCGAAATCGCCGCGATCCTGCACCGCCTGCTGGTAGAGGCCGTAGGCGAATTCGTACTGCGTTTCGGGCGGGCCGGCGGGCAGCTGCACGGCCGCGGCAGCAGGCGCTGCCGCCGTTTGAGCCGGTTGCGGGGCCGCCGCCGGCGTGCCGGGGGTCAGCACCAAACGCTGCTGGCCCGGTGCCACGACGGGGGCCGCCGGGGCGGCGGGCGCTTGGCCTGCTGCGGGTGCCGCCGGCGCTGCGGCACCGGGCTGCTCGAGCTTGTTCAGGCGGAAATCGACGTCGCCGACGAGCTTGTCGAGACGCTGCGTTGCCTGCGCGACGCGATTGAGAGCCTCTTCGAGGCGGCCAGTCAGGTCGCGCATCTGGCCTTCGAGAGCGGAGATGCGCACTTCCGTCTGTTCGACGAAGCCCGAAGAAGGCTGCACGCCGGTGTTGGGCGACATCACGGGCGGGGAGTTGGCTGCCGGAACGCCGCCCGCCGTGCCGCGCGCAAGGTTGCGCTGCATTACGTCCATGTCGCGCTGCAGACGATCCATGCGCTCGATCAGCGCGCGCGTGTCCGTGCCGGACTGGGCGTAGAGGGCCGGTGCGGGTGCTGTCAGCAGGGCGGCGGCAAGGGCCGCACCCAGGAAGCGGAAGCTCAACATGGGCAAGTCCCCGGAGTCGTGACGATGCGCGATTCTAGAGCGGGCGGCAGGCGAAAGAAAGCTGCCCCGTCGCCCGCCCCCAAACGCTTAGTTGACCAGCATCACCGCGCGGCGATTCTGCGCCCAGGCCTGCTCGGTCGAGCCGAGCACGGTCGGGCGTTCCTTGCCGAACGACACGGTCGACAGGCGCCGCGCTTCGATGCCCTGCGAGATCAGGAAATTGCGCGCGGCCGCCGCACGGCGTTCGCCGAGCGCCAGGTTGTATTCGCGGGTCCCGCGCTCGTCGGCATGGCCTTCGATCGTGGCGGACACGCCCGCGTTCTGGCGCAGCCAACCGGCCCAGCCTTCGACCGTGCGGCGCGCATCGGTACGCAGATCCGAGCGGTCGGAATCGAAGAAGATGCGGTCGCCCACGCGCTGGGCGAGATCTTCCTGGCTGCCGGGGCGCACGCCGCCGACATTGCCGGCATTGGCGGAACCCACGCCCGCACTGCCGACCGAAGGCGCATTGACGACCGTCGGCACGCCGCTGCCCGAGCCGCCCACGCCGCCCGTGTTGGTGCCGGTCGTGTCGCAAGCACCCAACAGGGCGAGAGAGGCCGCAGCCGCCAGCAATTTGCCGCGCATGGTGATGGTCATGGTCTTTGATCCTCCGGAATATGGCGCACGCCTTGTGCCTTGCGAATCGAGCGCGTTGCAATACCGAAGCACGCGAAAACGCACAGGAAAGGGGACGGTGGCGGAGGCTTGCGTCGGCACGATGGCCTTTTTGCGGCTATTTCGCGGCCGAGGCCTTATCCCCGGCTCCCTATTCGACGCGCAGCACGACCCGGCGCAGCAAGGCCGAGGCGCGCAACTCGCCTTCAAGCGGCGGCGCATTCTCCTGGCCGTAGGACAGCGCCGTGATGCGCGACAAGGCAATGCCGGCATCGGTCAAAAACGCCTGCACCGCAGCCGCACGGCGCACACCGAGGGCAAGATTGTAGTCGGGCGAGCCGACGAGATCGGTATGGCCCTCGACGACGATGCGCGCATCGGGGGCGGCGTTAAGGTGCGCCACCGCTTGGCCCAGCGTGTCGCGCGCGACGGGCGTGATCGCCGCGCTGTCGGGCTCGAAAAACACCAGATAGGCGCGCGGACCTGGCGGGCTTGCAGGCGGCGCAGCGGCACAAGCCGCCATCACGGCGGCAATCACAGCCAGGGCGCAGAGTCGCAAGAATCGCATGCTCGGGAATCCGCCAGGGGAACGAGTTGAGGAAACGGGCACAAAAACGCCCGCCCGGGCGAAAACCCGGACGGGCGCTTGTAGCGATAGTCCAAACCGATCCGGGACGAACCCGTCCCGGGGCGGCTTAGTTGACCTGCATCACGCCGCGGCGGTTCTGCGACCAAGCCGCTTCGTTCGAGCCGAGGACCGCGGGGCGCTCCTTGCCGTACGAGATCGTCGCCACGCGGCGGGCTTCGATGCCCTGCGAGACGAGGAAGTTGCGGGCGGCCGTCGCGCGGCGTTCGCCGAGCGCGATGTTGTATTCGCGCGTGCCGCGCTCGTCGGCGTGACCTTCGATCGTCACGGTGACCTGCGGGTACTGCTTGAGCCAAGCGGCCCAACGCTCGACCGTGCGGCGCGCTTCGGGGCGCAGTTCCGACTTGTCGTAGTCGTAGAAGACGCGGTCGCCGACATTCTGGACCAGATCTTCCTGCGAACCGGGGCGCGGACCCGGGCGCGTCGCCGGTGCCGCAGCCGCGGCGGGGGCCGCAGCCGCGCCCGTGCTGCCGGTGGCGGCTTGGTTCTGCGGGGCGGTCTCGCACGCTGCGAGCAAAGCAACTGCCGCGAGCGTGCCAATCAGCTTGAAGCGCATCTTAAAGGAACTCCTCTTTCTTCCCTGAACCCCGCGCCGTCTTTACGACGGGGGCAACTTTGGACGGTGGTCGTCGGAGCGGAACCCGTCCCGACAGTGGCAATCATCGATGCCGACAACGGACCCTTGTGGCGCTTCGAGCGTTGCGTGCCTCGCGTCTATCGCAAAACCCATCGCAGGTCGATGGTCGTTTGCGCATAGCTGCAGTGCAGCATCGCCCGCCTCGGATTTCGGAACCGGTCACGGCAAAACCGCGTGCAATATAGAAGCGCAAGCACGGGGAATCAAGCACTGTCAAGGCAGTAGCGGCGACCAAGCGGGGTCTGACCCGTCGGCCGGCGTGAGGATCTCCCGCTCGTTGTAACCCGTTAGATCGATTGAGAAAAGTCGCGCTCCACCCCCCGCTCCGCGGGCGTCGCTGGGACCCTGGCGAAAATACATCACTACGCGCCCATTCGGCGCCCAGGTCGGTCCTTCGACCAAAAAGGCGCGCGTCAGCAGCCTTTCGTCCTGGCCGTTGGGGCGCATGACGCCGATGTAGAATTCGCCCTCGGTCTGCTTCGTGAAGGCGATCAGATCGCCGCGCGGCGACCACACGGGCGTGGAATAGCGCCCAGTGCCGAAGCTGATGCGCTGCACGTTGTCGCCGCCGGCCGTCATCGTATACAACTGCTGGGTGCCGCCGCGATCGGAGTTAAACACGATCTGGCGCGCATCCGGCGAATAGGACGGCGAGGTGTTGATCGACGGGTGCTGCGTGATGCGCGCCTGCTGGCGCGTGCGCAGATCGAGCGTGTAGACGTCGGTGTTGCCTTGCGCCGCCATCGACATGACCACGCGGTTGCCGTCCGGCGAAAAGCGCGGCGCGAACGTCATGCCCGGAAAATCGCCCACCACTTCGCGCTGGCCCGTGTCGATATTGTAGAGATAGACGCGCGGCCGCACGATGTTGGGGTTGTTGGGCTGCGGCACGTAGGCGAGATACGTGATCTCCTGCGCCGTCGGGGAAAAGCGCGGTGTCAGCACCAGTTCGCGCCCGTCGGTGAGGAAGCGGTGGTTGGCCCCGTCCTGGTCCATGATGGCGAGGCGCTTCACGCGCCGCTGCTGCGGCCCCGATTCCGACACATAGACGATGCGCGTGTCGAAATAGCCGTCCTCGCCCGTCACGCGCTTGTAGACCGCGTCCGACACGATATGCGCGATGCGCCGCCAGTTGGCCGCCACGGTCGTGTAGACGCGGCCCTCCATCTGGCTTTCGGCGAACACGTCCCACAGCCGGTATTCCACGCGCAGGCGCCCGTCGCGCTGCGTCTCGACGCTACCCTGCACGAGCAAGGCCGCATTGAT
>JADCGL010000017.1 GCA_020248985.1 Telmatospirillum sp. | reverse complement strand
GCTGCGCAACGAGTTCATGTCGAACCTCGCCAAGACCAGCCGCAAAGACACGCACGAGCTGATGGCCGAAATCTTCAACTCGCTCGAGCGCCAGACCGAAGCGCGCTTCACGACCGCACTCGAAGAGCGCAACCGCGACAGCGCCGACAAGATCAAGGCGCTGATGTTCAAGTTCGAGGATCTCGGCCGCCTCGACCCGGGCGGCGTGCAGACGCTGCTGCGCGCGGTCGACAAGTCGAAACTCGCCGTCGGCATGAAGGGGGCCAACGAACAGGTGCGCGACCTGTTTTTCTCGAACATGTCCGAGCGCGCGGGCAAGATGCTGAAAGAGGAAATCGAAGCGCTGGGCCCCGTGCGCGGCAAGGACGTGGCCGAGGCGCAGACCGCGATGGTCAACGTCGCCAAGGAACTCGCGGCGAAGGACGAAATCGTGCTCTCGAAGGGCGGGGCCGGCAGCGAGGACGACCTGATCTACTGAGCGCTCAGCGCAGCGGATCGAGGCCGTAGTCGATGATCGATACGATGCGGTCGACCGTGCTGCCGTCCTCGGCGAGCGGGCAATGCGCGAGTTCGATCGTGTCGAGATAGTCGAGCTTGAATCGAATGCGGGGCGGTCCGCGCCAGAACTGCGCGCAGCCGCTTGCGGCCGCAGCACTGCGCGCATCGATGGGTGCCGCCTGTGCGGGCGTTCCCAGCGTCTCGTCGAGATAGCTGTTCATCTTGATTTGGTCGCTTGCGTCGAGCACGGTTTGGCCCGCCACCCGCACGAAAAAACGCGGGGATTGGCCGGGACCGTCGCGCACCACCTCGACCAGCACGACATTGGCGAGCAGCGGGGCGAGGGCGGCAGGATCGAATGCGGCGCGCGGCGGCAGCCGGTCGACGGGCTGGATTCTGCGCATGAAGCCGAGAAATTCCCGCACCGTCGCCGTGCGTGCCTGGGCCAGGGCTGCGTCGAGGGCCGCGATGTTCGGATGCATGGCGCAGGCCCGACCTTGTTCGCAAAGCTTCGGTGACGACAAAATGTTCGCAAGGATCGTGCCGTTCCGCAGTCTCCCGGCGCGCACCGCAGTGGCACGGCCCGGCAAAGTGCCGCAGAATGCGGCGCGTGGACACCGAACTCTACCGCGGCAAGACGATCCTGGTGACCGGCGCAAGCGGGCTCTACGGGCGCGCGCTCGTGCCGCGCCTGCTGGCGTTGGGCGCACGCGTGCGCGCGGTCGCCAGCCGCGCGCCGGCGGTTGCGTTGCCGGATGCGGTCGACTTGCGCGTGGGCGACCTCAAGGACTCCGCTTTCGCCGACGAAGCGGCGACGGGCGTCGATGGGATGTTCCATCTTGCCGGCAAGCGCGGCTCGGTCGGCATCCAGATCGCCCAGGCCGCGACGATGCTGGCCGACAACACGCTGATCTGCTTCAACGCGCTCGAGGCCGCACGGCGCGCCAGCGTGGCGCGCATCGTTTATGTCAGCACCGTGTCGGTCTACCCGCCGCTCGACCGCTATGTCGAAGACCAGGCGTGGTCGGCCAATCCGCACCCGGCCAACCAGTATGTCGCGTGGTCCAAGCGCATGGCCGAAAAACTCGTCGAGGCGTACGGCGTGCAGTACGGCCTTGCCAACATTGCGGTGGTGCGGCCGGTCAACACGTTCGGGCCGTTCGACGATTTCGACCCCAAGACCGCCCTCGTGGTGCCGGCCCTGATCGCGCGCGCGGTCGCGGGCGAGGCGCCGCTCCGCGTGTGGGGCGACGGCACCGCCGTGCGCGATTTTCTCTATGTCGAAGACGCGGTCGACGGGCTGCTGGCGGCCTACGAAAAAGGCCTCGGGGCGGGGCCCGTCAATCTCGGCAGCGGGCGCGGCTACGCGATTTCCGAAGTGGTCGATGCGATCTTGCGCCATGTCGCCGGCAACGACGGGGGCGTGTTCTGGGACAAATCCAAACCCGCCGGCGAGGCGCGCAAAGTGGCCGACACGGCACGCGCGCAGGCGCTCCTCGGCTTTGCGCCGAAGGTCGGCCTGTCGGAAGGCATCAAACGCACCGTCGCATGGTATCGCGCCAACGGCCCGGCAGCGCTTGCGCGCGGCCGCGGCTAGTTCGTGTAGCTGTAGCCCGGCAGCGCCTTCAGCGATTCCTTGGTGCCGCCGCGCAGAACCATGCGCGCACCGTCGACTTCGAGCGCGCTCATCGCGACGACGACGTAGTGCTTGTCGATGCCGAGGAAGCCGCCGACCGACAGGATCGCATAGGGCACGCTGTCGTTCGTCGTGACGATCAAGTCGTCGATGCTGCCGATCTGCTCGTTCGCTTCGTTGTAGACCGCACTGCCGACCACTTTGGTGCTGCGATAGCCGCTTGCGAGCGTGGCCGGGTTGATCTGTGCAAGCCCGACAGTCTGCTTGGCCCCCTGCGCGTGGGCGGGGGCCGCATTTGCGGCCGCCATGGCGACGGCGGCGAGCGCGATCAGTTCGGCGATGCGATTCATGGGAATTCCTTTCAGGCGCCGAAAAGCGTTGGGGCCGAAGCGTGCGGCGCGCGCGGTGAACCTGTTGGAATTCTAGCGGCCGGCGCTGCGGCCGCGAGCCTCGGAAAATACGCACGCGATGCAAGAACGCGTGCGCCGTCAATTTGGCCCCGCCTCAATTCGGAGTGGCCGTATCCTCGAAACCGCAGCTTGTGGTCTGCAGCGTGGTGGCAACGCGGTTCGAATTGGGCTCGAGCACGTAGTCTTTGCTCATGCGGCAGCGATAGGTCTGGGCCACGCCCGTGCTGCGCGCGTCGGGCACGCTGACGGCAACGCCGTCGACCACGGCGAGGCTGTCGCTGGTCAGCAATTCGGGATAGCGCGTGACGACGTAGCCCAACGCTCCCATCACGCCCACGAAGACGAGCGTGATCGCCACCAAGCGCAGAATGACGTTTTTTTCGCCCACGGCGTTCCCCCTTTTGCAGCGGGAAGTGGAACAAGCATGGGCGTATGGGATAGTTGAGTCAAGAACTCGGAAAATCAAACTGTTGAAATATATAGAAAAAATAAAACTCTAGGCGATTTCTGGTGCGTTTGCCGGGGGATTGTGACCGTGTGCTGCGCTTAAGGCCGCAGGAGATTTGCCGCATGCGCAAGTTTTTTGACGATCTCGACCAGTTCGCTTGGCGGAAACGGCTTCGAGACCGTTTCAGTCGCGCCAAGCCGGGACGCGATGGTCAGGATCTCGGACATACGGTTCGGGTTGCTGCCGGAAATGGCAACGATCGGCATTTCGGGCGCATGGCTGCGCAGCTTGCGGATCGTCTCGATGCCGTCGGATTCGGGCATGAAGATGTCCGTTACCACGATATCGATTTTCCGTTTGAGAGCGAGTTCAACCCCAAGCTTGCCGTTTTCCGCGACGAAAACGGCGAAACCCGCGCGCTGCAAAGCGAGCTCCAACAGTTCCCGCATGAGGATGTCGTCTTCGATCAATAGAACCGTCGCAGAACCGTCGGCGGACGATTCGACGGGGCGGCCAGCCGTTATTGTGTCTGCTTTTCCGACCACGGCCGCCTCCCCTGGCACCCTCTCGAAACCAGAAAACCAAATACCATTGTATTGAATCTTGGGCAACCGCCCGAAATTTTCCAAAACCTTCAATTTTGTTTTGGCTCTTTGGGCGGCAAACCCGGCGACGCGCGAAAAAGCGGATCGCAATTTGACAGGCGCGCACGGAAAGCAAAGGATGGAACCGGCGGCGCTGCAACGCGATGCCCGCCCAAACTGCAGGAGTGCGTCCATGATCCGTCCGGTTCTGTTTGCGGTTGTCGTCGGCGCATTTCTGGGGGCCTGCGCCATGGCGCCGCCGCCGCCGCCGCCGACCGTGCATCGGGTGACGATGCTCGGCAGCGCCTATTCGCCTTCCGTCGTCAATGCGCGCGTGGGCGACACGCTGCTGTTCGTGAACGACGACACGGAAACGCACGCGGTGTTCGTGCCGACGCGCGGCTTCGGCGCCGATCTCGGCAACCAGCGCCCGTCCGAGAACCGCGAAATTCTGCTCGCCTTGGCCGGACGCTTCACGGTCGAATGCGTGCCGCATGCCGATATGAATCTCGTCGTCAATGTCCGCTGAAGGGAAGCAACCGATGCGCCGTCTGCTGCTGTGCCTTGCTTTCGCTGCCGTGCCGCTCGCGTCGCTGCAGGCGGGTCCTGAAAAGGTCGAACTGCCCGCCGATTGGCGCGCGCGTTTCGTGCTGTACAACGAGATCGAACGGCCCGACCGCACGCCCAACCAAGTGCGCCTCATGTACGTCAATCCCGAGGCGGCCGCGGCTGCGCGCGCCGGGCAACCGGCCCCGGCGGGCACGGTCTTGGTGATGGAAGACCGCCCGGCCGTGGCGGGCGCCGACGGCAAGCCGGTGCGCGACGCCAAAGGCCGCATGCAGGTGGGCGAGCGCACGCTGGCGTTGGCCGTGATGGAAAAGCGCCCCGGCTGGGGGGCCGAATATCCGGCCACGCAGCGCAACGGCGAATGGGAATATGCGAGCTACACGCCCGAGGGCGTCAAGCGCGCCGGCATCGACACCAAGCCGTGTTTTGCCTGCCACCTGCCGCGCACAGGCCCGCGCGACTACACCTTCACGTTCATGCGCTGGGTCGAAGAGGGCAAGCCGGGCCCGCGGTGAGGGGCGGCGCAAAGAAAAACCCCCGGCGCCGTTTCCGGGCCGGGGGTTTTGTCGTTTTGGTGGAGCCAAGCGGGATCGAACCGCTGACCTCCGCAATGCCATTGAAAAATACTATGTTTCCGGGAGATGCATGGAGACGCCAAGCTATTGAAAACAATCAATACACGATATTCCCAGATACCCCTGTTTTCCGATTCAGTGGTAGAATGGTGGTAGAACCGGATGGCCCATTGCGGCGCCGTCGGCATCATTGGGCAAGTCGAGACATGCAGGACAAGATCGAAAAGAGACAGGGCAAGATCACCAAGAAATCCGTCGATGCACTCGCTATCGATGCGACACTTTGGGACGACACGCTGAAGGGCTTCGGTGTGCGCAGGACCTCAGCAGGTGCAGCCTATTTTGTGAAATATCGGGTGGGTAGCGGCCGAAGCGCGCAGCAGCGCATGGCCACGATCGGGCGGCACGGCTCACCTTGGACGCCGGACACGGCGCGTGCGCGCGCCAGCGATATGCTGCATCGCGCGCGCATGGGTGAGGATCCGTCCCGGGATACCAAAATCGGAGCCGATGAGCTTACAGTCGCCGCGCTTTGCGACTTGTATGTCAAAGATTGCGAAACCCGATTGATTCCCGGGAAGGGCCGCCCAAAGAAGCCGCGCACTTTGGAGACGGACCGGTCCAATATTGAGCGCCATATAAAGCCCCTGCTAGGTGCTCGTATCGCAACTCGGGTCGAACAAGTCGATGTCAAACGTTTCCAAGACGACGTTGCCGCCGGCAAGTCCAAGAAGCGCGAAAAAACCCGGCCACGCGGTGTTGCAAACGTGCGCGGCGGCAAGGGGATCGCTGCGCGATCTACGGCGCTCCTCGCTGCGATTTTCGCGTGGGCGATCTCCCAAAAGTATATGAAGTCGAACCCCGCCAAGGGCGTGACGCTTTTCAAATCGAACGAAATAACGACTTACCTAAAATTAAATGAAACGGACCAACTTGGTAAAGCACTCCATCAGGCTGAGCGCGATTGGCTCGACTGGGAGGCTGAATGCACCGCTGCACAAAAGGACCAACGTCCCCTGCCGCCGCGCCGAGGTGAAAATCCCGTCGCTCTATGTGCGATCTTGGTGCTTGCAATGACCGGTGCACGGAAAATGGAAATATTGGCCTTGCGTTGGGATTGGGTCGATCTCGAACGAGGGGTGCTGCTTCTCCCAGACTCAAAAACGGGCAAAAAAACGATTCCGATTTCGCGGGAGGTCGCGGCGATCATCGATGCACAGCCGCGGTTCAACGGTAACCCTTTCGTGTTTGTGGGCCATCAAGCGGGAAAACACTTTGTCGGCCTCGCACATGTCTGGGAACGGCTGCGCGCGAAGGCGGGAATACCGCATGTTCGGCTGCACGACTTACGTCACTCGTTTGCCACTAACGCCACCGGTGCTGGCGACACTCTAGTCAAAGTGGCGCGCATGCTTGGTCATGCCGATATACGGACGACAAAGAAATACGCCCATTTGCCGGACGACCCGCTACGAGCGTCCGTCGAAGCAAATTCGACCCGCATTTCGAGAGCCTTAGGTCGGGCAGCACTGCCTAATGTTGAGGTAACGGCGTCAAGCGGTTCGGCCAAGGTCATCGATATCGCAACAAGGCGGCCGAATTCGGCGTGAACGCGACGCAAATCGGAAATCGTTCGGCGGCGTATGTTTCGACGGTCTCATCCCAATCCCCTTACGATGATGAGTCGAAACCTCTATAGTACGCGAACTGGTCAAACTGTCCGATGGGCGCTGACGACGAACACTCGAACCTTTGCACTGAAGCAATTACCCCAATCACTTCTTTTTCTTGGGGACGTCGGGCTCGCTGTCGTTTGCGAGCAGGCGCCGGAGATAGTCGGCGGCCGCCTGACCTTTAAGTGCACGGCGCCACATTTCGTCGATCGATTTTTCGTGGAGATTGACTGCATCCGGCGCGGACGTAATCGTCGCGACGCCGACCCGAACGTTTGGCTCGCTGCCGAGCCTGAACGGGCTCAGCACCAGCAACTTCCGGTCCGGTTGTCGAAAAAGCTGAAAACCCGTGAACGGCAGCGTATCCGTTACGATACCTACTTGGATCCCGATCGGGTGCTGATCGATCAGGGATGCAAAATGCTGTATCTCGGTCCGTGCGAGTTGCTTTCTTTTTCGGATTTCTGAATCCGCAAGCCCAGCGCGCCCGATGAAACCGTGATCCAGAAAGCGCTCGATCTCAAGGGCCGACATCATGTTGACGATCGTCGGCCGCCGTCGCCGATAAAGTTCTTTGCGCTGGCGCAGTATTTCGATGATCTGCTTGATATCGCTCAGCGCTTGGGCTTGGTTTTCGATCGTGCTGCTGATGTTTTCGGTCAGCACGTCTTGCAGAGTTGGCAAGAAATTTTCGGACCCGAGCAAAAACGAGATAGGGCCGGATAGCACGACGATATGCTCTGCCGTCTCTTCGATCTGGCGAAGCCGTTCGAAGTAGCCGACAGCGGAGGGGATGTATTCGATGCCGACGCCGAGCAGGGTAGGGATCGATACGCCGAGCAGCTCGGCCAGCCTTTCCAGCGTCTCGATCTTGGCCAATTCGCCTTTCTCGAAACGGTAAAGAGCCGTCCGCGAGATGCCAAGTTGCTTGGCGATCTCGTCGGCGCTCAAGCCTGAGCCCATGCGGTAGGCTTTGAGACGGTTCCCAATGTCGTCATAACGAAGTGTCATCTGTTTGCCGCGCTGCCCAATCGTTGCAAAACACACGGCTCGCTTTGCAGCCATAAGCCGTTCAAAAGAAAACGAAACCAAGCCTGTTGGGCCAAGCAATGTGCATATGGATGGCCGCAGGTCAAGCGCGGCCTGCCGGGCGCCCTCAAGGGCCCGATTTTCGCTCCTGCGCATAGCGCACGAGGGCGAGATAGCGATAGAGCCCATGCACGAACTTGCCGTAGGGCAACGTCAAGAACAGCGCGAACACGACGCCCAAATGGAAGGCGAGGAGCAGCCCCATCGCCGGGGTCTCGCGCAGAACCAGAAGGGCAAGCCCGCTGAGGCTCGTCAAAAACAGCATCGCAACAAACGCCGTTTCCATGCCTACGAGCCCAGTCGCTTTTGTGGCCGGGTCGCGCTTGGCCTTCTCGCGCATCAGCCCGATCGGGCCCACGAGCAGGCCAAGCCCGCCCAAGGTTCCGAGTACGACCGGCACGTCGTACCAAGGATAGGGCGCTTCCCGGCCGAGGACGTAGTGGTAGAGCGTCGCGGTGGTGGTCGAGGCGAGGCACAGCAAGAAGCCGTAGAGCGTCAGATGGTGGAACAGGCGGCGATTGTCGCTTTCGGCCCCGTCGCCGTCCTGGCAGCCGGCCCCGCCGCCGTCGAGATAGCGTAGCGTCGCCGCATCGTGTCCGGCCGCCGCGTAGGCCGCCGCCTCGGCCCCCTTGCCGTCGCGCCAGAAATTCCGCAGACCCATCGCGAGCGCCAGCAACGCATACGAAAACGCGGCGCCGAACAGCAGCACCATCGCATTGTGGGGCATCAGCCGGTAGAACGCACCCGGTCCCGTATGCGTGCCGAACAGCACGCTTGGATCCGTCCATGCAACGAAACCGGCCACAAAAGCGGCAACACCCAGTGCGGCAGTAAGCGCCACCGCCAAACCGTTATGCTCGAAAACCTTGGCGGCCGCACGCGGCCATGCGTAGTGCGCGTAGGATTCGGCGCGCACTTGCGCCATCACTTTCGGCACATTGACGTTGAACTCGTGCGGTGGTGAGAACTGACAATCGTCGTAGCAAGCGCCGCAGCCGTGGCAGAGATTGGCAAAGTAGCGCAGATCCGCAGCCGTGAAGCTGCGCCGCATCTCCATCGCCGGGAACACGGCGCAAATGCCTTCGCAATAGCGGCAGGAATTGCAGACCACCATCAGGCGGTCGGCCTCAATCAGGGCAGGCGACGTCGTTTCAGTTGCTTGCACGTTTTGCGGCCTCCCGGCCCGCGATACGCCCGAACACGCTTCCAATCGTCATACCAATACCCGCGGCATAGCCTTTGCCGAGCACGTTCCCGGCCATGATCTCGCCGGCCGCAAACATGTTCGCCGACGGTTTGCCGTCCTGCATCAGGATGCGGGCGGTCTTGTCGACCTTTGTGCCGAGATAGGTGAAGGTAATGCCGGGTCGAACGGGATAGGCGTAGAAGGGCGGTGTAGCCAGTGCACGCGCCCAATGGCTCTTCGGCGGCACAAGACCCTCGGTGCGGCAATCGTCCAAGACGGTCGAGTCGAACGTGCCGGGGCGCACGGCCGCATTGAAGCGCGCGACAGTCTGTTCGAGCGCTGCGGTATCGAGGCCGAGCTTGGCCGCAAGTTCGGCGATCGTCTGCCCCTCGATGGCCGGAAACAGCGACGGCATGAACAGCGTCGAAGCGCTTTTGTCGAAAACGATGTAGGCGATCTGGTCCGGCTGGGCCGCCACGAGGCGGCCCCAAACCGCATAACGCTTCGGCCAGAAATCGGCACCTTCGTCGTCGAAGCGCTGCGCGTGCTTGTTCACTACGATGCCGAACACGACGCAGTCGAGCCGCGTGATGATGCCGCCGTCAAATTTGGGCGCGCGCGCGTCGATCGCGACTGCATGGCATTGCGTGGGATCGCCGACCGGATGGGCGCCTGCATCGAGCAGTATCCGCAATACGGTGCCGCGATTGTAGGGCGTCCCGCGGATCAGGAAATTGTCGGCCGGATCGCCCCAGTATTGCTTGAGCCAGTCGATGTTCGCCTCGAATCCGCCGGCCGCCGCGACCAACGTTTTGGCGCGAATCCTTTTGATCTTGGAACCGTGTTTGACGCTAGCGGCCAGGAACATCCCGTCGCGTATGTCGGCGCCGACGACCTCCGCGTCGTAAAGAACTTCGACGCCGAGCGACTCGGCCGTGCGGTAGAGCGCGTTCAGCATTGCCCGGCCGCCGCCTAAGAAAAACGAATTGGTCCGGCCTAGGCTGAGGGTTCCGCCGAGCGACGGCTGGAAGCGCACACCCTGCTCGACGATCCAGCCGAGCATCTCCTTGGACTCGGCGATCATGTGCTTGGCGAGTTCTTCGTCGGTCTGACCGCCCGTGACCTGATGAAGATCGGTCCAGAATTCCGCTTCCGTATAGGGACCGGTCAGTGTCTCCGTCGCGGAATCGTGGGCGCAGCGCATGTTGCGTGTGTGCCGCGTGTTGCCGCCGCGATAGAATTTTGGCGCTGCCTCGAGCACGAGCACGCTCGCACCGCCGCGCCGCGCACTGATGGCAGCGCACATCGCTGCGTTACCGCCGCCGACGATCAGCGCGTCGTACATGCGCTCCGATGGGTCCGTCACGCTGTTCAATTGCCCTTTAGAAGCTGTTGTCCAAAGACTCGTCAGCAAGTATTTCATATCGTGCGAAAAATGGAACACTTTATGATGGGGGTTAAATCAGCTCACAGAACCTCGATTTATATGGCTTGCCGGAACTTCAAAAATGTAGCAAATTTGGTACATCAAGGCGCTCGAAGCGCTCGGTAAGGGGCAAATGCGAATGTTTGAAGGTACTGGAGCGAGGGGCGCCCGATGACGTTGCCGCATCATGGCCGATTCGAGTATTCGCCGCTCTTTGAGCGGCCCGATTTCGACTGGCCGGGCGGCAAACGATTGGCTTTTTACCTGGCGCTCAATGTCGAGGACTTCGCTTTCGGCGGCACGATGGGGCATACGCCGACCTCGCTCGGACCCCCACCGGACCCGCGCAACTATGCTTGGCGCGACTACGGCTTGCGCGTCGGAATCTGGCGTATCTTCGATTTGGCTGACTCTTTGGGACTGCCGTTGTCCCACTTGATCAACTCCGCAGTCTACGACCGCTGCCCGCAAATCGTGGCGCGGATCAAGGCGCGGGCGGATGAAATTGTCGGGCATGGACGCACAAACTCTGAGCGCCAGGGCGATCTGGACGAGCCGAGCGAGGCGCGTCTCATTCGCGAAGCAACCGACAAACTGGCGGCGGGTCACGGCGTGCGGCCCGAAGGTTGGATGGGGCCATGGATATCCGAAACCGCCGTTACGCCGGATCTGCTCAAGGAAGCCGGCTACAGCTATTTGCTGGATTGGCCCGCCGACGATCAGCCGTTTTGGATGCGGACACGCTCAGGACCTATTCTGTCCGTGCCCTATCCTATCGAAATCAACGACAGCCCGACGATGCTGAGCCGGATGCAGTCGGCGACCGATTTCAGCCAAATGATCATCGATCAATTCGACACGATGCTTGAATTCTCGGAGCGGGCACCCTTGGTCTGCGGCATTTCGCTGCACACTTTCGTCGTTGGACAGCCCTTTCGTTACGCTCAGCTTCGCAAAGCGCTGCAATACATCGTGAACCATAAACTGCGCGACAAAGTTTGGTTCACACGACCGGGCGAGATCGCAGCATATGCCCGCTCGCTGCCGCCCGGAACGATTGCCGGCAGCTAAGTCCGGCCGATGTATCTCGGTTAACGAAAAAACTAGAAAAAGCTAATTCGGAGAAATATTCGATAATACAGACGCTTAAGAAGGCGTATTTGTATGATGGTATGCCAAAAACAATCAGGATATGATTGGTCCAATCAGGGAAGGAGAAAGCAAATGTCGATAGTTCAAACGGCGCCCACCAGTTCGACTGCATCGATGCCGAAATTCACCGAGGAAGAAGAGCTCAGGCTCATGGACTACCCGGACTCCGACGAGGAGATTCCGACGCTCGATATGTCGCCTTATCTGAAAGGCGAGCCGGGTGGGCGCGAACGCGTCGCCGCGCAGTTGAAAGAAATCACCGAGACCGTCGGCTTCTTTTATCTCAAGGGACACAGCATCCCCGAAGAACTCATCAAACAGGTTTTCGAGCAGTCGAAGCGCTTCCATTCGCTTCCGTCCGAAGTGAAGGACCGGGTGCCCTACATCGACGTCGATAGCCACAAGACCGGCTATCAAGGAGGCGGCGAGGAACGCTCCAACAGAGCGAACGTCAACATCATCAAAGATGCGAAGACGAATCTTTATTCCAAGTTCACAGTCATCCGGGAAACCGATCCAAAGGTCGAGCGGAACGTCTGGCCGGAGAATCTGCCCGGGTTCAAAGAGGTCGTAGTGAAGTACCAAGCGGCGGCCGAAAAACTTGGTAAGCAGTTCTTGCCGCTTTGGGCGACGACATTGAATCTGCCCTTGGATTACTTCGACAAATTCTTCGAGGTGCCGCATGTCAACCTGTCGCTGCTGCATTATCCGCCGCAGAAAACGATCGGCGACCGCCAGTACGGCATTGCGCCACATACCGACAATTCGATGATGACGCTCCTGACGGCCAGCGAGTCGGGACTCGCAGTACGCATGCCGTCCGGCCATTGGCGAGCGGTAGAGGCGATCCCCGGAACGCTACTCATCAATACGGGAAATTTGATTGTTCGATGGACGAACGATCAGTATCTGTCGACGAAACATCGGGTTATCAATACGAACACCGTCGATCGTTATTCGATTCCAGTGTTCTTCGGACCGAACGCGGATGCCTTGATCGAAGTTCTGCCGACATGCCAGGGGCCGAACAATCCGCCGAAATACAAGCCGATCACGTATCGCGATCTGCGCAAGTGGTACTACGGATACGCGGACTGATCGGCTTGGCGAATGCGGCGTCGCAGACGGCCCGATTGCGATCGAGCCGTCTGCGATACGACGTCTTGCCCCGAAGAAAAAGTGGCGTTGACCTTAGTTCTATCGGTTATTCAAGCGTCGGGCGATGCCGGTAGAACTGGGTTTCGCGCTCGAACACAGCGGCTGCCGACAGCACGCTGGCTTCGTCCCAATAGCGCCCTGCAAGCTGCAAAGACAGCGGCAATGAAGCCGAAGAGAGCCCGGACATCATCGCGAGGGCTGGATGCCCCGTCACGCTGAACGGCGTGCGCGCCTGACGTGGGTAGGTCCGTGCAACAGCTTCCGCATCGTCAATCCGGCACGGCGGATCCATGGCACTCGCACATAAGAGCAAATCGACGTCCCGAAATACATCTTCCATTGCCGCAATCATGCGCCGCCGTCTCCGCTGCGCCTGAACGTAATCCTCCGCGCTCAGGAATGCCCCGCCGAGAAGACGCTGGCGCGTGAGCTTCGCGTAGTCTTGAGGGCGCGTCCGAAGCCAACTCGCATGCACCGCCCAGGCCTCCGCCTGCAGAATGATGCGGTTGACGGCGGCGAAGGCGTCGAGTGGCGGAAGCGATACGTTAACTATCTCGGCACCGGCCTCTTCGAAGACCCGCGCCGCCAACTCAAGAGCGGCCGCGACTTCATTGTCTGCCGGCATGTCGCGCTCGTGAAAATGCCGAACGAACCCGATGCGCTTTCCACGAAGATCGGCGGGTCTGTGCGGCACAGCAGCGTCTGTCGCGGCGTCGATATAAGGGGCGTCGCGATCGGCCATGGCGGCAAGCAGGTGTTCAATGTCGGCGACGCGCCGTGCCATTGGGCCGACATGATCCATCGTAAAAGCCAGCGGGAACACGCCTTGACGCGAAACGCGGCCGTAGGTCGGTTTTAGGCCAACGATCCCGCAAGCGCTGGCCGGATTGCGGACGGAGCCGGCGGTGTCGGTGCCAAGTGCGCCGGGAAAGAGGCCGGCGGCCAAACCAACGCCCGAGCCTGAGGAGGACCCCCCAGTACTGTGATCGACATGCCACGGATTCCGTGCCGGTGGATAGGGAAGGTCGAAACTCGGCCCGCCTAGGGCGAACTCGTAGGTCGCGACCTTTCCGAGGACGATGGCGCCGGCTCGACGCAACTGGGCGACCGACGTCGCGTCGTCAGACGGTATGTTGCCTTCGAAGATCTTCGATTGGCACGTCGTCGGAAGGCCTGCAGCATCGATAACATCCTTGATCGCAATCGGGATGCCGTGCAGCGGTCCTTTGTGTCTTCCCGCCTCGATATCCTGCTCCGCGGCGCGCGCGGCTTTGCGGGCGTTCTCGGCATCCAGCGTCACGAATACGTGAAGTTTTTCGTCAAGGCGCTCGATGCGCCGCAACAAGGCCTCGACCACTTCGACCGGCGAGGTTCTGCGTGCCCCGAAAGCCGCGTGCAATTCGGCAATTCCAAGCCAGTGCAGTTCTTCGCTCATTTCCCGGGAATAGTCATGGGAGGCCATGGCTCCTCCGCCGCCGAGATATCGTCCCGAAGTGCGGCGCGCTGATTTGCGACTTGCTTCACAGCCGCTCGAATGTCCTCGGGAAACAACTGGAACGCCAATCCCAGTCCGGCGGCTTCCGCCATATCCTGAAGCGACTTTTCGGTCATATCTTGCATGGCGTACTCATGTGCTGTTGCGCATTGTTTTTGCGGCATCGAGGGCGGCATCGACGATTCCCTGATAGCCGGTGCAGCGACACAGATTGCCGGATATCGCTATTCTTACTTCGGCTTCCGTCGGATCTGGATTGTCGTGGAGGAACTCGATCAAAGTCGTCAGCATTCCGGGCGTGCAGAAGCCGCATTGCAGTCCGTGATGTTTCTGGAAAGCCGTCTGCAGCGGATGTAGTTCCTTTGCGTTCGGAGCTATACCTTCGACAGTTCTGATTTCGTGGCCGTGCGCCTGAACTGCCAGCATCAGACAAGAGCGTGCCGTACGGCCATCAACAAGGACGGTGCATGCGCCGCAGACGCCGTGCTCGCATCCGAGATGTGTGCCCGTAAGCTCGAGTTGGTGACGCAGAAAGTCCGCGAGGGTGACGCGCGTTTTCACCGTTGCCTCGTGGCGGATGCCATTCACCGTAACGACAATGTCGCGGGAATCCATCGTCATTGTTCTCCGTCCGATCTCAGGCTGAGGAGGGCTTTGGCAAGAGCTCGTCGCGCCAGGGTTTCCGCCAGATGCAATCGATAGGAGGCCGGTGCATGGATATCGTCGAGGGCTTCGATCGATTTGCAGGCGCGCGCAGCTTCCTCGAAAACGGCCTGGGTCGGCTGCGTGCCCAGCAAGATCTGCTCGGCGCTTTCTACTCGCGTAGGTACCGAGCCGACGCCGCCAATCACGAGGCTGGCCCGGTCGATTAAGCCTTTTGCGTCGAGCGTAATCAGCGCCCCAGCCGACGCGACGGCGAAATCTCCGTGCCGACGGGCGAATTCGAGAAACCCGTAGCCGTGGCCCTTAGGCCAGAATTCGATCCGAATCGCCGTCAGAATTTCGTCGACTTCCAGCGCCGGCGTCATAAAGCCGAGCGCGAACTCTTTGAAGGCAAGCTCGCGAGAGCCCTTTGGACCTGCCACTGTCAGCGTTGCGTTGTGCAGCGCAGCCATCGCTGCGAGTTCGGCGGACGGATCGAGGTGGCAAAGCGATCCGCCGACGGTTCCGCGATTGCGCGTCTGGCGGTGGCCGACATGCTGGATCGCTTCGTGGAGTATGGGACAGGTCCTGCGAACGAGATCAGAAAACTCCAGATCGCGCTGGCGGGTCATGGCGCCGATAACGAGCGCGCCGTTTGCTTCCCGAATATACGAAAGATCTGCGATGCGATTGATGTCCACGACGTGATCGGGTTGGGCGTATCTCATGTTGAGCATCGCCATCAACGACTGGCCGCCGGCAAGAACTTTTGCGTTCTCCAGTTTGCCAAGTAGGTCGATCGCCTCGTCTATCGAGGTGGGATCGTGATACTGAAAAGGAGCTGCTTTCATGTGCTGTCGCCGTTCGAATTGTCGCGTCTGTTCTTCAGCAGCGCTTTCAGCTTCGCGGGCGTGATGGGAAGGGATGTGATAGCCCCCGGGATGCCGATCGCGTCGTCGACAGCAGAGGCGATGGCTGCCCCGACGCCCGTGCAGCCGCCCTCTCCAGCGCCCTTGATGCCGAGTGGATTGAGGGGGCTTGGTGCGTCCTCCGCGACGATGACTTCGACGTCGGGCACCTCATGCGCGGTTGGTATCAGATACTCCGCAAAATTCAGTGAGAGCGGCTGTCCGGTATCGCTGTAGCGGAACTGTTCGTAAAGAGCGCCGCCGAGCCCCTGCGCGACGCCGCCTACAACTTGGCCCTCGACAATCATTGGGTTGACCGCGCGGCCGACATCGCTTGCGACCATGTAGCGCTCGACAAAGACCTGACCTGTTTCCCCGTCCACCCGTACTAGCGCCAAGTGGACTCCATAGGGGTAGGTCATGTGGTCGGCATAGAACCACCCTTCGCAGGAAAGACCGTTTGTCCCGCGTGCGATCGCTTCAGGGCCGGGCGACAATTGCCGCGACAACTGGCCGAGGGAGATCGTGGGCCCACTTGGGCTGCCCTTTCGGACGACGATGCCATCGACGATGTCGAGCAGTTCGGCCGGTGCCTGCAACAAGACGGATGCATGCTTGAGGGCAAGATCGCGAACGTTCGTTGCGGCTGCGTGGACGGCGTTTCCGGTCATAACCGTGGCGCGCGACGCATGGGCCCCAATTCCGAAGCGAATTCGGTCCGTTTGTCCATGTACGACCCGGATGCGTCGGTAGTCGACGCCGAGCGTTTCGGCGCAGATCTGCGCCATGGCTGTTTCGAAGCCTTGCCCGACAGAGGCTCCACCTGTGACGACTTCGACGAAACCCATGGGATCGACGCTGACGGTGACGCTGTCGGACGGTCCCATCCCGCTTTTTTCGAGGAACATCGCGATGCCGGCGCCGACGAATTCGCCCTGTGCTCGGCGCACGCGAATCGTCTTCTGCAATTCGTCCCACCCAAAGCGATCGATCGACGTTTGCAGGAGGCCGGCGTAATCGCCGGAATCGAGCACGACCTCGGTTCCGAGCGCGCCGAGTTGCCGTGTGTAGGGCATGTCGGCGCTTGGGATCAGATTGCGTCGGCGAACCTCGATCCGATCGAGCCCCAACTTCGCTGCAATCGCATCGACAAGACGCTCGCGAACGAAAGAGCCCTCGTAACGCCCTGGCGATCGATAGGTGGCAGCGGGCGTTTTGTTCGTCAGGCGAAAATGGCCGATGCCTTGATAGACAGGCACGTGGTACGGGCCCGGTAGCATACCGATCGTCAGATCCGCGACCCTCGCGCCATGGGTTCTGACGTAAGCGCCTTGATCGTGGAAAAACACGTCGCTGAGTGCAAGAATACGACCGTTTTGATCGACGGCCGCTCGGACGCGGTGATATTGTTCGCGCGACTGGTTTGTCGCCATGAGATGTTCCCGGCGGTCCTCGATCCACTTTATCGGTCGGCCAAGTGTCATGCTGGCCGCGCATACGAGGAAATCTTCGGGGTACAACTCGCCGCGAACGCCGAATCCGCCGCCGACATGTAGTTCGTAGAGTTGCACGGATGCCGAGCTACGCTGGAAGTAACGCGCCATCGTTTCTCGGTTGCGCAACGGCACCTTCGCCGCTCCCCACAGTTCGAGAACGTCTTGCGCTGCATCGTAGCGCCCGATTGCACCCCGGCATTCCATTGGAACGCCCGAGTGGCGCCCGATCGAGAGTTCCAGTTCGACGACGCAGTGGGCGCTGGCGAACGCGCCCGGTAGATCGCCGAATCCTTGCTTCAATACGATCGGTTCGGTCGAAATGCCTGGCGCGAAGCTGGCGCAGTCCGCTTGAGCATCCATATGCGGCGGAAGTTCGTCGATTTCGGCAAAGACCAAGTCGGCTGCGTCTTCGGCGAGATAGGCGGACTCGGCAAACACGACGGCAATCGGCTCGCCAACATATCGGACACGGTCCTTGGCGAGCAGCGGTTGCCGGTATGGCATCAACGCTTCTGCGGATGGATCTCTAAAGTCGATCAGAGGGTATGCTGCGATGTCGGCGTGCGTCCAAATCGCGACCACGCCTGGCGCCTTGCGCGCCTCGTCAGCGTCGATCCGTGTGATCGTGCCGTGTGCGATCGGCGAGCGAACGACGCGCATGTAAAGCTGATGGGGAAACGAGAGGTCCGCGACGAACCGTCCGAGCCCTTTGACGAGGGGAAGATCTTCGAGACGCGGCACGCGTTTTCCGAAGACTTTGGTCTCCTTTCGCTGCGATGGGGCGGCCTGGATACTCATTTTGGCGCTCCATTTCGCATTTCATCGGCCGCTGCTTTTACCGCGGAAATGATGTTCTTGTATCCTGTGCAGCGACATAGATTCGACGACAGAATGTCAGTTAGCTCTTCATCGCTTGGGTTCGGATTCTTTACGAGCTCGGTCCAGGCGAGCATCAGAAATCCAGGCGTACAAAAGCCGCACTGAAGCGCGTGATGTTCGATGAAAGCCTTTTGAAGCGGATGCAACTCCGATCCCGATGCGAGGCCTTCGACGGTAACGAGCTTTGCCCCTTGCGCTTGGACAGCAAACATCAAACACGCGCGGACTGGCTGTCCGTCCATGCTGACGGTACACGTTCCGCAGACGCCGTGTTCACAGCCGAGATGTGTCCCCGTCAGTCCGCAATCTTCTCTCAGCGCGTCCGCCAGGGTTCGCCGGGGCTCCGCCTTGAAGCGATAGGTCCGTCCGTTGACGGATAGGCTGATATCCACTTCGTCTGTCATGCGACGCTGCTTTCCAATGCGCGCGCGACCACCGCCTGCGCCAGCTCCCGACGATATTGCTCCGGAAACTCCTCGTCATCGAGCGGTTCGATCGCGCGCATCGCGACGGATGCGGTTTGACGGAACAGCTCGCCCCCAATGTCGCCGCCTCGAAGAGCTTCTTCGGCCGCGGTGACGCGTTTCGGGATTGCTTGGACACCGCCTAGTCCGATCCTTGGTTCGAGTGCTTTGCCGTTCGACAGACGATAGATCGCGAGACACGCCGCCATTGCGAAATCGCCTTTTCTTCGGCTTACCTCGTGAAATCCAAACCGCGTATCGTCCGAAAGAAGCGGGATACGGACCTTGGTGATGATTTCGTCTTCTGCGAGCGCATTAGCCATTATGCCGGTATAAAAATCATGTGCTGGAACGATTCGCTCGCCGCGTACGCTTGCCAATACGATCTCCGTACCAGCAGTTGTCGATACGAGACACCATTCCGACGCGGGGTCCGAATTTGCAATGCTACCGCAGAAAGTGCCACGGGACCGAATGGGCGCATGCGCAATGTTTTGCACGACGTTCGCAAGAAGGCTTCCAAGCTTCCCGCTCCCGGGATACGGCTTTTCAAAGGCATTGTGGCGCACGGTGGCGCCGATCGTCATTGTGCCGTTCTCGATCGTGATTTTCCCAAGCTCTGTAATTCCATTGATGTCGATGACATGCCGGGGACGGGCCAAGCGAAACGCCATCATCGGGACAAGAGTCTGACCACCAGCAATGATTCGTCCGTCCTCGGGCGCGAGGGCCGAAAGCAGTGAAATCGCTTCGGCCAAGGTCTTCGGGTTGTGATGCGTGAATGGCGCCGGTTTCATTTCGCACCCGCGTTTCCGAGCGAACGCTTCTGCTCCGGACAGTGATCAATCATCGCGGTGCCGTTTGACTTCGCCTGCATAGCTTTGGACGTGTCCGATCATAGCAGCACCCTCGAGAGGGATAAATCATCGCGGATACATGCGGTGTAATGATCTTCGGCCACTTTCCGCAACTGCGGAACAATTTGCGCGCATTCAGGCCGTGCGTAGCTGCAGCGAGTCCGAAATACGCAGCCGCTGGGCGGAGACGCAGCGCTCGGAATCTCGCCTGCCGGAAAAATCTTGCGCTGGTATCCGGGCTCGGGTTGCGGGACGGCCGAGATCAGCATCTCGGTATAGGGATGCTTGAAATTGCCGCAAACCTCGGAACTTGGACCGATCTCCATGACGCGACCGAGATAAAGAACCGCAATTCGGTCGGAGATGTATTCCATTGCCGCGAGATCGTGGGAAATGAAGAGCATGGACAAACCAAGGCGACCCTTCAGTTCGATCAAAAGCGCGATGATTTGTGCCTGGATCGATACGTCGAGCGCCGAAACCGGCTCGTCCGCGACGATGAACTCCGGGTTCACGGCGAGCGCGCGGGCGATGACAATTCTCTGCCGTTGACCGCCGGACATTTCCCCGGGACGGCGCTTAAGATAGTCGCTTGAAAGCGACACACTATCGAGCAGTTCCACGGCTCGGTTGCGTCGATCAGCGTCGCTGCGGCCGATACCTTGGACGATCAAGGGTTCGCTTAAAACCTCCTCGATCGTCATTTGCGGGTTCAGGGCCGCGAGCGGATCCTGAAAGATAATCTGCATCCTGCGCCGAAATCGGCGGAGGTCCGCTGTGTTCAGAGAGGTCACGTCAGTGCCGTCGAAAACAACACGGCCCGCGCTTGGCTCGACGAGGCGAAGGACGGAACGGCCAATCGTTGTTTTTCCCGACCCCGACTCGCCCGCTAATCCTAAAACCTCACGCGAGCGGACCGTGAAAGAAACGTCGTCGACGGCCTTCACCTGGCCGACCTTGCGGCCGAATACGCCGCGCGTGATGTCGAACCATTTCCTCAGCCCTTCGACCTGCAGAAGCGGTGCCATTTCCGAACTCATTGCGCTGTCCTCGCGATGTCGCGCCAGCGGGCGCAGCGAACCTGATGTGCCTGGTCGCTGGATTCGAGTTCGGGAACGGCCGTGTCGCAGACCCCGGCGACGAAGTGGCCGCAACGAGGATGGAACTTGCAGCCGCTTGGAAGCGCAAGAGGGCTCGGAAGGCTGCCGGGAATAGGCTCGATCGGCGTGCCGAGTGTCTTCTTCCGTCCAAGACGTGGCAACGATTTCAAGAGACCGGAGGTGTATGGCATCCGGGGGCGCGTGAACAGTTCCGAGACACTGCCCGATTCGACGATCTCCCCGGCATACATAACGATGGCGCGATCGGCGATTTCGGCAACGAGCCCGAGATTGTGAGTGATAAACAGGATCGCCATTCCGGTCTGTTTCTGGATACGCTTCAGGTACTCGACGATCTGGGCTTGGATGGTGACATCGAGCGCGGTCGTCGGTTCGTCGGCGATGAGAAGAGAGGGCTTGCTGCTCAAGGCCATCGCGATCATGACGCGCTGCCGCATGCCGCCCGACAGCTTGTGCTGGTAGGTCTCCATGCATTTTTCGGGATCAGGCATGCCGACCGCTTCAAGGGCCTTTATCGATGCGGCATAGGCTTGTCGATAGGAGAGGCGCTGGTGGACCCTCGCCGCTTCGCACATCTGCGTTCCGATCGTGAAGACCGGATCGAGCGACGACATCGGCTCCTGGAAAATCATCGCCACTTCGTTGCCGCGGACCCTGCGAATGTCGGATTCGCTCAATGACACCAGATCGGCTTTGGTCCCGTCTTTTCGCGTAAGACATATGCGGCCCGATACCGTTGCCGAGGGGATCAACTGCATTGTAGCCAGGCCAGTCGTGGATTTCCCCGACCCCGACTCGCCGACAAGCGCGACGATCTCGCCGGGATTTATCCGAAAGCTGACGTCACGGACGGCGCGAATGGGTCCTTGCGCCGATTTGAAAGACACCGAAACGTTTTCGACTTCAAGGAGGGAGTTCCGGGCCATTCGCTATTCCTCTCGATAGCCCAGCATGTAGAAGCCGAAAATAGTGATCGCGACCGAGAAGCCAGGGGCAAGGCTCATGTACGGATTGACGGACAGATAGTCGACACCGCTGCGGACCATTCCGCCCCAGTCGGCGGTCGGCGGCGGCACGCCCAAACCGAGGAAGCTGAGGCTCGAAGACGTGAATATTGCGAATGCCACGACTGTCGCAAGCTGGACTGCTACGAGGCGAAAGATGTTGGGCCAGATGTGGCGAATGATGATCCATGCCGTGCCGCCCCCGACGGCGCGTGCAGCCTCGACATACACCGACTCTCGGATCGCAAAGGTCTGCCCGCGAGCCAGTCGGGCGACGCCCGGCCAGGCTACGAATCCGAGGACCAATACGATGTTCAGCATCGTCGCGCCCGTCATCGTGATGATGATGAGTGCGAGAACAAGCCCCGGTAGGGCAATGAAAAGATTGATGAACTGCATGGCCATCATGTCGACAGTTCGACCCAGATAGCCGGCTGCAAGCCCAATGGGCACGCCGATGATACCTGCAACCACTGCCGAGCCGGCGCCGATTATCAGCGATACGCGCGCGCCAAAAAGAATGCGACTGAAGATATCGCGTCCGAGCTGGTCCGTCCCAAGCCAATGTTCCGCAGATGGGCCCTCGAATAAGCGGATGCTCGTCGTCGCGGGATCGTAGGGCGCGATCCAAGGCGCGGCGATCGCCAGCGTAGTGACGATGGATACGATCACAAATCCGATCAACGCGTTCCGGTTCTTCATGGCTAATCGAGCCGGATTTGGGGATTGGCGGCGACATAAAGCAAGTCGGCCAAAAGATTCATGACAACCACGCTGACAATCGTGATCATTCCGATCGCGAGGAACACCGGAAAATCACGAGACAGGAGCGCGCTTGTGAAAAGCGTGCCGACGCCGGGAATGGAGAAGACTGTCTCTGCGACAAGAGCGCCGGCCGCAAGCTGCCCGAGACTGCTGCCGACTTGAGTGATTACAGGAAGAATTGAGTTCGGCAGGATATGCCTGAAAGACACGGCGCTTTCCGAAAGCCCCTTTGCACGCGCGACCTGAATGTAAAGCCGACGCGACGTGGCGCGATACTCAGCGCGGTACACGAGGCCAAACGAGGCGAAGTAGTACGCGGCAACTGTCAGCACAGGCAGGATCAGATGGAGCAGATGCTCGAAAATACCTGCAGACCAGGGGGCCCACCCGGATGTCGGCAGGATGCCCAATACGACGGAGAAAATGTACGTCAGCGTGATGCCAAGCATAAAGTTCGGCACTGTGATCCCAATGAGACTGAGAATGTTGACAACAGGCTGGACGATTCTGCGGCCGACAGTAATGCTGCTGAATACGACGGATGTGGTAACTGCGACGATCATGCCGAGAAGTGCCAGTTCGACGCTGGGCAGGATACGGGGCAAAAGCGCATCGACGACACGTTGGTTCGTCGCATAGGACCGACCGAAATCTCCGTTCAGAGCCTTCCATACCCAATCGATATACTGCACGTAGAGTGGACGGTCGAAACCGTACTGGCGCTCAAGCTCAAGTATCCGTTCCGGGGTTGCATCGAGGCCGAGCATGAGGGTTGCGGGGCTGCCCAAAGCGCCGAGAATCGTAAAAAACAGCAGTACTGAAATGAGAATGATGTTTGGAATGCCGAGCAGAAGTCGCCGAACGATCAAACTTAGCATTGGCCAAGTTCCAATACGGCTGAGGTAGCGCAGGGCGGCATCGGATCGGAAAAAGCCAAATTGTCGCTGCTTTTAAGCTGAGATACAGACGACAATTCGTTCGGCAACAGGAGCCGCAGGGGGCGCTGATAGGACAGTGTCGCAGTCTGCAGAACGGAGTGTCCCAATTTTTTTCTCTCTTCTCAACTCCAGCATACAGCAGGCTTTTCAAATGTCGTAAATTCAATAACAGGCAGTCATATTTGTGTCAATTGCCAACTGTACCGAAATTGGAATTGGTGGTATGTTTCGAGGCGTGAAGTGGTCGATGCGACGCTCTGTCGCGAATTTGTGGCAAAGGCCAAAGGGGTCCGATAGGCGTTATGGAATTTGAAAACTCGTTTGAAGTGCCGCTTCCTCCCGACCGCGCTTGGGCTGTGTTGCTCGATGTGCCGAACATGGTCAAGTGTATGCCGGGCGCAGAACTGGTCGAGATTGTCGACGATAAGACCTTCAAAGGGAAGGTTACGGTTCGCCTTGGCCCGGTGACAATGAACTTCGCCGGTACCGTAAAATTCACTGAAATGGATGCGGTGAACCACCGAGCCTTGGCGACCGCACGCGGCAATGATGCCAAGGGTCGCGGAGCGGCCAACGCAAACATCCAGTTTGGACTGGATCCGTCGCCATCGGGTTCGATTGTCACGATCAAGACGACCCTGTCGCTAACTGGAGCCGTTGCGCAGTATGGCCGAGCTTCCGGTGTTATAAAAGAACTCGCCAATCAGATTACATCGGAGTTCGCAGGCCGTTTGCGGCACCAGATCGACGCCGAAAACGCTAGTCCGGTTTCGACACAAGACCCGGCGACAAATTCGGTATCCGCCCCATCAACGCCGCCACCGGTAGAGAGCCTGTCGGCAGGCAGACTGTTGTGGAAGGTGATATTCGCTTATTTTTCGAGGCTATTCGGGCGCCGCCAAGGATAGGCAGACTTTTGCGACGATCCTCTGATATTCTTGACGGCGTGCAGATCTTCTAGTCTGCGGCTCAGACGCAAGGATTCTTTTGGATGGCGCGTGGCGGACAGCAATCGCTGCGGGTTGGACGAAACGCCCCCAATTTGCGGGAACGTGCCACCGTCAAGATCCGCAATGCTATTCTGCGACTCCACTACAAACCGGGCCAAAAGCTCACGGAGCGAATGCTGTGTCTCGAGACAGGCGTCAGCAGGACGTCGATCCGAGAAGCGCTGCGTCAGCTTGAGGCTGAAGGATTGGTCGAACGTGGGCCGCGTCGGGGGCTCATGGTTGCCGCTCTTTCGCCTTCGGAAGCTCGTCAAATATACGAGGTTCGACTTGCCCTCGAGACAGCGTCGGCGGGCCTGTTCGTTCAGCGAGCAAGCGCAAAAGACGTTGAGGCGCTGAAACTCGCGTGCGACGCGATCGAGCGGGATATCAATCGCAAGCCGGTCACTGACTACGTCCAGTCGATTGATCGTTTTTTCGACATCTTGATGCGAGGCGCCGACAACGAGGTGGCCCGTTCGATACTTCGCAACTTGCGCGCTCGAATAAACTATTTGCGGGCGTTGACCGCAGAGGCTTCGGGAGCCGAACGCGAGAGCGAAACGCTTGCAATTATGCGAGGAGTCGTCGATGCGGCCATACGCCGCGATGTCGATGATATCGTTCAGCGTTGCAAATCAATGGTCGAGCGTTCGGCGCGCTACGCGATCGCGCTGCTTACAAGACTTGAGGACGAAGCGGCGGGAAAACACGAAAATAGCACGGTTCGGCGAAAGCGAGTTTTGGCGCCAAGCCGTCCGAAGCGCGTCGAGGACGACGTCTCGCACGGCACTTGAGTTGGCTTCAACGCTATAGCGTGTCCGTTCTGTGCGTAAGGACAACGCGTCCGCGCGCCGTTCTGTCGCGAATAGCCGCAAGCGCCTCGTGGAAATTCTCGAATGTATACGCGGTCATCGGCAGCGGAGATATCTTTCCGGCTTGAAACCAATCGAATAATTGCCGATAGCAGGTTTCAACTTGCTCGGGGCGTTTCTTGCGGTAATCGCTGACCTGAAGGCCAGTCACTTCAATGTTCTTCAGGAGCACGTAGTTGACTTTAAGTGTCGGAATTCGTCCTGCGGCAAACCCGATGACAACGAGTCGACCGCACCAGGCAAGCGCGCGGATTGCAGCGTCGAATACATCGCCGCCAAGCGGATCGAGGATGATGTCTGCGCCACGACCATCCGTTAGGGCGTGGACTTGGGCACGCAACCCGTCGCGTAGGTCGGGCCGCGCCAAGTCGACGATCGCGTCGGCTCCGGCTAACTTTGCGAGGGGTATCTTGTCGGGGTTGGATATCCCCGCCATTACAAAAGCGCCCATTGCCTTCGCGATTTGAATCGCGGCTATTCCCACGGCACCCGAAGCGCCAAGAACAAGGACAGTGTCGCCGACCTTGTAACGTGCCCGATCGTTCAGGGCGAACCAAGCGGTATCGCTCGCGACGGCCATCGACGACGCTTCGGGGAAGCTCATCTTGGGCGGCAGAACATAGCATTGTGATTCCGAGACCGTTGCGAGTTCGGCATATCCGCCGATCTCCGCCATCGCGAGAACTCTATCTCCGACTTTGATTCTCTTTGCATCGGGCCCTAGCCCAATGACAATACCGGCAGGCCCCTTGCCGGGCACGAAGGGTGGCTTGGGCAAGAACTGGTACTTCCCGGTGATCACCAACTGGTCGACATAGTTGACCGTGGTGGCGTGGGTGCGCACGAGCACCTCGTCTCGGACAGGGACTGGATCTGGCATCGTGCCGAGACGCAGATTTTCGATCGGGCCGTAGGCATCGACGATTATGGCGCGCATGTGACCTTCGCTGAGACGTATTCAAAGTTCGTGCGGCGCTCTTGCGATCACCGGATTGCGACAGGAAGCTGGCGACCGGATTTGACCGCCTCGACTATTTCGACTTTTCGGATCTTTCCGCTCGCGGTGAGCGGAATGCGGTCGAGCTCGAGAAAATACTCGGGCATGTCGTACTTCGAAAGCCCACCGACGTTCAGATGCTCCAGAATATCTTTTGCCGAAATCTTCTCGCCGTTGCGGAATTCGACGGCGAGGCAGACCTTCTCGCCGAGCCGTGCATCGGCAACCGGGATTGCAGCAACGCGTTCGATGCTATGGTGCTGGGACGCGATCGCCTCGAGTTTTGCAGGGAAAATCTTGTGTCCACCGCGATTGATGACATCCTTCTTGCGGCCGGTGATGCGAAGGTAGCCATTCTCGTCGATCCAACCCAAATCGCTGGTCATGAACCAGCCGTGGGCGTTGAACGAGTCTTCCGTCGCCGTCTGATCGTTGAAGTAGCCTAGCATAAGGCTAGCACCCCTGCCGCCTATCTCGCCGATCTCCCCGACAGGCATTTCGATCGACGCGTTTTCCGTGTTCCAGATCTTTATCTCGTAGCCTTCGCAAGCACGGCCGACTGTCTCGGTGAGCAACCTCGCTTCGTCGTTCGGATGCGTATACTGATGTGAGCACGTTTCCGTCATGCCATACCCGGCCTGCGGCTTGATTCCGTGGCTCAGAAGCTCGCTGATGACCCAAGCAGGGGCGGATGCGCCAGACACGCGAAAGCCGGCGAGTTTGGGAAGATCAAGGGCCTTGCGGCCTCGCATCTCCGACAGCAGGTCTATGGCATGCGTGGGAACGCCGAAAAGAAACGTGGCGCCCACTTCCTTGAGCCGGTCGAGCAAGCTCGCCCCTTTGGGCAAGTCGTGGACGATTATCTCGCCGCCGACAATCAAAGTCATGATCATCGCGCCAAATCCGAGATTGTGGCTCAGAGTGCCGAGCGTATAGACATTTGCCTTCTCGTCGATCGCCCAGTCCCGCGAGATTGTTCGTGCGTTGGCAAGCAGCGTATTGTCGCTGTGCATGACGCCTTTGGGAACGCCTGTCGTACCGGATGTGAAGGCGAGATAAACGACGCTGTCGGGATTGTCATCGGGCCGAACTGGATTCGCTTCTGCGGCTGCGTCTTGTGACCACGGCAGCGAAAGCGGAGTTCCGTTATGCTCATCGACCGATCCAAGCACATAGATATGTCTGATCGACGCGATTGTTCCCGCCTGAGCGACGATGTCGTTCTTTTCGGCGTCGGCGCCGAAACCACGCTGGGCAATCAGCACGGACGCACGAACTTTTCGAAGCAATTCTGTGACGTCGTTTACAGTGTGGTCGCGGTGTAGCGAAGGGCAGCAGACATAGCCGTTGCGCGAACAGGCAAGGAGCGCGATCGCGACTTCAATGCGGCTTGCGACCCAAACGGCGATACGTTGCCCTGGGCGGGTTCCGCGGTGTTGTAGCGCGCGTGCGAGAGCATCCGCCTCCTGGACAAGCTGTCTGTAGGTGAGCCGTCGGGCGCGATCGCGGATGGCAAATTTGTCGGGGCTTCGCTCAGCCCGGTTCGCGACAAGTTTGTAGAAGGTGTCGCTTTTCCAAGAGCCGTCCCGATAGTGCCGGTCAAGTCGGTCTCGGCCTAGCGTGGTCAGAAGGTGAGTTGTCATTTACTGCTGAATCTCTTCGCGGAAAAACTAGTTTTCGCTCGTATTCATACCAAAATCAATAATAATACAAAAAATGGGAATGTGCTATCGTTCTGTGGTCAGCCGTTCGAAGGGTATTTGGAGGAGCACATTGCCGATTCCTTGTTTTTCAAGCTCAAACGAATGCAAGGGTGAGGCACAGCGGACATTTCCTGATGGCCAAGGAGGGTTCAAACTTTGGAACAATTTGGCCTAATCATGTCAGGAAAAGCCGGAGATGAACCATTTCCATATTGTGGCGGGTTAACCGCCGGGCACCGTTCGAGCGCACCGACACTGAATGTGGCTCCGAAATAGGAGGATGCTATGAACCAAGGCACAACCTCGTTTGCGCGGTATCGCCCTCAAGGCCGCTCCGTTTGGACAGCCAAGGAATTGTCCGATCGAAGCGATTGGGTGTTCCGTCTGCCGGAGCGAACCCTTCAAGAGATCGATGATTGTCTTGCGCGGGTCAAGGCGCGCGGACTTGCTTGGGATGCGGTGCGATCGGACAATTTTCCGCTCGTATCGCTTAATGGCGATCTTGACGAAATTCGAAAAGAGATCGCGACCGGGCGGGGTTTTATCGTTATTCGGGGATTGCCGGCACAGAAGTACGATCTAGATGATCTGAAGCGCATCTATTGGGGGATCGGCGCTCATTTCGGGCGCGCCGAAGCGCAAAGCCACGAAGGCGACCGCTTAGGCGACATAATCGATTTGAGCGACGAGCAGCCCGACATATTCCGCCGCCGTGGATACCACTCACCCGGCGCTCAGCTCGCTCATACTGACGCTTCCGATATTGTCTCGATGTTAAGCATTACAATGGCGAAAACCGGTGGCGCGTCGCGGTTGGCGAGCGCCCATGCGGTACATAATCTGCTTCTCGACCACTGCCCAATGCTCTTGGAGGTTCTATACGAAGGCTTTTTCCTTCGCGGTACGGACGGCGATGCAAAAGAGGCGGGTTACGATCTGGTCAGTCGGCACCGCGTTCCGATTTACGAGCATGCGGATGGATGGCTGAATTGCTTTTATGTGCCCGGCTATATTCGGCGTCCCGTTTTGTCCGGACTGGTGCAGCTTAGTCCGAAGGAGGAGGCTGCACTTCAGGCGCTCAACGCGTTTGCAAATCATCCTGAAATCATGACGAACATGTATCTTGAGCCTGGCGACATGCAGTTTCTGAACAATCGCACGGTCCTGCACGGGCGTGCTGCATTCGAGGACCACCCGGAGAAAGAGCGCCGCCGTCATCTGCTGCGGCTTTGGCTCGACGTATCGGATTGGCCGAAGATGTCGAAGACGCAAGACTATCAATCCGCCGAAGTTCGTCGCCGGTGGGAGGAGAACGCACGACGGAGCAAGGCGCTTGCGTAAACTTTCGTCTGTCTTGGCGGCAAGCGTTCGAAGATAAGGCCGGGGCGTGAATGTGGACTGATTTGACGGATTGTCATTAGAGGACAGGCATATGGCTATCGCTGAGCTGCAGATTGGGACGCGTTACGAAGACGAGACATTGCTGCGTGGGAAGGGCCGTTTCGTCGATGATCTGCATATGCCAGGGATGCTTCATGTCGCGTTCGTTCGCAGCGCCATGGCGCACGCGCTTATCCGAAGCATAGATACCGCCGCAGCGAAGGCTGCGCCTGGGGTGAAGGCGGTTTTGACCTATGCCGATATTCGCCCACTGCTTACGCAGGATCGCATCGCGTTGGCTATGCCGTCTGGTGCCATCCGTTTTGTGGTCGATCCGCCGGTGCTCGCTTCCAGCGAGACATGTTATGTCGGCGAACCGATCGCACTGGTCGTCGCTGAAAGTCAGGCATTGGCAGAAGATGCTGCTGCGCGCGTTGAAATCGACTACGAGCCGCTGACTGCCGTTGTTGACATCGTCGCCGGCCTTGCGCCTGGTGCGCCAAAAGCGCGCCTCGACTGTCCGGATAATCTGGTGGCCGAAGCCGTCATCAAATACGGGGATGTCGATAGCGCCTTCAAACGTGCGGCGCATGTTTTTTCGGAGGAGTTCCGCCTGCATAAAGGCGGCGGGCATTCGATGGAACCGCGCGGCATCTTGGCCCGGTACGACGAAAGCGCCGAATCTCTGGATGTTTGGGACAGCACCCAAATGCCTCATCGCAACAAGGCAGTCTTGGTGCAAATGCTAGGGCTGCACGAGAGTCAAGTGCGGGTCGTGGCACCTGAGGTTGGCGGTGGTTTCGGCCCGAAGGCCGTATTCCATCCCGAGGAGCTTGCCGTGCCTGCGGCGGCGAAACTTCTTGGGCGCATTTTGAAATGGACGGAGGATCGACGTGAAAACTTCCAGGCGACTGTCATGGAGCGCGATCAATTCTGGTCGGTAGCGATGGCGCTCGACAAGGATGGCAAGGTGCTCGCCGTCAAAGGGCGCCTTATCCACGACCATGGCGCCTGTACGCCCTATGGCAGCTCCATTCCGCAAAACGCGGCGACAAACCTGATCGGCGCCTACGTCTTGCCTGCCTACGAGATGAAGGTTTCGTCTTGTCTGACCAACATGGTGCCCACTGCGGCGACAAGGGGCGCTGGTCGGCCGCAAGGCACGTATGTGATGGAACGCATGCTTGATCGCGCCGCCGCGATCGTCGGGATATCGCGCGACGAGATACGCAGTAGGAATCTCATTCAAGCAAGTCAGATGCCGTTTACGACGCCGGTCGCCATGCGCGACGGCAGCATGATGACCTACGACAGCGGCGACTATCCAGAATGCCAAAAACGGGTCCTGGCGGCGGCCGGATGGGCGGATTTTCCCGCTCGTCAAGCCGCAGCGCGCGCCAAGGGACGGTGGATTGGCATTGGCTTGTCGAACTACGTCGAATTGACGGGGCGCGGTCCGTTTGAGAGCGCATCTGTCCGCATCGGACCTTCCGGGCGCATACTTGTCACAAGCGGTGCAACAGCTCAGGGGCAGGGGACAAAGTCGATGCTGGCGACGATCGTCGCGCGGGAGCTTGGAGTTGAAACCAGCATGATCGATGTGATCGTCGGCGACACGAACTTTAGTCCGCTTGGAATTGGCGCCTTTGCAAGCCGCCAGACAGTGACCGCGGGAAACTCGGTATATGCTGCGGCGATCGAGGTTGCACAGAAGGCAAAGCAGATCGCCTCTGTCCTTCTCGAAGCGGCGCCGGAGGACATCGAACTTCGAGATGGTGTCGCGCATGTGCGGGGTGTACGTCAGATGTCGCGGTCGCTCGGCGACCTCGCTAAAGCGGTAAATGGATCGATCGGATTCGCTCTTCCGGGGGGGATTTCTCCCGGTTTGTTCGCTGCATCCGATTTTCAGGTTGCCGGCACCCCTTTCGCAAACGGCGCGCATGTCGCCGAGGTCGAAGTAGATTGCGAAACGGGCGGCATAGAACTCACTCGATATGTTGCGATCCACGATTGCGGGAAGGTCATCAACCCTCAGATCGTCGAAGGGCAGGTGCTTGGGGCGATCGTCCACGGCATCGGCAACGCCTTGTTCGAATGGATGCGCTACGATGATCGCGGACAGCCGCTTACGGTGACTTACGGGGACTATTTGCTGCCGGCCTCGGATGTATTGCCTCGCATCGAGTTGCTGCACATGGAGTCCCCAAGCCCGCTCAATCCGCTCGGCGTCAAAGGCGCTGCCGAAGGCGGCACGATCGCGGCGCCTGCGGCTGTCGTGTCGGCAATCGAAGATGCGCTGAAACCACTCGGCGTGCGGGTGCTAGATCTCCCCGTGACGCCGGTCCGCCTGCGTGCGCTCATCGAGGCGGCGCGAACCGCAAGCGCACGCTAATCCACTCAGGTCGGCAAAGTTATTGTTCAAGGCGTCGAAGCGCATCGACATAGTCTTTCACGCCGCTTGCCAGATCAAATTTCGGCTTGAATCCAAAGTCGATGCCCGCGCGTTGGATGTCGAATATCCCAGCCCGATTGACGGAAAAGCCGAGTGGATTTAGTCCCGGGCCGATTTCGATAACCGTGCCTGGGATCGCCGCACGAACGGCATCGGCAAATTGACGGAGAGTGCATCCAACGCCGCTTGCGATGTTATACGCTGCGTGAGGCAGCTTTTCGGCCATCACAGCGCCGACCATGCCCTCCGCGGCGTCGTCGACATAGATCAAGTCATCGACCTGGTCGCCGCCCTTCTGCAGATGCACTTCTTTTCCGCAGAACGGGTCTTCCACCAGGCGACTGCGCAGTGACATTTTGCCATGTCGCGCCTGTTTGCCGGGTCCGTAGATTGCCGAAAAACGCAGCGCTGCGAACTCGAGCCCAAAAACGGTTCGATAGACTTGGCCAAGATTTTCGGCGGCCAACTTCGTTGCGTCGTACGAGAGGAGCGGGTTTTTCGGATAGTCCTCCGAAATCAGTCGGTATTCCGGCACGCCAACATTGCCCGGCAATTCGCCGTAGACAGCGCGGCTGCTTGCATAGACGAATCGTTTGATTCCCGCCCGCTTTGTCGCTTCAAGTAGATTCGCAGTGCCTGCTGCGTTTACCTGGAACGATTTAAACGGTTCCGTGTCCATGTTCGGATCTATAAATGCCGCTAAATGGATGATTCGATCGATCTGTTTTTCGGCAAGCAAGCTGTTAACAGCGTCAAAGTCGGTGATATCGAGTTCTGCAAAATCGAATTTTCCTTTGATGTCTTGCACAAGCGAGAAATCAGCACGTCGATCAACGACGACGGGGACGATGCCGCGCGCGAGTAGTTTACGCGTGACAACGGCCCCGTTCACACCGACGCCCCCTGTTACAAGAATTCGCATTGGTAATCCCCTAGTGTTCAAAATTCGGAACAGATCATACTAGTCATATCTCAATAAGCCTGAAAAGCCGTTCAAGCTCCCATAGCGGCATGGTGCGCCTGATCGACGCGATAGAAATTCAGAAACAGCTATCGAAACTGATGCCGCGAAAAGTAGACGAATCACCACAAGCGCTGCTGTGCTTTCGTTCTTTGATGATGCCCTGCGCTTCTCGCGGATAGATCCGCTGACCGAGCTAATCGGATCGGTCGCCGATCTCGACGATCTGTTTGAGGCCGTTTCGCGTACAATCTGCTTCCCGACACGTTGACATTCGTCGTTGAGGCTAATACTGTCATCTAATAATTAATAATCCCACTTTTGGGACAACCGGGATGGAGGGCGAATATGGGAGTGCAACGCGGATTCCGAAGCCTAGTTCTTGGGCTTCTGGCTGGCGGCTCGATGGCGTTCTCCGCTTTAGCGCAAGAACCGGTGCGAGGCGGCACGCTTGTCGTCGGATCCTTTCACGGCATGCAAACCTTGGATCCGGTCCGCTCCAACGATCTGTCGGAGCGTGATGTCCTCTATCTGCTCTACAACACGCTCGTTCGCCTCGACACCGATTTCTCGGTCAAGCCCGAACTCGCGGAAAGCTGGCGATACGAGAATGAGGGGCTGCGTCTCATCTTGAAACTGCGGCCAGGCGTCAAGTTCCAGGACGGGACGCCTGTCGATGCCGAAGCAGTGAAATGGAACTTCGATTGGCGCCTCAATCCGGACGCCAAATCGCCCCAACGACCGGCGCTTGAAGCATCGATCAAGGCGGTTACAGTTTTGGATCCGCTGACAGTGGCGGTCGACACCAAGGTAGCGGATCCCGGACTGTTGGGGCTTCTCGGACAGCGCGAAGGCTACATGGTGTCGCCGACGGCCGTCCAAAGGCTCGGCGATGACTTCGGAAGCCGACCGGTCGGAAGCGGTCCCTTTATTCTCCGCGAATGGGTGCGCGGGAACCAGTTGGTCGTCGAGCGCAACCCGAACTATTGGGAGGCCGGAAAGCCTTATCTCGACAGGATCGTGATGCAGAATATCGCGGGATCTGTTGTGGGTTTGCAGCGCCTCCGGACGGGTGAACTTGACCTTATCCCTACGCTTACCGCGCAGGATGTGATCCCGCTCCGCAACGTTCGCGATATCAAGCTTGATCGGGCCCCGGCGAACCGCTGGTATTCGCTGCAATGGCAGATCGACAAGCCACCCTTCGACAATCCGTTGCTGCGCCGGGCAATCGCGCACGCGATCGACCGAAAGAAGCTGGTGGACATCATCATGCTGGGGCAAGCGCCGATCGCTGAATCGCCGACACCCGAAGGTCTTTGGTGGCAGAGCCCCGACGTCAAGTCGCTTCCCTATGATCCGGCCAAGGCGCGCGAACTTCTGAGGCAGGCTGGCTACCCGAATGGGCTGTCGATTGCCATGGCATCGCCTCAGCGCACGCCCGACTCGCAGATATCCGAGGTGATTCAGGATCAACTGAAGGCAGTCGGAATCACAGTGACGCTTGAGCCGGTTTCGAACGCCGAGTTCTATCCGCGTACGGTTCGGCGTCAGATTAACTTCACGCCGATGAACTGGACACAGCGTCCGGATCCCGATGGGTTGTTCCGGTTCCTTTTCTATACAAACGCGGCGCAGAACTCGACGGGGTATTCGAACAAAGAGTTCGATGCCTTGTTGGACCAGGCGCGTGCACTGACGGATATCAACGCGCGCAAGCCTCTCTATGCGAAGGCGCAGCAAATCATCGTTGATGATCTGCCGTATGTATCGTTGTTCTTCGCCGTCCAGTATCTTGCGCGCAAAGATACGGTCCAAGGCTTCACGTGGATCCCGGATCAGATCCCGCGTTATCGGGATGTGTGGAAGACGGCCGGTCGGTAAATGGCGTGCGGCCGGATGTCGCAGAACAAGGCGACATCCGGCCGCAGCGCTTCGTTCCGAACAAACTGCGATCGGCTAGAATGTAACTACGATCTTGCCGAAGTGTGTTCCCTTATCGAGATAGTTGAAGGCTTCAGCGAGTTGCGAGAACGGAAACACCCGATCAATAATCGGTTTCGCCCCACTTCGCTCGAATTCATGGGTTAGGTCTTCGTGCATTTCCTTGGACCCAACGGTAATCGACTTTATGCTGATCGCTTGAGCGTCGAGATCCTTCGGCGGAAATGCACCGCTCAAATCCCCGATGATATGAACTTGGCCGCCGGCGCTTGTCGCATTTATTGATCTTTCGATGGTTTCCCGCCCGCCGACCTCGACGACATGGTCAACGCCCTTCCCCCCAGTAAGAGCAAGGACTTCATAGTCCCAACCTGGGAGGTTGCTTGCATCGACAACATTTGTGGCGCCGATCTTTCGCAGCCCATCGGCTTTCAACGCGCTTCGCGTTATCGCAATGGAAGACGCGCCGCGTATACGCGCAATCTGAATCGCGAAATTCGAGACCCCGCCGCTGCCGAGAACGAGAACGCTTTGCCCCGCTTGGAGTCGACCGACTGAAATAAGAGCATGCCATGCAGTGACTCCGGCGCACGGGAGGCACGCGGCTTGCTCGTAAGTCATGGAATCTGGAATTCGAACAACGTCGTTTTCGTGGCAAACAAGATACTCGACGGCAGTCCCGTCGATGTCGCCCCCCCTCGAGAGCCACCCAAGACGCTCGCGTGTCTGCGGCCCGGTATACCAGCCTTGCATATAGATTGGCATGACGCGGCTGCCGATCTGGACCGCCGTAACGTCTGTACCGGTCTCGACGACCTCGCCCGCTCCGTCTGACAAGGGAATGAGGGGCAGCTTTGGCGGGCGCGCATACAGTCCTTTGACGATTTTCAGGTCTCGATAGTTCAACGCTACAGCGCGCATGCGGATCAATAAATGTTTTGGAGGCGGGGCGGTTAGGGAGAGCAACTTCTGCTCGAGCCCGTCGAAACCGAGACGCTCCAAGACGTAAGCCTTCGCCGTCCGGCCATTCGAACTTTGCATCTGGGACCTTCTTTATTGACGGAGCCATGTGTTTATTGTTGCGTTCTTTTTTTGGTACTATATCATAAAAAAAGACAAATCGTGCAGGTCTCGGCGCACATTAGAACGCCCGAGAACTGTGCCGTAGGGGCCAAACTCGGGGGGCGATATGAAAAAAGCTGCCGCATTCCTGGCTATTGCAATGACTGTAGCTGGCGGTCTTCCGGCAAAAGCCGACTTCCAGGACAACCAGCCGATCTCGATTACGACTTCCGGCGCGACCGCGACCGGCTTCGGGCGCGCAGTCGTCGAGGCATTGAACGCAATCGTTCGAGATGTGTATCCCGGATCTACGATGACCTTCCGACCGAACACAGGTGCGGGCGGACTCGTCGATCTTATGAACAACGACGCTCAGCTATCGCTGGGCGTAACCAATGTCGAAATTCCGATCGCACTCGAAGGACAGCCGCCGTTCGAGCAGCCTATGCGCGGCAAGCTTTCTTTCGTCTTCAACGGCCTCCCCGGCACAAAATTTTTCTTTATTGCCGAAAAGGCATGGGCCGAGAAAGCCGGTGTTGTTACTCTTGAGGACTATTTGAAAAAGAAGCCGCGAGGCACATTGTCGGTAAGCGCCCGCGGCACTTTGTACCTCAATCTCATTGCCGACGCGTTGCTGAAGCAAGGCAATTCGTCGGTTGAAACCGTCGAGCGGCAATGGCCGGGCTCGCGGGTTGCCTATCTGCCGAGCGCACGCGGTGTGGACGAACTCAAAGACGGCAAAATCGATTTGCAGATCGGCGCTGCATTTCAGCCGTTTCAAGCTATCAACGAAGTTGCAAGAAGTCGGCCGCTCGTCTGGCTGAAGGTTCCGGACAATTACCTCGAAGCGGTCGCGAAGCAGTACGATCTTGAAATCGTCACGTTTCCGAAGGGCTTCTATTCATTTCTGGACGAGGACGTAAAGACGCTGCGTATCGACCTCGCCATGCTCGCGGCAACCTCTGTATCGGAAGAGGCTGTCTACAAGTACATGAAAGCGGTTGGAAGCCGGCTTGATCGGTTCCGTTCGATTCATCCTTCATATGCAGATGTTACGCTTGAGGAACTCGCGCGCAAACCGTCGAGCGTTCCGTATCATCCCGGCGCAGAGCGGTACTTCCGTGAAGTTGGCATCATTAAGTGATTCGAGCCAATAAGCGCTTTTTTGCCTGCGAAGCGTGCTCCAGAAGTGCGAAGGCTATCCTCTCTTCCGCGAAGGAATGCGGCGGTATGAATGTCTAAAGCGCTTCCGTTACGCCGGTTGATCCTTCGATACCTCGACGAAGGGAGGTCGATGGAGCTGAGTGGCGCGGCCTGGATAGCCGTAGCCGTAATCGCCGTTGCGATGACGCTCTACGTTCTTCGCTATGCATTCTTCGCTATCTCGAGCCTCCACCTTCACACCGCGATCTTTCTCGCCGGCATGCTGCCAGTCGCTTTTTTGACAACGTCCTCGCAGGCCAGTCGAACCGAGCGCAATTGGTTCGATTGGCTGTGGGCATGTGGTTCGGCGATGGCAAGCGGCTACTTTGTCGTCAACTGGAAGTTCTACGAGACGATGATCGAAGGCGTCACGCGAATCTCGAAATTCGAAGTCGCGATGAGCGTGGTCATGACGATTTTTGTGATCGAAGCCTGTCGGCGAATCGTGGGGTGGGGGCTGACCGGCACCTGCGCTCTTCTGATCGCATATGTCGCCTACGGTCAGCACTTAGGGGGAGCTCTCGGACACGATGCGATAAGTTTGGAATACTATGCGCGACGTATCACCGTTTCCGACGACTCTCTGTTCGGCGTAACCGTCGAAGTCGCAGCGACTTACGGGTTTCTGTTCGTATTTTTCGGAAGCATCTATCACCGTGCGGGCGGTGGGCAGTTCTTCTTCGATCTGGCGAGCGCATTGGTCGGGCGTACAAAAGGCGGTGCCACAAAAGCGTGCGTGGTTTCGAGCGGCATCTACGGATCCGTCTCCGGCAGCCCGACCGCCGACGTCATGACGACAGGGCCCATCACAATCCCAATCATGCGCCGAAGCGGAGCAACGGCGGAGCGAGCCGCAGCAACGGAAGCTGCGGCATCTTGCGGCGGTGCAATTTTGCCGCCGGTGATGGGATCCGTCGCATTCTTGATGGTCGAATACACTGGGATCCCGTACCGCTCGATCGCGCTGGCAGCGACGGGAGTCGCCATACTCTACTATCTCGGGGTTCTCGCAATCACGCATCACGAGTCGAGCTACCTGCGCGAGGGATACCTCCAGGACGGCGACATCACACCGCTGCCCGTGGTCTTGAAAAGGGACTTTCGGCTCTTGCTGCCGGTCTTTGCACTGCTGCTTCTGATCGCGGAGGGCTATTCGCCGACCATCGTCGCAGCCGGATCGTCGATGGTCGGAATTCTGGCCAGTTACTTGACGTCCGACCGAACTCTTTGGGTGACCCCAAGAGTCCTACTTGATTGCTGCATCGAGACTGCATCGCGAATAAGCGGGTTAACCGCCGCTTGTGCTGCAGCAGGATTGGCAATCGGCTGTCTGGACATGACGGGTCTTGTCGGCAAATTCAGCTTCATTCTATCGGTCGTTTCCGGCGGTAGCTTTCCGATCGTAATTCTTGCCTCCGCCGTTCTGCTCGTCATTCTTGGGCTCGGCTTGCCGACTGCCGCAGTATACATCATGGGCGTAGCCTTAGTCGCACCTGTGCTGATATCCGACTATGGCCTCTCTGTAATGACGGCTCATATGTTCATGCTCGTCTTTGCTTGCATGTCAGCCATCACACCGCCGATGGCCGTTGCGGCGATGGCGAGTGCCGCCTTGGCCGGAGCCAATGCAGATCGCGTTGGCTATTATGGGTGCCGCCTTGCCTATGCTGGCTTTCTCTTGCCGTTTCTTTTCGTTGTTCGTCCCGAGATACTACTTCAAGGGAACCTCGCGGATGTAGCAGCGACGCTTTGCGGTGCTTTTGTGAGTGTCCTTGTTTTCAGCTACGCGGTTGTGGGGACGGTTCGTCATGCGCGGATCCATTGGGCCATCAGGCTCGCGCTCGCAGCAGCCGGTCTGATCATACTTGTGCCAGGAATAACCGCGCTCGTGGCCAGCATTGTTGTTCCAGCAGGGATGATACTTCTGCTGATAAAATGGGCCTCCCGCTGGGACGACCATGTTGCGACAGACCGCAGTGTGGCGGAATGACGTCGGCGCGCGACTGAGAAATCAGAAACCAAGCTCGACCGCGATGCGTCGGGGTTGAGCGACATGGAAAGAAGTCGGGAAGGTAGTCATGCTGAGCCAAATTCAGATCGATCCAAATGTCGAAGCGCCGAGCTCCCGCCGATGGGTGGATCAACGCTGGCTCTTGGACAATGTTATCGCATCCGTCGGCATCGATTGGGACCAACCTCGATCGCTTTATTTCAACGGAGCCTGCGGCATTGAATCAAATCCCGACTTTGCGACAATTCGCCAAGGCGTAAAGAAGTTTGCGGATATTGGACCATCATTCGAGGCGGCGGCCCGCCGTCGCCAGGCCAAAGCGATCGCAGCCGAAGACGCCGGCAATCTCGTGACCGCCCGCGACAACTATTTCATTGCCGCCATTCAATGGGGTGCTGCGCAGTGGCCGCACAATACAGTCAACGCGATCAACGCGAACTGCAACAAGAACAAACGCGACTGCTATACGGCTTACGCGCGCCTTGCCGATCACAAGGTCGAAGAAGTCTGGATCCCGTTCGGTCAAAGTAAAATACCAGCTTGGTTCCACCTTCCGCCTGGATATACCGGCGGCAAGATTCCGCTAGTGGTATCGTTCCCGGGGTTGGATACATTCAAAGAGATATTCGTGTCGCTGTCGAACGATCGCTGGCTTTCGCGTGGTATGGCCGTTCTTGTGGTCGATGGTCCGGGACAGTCGGAGTCGCGAATTCTTGGCCACAAGTTCTCGCTACAAGGCTTCATTGAACTGGCGCCGAAGCTTGTCGATTGGGCGATTGCGAGACCGGAGATCGACAAAGACAAAATCGGGATATTCGGCAACAGTCTCGGTTCCTTGATCGTTACGGCTGTTACGGCGAACGAACCGCGTCTGCGTGCCTGTGCCGTCTCGTCTATTTGCTTCGAGCCCGGGCAGAAGACAATGGTCGAAGCGGCTTCGCCGACTTACAAACGTCGGCTTATGTACATCTCGGGCTATACAGACGAGGCAAAATTCGACGATTTCCGACGCAGCCTGACGTGGGAAGGGTATGCGGACAAAATTCGAGTGCCTTATATCGCTCTGGCTGGTGAACATGAAGAGCTGTGCCCCTTGGAAAACGCGGACCGAATGTTTGCAACAATGACGTGTCCCCGTCAGTTTGTCGTCTATCAGGAATCCCGCCATGCAGTCGGCTACGTTCCGTCTGCGAATCTCGGGCCCTATCCGACCACTTTGATTGCGGATTGGATGGCCGCCAGGTTGGCGGGTAAGCCGATCACAAGCGAACGGTGGTATGTGCATAAAGACGGAAATGTCACAAAAAACCCCATCTAGTCGGGATTCAGATGCCGAAAAACATTCAAGTGTCTTTGAGCTGTGGCGACTACGAGATCACGCGACCGCTCATTGACGGTGTCGTTCGACCGGAAGGTTTGGATCTGACGGTGCTCGCGGCGTCGACCGCGCGGGATCGGCAATGGCGGCTGGCGCGAAATGCGGAATGCGATATTGGCGAGTTGAACGCGTGCGCCTACTTCATGGCCCGTGAAAGGGGCCATCCCTACGTGGCGCTCCCAGTATTTCCGCATCGCCGCTTTCGGCATGGTTTCATTTTCGTAAATCCGAACAAAGGAATCGAAAAGCCGTCGGAACTGGCGGGGCGCAGAGTGGGTGTGGAGAGCGGCTTCCAACCAGCCGCTGCGGTCTGGGTACGCGGTATTCTCGGCGACGAGTACGGCGTTCCGCACCAGGACATCACTTGGCTCACTGATCGAGACGAAGACATTCCGTTTACGCCTCAGGCAGGGCTCCGGATCGAACGTGCAGCACCGGGGTCCTTGGACCGAATGCTTGTGAACGGAGAGATCGACGCTCTGATTTCGCCCGGTTATCCGCCCTCGTTTCTTGCCGGCAACAAGAACATCCGGCGCTTGATCCCTGACTTCAAATCGGCAGAAAAAGACTATTTCAAACGCACTGGGATTTTTCCGATCATGCATTTGGTCTTGGTCCGTGAGGACTTGATCAAGAAGAACCCCTGGATTGCGCCGAACGTTGCTTTTGCGTTCAATGAGTCGAAACGTCTGGGTTACGAGCGCTTTCGCAATCCACGCGTGGCGCCTCTAGCCTGGGGGACGAGCGCCTGGGAAGAGCAAGTGGAACTGATGGGGCAGGACCCTTGGGAGTACGGGTTAACGCCACGTAATCGCGAGAACCTGAAGACGCTTGTCCGCTATTGTTGGGAGCAGGGACTGATCCGCGAGCAGCCTGCCATCGACGACTTAGTGCTCAATATCAGCAGCGAAGTTCTCCGCGGCACGCAAGGCTTCTGATTCATCCGTCGCGCTAACTACTGCGACGCTGGCTCCGCATCCCGATTCTGCGCTGAACCGTGAATGGCAGCGAGGAGGTTGTTTGGCGTTATGGGGCTGCCCGAAAGATGTACCCTGAAAGGGGAAAGTGCATCTTCGATCGCGGCGACGATGGCAGCGCTCATTGGAATGACGCCGGCTTCGCCGACACCCTTAATGCCGAGCGGATTGAGCGGCGTTGGGCTGCTCAAGTGGAGAAGATCGATGGGCGGAATTTCGGTTGCGGTTGGCAGCATGTAGTCCGCAAGCGTGGTCGTGAGTGGCTGGCCGTCGGCACCGTAACGCATCCACTCGAACAAGGTATTGCCGATGCCGTGCACGATACCGCCTATCACCTGTCCATCGACGATTTTTGGATTGATCATTCGCCCGCAGTCGTGCGCGAAGATGACGCGCCGGATATCGACACGGCCGATTTCGGGGTCGACCTCGACTTCAACCACAGCGCATCCGTTTGCGTAGGCCATTGGATCGATCTGGACGTGCTCGGTTACGGCAAGTTCCGGGCCGTACGCGTCGAGCATGCGGTATCCCGGCAGCCCAACGACCTTCTTGACCAAATCAGCGAAATCCAAACATCGGTCCGTTCCCACAATTCGGACGGTGCGCCCCTGGATCGCAAGGTCGCTGCGCGCGACTTCAAGAACCTTGGCGGTTAGGTCCAAAATGCGATCCCGCAGCTTGCAGGCGGCGACGAGCGCCGACGATCCTGCCGTAACAGCCTGTCGACTATTGAACCCGCCGAACCCTTGGGCGATGGCGCTTGTGTCGCCGGCAGTGACGATGATGTTCGACATGTCGCCGCCGAGTTCGTCGGCGACGATTTGTGCCAGCATCGTTTTGGTGCTTTGACCCATAGCTGCCGCACCGGTGGCGACAAGAACTTTCCCGCTGCGGTCAATGCGCACTGAAACCGACTCGTAAGGGCCGCGCCCTGTTCCCTCGACATAGTTGGCAAGACCAATGCCGATGTGGCGCCCGGCTTGCAACGCCAGCTTTTGGCGCGCCTTGAAACCGACCCAGTCGGCCTTTTCAGCCGCCGCCGACATGGTGGCTGGGTAGTCGCCGGAATCAAGCGAAATTGGGATTCCGCCCCGCGTTGCAAACGGCCTCGTGAACGGCATCTGTTCTCTACGCACGAGATTGCGTCGACGAACTTCCATGCGATCAAGTCCAAGTTCATTTGCGACCCGATCGAGCAATCGTTCCATCGCAAAGACGCCTTGCGGCTGGCCGGCCCCGCGCACCGGCGTGACTGGAACCAGATTCGTAAGCACTGCCAGACCTTCGATCTGATATGCCGGAATATCGTACGCGAGAGGAAGCGCGGACATTGCTCCCTGGACAACAGTCAAGCCGCGGGCCGTATAGGCGCCGTGGTCATGGACGACCCTTCCGCGTACGCCGAGTATTCGTGCGTCGCGTGTGACCGCGATTTCCACGTCCCAAAACTGGTCGCGCTCTTGCGTCGTTGCGACGAAATGTTCCTGGCGGTCTTCGATCCATTTCACCGGCGCGGCGAGGCGAAGTGCGACTAGCGGCACAATGAGGTCTTCAGGGTAGAAAACGAGCTTTGGTCCGAAACCGCCGCCGACATCTGGGGTAATCACGCGCACCTGATTTTCCGTGCGTCCGAGCAGATCGCAGATCTGTGCGAGTGCGGTGTGCGGCGTTTGAGTCGACGACCAGACCGTAAGGACGTCACTCTGCGGGTCGTGCATTGCGACCACCCCGCGACACTCGAGAGGATGTGCTGCACCACGATGCTGCCAAAGAGACTCGCTGAATACATGGTGGGCATCGTCGAATGCACGGTCGATGTCGCCGAACCCCAGAGTAAAGCGGGCGGCAATATTGTGGGGGTGTGCGCTATGCACTCTCGGTGCGTTTTCGCGAAGTGCAGCGCGGCAGTCAGCTACTGCTGCCAGCGGTTCGTATTCAATATCCACCAGTGCTGCGGCGTCCTCGGCGACGTTGCGGCTTTCCGCAACGACGACGGCGACTGCTTCGCCGACATAGGCGACTTCCCGGTCGGCGAGAATCGGGCGATGCACCTCAAGCAGATAGGCCGCGCTCGGCAGGGCGACGACCAGTCTGTCCGCGGTTAGGTGGGGCCGAAGGTCTTCCATCGTGAAGACAGCACGAACGCCTGGCAAAGCACGCGCCGCTTGCGTGTCGATACGGCCGATCGAAGCATGCGAATGCGGGCTTCGCACAAATGCAATTGCCAACATCCCTGGAAGATTGACGTCGTCGACGAAGCGGGCTGTACCGCGCAGAAGCGGCGGATCTTCGATTCGGGGAACCGACTGGCCGACGAGCTTAGGCATCAGAGCTTTGGGATCGAAAAAGTAGACGGATGGAACACGTCTTCTGCCGTCAAGCGGCGCGCAGTCAGGCCTTGTTCATGGAGGTATCTAGCCAGCGCGTCGATCTCTTTTCGGTTTTCGTCGACGCCGTAGCGCCAGAAATCTTGCCCGAGAAGCGCACGTGTTTGCTCAAGCTCTGCAACCGGCCAAGGCAAGGTCGTATAGAGATGTCCAAGCGTTTCGAGCCGCGCGTAGCAAAGTTCTTTGGCTCTAGCAAATGCGCGAAACACATTGAAGGGCAACCATGGATGCTCCTCGACCAGCCGCTTTCGAATCCCGACCAAATGCATGGTCGGGAAGATGCCGGTCTTCGCGAAGTATTCGGACTCGGCGGCCTTGTAGTCCGGAAAGAGACGTCCGACCTCACGATTTGTCTTCATGCACGAGGGTGGCATCGCAGATACAAGCGCGTCGATATCGCCCCGATCCAGTTGGGCCGACAGCGTGTCGTGATCTGGAATGGCTGATACATCGACGTTTCCTGGGAGCTTTAGTGTGACGCTCGGCGTTCGCCCTGCCTGTTCGACCCCTCCCGTACGCCAACGCAAATCGGCAGGTAGGACGCCGTACTCATCCTGAAGAATGCCACGCACCCAGACGGCTGCTGTAATCTGGTACTCTGGCACACCTACGAGGCGGCCCTTGAGATCAGAGGGGTGTGTGATCCCCCGATCGCGCCGCACGTAGATCGAGGAGTGGCGGAACAAACGCGACGGGAAGACCGGCACCGCAATGTAGGCGTTCGTGCCCCGGTCAACTTGGGTCATATGGCTCGCCATCGATAGTTCGCTGATATCGAAGGACTGATGCCGCAGTGCCCGCGGAAACGCTTCTTCGGGCGGCATTGCGAGCGGGATGATTGTGCAGCCATCGATGGGAGCACGGCCATCAAATACTGCACGAGTGCGGTCATAGTCGCCGCAAGCGAGGCTTAAGGTGAGCGTGTGCATCTGCGAGGCATCCAATCGCGGAACCGCTGATAAAAAAACGTCTAAGAGAACGAATGTAGTGTGTTCCAAAAATAGACTCTAGGACAAATTTTGGTACACTATGGCGATCGCCCCCCATCGAGTGGTCCGGATAAACTGTTAGTGCATTGTGACCTCCTTCACCATTGCCGGCAGTAGGTGGAGCGAAGCGGAACCGGAAGGCGGCGATGGTGGCGTTGCGGTTTCCGGGGCTGGCGGTTGATAGCCAAGGCTGCTGTGCGGGCGAATCGTGTTGTAGTGCCGCACCCAAGCCTCGATCAGCACCTTGGCTTCGGCCTGGCTGTAGAAGATCTCGCCATCGAGCAGCTCGTCGCGCTGGGCTGTGTCGTTCGGCGGGGTCTGTTACATCGGTCTCATCCTCGTCCCATTCACGCTGACGATGAGCCGAAAACACTCCGGTTCGCAAACTGCTCAGACTGTCCTATTGGCGCTAACGGCGAACAAGTGAGGGTGTGCATGCTGGCGATGCCGGGAAATCGCTTCGATCATGAAGATAATCACTGAGTATCCAAGTATGGGGTGTTCCAAAATTGGACACTAGAGTGATTTTTGGTACACTTCTTCGAATTGGCCGTCCAATAGCCGGGCCGTTTTCGGGAAATGGGTAAAAGAAAGAAGGATGACCATGAATGGCTCGATCGCAATCGTAGGCGCAGGACTTATGGGGACGGTCATCGCCGCATTGTGTGCTGCCCGCGGGCACCGAGTCGGCCTCTACGATCAGAACCGGAAGAGCCTTGACGGGTTTGCTGATCGGGTGCGCCCCATCCTCGGGAATCTCGCGGAGTCCAAGGAAGCGCAGGACGAGATACTCGACCGGATAAAGCTTCACGATTCCCTCGAGAGCTGCGTCCAGGGCGCAACCCTCGTTCATGAAATCATCCACGAGGATCTCGAAGCGAAGCGTGCGCTCTTCCGGCAGCTCGACGAAATGTGTGCCGGAGACGTAATGCTGGCCACGAATACGTCTTCATTCCTGCTCAGCGAGATCTGTGTGGATGTTCCGGGGCGGCGGCGGGTGATCGGCATCCATTACGTCGCGCCCGCGCATTTGATCCAGGCTGTCGAGATCATCACGGCCGACTTCACGGCACCCGAGTTCGTCGTGCGGGCCCAGAGCTTTCTCGAAACCATCGATCACGTGGGGATCGTTTGTCGCGAGTGCCCCGGATTCATAATCAATCGAATCCAGTATGCGCTGAAAGCGGAAGTTCAAAAGATCCTTGAAGAGGGCGTATCGACTGCCCACGACATCGATATGGCCGTGCGACTTAGCATCGGTCCTAGGCTGGCACTATGGGGTCCGATGATGCAGGAGGACCTTTCGACCAGCAAGAAAACCATCGTGGCCGTCATGGACTACATCTACAAGGCAACCGGCAACGCCCACTTCGCGCCGCCGGCTATCCTGAAGAATCTGGCCGACAGCGGCCAGATCGGCGCATCGGCGGGAGCTGGATGGTATCGCTGGGACGAGAACAACGACCAGCGCGTTCGAGAGCGGGATCGGCAGCTTAGGGATCTTCTCGATTGGTTGAAAAAGAACAACCGAGTAAGCGCTCTCGGCTCTCTGGGCGAGAATACCCTTGCGAAGGTAAGGTAGCGATGTTGGTGCGTCGTGCTCAACGCGTCCGTAGACTATTGAAGATCTCCGGGCCGCAATTTCGCTGAATCTCCTAGCTGAGGTAATTGGACATGCCGATCTACGCTCGCTTGAAGTCCAATGTATCTGTCTTTGCGCTAGACCTCTTAAACACAGCACTCCTATGCGTACTTCTATGGCTGGTGCTTATTCATTTGGGGATTTCTCCCAGTCTACCCCACCCGATCTGCGCAATCTGAGCGAGGTGCCATTCGCAGAAGCCTTGAAGATCGCCGTTGATCGAATGTGGGTCGACCTTCCTACAGGTTTCTCCAGTCTATCGTTGTCGGCAACGGATCATGGGAGATAACTCCATGGCGCTTGAGTTTAGGCCCCTTTCGGAAGCTATCGGCACTGAAGCGGTTGGTTTCGACCTTTCTGATGACCTCACCGAAAACCAATTTTCCCGTATTCGGCAGGAGTGGGAAAGGCACTGTGTGATCCTGTTCCGGGGTCAAAAGATCGACGAAGACGCGCAGATACGATTTGCAGAACGTTTCGGACCGCTTGCAAAAACGGCAAACGCCGAGCGTGCAGCGAAATCGAATCCCGCGATCATGCTGATCTCGAACATTCGGGAAGACGGGAAGTTGATCGGCTCCCTACCCGACGGCGAAATGCACTTCCACTCGGATCAGACCTATATCGAAAAGCCAGCGACCGGAACGATGCTCTATGCGTTGGAGATTCCGTCAAAAGGCGGGAACACCCTCTTCGCCAATGCGCTTGAGGCGTACGACGACCTGCCGACACACCTTAAGGCCGCGCTGTCTGGAAAGTCAGCGATGCATAGCTACGACACGGTCAGTACGCTTCGCCCGTCGTCGGCGAACCTCGGACCCAGAAGTTTCATTCATCCGATTTTCCGGACACACCCTCCGACGGGCCGAAAGGCGCTCTATGTAAACAGGCTACTGACCCAGTACATCGTCGGAATGCCGAGAGATGAAAGTGATGCCATCTTGAACGAGCTTTTCGCGCATCAAGAGCAGCGAAGTTATGTTTACGAGCACGTATGGACCGTCGGCGATCTGATGTTCTGGGACAATCGGTCCTGCCTGCATGCTAGAACGGATTTTGACGCCAGCGAACGCAGACTGCTTCGTCGACTGACGCTGCTAGGCGAGAAGCCATACTAGACGGATTTCGCTCAGCGGCAGGATCTGTTCGCTTCAAATTCTGGACGAAGAAGAACCACGAAATCATGAGAAAACTGCCGATCGACTATTGCTGGATCATCGTCGGCGTGACAAGCCTCGTCCTCTTGGCCGGTGCCGGAATACGGGCAACGCCCGGTGTCCTGATACTGCCGCTTGAGCAGGAGTTCGGATGGTCTCGGGCGACGATCAGCTTCGCCGTATCTTTGAATCTTCTGCTCTATGGGCTCATTGCGCCGTTTGCGGTCGCGATCATGGAACGATATGGCGTTCGGCGATGCATCCTCGTCGCGCTTCTCGTCCTCGCCGGGGCAATGGCATCGACAGCCTTCATGGAGCACGTCTGGCAGTTGATCGTCGTGTGGGGCGTTCTCGTCGGAACGGGTACCGGCTTTCTGGCGACGGTTCTCGCCGCGACGGTCGCGTCCAGATGGTTCACGACGAAACGAGGCCTAGTCATCGGGATATTCTCGGGGGCTGCCGCGACAGGCCAACTGATTTTCCTGCCCGCGATGGCTAGCGTCAATTCAGCCTACGGATGGCGTATCACGCTTGTTTGCATCGTTGGCGTACTTTGCACGCTGCTGCCGCTCGTCGTGATTTTCTTCCGGGATCGGCCATCCGACGTGGGCATGTTGCCTTACGGCGAGACGCAACCGATCGAGCCGATCTCCAGCCGACATGAAAATCCTTTTGCACTCGCATTTCTGGCGCTTCGCAATGCAAGTTCAAACCGAAATTTTTGGTTGATCAGTGGGACATTTTTTGTCTGCGGCGCATCGACGAACGGATTGCTCGGGACGCACCTGATTCCTGCCTGCGTCGATCACGGATATTCGGAGATCACCGGAGCGGCGCTTCTCGCAACGATGGGTATGTTCAATTTCTTTGGCACTTCCCTGTCGGGCTGGCTTTCGGACAAGTTCGACAATCGCAGCCTGTTGGCGATCTATTACGGCGTCAGAGGGGTATCGCTCCTCTATCTGCCGTTCTCGTTTGACGATATCTACACCATGTCGATATTTGCTGCATTTTTCGGTCTGGGTTGGTTCGCGACCGTCTCACCGACCGTCCGCATACTGACCAATACGTTTGGTCGCGAGCGCGCACCACTGGTATTCGGCTGGGTGTTCGTGTGCCACCAGTTGGGAGGGGCCTCGGCGGCCGCCTTTGCAGCGCTGATCCGAGTGACATATAGCGACTACTTTTCTGCCTTCGTGATTTCCGGACTGCTGTGCTTCGTGGCCGCAATTGCGGTCACCTTCATCGAGGCAGGCGATAGCAGGCCGGATGCATCGACTGGGAAGCCGGTGGCTCATCCTGAGTTCCGGTCGGGTCTCAGCGCCCAAAATTGATTCCGGGCGCATCGCGCATCGCCACCCAATTCACAGATCAGGAGCCTTGAACCATGGCAGAGATCGAAGCGTTTGAAGACCACTGCTGGAAAGACGTGGTCGATCGCGACACGCTCACGATCTACAGTGCCTACGCCCGTCGCACGTTCGTGGGGCCGAGCCCTGCCATCATCGCCGTCGATCTCTATAACTCGGCATATCGTGGCGGCCGCAAGCCGCCAGTCGACGTTCAGGCGCAGTGGCCCAGTTCGTGCGGAATCAACGCCTGGAATGCGCTGGACCCAACAAAGAGACTCCTTGAGGTAGCCCGACGCGCAAGCATCCCCATTTTCTACAGCACGTCGGATGCGCGTCCACAAAGCAAGCCAGGCGGGGTCGAACCGACACGTCGGCAGCGGATGACTTCATCGCCCGACGACTACGAAATCCATCCCGAACTGTCGCCGGCGCCGGAAGATGTTGTCATCGTCAAACAGCGCGCCTCGGCGTTCGCCGGAACACCTCTGGGATCGCACCTTACGATGCTTGGGGTGCGCAGCCTAATCGTGTGCGGCGAGAGCACTTCAGGCTGCGTCAGAGCAACTTGTATTGATGGCTATTCGGGCGGATATCACATTTCGGTAGTCGAAGAATGCACCTTCGATCGCTCGGATCTGATCCACAAGATCAACCTTTTCGATCTGCATCACAAGTACGCCGACGTCATGAAAGCTGACGAAGTTCTGCATCATCTTGCAGGGTTTGCAACGGCGCGCGGTGCTGGCGGCTGATGGACTGTCGACATGTCTGTGTTGGAGCTCGTCTGGTTCCTAGTTCGTGAAGTCTAACGGCACAAGAAATTCGTAACATGCGCACCTCGATCTCCGTCCAACCTTAATCAAGTGATGTTGTTGCGGGTCTTCTGGCGAACTAGCACAAACAACAGGTATCCGAATTTGCCGATACCTACAGATCCAGTGGAGTACTCGTGTGGACAGCCATGTTGCTCAACTTGCTACCCTTTATGTGTGTTCGTTGTGAGAACGGTCGGGAGGATTGAATCGTATCGACTTAAGCGCCGCTACCGCCCGGACGACCGGGATTTTCTTCGTCCTGTAGTCGTCTAACCTTCATTGAAGCGAAGATGACAAATTCTATCAAAAACTTTGAGCAAACGGTGTCGCCGATTTGACCTGACCGGGTTTTCTTTGACCAGGCTGATTGAGATAATCAGTTTGGAACGGTCCTGCCCCGAACTTGGGTCCATTCGCTAAGCGAGTTTTCAGGCACGATCTATTTGGTCTGCGAAGGCCTTCGGCGTCAAGCCGCCGAGTGCCATGTGAGGTCGTTCGGTGTTGAAGTCTGTCCTCCATTCTTCGATGCGCTGCCGGGCATCGGCCATCGATATGAACCATGAGGCATTCAGGCACTCGGCACGAAGGCGACCGTTGAACGCCTCGACGAGCCCGTTGTCTGTTGGCTTTCCTGGCCTTGAGTAGTCGAGCTCAATCTTGTTCAGATACGCCCACTGGCCGAGCATCTGACCGGCGAACTCAGTTAGCCTTCGACGCCTTACGTTTTCGGACTCTTCGGCGCGGCGAGATGGTTGGCTGCGGTGTGGCTTCCGAACGCGGCAAAGCCAAAGCACCAATCATGGCGATACCGAACGCTTTTACGGCCGTGAACGTCACTTTTGCCGAAACCTCGGTGGCCAGATGCCCAGCAAGGGCGACGACGAATTCGTCGAATTGGATAACGTTGATGATGGCGTCGATCATTTTGTGTTTTCTCCGGGCTAGGTTACCTGATGCGGTGAGATTGGAATTTTAATGCGCCGGTCGCCCTTTCCGCCGATCGCCAAGAGCCCGCACGACCCGGTCGGCAAGGCGCAACTGGAACCTCCCCGCGCGCGCGACGACCTTGAGCTTCTCGACCGCTTCAGGCCGGATCTCGGGTAAGTCTTCGATGCTTACGTTGAGCTCTGCGGCATAGCGGCGGCGTGCCTGCTCTAATATCTCCGCGACGTGTTCCGGAGCCGGGCGATCGAGATGGAGGATTCGAAGGCGGGTCAGCAGAGGTTGGGGTGTGTCGTCGATCCCATTCGCCGTGAACACGAGTGCTACGTCGCCAAGATCGACCTCCGATCCGAGGCCGTCATCGAACCACTTCTTCCGCGTTGAAGGTTCGCATAGCGCCAGCAACGTCTCATGCACCACCCCATTGTGGCGGCCGCCGCCGGCGCGGTCTAACTCCGAATACTGAATAAGCGGATTGGGACAGTGATGCTGCGCGCACACTGTGACCGCAAAGCTCGGCGATGCAGTCGACCAACCCTTCGCCGTCCCTCGAAGGATACGACTGTCCGACGAACCGGCTAGATCGTATTCGCGATGTGGGCGGCCGACGAGTTCGGCCGCCCGACGCAAGATGCTGTCTTTGCCGATCGCCGCCGGGCCAACCAGCAGAATAGGGCGCAGGGAGGCCGCCGAGCCACCGGCCACGAATGCCGCGATCTCGCCCGTGACCTTTGCTAGGTGCGGGAACTCGAGGCTCAGGACTGCTGCAAGTGTTTCTACGGGAACTGGCGACTTCCAAAGCGGCATCGGGGCCGTCAAAATGCGGAATTCTTCTTCGCCACCTTCGATATGGCGCAAATTCTTGAGTTTTGGTGCGACGACCCGATGGGTCGTTCCGTTGTTCCCGGTTCGATGGAACTGTCCCCAGGCCTCGCCAAGCGTCAAGGCATTGCCAGCGGCAATGAGCTCCTTTTGGAGTTTGTCAAATTCATCGATTATTGAGATCGTACTCATGCGTGTCCGGACGTCTCGGAGTGCCTGCTTCAGTTCTAGCCGCTCGTCGAAGCCCCCGCCGAGACGGTTCGCTTCCGCAGAGCGTGCCTCAAGGTACGCCTCAAGTGACTGGGCCATCGCCGGTAATGCGACCGTCGATCCACGGACCACGGCAAGCACGAGGATTGAGCCGATCACATCTAGACCCAGTTCCATTCGCTTCGCCTGGACTGCGAGCGCAAACAGGGGCTCCTTCGGTGCCTCGACGAGGTTCATGTCCGACCGGATTGACAGGGCCGAGCCGGCCGCCTCACGGATGAAATCCGCCATCCGGTGCCGATCCGATGCCGGAACATAACGGCACGGTCCCTTGGTCCAGATCTTGGCGGCCCCCGAATCGGGAAGCGGGTTTTCGTTGGCCATCGCAGGGATCCTCATTGAAGTTGACATGAAGACTATACACATACATTGTATGTGTTGTCAAGCGATGTCTGTTATGGTGCGCTGCTAAATACCTGCGCCGGTAACATCAGGCGCGAAGCACATGCCGAAACGACATTGGTGGTCACATGACGGGCTTTTCAGGCGCCGACATTTTCGAATGGCGCAAATTGAACAACCTCACTCAAAAGCAAGCGGCTGCAATCCTCAAAGTGGCGGTCGTAACTGTTCAATTCTGGGAGATCGGCAAGCGCACGCCACCGGCTCATCTCGGCCTTCTCATCGAACGCCTCGGGCCTGAGGACTACCCGAAGAATCCTGGTTCCAGGGGAAAACGGCCAGCCGCGCGAAACACGAGTCGGTCCAAAGCGGACAATGGCTCTCTCTCTCCAACCCGCAAGAAATAGATTGGCTGTCGTAGTGGAGGTAAGGGAGGTCGTTTATTGCTTGGATAAATGACTAGGATCCGGGCATCAGCATTCTGGCGCATGGCCAGACAAGAAATTCAAAAAACGTCTCACTCATACATAATTTCTATAAGCGTAAAGATCACCAAAACCGATTTCTCGATGGCCTCTACCCCGTTGGTTTGGTGCGGCTCGAGGTCATTGTGCCTATGTCAGACCGAGACGAATAATTTTCCATCAACGTCGCCTGCGGCTTTTGGGGGCCGGTCACCCAAGAAACGTTCCCTTACTTCCCCTGTCGAAGAGGCTTCTTGGTTTAGTGCGCTTCGGTGGGATTGGCTCGTGTTCTTAGCTCTATTAGGTAGCTCTTAAGCCCATCTTTGGTGGATTTCATTTTACAAACTGAACCGTCCTGTCGGACCTATTGCATTTCGCAAAGCTTTAGTTCGGCTGGAAAGCTTCAAAACTATCATTTATATCCTTAAACCAAAGAGAAAAAAGGTAAATTTACAATGTTATGCATATTGTAAGATTATATTGTCATTTGCTTATCCTCATCTTCGCAAATATTTAAATACAGTTCCCATCGCGACCTTCTTATTCCCCATCTTCGTAATAATTTAAATTCCGGGTCAGCTTTGGCCCAAGTTGGCACCGACCTTGAAGCTCTCGCAATAGCCGTTTTTCCAGGGGCCGCCTGGCTCAATGAAAAGTGTCTTCGAGCCGATCTGGGCAAGCCAATCCCGCACGACCTTCGCAGTCATCTCCGGTCCGTTGTCTGAACATATGTGCACAGGGATGCCATGTCTCAACATCGTATCGGCGAGCGTCGCTATGAAGTCGAAGCGTTAATCCGTTGGGCGACCCGGATCGCAAGGCATTCCCTGGTGTATTCGTCGATCAACGTCCGGGGTCTCACCGACCGGCCTTTGTGGAGCTGGGCCGAGACGAAGTCGTCGCTCCAGGCGTGTCGGGGTTCTGCGACAAAAGCGTCCGAAGGTTTATGGTGTCATCGGTGGCCGCCCGAGCTGCCGTCGGTCCGCTACGGCGTTCCCAAAAGGGCGCGCGGGCCGTCGGCGCCGCTCCCGCCTACTCCGCGACCGGGGACCGGACCTACTACGACGCCTCCGAGGTGCTTTCCCGGGAATTTTCGTGTAACCAAGCGTCAAGGTCGATACGCCGGTACACGACGATCCGCCCAAGTTTGCAAAACTGGGGGCCAGACCCGGCGACTCGACGTTTAGCTAAATTACTTTCAGAAATCTGAAGATATTCAGCGGCTTGGTGGGCTCTATAGTTATCGCGTGCAGTCATAATTTTTCTCCTTCCGCAGCTCAATGTATGCGCGGAGAAAATTTCGCCAAGGTACAAAATAAACGTTTTGCAGGTCGCTGAGAGCGGCCCCGACTCTCTGGAGTAAAGATTTTTGGGCTCAAAGCCATGCCGTAAAATGCCAGATCTTGCCATTGCCGTGGTAGAACGGTGGTAGAATCAAATGAACAAGGGCCTAGCCGTTTCCGGCTAAGCCCTTGTTTTATATGGTGGAGCCAAGCGGGATCGAACCGCTGACCTCCGCAATGCCATTGCGGCGCTCTCCCAGCTGAGCTATGGCCCCGAAATTCGTGGCCGACGGGATGGGACCCGCGGGCGGCAGGCGGTTATTTATGCCGAACCGATGCGGCGGTCAACGTTCCTCGTCTTCGACGTTCTCGATGACTTCGGCCACATCCTCTTCGTCCTCGCCCAGCTCCGAGGTGTCCTCGATGACCGCATCCTCTTCCTCGGCCTCGTCGCCCACCGCAGGCTCGATCGCGTCCACGTCGTCGGCGACCGGCACGGGCACGGGCTTCGGCGCCGCTGCCGGGGCCTTGCCGCGGCGCGACTTCAACAGCACTTCCGGATCGTACTCCGCACCGCATTTCGGGCACTCGATCGGGCTTTTCGTAAGGTCGTAGAAACGCGCGCCGCACGATTGGCACGTCCGCTTCAAACCCCATTCGGCTTTCGACATACCTGGAAGCTCCCCGAAAAATCGCCCGTTTTGGAACGGGCGCGGGACATGCCACGTCCGGCCCGCCCTGTCAACCGGGGTGCAGGCCCCCGCGAATGCGGGCCCTTGTTGCCGACGGGCGGCTTGGTTGCTAAAACCCGCCGCCCGCCCGGAAATTCGAGGTTTTGCCCATGTCAGCCGCATCCCCGCCGACCCCTGCCGTTGCCCGCCGCGGGGCATCTTTGTCGGGTGCCATCGCGGTTCCGGGCGACAAATCGATCTCGCACCGCGCTTTGATGCTGGGCGGGCTGGCGGTTGGCGAAACGGTCGTGCACGGGCTGCTCGAGGGCGAAGACGTGCTGCGCACGGCCGCCGCGATGCGCCAGATGGGGGCCGAGATTTCCAAAGACGACGCCACGGGGATTTGGCGCGCGCGCGGCCGTGGCCTGGGCGGTCTCGTCGAGCCCGCCGACGTTCTCGATCTCGGCAATGCCGGCACGGGGGCGCGCCTGTTGATGGGGCTCGTCGCGGGCCACAATTTCGTTTCGGTCTTCACGGGCGACGCCTCGCTGCGCCGCCGCCCGATGGGCCGCATCACCGCTCCTTTGACGCAGATGGGAGCCCGCTTTGTGGCGCGCGGGGCCGCCGACGGCAAGGTGCTGCTGCCGTTGACCGTGATCGGCGCGGCCGCACCCATCCCGATCGAATACGCGCTGCCCGTTCCCTCGGCCCAGGTCAAAAGTGCGGTGCTGCTCGCGGGCCTCTCCGCACCGGGCCAGACGATCGTGGTCGAGAAGGAACCGACGCGCGACCATAGCGAGCGCATGCTGCGCCATTTCGGCGCCACGCTCGATGTGCGCGAAGAAAACGGCGTGTCGCGCATTGCGCTCACGGGCCAGCCGGAGCTTTCCGGCTGCACGATCCATGTGCCGGGCGACCCCTCGTCGGCGGCCTTCCCGGTCGTGGCGGGTTTGATCGTGCCGGGCTCCGAACTGACCGTGCGCAATGTCGGCCTCAATGCGCGGCGCACAGGCCTCTACCAGACTTTGCGCGAAATGGGCGCCACGCTCGACATCGGCGACCGTCGCGAAGCGGCCGGCGAAGAAGTGGGCGACATCCATGTGCGCGCGGGCACGCTCGTCGGCGTCGACGTGCCGGCGGCGCGCGCACCTTCGATGATCGACGAATATCCGATCCTGGCGGTCGCGGCTTCGTTTGCGCGCGGCCGCACGATCATGCGCGGCCTTGGCGAATTGCGCGTCAAGGAAAGCGACCGGCTGTCGGCCGTGGCGCGCGGGCTTGCCGCGTGCGGCGTGGAGGTGCGCATCGACGGCGACGATCTGATCGTCGAAGGCTGCGACGGTGCCCCGCCCGGCATGGCGCCGGGCACGCCAGCGATCGCCACGCATCTCGACCATCGCATCGCGATGAGCTTCCTCGTGATGGGGCTTGCCAGCCGCCAAGCGGTGTCGATCGACGATATCGGCGCCATCGCCACGAGCTTTCCGAATTTCCTCGCCCTCATGGCCGAACTCGGCGGCGACATCGTGGTGGGGCACGCTTGATCATCGCGCTCGACGGCCCGGCCGCTGCCGGCAAGGGCACGCTCGCCAAAGCGCTCGCCGCGCATTTCGGTGTGCCGCATCTCGATACGGGTTCGCTTTATCGTGCGGTTGCGTCGAAAGCCCTGCGCGAGAAGCTCGCGCCCGAAATCGCCGCCGCACAGTTTGCGGCGTCCGATCTTGCCGCCCCCGATCTGCGCAGCGAGGCCGTCGGCAAACATGCCTCGGTCGTCTCGGCGATCCCGGCGGTGCGCGCCAGCCTGCTGGAATTCCAGCGCAATTTCGCGCGCCAGCCGGGCGGGGCGGTGCTCGACGGGCGCGACGTGGGCACGGTCGTATGCCCGTGGCCGGAGGTCGCGAAGATTTTCGTGACGGCGAGTGCGCAAGCGCGCGCCACGCGCCGATTCAAAGAGTTGCTTGCGCGCGGCGAAACCCCTATATACGAGCGCGTTTTCGCCGATTTGACCGAGCGGGATCGACGCGACAGCGAACGCGCTGCCGCACCGATGAAACCCGCCGACGATGCCGAGCTGCTCGATACCTCGGATCTGGACGCCGCCGCCGCCTTCCAAGCAGCGCTGGCACTCATCGCGGCAAAAACACGCGGCTAGGGATGGTCCCTGGATCGCGAACCCCGACCCCGGCGTCGGCCGAAAGCATCGCGCTTTACGGACGACCGGCGCTGAAAGACCCAAAGGAACCTCGCTTACATGGCTAAAGCATCCAAATTGACCGGCCACGAAACGGCCGCATCGGGCAACGCTGGCGCAGGCGTCGACAGCTTCGCGGCCCTGCTGCAGGAATCGCTCGGCGAAAGCGGCTCGTTCGACGGCCGCGTCGTCAAGGGTCGCATCGTTTCGATCGAAGGCGATTTCGCCATCATCGACGTGGGCCTCAAGGCCGAAGGCCGCGTGGCGCTCAAGGAATTCGGCACCGCCGGTGCTCCCGCCGAGCTCAAGGCCGGCGACACGGTCGACGTGTTCGTCGAACGCATGGAAGACAAGCACGGCGAAGCCGCCCTCAGCCGCGACAAGGCCAAGCGCGAAGAAGCCTGGGGTGCGCTCGACAAGAACTTCAAGGACAATGCCCGCGTCAACGGCATCATCTTCGGCCGCGTCAAGGGCGGCTTCACGGTCGATCTCGGCGGTGCGGTTGCGTTCCTGCCCGGCAGCCAGGTCGATATCCGCCCCGTGCGCGACATCACGCCGCTCATGGGCACGCCGCAGCCCTTCCAGATCCTCAAGATGGACCGCAGCCGCGGCAACATCGTCGTCTCGCGCCGCGCGGTCCTCGAAGAGACGCGCGCCGAGCAGCGTTCGGAACTGGTCGCTTCGCTGAAGGAAGGCCAGATCCTCGAAGGCGTGGTCAAGAACATCACCGACTACGGCGCGTTCGTCGATTTGGGCGGCGTGGACGGCCTTCTGCACGTGACCGACATCGCCTGGAAGCGCATCAACCATCCGTCGGAAGCGCTGACGATCGGCCAGCACGTCAAGGTGCAGGTCATCCGCTTCAACGCCGAAACCCAGCGCATCTCGCTCGGCATGAAGCAGCTCGAAGCCGATCCGTGGGAAGGCGTGGCCGCTAAGTATCCGGCCAATGCGCGCTTCAACGGCCGCGTGACGAACATCACCGACTACGGCGCGTTCGTGGAACTGGAAGCCGGCATCGAAGGCCTCGTGCACGTTTCGGAAATGAGCTGGACAAAGAAGAACGTCCATCCGGGCAAGATCGTTTCGACCTCGCAGGAAGTCGAAGTGATGGTGCTCGACGTCGACAGCGCCAAGCGCCGCATCTCGCTCGGCCTCAAGCAGTGCATGGACAATCCCTGGGACGTGTTCAAGACGAAGTTCACGGCCGGCAGCGAGATGGAAGGCGAGATCAAGAACATCACCGAGTTCGGTCTGTTCGTGGGTCTGGTCGGCGACATCGACGGCATGGTCCATCTCTCGGACATCGACTGGGAGAAGTCCGGCGAAGAAGCCATCAAGGACTACAAGAAGGGCGACACGGTGAAGGTGAAGGTGCTCGACGTCGACGTCGAAAAAGAGCGCATTTCGCTCGGCATCAAGCAGCTCACCTCCGATCCGTTCGAATCGGCCGCCCAGGGTTTCAAGAAGGGCGACATCATCACCGGCACGGTTTCGGCCGTGCAGGACAACGGCGTGGAACTCACGCTGGCCGACGGCGTCACGGGCTTCATCCGCAAGTCGGACCTGTCGCGCGACCGCGCCGAACAGCGCCCCGAGCGCTACGCGATCGGCGAAAAGGTCGATGCGAAGATCACCCAGCTCGACCGCGCCAGCCGCAAGATCCAGCTCTCGATCAAGGCGCGCGAAATCGAGGACGACAAGGAAGCGATGGAGAAGTTCGGCTCGTCCGACTCCGGCGCTTCGCTCGGCGACATCCTGGGTGCGGCCCTCAAGCGCAAGGCCGAGAAGGAAAGCGACTAGTCTTTCATCTCGCGCCAAGCGAGACGGAAACGCGGAAGGGCGGAACCCCGAAGGTTCCGCCCTTTTGCGTTTGGGGGCGGGGGCTTGTGAGGATGTGTGCAACGCCCTAGATTGCGGGCCATGGACGAGGGCGAACTTATTGCCGAACGGCGGCGCTTGAAGCGCTCGCGCAGCTGGTGGCGCGGGGCGGCGATCGTCGTGGGTGCAGCGATGATCGCGGTTGCAGCCGGCGGCAGCGATCTCGCACGCCGCTACCAGCCTTACATTGCCGAGCTGCGCCTGTCGGGCGTCATCATGGACGATCCCGAAATGGTCGAGGCGCTCGAAGACGCGATGGCCTCGCGCAATGCGAAGGCGCTCGTGTTGCGCATCGATAGCCCGGGCGGCACGGTCGTGGGCGGCGAAAGCTTCTTCCGCGCAGTGCGCGCCATTGCCGCCGACAAGCCGGTCGTGGCCGTGCTGGGCGAGGTTGCGGCCTCGGGCGGCTACATGGTGGCGATCGCGGCCGACCACATCGTGGCGCGCGAGGGCACCATCACGGGTTCGATCGGCGTCTTGATGCAGACGGCCGACGTGACCGGCCTGCTTTCCAAGCTCGGCGTGGTGCCCGAGACGATCAAATCCGCCCCCTTGAAGGCCGTGCCCTCGCCGTTCGAAGCCTTGACCGAAGAGGGGCGGGCCGCCACGCGCCTGCTGATCGACGACATGTACGACATGTTCGTCGGCATGGTGGCCGAGCGGCGCAATTTCGACCGCCCGACGGCCTTGAAGCTCGCCGACGGGCGCGTCTATACCGGCCGCCAGGCCAAAGCCAACGGTCTGGTCGACGCGCTGGGCGGGATCGGCGAGGCGCGCGATTGGCTGGCCACCAAGGGTGTGGACGGCGATTTGCCGATGCGCGAAGTCCGGGTTTGGCGCGACGAACCGCTCCTGGGCGGCTTGGCGCGCAGCGCGGTTTCGGCGATGTTCGGAAAAACCTATCTGCCCGAACGGCTTAGGCTTGACGGGCTGGTGGCGGTCTGGCACCCTGATCTGCGTTTGCGGTAAAATTATCAACGCACTGGGGAGTGTCGGGGCAATGACCAAGTCGGAACTGATCTTGCGGCTGGCCGAGCTCAATCCGCATCTCTACCAGCGCGACGTCGAACGCATCGTCACCACCGTGTTCGACGAAATCACGGCCGCCCTTGCACGCGGGCATCGCGTGGAGTTGCGCGGCTTCGGCGCATTTTCGGTCAAGCGGCGCGGCGCGCGCACCGGCCGCAATCCGCGCACGGGCACGTCGGTCGACGTCACCGAAAAATTCATCCCGTTCTTCAAGACGGGCAAGGAACTGCGCGAGAAGCTCAATACCGACGGCAAGTCCGGCTGAGGCCGGCGGCCATGCGGCTGTTCTATTGGATTTTCGCAGGGGTTCTGGCCGCCGCAGCCGGGCTGTTCGCACTCGGCAATCGCGGCGACGTGACGGTCGATTTCTGGCCGCTCGGACCCGCCCTCGAAATGCCGCTGTTCGTTGCCTTGGTGGGGGCGCTCTATATCGGCTTTGCCCTTGGCGCTGTCATTGCGTGGCTCGGCGGCGGCCGCGCGCGCAGCCGGGCGCGTGCCGCCACGCGCCGCGCCGACGCGCTGGCCCGCGAAGTGGCGGAACTCAAGGCAAAGGCCGCTGCCGCGGCACCGTCTGCGAGCGCGCCATCCGCCTTGGCGCCGGCACCGCTGCCCATCCCAACGCCGCCGGTCTAGGACGGCCCGAGCGATGCGCAGTGCCCCGCCCGGTGCGATGCGTGTGTTCGGCGCAAGCGAAGTCGAAAACATCCTCGAGATCGGCCCGCTGATCGAGGTGCTGCGCAGCGCGTTTCGCACCGGCGCGCAGGTGCCGGTGCGCCACCATCACACGCTGCCCGTGCCCGGGGCGGCCGACGCAACGCTGCTGCTGATGCCGGCCTGGCAGCCGGGCCGCTATTGCGGCATCAAGATCGTGACCGTGTTTCCGTCCAACGGCACGGCAGGGCTGCCGTCGGTCATGGGCAACTATCTGCTGCTGTCGGCGCGCACCGGCGCACCCTTGGCCCTGATCGACGGGCGCATGCTGACCTTGAAGCGCACGGCCGCCGCATCCGCCTTGGCGGCCAAATATCTGTCGCGCCAGGATTCGGAAAAACTGCTGATGGTCGGCACGGGGGCTTTGGCGCCGCATCTGATCCTGGCGCACGCCTCGGTACGGCCGATCCGCGAATTGGTCGTGTGGGGACGCGACTTCAAAAAAGCGCAGACATTGGCGGCGAATTTCGACGGCCGCCGTCTGCGCGCGCGTGCTGCCGCAAATCTTGCCGAAGCGGCGGCCTGGGCCGACACGATCAGCTGCGCCACGTTGAGCCAAGCGCCGTTGATCGAAGGGGCGTGGCTGCGGCCGGGCCAGCATGTCGATCTGGTCGGCGGCTTTACGCCGGGCATGCGCGAGGCCGACGATGAAACGATCGCGCGCGCACGCGTCTATGTCGATACCTACGGCGGGGCGCTCAAAGAGGCGGGCGACATCGTGCAGCCGATCGCCAACGGCACGCTGATGGAGAGCCAGATCGCCGGCGACCTCGGCGAATTGGCGCAAGGGCGCGCGGCCGGGCGCTCGTTTTACAACCAAATTACGCTGTTTAAATCGGTCGGCACGGCGCTCGAAGATCTCGCCGCGGCCGAGCTTGTCTACGAGACCGCCCGTCATTGAACGCAGGGGTCATTCCGGACTTTGCGAGTCGATGCGCGGTGCGGTATATTTGTGAAGGTCTTGTGTTGCGAAACGCAAAACGCGGGGGCAGCGCAAGGCGTCCGAAACGAATTCGAAGTCAAACCAACGTCGTTGCGACGCGAAGGACGAGGACGGGACGATGCCTGCCGGTGACGGGATGATGCGCGCCACAGTGAAGTGGTTCAATTCGGCCAAAGGATTCGGGTTTGTCACGCCCGCCGACGGATCGGCCGAAGCTTTTCTGCATTTGTCGGCCTTGAAACAAGCCGGCTACGAATCGATCGGCGAAGGTGCAAGCGTAACGGTCGAAGTCGGCTCGAGCGCCAAGGGCCGCCAGGTGCTGCGCGTGCTCGAGGTCGATCAGTCGACGGCGCAGCCTTCGGCACCGCGCGCGCGCCCGGCCTATACCGAGCGCAGCAATTCGTCGACCGGCTGGGGCGGCGGCGGCAATGATCGCGGCGGCTACGAGCGCGACCGCGGCGGCGATCGCGGCGGCGGCGGCGGCGGTTGGGGCGGCGGCGGCAACGAGCGGTCGAGCTACCAAGCACCCGTCGATCTCTCGAACGCCGAATCGCTCGACGGCGTGGTGAAGTGGTTCTCCGGCCTCAAAGGCTACGGCTTCGTGCAGCCCAATGGCGGCGGCAAGGACGTGTTCGTGCACATCACGGTGCTGCGCAATGCCGGGCTTCAGAGCCTCTCGCCGGGCCAGCCGGTGCGCATGAAGGTTGTGACGGCGCGCAAGGGTCCCGAGGCGGTCACGGTCGAACTCAACGGCCCGATCGGCGCGCCGCCCACGTAAAAATTCATTCGCCGACCAGCGTTTCGATGCGAATGCCGCCCGCGATTTCGAGGGCGGCAGCGCACCATTCCCACGCCGTCCGCAGTTTCTCGTCGAACTGCCAGGGCGCGTTCACGATCACGAGGCCGCTGCCGTTGAAGCGTTTCGGATCGTCGGGCGGCTGGCGCATGAATTCGGCCACGCTCACGCGCCGGATGCGGCCGTCGCCGACCGCCGCCAAAAACGCATCGACCGGCGCCCGGCCTTTGATCGGATACCACGCTGCGAGCGTGCCGGTCGCAAAGCGGCGATGGGCGCCGCGCAGCGCTTCTTCGAGGGCGGCAAACTCGTCGGTGCGTTCGAATGGCGGATCGATCAGGGCAAGGCCGCGGCGCTCGCGCGGCGGCCACAGGCTCGCGAGCGCTTGGTAGCCGTCCTGCGCGCGGATTTCCACGCCGCGCTCGCGCGCGAAGGTGCGCTGCAGCGTCGCGGCGTCCTGCGGGTGCAGTTCGCACGCGATCAGGCGGTCCTGCGGGCGCAGAAGCGATTTGATCAGACGCGGACTGCCCGGATACCAGCGCAACACGCCGTCCGAATTGAGGGCATTGACGGCGTCGAGATAGGGGGCGAGGGAAGCGGGCGGTTCGCCCGCCCCGAAGACGCGGCCAATGCCGCCCTGCCATTCGCCGGTGCGCGATGCGGCATCGGCGAGAAGATCGTATTCGCCGAGGCCCGCATGCGTGTCGAGCACGCAAAAACCTTTGGGTTTCTCGGCGAGGTGCCGCACCAGCAGGCCGAGGGCGGCGTGCTTGGCGAGATCGGCGAAGTTTCCGGCGTGGAAGGCGTGGCGATAGTTCATTGCTCCCGCAACACTACCGCCACGCCATAGGTCAGCGCCAGCCCGCGCGGTCGGTGAGCTTGAGGGCGGCTTCGTTGTTGCGCGCGAAGACGGCGGCGTCGATCGTGTCTTCGCGGAACTCGCCGAATCGGCTCAAGACCGGCGACAGGCGCGCGGTCTGCACGACCGGATACTCGTTGTTGCCTTCGGCGAAGATGCTCTGGGCTTCGGCACTTGCGAGATATTCGAGGAAGCGCACGGCATTGGCGCGGTTCGGCGAATGGCGTGCGATCCCCGCACCCGCGATATTGGCGTGCACGCCGCGCATGTTGGCCCCTTGCTCGGGGAACACGATGCCGACCTTGGCGATCAGGGCTTGGTCCTCGGGCTTCGCCGAGGCGACGAGATTTGCGTAGTAGTAGTGGTTCACGAGCGCAATCTCGCCTTCGCCCGCTGCGATGCCGCGAAGCTGGTCGGTGTCGCCGCCGCGCGGCGGCCGGGCGAGATTGGCGACCACGCCCTTGGCCCAGGCTTCGGTTGCCGCTTCGCCGTTGTGGGCGATCAGCGCGCCCACGAGCGACTGGTTGTAGACATGCGTCGACGAGCGCACGAGGAGCTTGCCCTTCCATTTCGGATCGGCGAGCGAGGCGTAGGTCGCGATGTCGGCGGGGGCCACGCGCGCCTTGTCGTAGGCGATCACGCGCACGCGCTTGGACAGGCCGAACCAATGGCCCGCCGGTTCGCGCAGATTGGCAGGCACGGCCGCCTCGAGCACGGCCGAGCGCAGCGGCTGCAGAAGGCCCGCCTCGTGCGCGCGCCAGATGCGCCCCGCATCGACTGCGATGAAAATGTCGGCCGGGCTGTTGGCGCCCTCGGCGCGCATGCGCTCGATCAGCTTGTCGGCGTCGGCTTCGATGCGGTTGACGCGGATGCCCGTGGCACGCGTGAAATTCGCGTAGATCGCCTCGTCCGTATCGTAGTGGCGGGCGGTGTAGAGATTGACGGTGCCGGCCGCCTGTGCGCGGGCCGGGTTGATCGGCGACCAGCCGCCGGCTGCGGCTGCAAGGCCGCCGAGACCAAGACCGCCCAAGAGGGCGCGGCGCGAAACAACAGTCATACGATCCACTCCATGCGTTGCGAATGAGTTGCAATGGCGGAGTTATAACGGGGGTCGCCAAATTGTGCAAGTAAGAATTATTCGCAACCGCGATTCAAGGTAAGCGGTCCGGGCGCTATCGCTTGCCGCAGACTCGTTGCGTCGCATAACGTGGACCCTCGATGGCGGAAAGCATCCAAAGCAAAATCGAAGCGTTGCTGCAGGTCGCCCAGGCCGACCGGGGACCGGTGGCCGGGCCTGCGCGCGCGCAGATCGGCAACCAGCTCGGCGAGATTCTGGCCGATGCGCCGAGCGCTTTCGATCCCAGCGCCTTCCAGATCGCGGCCGACATCGTGCGCCATCTGATCCGCGAGACCGAGACCGAAATCCGGCAGCGTTTGGCCGAGTCGCTTGCCGCCAATCCGGATGCGCCGCGCGATCTCGTGTTTGCGCTCGCCAACGACGAAATCCACATCGCGCGCCCGCTCTTGACCATGAGTGCGGCGCTCAACGATGCCGACCTTATCGAGATCATCCGCCAGCGCGGCAGTGCCCACAGCCTTGCGATCGCCACGCGCGAGGATATCGGCGCCGACGTCTCGGCCGCCCTCGTCGAAACCGGCGACGCCGACGTGATGGCCGAATTGCTGGCCAATCGCTCGGCCGAAATCGCGGCGGCGACCTACGCCTATCTTGCCGATTTCGCGCGCGAGAACGAGCGCCTGCAAAGCGGCCTCGTGACGCGCGAGGATCTGCCGGCCGAGCTTGCGGCCAAGCTCTATGGCTGGGTTGCGGCCGATCTCAAGCGCCAGATCCGCGAGCGCTACGCCTTCCAGCCCGACAATTCGGGTCTGTCGCCGAATTGGTCGTCCGAGGTCGAATGGGCGATCGACGAGGCGGCCGGCAATGCCGCCGCCGACCATGGCGAGGCGATGGCGTGGGGTTCGAGCGCCGATCGCCTGGCCGATACGATCAAGGCCGAGCGGCTCAACGATCCGGCGATCCTCGTGCGCACTTTGCGCCAAGGGCACGTCTCGCTGTTCGAAGCTTTGTTCGCGCGCTTTGCCGAACTGCCGATGCGTCTGTCGCGCCGCGTGCTCTACCAGGCCGACGGACGGGCCCTGGCGGTTGCCGCCCGCGCCCTCGGCATGGAGCGCGCGCAGTATCTGGTTCTGGCGCGCCTCGTGCGCCGCACCTCGACGAGCGAAGGACGCGTGCTGCCGGAGTCGGGCGACGCCAAGTTCGATCCGCCGTCCGAGGCGGTCGCGATGTTCGAGCGCCTGGGCCTGCCCGAATCGCTCGATATTCTGAAGCGCTGGCGCAGCCGCCAGGCGCAGCCAACCCCCGCGCGCGGCCTGCCCTGGGCGCGTCGAGTTGAACAAAACGGCCCTCTGGGATAAAGTCCGCGCGTATTATGGATCAGAAAACCACCGACACGACCGACGAAGAAAGCCTGCTGGCCGAACTCGCCCGCATCAAGCGGTCGGAGGACATCCAGTTTCGCTACGGCGTGGTCATCGCGATGAACAATTCGGCGTGGTTCGGGCGCCGGCGCGAGAACTTCCAGCAGATCATCCAGGCCTTGCGCACGCTGCTCGGGCAGTCCGACAGCGGTGTGTACGCCATGCACAATTTCAACATCGTGCTGCTGTTCCGGCGCGACCATCGCTACCATCTCGAGAATTTCGACGGCGACCTTAAGGCCATTCTGCGCCAATACGCCTCGGCGGCGGGCATCGAGGAAGGCCAGGCGCAGGAAGCCTACGAGCTGTTCGCCCTCAAGGACGGCCTTGCCGATTTCGAAGCGATCGTGGGCAAGATCGCCGAAGACTACCGCGCGTTCAACGAGCGCCGCATGCGCCTGCTCAACAAGGCGGGGACCGCCCTCACCACGGCGCAGGGCCAGCCGCTGACGCCCGCTTCGCTCGCCAAGCTCGAAGATCTGCTGCGCAAGGCCGACATCACAGGCTTCCTCAAGAGCCAGATGTGCTGCGCCGTCGCGCCCGGCGAGATCATGCGCAACTTCTTCCGCGAGGTGTTCGTCGGCGTCAACGATCTGCGCCAGATGGTGGCGCCGCGCAACGACCTGCGCATCGTGAAGCCCCTGTTCCAGCAGCTTACGCGCACGATGGACCAGCGCGTTTTGCGCGCCATGTTCGACGGTTTCGTCACGCGCCAGTCCGGCAACGTGTCGATCAATCTCAATATCCAGACCGTGATGAGCGCGGCGTTCCGCGAGTTCGACACGCGCATCGCCAATTTCATCCCGAAGAGCCAGATTCTCATCGAGATCCCGCGCTTCGACGTGTTCTGGGATTTCGCCGAGTATCTGACCGCGTGCGAATTCCTGCGCAATGCGGGCTACCGCGTGCTGCTCGACGGTGTCACGCTCGACGTGCTTTCGATGTTCTCGCGCGCCGAGATGGGGGCGGACTTCATCAAGATCCTGTTCCGCGCCGAGCGCGTCAACGAATGGCGCGATCCGGGCGTGGCCGAGCGCATCGCGGCGGCCGAGCCCGGGCGCCTCATCATGGCGCGCTGCGAGACGGCCGAAGCGCTCGAACTCGGCCAGGCCGTCGGCATCCGCCTGTTCCAGGGCTTCCACATCGACAGCATGCTGCGCGACCCGAACCGGCGCGTGGCTTAAGCCGCCGGTTCCGTCCAGCGCGCGAGCCGGCACGTCACAACCGTGCCGGCCCCCGGTTCCGATTGCAGAGCGATGCTGCCGCCATGCAGCTCTACGATGCGCTTGACGAGCGACAGGCCGAGGCCCGCACCCATGCGCCGCGTTTCCGCGTCGTTGCCGCGCTCGAACTCCTTGAACACGCGCGCCAGATCCGCCTTGGCGATGCCGACGCCGGTGTCGGCGACGGCGAGCAGCACGCTGTCGCCGTCGAGCGTGGCCGACAGCGCCACGCGCCCGCCCGGCGGCGTGAATTTGAGCGCGTTGGAAACGAGATTGCACATCGCCTGTTTGAGGCGCCGCTCGTCGCCGCGCACGGGCACGTCGGTGCAGGTTCCGACGGCGATCGCGATTTCGCGTTCGCGCGCAAGATCGCCCATGATCTGGGCCGTATCGGCGAGCAGGCTCGCCGGATCGACCGCGTGCAGCTCAAGCGTCATGCGCCCGGCGTCGATGGAGGCGAGATCGAGAATGTCGTTGACGATCGCCAGCAGCCGCTCGGACGCGGTCAGAATGTCGGCGCAGTATTCGCTCTGGCGCGCATTGAGCGTGCCGAAATACTGGTTCGCCAGCAGTTCGGTGAAGCCGATGATCGTGTTGAGCGGCGTGCGCAGCTCGTAGGACACGGTCGAGATGAATTCCGATTTGAGCCGGTCGGCGGCCTCGAGCGCTTCGGCGCGCTCGCGCAGGGCCTGCTCCACGCGCAGGCGGTCGGTGACGTCGACGAACGAGAGCTGCGTCGCGCCGTCGGGCAGCGGCACCACCGCGTAGTCGAGCACGCGCGCGTCGCTGCGCGCGATGCGTGCGCGCGTGCCGTCGCGCGCGGTCAGGCTTTCGACGATGCGCTCCTTGAGGGCGGGCCAATCGGCCTGCGGTTCGTAGAAGGGGCGCATGCGCTCGACCACGTCGCCGATATGCGGCTCGGCGACGAGGGCGGCGTCGGGGATGTCCCAAATGCGCGCGAAGGCCGGGTTGTGCAGCTTGAGCCGCCCGTCCGAGCCGAACACGGCCACACCTTCGTAGAGATTGTCGAGCGTGGCGCGCTGCACGGCGATCAGCGTGTTGTAGGAGCGCTCGAGCACGAGCCGGTCGGTCACGTCCTCGAACGCGAACAGGAGACCGCCGAGCGGATGCGGCATGCAGCGTTCGCGCAAGGTGGTGCCGTCGGGCAGGTACATGAGTTCGTCGAAGGATTCGAACAGCGTGTCGAACAGGCCCAGGCGCTGGCGCTTGAACAGGCGGAAATCGGCGAATTCCGGCAGCCGCCGCCGCTCGCGCAGCGTCTCGAGGATCTCGCCGTATTCCGGTTCGTTTGCGAGCCACCCTTCGTCGGCGCGCCACAGGCGCGCATAGGCGCTGTTGAAGTATTTGAGGCGCCGGTCGGCGCCGAAGATGCCGATCGCCACCGGCATCGTCTCGAGCACCGCCCCTTGCGCCGCGATGTGGCGCGCAAGTTCGATCGCCGCGTCGTCGCGCTCGGTCTGGTCGACCGCGATCCCGATCGTGCCGCCGTCGGGCAGGGGCACTTCGGTGAAGTCGAACAGCCGCCGCACGCCCGCCACGACGATATGGTCGCTTTCGCTCTGCGGCGTGCGCGCAGCAAGGGCGAGGCGGGCGAGCCGCTGCAGGCGGTTGGCAAGCGCGACCCCGCCGAGCCCGATGCGGCCGCCGTCCAGAATCTCGTCGCGCGTGAGGTCGGCGGCGGCCGCGTAGGTGCGGTTGCACCAGACGAGATGCTGTTCGCCGTCGCGCCGCCACAGCGGCAAGGGGAGCGCGTCGAATGCGGATTCGAGGCGCCGCACGGCGTCGTCGGCGGCCTCGCGCTCGCTGCGTTCGAGATTGGCGTGCAGCGCCAATTCGCCGCGCGCTGTTTCGGCCGCCGTCGCACGCGCTTCGGCCGCCTTGAGCCGCCGCCACAGCGCAAGGCATCCAAGCCCCATCGCCGCCCCGCCCGCCGCCAATCCTGACAGAAACTCGATCACGGCACCCATCCTAGACGATGCGGGCCTGCCCAAGCGACTGAAACGAAAACGGCCGGGCGCTGTCGCCAGCGCCCGGCCGTTCCGTCTGTCGGCAGGTGCCGCTTAGTAGCAGCAGGTGCCGCTTAGTAGCGGTACGTGTCGGCCTTGAATGAATGACGAAATCAACGATCTCTATCTGCTCGTTTAAACTGCCAATATGTCAGGCTGCCTGACTGTTTTTCGATAATTCCGTATCGATCAACCGGACGAAGATTATTCTGCACCAAGTTTTGGACATCCGCCTGCACGCGAATGCTACGGATCATGTACGCATGACCACTTCGGCATGCGTCAATGAAAAGGTAGCTTAAAAAATCCCACCATGCTCTCGTGGGTGGGGGAGGCGGCTCTACGTTTGTAGCATCGATTGTATCAATTCCAGGCGCTAAAAACGGAATACTCCCCGCCTCGCCGAGTCTCCGATTTCCGTGCAAGCTCTTGGAACATTTCAATGCCGAATCATTTTCTGATACATACAGGGTTACCCGCTTTGATCGACGCTTGATCGCCTCTATAGTTTGCGAAAAAATTTCAGTGTAGACGTCCGGCGCAGCGAGAATTAGATGTCCAAAAAGAATGTTGTTATCTGAGGCGTGCTCTGTATCGAACCGATCTAACGCCTCTAGAATCAACCTGCTTCCCATACTGTGAGCAGCTACATGTATCTGATTTGCCCCAGTCTGACTCTTAATTGACCTTAAAAACATCAAGAAATTGTTTCGGCTCGCTCTTACTTCCTCCTCGTCACTTGGGTATCGCAAAGCTATGCCATCGGACGGCCAGCTAAACAAAATAGGAACCGCACCAAGTTTTACATCTTCACTAAACAATGCCAGCGATCGAGCAGCGTCCTCAAAAGTGTTGTTAAAACCATGAACAAATATTAGTAGCTCATTTTTAGGTGACCTAGAAAGTCGGTCACTAACGTGTGACAGAAAACTCGCCTCGCGCAACTCATCAACATCAGCTAGCTGACTCAAGTTCGAATCGACATTCCCCATTGGACGTTGTGCGCTAATGTTGAATCTTGTAACGCCGTACGCGAGTTGACCGCGATTCGACCCAATTCTAAAGCGCGGGTCCGGATCGCTCTCTACTCTTCTGTCCGTTGCGAATAGCACCTCACCTGTCGGCGAAAGTGCCGCATGGCTAGCCGCTCCCACAGTTGGCTCAATTGAGCCCCTGCGCCCAGGTGGAGTATTGCTTGGAGGAGAATTTGCGCGAATTTGTTCAATTATAGGAAGTATATTATTCAAGCGGCTTGCTTCTGGTGTGCCTGTTGGGAGGTGCCAACTTGGCTGGGCTGACTTATAGAATGCACCAAAGTCTGCGCTGTTAGTCATCTGAGATTGAAAAAAGAAATTCGCAGCTTCGGCCTCTCTACGGGCAGCTTCCGTAGTAGATTTAATTTCTGCGTTCTCCGTTGCTTCTTTAATTGCTATTTGTGCTCGATAAGAGAGGGATTTCCAGGTAAATTCTGAAACTACAAATGCAGCTACGTTTGGTCGCATTGGCAAGGCTGTAATTGGCGACTTATCGAAAGCTCTTCTTTTCAGTATATCCCAGGCTAGGGTTGGCGAGCTCTCAAATCCATCAATTGCACCGGCTTGGACCGCAGAGCTGAGTTCAGCAAATACAACCTGCCTTGGAGTTACTCCAAATCCCTGTAGTGCAATTCGGCTCGCTTGAGAGGACACGCTAACAGTTTTGCCCTTTAGGCCCGAGACGTCATTAACAGCCGAGTAAATTACAAGATTGTTAAAGCCATTGTTTAAGTACCCAAGTCCAATTATCCCCGTCTTCCTTTGAAACATTGCAAACGGAATGTTGCCTCCTTCCGTCTGCTGAACTGCCGCCAGCTCCCTTGAGGATGCGAATAGAAAGGGAAGGTCATATAAAGAAAATGCATTGTCGCTAATTCGATTGAGATCTGTAGATGGAACTACTGATAATTGAAATTCTTTAGAATTTATTGCGTCTAGACTAGAGTTGAGCCGATTGACAACCGTTACTTGGTAGTAGCCTGCCAAACTCTTTTGTAAATCACTCGCGAGCGAGTCAACGGCAATGCCAATCGGCGTATCCTTCGGGTATGGAGATGCGATTCGAATTGGCTCAACATTCGCAGATTGAGCAAATAAAGTTTCAGAGACGAGGACGGCAACACTAACCACAAAGAAGCCAAGTGAAAGCCTCATCGTTCGCCCTCCCTCAATTTTACACAAGAAGACTATCTAAAGTACCATAGTGTATCCAACAATCAAAACAAAATCGGAAGTTATCTGTTTGAGCTAAAAAAGTTAGACTTAGCGCCAAGCAGCTAGTTCAACAGCAAGCGACTGAAACGAAAACGGCCGGGCGCTGTCGCCAGCGCCCGGCCGTTCCGTCTGTCGGCAGGTACCGCTTAGTAGCGGTACGTGTCGGCCTTGAACGGACCCTGTTCGGTCACGTTGATGTACTTGGCCTGGGCCGGCGTGAGCTTCGAGAGCTTCACGCCGATCTTCTCGAGATGCAGGGCCGCGACCTTTTCGTCGAGCTTCTTGGGCAGCGTGTAGACCTTGCGCGCGTATTTGCCGTTGTCGCGGTTGATCCACAGCTCGATCTGCGCCAGCGTCTGGTTCGAGAACGAGGACGACATCACGAAGCTCGGATGGCCGGTGGCGCAGCCGAGATTGACCAAGCGCCCTTCGGCCAGCAGCAGGATGCGCTTGCCGCTGGCGAGTTCGATCTCGTCGACCTGCGGCTTGATGTTGTTCCACTTGTAGTTCTTGAGGGCCGCGACCTGGATCTCGCTGTCGAAGTGGCCGATGTTGCACACGATCGCCCGGTCCTTCATGGCGCGCATATGCTCGATCGTGATGACGTCCACGTTGCCCGTGGCGGTCACGAAGAGGTCGGCGCGCGTGGCGGCGTCTTCCATCGTCACCACTTCGTAGCCTTCCATCGCCGCCTGCAGCGCGCAGATCGGATCGACTTCGGTCACGAGCACGCGGGCCCCGGCCTGGCGCAGCGAAGCGGCCGAGCCCTTGCCGACGTCGCCGAAGCCGGCGACGACCGCGACCTTGCCGGCCATCATCACGTCGGTCGCACGGCGGATCGCGTCGACCAGCGATTCGCGGCAGCCGTAGAGATTGTCGAATTTCGACTTCGTGACCGAGTCGTTGACGTTGATGGCCGGGAACAGCAGCGAGCCGTCCTTTTCCATCAGATACAGGCGGTGCACGCCGGTCGTGGTTTCTTCGGTGACGCCGCGGATCGCCTTGCCGACCTTGCTGTACCAGCCCGGCTGCTCGGCCACGCGCTTCTTGATTGCGGCGTAGAGCACTTCTTCTTCTTCGTTGGTCGGCTTCGAGACGACCGAGAGGTCCTTCTCGGCCTTCATGCCGAGATGGATCAGCAGCGTGGCGTCGCCGCCGTCGTCGAGGATCATGTTCGGCACGCCGCCGTCGGCCCACTCGAAGATCTTGTGCGTGTAGTCCCAGTACTCGACCAGCGTTTCGCCCTTGTAGGCGAAGACCGGCGTCCCGGCGACAGCGATCGCGGCGGCGGCGTGGTCTTGCGTCGAGAAGATGTTGCAGGACGCCCAGCGCACGTCGGCGCCCAGCGCCTTCAGCGTTTCGATCAGCACGCCCGTCTGGATCGTCATGTGCAGCGAGCCTGCAACGCGCGCGCCCTTCAAGGGCTGCGACGGGCCGTATTCGGCGCGGATCGCCATCAGACCCGGCATTTCGGATTCGGCGATCGACAGTTCCTTGCGGCCCCATTCGGCCAGCGACACGTCGTTGACGATATAATCGGGCATCTGCAAACAAGCTCCAGGTTGGGACAAAAGGGGGGCTGTCCCCGCCTTTGCGGGGGCCGCGAAGGGCCGCTTATAGCCGCCCTGCCGTAGCCGCTCAAAGGGTTTTCCCGAGCCGGTCCCAAGCGGCTGATAACGCTTCTATTCTTTGCTCTTCACGAGGCTGTCGTTGTAGGCGTCGACGAGGTCGGCAATGGTCTTCATGTCCCATTGTTCCATGACCATGCGCGCGCGTGCGGCGGCACTTTGAACGTCGAGCGTGCGCACGCGGTTTTTGACGCGCGGAATCTTGATGGGCGCCATCGACAATTCGCGGATGCCGAGCCCGGCCAGCAGCGCCGTGTAGCGCGGATCGCCGGCGATTTCGCCGCAGATCGACACCGGAATGCGGTTGCGCAGCGCGGCTTCGGCCGTGAACTGGATCAAGCGCAGCACGGCCGGATGCAGGGGATTGTAGAGATGCGCCACCTGCTCGTCGCCGCGGTCGATGGCAAGCGCGTACATGGTGAGGTCGTTGGTGCCGAGCGCGAAGAAGTCGCACACGCGCGCCAGCGCATCGGCCGCAAGTGCCGCCGCCGGAATCTCGATCATGGCGCCCACGGGCGGCAGCGGGTCGGCGATCGGGGTGCCCTTGCGGATCAGGCGGCGCGCGTTGCGCAGCAGCGCTTCGCGCACCTGCTTCATTTCGTCGACCGTGGCGATCATCGGCACGAGGATGCGCACCGGCCCGTGCGCGCCCGCGCGCAGGATCGCCGAGATCTGCGCGTCGAGAAGTTCGGGCCGCGCCAGCGACAGGCGGATCGCGCGCAGGCCCAATGCCGGGTTCGGCCCCGGCGACAGGTCGCCCAGGGCCGAGGCGAGCTTCTCGCCGCCCACGTCGAGCGTGCGGATCGTCACCGTGCGACCGCCCATGCCTTTGACGATTTCCGACAGAAATTTGTACTGCTCGTCTTCGCCCGGCACGTCGTTGCGGTTCATGAACATGAACTCGCTGCGCAGCAGGCCGATCGACGACGCACCCACGGCCAACGCCTGCTCCACTTCGCGCGGGAACTCGAGATTGGCGCCGAGCGACAGCTCGACGCCGTCCTTGCTGACGGCCGGCAGCTTCGCAAGGCGCGAGAATTGGCGCTCTTCTTTTTCGTACTCGAGACGGCGCTTCTCGTAGCGCTCGAGCGTTGCCGCCGTCGGGCGCACGACCACGCGGCCCTCGGTGCCGTCGACGATCACCGTGTCGCCCGAGCGCACGGCGCCGACGAGATCGCCGATGCCGAGAACGGCCGGCAGACCCAAAGCGCGCGCCATGATCGCCGTGTGGCCTTCGGCCCCGCCGGTCACGGTCGCAAAGCCGCCGACGATGTCGGGGTCCATCGTGGCCGTGTCCGCGGGCGTGATTTCTTCGGCGACGATGATGGCGCCCGCGGGCAGGTTCTTGAACGCACCCCATGGCGTTTGCGTGAGGTTGCGCACGAGGCGGGCGGCCACTTCGCGCACGTCCTGCACGCGCTGGGCGAGATAGCTGTCGTTCATCGCCTCGAAGGCCTCGGCGATGGCTTCGGATTCGGCGCGCACGGCCGTTTCGGACATTGCGAGATTTTCGCCGATGCGCCGCTCCACGCCGCGCACGAGGCGCGACTGCGAGAGCATCTGGATGTGCGCGTCGAGCAGGAAGCTCAGCTCCTCGGCCGCGGCCGCCGGCAGGTTGCCGGTTTTCTGCTTGAGCTTGGCGAGCTGCTTTTTGCTGGTCTCGACGGCCGCGGCAAAACGCGCTTTTTCGAGATCGATCTGGTCGGGTGCGATCGTGCAGTCGGCAAAGGCCGGCACTTCGCCGCCCTGCACGTGCGCAGGTCCGATCGCGATGCCGGGGGCCACGCCAAGCCCCTGGTAGCTTGCTTGGCCCTTGCCGCGGGCGGCCGATTTGGGTGCGGGCGTGCGCGCCATCCTTGCGTCAGTCTTCGTCGAACTTGGCGGCGATGAGGGCGGCGATCGCGTCGACGGCGGCTTGCGCGTCGTCGCCTTCGGCAGCGATCTCGACGCTGCAGCCGGGGGCGGCCGCCAGCATCATCAGCCCCATGATCGACAGGCCCGACACGGTCGTTGCCCCCTTGGTCACGCGGATATCGGCGCCGAACTGGCCGGCGAGCTTCACGAATTTGGCGGCAGCGCGCGCGTGCAGGCCGCGCTTGTTGCGGATTTCGCAGTTCGCCGCCGCCGTTTGGCTCATCGCGCGGCGGCGACCGGCTTGATGTCGCCTGCGAGCAGCTGCGAGGCGACGTTGATGTATTTGCGGCCCGCTTCGCGCGCGGCCTGGACGGCTGCGACCAGCGGTTCGCTGGCGCGCACGCTCGCGAGCTTGATCAGCATCGGCAGATTGACGCCCGCGATCACTTCGATGCGCGCGCGGTCCATGATCGAAATTGCGAGGTTCGACGGCGTGCCGCCGAACATGTCGGTGAGCACCACGACGCCCGTGCCGGTGTCGCAGCGCGCCACCGCTTCGAGGATTTCGTTGCGGCGCATTTCCATGTCGTCGTCGGGGCCGATACACACGGCCGCGACGTTGCGCTGCGGCCCCACCACATGCTCGAGCGCCGCCACGAACTCGGCGGCGAGCCGGCCGTGCGTCACGAGCACGAGCCCGATAAGGGCGTCGGATTTCTCGGGCGTTTCTTTGGCGATCGGCTCGACATTGTTTGGGCGTTGCGGGGGGCGGGGTGTCGTGCTCATGCAAAACTCCGGTCGAGGTCGCGATGGACGAGTGCCACACGCCGCCCGCCTTGGGCGAGGCGTGCCGACAGCCGTTCGGCCACGAAGACCGAGCGGTGACGCCCGCCCGTGCAGCCGATCGCGACGGTGAGATAGGATTTGCCTTCCGCCTCGAAGCGCGGCAGCAGCGCTGCGATCATGTCGGAAAGGCCGTCGAAAAACGCCTGGAAGCCCGGATCGCGGGCCACGAACTGCGCCACGTCGGCATCCTTGCCGGTCAGGGGCTTCAAATCGGGCCGGTAATGCGGGTTGGCGAGGAACCGCACGTCGAACACAAGATCGGCCTCGCGCGGCAGGCCGTTGCGGTAGGCAAAACTGACGACGGACAAAGCGAGGCCCGCGGGCGCATCGAGCGCGAAATCGTCCTGCACGAAGCGCTTGAGTTGGTGCGGGGCAAGGCCGGTCGTATCGATCACGCGGTCGGCGCGCGCGCGCAGCGGTTCGAGCAGCCGGCGTTCGGCCTTGATGCCGTCGAGCAGCGGACGGTCGGCGGCGAGCGGATGGCGCCGGCGCGTTTCGGTGAAGCGGCGCGCGAGCTGGTCGTCGTCGCAATCGAGATAGAGGAGGCGCACGTCGAGGGCGGGTTCGGCCACCAGCCGGTCGATCGCACCGGTCAGCGCATCGACGCCGAAATCGCGCGTGCGCGTATCCACGCCGATCGCGACCGGGCGCAGATCGGTCCCGGGTTCGGACAGCACAAGGCTCGCAAGCAAGGTCAGCGGCAGATTGTCGACCGCTTCGTAGCCCGCATCTTCGAGCGCGCGCATCGCCGAGGACCGGCCGGCGCCCGAAAGGCCCGTGACGAGGACGACGCGGCGCGCAGGCGCATGCGGGGCGGGGACGGGTGCAGTTTGCAGGGGAACGATCATCGGGCGCGCGCGCCGGGCAAAATCGAATATGTCATCGGGGATCGCGGCCTCGGTCGCTTCAATGCGCAAAAAGCGCTTGGCGGCGCGCGAGCTTCGCGGCCAAGAAGAGCTTCGCCACGGCCGACGCCGCAAACGGGTCCAAGGCGAGCAGCGGAAACGCCTGCCCGAGCAGCGTGCGCGAACGCTTTTCCGGCAGGCGCTCGATGTCGGCCTTGTGGGCCAAGTCGATCACCAATCCGAGACGGGCACGTTTTGCGGCAGGCTCACGCACGATACCGATTCCTCTAACCTCCAGATAACCGGCCAAGGCCGCGGGCGCTTGTGCCCATACAATCGGCTGCGACCGTTTCGTCCCGCTCTGCTTTGGTCCGCTCTGCTTTGGTTCATCGTACCAGAGATCGACCCTGTCGTCGGCGACCAGCCGCGCACCGGCAGCTATCGCCCGCAAGGCCAGGTCGGACTTGCCGCTTCCCGATGCGCCGCACAACAAAACGCCAAGCTTGGCAATTTCGACACAGGTCGCATGGACCTGAAGTTTGGTTCGTTGCCTCACGCGGAATTAGCCTGCGACCGAACGACGCTGATGTCAATCGCGACGCGTTGCGATGCACAAAAGTTAAGCAGCAAGCCAGGAAGCCCGGAGTTTTGAAATACCGCTCAAAAACTAGGCAGCCGGCAGCTGGATCGTGAAGCGCGCCCCGAGCACAGCTCCTCCCTCATTTTGGCGGTTTTCGGCGGTTATGGTGCCGCCATGTGCTTCGACGATCTGGCGTGAAATCGACAGGCCGAGGCCGGAATGGGTGCCGAATTTTTCGCTCGCCGGGCGCTCGGAATAGAATCGTTCGAAAATGGCGTCGAATTTTTCCGCCGGGATGCCGGGTCCGTCGTCGTCGATCGTGACGGCGATCTTGTTGCCGACCCGGGCGATGGCGATGCGCACCGAGGCGTCTGGCGGGCTGAAAGACTGGGCGTTGGCCACCACGTTGCGGAAAACCTGGCCGAGCCGGTCTGCAATGCCCATCACGGCGAAGGGCCCGGCATTGGCGGCATTGAAAACGGGCTTGGCTTGGCCGGGCTTGGCGACGGCAGCCAGCGCTTCGGCGAGGCCCTCAAGCAGCTGCGCCAGATCGACGGGCTCGGCCTGGGTGCGGCTCAGTTCCGCATCGAGGCGCGAGGCGCCCGCAATGTCGGTGATGAGCCGGTCGAGGCGCGCCACGTCTTCGAGCACGATAGCCATCAGCTTCTGCTGCACGCCGGGATCGGAGACGCGCGCCACGGTTTCGACCGCACTCTTGAGCGAGGTCAGCGGATTCTTGAGTTCGTGCGCAACGTCGGCGGCAAAGCGGTCGATGGCATCGAGGCGGCGGGCGAGCGCTTCGGTCATGTCGCGCAAGGCGGCCGACAGATCGCCGATCTCGTCGCCGCGCGCGGTGAGGTCCGGGATCGCGCGCGACAACGCCGCACCCGCCCCCAGCGTACCGCCCACGCCCGAGCGCGTGCGCGCAACGGTGACGCGGTCAGCCGCGCGCGCGAGGCGCCGCACCGGCCGCGCGATGGTGCCCGCCAGATAGAGCGACAGCAGCACCGTCAACACGAGCGTGGCGCTCGCCAGGCGCAGAATGTCGCGCCGCACCGTGCGCAAGGCGGTTTCGATGTTGCGGCCGTCGGTCGACAACATCAATGCGCCGAGAACCTGCTTGAAGCGCTGCACGGGTTCGGCGGCCGTCAGCACGAGCCCGCCGCCGGCTGCGCGACGCACCGCACGGGCACCTTCGCCGAGAAAGGCCAGGCGCGCCTCCTCGTAGTCGGCCGCGTTTGCCTCGCGCAGTTCGCGGTAGGGCGGCAGCGCCATGTCTTGCGTCATGGCTCCCCCCAGCAGATCGACCAGCACGTCGCCGGCGCGCGGCCTTTCGCTGGGCGCGTCGGGCGGTGGCAGCGGGGCCACTTCGACCGCGAGAAATCCTTGGCCCAGCATGCGGCTGTCGGCGAGCAGAGCGCCGGTATCGTCGAACAGCCGCGCGCGCACGCGCGTGGGCTCGACCAAACGGCGCAGAATTTGGCGCGCGAGTTCGGGTGCGAGGCGGTCGTCGCGCTCGTCGTCGTCGGGGTCGGCGACCGACACGGCCGCTTCGCCGAGTGCGGCCGCGATGATCTGGCTTTGCGTGGTGAGGGCCTGCAATTCGGACTCGATAAGCCCGCGGCGGAAATCGTCGAGATACAGCACGCCTACCGCCAGCAGCAGCAGCGGCAGCATGTTCACGAACAGAATGCGGCGCGTGAGCGGCGAGAAGCGCCGCCGCGACAGGGATTTCAGTTCCATGGCCGGTCCATGGCCCGCACTTTAGAGCACCGTGCGGCCCAGGCTATTTTTCTTTGAAGCGATAGCCGAGGCCGTAGAGCGTTTCGATCTGGCTGAATTCCGGATCGACCGCCTTGAATTTTTTGCGCAGGCGCTTCACATGGCTGTCGATCGTGCGGTCGTCCACGTAGATCGACTCGCCGTACGCAAGATCCATCAGCTGGTCGCGGCTTTTGACCAGGCCGGGGCGCTGGGCCAGCGCCTTCAGCAGCATGAACTCTGTCACGGTCAGCACCACGGGAAGGCCCTTCCACGTGCACAGATGGCGCTCCGGATCGACCGACAAGTCGCCGCGCACCAAGGCGGGCTCGGCGCCGACCGCCGGGCTTTGGCCGGCGGCGGCCGCGCGGTTCGCGTCCTGGCGGCGCAGCAACGCGCGAATGCGCTCGATCAGCAGGCGCTGGGAGAAGGGCTTGGTGATGTAGTCGTCCGCACCCAAGCGCAGGCCCATCACCTCGTCCACCTCGTCGTCTTTGGAAGTGAGGAAGATGACCGGCATCGCGGAACTCGCGCGCAGGCGTTCGAGCACCTGCATGCCGTCCATGCGCGGCATCTTGATGTCGAGGATCGCAAGATCTGCAGGCTCGGCAGCCAGCGCGCGCAAAGCTTCCGCCCCGTCGGTGAAACTGCGCACCTTGAAGCCTTCGGCCTCGAGGGCGAGCGACACCGAGGCGAGGATGTTGCGGTCGTCGTCGACCAGGACAATCGAGCGTTGGGAAGTCGGCATCGGCATCGTTCGCGAATGAGGGACGGAAACGCTGAGGGCCATGGCAGGATCGGGTCCGAGCAAGAGGGGGAACGGAACGATCTTGAGAATGGCAGGCGATTGCGGCTCAATTGGGGCACGCCCGCGCGGGATCCTACGCCAAACCGTGCCGTACTGCCTGCAGGAAAAACCATGACCGGAATGCCGCCGCCGACAGATCCGCTCGTCCTTGCCCGCCATGTCGTGCGCGGCTGCCACAAGGCAAGCCTCGCCGTGACCGCCCGGCCCGACACGCCGGAGGCAGGGGCCGCCTATGCGAGCCTGGTCGAAGTCGCGTTCGGGCATGATGGCGCCCCTGTGCTGCTGATCTCCACGCTCGCCGAGCACACCAAGAATCTGCTCGTGGATGCGCGCTGCTCGCTGCTGTTCGACGGCACGGCCGGGCACGGCGAAACGCTGACCGGCCCGCGCGTAAGCGTGCAGGGTTCTGCCGCGCGCCTCGATCCGGCCAAGCCTGCCGATGCAGCGCTCGTCGCGCGCTATCTTGCGCGCTTTCCGCAGGCCGAGATGTATGCGGGCTTCGCCGATTTTTCGTTTTGGCGCGTAGCACCTGCGCGTGCGCATCTGGTGGCCGGGTTCGGGCGCATCGTGTGGTTCGAAAGATTCGCGCGCGACGTGGTCGGCTGCGAAGCCTTGGCCGCGGGCGAAGCGGATGTCGTGGCACATATGAATGCGGACCACAGCGACGCGGTCGAACTCTACGCCACAATGCTGGCTGGGCGCGCGGCCGGCGGCTGGCGCATGACCGGCGTCGATCCCGAAGGTTTCGATCTGCGCCAAGCGGCGTCGGGCGACGCCGTGCGGATCGCTTTCGACACGGCCGTCGGCGATCCGGAAGCCGCACGCGTCGAGCTTGTGCGCCTCGTCAAACGCGCGCGCGCAACGCAGGCCGATACCGCCGGTTAAGGGCCTCAAGGCTTTGTATTTACCTTGATACCGCCATGTTGCGATTCTGCGATTCTTTTTTGTCGATATCTCTTGTACGGCGCTTGCGCACCCCCACTTGAAGGCGCAAGGGTTTGCGGGCGAGGCGCAACATTGTCTCGGCGACGGACCCAAAGAACCAATTCGCGAACCGCGAATTTGCCAGGGAGCGCCCATGCTGAGCCTTCACGCAACGCTTCACGACGACCGGCCGCCGGTGCGGCTCGCGACCATCATCGAAATCTGCAGTGCCGCGCGCCGCGATCTGCCGCCCGGCACCACCTATGCCGACACTACGCGCGCGATGATCCAAGCGGTGCGCGCAAGTTTCGCGCAATTGACCGACGACGACGCGCTCTATCTGATCCGCATGGTGCGCTAGGACTTCGCGTCAGGTCCGAAGTCCGGCCATCTGCGTCAATCCCAACGCGACCGACAGCAGATCCGAACTGCCGGCGAGTTTTGCCGCAGGGGCAGCCCGCGCGATCGCCGCACGCACGGCCGGTACGCGGCTTGAGCCACCGGTCAGCAGGATCGTATCGATCGCTGCAGGTTTGAGGCCGGCCGCAGCGATGCACGTGCCGGCCGCATCCCGGAGAAGGTCGATCTGGGCTGCGATGGCGCCGTCGAACTCCGCGCGCGAAGCTTCGAGCGCCAAACCCGCTTCGAGAAAATCGAGCGGGAGGGCGGCACGGTCGGCCGCACTCAATTCCATCTTGGCGGTTTCGACAGCAAAGGCGAGGCGATGGCCGAGCCGATGGCGCACGACGTTCAAGAGCCGCTCAATCTTTGTAGGTTCCGCCGCGATCGCGACGAGTGCTGCGATCTCGCGCTCGTTTTTGCGCGTGTAGGCGAAATTGATCGTTGCCCACGCGGCCAGTTCGAAATAGAGCGCGTTGGGCATCGACAGATTCTTTTCGACGAGGCGCGTGCCGTGGCCCAGCAGCGGCATCAGACGCGCAAGGCTGAGACTCATGTCGAAATCCGTGCCGCCGATATGCACGCCGCCGGTCGCCAGCACGTCTTGCGCGCGTTCGGCGCGCAAGCGCCGCTCAGGGCCCACGCGCACGACCGAGAAGTCGCTCGTGCCGCCGCCGATGTCGGCGATCAGCGCCAGCGCCTCGCGTTCGACGGTGCGTTCGTAATGGTGGGCCGCCGCGATCGGCTCGAACGCGAAGGCGACGTTGCGGAAGCCCGCTTTTCTGGCGATCGCTTCGAGGGCGGCTTGCGCGCGCGCATCGGCCGCATCGTCGCCGTCGACGAAGCGCACGGGCCGGCCCATCACCACGTCGGCGATTTCGGCGCCGGCGAATTCTTCGGCCTTGCGCTTGAGATGGCGCACGAAGATTTCCACGACGCGCGTGAGCGGCATCTTGCGCCCGGCAAGGCTTGTCTCCTCGTCGATCAGCGAGGAGCCGAGCAGCGATTTGAGGGCGCGCATCAGCCGTCCTTCGGCTTGGCCCACATAGGCCGCCACCGCCGCGTCGCCGAACTGCACGGGCTGGGCCGCATCGTCGTCGAAGAACACCGCGCTGGGCAGCAGCGTGCGGCCGTCTTCGACGGGTGCGAGTTCGACCTCGCCGCCGCGCGCGATGCCGATCGCCGAGTTCGACGTGCCGAAATCCAGACCGCAACCGATCATCGCAGGCTCAGTCTTTCAGCACGAATTCGCGCGCCGATTCGTCCGAGTAGTAGGCGCGCGTCGGCGCGGCGTCGGCGAGGTCCTTGTGCTGCAGACCGAAAAACAGCGGCGGATTGGCGGGGCGGAAAATGTTGAGCTTGACGTTGAAGGCCTCGAGGTCGCCGCCGTCGGGAAGTTTGTAGCGGAAGGCTTTGATGTCGAACGTGCCGGGGCCGATCTCGTCGCCGGTGAGATAGAGCTTGAGGCCGGCGATCTTTTCCGGACCCAGCAGCACATTGTCGAAATCGCCGAGGCGGCGCTGGGCAAGCCCCATGAAGCGGGGCGCGTCGAGGTTCTTGTAGACCACACCGGGGCGGGGTGCTCCGTCCACCATCGGGCGGTCGAAGGTGCCGGCCAGAATCTGGCCGGGCAGCGCGCAATTGACGAGGGTCGAAACGGTCGAGCGCACTTCGCCCAGCACGTCGTTGTGGATCATCGGGCTGCCGCCGCCCCGGGGCAGCGAAAACTCCCAGCCGGGGCCCACGCCAAACGCGGCTTTGACGACGGGGGCCGTGCGCGGATCGCGCGCGCGCGCCAAACCGTTTTCGGCAAGCGCCAAAGCGAGCAGGCAGAAGAGATCGATGTCGGCCTTCCAGCCCTGGCGGCGGTTCCACAGCCGATAGCCGGCGGGCGTGGGGCTGCGGCCGAGATCGATGTCGCTGTTGGCGGCGACCAGGCGCTCGGCCGCGAGATTGAGCGAGTAGGAGAGGGTAGCGAGCTGGGCGACCTGCTCGACGGTTTTGAGCGTGGTGAAATTGTCGATCTCGATGCGCGCCGTCGCATGGAACGGCGAGCGGCGGATCGCGTAGCGCTGCACGCTCTGCGCAAGGGCCGCGCGCATCGCGGGGGCGGCCCACCATGCGCCGGCCGGGATCGCCTCGATGCGCAGATCGGCGCGCTTTGCCACGGCCACGAGACTGCGCCCGTCGAGCGCGTCGCCGCGCAGCAGGCCGATTTCGGTCTCGGCAAGATCCGGCAGCATGCCGATGGGGGCGAGGGCGACGATGAGGTCGGTCGCTTCGAGCGACCAGCCGGCCACGAACCACGAGCCCAGATGCCACAGCTCGGCAAGGCGCTTGTCGATGGTGCGCAGCGCCTGTCGCGCATCGCCGGGGGACGTTTCGTCGGGCATTGGCGATCAGCGTTGCGTGTTGTGTGAAATCAGACCTGGACGTCGAGCGTGCTGCCGCGGGCCGAATTGGTCGGCGGTGGCGGCGGCGGATTCTGCCGCTGCTCGACGCGCTCGGCGCGCGCCGGGCTGCCGGTGTTGGGCGGCGTCACACGCGGCGCGAACGGCGAGATCACGTTGGGGAGGGGATAAAGCTCGGCCATGGCTCAGGCGGTAAACGAGGTTCGGCCCCACGTGGCCGAAGCGGGCGGCAAGGGGGCGGGCGACGCGGCCGTGGGATTCTGCTTGAAGCTTTCGGCTTTGCCCAAAATATCCGACACCGTCGCAGGGGCCGCCGGCGACAGAAATTTCTTGTAGATCTCGGCGACAGGCGGCGAGACCAGAGCGGGCATCAGGACGTAGGACATACGATTAGAATAGCCCATACGGCGGGCTGCCGCAAAGCCTGCGCAATCAGTGGGCGGCCGACCAATTGGCGCCTTGGCCCCAATCGACCTGCAGCTTCACCGACAACTGCAAGGCAGGCTCTGACGCCTTTTCCATCAAAGGCTTGACGACCGCGACGGTGCGCTCGAGATCGCTGGGGGCAACTTCGAAAAGCAATTCGTCATGGACTTGCAATAAAAGTTTGGCAGTCAGCTTGTGCTGCGCAATCGCGTCGGGGACCCGGATCATCGCGCGCTTGATGATGTCGGCGGCCCCGCCTTGGATGGGTGCATTGATCGCCGCGCGCTCGGCAAAAGCGCGCATGGCGGGGTTCTTGGAGCCGATTTCGGGCAGCCAGATGCGGCGCCCGAACAGGGTCGCCACATAGCCGTGCTGGTGCGCCTCTTTCTTTGTGCGATCCATATAGGCGCGAATGCCGGGATAGCGTTTGAAATAGGCCTCGATATAGGCGCGCGCTTCGCCTTGCGGCAGGCCGAGCTGGCGCGCGAGGCCGAAGGCGGAAATGCCGTAGATGATGCCGAAATTGATCGCCTTGGCGCGCCGCCGCGTTTCCTTGTCCATCTTGTCGAGCGGCACGCCGAACATCTCGGACGCGGTCGTGGCGTGGATGTCCTGACCGTTGGCGAACGCCTCTTTGAGCGAGGCGATGTCGGCCACGTGCGCCAGCAGGCGCAGTTCGATCTGCGAATAGTCGAAGGACAGCAGCACGGTGCCGGGTGCAGGCACGAACGCCTCGCGGATCTTGCGGCCCTCTTCGTTGCGCACCGGGATGTTCTGCAGATTGGGATCGGACGAGGAGAGGCGTCCTGTCGAGGTCGATGCCAACGCAAAGCTCGTATGCACGCGCCCCGTTTTGGCATCGATCGCCTCGCCGAGCGCGTCGGTGTAGGTCGATTTGAGCTTGGCGAGCTGGCGCCAATCGAGCACGGCCTGCGGCAGTTCGTGGCCGAGGGCGGCCAAATCGTCGAGCACGTCCGCGCCGGTCGCGTAGGCACCCGTCTTGGTTTTGGCGGGCTGTTTGCCGTCGGGCAGGCTCAGGCCCAGCTCGTCGAACATTACTTTGCCGAGTTGGGCCGGGCTGCCGACATTGAAGGGATGGCCTGCGAGCGCGTGGATCTTCTTTTCGAGCTCGGCCAAGCGCAACGCGAACTCGTTCGACAGGCGCTGCAAGGCTGCACGGTCGACGCCGATTCCTGTCGCTTCCATCGCAACGATGGGGGCGATCAAAGGCCGCTCGATCGTCTCGTAGACCGTCAGCAAGCCTTGTTCGGCCAAACGCGGTTTCAGCGCACGATGGAGGCGCAGCGTGATGTCGGCATCTTCGGCGGCATAGGCCAGCGCCTTGTCGAGCGGCACTTCGGCAAACGAGATGCGGGATTTGCCGGTGCCCGTGACCTCGTCGTAGCTGATCGTCTTGTGGCCGAGATGGAGGGCCGCGAGCTCGTCCATGCCGTGGCCGTGGCGCCCGCCTTCGAGCACGTAGGAGATCAGCATCGTGTCGTCGATGCTGGCGACTTCGCATAAGTCGCATCCGGCAAACACATGCAGATCGTATTTGAAATTGTGGCCGATCTTCAGCGTCGCAGGATCGGCAAGCAGCGGGCCGAGAATCCGCGCGGCGTCTTCAACCGCAATCTGGCCTTCGACGCGTTGCGCACTGCCCGCAAAATCGAGTCCGCCCACAGCGGCTTGCGTGCCGGGTGCGACGTGGCCGACCGGAATGTAGCACGCCTCGCCGGGTTCGACGGCAAGCGACACGCCGACGAGCTTGGCATTGCGCGCATCAAGCGACGTCGTCTCGGTATCGATGGCGCAGATGCCTGCCCGGCGCGCGCGCGCGACCCACGCCTCGAGCGTCGCGGCATCGCGCACCAGCGTGTAGCGCTGCACGATGTCGGACGCCGGCGTCGGCGGAGCCGGCGCCGCCGACGGTGCGGCGACCGGCGTCGGGGCAGTCGATGTGCCGCGCGGCGCACTGGCCAGCGCATCGAGGCGGCCGAGCAGGCTGCGGAAGCCCTGCGCGCTGAGGAAGGTGCGCAGCTTCTCGGGATCGGGCGTCTTGAGCGTGAGGTCGGCAAGCGGCACGGGCACGGGCGCGTCGTCGCGCAGCAGCACGAGGCGGCGCGACACGCGCGCAAGCTCGGCATTGGCGAGCAGGCTTTCGCGCCTTTTGGGCTGCTTGATTTCGCCCGCGCGTGCGAGCAGCGATTCGAGATCGCCGTATTGGTTGATGAGCTCGGCCGCGGTTTTGACGCCGATGCCCGGCACGCCCGGCACATTGTCGGTCGAGTCGCCGGCAAGCGCCTGCACATCGACCACGCGGTCCGGCTTCACGCCGAATTTGTCGAAGACTTCTGCCTCGCCGATCGTCTTCTGCTTGATCGGGTCGAGCATGGCGACACCGGGCCGCACGAGCTGCATGAGGTCCTTGTCGGAACTCACGATGACGACCTCTTCGCCCGCCTCGCGCGCAAGCCGCGCATAGGTGGCGATGAGGTCGTCGGCCTCGAAGCCCGGCAGTTCGAGGGCCGGCAGGTCGAAAGCGCGCGTGGCTTCGCGCACGATCGCGAATTGCGGCTTGAGGTCTTCGGGCGGGTCCGGGCGGTGGGCTTTGTATTCGGGATAGAATTCGTTGCGGAAGCTCACGCGCGCGGTGTCGAACACGATCGCGATGCGGTCGCCCGCATGCGTCTCGATCAGGCGCGCGACCATGTTGCAGAAGCCCATCACCGCACCCACGGGCGTGCCGTCGCCGCGCGTGAGCGGCGGCAAAGCGTGGTAGGCGCGGAAGATGAAGCCCGATCCGTCGACCAGGCAGAGCCGTGCGGCCATCAGTGGCCGCCGCGCGGACTGCCCGGCTTCAGCACGTATTTGCGGTCGCAATAGCCGCATTCGACGAAGTCGTTGGCGCCCATCGTGAGATAGACGCGCGGATGGCCCAGCGCCCCGCCGCCGCCGTCGCACGGCACCGTGGTGCTTTCGACTTCGATCGTTTCGGGGGCGTCGATGGGGCTTGCGGGAGCAGTCATGGTCGTCCTTTTCGCCGTCTTTGGGGCGGATGGCGCGGATGATACCGATTGGCGCCGACGATGCAACGATTCCGCCGCAGCGGCCGCGTTTGACCCCGGCGCAAGAGCGGTGCTAGCAACCATCCATGACCGCCCAAGCCAAGCTGCCCGAAAACGCGATCGAGACGATCGGTTTGCGCAAAATCTATGCGCCGCGCGGCGCCATGCCCGCGAAAGTCGCCCTCGACGGCATCGATCTCGCCGTGCCGCGCGGCGGCATTTTCGGCCTGCTCGGCCCCAACGGAGCCGGCAAATCGACGCTGATCAACATTCTTGCGGGCCTCGTCAACAAAACGGCCGGCACGGCGCGGATCTGGGACATCGACATCGACCGCGATCCGCGCGCCTCGCGGGCGGCCATCGGCATCGTGCCGCAGGAACTCAATATCGATCCGTTTTTCACGCCGCGCGAATTGCTCGATCTGCAGGCCGGGCTGTACGGCGTGCCGAAGCCCGAACGCCGCACGATGGAAATCCTCGCGGCCGTCGGACTCGCCGACAAGGCGGACGCCTATGCGCGCACGCTCTCGGGCGGCATGCGCCGGCGCCTGCTGGTCGCCAAGGCGCTCGTGCATGCCCCGCCCGTGCTGGTGCTCGACGAGCCGACGGCGGGTGTGGACATCGAACTGCGCCAGAGCCTGTGGGCTTATGTACGCGAGCTCAACCAAGGCGGCACCACGGTCGTGCTGACGACGCACTATCTGCAGGAAGCCGAGGAATTGTGCGACCGCATCGCGATCATCGATCGCGGGCGGCTGGTGGCGCACGACACGAAGCAAGCGCTGCTTGCCCGGCTAGACGCCAAAGAGCTGCGCATCGTCGTCGATTGCGATCTGGGCGAATTGCCGGCGCGCCTTGCGGCCATGGGGGTCACGCGCCTCGATGCGCGCACCTTGCAGCTGCGCTATCGGCCGAGTGCGGCGCGCGTCGAGGAGTTGCTGGCGGCCGTGCATGGCAGCGGGCTCGGCATCGTCGATCTGTCGACGCGCGAGAGCGATCTTGAAGATCTCTTTCTCCAATTGGTCCGCAAGGCCAGCGATGCGGCCTAGCCGCGCGGTCGCTGCGGCGACGTTCGCGTTTCTGCTGGGGGCGTGCACGCCGCAACTCAATCCGCGCGGGGCGGCCGTGCAAACGCCCGAAATGCGCGCCGATGCGTTTGTCGTCGAAGACGGGGCGGTGCTGCCCTATCGCCACTGGCAGCCGGCCGATGGGGCCGAGCTGCGCGCCGTGATCGTCGCCTTGCACGGCTTCAACGACCATTCGCGCGCGTGGGACATGCCGGCCCAAGCCTGGGCCACGCGCGGCATTGCGCTCTACGCCTACGACCAGCGCGGCTTCGGGCGCGCGCCCCAGCCCGGCATTTGGGCGGGCAGCGAGGCGTTGGTGGCCGACCTTGCAAGCGTGCATGCGCTTGTGGCGGCGCGCCATGCAGGCGTGCCGGTTTTCGTGGCCGGCGAAAGCATGGGCGGGGCGGTCGCGATGGCCGCCGTCGCGCGCGGGGCGATTCCGGGCGCGCCCGGCACCGTGCTCGTTGCACCCGCCGTGCGCAGTCGGGCGAGCCTCACTTGGTTCGAGCGCGGCGGGCTGTGGTTGCTCTACCGCACGGTGCCGGGGTTCGCCCCGCGCGTCGAAGTGCAGGGGATCGTGCCGTCGGACAATGTGCAGATGATGCGCGAATTGGCGCGCGATCCGCTGTTCTTGAAGCGCACGCGCGTCGATGCGCTCAAAGGCCTCGTCGATTTGATGGACGAGGCGAGTGCGGTGGCACCGAAGCTCGACGCGCCGCTGCTGATCCTGGTGGGGGCCCGCGACACGCTCGTCCCCGGCGATCCGATGGCGCAGATGCTGGCAAGCCTGCCGCCCGCCCCGCCGGCCGACCGGCAGGCCATCGAATATGCGAGCGGCTACCACATGCTGCTGCGCGACCAGGCGCGTGCGCGCGTGCACGACGACGTCGCAGCTTGGATCCTCGCGCGCGTCCCGCCGCGATGAAGCCGTTCGCCGCCGCTGGGTGGGCGATGGCGGCAGCCCCGGGCGTGCTGCTGGCGGTGGGCCTGATCGACGGCAGCTACGCCGCCTCGCCGTGGCGCTTCGCCGTGCGCGAGACCGGTTTGTGGGCGATGCGCTTTACCGTGCTGGCGTTGCTCGTCTCGCCGCTGCTGAATTTCCGGCTGCTCGCGCCCATCGAGCCGTGGCGGCGTGCCTTCGGGCTTGCAGGGGCACTTTATGCGTTTGCGCATCTGTTCTTCTGGACGCGCCAATACGGCTTCGACTGGCCGTTCCTGTTCGACGAACTGCTGCGCCTTTTTCTCGCACTCGGTTTGGTCGCCACGCTGCTGATGGTGCCGCTGGCGGCCACATCGAACGGCTATGCGCGCGCGCGGATGGGGATCGCGCGCTGGCGGCAGCTGCATCTGTTGGTCTATCCGGCGGCCCTGTTGGGCTGGCTGCATTTTGCGCTGGCTGTGCGGCTCGACCGCACCGAGCTTTATGCTGAGGCCGCCGCCCTGGGCTTAGCCCTCGTGCACCGCGTTTGGCGCGGATTTGCAAAGCCGCAAGGCATGCGCTAGGTTCCGGCCCGAATTGGTGAGCGCCCGTAGCTCAGTTGGATAGAGTGTCAGCCTCCGAAGCTGAAGGTCGCGCGTTCGAGTCGCGCCGGGCGCGCCAATTTTTCCTCTGTCGATCGGTCTAGCGTCGCGCCTGCCAGGGGCCGAGGCCGGTTGCCGCGCGCCAGGCATGCGCGATCTCGTCGCGGCGCGCGAACCACACGCCCGTTTTGCTGGACGCGTGCGCGAGGAATTTCTCGAGACCGCCGATGCGCGCGGCCTTGCCGATGATCCGCAGATGCAAACCCACCGACAGCATGCGCGGCTGTGTGGCACTTTCGGCCAAGAGCCGATCGAACGCGTCGATGCAGTAGGTCGAAAAATCGTCGGCCTGCACGAAGCCGCCATTGTTGTTGAAGCGCATGTCGTTGGTGTCGAACGAATAGGGCAGCACAATGTGCGGCGTGCCCGATATGCTCACGGCGTAGGGCAGATCGTCGTTGTAGGCGTTCGAATCGTAGAGGAAGCCGCCATGTTCGACGAGCAGGCGGCGCGTGTTGACCGAGGTCGCCGAGCGCGTGTGCCAACCGACCGTCGGCGTGCCGCTCGCCGCCTGCAGCGCATCGACCGTGTCGGCGATAACTTTGCGCTCGTGCGCTTCGTCCATCGCCACATGCCGCTCCCAGCGCCAACCATGCGCCGAGATTTCGTGCCCGTCGGCGACGGCTTCTTGGGCGAGCCAAGGCGACAGTGCAACGGCGCGGCCGTTGCAGCTCATCGACGCGCGCACGCCGTATTGGCGCAGCACCCCGCGCAAGCGCGGCCAGCCCGCGCGCGTGCCGTATTCGAAGTGCGATTCCATGCACAAATCGCGCTGGCCTTCGACGCGCTCCACCGCCTCGTAGATGAACTCGTTGGACTCGTCGCCCATGCCGCGCGAGAGCTCCGCCCCTTCCTCGACATTGACGACGACCGACACGGCAAGCGTGCTGCCGTTGGGCCATTGGCGGATCGGCGAGAGACCGGCGTACCCGCGAAAATCGCGGTCGTGTTCGGGCAGCTTCATCGGATTTGCTTCAGATCTCGGCCAAACGGCGCAGGCCCACCACGCGCTCGCAGATCAAGAGCAGCACGAGCACGAGCCCGATCAGCAGCGACGAGATCGCCGCAATGGTCGGGTCGGGCTGCTCTTCGACGTAGTTGAGCATTTGGATGGGCAAGGTCTTGGTCCAGGCGTTGGTGAAGAAGATCGAGATCGCATAATTGTCCATCGAGGCGAGAAAAGCGAATATTCCCGACGTGACGAAAGCCGGGGCGAGATTGGGGAGCAACACGCGCCCGATCGCCGCCGGATAGGAGCAGCCGAGCGTGCGCGCCGCATCGACCAGAGAGAAATCGAACAGAGTCAGTGCGGAATAAAGCGTGCGCACGACGTAGGGCATGGTGATGATCACGTGCGCGATGACGAGGCTCGTCCACACGTCGCGCAGGCCCGCAAAGCGCATACCCTGCAGCAGGGCGATGCCGAGGACGAGGCCCGGCAGCATCAAGGGCGAGGTCAGGAACGCCAAGATCGTCTCGCGCCCGGCAAAACGGCCGCGCGCCAACGCGATCGACGCCATGCCGCCCAACAGCAGCGAGGCGGCGGTGGCGAGCAGGCCGACCTGGAACGACACCGCCAAAGCCGAGCTCAGCCCCCGCAGATTGGCGAGCCGCTCGTACCAGCGCATCGACCAGCCCGGCGGCGGAAGCGTGAATATTGCACTCGAGCCGAACGACACGATCACGGTCACGACCAACGGCGTGAGCAGGAAGACCGTGACCGCACCTGCGATCGTCCAAACGACCGCGGTGGCACTGCGCTCGGCGAGCGTCATCGCGAATCCCCCTTGCGCCGCACGGCCCAGCTGCTGAAGGCGACGATGGCAAGGGCGAGGGCTAGCAGCACGCTTGCGGTCACGGCGCCGAGCTGTTCGTTGCGCATCAGCAGGAACGAGCGGCCCACGAGCGTCGCCAATGTCTGGAAACGGTCGCCGATCAGCAGGCTCGGGATCACGTACATCGACACGGCCAGCGAAAAGACGATCGATGACCCGCTCACAATGCCGGGCATGGCGAGCGGCAATGCGACTTTGAAAAAGCGGTAGACGGGCGAAGCGCCCAGCGTGGCGGCGGCGTCTTGGATGTTCGGATCGACGAGTTTCAGCACCGAATAGATCGGCAGGATCATGAACGGCAGGAACAGATTGGCCGCCCCGACGACAAGCCCGGTTTCGGTGAAGAGCAACAATTGCGGCGTGTCCCACACGCCGAGACCCACAAGGATATTGGCGACGATGCCGTCGCGCCGCAGCACGATCTGCCAGGCGAATGCTTTGACGACCACGCCCACCGACAAAGGCAGGATGATCGCGACGAGCAGCGCCACCTGCACGAAACCGCGCGCACGCGACAGCGCTACGGCTGTCGGGTAGCCGATCGCAAGGCAGATCAGCGTGGTGATCGCCGCCACGCGCAGCGTGTTGCCGATCACGCGCCAATTGAACGCATCGCCCAGAAACGAAACATAGCCGGCAAGCGTAAACCCGTCGGGTCCGCTGAAGCTGCGCAGCAGCAGCCCAGCTACGGGAATCGCGAAAATCGCGATCATGTAGACGAGGGCCGGCACGGCGAGGATCGCGATACGATCCATGCGCGCGAGCCGGTTCTTCAGGGCCGCGATCATTGCAGCGTGCCGTCGTGCGGGAAGATGAGCGTGTCGCTGTACGACCAGGACAGGCGTGCCGTATCGCCCACGGCAAGGTTGGGCGGGATTTGCGCCGCTTCCACGAGCAGCGTTTGTGCGTCGCCCGCCGTAAAATGCAGGTGCACTTTCGAGCCCTGGAACACGAGCTCGGTCAGTTTTGCGTCGAGGCTGTTGGCGTCGGCGTCGGCCGCATTGATGCGGATGCGCTCGGGCCGGATTGCAAGCAGAACAGGTGCGCCGCCCATGAAACTGGCGGCCGCGAAGAAGCGGCCGACCGGCGTTTCGATGGCGAGCGTACCGTCGGAACTCGCACCCGCTTTGCCGACAATGCGCGTCGAGTGGCCGACGAAGCCCAAGGCGAACGGCGTTTTCGGCCGCAAGTAAATGGCATCCGGCCGGTCGAACTGTTCGATGGCGCCGCGGCTCATCACCGCGACGCGGTCGGACATGACCAAAGCTTCCTCCTGGTCGTGCGTGACCAGAACGGTCGTAATGCCGACGTCGCGCAGCAGCCGCTTGAGCTCGATCTGCATCGTCTCGCGCAGCTTGCGGTCGAGGGCGGAGAAAGGTTCGTCGAGCAGCAGCAATTTTGGCGCGACCGCGAGCGCACGCGCCACCGCCACGCGCTGCTGCTGGCCGCCCGAGAGCCCGCGCACGGGGCGCGCCGCCATCTCCGTCAGGTGCACGAGGTCGAGAAACTTCGCGACCGTGGGTGCGATGTCGGCCTGCGGCCGGCGCTGGGCGCGCAGGCCGAACGCCACATTGTCGGCGACCGACAGATGCGGAAACAGCGCGTAGTTCTGGAACACCACGCCCACACCGCGCTTGTGTGTGGGCAGATTCCCGATCTCGGATCCTGCCAGACGCACGCTGCCGCGATCGGCATCGAGCAGGCCCGCAACGATGCGCAGCAGCGTGGTTTTGCCGCAACCCGAAGGCCCCAGCAGCGAGACGAACTCGCCGCGATTCACCCCAAAATCCACGCCGCCGAGCACGCGGTTGCCCGCGAACGATTTCTCGGCGCCGCGAATGTCGAGAAAGGCTTCGCCCTCGCGCATCGCGCGGCTCGCCGCTGCGCGACTAGAGCGACAGCTCGCGGTCCCAGCGCGCGACCCATGCGGCGCGGTTTTCCGACACGTTGGCCCAATCGACCGGATGCACGGTGAGGCTCGAAAGTCCGGCCGGGGCCGGCACGGTGCGGTTGGTCGGCAGGGCGAACGTCGCTTCGGTCACCTTGGCCTGAATTTCCGGGCTCAGCAGCATATCGACATAGGCCGCACCCAGCTCGGGCAGCGGCGCACCCTTCACGAGCGCGATACCCGACGGCATCGAGAAGGTGCCCTCTTTGGGGGCGGCGAGTTCGATCGGCGCACCCTTCGCTTTGCGCGCAAGGGCGAGCGTGGAGATCGCACCCGCAACCATGAAGGCTTCGCCCTGTTCGAGCAGATTGTAGGCTTGGCCTTCCTGCGTGTAGGCCATCAGGATGTTGGCCTTCATCTCCTTCAGTTTGGCGAAGGCGGCGTCCATGTCCTTCTGCGCTTCGGCCATCGGCTTGCCGGTCTTGAGGAACGAGGCCAAGAACAGGTTCATCACACCTTCGGTGTTCTGCAGCGACGGCAGAATCACGCGGCCTTTGTATTTGGGATCGTAGATCTCGGCCCAGCTCGTGGGTGCCGCCATGCGCGTCGTGTTGTAGGCAATGCCGACCCACGGCTGCAGGTAGTTGACCCACATGCCGTCCATGTGCGTGACCCCCGGCTTCAGCGACGCCGAGTTCGGCACTTTGGCGGCCGTGATCGGCTCGAGCAGGCCTTCGCGCACGGCAAGGATCATCACCGGATCGTCCATCTGCACGACCGAGAGATATTGCTTGTCCTTGTTCTTCTGCATCTTCTCGAGATTGACGAGCGAGCGCGTGCCCTCGAACACGACCTTCACATTGTATTTCTTCTCGAAGGCCGGGATCATGATCTCTTCGGACCAGCTGCGCTGGCTCGAAGCGGCGCCGACGACCAGTTCGCGCGTCTGCGCGCGGATTACCGACGGGCTTGCAAGGCTGCCGGCCGACAGGGCGGCGGCACCGGCCAAAACGCTGCGGCGGCTGAGCTTGGGAAGATGGCGGATGGTCATGGCGGGCTCCTCACGGGTTGTTGCGCGGCCAAAGGCCGAAACGGTGCCGAACGGCGACCTAGCGTCTTGGGGGGAGACCAGCGGTCGTATGCTCGCGAAGCAAGCGATATGCCACGACCCGGCAAGGCCTATTCTGCTTGCATCCCGGGCGATAGGGCCGCAGGCCGTCGGCGCCGACTGCGCAAAAATTCGGCGCTTGTTTGGCCACCTACAGGGCGAAGACTCGGCCCCAGTCGCGGGCCGCCGGGGTCGGATCCACACCCAGCATTTTGAGCGCTTGCCACAGCACGATCGTGGTCGCGTCGAGGAACGGGATACCGGTCTCCGCTTCGATCTCGCCTGCGACCCAGGCCGACGGATAGTTCGTGCACCAGCCCAGGATCGCATCGGGCTTTGCCGCCGCAGCCTTGCGCGCCATCGCGCGGATTTCGGCGAGCGGCACGCTCGCATAACTCAGATTGTCGGCCATGCGCGAGTTTTCGCGCGCCACGGTCGCGAAGCCGATTTCGGCGAAATTTTTCTCGACCTTGGCCTGATAGGCGTCGCCATAGGGTGTGACGAAAGCGAGCCGTTTGGCACCGAGCAGCCCCAGCGCCTCGACCGTGGCGAACAAAGACGTCGTCGCCGGGCATTTGGCGCTCGCTTCGAGGCGGGTTCGCAACTCGCGCTCGACCGCAATGCCGACCGAACCGCCCTTGCTGCCGTTCCACACGACCACGCCAGGCCGCGCATGGCCGAGCAACTCGGCCGCGCGCAGCATATGCGTCCAGTCGTAGGCATCGGGATAGGGGTCGGTTGCGCCGAACACGGGCGAACGCGAAAAATGCGGCGACACGCTCGGGAAATCGCGCAGCAGCGCCAAGGTCGCGCGCTCGACGACCGTGTTGCCCGAAGGCGTGACGGTCGCCAAAAAATGTTTATGTGCCTCGAACGCAGTGGCTTGCGACATCTACGGCACCTCGCGGAACAGGCGGCCCCAGCCTTGCACGCGGGCAGGGGAAACGCCGGCCGCGCGCAAGCCCGCCCACACGGCGGTGGCGACGCTGTCGTAGATCGGAATGCCGGTCTCGGCCTCCAACGCTTCGACAACGGGGCCGCCGCGCATATTGGTGCAGAAGACTGCGATCGCGTCGGGTTTTGCCGTGGCGACTTCGCGCACGAGATCGGCGACCGTCGCCTCGGAATACTGCGAGAAAGAGAAATTGCCGCGGTCGCGCAGATGGCGTTCGGCAATGCAATCGAAGCCCTCCGTCGCGAAGTTGGAAATGATCTTCTCTTGGATTTCGTCGAGATAGGGCGTCACGAGCCCGATGCGCGAAGCGCCCGTGCCGCGCAGAATTTCGGCGAGGGCCAGTACCGAGGTGCCGGTTTTGGCGCCCGTCGCCGTTTCGATCGCCGCGCACAGGTCGCGGTCGCGCTCGAGCCCGAGCCAGCCCGACGAGGTGCCGTTCCACACGATCGCATCGACCTTGGCGTCGGCCAGCAGCAAAGCCGCATCGAGGATCGGCTGCAGGTCGAACTGCGCCAGGGCCGCCGTCGACAGCGAAATTTCGGTCACGCGAAAGCGCCCGAAATGCGCGGTCACGTCCGGCAAGCCAGCGAGCATCGCCGTGGTCACCGGCTCCAGCACCGTGTTGGAAGACGGCGTGAGCATGCCGATGCGCTTGTGCTGTGAAGGATCGATGGGCATGCGCCGAACATTAGCAATTTCCGTACCCGAAGTGCGAGCGACCCGATAGAGTTTCGCGGATGACCGGCGATTTGCTGATTCGCGGCGCGCGCATTCTCACGATGGACGCGCCGCGCCATATCGACGCGGGCGACATCCTCGTTCGCGGCGGTCGCATTGCCGCCGTGGGCGACGTGCCGGCCGGGCTCTTGCCCGACGGCATTCGCACGCTCGATGCGCGCGGCAAGCTGGCCGTGCCCGGCCTCATCAACGCGCATGTGCATTCGCCGGGCAATCTGATGCGCGGCTGTCTCGACGGCTATCCGCTCGAAGTGTTCATGCTCTACGAGGTGCCGCCTTTGGCCGCCGAAGGGCAGGGCGCGCGGCTTGCCTATCTGCGCACGGCCTTGGGCGCCATCGAGATGCTGAAACTCGGCATCACGACCGTGCTCGACGACGCGTTCTACGTGCCGACCGTAACGCCCGACGCGATCGACGCCGTGATGGCGGCCTACCGCGACAGCGGCATGCGCGCGACGATGGCGCTCGACCAGCCCAACATCGTCGAATACGACAAGCAGCCTTTTTTGGCCGAACTCATTCCGCCGGCGATCCGTGCCCGCATGGATGCGGCTCCGCGTCAATCGGCCGACGAATTGATGGCGTGCTACGCGCATCTGGTCGCGCGCTGGCACGGTGCCGAAGCTGGGCGTCTGGGTGCCGCCGTTTCGTGCTCGGCCCCGCACCGCGTGACGCGCGACTATTTCGAACGTCTGAGCGCTTTGTCGCGCGAACGCGATCTGCCGTTTTTCGTGCATATCCTCGAGACCAAGACCCAGCGCGTGTTCGGCGAAGAAAAACTCGGCAAGTCGCTGGTCCGCTACGTGCACGATCTGGGGCTGCTCGACGAACGCATGCTCGTGATGCACGCGATCTGGGTCGACGATGCGGACATCGAGTTGCTTGCGCGGTCGGGCTGCACCGTGTCGCACAATCCGGTGTGCAATCTGCGCCTGGGCAGCGGCATCATGCCGTGGCGGCGCATGCGCGATGCGGGCGTGCATTTGGCGCTGGGCACCGACGAGGCGACGGTCGACGACACGCATAATCTTTGGCTTGTCGCGAAGTCGGCCGCCCTTGTGCACACGCTGACGCGCACCGATTATCGCGACTGGCCCAAAGCGCCGGAAATCCTCGACGCACTTTATGGCGGCGGGGCGCGTGCCGCACGCCGCAGCGTGCCGTTGGGGCGCTTGGCAGTCGGTGCCGCGGGCGACGTGGCGCTGCTCGATCTTGCCACCACGACGTTTACGCCGCTCAACGATCTCGATCGCCAGCTTGTCTATTGCGAGACCGGTTCGTCGGTGCGCGACGTGGTCGTGGGCGGCGAGCTGGTCGTTGAAAACGGCAAGCTGCTGACGCTCGACGAGGCCGCAATCCTGGCCGAGGTTGCGGCACTCGCCCCCGCCCTTGCCGCCGGCATGGCCGATCTGCGCCGCGAGGCGGCCGAACTCGAGCCTTACTATCGCGAGGTCTATCAGCGCGCGATGGCGCGCGACGTGGGCCTCGACCGGCGCAGCCGCGACGGCTAGGCTCGCAAGCGTTCCCAAACATCCGACAAAAGAGCTTTTTGCGATGCGCCTCTTGCTGGTCAATTCCAACACGTCCGAATTCGTCACCGGTAAAGTGGCCGAGGCCGCGCGCTTGGCGGCAGCGCCGGGCACCGAGATCCGCGCCGTCACCGGCAGTTTCGGCGCGCGCGTGATCGGCTCGCGCAGCGAAAACGCGATCGCCGAACATTCGACGATGGCGCTTGTCGCCGAACATGCGGGCGACTGCGACGGCGTCTTGATCGTCGTTTCCTACGACACGGCCGTGACGGCCGCGCGCGAAATGCTGTCGGTCCCCGTCCTCGGCATGACCGAAGCGGCCTTGCATGTGGCGACCTTGGTCGGGCGGCGCGTGGGCGTGATCCTGTTCGGCAAGCGCGTGCTGGGGCTCTATCGCGACACGATCGCCGCAACCGGGCTGGGTGCTTGCGTGGCCGGTTGGCGTGCGTTGGAAAGCGCGGCCCCGTATGCGCCGGGCGACCAGAGCGAGGTTGAGCGCATGATCGTCGAGGCGGCCAACGATCTTGTCGAGCGCGACCACGTGGAAGCGATCGTGCTGACGGGGGCCGTGATGGCGGGGGTGCCGGCGCGCCTGCAAGACAAGATCCCCGTGCCGATGTTCGACGGCATTACGACCGGCGTGCCGCTGCTCGAAGCGCTCGTACGCATCCGTCCGGCGAAGGCGCGCACCGGCAGCTACGCGCTGCCGCTGGGCCGCGAAACCGTCGGCCTTTCGAGCGCTCTTGCCGCGCGCTTCAAAGGATAAGAGATGGATCTGCCGCATCCCGGCCGTTTCGACGATGTGCCGATCGTGCGGCGCGCGGCCGCTGCATGGCCGCAGGGCAAGCGGTTAGCCGTGTATGTCGCCCTCAATCTCGAAAGCTACGCGTTCGGCGAGGGCATGTCGGAAGACATCGTGCCGGGATCGGGCACGCCCGATGTGCTGAACTGGTCGTGGCGCGAGTACGGCAATCGCGTGGGCGCTTGGCGTCTGCTCGACGCTTTCAAGCAGAGCGGCTTGGCACCTTCGCTGCTGGTCAATTCGGCGATCTACAAGCGCCACGCGGAACTCGCGCGGGCGTTCCGCGATGAAGGTGCCGCGATCGTGGCGCATGGCCGCACGAATTCCGAAAGTCAAGCCGGGCTCGACGAAGCGGCGGAACGTCAACTCATCACGCAAGCGCGCGACGCGATCGCCGCACATGCGGGCAAGCCGCCGCAAGGTTGGCTCGGGCCGTGGATCGCCGAAACGCAACGCACGCCCGATCTTCTGCATGCGGCGGGTTTTTCCTACGTGCTCGATTGGTGCATGGACGACCAGCCGATCTGGCTCAAAGTGCAGGGCGGCCGCTTGTTGAGCGTGCCCTATCCGCAGGAGCTCAACGATTCGAACGCCATCGTGGCGCGGCGCCACAGTGCGGCCGATTTCGCCGACATGATCGTCGACCAGTTCGACGAAATGCGCGACCAAGCGCAGGGTCAGCCGCTCGTGATGGGTGTCGCCCTCCATGCCTATGTCGTGGGCCAGCCGTTTCGCTTGCGCAAATTGAAGGCCGCTTTGCGCCATATCGGCACCACCCATCCCGACGTTTGGCTGGCAACAAGCGACGCGATTGCAGCACACTGGGCAAAGGCGCAAGGCTGAAGGCTGGCGCTGCGCGCGTGCCTCGGCTAGAGTTTTTCCAAGGCCGAAGAGCCGCATCTTTGGGAGAAACGCCATGACGCTTCGCATGTTCGCCGTCGCCGCTTTTGCGGCAGCCCTTCTTGCACCGACGTCGCAAGCGTCTGCCCAGGCCAAGACCGATTTTTCCTTCAGCCGCCAGCCAGGCATTCTCTACATGCCCACGCATGTGATCGAAAAACAGCGTCTTGTCGAAAAGCACGCAGCGTTGCTCGGCGTGCCGGGTGTGACGGTCAAATGGGTCGATTTTGCCAATGGCGGCGCCCAGCAGGATGCGCTGATTTCGGGCAATGTCGATGCGATCAATTCGGGCACGGGGCCGCTGCTGATCATGTGGGACCGCACGCGCGGCGGCGTGCGCGGCGTGGTGGCAAGCTCCGCGCAGCCTTTGACGCTCGTCACGCGCGAAGCCCATATCCGCACGCTTGCCGACCTCAAGCCGGACGACAAAATCGCCGTGCCCACCGTGCGCGTATCGACGCAGGCGATCCTGCTGCAGATGGCGGCAGCCCAGATGTACGGGCCCGATCAATGGGGTCGGTTCGACAACAACACGGTCCAGCTCGGCCATCCGGACGCGTTTGCCGCGTTGCGCAACACGACGCACGAGGTGCGCAGCCATTTTGCGGCCCCACCTTTCCATCTCTACGAACTCAAAACCATTCCCGGTGCGCGGGCCGTGATCGGTTCGGCCGAGATCATCGGCGGGCCGCTGTCGCAAGGCCAGTTCATCACCACCACGCGTTTTGCCGAGGCCAATCCCAAAATCATCCAGGCCCTGCGCAATGCGGCCGAGGAAGCCAAGCGCTTCATCGAGACCGACACGGCGGCGGCCGTCGAGATCTACAAAGAAGTCACCAGCGACCGCACCGCGTCGGCCGACATTCTCGAACTGCTGGCCGCCCCCGGCATGATGGAATGGAACATCTATCCGCAGGGCACGATGAAGTTCGCGGCCCATCTGCATCGTGTCGGCGCGTTGCGCACGCTGCCGGCAAGCTGGAAAGACTATTACCTACCGATCGCCTATGATTTGCCGGGCAACTGAGGCGCTTCGTTCTCGGAGAATTCGGAACTACAATCTTTATGCGGAGAAAAATTTAGGCAGAATTTTCGTATTTTGCCTTGAGACGAAGCGAAATATCGCTTTTGCGCCATCTTGAAGATGGCCCGCGAATTGCTCATATGACCGGAGCGCGTGTATCGGGACAATCTCGGTCCTGGGCGCATGTACGACCGGCTGCGCCCGTACGCCGCCTTGCCCTGTACTTCGGCAAGGCACGTATTTGCGCCGACGAAAATCCCCCCCAAGCCCCGACCACAGGGGCGCATGAACGGAGGCTACCAGTGAAATTCGCGACAATTTTTGCCGCATCCGCGGCTGCATTCTTCGTCTTCGCACCGGCAGCGGTTCTCGCCGGCCCGGCGCTCGACGCCATCAAGCAGCGCGGCACGCTGCGCTGCGGCGTGCAGGGGCCGGGCAACCCCGGCTTCGGCGTGCCCGACACGCAAGGCCGCTGGTCCGGCTTCAATGTCGACATCTGCCGCGCCGTGGCGATTTCGATCTTCAACGATCCCAGCAAGGTCGAATTCGTGCCCGTGACGACGCAGAGCCGTTTCCCGGCGCTGGCCTCGGGCGAAGTCGACATGCTGTCGAACAACACGACCTGGACGCTGACGCGCGACACCAACGTCAACCGCTTCAACTTCCCCGCCATTGTGTTCTACGACGGCCAGGCGATGATGGTGCCGCGGCGCCTCAACGTCACGAGCGCCCGCGGTCTCAACGGGGCCACGGTCTGCGTGCAGCCGGGGACGACGACCGAGCTCAACCTCGCCGACTATTTCCGCCAGCACAACATGACCTTCCGCCCGGTCGTCGTGGCCGACCTCGACGAGCTGCGCCGCACCTACGACGCGGGCCGCTGCGACGTCTACACGAACGACTTCGCCGCGTTGGCCGCCCAACGCACCCTGCTGACCAACCCGCGCGACCACGTGATCCTGCCCGAGCGCGTCTCCAAGGAGCCGTTGGGGCCGGCCATTCGCCAAGGCGACGAGGAACTGAGCAACCTCGTGGCTTGGACCGTGTTCGCCTTGATCGATGCCGAAGAGATGGGCATCACGTCCGCCAATGTCGATCAGATCGCCGCAAGCTCGACCAATCCGGTCGTGCGTCGTTTGCTCGGCGCCGAAGGCAACATGGGCGAGTCGATCGGTGCGGCAAACGCCCTGTATGCGCGCACGATCATTAAGACCGTGGGCAATTACGGCGAAATCTTCGAACGCCATATCGGCACCAACACCCCGCTCGGCCTCGAGCGCGGTCAGAACAATGTCTGGACCAAGGGCGGCCTCCTCTACGCGCCGCCCGCGCGCTAAGACCCGCCAAGGACGGCCGCTGCCGGCGTTTCGGCAGCGGCCACTTGGGTTTCGCGGACGATGCAAACCACTTCTCCTTCGAATGTCGGCGCACCCGCCTGGTGGTACGACCGCACGGCGCGTGCCCTTGCCCTACAGGCTGCGCTTTTGTTTGCCGTCGTGGCGGCATCGGTTTTCTTCTTCTCGAACGTCCAGACGAACATGGCCGCGCGCGGCCTCACGCTGGGCTTCGGTTTTCTCGACCGCGCGGCCGGCATTCCGATCGGCGAGTCTCTGATTCCCTACACGCCGTCCAACAGCTATGCGCGCGCTTTGTTGGCGGGGCTGCTCAACACGCTGCGCGTCGCCGTGTTCGGCTGCCTTTTGGTGACGCTGCTCGGCGTGTTCCTCGGCGTTCTGCGCCTCTCTGAAAATCCGCTGCTGTCGGGCCTCGTCGGCGCCTATATCGAAATCGTGCGCAACACGCCCGTAGTGTTGCAGCTCGTGTTCTGGCTCGTCGTTTTCCAGCAATTGCCGTCCGTGCGCGAGGCCCTCAATCCGCTGCCGGGCGTCTATCTCTCGCAGCGCGGCCTCAAAATCCCCGTGCTCGAATGGAACGATGCGGCCGCCTATGCGTTGGTGGGCTTGGCACTGGGCATCGCGGCCGCGGTCTGGACGATGCGGCGCGCGCGCGCGCATCAGATGCAGACGGGCGAATATCGCCGCGTCTGGCCGATTTGCCTGGGCTATCTCGTGCTGCTGCCCTTGGCGGCCGCACAGCTCACCGGCGACCGGCTCGTCTTGTCGGTGCCCGAATTGCAGGGCTTCAATTTCGCGGGCGGGGCCGAGCTCAGCCCGGAATTCGCGGCCTTGCTCACAGGCCTTGTGATCTACACGGCGGCGTTCGTGGCCGAGATCGTGCGCTCGGGCATCCAGTCGGTCGGCAAAGGCCAGTGGGAAGCCTCGCGCGCTCTCGGGCTTTCGAATGGCCGCATCATGCGTCTTGTGATCTTGCCGCAGGCGCTGCGCGTGATCGTGCCGCCGCTCACGAGCCAGTATCTCAATCTCACCAAAAACTCGTCGCTGGCGATCGTGATCGGCTACCAGGATCTGTTCAGCGTTTCGAACACCTCGATCAACCAGACCGGCCAGGCGATCGAGGTGATCTTCATCATGATGACGGTCTATCTCGTGCTGTCGCTGCTGACGGCGGCGGGCATGAATGTCTACAACACGCGCGTCGCGTTGAAGGAGCGCTAGGCGCATGGCCGATCTTGCCGCCCCGATTGCTGCACCGGTTGCCGCGCGCGCAACCTTTGCCAGCGTTGCGACAGCGCTGCGCGTGCGTTATTTCGGCACGCCGCTCAATGCCGTCATCACGCTGGTGTGCCTCTACGTGCTCTACAAGATGCTGCCGCCGATCCTCGGCTGGGCGGTGTTCGACGCGCACTGGACGGGCACGGCCGCCCAATGCCGCGAGGCGCGCAGCGGGGCGTGCTGGGCCTTCATCGACGAAAAATTCTGGTTCGCCGTGTTCGGACTTTACCCGTACGAGCTGCGGTGGCGGCCTGCCACGATGCTGTCGCTATTCAGTGTCATGGTCGGGCTGTCGCTGTTCCGGCGGCTGTGGTCCAAGCAGCTGATCTACGGTTGGCTCGCCGCCTCGGTGCTGATGTTCGTGCTGATGGACGGCACGTTTTTCGGCGTCGAGATTTTCGGAACCCAAGTGCCCACGCGCCTGTGGGGCGGCCTCACCGTCACCGTGTTCATCGCCGTGTTCGGCCTTGCGACCGGCTATCCGGTCGCGATCCTGCTGGCGCTGGGGCGGCGCTCGCACATGCCGGTCGTCAAATGGTTCTGCGTTGCGGTCATCGAATGCGTGCGCGGCGTGCCGCTCGTCACGATCATCTTCATGGCCGCGATCATGCTGCCGCTGTTCCTGCCCGCGGGCATGACGATCGACCGGCTGTTCCGCATCCAATTCGCCTACACGATCTTCTCGGCGGCGTACTTGGCCGAAGTCGTGCGCGGCGGCTTGCAAGGCCTCGGGCGCGGCCAGTACGAGGCGGCCGAGTCGCTCGGCCTCAACTATGCGCAAAAAATGCGCCTGATCGTGCTGCCGCAGGCGCTCAAAATGACCATCCCGGCCCAGGTCAACACTTTCATCGGCCTGTTCAAGGACACCACACTCGTCGTCATCGTCGGCATTTTCGACTTTTTCACCACGCTGCGCGCGGCCTTGGGCGATCCCAACTGGATGGGTTTCCCAAACGAAGCCTATGTCTTCGCCGCCCTCACTTATTTCATCCTGTGTTTCGGCATGTCGAAATACAGCCAGCGCCTGGAACGCGATCTGTCGCCCGAAACACGACGCTAGACTGCGATTGGCATAGGGTTTGCGTGGATTCCCGCGTCGCAAGCGGGAGGGGATGCCATGCTGAAAGCCAAAAGTTTCGTGCGCCGGATGTTTCTGAAATCCACGGCTGCCGCAGGCACCTTGGCGGCGTTCCCGGCGCCTTACGTGTTCGCGCAAGCCGGCGGCGTGCCCGTGCGCTTCACCCTCAATCTTCCGCGCAACGGCACCAACTCGCCCTTCATCCATGCGGCCGAGCGCGGCTATTTCGCGCAAGAAGGCATTCGCATTGCGTCGATGGACCCGGCCTCGGGGGCGGACGCCATGCAGCGCGTGGCCTCCGACACCTACGATCTCGGCTTTGCCGATCTGCCGGCCTTGGCGGAATGGCATCTGCGCAGTCCGGATGCGACGCCGCTCGGCATCTTCAACGTCTATCGCTCCACGCCGGCCGCGATCGTGTCGTGGAAATCCGCCAACATCCAGAAGCCCGCCGATCTCGTCGGGCGCACGGTCGGCGGCCCGCTCACCGACAATGCGTTCCGGCTTTTCCCGGTTTTCTTCCGCGCCAATTCGCTCGATCCCGCGTCGGTCAAGTTCAACAACATGGATCTGCGCCTGCGCGAAGCCGTGTTCATGCGCCGCGAGGTCGAGGCGATCACCGGCTTCGATTCGACGATCTGGCTCAATCTGCGCGGGCTCGGCGTGAAGTTCGAAGACATCTCGATCATGCTCTATTCGCAGCATGGGCTCGATCTCTATTCGAACTCGGTGATCGTGAGCCGAAAATTCCTGCGCGAAAACGAGGCGGCACTGCCGGGCTTCCTGCGCGCGACGATGCGCGGCTGGCGCGATGCGGTCGCCGATCCTGTGGCCGTTACGGAATCGCTGTTCAAGGTCGACGGGCTCGTGAACAAAGACATCGAACGCGACCGCCTCAAATGGGTGCTCGACAACCAGGTGCTGGGGCCGGAGACGGCGCGCTTGGGCCTCGGCCAGATCGAACTGCCGCGCCTGCAGCGCTCGGTCGAATTGATGGCGCGCGGGCTCGAATTGCCGCGCGTGGTGCAGGCCGATCTCCTGTGGTCGGACAAATATCTGCCGAGTGCGGAGTTGCGCCGCCTCTAGCCGTGCCGCCATATTCGAGCTAGACCCCTTGCGGCCGGGGGGCTCGAATGCGGGAAACGACGCGGGTGACGGCGGGGCGTGGTTTGCGCGCCTTTGCCGACGGGTTTGCGGCCCTGTTGCTGCCGCTGCATCTGACGGCTCTTGGCTTCGACACGTTTGCGGTCGGGGCCATCTCGACTTTGGCGCTGACGGGTGCCGCGCTCACCACGCTCGGCGTGGGACTGTCGGCGCATTTGGCGTCGATCCGCACGCTGCTGCTGGCGGCCTCGCTTGCAATGGCGGCAACCGGTCTTGCCTTCGGCTTCGCGCAGGGTTTCTGGGTCGTGGCCATCGTCGGGTTCGTCGGCACGCTCAATGTTGCAGGCGGGGATTCGAGCCCGTTCGTGCCGCTCGAACATGCCACGCTCGCGGCCGATGCCGACGGTCCTGCGCGCACGCTGGCGTTTGCGCGCTACGGCTTTGTCGGGATTTTTGCGGGCGCTTTCGGCGCCTTGTCGATCGGCCTCGTCGATTATCTGGCGATTTCGACTGAGACGATGTTTTTTGTCTATGCGGCGATCGGCGTTGCGATCTTCGCGCTTTATCGCGGCGTGCCTGATCGCAAACCTGAGAAGGGTGCCGTGCGGGTACCGCTCAAACAGTCGCGCCGCCATGTGCTGGTGCTGGCGGCGTTGTTCGCGCTCGACTCGTTTGCCAGCGGCCTCATCGTGCAGGCGATCCTGGCTTTGTGGCTGCTCGTGCGGTTCGATTTTTCGGCCGCCGAAACCGGTGCCGTGTTTTTCGCAACGCGCCTGCTTGCGGCGTTTTCGCAGTTCGCAGCCGTGTGGCTCGCCAAGCGCATCGGCCTCATCCGCACAATGGTGTTTTCGCATCTGCCCGCCAGTTTCCTGCTGATGGCGGTACCTTTCGCACAGGATGCGCAGATCGCGGTGGGGCTGCTCGTGCTGCGCAGCCTGCTCACGCAGATGGACGTGCCCGCGCGCCAATCCTACGTGATGGCGACGGTCACACCGGCCGAGCGGCCGGCGGCAGCGAGCCTTACGACAGCACCGCGCACGCTCGCAACGGCCGTGGGGCCGATTCTTGCGGGGGCGATGCTGGCCGCGTCGCCGTTCGGCTGGCCGCTGGTCGCGGCGGGCGGCATCAAGATCGTCTACGATCTCTTGCTGCTGCGCTTGTTCGCCAAGCACAAGCCGCCCGAAGAACTTTAGACGGGTGCCAAAGCGACGAAGAGACCCTGGGGCGCTTCGATGCGGATCGCGTCGCCCGGCTTGATCTGCCCGCTTTTCAGCACGATCGCCATGATGCCGGATTTGCGCACGAGCCCACCGTTCGCATCGCGGTCGAGCACGGCCGCGAGCAGGCCGCGCTGAAGCTTGTCGAGCTGCGCGCACGGATTGCGCAAACCGGTGACTTGGATCGCCGCGTCGGCCCCGAGATGCAGAATGGTGCCCGTGCCAAGCCCCAGCAGATCGACGCCGCGCGTGACGATGTTCTCGCCAAGCGCACCGGGGTCGACTTTGAACCCGCGCCCCTGCAGTTCGTCGAGCAACTCCGCATGGATCAGATGCACTTGGCGCAGATTGGGCGCCGCCGGATTGACCGCGATCCGGCTTAGATGCTGGACGGTGACCCCGGCGTGCGCGTCGCCCACGACGCCAAATCCTTCGCGAAGCTCGATCGCGTCCTTGGTCGGTTTCGAAAATTCGTGTTTGGCGTGGCTCGAGACGGCGACGATCGTAGCGTTCATTGGTTCAGCACCACTTGGCCGAGGCAGGAGAGATCGTAGCCGCCCAGATGCTCGGCATGTTTGGCAAGGGCGGGGCTGCGCGCGAAGGCGAGCAGGCGTTGCAAAGGCGGCTCGAAATAGTCGCGTCGGCGCACGGCGATGTCGAAGCGTTCGCGGAACAGCGGCACAAAATCGATGCCGAGCTGGCCTGCCGACGCCGCAACGCCGAAGCCCGCATCCGCATGGCCCTCGCGCACAGAAGCCGCGATTTCGGTCTCATTGAAGGCGGGCGTGGGGGCCGCGTCGAGTTCGGTCAGGCGAATGCCTGCTTCGGCCAAGAGATGCATGAACAGAACATGGCTGCCTGCGGCCGGTTGGCGCAACACTGTTTTTACGCGCCGGCGCCGCAGATCGGCGAGATTGCGCAGCTTCTTCGGGTTGCCGCGCGCGACCAGCAGCCCTTGCGTGCGCCAGGCCCAGCCGAACGCGACCAAATCTTGGCCCGGCATTGCCGCCTGCAACGCCGGCACGTTGAACGCCCCGCTGTCCGGATCGACGATGTGCAAAGCGGCCGCTATGGCGCGGCGGTCGCGCAGCGCATCGATGCCGTCGAGACTGCCGCCCGGCAGGCCCGCAAGCCCGCAGCCCGAGCGCGTCAACGCCCAATCGAGCAGCGGATCGTGGCTGCCGGCGAGGATCGGCGGCGGAGCGGCGGGCCGTGCGGCGAGTGCCCTGAGATCGGTATTCTGCATGAGCCATGCATCGACGAGGCTGCGTGGAAACAGCCATTTGCCGCCGATCCGCGCGCACGGGATGCGCTTGGCGCGCACAAGTTCGTAGATCGAGCGCGGCTTCAAGCGCAGATGGCGCGCAACCTCGTCGGTCGTCAAAACGGCTTTGTCCATACGGCCGTTATGCAGATTCTTGCAAAAACATGCAAACCTTGTCGCACGGCGGGTTTGACCTGCCTGCCCTGCCAACCGACATTCCCCCACATCCATGGCGATATTTGGCGATGCATTTGCGACAGCCCTGGCTCTGCTGATCGGCGGCGACCCGCAACTGTTCGGGATCGTGTCGCTGTCGCTGCAGGTGAGCCTTGCTGCGACCTTGATCGCCGCCACCATCGGCTTGCCGATCGGGGCGGCCTTGGCGCTCGCCCGCTTTCCGGGTCGTCAGCCGATCGTCGTGATTCTCAACGCCTTGATGGGTCTGCCGCCGGTCGTGGTCGGGCTCGTCGTCTATCTGCTGCTGTCGCGTGCTGGCCCGCTCGGCAGTTTGGGGCTGCTCTTCACGCCGGGGGCCATGATCGTGGCCCAGACCGTGCTCATAGCCCCCATCCTCGCAGCGCTTGCGCGCCAGACGCTTGAAGATGCCTGGGCCGAACATTGCGACCAGCTGCGCTCGCTGGGCGCAACCTTGCTGCAATCTGCCGCCACCTTGCTGTGGGACACGCGCTATGCGCTGGTGACCGTGGTGCTGGCCGGGTTTGGGCGTGCGGCGGCCGAAGTGGGTGCGGTGATCATCGTCGGCGGCAACATCGCGGGCGTCACGCGCACGATGACGACGGCGATCGCGCTCGAAACAAGCAAGGGCGATCTTGGCCTCGCCTTGGCGCTTGGGATCGTGCTCCTCGCGGTGGTGCTCGCGGTCAATGCGGCGGCTTCGGGGCTCAAGAACCTCTCGGTGCGCCGCTATGGCTAGCATCCTGCCGCTCGAGCTTGTGCATGTGCGCCTCGCGATCGGCGACACGCTCATCGCCGACGATTTCACGCTCACGCTTGCCGCAGGTGCGCCCACGATCGTGGTCGGCGCCAACGGCGCGGGCAAGAGCACGCTTCTGCGCCTCTGCCACGGGCTTGCGGCCCCGAGTGCTGGCACGATCGCGTGGGCACGCGACCCCAAAGGTCATCAGGCGATGGTGTTCCAGCGCCCGTCGATGCTGCGGCGCTCGGCACTTGCGAACGTCGCCTACGGGCTCAAGCTGCGCGGCGTGCCGCGCGGCGTGCGCACCGAGATCGCGCGCGACCGGCTGCGCCGCGTGGGCCTCGAGGCCATCGCCGAGCGCCCGGCGCGCGTTCTGTCGGGCGGCGAGCAGGCGCGCGTGGCGTTGGCGCGCGCTTGGGCGCTCGATCCGCAAATTCTGTTTTTGGACGAGCCCACCGCGAACCTCGATCCGGCCGCCACGCGCGCGCTTGAAGACATTCTGGGCGACATGGCGGAGGAGGGCACCAAGATCGTGATGACCACGCACAATCTCGGCCAGGCGCGGCGCTTGGGTGCGGACATCGTGTTTTTGCATCGCGGGCGCGTGATTGAGCACGCGCCCGTCGAACGTTTTTTCAAATCCCCCGGCACGCCGGAAGCGGCGGCCTATCTTGCAGGAGAATTGCCATGGTGAAGAAGACAGCGATGGGAATGCGGCGCGTCGTTCTGGCGGGCTTGCTGGCGTTGGCGGCATTGCCCGCACAAGCGCAAGAGCGCTTCATCACGGTCGCCTCGACCACGTCGACCGACCAGTCGGGCCTGTTCGGCCATTTGCTGCCGGCCTTCAAGCGCGACACAGGGATTGACGTGCGCGTCGTGGCGCTGGGCACGGGCCAAGCGCTCGATGTGGGGCGTCGCGGCGACGCCGACGTCGTGTTCGTGCACGACAAACCGGCCGAAGAACGCTTCGTCGCCGAAGGTTTCGGCGTGGCGCGCATCCAGGTCATGTACAACGATTTCGTCGTGATCGGCCCGAAGGCGGATCCCGCACGCATCGCCGGCCTCAAGGACGTCAACGAAGCCTTCACGCGCATTCAAAAGGCGGCAGCCCCCTTCGTGTCGCGCGGCGACAATTCGGGCACGCATGCGGCCGAGCTGCGCTACTGGCAGAGTGCCAAGATCGATCTCGCTTCGGCCAAGGGCGCTTGGTACCGCGAGGTCGGCCAAGGCATGGGGCCGGCTCTCAATACGGCGTCGGGCATGGGGGCCTACATCCTCGCCGACCGCGGCACGTGGCTCAATTTCCGCAATCGCGGCGATTTGGCCATCCTCGTCGAGGGCGACACGCAGCTCTTCAACCAATACGGCGTCATCCTCGTCAATCCGGCACGCCATCCGACGGTCAAGCAGGAGCTTGGCCGCAGCTTCATCGAGTGGCTCGTCGGGCCCAAGGGCCAGGCGACGATCGCCGACTACAAAATCGGCGGCGAGCAGCTGTTCTTCCCGAACGCCGAAACGCCGCGGCCGCGCTCGTGAGGCGCGCGGTTCTGGCCGCATTGATTGCGATGCTGGCCGTGCCCGCGGCAGCCCAGGAACCCGTCCGCCTCTATGCGGCGGGTTCGCTGCGCGGCGCATTAACGCAAGTCGCCGAGCTCTACGAGAAGCAGACGGGCGAAAAGATCGCGGGCACGTTCGGCGCTTCGGGGCTTTTGCGCGAGCGAATTGCGGGCGGCGAGGCGGCGGAGATTTTCGCTTCCGCCAACATGGCGCATCCGCAGAGTCTTTCGGCGAGCGGGCGTGCGGGACCCACTGTGCTATTCGCGCGCAACCGGCTTTGCGCGCTGGTACGACCCGGACTTGGCGTTACCTCTGATACGCTGCTTGCTCAGCTGCTCGATCCGGCCATCCGCGTTGGCACCTCGACGCCGATCGCGGACCCCGCGGGCGACTATGCGTGGGCGCTGTTCGCCAAGGCCGAGCGCGTGCAGGCAGGTGCCCGCGCCGCCCTCGAAGCAAAAGCGCTGAAGCTGACGGGCGGCCCCGGTTCGCCGCCGCTGCCGGTCGGGCGCAACGTGTATGCGACCAACATCGCCGACGGCAAAGCCGACATTTTCTTGGCCTATTGCACGGCTGCCGAAGACGCCAAGCGCGAGATAGCGAACCTGCAGATCGTCGCGATCCCGCCGGCACTTGCGGTGGGTGCCGATTACGGCCTCGCGCTGCTGCGCGGGGCAAGCCCCCAAGCCGCGAACTTCGCGATGTTCGTTTTGTCCCCCGCGGGCCAAGCCGTGCTGAAGCGCAACGGCTTCGATGCGCCGGGCCTGCCGCAAGAGGAGAGCGCTCCATGAAACTCAGTGCGCGCAACATCCTGCCCGGCAAGGTGCAGGAGATCGTCAAGGGCCAAACCACGTCGCACGTGAAGATCAAGGTAGCACCCGGCATTGTCGTGACGGCCTCGATCACCAACGAGGCCGTGGACGAGCTTGTCCTGAAGAAGGGCGACAAGGTCTCGGCCATCGTCAAAGCGTCCGACGTGATCGTGGGCAAGTAGGGCCATGCGCGTCACGCGCCGCACGGCACTTGCGGGATTGGGTGCCGCGTTTGCGATGCCGCAGCCGCTGGCGGCGCAAGCGCCCACGCGCGAGATCGTCGATTCGGCCGGTCGGCGCGTGCGCGTGCCTGCGCGCGTCACGCGCGTTTATGCGGCAGGCCCGCCCGCCAGCGTGCTGCTTTATGCGCTCGCCCCGGATACGCTTGTGGGCTGGACGTCGGCCTTCCGGGCGGCCGAGCGGCCCTTCGTGCCGCCGCGTTATGCCAATCTACCCGTTCTCGGGCGACTCACGGGACGCGGCAACACTGCCAATCCCGAGACGGTTCTGGCCCAGCGCCCCGATCTGATTTTCGACTACGGCACGATCAACGACACTTACGTGTCGCTGGCCGATCGCGTGCAAGCACAGACGGGCGTTCCGTATCTGCTGGTCGATGGCGCGTTTTCGAAAATGCCGGACGCCTTTGCGCTGCTCGGCGACATTCTGGACGAAACGGCGCGCGGGGCTCAGTTCGCGGCCTTTGCGCGCGACACGCTCGCCGACATCGATGCGCGCGTGGCAAGGCGGCCTGTGGCCCAACGCCCGCGTCTTTATTTCGCGCGTGGGCCGCAGGGTTTGGAAACGGGGCTCGCGGGCTCGATCAATGTCGAAGCGATCGAGCAGATGGGGGCAACCAACGTTGCGGCTTCGCTGGGGCGCGGCGGGCTTGCGCAAGTGTCGATCGAACAGGTGCTGCTGTTCGATCCCGACACGATCGTCGCGGTCGATCCGAATTTCTATGCCGGGGTCTTTTCCAACCCGCTTTGGGCGTCGATTGCCGCCGTGCGGCGTCGGCGCGTGTTCCTGGCGCCGAACGTGCCGTTCGGCTGGGTCGATTTCCCGCCCTCGGTCAATCGGCTGTTGGGTTTGCGCTGGCTCGGGCGCGTGCTCTATCCCGACCTGTTCCCCGAACCGCTCGGCCCCATCGTCGCGGCGTTTTTCGAGATGTTCTACCATCGCCGCCCGACGGAAGCCGAAATCGCCCCGTTCGTGCGCGCGAGCGAGCCTGCGTGAGAACGCGTTCTGCCTACGCGTTTGCGGTTCTGCTGCTGGTCGCCGCGATGCTGATGGCCTTCTCCGTCGGCCGCTTTCCGATTCCGGCCGAGGACGTGCTGCGCGCCGCGTGGGCGCGCCTTACCGGCACGCCGTCCGGCCTCGATCCGGCGGTCGAGACCGTGCTGTTTTCCGTGCGGGGCCCCCGTGTGCTCGCAGCCTTGCTCGTGGGCAGTGCGCTTGCCGCCGCCGGGGCCGCCTATCAGGGGCTGTTTCGCAACCCGCTCGTCTCGCCGGATATTCTCGGCGTGTCGTCGGGAGCGGCACTGGGGGCGGTGCTCGGCATCTATCTGTCGCTCGACGTGCTGGCCATCCAGGCGATGGCCTTTGCGGGCGGGCTTGCGGCGGTTGCCGCCGTGTATCTTTTGGCCTCGCGCGTCGGCGGGCACGATCCGGTTCTGGTGCTGGTCCTCGCGGGTGTGGCTTTGGGTGCGCTTCTGGGTGCGGGCGTGTCGCTGCTCAAATATCTGGCCGATCCTTACAACCAACTTCCCGCCATCACCTTCTGGCTTTTGGGAAGCTTGGCGGCCGTCGATTGCGGCGACATGCAGGTGCTGTTGCCGCTCGTGGTGGCGGCCTTGCTGCCGCTCTGGGCGCTGCGCTGGCGGATCAATCTTTTGTCGCTGGGCGACGACGAAGCGCGCGCCCTCGGCGTCGAGACCGGGCGCTTGCGTCTGGCCATCGTCGTCTGCGCCACCTTGGCGACGGCAAGCGTGGTGTCGGTTGCGGGCATTGTCGGCTGGGTCGGGCTCCTGATCCCGCATGTGGCGCGGCTGCTGGCGGGTCCGGATTTCCGGCGCCTGCTGCCGGTTTCGATTCTGCTTGGTGCGAGCTTCATGCTCGGCGTCGATACGCTCGCGCGCACGCTTGTGCGCACCGAATTGCCGCTCGGCGTGCTGACGGCGGCCCTCGGCACGCCGGTTTTCGTGTGGCTGTTGGCCGCCACGCGCCGGCATTGGCAGTGAGGCAGGGTGCAATGACACTCGCAGCCGAAAATCTGGCATTCGGGTTCGGTACACGTTTTGTCGGGCGCGACGTGACGCTGGCGCTTGGCGAAGGAACGGTCTTGTGTCTGCTCGGGCCCAATGGCGGCGGCAAGACGACCTTGTTCCGCACGCTTTTGGGCCTCATTCCGCCGCTCGGCGGCCGCGTGACGCTCGACGGCACCGACATCAAGCGTCTGACGCGCGCCGACATTGCGCGTCGCGTTGGCTACGTGCCGCAAGCTCAGCCCGGCTATTTCCCCTACACGGTCGAAGAGATGGTGCTGATGGGCCGCACGGCGCATCTGGGCCTGTTCGCGCGGCCGGGCGAAGCCGATCGAAAGGCCGCGCACGCGGCGTTGGCACGGCTGGGCATTGTGCATCTGGCCGACCGCATCTACACGCAGATCTCCGGCGGCGAACGCCAACTTACCTTGATCGCGCGCGCACTCGCGCTGTCCCCGCGTCTGCTTGTCATGGACGAGCCCACGGCGAGCCTCGATTTCGGCAATCGCGCCCGCGTATTGGCGCAGATCGACGCGCTGCGCGCATCGGGCGTGGGCATCGTGCTTTCGACCCACGACCCCGACCAAGTCTTCGCGCACGGCACGCAAGTCGCCCTGCTGCATGGCGGGCGATTGCTGGCGTGCGGCGAACCCGCGGATGTCGTGACGGCTTCAGCGTTGCGCCAGGTCTACGGCATCGATGTCGAGATCCTGACGGCGTTGCGCGGCGACGGTTTTGCCGTCCGCGTGTGTTTGCCGCACGCGGAATCGTAGCCTAACTCTTGAAAGAAACCGAAGGCGGGCGCACAGTTTCACTGTCGAGTCGCGTAAAAGTTTACGCGCCGCAAAGGAGGGGAACATGAAGATTTTTGCGCTCGCGGGGGCAGCTTTGCTCGCTTTTGGCACGTTGGCGCTGGCGCCGACGGCCGCTTCGGCCGCCGTATTCGGGGCTGCGACCGCCGTCCAGTCGGCGACCGCCGACGGCAACGCGCTGAAGGTCGATGTCGCCACGAAGAAAAAGAAGAAGGCCAAGCCCATTGCGCGTCCGCGCAAGGCGAACTGAGCTTCGGCTTCTTTCGGACGAGCGGCCCGGACAGCCCCAAAAGGCGGTCCGGGCCGTTTTTTTTCGTTGGGGCTTGAGGCGCTAGAAACGCGCCGTGACGTCGAAATAGTAGCGCATCGGCTTGCGCCCTTCGGCGAGGCTGGGCGCGCGCGTCAAAGGCTGGGCCGCTTCGAGCCCGGCGCTGAGCCAGCTCAGCGGCGCAAAGCGCGCGCCCGCACCGGCCGAGGTCAACGTCTGCCATTGCGACAGCGTGCCGCGGATGCCGGTCCCGCTCCAGACGCGGCCATGGTCGTAGAACACGTAGGGCTGCCAGCCCATCGCGTTGAGATCGCCGTAGCGCAGATCGGCCGAGGTTGCGAGCGCTTGGCGGCCGGTGATTTCGGACGGGTCGTAGCCGCGCCCGAAGCGCGAGCCGCCGAGCGAGAATTCCTCGTTGGCGTAGAGCTTGCTCTTGCTGAACTGTCCGGCACCGACCCATTGCAGCGAGAAATTCTCGGGCAGGATCTGGATGCGGCGCACCTCGGCGGTGAATTTCGTGAAATTTGCCTGCGCGTCGTTGCGGCTGAGGCCGGCGGCTGCACCTTCGGTGCCGTCGAGGGCCGAGAAGCCCCGCGTCATGCCGCCGGTCACGATCGTGGCCCCCTGCCAAAAGCCCACTTGCGTGTAGGTCGAGCGGATGTCGTAGGCGAGATATTTTTCGTCCGCCTGGACCTGGTAGGCGTTCGATACGGTCGCGAAGGTGAAAGTGCGCGACACGAAGGCCGAAACGTCGACGCTGAGATTCTCGCGCCGCGATCGGATGATCGGATACGAGGCGCGCGGGCCGTAGCGCAGCGCTTCGGTGTGCACGGCCGTCGCGCGCAGCGTGTGGCCGAGCCAGCCGGCCGAATAGGTCGTGTCCCAGCCGACGGTCAACCCGTCGCCCCACAGCGGCTGGGTGTAGCGAAAGCTGCCCTGGCGCATTTCGCGGCTGTCGCGGTAGGTCGGGATCGTCGTGAAGCCCAGCGTGATCTGTTCGGTCTCGTCGAGCAGGCCGTTGAAGCTGACTTCGTTGGCGATCGTCACGGGGCCTTGGAATTTCGAGCCGCGGTTGGCGATGGTCACGCTGGCCTGCACGGGGCGTTCCTGGATGCGGATCGACAGGTTGGACGAGCCCGGGACTTGGCCCGGCGCCAGCGTGCCGGCGGCATCGACGCCGGCAAGATCGCCCGCCAGCAGCAAGCCGCGCTCGAGATCGCGCAGCTTGGCGGGCCGGCCCTCGAGGGCGCGCCGCAGATAGGCTGCGATGCGCGCCTGAACGCCGGGGCTACCGCCGTCGAAGATGATGTCGTCGAGATAGCCTTCGACGACTTGGATGCGGAACGTGCCGTCGCCCACGCGCTGCGGCGGCACGAACACGCGCGTCAGAACGTAGCCGTCGGCGCGGTAGCGATCTTCGATCGCCTCCGCCACGCCCGATATCGCGGAAAGTCCCGCCGTTTGGCCGAGCAGCGGTTGCGTGATACGCGCGATTGTCTGCGCGTCGTAGGCGGTTGAACCCTCGACCACGATGCGCTCGATCGAAAAGCGCAGTTCGTCGACCGCGCGGCGGTCGGGCGCACGCGGCTGGGCCGGGATCGTCAGATCGAGATCAACCTCCGGCACGCGTATCGGTGCACCGGGCAAGCGCGGTTCGGCAGACGGCGGAATCACAAGTTGTGCGAGCGCAGGCCCCAGCCCGAAAGCGGAAAGTGCCGCATAGGCAACGAGAACTTTCCTAAGGGCGCGCGAATCGGACATCGGGATAGTTAATTTCAATACACGAATGGTAGAAACGGTACAATCTCCGCACTTTCGTCTACCATATATGCGTCTTCGCGACGGGCTTGCCGATCCGTTGCAACAGCGGTATTTGATGAGTACAGGGTGGGCAAATGGGAAGAAAAATTCGGCGCAATCGTGCGATCGCGCGGTTTTTGGTGGTGTTTGGCGTGCTGGCACTGGCCGCAGGCTCTGCCCTTGCACAAGCGCCGGCACCCAATCGCCCGGCGACGCCGCCCGCAGCTGCCGCACCGGCGGAGCCCGAGTTTCGTCTGACCGGCTTTCGTTCGGCTCTGTTTGGCATGACCCCGGATCAGGTGCGCCAAGCTATCCGACGTGATTTTTCGATTCCCGCCGACAAGATCGAGACGGTCGAAAACGGGGTCGAGCGCACGCAGATATTGGCGATCACGGTGCCCGATCTGCTGCCCGGCAGCGGCCCGGCGCAGATCGCGTACGTCATCGGCTTTCGATCGCGCCAACTCGTGCAAGTAACCGTCACCTTCGGCGGTGCCGCCAATCCGCAACTCGCCCCGGCCACGGCCGTCGATTTGGCGCGCATGCTGCAAACCCATTTGGTGTCCGTTGGCTACAAAGCCGATACGGTTGCCGTCAATTTGGCCCAACCGGACGGCACGGTGCTCGTCTTCCGCGGCGACGACGCGCAAGGTCGGCGCGCGATCGCAGCACTCGGCGGCGTGACCGCGCCCGAGGGCCAGCGTCCGGCCGTGCCGCCGACGCTGCAGATCTCGTACATTCGCGATCCGCAGAACCCCGACGTGTTCCAGATTCGCAAGGGCGATTTCTAGGCGCCATGTTCAAACGCACCTACCCGAAGGGCAAAGTCGTATTCAAGGAAGGCGAAGCCGGGTCGGAAGCGTTTCTGGTCGAGAAGGGCAAAATTCTGATTCTCAAGAAGGGCGTGGACGCGCCGATCATCGTGGCGAGTTTGGGCCCGGGCGCGTTGTTCGGCGAAATGGCGATCCTCGACGGCGGCGTGCGCATGGCAACCGCCGTTGCCGGCGAAGACACGATCTGCATCGTCGTCAATAGCCAGCAGCTCACGCAGCGCCTGATGTCGCTCGATCCCGATCTCGTGCGCCTGATCACGTCGCTGATGGAATATTGCCGTTCGACCGTGCCGTTCGATTCGCGCGCCAAAGCAGGCCTGTCGCTCGCCGAGACTCCCGGCGATCGCCAAGCGCGCATGATGCTGCCGCCGCCGCATGTGGTCGAATCCTACGGCCTCAAGGACCCGATGATGAAGGCGCTGATGAACATGCTGTGCGACTATACGCGTCGGCGTCTGCCGCCGGCCCCCGGCGCATGAAGTCTCGGCACTTCCTCGCGGTCTGCGCGCTCGCCAGTGCTTTGGCCGGCTGCCAATCCTTGCGCGGCGGTTCGAGCGTCGAAATGCCGGTCGGCGCTGCCTTGTCGGGAGAGGCGTGCCGTGCGGTTCCCAACCGCCTGCAGCCCGATCTGCTCGAAGTTTTCTGCGCCAACAGCCCGCGCGTGTACGGCTCGGCGCAGGCTTTGTCGGAATTTCGCAACGTGCCGCAAGAGCCGGCGGCGCGCAGCGCGTTTCTGGCGCGCGGTTTCGAGACCAGTGCGCCGATCCGTACGCTCGGCTTGCGCGCGGCGTGCAAACCGCCCGAATGGGTCGGCGCCGACGCAACGCTGATGGTCGCTGCCTGTTCGCTCAAAGACGGCGGCTGGCCGCTGGTTGCGGCAGCAATCGTATCGGGCAATCGCCTTGCGGTTGCCGAGGGCCAGCCCGCCGCCTTGCCGGCCTTGGTCGAGGCGATGCGGCTGTCGCTGGGCGCTGCGGCCCCAGCGCCGCTCGACGTCGCGGTTCTGCAAAGCCATCTCCAGGCGACGTTCGGGGCTGCCGTTGTCGGCAGCGACTCGGTCGGCGGCTATACGGATTTGGTCGAGCTTGCGCGGCTCTACAACAGCGTGGGCAATAATGCCGGCGCGGAGGCCGCCTATCGGCGTGCACTTGCGTTGCAGACGGCCGCTCTTGGGGCCGACCATCCGGGGACCGGTGCGACGATGAGTTCGCTTGCCCTCGAAGTTTCGGCGCAAGGCCGCTTCGAGGAAGCCGACGCGCTGTTCCAGCGCGCCGAAGCGCTGATCCTGCGTTCGCCCGATCCGGGCGAATATCCGCGCCTGCAGACCTATCTTGCCCTGCACGCCGCCAACCAGCGCCAGTACGAGCGTGCGCTCGCGAGCACGCGCGATACGATCCAGCGTCGGCGCGCTTTGATCGAAACGCTGGGCGGCGGCATCCCGGCCAGTCTCGATGCCGGCGGCGGCGGCGCGATCTTCGGTAGTGCGGTGGTTCTGCAGGCCGAGCTTGCGCATGCGTTGCTGTTCGCCTCGTCGATGGCGCTCGAGACCGGCGATCTTGCGGGTGCGGAATCCGCCGCCCTCGAGGCGCGCCGCATCATCGACAGCATTCCGGGCCTGCCGCCCTGGTGGCAGCCGCGAGCACTCGCGCAGCTCGGCCAGGTGCTGGGCGCGCGCGGCGATTTCGTCAATGCCGAGCGCCTGCTGGCCGCATCGGCGCAGCAGACCTTGCGCGTGTTCGGCGGCGGCTGGCCGGTGGCGCAAAGCCTGATGGCGCTGGCGCGCGAGCAGAGCAGCGAGGGGCGCTATGCGGCCGCCATCGACAATTACCGCGATGCGTTCCGCATCGTGCTGGCGCAAGTGCCGGTGCGCACGCTGACATTCGCGCAAGTGCGCCCGTTCCTCGAGGCGGCCGATGCGCAATCCAAGGTCGATCCGGCCGCGGCCGGGGCGTTGCACGCCGAGATGTTCGCGGTCGCGCAATTGATGCGCGACGGCACCACGGGGCGGGCCGTTGCGCGCACGGCCCAGCGTTTGGCGCGCGACGATCCGCGCATCGCCCCGGTCGTGGGCGCGCATGAAGAAGCGCTGCGCAGCCGCGACCGTCTGGGCCTCGATCTTGCGGGCGAGCTCGGCAAGCCCACGTCGGTGCGCGATGCCGCGCGCGTGGCCAAGCTGCGCGCCGATCTCAATGTCGCGACGGCCAAAGCCTCGGCGCTCGAAGCCGACATCGAACTTGCCGCTCCCGGCTTTTCGCGCCTCACCTCGCCGCAGCCGGTGGCGCCCGACGAACTGCGCGCCGCCTTGGGACCGCGCGAGGCACTCGTTTTCTATTTGACCGGGCCCGACGGCGCGTTCGCGTTTCTCGTGCGCCGCGACGGCATCCAGGCGGCACGCTTGGCGAGCGACGACGAGCAGCTCGCCGACCAGGTGCGCATTTTGCGCACCGCCTTCGAGATCAGCGGCCGCAGCGACGTCGCGCCCTTCGACGTGGCGCTGTCGCACCGGCTCTATCGCACTTTGTTGGGCCCTTTCGATGCGGCTTTGGCGGAGATCGATCAATTGTTCGTCGTCGCCAATGGGCCGCTCGCGAGCCTTCCCTTCGCCGTCTTGGCAACCGCCCCGCCGCAGCCGGCGGCGATCGCGGCGGGCGATTACCGGCAGACGGCGTGGCTTGCGCGGCGCATCGCGACCGCAAGCCCGCCCAGCGTGCGCGCCTTCCTCAATCTGCGCACGCTGGCGGCGCGTCCGGCCGCACCCGAGCCGTTTTTTGGACTGGCCAATCCCGATTTCGGCGGCGGGCCGCAAGGCCGCGCGGCCGCCAACGGACTTGGCGCGCTTGCCGATGCGTGTCGCTCCGATGGGGCCGTGCCGGCGGCGATGATCCGCGCGCTCGCACCTTTGCCCGAAACGGCCGACGAGGTGCGGCGCGTGGCGGCGTCGCTCAATGCCGGGCCGAATGCGCTGCTGCTCGGCGCCAATGCCACGGCCGCCAATCTGCGCCGCCAGCAGCTCGAGCGCTATCGCGTGCTGTATTTCGCCTCGCACGGGCTTTTGCCCGGCGAGTTGCGCTGCCAAGCCCAGCCGGGTCTCGCGCTGAGCGCGCCCGCCGCCGATGTGGCCGACCCGGCCGACGACGGGCTGCTGGAGGCCAGCGAGATCGCCGCGATGCGGCTCGACGCCGATCTTGTCGTGCTTTCCGCCTGCAACACGGCAGCCTCGGGCGCGCGGCTCGGCGGCGAGTCGCTTTCCGGCCTCGCCGAAGCGTTTTTCTTTGCGGGTGCGCGCGGCTTGTTGGTCACGCATTGGCAAGTGCCGTCGCAGCAGACGGTGCTGCTCACGACCGGCATGTTCGACCGGCTCGGCGGCAACACGCGCGGCGGCATTGCGCGCGCCCTTGCGGCTTCGCAGATGGCGCTTGCCGACCAGGCCGCCAGCGCGCATCCGTTCTTCTGGGGCGCTTTCGTGCTGCAGGGCGACGGTGCGGCATCATTGCCGGTCACTGCCAATCCAAGCTAAACTCGCATCCATGCGCCATATCGTTCGATCACTGGGTGCTGCAATCGCGCTGTTCGTCGGCCTCGCCGGGGCGGCGACGGCGAACGAACTTGTCGTGGTCGAAGCCAAAGGCATCGAACTTGTCCCCGGCGCCAAGGTCGACGGCACCAAAGTATTGGTGCTCACGGCGGGCCAACGCCTTACGCTGATTGCATCCGACGGGCGCTCTTTGAAGCTGCGCGGCCCCTACGAAGAGGCGCCGGCCCCGGCGCAGGCCGGAACGGGCGGCGCCAATGTCGGCGACGCGCTCAAGAACCTGATGAACCAGCGCGTTGCGGGCACCGCCGCGCTCGGTGTCGTGCGTGCGGGCGGCGAAGCGGCCGAGTTGCCCGATCCATGGGTTCTCGATGTGAGCCGCTCGGGTGCAAGATGCCTTGTCGGCGACGCAATACCGGTGCTGTGGGGCCCGCGTTTTGCCGAGGCGACCGCCCTTGCGATCGAACCCGCCGATCGCAGTTGGCGCGCGCGCGGCCAGTGGCCCGCCGACAGCGACCGTTTTGCGCTGCCGGCGCGCATTCCGCTTGCCGACGGGCGCGGCTATGTTTTCGACGTCGGCGGCAACGCCGCCAACGTGGTGATCCACCGCATGCCCGCCAGCTTCAGCGATCCGCTGCTGCAGGCGGCCTGGATGATCGAAAAAGGCTGCAACGACCAAGCGCGCGCATTGGCGCGCGCCGTTGCGCCGTGAGCGCGCCTGGGCGCGCATGACGGCTGCCGTCGTCTTTCGCCGCGTTGGCGTTTCTTTCGTCATCGCTGCCCTCGCAGCGACGGTCGCGTTCGGTATCTTCCGGCTGTTCCCGTTCGTCGGCACGGCCGAGCGCTGGACCACCGACTACCGCATCGCGACCGTGACGGCGCCCGAGCCGCAGCATCCCGACATCGTCGTGGCGGCCATCAACGAGGAAACGCTGTCGTCGTTTCCCTACCGCTCGCCGATCGACCGCCGGTTCCTCGCCAAGACGATCGAAGCGCTTGTGGCCAAGGGTGCAAAAGCGCTGCTGATCGACGTGCTGCTCGACCAGGAGACCGAAGAAGAAAAAGACGACGAGCTGCGCGCGGTCTTGGGCGCGCTCAAGATTCCGTTTGCGATCAGCTACAGCGATTCGCCGCTCTACGTGACCGACGAGCAGCGCGACTATCTCGACGAATTCGTCGCGCCCGAATGGCGCGGCCTCGCCGACATCGAGCCCGACATTCGCGACGGCACGATCCGCTTCGTGCCCGAGCCGCGCCGCGGCCACGACGGCACGCGCCTGCCGAACGTCGCCGCACGGCTCGCCGAGCGGCTCGGCGTGGCGATTCCGGAAACGCGGCGCATCATCGCCTGGCGCGGCCAGCCCGATGCGCAGACGTCGCCGTTCCGCGTTTTTCCCTCGCATGCCGTTGCCGTTCTGCCCGACGCGTGGATCGCCGGCAAAATCGTGCTGCTGGGCGCCGATCTGTCGTTGACCGACCGCCATCGCACGCCGTTTGCGGTCGCCCGCGAGGGGCGCGAGGGCACGATCGCCGGGATCGTGATCCAGGCGCATATTCTGGCTCAGCTGCTCGACGGTCGCGTCGCGCCCGAGGATCGCGCACTTGTGCCGCTCGTCGCGACCTTGGCGCTGTTTGCCTTGATCGGTGCAGCCCTCGGCAATACGGGCGTGCCGATTTGGCTGCGTGCGACCGGGGCCGTCGTCGCCGTCGCCGTGCTGTGGGTCGGCGCTTTCTATCTGTTCCGCGACCGGCAATTGCTGCTGCCGCTGATCGAGCCGCTGGTCGCACTCGGCCTGGCGTTGTGGCTGTCCGACGCGTGGTCGGGCCGCGCGGAACGACAGCAGAAGAAATTCATCCAGGGCGTGTTCAGCAAATACGTGTCGGGCGAGCTGCTGCAGGAGATCGTCAAGGATCCCAAGAAGCTCGACCTCTCGGCAAGCCGCCGGCCGATGTCGCTGATCTTCACCGACGTGCAGGGCTTCACGACCCTGTCCGAGAAGCTCGAAGCGGCCCATCTGGCCGACATTCTGAACCGCTATCTCGACGGCGGCTGCCGCGAGATCTGGAAGTTCGGCGGCACCATCAACCAGTTCACGGGCGATGCGATCTACGCCATGTTCAACGCGCCCCGCGAGCAGCCCGACCATGCCAAGCGCGCGTTGCAGGCCGCCCTCGACATCGACCAGTTTTCCGAACGCTTCCGCGCCGAAGAGCGCGCCAAGGGCGTGGATTTCGGCATGACGCGCATCGGCGTGCACACGGCCGAGGCCAACGTGGGAAATTTCGGCTCGCTCGACCGCTACGAATACAAGGCGCTCGGCGACGCCGTGAACACGGCCGCGCGCCTCGAAGGCCTCAACAAGTATTTCGGCACGCGCATTCTAATCACGCAGCAGACGCGCGATGCCTCGCCCGAAGTGCCGTGCCGCAAGGTCGGCGGCGTGATCGTCAAAGGCAAGTCCGAACCCATCCATGTGTTTGAGCCGCTGACCGGCACGCGCGCCGCGGACGAAAACACGAAGCTCTATCTGGCCGCGTTCGATCTCATGAAAAACGCCGATCCGGGCGCGCTGGCGGCGTTCGAAGATCTGTGCAAGCGCTATCCCGACGACGCGCTCGCCGAATACCATCTCGATCGGCTGCGCGAAGGCGAGACCGGCGAAGTCTTCGCGATGGCAGAGAAGTAGATTTCAGGCCCGCGCGATCAGATTCTGCCAGGAATGGAAGGACAGGAAGTGCGCAGCCGCCATGTCCAGCCAGCCGCGCTTGCGCCAATCGAGGAACGTTTCGTCGGGCAGCGCTTCGAATTTGGCGCGGTCGAGCACGCGAAACCCGCCCAGCGTCATCTTCTTGCCGCTGCGGGTTTCGATTTCGGCGCGATTGTCGGAGAGCAGGCCCGCTTCCGCCGCCGCTGCCGCGAATTCGGCGGCCATGCGCGCCTGGATCTGGAATTCGCGATTGAACTGCACGACCTGGTCCGTGAACGCGGTCGTGGTGCCGTCGACGTTGAAGAGCCACGGCCCTTCGACGTCGTCGAGCGCGTTGGCCGCTTCGTCGATGCACAAGATCAACTTGTCGTCCCGCTCGGCGAAGGCGAACGGATAGCGGCGCACGAAGGCCGGAACATAGGCGTCGACGATCCATTTGCCGTCGGCATCGACGAACAGATTTTCGCCCGCCTGCACGCCCAAGACCGCGGCGATGCCGCCGGGCTCGGTCGCCGAAAAAACCAGCGGATAGTGGCGGGCCGCAATGCCCATTTCGCTTGCCCCGAGCGGAACCGCATTGGCAGCGCGTGCGAAACGGAAATCGGCGACCGCGCGGTAGCGTTTGGTCCCGTGGATATCGGCCGCAAGCGGCACGGGCTTGCTGTAGAAAATCGGCGCTTTCATGGGGCAAGGAACGTCTCTATCCGGCGATTGAATTCGGGTGCGATCTCGAAATAGGCCGAATGCCCTGCTTTTGCAAATTCAATATGCCGGCCGCGAGGGAAGGCGGCCGCAAAGGCCCGGCCCACGGGCGAGGCGAAGACCGGGTCTTTCTCGCCGCACGCAACGAGCACCGGCATTGGCAGCCGCGCGGCGTCGGCGACCGGGCGCACGCGCGCTGCGAACAGGCGTTTGCGCAGCGCTTCCTTGTCGAGCGCCTGCGACATGGCATCGATGCTGCTGTAGAGGAATTTGAGGTCGGGCCGATCTCGCGCCATCGCCTCGCCGGCCGCCGGATGGATTGCAGCGGCAGCGAGGCGCGCGCGCTCGGCAGCGGCCCAAATCTGCCAATCGGCAAAGGCCTTCGGATCGGCTTGGCTCGCGTCGAAGGTGCCGCTTGTGGCGGCAAGCACGAGGGCGCTTACGCGCAGCGGGCTCTGCAGCGCGAATTCGACAGCCCCCCAGCCGCCCATCGACTGGGCGACGATTGCCATCCTGTCGAGGCCCAGATGGTCGGCAAGGGCTGCAAGATCGCCCGCATAGTCGGCGGGGTCCGGCAGGCCGCTTGCGACCGTCGAGGGCGCGAAGCCGCGATGCGAAAAGGTGATGCAGCGCCAGCGATGCTGGAAATAGGGCACCTGCTGCCACCAGGACAGCGCGCTGCCGCCGAGCCCGTGCGCGAATACAAGCGCGGGTCCCGATCCGAAGCTCCAGTAATGCACGTCCGCACCCGGGCGCTTCAGAATGCCTTGTTCCATTGCGCTTACCCCCGCTTGCCCTATAAGCTAAGTGCCATAAAGTTGTCGCGGGAGAAACGGCCATGTGGTTTCGGACAGTCGCGGGGGTTGCCCTCGCTGGATTGGCGTTTGTGGGCATTGCCTCGGCGCAGGAGACGCCGCGGCGCGGCGGCGAGCTGATCTTTGCGGTCGGCGGCGAGCCCGACACGACCGACTGCCATGCGGCGACGAATTTCGCCGTGATCCACCATCTTGCGCCCCATTATTCGACATTGGTGCGCTTCGACGCGACCAAATATCCCGAAATCCAGGGCGATCTCGCCACGTCGTGGACCGTGTCGCCGGACGGCAAGATCTACAGCTTCAAGATCGCGCAGCCCGTGCGCTTCCACGACGGCTCGCCGCTGACTTCGGCGGACGTCAAAGCGAGCTTCGAGCGCATCCGCAATCCGACCGGCGGTGCGCGCTCGGCGCGGCGCGACCATTTTGCCGACGTGGCCGCGATCGAAGCACCCAGTGCCGACACGGTCGTTTTCCGCCTCAACAACCCCAATCCCGCTTTCATGACGTATCTGGCCGCCCCCTTCAATTGCATCTACTCGGCAGCCAAGCTTGCGCAAGATCCGGTCTATCCGGAAAAGGAAACGATGGGTTCGGGACCGTTCCTGTTCGGCGAGCGCGTGCGCGGATCGCACTGGACCGGCAAGCGCTTCGACGGCTATTTCCGCCAGGGCCAACCCTATCTCGACGGCTTCCGCGCCGTGGTGATGAGCGGCGCCGCGATGCTGAATGCCGTGCAAGGTGGGCAGGTGATGGCCGAATTCCGCGGCATCAGCCCGGCCGAAAAAGCGCGCGTGGCGGGGCCGCGCGTGGCGTTCCAGGAGGAGTCGTGGCTCTCGGGCCTGATCCTGTCCTTCAATATCGAGCAGAAGCCGTTCGACGATGTACGCGTGCGCCGGGCGCTCAATCTCGCCCTCGACCGCTGGGGCTCGGTCGAAGCGCTCGCCCGCGTGTCGCAGGTGAGTGCGGTGGGATCGCTGTTGCGCCCGGGCTACGCCTATGCGCCGACGACGGCCGAGCTTGCCACGTATCCCGGCATGGGCCGCGACATGGCGCGCAACCGCGCCGAAGCGCGTCGCCTCCTGCAGGAGGCCGGCGTACCCAATCTGCGCTTCGAGATCATTTCGATGTCGCTGCCGCCCTTCCCGACCGTCGCCGTGTGGGCGATCGACCAATGGCGCCAGATCGGCGTCACGGTCGAGCAGCGCCAGGCCGAGCGCGCCGTCTATTTCTCGGCGCGCACCTCGGGCCAGTTCCAGGTGATGCTCGATTTCACGACCGAGTTCGCCGACGAACCGAATTTCCAGCTGCGTCGCTTCATCTCGATCGACCGCGTGCCGGGCTTCAACGTGTCGCGCCATCTCGACCGGCGTCTGGACGAAATCTTCGACGCGCAGGAGCGCGAGACCGATTTCGCCAAGCGCAAGGCGCTGGTGCGCGACTTCCAGATCCATACGTTCGATCTGGCCTACACGGTGCCGCTGTTCTGGTTCACGCGCATCGTGCCGTTGGCCGCGAATGTGCGCGGCTGGCACATCACGCCGTCGCATCTGCTCGGCCAGGATTTGGGCGGGGTCTGGCTGGCGGCGAACTAGCGCTGGTCGGGCGCGTCAGCGCGCAAAATCGACGGCGGTCGTATTGCCGCCGCAGACAAGCACGGCAACGCGTTCGTCTTTGGCGGGTTTGTATCGGCCGGAGATCAGAGCCGCCAAAGCCGCCGCACCCCCCGGTTCGGCAACGACGCGCAGCCTGTCCCACAATGAAGTTTGTGCGGCCACGATATCGGCGTCGCTGACGAGGACCACGTCCGGCGCCACGAATCGGCGCGCGAGCGCGAAGGCGAGGCTGCCGATGCGCTTGGGCGCCAGACTGTCGGCGGCAATGCCGCCGGTCGGCGCATCGACGGGTTGCCCTGCCTTGAAGGCGGCATGCAGGGTGGGCGCGCCGTCGGATTCGACCGCGACGATCTTGGTTCGACCCGCGCAATATGCGGCGATTCCGCCGATCAGGCCGCCGCCGCCGACCGCGACAAGCAGCGTGTCGATGTCGGCTGCCTCGGCTTCGAGCTCGAAACCGACCGTGCCCTGGCCCAGCAATGTTTCGGCCTGGTCGTAGGCATGGACCGCCAATCCGCCGAATTCCTCGACATGTCGCTCGCTTGCCGCCAGCGCATCGGCATAGCGCGCGCCGCCGACATTCAGCGTCGCGCCGTAGCCGCGGATCCGCGCGATCTTGGCGGGCGAGGATATGCTCGGAACGAAAATCGTTGCCGGGATTCCCAGCCGCTGTGCGGCAAAGGCGACGGCCGCGCCGTGATTGCCGCCCGATGCGGCGACGACGCCGGACTTCGGCACGTCCCGGCACAGCAGATTGGCAAACGCGCCGCGCGCTTTGAAGGAGCCGGAATGCTGCAGCAACTCGAGCTTGAGCCACAGCGGTCCCGGCGCAAGGCCGAAGTCGGCGGCATCGACGCGCAGCGTCGGCGTCCAGCGAATATAGGGCCGGATCGCGGCCTCGGTCTTCGCGATGGCGTCGCGGGCGACGGCGGGGTCGGGTTGCGGCATGGCGGCCTCTTTGCGATATCCAGCTTGACATTAATTAGCTAATTGGCGAATTGTCAAATATGGAGATCGTGGCGATTCTCAAGGCTCTGGCCAACGAGCGGCGACTTCAGATCATGGCGTGGCTGCGCGATCCGCGCGCCCATTTCCGCGCGCAGACCGACGGCGATCTGGTCGAGGACGGCGTATGCGGCGTCTTGATTGCCGAGAAGCTGGGCGTTTCGGCGCCGACGCTCAGCGAGCATATGCGCGTTCTGGTGGGCGCCGGCCTGGTCCGGGCCAAGCGCATCAAGGGCTGGACGATGTACAAGCGCGACGAAAAAACCATCGCGGCTGCAGCAAAGGCCATCAAATCTCGGGTGTAATGCCGACGATCATGCAGGCGTTTTTCGCCGCAAGACCGCGTCAGACGCTGATATCGACCGTCTGGCCGCGCTGGGCGCCGGCCGGCGGGGGCGGCGGGGCATCGGCGCGCGTCACGCTCTCCTGGTTCGCGGGCACGGTGTCGCGACGCGTGATGCCGTCGCGCGTGGCGCTGGACGGGGCGGTCTGCGACGTTTCGGTCGGGCGCTGGGTCTGCGGCGTTGCGCCGGGCACGCTGTCGCTGATGCTGGAAGCCATCGAAACTCTCCCGAAAACAAGACCCTTATCCTAGCGCAGCGCCCAAATCGCGCAAGAGATATTCGTTAGCCCTATTTTGCCCAGACGCGGTCGAGCTTTACGAAGCGATTGACGATGGCGAGCAGGGCGACGGTCGCCAGAATGAGCAGGGTCGAGACCGCGTGCACGGTCGGCTCCAGGCTGAAACTCGCCTCGGCATAGATGCGCACCGGCAGCGTGGTGAGGCGGGCGGTGGTGAGGAACGAGGTAACCGTGACCTCGCCGAACGAGATCAGGAACCCGATGATGCCGGCGACCGCCAGGCCCGGTGCAAGATTTGGCAGCACGATCAGGAAAAACACGCGCACCGGATTGGCGCCGAGCGAGGCGGCCGCCTGTTCGAGGGCCGTGTCGAGCTGCAGGACCGAGCTGCGCAGCAGCGAAATCGCGAACGGCACGATCAGCACCACGTGCACGAGCAGCAGGCCCATGAAAGGCGGGATCGCGATATACCATTGCAGCAGCCGCAGCATGCCCACGCCGATCGCGACGTGCGGCAAAGCGAGCGGCAGCATCCAGAAAGCCTGCACAGCCCCGCGTCCGGGATAGCCGAAGCGCACGAGCACGAAGGCTGCCGGAAGTGCGAGTGCCAGCGCGCAGGCGACCGATGCGGCCGCCAACTGCACGGAAATCTCGAAGGCACGCAAGTAAGCGCCCACCTCGAAAACGGCCGCGTACCATTTGAACGTAAAGGCGCGGAAACCCGCCACGCTTGCCTGCGGCACGTCGTTGAAGGACTGCACGGCCACGAGCATCAGCGGGAACAGCAGAAGCAGAATGCCGAGCGCGAGCAGCGCAAGCCACAGCGCTTGGCCGCTCATGTCGGCCGCGCGCACCAGCACGCGTTCGAGTGCCGCGGGCAAAGCAAGGCTTGCGCGCCGCGGCCGATCCGGCGCAAGCCACGGCGAAAAGCGGCGCACGACGCGTTCTGCCAGAAACGCAAAGCCGATACCCCAAGCCAGCATGATCATGGCAAGGGCAGCCGCCGTCGGCGCATTCAGATTCTGCAGCGCCTCCTGCCAGACGATCATGCCGGTGGTCCAAACTTTTTTGCCGCCGAGGATCGTCGCCGATACGTACGCAGTCGACGACAGCAGAAACACGATGGTCACGCCCGCGCGCAGGCCCTGCAGCGACAAAGGCAAGGTCACCGCGAAAAAGATGCGCGCGCGCGAAGCCCCCAGCGACGCGGCCGCTTCTTTGAGGCGCCCGTCGAGATTGGCGAGCGAGTCGTAGAGCGACAGCACCATGAAGGGCAGGAACACCTGAATGAGCGCGATCGCGACCGCAAAGTGCGTAAACACATAGCCTTGCGGCCGCGCGAGCCCGAAGGGCCGCATGAAGCCGTTGAAGAGCCCGTCGGGAGCGAGCAGCAGCACGATGCCGAGCGAGCGCACGACCACGTTCGTCAGAAGCGGGATTAGCACGACCGCAAAAGCGACCGAGCGCCAGCGCTGCGGCAGACCGGCCAGCCACATGGCGAGCGGATAGCCGAGTACCACGGCCCCGACCGTCACGCCCAAGCCGAGCAGGATCGTTTCGGCAATGATGCCGAGGAAATAGCGGTCGCCGAGAATATCGGCGAATTGCTTGAAGGACGGAACGAGGGACAGGGCCGCAAACGGATCGGCCGTTTCCTGCAGCGACAGCAGGGCAACGACGACCAAGGGGGCGGCGAAGGCGACGGCAAGCCATGCCGTCGCCGGAACCGAGAGGAGAACGCCCAGCCAAACGCGGTCGCGAGTCATAGTGTCGGGATCCTTCCGCGTACGGCCGGGCGGCGTATCTTCAGCCTGCGATTTCGCGGTTGAAGCGCGAAGACCAAGCCGTTTGCTGCGAAATCACATAGTCCCAGTCGAAATCGACGAGCTTTTTGACGTCGTCGCCGAGCACCAGCTTCGGCCGCAGATCCGCCGGGATCGTGAGGTTGCTGACCGTCGGCGAATAGTAGATCTCGCGCGCGTAAGCCAACTGGCAGGCTTCGCCCAAATGCAGATCGACGAAGGCTTCGACCAGCGCTTGCTTGGTGGTGCCGACCGTCGGGCAGGCGACGTTCTGGGCCAGAGCCTGGCCTTCGACCGGATTGGCGATCTCGATATTGGCATTACGCGTTTCGGCGTAGCTGCGCGTGAAGGAGCCGAACTCGATCGAGATGTCGGCGACCCCCTGGTCGAACATCGTATAGAGCTGGTCTTGGCTGCCCTGAATCGCCGCAAACGGCTTCAACTCGCGGATCTTCTGGAAGCCGACATCGACATTGCGCTCCGAACCGCCCCACACTTGGGCCGCCATCAGCAAGCCGGCCGTACCTTGCGCACCCGGATAGCTCGGCCACGCAATGCGGCCTTTCCATTCGGGCTTCCACAGATCCTTCCACGACGTGACCGTGCCCTTGCGCTTGTCGTAGACGATCGTGACGGGATTGAAGGCCACGCCGTAGCCACCGAGCTTGGCGGGCTCGTAGAGGAACTTCGCGTTCGGCACGCGGTCGAGCGCGGGCGCTTGCGTGACCCCGTCTTTGACCGCCTGGCGGCTTTCGAAGATGTTCAGATAGAGCAGGTCGAAGGACGGCCGGCCGCGTTCCTGGTAGGCGCGCGCGCGCCGCTCGGGCGTGCCGCCGAGCACGTAGTTGATCTTGACGCCGTGTTTTTCCTCGAGCGGCCGCACGATGTGTTGGCGCGTGATGCGCTCCTGTGCCCCGCCCCAAATGCCGACGACGAGTTCGTCGCCGCGGCGGATCTGCGCAACCGCATTGAGGCCGAAGATCGCGGGCGAAGCGAGCGTGGCGGCACCAGCCCCCAGCAGGGCCGTGCCGAATTGGCGGCGGTTCAGATGTTTTTTCATGGTCGGACTCCTCTTTTGAAACGCAAAAATCAGTCGGCAAGCCAGGCAACCGCATCGTCGTCGCCGGACAGGAAACAGGCCGCACCCACCGCCGGCAGCGTCTCGCTGCTCGGCCGGATCACGCGGATCGTGGTGTTCGCGGCCGCCACGGCGACGTCGTAGAAATCGCCGAGATAGGCCACGTCGCGGACCGTGCCGCTCGCCATGAAGCGCGCGGGCCGCAAACCTTCGGAGAGATGCAGGCGGGCCGCACGCAGCACAATGCGCGTGGCGTTGTCGGGCATGTCGGTGCCGACCGCACAGCGCGCCCCCTCCGGCAACGCGAAGATGCCGCCCGCGCGGGCACCCGCCACGACCGTGCGGGCACCCAGGAACTCGGCTGTGAAACTGTGATTGGGCGCATCGCACAGAGCCTGCGGCGTCGCCGCTTCGACCAAGCGGCCATGGTCCATCACCGCGATGCGGTCGGACATGGCGAGCGCTTCCGCCTGGTCGTGCGTGACGAACACGGTCGTGATTGCCAAGCGGCGCTGCAGCGCGCGGATTTCGCTGCGCATCTGGCCGCGCAAGGCGGCATCGAGATTGGACAAGGGCTCGTCGAGCAGCAAGAGATCGGGTTCGATGACGAGCGCGCGCGCGAGGGCCACGCGCTGCTGCTGGCCGCCCGAAAGCTGGGCCGGGTACCGATCGCCCAAATGACCGAGACCGACCAGATCGAGCGCTTTGGCCGCGCGCTCGGTTTGCGCCGCTTTGGCCACGTGGCGCATGCGCAGGCCGAAGGCGACGTTCTCGCGCACAGTCAGATGCGGGAACAGCGCGTAGTTCTGGAAAACGTAGCCGATATTGCGCTGGTGCGGGGCCACGTCCTGGATCGCGCGGCCCGCCACGCGGATCGCTCCGCCCGACGGGGCCACGAAGCCTGCGATCATGCGCAAGGTCGTGGTTTTGCCGCAGCCCGAGGGGCCCAAAATCGACAAAAATTCGCCCTTTTCGGCGGCCAGGCTGAGATTGGCCACCACGGTGTTTTTGCCGTAGCGGGCGCTGAGCGCGTCGAGTTCCAGAAAAGCCATCGATTCCCTTTGTTTTCCGCTGCTTTAGGCGGCCGCCTTCGGGTAGGCAAGCGGCGTGCCACCCCGGCCTCGTCGCAGAAGGTTATTCGAGCGTTCATGCGACCGACACAGCGTCGGCGCAGTCTTGCGGCTCTGTCAATCGTCTTGGGGGAGGCCGCCATGTTCAAGCGTTTGCTTGCCGCTGTCGCGTTGCTTGCCGTATTCGCCGCACTGCCCGCCAAAGCCGATTGGCGCGCCTCGTTCAAGGAACTGCGCTTCGGTATCACAAGTGCGGAAAACGAAGCCGATACGCTGGTGCGGTTCGACGCGTTTGCGGGCTATATGCGCGCCAAGCTCGGCGTGCCGGTCACGGTGCGCCGCGGCAACGATTATGCGGCCGTCGTCGAAGCCTTGGCGGCCCGCCAGGTCGAATTCGCGCGCATGGGGCCGGCCGCCTATGCGCGCGCCGTGCAGCTGATGGGCGACGACATCGTGCCGATCGCCAAAGACATGGATCTCGACGGTGCCGTCGGCTACCACTCGGTCGTGGTCGTGCGCGCGGAGTCGAGCTACCGCTCGCTCGCCGATCTGCGCGGCAAGAGTCTTGCCTTTGCCGATCCCAATTCGGCCTCGGGCTTCGTGGCGCCGAGCTACTTCATGGCCAAAGAGGGCTTGGTGCCGGCCCGCCATTTCGCGCGCACGGGCTTTGCCGGCAACCACGAGACCGGCGTTTTGGCCGTGGTCGGCAACCAGTACGACGCCGCCGCCACGTGGTGGAACAATGCCGAGCGCAGCAACATCACGCGCATGGAAGAAAAGAAGATGATCCCGGCGGGGGCCGTGCGCATCGTCTGGCGCTCGCCGCTCATTCCCAATTCGCCGTGGGTCGCGCGCAAATTGCCCGACGATCTGGTCGCCGCCTATCGCGACGCGTTGCTCGCGATGCCGACGGACGCGCCCGACGTGTGGAAGGGCATCGTCGACGGCAAGATGCTGAAACCCGTCCCGGCCGCGCGCGCCGAATACGACGACATGATCCGCATGATCGAAGAAAACCAGCGCACGCGCCGCGGGCTCTAGCGTCTCGCAACGCGAACCAAAGGCCGCTATCCTTTGCGTCGGTCGAACGCAGAGGAAAAGTCGGAAATGGAAATCGTGCTGCTGGGAACGGGCTGTCCGCAATGCGATCCAGCGCGGCGCGGGCCGTCCAACTTGGTGCGCGCGCGCGGGCTTCAGTTTCTTGTCGACTGCGGTTCGGGTGTCACGCAGCGTCTCGTCGAAGCGGGCAGCCGCGGGGCCGATATCGACGCGCTGTTTTTGACGCATCTGCACACCGACCATGTCGTCGATTTCTACCAGCTTGTGATCTCGAGCTGGCACCAAGGCCGGCCGCGCGCGCAGCGCGTGTTCGGGCCGCCCGGCACGAAGGCCTTTGTCGAAGGCACGATGGCTTTGTGGGAGCCCGAACGGCGTTTGCGCATCGCGCACGAGCAGCGCGGCTCGGTGGCAGCCTTCGAAATCGAAACGATCGAGATCGCACCGGGCACGGTGTTCGACGAAGGCGGCGTGCGGGTAACGGCCGTTGCCGTTGCCCACGCACCCGTGCGCGCCGCGTTCGGCTACGTGTTCGAAGCCGACGGCTGCAAAGCTGCCTTCAGCGGCGACACGGCCTTTTGCCCGGCTTTGATCGACGCCGCGCGTGATGCCGATGTGCTGGTGCACGAATGTTTCGTGTATCGCGAATTGCAGCCTGTCCCCGGCATGCGCTCGGCCGCGACGGTTGCGGCCGTGGCGTCCTACCATACGCGCTCCGATGAAGTCGGGCGCGTGGCGGCCCAGGCGAACGCAAAGCTGCTTGTGCTGAACCATTTTGTGCCCACGCGCTTCGACCGCGGCGCCGTTCTGGCCGAGGTCGCGCGCGACTATGCGGGGCCGGTCGCGGTCGGCGAGGATCTGACGCGTTTCGACTGCGCTACGCGGCGCGTTGCGCATCGCGATTTCCACCTGCAGCTTGGACGCACCTCGTGAACCAGCGCCCCGACCGCGGCCAACTCGTGCTCGACCATGTCGCGCATTGGGTGCCGGCCCCGGCGGCGGCGGCCGCCGATCTGGCGGCACTCGGCTTTTGTGTGACGCCGTTTTCGGCGCAAAGCGTGGGCGATCCGCCGGTCCCGGCCGGCACCGGCAACCATTGCGTGATGCTCGAGGGCGGCTATCTCGAATTCCTCGCGCCGCTGGCCGACACGCCGAACGCCGCCACTTTGCGTGCCGGAATCGCGCGCTACACCGGCGTACATCTGATCGCGTTCGGCACCGTCGATCCGGCCGGCGACCATGCGCGGCTGCAGGCGGGCGGCTTTGGCCCGCTCGAACCCGTCGCGTTGAGCCGCCCGATCGAAACGCCGGACGGGTTTCGCCAAGCGCGCTTTACGGTCGTGCGCACCAAGCCGGGCGCAATGGAAGAGGGGCGCGTGCAATTCGTCGAACAGCACACGCCGGACTATCTGTGGCAGAGGCAGTGGCTCAGCCACAAAAACGGCGCCACGCGCTTGAAACGCGTCGAAATCTGCGTCGCCGATCCGCAGGCGGCGGCTTTGCGCTATGCCGCCTATACCGGCTTGGCAACGACCCGCATCGACGATGCGTTGGGTCTTGCCACGTCGCGGGGGGCCTTCGTGTTCCGCGACCCGGTCGCAATGGAGCGGCGCTTGGGCGTTGCTCCGCCCTGTCTGCCCTGGATTGCCGGCTATGCGCTTGCAGCCTTGCCCGGCGCGCAAGCGCGGCGTGCGGTTCTGCCAGCAAGCCTCGGCGGCGTGCTGCTGTTCGAGCCCGACGCCAATTGACGCGCTACTGGTACTCGATCGGAATCAGCGTGTCGGCGGGCGGGCGCTGCAGTTCGACGATGAAGGCCACGCGGTCGTCCATCACGCGCAGCTCTTTGTTGGCTTTCACGGGCAGCGGTATGCCGGCTTTTTTGCAGTAGCGGATCAGCGCTTGCGCAAGGGCCGCCGAATTGAATTCGATCGGCGCCTCCTCCGGCGCGCCGCGGCGCGAGAATCCGAGCTTGGCCGTCAGCGTGGCGCGGTCGATTTCGAGCTTGGTGGCCTTGCCGGCCGGCAGTTTGGTGCCTTGCGTGCGCGCATGTTCGATGAGCGCCATCGCGATCTCGCGATCGTCGAAAAACACGACTCGGTATTCGCTGGTCATCGGAATACGTCCTTGGCGGCGCGCAAGGCGCCGAAGACGGCTGCCGGCTGCGTTTCCGACAATCCCATACGGTGTGCGAGCCCGGCATCGTCGGCGCGCAGGAAAGGATTGGTGCGCTTCTCAAGCCCCAGCAGCGACGGCACGGTGGCTTCGCCCGCCGCGCGTTGGCGGTCGATCGTGGCGGCCCTTGTGCGCAATTCCGTATTGTCCGGATCGACGCTCACCGCAAATTTTGCGTTGCTCTGCGTGTATTCGTGCGCGCAGTAAACCTGCGTCGCGTCGGGGAGGGCGCGGATTTTCGCAAGCGACCGCCACATTTGCGGGGCTGTGCCTTCGAACATGCGCCCGCAGCCAAGCGCGAACAGCGTGTCGCCGCAAAAAAGGGCGGCACTGCCCGCAAACCAGAACGCGATATGGCCGCGCGTGTGGCCGGGCACATCGAGTACCGTGGCGACCTCCCCGTCGAACGTGTAGGTCTCGCCATCGGCAAGCGCCACATCGATGCCGGGAATGCGCGCTTGGTCCGCGCGCGGGCCGACGATCGCGGTGCCGTATTTCGCCTTCAGCGCCAAATTGGCGCCGACATGGTCGCCGTGGTGGTGCGTGTTGAAGATATGCGTCAAGCGCAGCCCGTGCCGCGCCAGCGCCGCCTCGACTGGGCCTGCCTCGGCCGGATCGACGACTGCGATACCGTTGCCGGCACCGCTGCGCAGCAGCCAGACGTAATTGTCCTGAAGACACGGGATTCGCTCGACCGCCAACATGCGCCCATTGTAACCCGCAACGCGTCGCGTTTAATATGGATAAGCAGCAAGGACCGGGGGCGCGCGTTGTTCAAAAAAGAAATTTTCGAAGTCCAATGCCTCAAAGAAGGCCGATGGATTATCGAAACAAGCCTGCCCAACCAGGCCGAGGCCGAAGCTTTTGCGCGCCGCATGCTCGAAAAGCGCGAGGTCGAGGGCGTCAAGGTCTTCCGCGAGAAGGCGAGCGGCGGCTCGCAGACGGCCGTCTTTACCAAGGTCAAGGAAAAGCGCGAGGAAAAGCTGACGGTCGGGCGCATTGATACCGCCCCTGCCTGCGGCACGGCAGACGAGTGCCTGCAACTGCCGGCGCGCATGGCGATGAACCGCCTCATGCGCATGTATCTCGACAAGCAGAATCTGACGCCGATCGAAGTGCTGCACAATTACCGCGAGTTCAAGCGCCTGCAGGATCAGGACGCGCTCGTCGGCAGTGCGCTCAATCAGGTCGCCACATTGCAGGCCGAAGCCTCGGCCGGCGGTGCCACGGTCGGCCAGCGCCGCGACACGCTCTTCGGCTTTGCGACCGAGATCGGCAAACGCACCAAAGACGTCGAAACCCTGCCGCTGCCCTCGATCAAGCAGCTCGGGCTCGACGCCACGGTCGCCAAGATCGTCGCCGGTTCGGGCGACAGTGCGGCCAATGCCGATTTTCTGTTCCGCGTGGCGGTCAGCCGCGAGCTCATCGAAATCCGCAACTATCTCGGCAAGCTCGAGCGTCTGCTGTTCTGGATCAACGACAGCCAGGACGACGCGGCTGCGCGCCGGCTCGACGATTTTGTGGCCGACATTCTCGGCACGGCCAGCGTGATCCAGGATCTGCTCGGCGACCAGCCGAGCCTCGCGGCGGCCGTCAACAAGCTGCTCGACGTCGCCCTCGGCCAGTGGCAAGCCCCGCCGCCCGGCGTTGCCCCGCCGTCCGCCGAGGGCGACGGCGACGACAGCATCGTGCAGATCGCGCGCCTCGTGCAGGCCGGACGTCTGCCCGGCTGCAGCCAGGTGCTGATCGAGCGCGTGCGCATCCAGCTCAGCGGCGCCAACCCGCTCGTGCGCAGCGACCCCGAGCAGGAAATTCCGACCTTCCGCCAGATCCTCGACCGGCTGATGCCGGACGCCGCGCCGCCGATCGGCGGCAGCGATCTTGTGGATGCGCTCGTGCAGCGCAAAATGCGCATCCTCAATCGCGGCGGGGCGGCCGGCTACCGGGCGGCGGCGGCGTGGATTGCGATGATCATGCTCAATCCGCTGCGCAAGACGCGATTCCTGATCGCCCTCACGCAGACGACGACGGGCCGACTCTATCCGGACGAAACCTTCGGACTCATCGAAGACGCGCTTGTGAACGTCGAATCGATTTCGGACATCGTCAAAGCGCGCGTACCGCCCAACGAGAAGATGTCCGGCATCACGCAAGTCTGGGGCGAGATTCGCAGTTCGCCGCTGCCGCCCGAACATGTCGAGCGCATCTGCACGCGCCTCGACGATCTGCTCGTGCATTTCGTCAAGACCGAGCGGATCCTCGAAAAGATCGACGATCCGGCGCGCCCCTTGCGCATGCGCACGATGATGCTGATGAAGATGTGCTTGCCCACCTCGCTGCCGCCGGGCAAGGCGTCGAACCTCGCGCGCGCCATCATCGTCGGCATGCTGAAGCGGCCCAATTTCGAAGGCGAAGTGGTGGCCGACATCGCCGATCCGGCCGAAAAAGCGCGCGCCCAGCGCGATCTCTTCGTGCTGATGCGCCAAGCCGGTTTCATGTGAAGCCGCGCGACGATCTCGTCGCACGCCAGGTTCGGCGGGGTGCGCTGCGGCTGTTGCGCAATTTGGGATATGTCGGCCTCGCCGAGGCGGGGCTTGCGAGCGGCCGTCGCGCCGATATCCTGGCGCTGGACGACAATGGGCGCTTTGCGATCGTCGAAATCAAATCCTCGGCCGCCGACTTCCAGTCCGACGGCAAATGGCCCGAATATCTCGAATGGTGCGACGCGTTTGCGTTCGCCGTACCGGTCGATTTCCCCGACCAATTGATCCCCGAAACGGCCGGCCTCATCGTGGCCGATGCGTTCGACGGCGTCGTGCGGCGGCCGTTCCAGATCTGCGCGCCGTTGGCGCCGTCACGGCGGCGCGCGCTCACGCTGCGCTTTGCCAGGCTCGCGGCATCGCGCTTGCAGACTTTCGAAGACCCGCTCGAACGCGCGGGCTGACACGATTCACCGAGGATAGCCGAACATGACGGGCGAAAAACCGGCGGGATTTGCAGCACGGCTGTGGCGCCTCACGCGCCCCTATTGGGTATCGGAAGACCGCCTGCCGGCCTGCCTGCTGTTCGGCGCCGTGATGGGCCTCACGATCGGCGGCGTCTATCTCGAAGTTTTGTTCAACAGCTGGAACAACGACTTCTACAATGCGCTGCAGGAGCGCGACGAAGCGACGTTCTGGGCGCAGTTCGCCGTGTTCGGTTGGCTTGCCGCCCTGTTCATCGGCAATTTCGTCGCCACACGGTACTTCACCCTGTGGCTGCAGATACGCTGGCGCGACTGGCTCACCAAGCGCTATATCGACGGCTGGCTCAAAGCGCGCGTCTATTACCGTTTCCAGCTGACCGGTGCCGACACCGACAATCCCGACCAGCGCATCGCCGAAGACGTGCGCCTGTTCGTGGCGACCACGCTCGGGCTGTTCGTGCAGCTCGTCAATTCGGTGCTCACGCTGGTGGCGTTCCTGGGCATCTTGTGGAGCCTGTCGGGCGACTACGGGTTCGAGCTGTTCGGGACTCAAATCGCGATCCCGGGCTACATGGTGTGGTTTGCGCTCGTCTATTCGGTCGTCGGCACGTGGCTTACGCACAAAGTGGGCAAGCCGCTCATCCCGCTCAACTACGCGCAGCAGCGCGTGGAGGCTGATTTCCGCTACGGCCTGATGCGCTTGCGCGAGAACGCCGAACAGGTCGCCCTCTACGGCGGCGAAACGCGCGAGCGGCGCGATTTTCTGGCGCGTTTTGCCGCCGTCGTTTCCAATTGGCACGGTCTCATGTGGGCGGGCCTCAAGCTCAATCTGTTCACGAGCCTGTTTGCGCAGCTCGCGATCGTGTTCCCGTTCATCGTCGCCGCGCCGCGCTATTTTTCGGGTTCGATGCAGCTGGGCGGCCTCATGCAGACGGCGTCGGCCTTCGGCCAGGTGCAGGGGGCCTTGTCCTTCTTCGTGCAAGCCTACTCCCAGCTGGCCGACTGGAAGGCGGTCGTCGATCGGCTGCTCGATTTCGAAGCGGCTGTGGCTGCCGCCGAACGGGCCGACCGTGCGGCTCCGCTCGTGCATGGCGCTTCGCCCGACGGGCAATTGCGCCTCGAAGGCGTGGACGTCGCCTTGCCCGACGGGCGCATGCTGATCGCCGATGCCGGGGTCGCGGTCGAACCGGGTGCGCGCATTCTGCTGACCGGCGAATCCGGCAGCGGCAAGAGCACGCTGTTTCGCGTGCTGTCGGGCATCTGGCCGTTCGGGCGCGGGGCGGTGCTGCTGCCGAAGGCGGCACGCCCGCTGTTCTTGCCGCAGAAGCCCTACATGCCGATCGGCACGCTGCGCGAAGCCTTGCTCTATCCGCACAATGGCGGCGCCGACGATGCAAGCTTGCGCGCGACGCTCGACGCCGTACGGCTGTCGTCGCTGGGCACGCGCCTCGACGAGTTGGCGAATTGGGGGCAGACATTGTCGCCCGGCGAACAGCAGCGCCTGGCCGTGGCGCGTGCACTTCTGGCCAAACCCGATTTCCTGTTCCTCGACGAAGCCACGGCCGCGATGGACGACGCCAACGAGGCGCATATCTACGAACTGCTCAACCGCAGCCTGCCCGATACGGCGATCGTCAGCATCGGCCATCGCCCGTCCTTGCGCGCGTTCCACACGCAGTTCTGGCATGTGGCCGACCGGCGCTTGGCGCCGACGGGTGCGCGCTAATTCAGGCCGTCCGCCGCGACGTTGCGAGCTTGTAGATGAACGGGGCGAGCACGGCCGCCGCCGCACAGGCCAGCAGCACGGCCGAAATCGGACGCGTGAAGAAGATCGCCGCACTGCCGTGCGAGAGCGTCATCGACTGGCGCAATGCGTTTTCGAAGATCGTGCCCAGCACGAGACCCAGAATCATCGGCGCGGCCGGCCAGTCGTAGCGCATCATCGCCCAGCCGAGTGCGCCGAAGCCGATCAGCATCCACACGTCTTCGATCGAATTCGCCTGCGAATAGACGCCTGCGACGCACAAGGCCAGGATCGGCGGGTAGAGCCACGAATAGGGGACCCGCAGCAGCTGCGCGAACAGGCCCGCGAGCGGCAGGTTCATGATCAGCAGGATCACGTTGCCGATATACATGCTGGCGATCACGGTCCATACGAGGGTCGCGTTCTTCTCGAACAATTCCGGCCCCGGGCGCACGCCGAACATGATGAGAGCACCCAGGATGATCGCCGTCGTGCCCGAGCCTGGCACGCCCAAGGCGAGCATCGGCACCATCGCACCGGCGGCGGCGGCATTGTTCGAGGATTCGGGCCCCGCAACGCCTTCGATGGCGCCCTTGCCGAAGCGCGAGGGATCTTTGGCGACTTTCTTTTCGACGATGTAGGCAAGGAACGAGGCGATCGTGGCGCCGGTTGCGGGCAGCACGCCGACGAAGAATCCGATCACCGAGCCGCGCAGAATCGGCATGCGGCTCTGTTTCCATTCGGCGCGCGACGGCAGCAGATTCTTGACCGTGGTGATCGGACGCGGCGTGGCCATGCCCGCACTCGAGAGCACTTCGCCGACGCCGAACAAGGCCACCGACAGCACGATGAAACCCACGCCGTCGAGCAGCCAGATCTGGTCGAAGGCGAAGCGCGCAACGCCGGTCTGCTGGTCGATGCCGATCGTGCTGATCAGCAGCCCGAACATGCCGGTCGTAAGCCCTTTGAGGACCGAACCGCCGACGGCGGCAAGGGCCGTAAGGCCGAGGACCACGAGCGCAAAATATTCGGGCGGGCCGAAGGCGAGGGCGGCCTTGGCCATTGGCGGTGCGAGCAGCATGAGCCCGATCGTCGATAGCGTGCCGGCGATGAACGATCCGATCGCCGCAATACCGAGGGCGGCGCCAGCACGGCCCTGCAGCGCCATCTGGTAGCCGTCGATGCTGGTCATCACGCTCGACGGCTCGCCCGGCACGCTGATCAATACCGAGGTCAGCGTGCCGCCATACTGCGCGCCATAGTAGATGCCCGCGAACAGGATGATCGCCGACGTGGGGTCGGCACCGAAGGTCAGCGGCAGCAAGAGCGCAATCGCCGACGAAGGGCCAATACCGGGCAAGGCGCCGACGATTTGGCCCGCGAACACGCCGGCAAAGCACATCAGCAGATTCCACGGCGTCATCGCACCCGCGAAGCCCGCAGCCAGATCGTAGACGACCGACATTTCTAGAACCCCCAAGGTCCGGCAGGCAGCGGCACGCCAAGCCACGTGCGGAAAACAAGCGTGAGAAAGAGTGCCGTACCCGCCGAAGCGAGAACCGAGGAGAGCAGCGGGCGCTTCTCGGCGACGCGGAACAAGAACAGCATCGTCACGAACATCGAGGCGAAGAACCCGGCCGTCTCGATGCCCGCCGCCCCGGCCGCGACCGCGAGCAGAACCATGATCGCGCGCCCGGCGGGCGCGCGGTCCGGCGTTTCGGACGACGCGACCACGTCGACGAGCGTCGCTGCGACCGCAAGGACCACGAGCAACGCGCCGAACACCAGCGGCAGGAGCCCCGTCGCGGGCGCAAACCCGTCCCACAACGGCAATCCTGCCGCGACGGCGATCCAGAAGACGCCCGTTGCGACGAAGAACAGACATAGGGCGATTTCGCCGCCCTTCGCGCGCAACAGGTTCATCGCGTCAGGCCGGCTTGCCGAGGAGCTCGCGATAGAGCTTCTCCTGGTCGGCGAGGAACCGCTCGAACGCCGCACCCGGAATCGGCGCTTCGGACGCGATGTTCTCGGCGATGTAGGCCTTGAACGCCGGCGTCGCGACGACCTTGGCGAACACGCCCTCCCAGTAGAGCGAAGGCGCGTCGGCCGTGCCGCGCGGCACGGCCATGCCGCGCCACATCTGGAAATTGGGCGCCGCAATGCCCTGTTCCTTCATTGTCGGCACGTCGGGCAGGGCCGCAAAGCGGTTGTCGCGGAACACGCCGAGGGCGCGCACGGCTTTGGACTGCAGATGGCCCATGAACTCGAGCGGATTGCCCATGCAGGCCTGCACGTGTCCGCCGAGCAGCTGGGTCAGCGCTTCCCCGCCGCTGTTGAAGTTGAGTGCGTTGTATTCGGCACCCGTCGCCTTGGCGAACACCGTGATCGCCATGATGTCGGTCGTACCGCCGGTCGCGAAGGCGAGGCTCTTGGGCGGCTTCGTCTTCGCGTCGGCGACGAATTCGGCCGCGTTCTTCCAGGGCGCATCGCCGCGCACGAACAGCACGAAATCGTCGAGCATCACGTTCATGACCGGGCGCACTTCGGACAGGGTCTTGGCGGCCGGATTGAGGATCGGCGTGATCTGCGTCGTGCCGTTGACGAGGATGATCGTGTGCGGATCGCCGATCTTGCGCGCGGTCACGTAGCCGAGCCCCGTGGCCCCGCCGCCGCCTGGGCGGTTGTTGAGCGCGATCGGCACCGGCACGAGTTTCTCGTCCTGGATGATCTTGTGGACGATGCGCGCCAGCAGATCGGCCCCGCCGCCGACGGCGAAGGGCACAACGAATTCGACTTCGCGCGTGGGCACCCACGGCGTCTGCGCGAAGGCGGCGAAAGTGCCCGTTGCCAGCGGCAAAGCGGCGGCGGTTTTCAGCAAGGAACGTCGTGTCGGCATCATGGTTTCCTCCCTTATTGTTTGCCGTTTTCCGGCATTAGAACGCTGCCAGCATGTAGCTCTCGTTGCCCACGCCGGTCGTGCACGAAACGATTTTTCCGCTTTCGAGATCGAGGAACCAGACGAGGCTGCTTCCCGGACCCGCTTTGGCGCCGCCGATCACGCAGGCATAGCGCGCGCCTGCGATGGCAATGCCGCGCGGGCGCGCAAGCGCGCCGGTCGGCGTGCGCGGATAGAGACGCTGAATTTCGGCCGGGCGGCCCGCGACCGCGTCGGCCACGTCGATCAGCGAGATCGTGTTGGAGCGAAAGCACGACGCCACGACGCGCTTGCCGTCCGGCGCGAAGGCTACGGCGAACGGGCGCGTGGCTTCGTTGGGGTCGTCGCTGCCCACGCGCACACGCGCGACCTCGGCGTCTTTGCCGCCGGCAGCGGCGCGTTCGACGTCGATGATCGAGACGGTGCGCCCTTCGTAGGCGTGCGACATGCTTTCGCGCGCCGCGACCGCGACCATGCGCCCGTCCGGGCTCACGGCAAGGCCAAAAGGTCCGGTTTCGATCTCCACACGGCCGATCTCGGGATGCTTGTCGCCCGCCATGGCCGCTTCGAGCGACAGCACCGACACGTCGCTGAAGCCGCCATTGGCAACGAACACGAGCCCGCCTTTTAGGGCCGAGATGCCGAGGCCCGTGGGGTTCGGATAGCGCCCGAAACTCGGATGCGGGCTGTCGTGTTTGCTGGGGCCGGGGGCCGGATGGCCGGGCATTTCGGCAAGCGGGATGCGGCGCACGACCTTGCGCGTGGCAACGTCGATGGCCGTGACCTCGTCGCCGCCGTCTTCGCTGCCTTCGGCTTCGCCGCAATTGACGAGCAGCGTGCGCCCGTCGGGCGTGATTGCGCAGCCGACGGGACCCGTGCGGCCGGTCGGCACGAATTCCGCGATGGCACCCAGCGTGCCGTCGTTCGCTTTGTCGCGCGCGGCTTTGAGGTCGACGACCCCGACGAGGCCGGGATGGCCGTGCTGGTAGCCGGCTGCCCCCGCCGGCGTGGCCGCCCCCGAATGGTTGACGACATAGGCAAACCGGCTTTGCGCATCGACCGCGATCGATACGGGCTGGCCGCTTGCTTTGGCGTCGGGCTTGCCGTCGCCGTCGGTATCGACGTCGGGCGTGGCGCGCGGCCGCGACAGCACGGCGTTGGGCGTGCCGTCGTTCTCGGGGCGCAGTGCTGCCGCCACGTCGACGATCGCGACATTGTCGTCCCATCGGCCGCTGACGATCAAATGGCCCAATGCGCTCGGCATGCCCGACGTTCCTCGCTGTTTTTCGGCGCCGGTTCGACGCGGCGCTTGATCTTATTGAAACTACAATAGTGCGACGGTGTGCGGCGGCGATAGCACGAAGTGCAAATCGCAAAAAAATATTTCGGCGGCCGCCAGTTTTGCGGCGACGGACGAAGTCCGGCATTTCACGCGGGCGCGAATACCGCTTCTTCGCCGTCGAAGCCTTTGGGCATGAAGCGCGTGACCAGGCGCGCAGGGGTACCGCACAGATCGGCGAAGGCCTGCGACATCACGATGTCTTCGTGGAACTCGCCGCAGATTTTTTCGATGCGCGCGAGCAGATTGACGTCGCGCCCGATGATCGTGAAGTCGAGCCGGTCGCCCGCCCCGATATTGCCAAACGCGACTTCGCCCACATGCAAAGCGATGCCGACATTGGGGGCCGCCTCGCGTATTGCCTGCGCTGCCGCCAACGCGGCGGCACAGGCGGATGCGGCATTCGCCGCGCTCGCGAAGGGTACGGTCGCCAACACGCCGTCGCCGATGAATTTGAGGATTTCGCCGCCCGCGGCCGCGATCGCGGGCACCACATCGTCGAGATAGGCGTTGAGGGCGGCGACCGTCGCCTCGGGCGTGCTCGAATTGGCGAGCCGCGTGAAGCCGCGCATGTCGGTCATGATCAAGGCGGCTTCGACCCGGCGCACGTCCGCGCGCCGGATGGCGCCTTGCAGGATCAGGTCGCCCGGCACTTCGCCCACATACGCCTTCAGCACCTCGCGCCACATCGTGTGCGTCGCGATCACGTTGGCGGTCAAAGAAAGGCTCGGCTGCAGCGCGCGGATCGCTTGGCGCTGTGCGGGCGTGAAGCCGCCCGGCTGTTTGGTCGAAAACGAGATCCCCTGCAGCGGCCCTTCGCGGAATTTGAGCGGCATCAGCAGATAATGCGTGTGGCCGTCTCGGGCGAGCTGCGGCAGAAGGTCGTAGGCCTCGATGCGCGGATCGTCGAGTTTGAATTCGACCCAGTCGCCGGTTTCCTGCAGCTCGTCGATCGTGAAGCGCTTGGGTGCTGCAACGACCCTCGGATCGTCGAACGTCAAACGGCGCAGCCGCACGTCGCCGTCCGGTTCCCACACGCGCATGGCGCCGATGAAGCGCGGATGCAGCGTTTCGATCATGGTTGCCATGCGCGCGACGGGGATTTCGGCCGCGAGCAAGCGCTCGGCCAAGCTGCTCAGCAGCGCACCCATGTCCGCCACATGCGGACCCTCGGCGACGAGCCAGTCGGAAATGCGCTCCATGGGCCGAGAATGCCGCGCGCCAGACAGCGACTCAAGGGCGGCCACTCAAGGCTTGACGAAACCGGCTCGGCACCCGAGTTTACCGCGAAGGCGGAGGGGTTTCGATGTTTCGTGCGCTCGTGCTCGACAAACTGGACGGCAAGGTCGTTGCGTCGGTCAAATCGCTCGACGAGGCGTCGTTGCCCGAAGGCGAAGTCACGGTTGCCGTCGCCTACTCCTCGCTCAACTACAAAGACGGGCTCGCGATCGCCGACAAGGGCAAGATCGTGCGCAGCTTCCCGATGGTGCCGGGCGTGGATTGGGCGGGCACGGTCGAAAGCTCGAGCCATGCCGCGTTCAAAGCGGGCGACCGCGTGATCCTGACCGGCTGGGGCGTGGGCGAAAGCTACTGGGGCGGCATGGCGCAAAAAGCGCGCGCGCAGGCGGCCTGGCTCGTGAAATTGCCGGCCGGCACGGACGAAAAGTGGGCGATGGGCATGGGCACGGCCGGCCTCACCGCGATGATGGCCGTGCATGCGCTCGAAGCCGCCGGTCTGCGTCGCGACCGCGAAATTCTGGTGACGGGGGCGGCGGGCGGCGTGGGCTCGGTCGCCGTCGCTTTGCTTGCCAAGCTCGGCCATAAGGTTGCCGCGTCCACCGGGCGCCGCAATCTCGAGCCCTATTTGCGCAGCCTGGGTGCTGCAAGCATCGTCGACCGCGCCGAATTGGCGGCATCTTCGAAACCACTTCTGACCGAGCGTTGGGGCGGGGCCATCGATTCGGTCGGCGGGACGACGCTTGCAAGCGTGCTTGCCGGGTGCGCGCGCCGTGCGGCCGTTGCTGCGTGCGGCCTTGCAGGCTCGGCCGATCTGCCGACCACGGTGATGCCGTTCATTCTGCGCGGGGTCAAACTGATCGGCATTGATTCCGTTTTGTGCCCGCTGCCCGAGCGCGAAGATGCGTGGCGCAAACTCGCAGCCCTGCTGCCTGACGGCCTGCCCGGCGAAGGCCTGGCGGTGTGCGGCCTCGAGGATCTTCCCAAACTCGCCGAGGCCATCGTCGCCGGCCAAATCCAAGGCCGCGTCGTCGTCGACGTGCGGCGCTAGGCGCGCGAGGTCTCAGCCCGAGCCGGGCGGCACAATCTTGACGACGCGCCAACTGTTCAGTGTCGTCGGCTCGCCGCCGAGCTGCTCTTCGGCCAGCCGCAGGAGCCAGCCCGCTTCGGGCGAGAACCACGCGGTCCGTTTCATAACAAAGCCCTTCTGGGCTTGCGTCAGCCCTTCGACGCGATCTTCCACGACGAAGGTCGTATAGTTGCGCCCGTCGATGGACAAGATTTCGGTCCCGACCACTTCCATCGTATGGCGCCATTTGTAAGCGCTGACAGTGGCCGCACGTTCGAACACAGCCTTGTTCCCGACCTTGAGCGGCAGAATTCGTTCGGCGTTGTCGCGGTCGATCTGGCGATTGCTGGCGACGGGAACCAACCCGCCGACTTGCCACTGCAGCGATAGATTGCGTGCATTGACCATCGTAACGGCCGTGCCTTCCGCCGCTTGAACGCGAAAGCCGCCATTCTCCGTGACGAAGCGCGTTCCGACTTGGGCAAGCCGAACCTCCATCGCGGCAAGTCCCATTTTCGGAAATGGTGGCAAGCCCGCAACGCGAAGCGTCCTGCCGAAACCCTCTTTGACACTGTCGAGAAGTGGCTTGGACCATTCGATCCATTTGTCGGCATAGGCCCGGTGCGCCGGAAAATCCTGGATGCGCTGCGGATTCCATTCGCTGGTTTGCGACGCAATGATTTTTGTTGCGGGCCCGCCGTGCCTTAGCGGATCGACCTCGTAGGTCACGGCGATGAATTCGCCGTTGCGCACGAGGCGCGTCGCTGCCGCCAGCATCGTCCAGGGCTTTTTGACGTTTTCTTGGCGCAGATATGCGAACAGCGTTGCGGCTTTCGGCGGCGTTTGGTCGGTTGCTGTCCAGCTTCGAATCGAGTGCTGGACATACGAACACCATTGATCCGTCGTTCGGTAGTTTTTGTCGGCCGCGGCATAGAGCATGTCGCTCCGGTCGCAATTCGCATCGCGACCCCAGCCGTTGCGGTCGTCGCTCAGAGTTCCGAAGATCGTGACGAGGGCCGACAAATTGCTGCCGTCGATCTGGACCAGATTGGCGAAGGGCAAGCGGACCACAAGATCGCCAGTGGATTTCTCTTCGCCGGCGCTTGCGAGCGTCCATTTGCCCGGCGGCAGCGGCACTTCGGAGCGCGCGAACGCGACCTTGCCTTCGAACACGCTTCCGACCGGCAGCGTGTGCACGGACTGGGCGCTTGCGGCAGCGACGGACAGCAGCAGAGCGAACGCCGCCGTAACAATGCGATGCAATACCATTGTATGCATCCCCCGCTTTGATACAACCTCAACACGATACCGGGCACGCTGTCGCCTGTCAATCGCCCTCCGGCCGCTTTGCGCTCGCGCGCATTTGGGCTAAAAGGGCAGCCATGAAACGCGCTGGGCATTTGGGTCGGGGACATTCGAGCGAAGGGGCATCGCAGCGCCAATTGCGCGTGGGCGAAGCGTTGCGCCGCGCCCTTATCGAGGTGCTGCGCGACGGGCATTTCCGCGATCCCGATCTGCAGGACACGCTCAGCATCACGATCGGCGAAGTGCGCGTCGCCCCCGATCTCAAACACGCGACCGCGTTCGTCACCACGCTCGGCAGCGTCGGTGCCGAGCCCACGATCGCGGCACTCGGCCGCGCGCGCGCCTATATTCGCGGCGAGATCGCGCGGCGCGTGGATCTGCGCATGGCGCCCGAATGGCATTTCCAGCGCGACACCTCGTTCGACTATGCCGAGCGCATCGACCGCGCTTTGCGCGATCCCAAGGTCGCCGCCGACATAAACCCGCCGCCGCCGGAGAAGCCGGCACCAAAGCGCCGGGCCAAGAAAAAAGCGTGAGCGCCGCCAAACGCGACAAGATCGACGGCTGGGTGCTGCTCGACAAACCGCTCGGCCTGTCTTCGACCCAAGCGCTCGGCCGCGTGCGGCGCGTGTTCAATGCGGCCAAGGGCGGGCACGCCGGCACGCTCGATCCGCTGGCCACGGGCGTGCTGCCGATAGCACTCGGCGAGGCCACCAAAACGCTGCCCTATCTCGTGGACGGCGACAAAGAATACGAATTCACGGTGCGCTGGGGCGAGGCGACGGCGACGGATGATCGCGAGGGGGCGGTCGTGGCCACCTCCGACATTCGCCCGACCGACGCCCAGATTGCGGGCGTTCTGGGCCGGTTTGCGGGTCAGATCGACCAGACGCCGCCGGTCTATTCGGCCATCAAGATCGACGGCGAGCGCGCTTATGCGCGCGCCCGGGCTGGCGAAGACGTTGCGATGGCATCGCGCAAGGTCTTGATCCACAAGCTTGAATATCTAGGGCCAGCGGATGCCGACACCGCCCGCTTCCGGGTCGCCTGCGGCAAGGGCACCTATGTGCGCAGCCTCGGTCGCGACCTCGCACAGGCGCTTGGCACGTGCGCACATGTGACGGAATTGCGGCGCACGGCGGTCGGCCGATTTCGCCTCGATGCCGCGATTTCCCTGGAAAAACTGGAGGGTTTTGGGCATAGTCCCGCCCGCTTTGGGGTCCTCGCCCCGGTTGAGACCGTGCTGGACGACATCCCGGCTCTGGCCGTGACCGCAGAACAAGCCGCCGCCCTTCGAAGGGGCCAGGCTTTGCGAGACCCCCGCGTGGAACCATCCCCGCTCGAGGCGCCCGTGCTTGTCGTTTTTTGCGACGGCAAGCTGGTCGCACTTGCAGCGTCCGACGGTGCGACTTTGCGCCCCACGCGCGTCTTCAACCTCTAGGGTCCAAGGAGAGACCGATGTCGATGAACGCCGCACGCAAGACCGAAATCGTCGAAGCCTATGCCGTCAAAAAGGGCGATACGGGCTCGCCGGAAGTCCAGGTTGCCCTCCTGTCGGAGCGCATAAAGGAACTGTCCGAGCATCTGACGACCCACAAGAAGGACTTCCATTCGCGCCGCGGCCTTTTGATGATGGTCGGCCAGCGCCGCTCGCTGCTCGATTATCTGAAGTCGAAAGACAAGAAGCGCTACGAGACGCTGATCGGGCGCCTCGACCTGCGTCGCTAAAAGCGGACTGCTTGACCTTCCACCGACCGAAGCGCGCGCGGCATCCGTACCCGAAGCCGGGGCAGATGCGGCGCGCGCTTTTTTCCGATTCCAGCCAAACACCCCGCGCGGCGGTCCGTCGTACGACGCCGCGCAACCCATATTCGACGTCCCAATTGACAGGGGCGGCGCCGGTTGGGGCGAGGGCCATCCGGGCTTTCGCAACCGTCGCCACGTCGCGCGCATCACGGGATGCGCGTCGGCGGGTCCGTACGCGGCAGAAAGAAAGAGAGTAATTCCATGTTCGACGTCGTTCGCAAGGAAATGATGTGGGGCGGGCGCAAGCTCGTCCTCGAAACCGGCAAGATCGCCCGCCAGGCCGACGGGGCCGTGATGGCCACCTACGGCGATACGGTCGTGCTGTGCACGGTCGTGGGCGCCAAATCGGCGAAACCCGGCCAAGATTTCTTCCCGCTGACCGTCCACTACCAGGAAAAGACCTTCGCGGCCGGCAAGATCCCCGGCGGCTTCTTCAAGCGCGAAGGCCGCCCGACGGAAAAGGAAACGCTGGTCTCCCGCCTGATCGACCGTCCGGTGCGCCCGCTGTTCCCCGAGGGCTTCCGCAACGAAGTGCAGGTCATCGCGACCGTGCTGAGCCACGATCTCGAAAACGATCCCGACATCGTCGCGATGGTCGGCTGCTCGGCCGCCCTCACGATCTCGGGCATTCCGTTCATGGGCCCGATCGGGGCGGCGCGCGTCGGCGTCTATAACGGCGAGTTCCGCCTCAACCCGCTGCAGACCGATCTCGAGACGAGCGATCTCGATCTCGTCGTGGCCGGCACCAAAGACGGCGTGCTGATGGTCGAATCGCAGGCCAAGGAATTGTCGGAAGAAACGATGCTGGGGGCCGTGATGTTCGGCCATCGCTCGTTCCAGCCGGTCATCGACCTCATCATCGCGCTCGCCGAGACGGCCGCCAAGGATCCGTGGCCGCTCACGCAAGCCTCGCCGGTTGCGGCTGCCGTCAAAACCAAGATCGCGGCGTTTGCGGGTGATCTCGGCAAGGCCTATGCCGAGCCCGTCAAGTTCGCGCGTCGCGACAAGGTTGCCGCCGTCAAGGCGGCCGCCCTTGCGACCGTGAAGGAGATTCCGGAAGAAGCCGCCGTGTTCGGCGGACTGTTCGAGGAACTCGAAGCCAAGGTCGTGCGCGACAACATTTTGGATACCGGCCGTCGCATCGACGGGCGCGACACCAAGACGGTGCGCCCGATCGTGACGGAAGTGGGCTTCCTGCCGCGCACGCACGGCTCGGCTTTGTTCACGCGCGGCGAAACCCAGGCGCTGGTCGTGGCCACACTCGGAACCGGCGACGACGAGCAGATCATCGACGCACTCGAAGGCGAATATCGCGAGCACTTCATGCTGCACTACAACTTCCCGCCCTACTCGGTCGGCGAAGCCAAGCGCATGGGTTCGCCCGGTCGGCGCGAAATCGGCCACGGCAAGCTCGCCTGGCGCGCGATCCGGCCGCTGCTGCCGCCCAAGGACAAGTTCCCCTACACGATCCGCGTCGTGTCGGAGATCACGGAGTCCAACGGTTCGTCGTCGATGGCGACCGTATGCGGCACTTCGCTTGCCATGATGGATGCGGGCGTGCCGCTGCCGCGGCCCGTCGCCGGCATCGCCATGGGCCTCATCAAGGAAGACCGCGCCTTTGCGGTGCTGACCGACATCCTCGGCGACGAAGACCATCTCGGCGACATGGATTTCAAAGTGGCGGGGACTGAAAAGGGCGTCACGGCCCTGCAGATGGACTTGAAGATCACGTCGATCGACGAGAACATCATGAAGATCGCTCTCGGCCAGGCCAAGGACGGGCGTCTGCATATTCTGGGCGAAATGGCCAAGGGTCTCAACGACCCGCGCCAGGAAGTCTCGAAGAATGCGCCGCGCATCACGACGTTCCAGGTGCCGAAGGACAAGATCCGCGAAGTCATCGGCACCGGCGGCAAGGTCATCCGCGAGATCGTCGAACAGACGGGCTGCAAGATCGACATCGAAGACGACGGCACGATCAAGGTCGCCTCGGTCTCGGAAGAAAACGCCAAGAAGGCGATCGACTGGATCAAGGGCATCGTCTCCGAGCCCGAGATGAACGCGATCTATACCGGCAAGGTCGTCAAGATCATGGATTTCGGCGCCTTCGTGAACTTCATGGGCTCGAAGGATGGCCTCGTCCACATCTCCGAACTTGCTCCGCGCCGCGTCGAGAAGACCGGCGACGTGGTCAAGGTCGGCGATTCGGTCAAGGTGAAGCTGATCGGCTTCGACGATCGCGGCAAGGTCAAGCTGTCGATGCGCCGCGTCGATCAGGCGACGGGTGCCGACATCTCCGACCAGTTCGACAAGAAGCCCGCCCCCTCGGCCGAGTAGGCTTGGGGATGGACGCGGTTTGAACGAACAAGCCCCCGCCGGAGCATCTGCTCCGGCGGGGGTTTTTCTTGACCCTCTCGAGGATCGCTCTCGATGATCAACCCGCCCCGCATCGTCGGCCATCGTGGCGCCAAAGCCAACGCGCCCGAGAACACGCTCGTCGCCATCCGCCGCGCCCATGAAGAAGGCGCGACCTGGATCGAGTTCGACGCCAAACTCACCAAAGACAACGCGGTCGTGCTGATGCACGACGAAACGCTCGATCGCACGAGCAACGGCAAAGGCCCTGTCGCCGAGGCCACGCTCGCCGAGATCAAAAAGCTCGATGCCGGTGCGTGGTTCGGGCCTGCGTTCAAGGGCGAAACCATCCCGACGCTCGAAGAAGCCATGGCGCTGATGGCAAGCCTCGGCATGGGCTTCAATATCGAGATCAAACCCTGCCCGGGCCGCGAAGCCGAAACGGCCGAGCGCGCTTGCGCGTCCGTGCTGGCCAATTGGCGCGGGCCCACGCCCATCGTGTCGAGCTTCAAGCGGCAATCGCTGGCAGCCGCACAAGCAACGGCCCCGTCGTTGCCGCGCGGTTATCTCGCCGAAGAGCTCGGCCGCAGCTGGCGCGCGGACGCCGAAGCGCTCGGCTGTGTTGCAATCCACCCTGGCTGGAAGCATCTCACGCGCCAGCTCGTGCGCGACATCAAGGAAGCCGGCATGAAGGCGCTGGTCTGGACCGTCAACGAGCCTGCGCGCGCGCGTGAACTGGTCGCCTGGGGGGTGGACAGCATCATTACCGACCGCCCGGCCGACATCGCAAAAGCGCTGGCGGGATAGGAATTCGGGGGCCATGCCGCAATCCTTCGCCCGCTTCTGCCGCGTTCTGCTGGCCGCCCTCCTCGTGCTGCTGGCACCCGTCGGCGCGGCATTCGCGCAAAAGCCGGATGCCGATCTCGAAGAAGAGCTGCCCGACGGTTCGGAGCTGCTCGATCTTTCCGACATCCGCTATGCCGGCGATGTGGCCGAGATCCGCAAGCGCGGGATGCTGCGCGTGCTGGTCGCCCCGACGCGCACGGATTTCCAGCTAGTGCGTGGCGAGGTGCGCGGATTCGAAGCAGAGCTTGCGCACGAATTCGCGCGCCATCTCAACCGCGAGCGCAAGCGCGGCCAGCCGCAAATCCGCGTGCTGTTCGTGCCGGTCGCGTTCGAGGATCTGATCCCGGCGCTGCTGGCCGGGCGCGGCGACGTGATCGCTTCTGGCATGACTGTCACGCCGACGCGCAGCGCCCAGATCCGCTTTTCTCGCCCGTATTTGCGCAACATCGACGAGGTGATCGTCGCGCGCAAAGGCTCGGACGCCCCGCGCCGGCTCGAGGATCTGTCCGGCCGCCGCCTGTCGGTGCGCGTCGCCACGAGCTATCACGAGCATCTGCAAGTCCTCAACCGCCGCTTCGCCGCCGAGGGCCGCGCGCCGGTCGAAATCGTCGCGCTCGATCCCGTTCTCGCCGACGAAGACAAGCTCGAGATGGTGTCGTCGGGCATTTTCGACATCACGGTCGTCGATTCGCATTTGGCGGCGCTTTGGACGCGCGTGCTGCCGAATATCGCGCCGACGAACGTGAAGATCGCGCAGGGCGGGGCCATCGCCTGGGGCTTTCGGCATGAGGACAAGATGTTGCGCGCCGCCGCCGACGCGTTTTTCGCCAAGCGCAACAAGTCCAAGCCGGCCAGCGACGCGCAGCTCTTGAGCCAGTATATCCAGAGCGTGCGCACCCTCGCCAATCCGCTCGAGGGCGACGAGCGCGCGAAGCTGGCACGCTTGTCGTCCTATTTCCGCACCCATGCCGACACGCACGGCTTCGACTGGATGCTGATGGCCGCCCAAGGCTTCCAGGAATCGCGCCTCAACCAGCACGCGCGCAGCGCCGTGGGTGCCATCGGCATCATGCAACTGATGGCACCGACGGCCGCCGAGATCGGCTATCCCGACATCGGCGAGGAAGAGACCAACGTCGCCGCCGGCATCGCCTATATGGCGCGCATCCGCGATCGCTATTTCGACGATCCGGAGATCGAACCCTCGCAGCGCATCCTGTTCGCGATCGCCGCCTACAATGCCGGTCCCAACCGCATCCAGCGCCTGCGCGTCCGCGCGCGCGCGCAAGGGCTCGATCCCAATGTCTGGTTCGGCAACGTGGAGCGCATCGTGCAGCAGAGCGTGGGCGACGAGACGGTGACCTACGTCGCGAACATCTACCGCTTCTTCCACGCCTACGCGACCTTCACCGAGCCGCTACTCGGCCAGCGCTAAACGCCGTCAGATCGCTTCGAGGTCGTTCCAGGCTTGGTCGGCCAGCGCTTTGAGGCGTTCGGGGGCGATGCGGCCGGCAAACGCGTAGCCGTAGCCGCCGCGATGCCAGTGCACGAGATTGACGCCCTGGCGCGCCTCGTTGCGCGCCCCGCGTTCGCTGAACTGCGAGAAGGCGATCACGAGGCCGACCATCTCGTTGGCGCTGTTGGTGTAGATGAGCTGTGCGGCCGGCCGGCCGCCGACGATGACCATGCGCCCGCCCTGCAGCTCGAAGCCGTGCGCGGCGAGATCGGGAATGGCGAGATTGCGGTTGAGCTTGGCGCCGAACCATTTGCCGAGTTCGGGCACGTCGGCGGCCGTGAAATCGACCAGCAGGCGGCCTTCGCTCGCTTGCGTAGCTTCCGCCACCGAATAGAAGCCGGCGACGTTTTCGAGCCAGCGGTCGCTCGAGGCGAACTGGATGCCGCCGAGCACCGGGTCGAGCTTGCCCGTGAATACCCCGCCCGCGCCAAGGCCCACGAACAGCAGCAGCGAGGCCGCGATCGCCGCCCCCGCCCAGGTGCGTGTTTTCGAGCGTGCGGCGGGCTTTGCCGCGAACGCGACGATGTTGGCCGGCGCTTTGGCATTCTGGATCGCGGCCACGAGCCGGGCCGGAACCGGTTCGTCGACGACGGGGGCGAAGGCCGCGCGCGCCATTGCACCGGTCTGCCGGAACATCGCGATGCGCGCGGCCGTGTCGCGGTCGCCGGCGGCCCGCGCCGCCACGCGCGCGGCGGCGGCGGCATCGAGGGCACCATCGGCATAGGCCATCAGCGTTTCGTCGTCGATCGCCGCTTTTTGTGCTGCAGGTGCGCGCAGCACCGTGTCGATCAGGCGCTGCGGGACAGGCTCGAGCAGAACTTCGTTCATGGCGGCATGCGCCAAAGCGGCCGTCTCGCGGAACATCGTCACGCGCCGCAGCAAAGAAGCGTCGCCGCACAGGGCCGCTTCGATCGCCGACACTTCGTCGGACGCGGCTGTGCCGTCGGCATAGCGCATCAGACTTTCGTCGTCGAAACGGGCTTGGCTCATGGCGGCAATCGTCCTTCTCTTCTACTCTGCAGGGGCCGACAGCGAAGCACCGCTTTCGCCCATGCGCTTGGCGAGGGCCGCCCGCGCGCGCGCGAGGCGGCTCATCACCGTTCCGATCGGAATCCCCAGCGAGGCTGCGGCTTCCTTGTAGCTCTGCCCTTCGATGCACACGAACGTCAGCACCACGCGCTGTTCGTCGGGCAGTTGGGCGATCGCGGCGCGCACCGCTTCGTAGGTCATGTGCGCTTCCAGGCCGCGTCCGCCGTCGAAAGCAAGTTCGTCTTCGACCAAGCTTGCGTCGATCCGGCCTTCGCCGGTGCGCACCTTGACCGCCCGCCGGTCGTCCAAATAGATGGTCTGGACGATGCGGAACATCCAGCTGTCGAGCCGCGTACCCGGCTGGTACTGGTCGATCCGGGCAAGGGCGCGTTCGCACGCGGACTGCACCAGATCGTCGGCCTGGTCGGGCGCTCCGGCGAGGCCGCGCGCAAAGCGCCGCAGCCGGGGCAGCAATTCGACCATTTCGGCGCGCAGCTGGTTGAGCGTTTCGTCGTTCACGAAAGCGCTCCATTCGCCCAGGCGCCGAAAGCAGCCGTTCGACACAAGCACAACGCGCCCTTGGCGCTCTTATTCGGGTCGGTCACGATGGAACCTCGGAACTGTGGCCGCCGGGCAACAGAGGGGCCCGGCCGTTCCCGCAACTTACGCCAAGCCTCTGCAAAATGCCGCTTTTATTCGGCTGGCGCGGGCGCGGGCGCGCGGAAACTGTCCGGGATTTCCGGCGGTTGGTCGGGCTCGCTGTCGCCGCGCCAATAGACGATCTGGGCCGTCGTCTCGTCGCGGCGAATATAGATCTGCCAATCGTCCCACTCCTCGCCCTCGCAGCTGCCGTCCGCCGGGCAGCGGCGCGCCTGGGCCTCGATCAGCAGAAAGCCGGGGCGGAACCACGGCAGATGCTTGAGATCGTCGGTGACGTCTTTGGCCTCGATCGTGCTCGTGCGCTCGATCGCGAATTCGACCGGCTGCGGCGCTTCGACGAGTTTGGGAATCTCGGCAAGGCCGAGCTGCGCGCACATGGCGGCGTCTTGGGTCGCCGCACAGGCATAAAAGCGCGCGACCGCGCAGGCGACATCGGCGTCCGCACAGCTCGGCGTGTTGCCGGGCCCGACGCGCACGACCGTGCCTTGCGGCGGCGCTTGCGCGAACGCAGGTGCGCCGACAGCAAGCAAGGCTGCCGCCGCAAACATCGGAAGAAAGCGTTTCATCGTTTCAGGATCGAACCCAACACGCCGCGCACGATTGCGGTCCCGATCTGACGGCCGACCGAGCTTGCAACAGAGCGCACAATAGCGCCTGCGACCTGTTCGCCAACCGATTTCTGCGGCCGCCCGCGGCCCGGGCCCGGACGTGCACTGCCGCCGCCGAGGATGCTGCCGAGCGCCTCGCCGATCCCGCCTGAGGGCTTCGATTGCGCCTCTTTGGCTTGGGTAATCTGTTCGTAGGCCGAGACGCGGTCGGTTGCGTCCTCGTATTTTCCGAACAGATCGCTGCGATCGATTTGCGCGCGCCGCTCGTCGGCCGACAAGGGGGCGAGCCGCGAGCGCGGCGGGCAGATGCGCGCGCGCATGGCCGGAACGGGCGAACCTTTTTCGTCGAGCAGCGAGATGATCGCTTCGCCGACGCTGAGTTCCTGCAGCGCTTTGGAGGTATCGAGGCCGGAGCGCGCACGGAAGGTCTCGGCCGTCGCACGCAGCGTCTTCTGGTCGCGCGGGCTGAAGGCGCGAAGCCCGTGCTGCACGCGGTTGCCGAGCTGGCCCAGAACATTGTCGGGCAGGTCGAGCGCATTCTGCGTGCAGAAATAGACGCCGACACCTTTGGAGCGGATGAGCCGCACGACGAGCTCGATGCGTTCCACAAGCGCCTTCGGCGCGTCGGCGAACAGCAGATGCGCTTCGTCGAAGAAGAAGGCGAGCTTGGGCTTTGCAAGATCGCCCGCCTCGGGCAGGTTCTCGTAGAGCTCGGACAGCAGCCACAGCAGGAATGTCGCGTAGAGCAGCGGGCGCTGCATCAGCTTGTCGGCCGCCAGGATCGAGATCAGTCCGCGGCCTTTGCCGTCGACGCCGAGCAGGTCGCCGATCGCGACCGCCGGCTCGCCGAAGAATCTGTCGCCGCCTTGCGATTCGAGGGTGAGCAGCCCGCGCTGGATCGCCCCCACCGAGGCCGGCGACACGTTGCCGTATTTGGCCGCGTAGTCGGCCGCGTTCTGCGCCACGTGTGCCAGCATCGCGCGCAGGTCTTTGAGATCGATCAGCAGCAGCCCTTCGTCGTCGGCGGCCTTGAACACGATGTTTAGAACGCCGGTCTGGATCTCGTTGAGATCGAGGAGGCGCGCGAGCATCAGCGGCCCCATCTCGGAGATGGTGGCGCGCAAGGGGTGGCCCGCCTCGCCGAACACGTCCCAGAACAGCACCGGGCTTGCCGCGAATTCGAAATCTGCCGCGCCGAGTTCGGCGGCGCGCACCGCGAATTTTTCGTTGGCGTCGCCCGCGTGCGCAATGCCGGAAAGATCGCCTTTGATGTCGGCCATGAAGACCGGCACGCCGGCTTCCGACAAAAGCTCGGCCATCACGCGCAGCGTTACGGTTTTGCCAGTGCCCGTCGCACCGGCGATGAGCCCATGGCGGTTGGCCATGGCGAGGCGCAGCAATGCCGCGTCCTCGCCTTTGCCGATCAGCAGTGCGGAGTCAGCCATGGGCCTTGCGCAGGCAAAGGCCGCCCTCTCAGGCGGCTTCGGTCCGCGGCTTCATCTTGACGTAGGCGATCGAGGCATGCGCCGAGCAGTAGGGCTTGCCGTCGAGCGAGCGCTCGCCGCAGAAATGGAATTCGGTGTCGCCCGGATCGCCGATCGGCCAGCGGCAGGTGCTGGCCGACAGCGCCATCATCGGCATGCGTTTGGCCGAGGGCTGGTTGGCAAGGGCGCGCAAGGCGGCGGCACTCGTTTGCGAGGATTGCGAGGGCGCGCGCGGTTCGCGCGGCGCTTGGGGCGCACGCGGGGCGGCGGGCTGGCGCGGCGTCGCCGGGCGGTAGACCGCCGGACGCGGACCCGTGCGCTTGATCGGCGACGGGCGGGCGGGCAGATGCAGGCGATGGGCCTTGCCCACGACCGCGTTCTTGGAAATGCCGAGGCGCTTGCCGATTTCAGCCGTGGTCAGACCCTCGCCCCACAAGCGGGTCAGGTCTGAAATTTGCTCTGGCGTCCAATCCATTGCGCATCCCCTTGATTTACCGCCGTTTTTTCGGCGCAACATAGCTGTTGTGGATAACTCCACTTGCAATACAACATATTGTGAGCAATCGAGTCGCTCAAGTCAAGGTCCAGACACAATAGGTTGTGGGTAACTCCCTATATCTTGATTCGACCGCACTGCGCCCGCTGTGAGATTGCACGCGGGCGCAAAGTATGAAATTGAGCGCCCATGATTTTTGCGTATCTCCCGCAGGACGGAACGATCGTCAAACGCGAAATCGGCGCTGTCGATCCCGTACCGACGGCGGCGCTGTGGATCGATCTCTATTCGCCGACCCCGGAGGATCGCGCGCGCGTCGATGCGGCCTTCAATCTCGCGATCCCGACCCATGCCGAAATGCTCGAGATCGAACCCTCGGCGCGGCTCTACTCGGAGAACGGCGCGCTCTACATGACCGCGACGATCCTGGCGCGCGCCGACGAGCCGAACCCTACGGCCGACGCCTTCACCTTCGTGCTGACCAATCGCTGCCTCGTGACGGTGCGCTACCACGATCCGCGTCCGGTCACGCAGTTCGCCACGCGCCTGCTGCGGCTGCCGGGCAGCTGCGCCAACGGCGAGGAGGCGATGATCGGCCTCATGGACGCCTTCGTCGACCGTATCGCCGACATTCTGGAAAAAGCCGGCTCCGATCTCGACGGCATTTCGCGCACGATCTTCGCCAACCGCGCGCGCTCGGCAGCCCAAGCGGCCCAAGAGCGCTCGATGCAGGACGTGCTGCGCGAGCTCGGCCGCATCGAAGATCTGTGTTCGACGGCGCGCGAAAGCATGCTGGGCCTGCAGCGCGTGGTCCGTTTCCTCGACGTGACGGCCGAGGGCGAAACCAAGAAGCAGTCGAAGGACATGCATGCGCGCTTCAAGTCGCTGAACCGCGACTTGACGTCGCTGATGGAGCACGCGGATTTCGACAGTCGCAAAGTGAACTTCCTGCTCGACGCCACGCTCGGCCTCATCAATATCGAGCAGAATCGCATCATCAAACTGTTCTCGGTCGTTTCGGTCGTGCTGATGCCGCCCACGCTCGTGGGCACGGTCTACGGCATGAACTTCAAAGACATGCCCGAGCTCGACTGGAGCTTCGGCTATCCGATGGCGATCGGCTTCATGATCGCCTCGGCCATCCTGCCCTATCTCTATTTCAAGAAACGCGGCTGGTTCTGAGCTAGGCGGGGACCGCTACGCCGAGGCTTTTGGCGAGTTCGACGAGCAGGCCCCAATTGCCGGAATCGATCGGAATCGATGCCGCGCGTTTGGCGCGTGCACGTCGCTCGGGCTCGCCCGGCAGCATCACGTCGTTTTGGCCGGATTTGAGCCAGGCTTCGAGCTTCTGCGCTTCTGCTGCGACCGTTTCGGCCGTGCCCAACGCCGCCGGATCGATCGCCACCGCGATCGCGTTGTTGATGATGCGCGTCTCGCTCGGCTGCCAGGTGGCGATCGTGCCGCCGCCGCCAAGCGCGCCCGCAAAAAGCTCGATGAGTGCCGACAGCGCGTAGCCCTTGTGCTCGGCCATCGCGAGCAATGCGCCCGAGGGCTGCGTGTACATCGTCGCGGGATCGGTCGTGGGTTTGCCTTGATGGTCGATCAGGATGCCGGGTGCGACCGGCACACCCTTGTTGAACGCCACGCGCACCTTGCCGACCGCAATGCGGCTCGTCGCCATGTCGGCGACGATCGGCGGAAAGCCGGGCACGGGCAGGCCCAAGCAAATCGGATTGGTGCCGAGCCGCCCGGCAATGCCGCCGAACGGTGCCACCTTGGCGTCCACGCCCGCCACATCGACCACGAAGAACGACGCGAGCCCATGTGCCGCCGCTTGCTCGGCCCATGCCCCCACGCGGCCGATATGGTAGGTGTTGCGCAAGGCAAGCACGGCCGCACCCGCATGCTTGGCTTTGGCGCACAGCAAGTCGGTTGCCGCGCGCATGATCGTCTGGCCGTAGCCTTGTTGGCCGTCGACGACCAACGTCGCCAAAGTCTCGCTCACGACTTTGGGCGTGGCGCCGAGGGCGAGCTTGCCGCGTTTCACGGCATCCAGATAGATCGGCAGCATGCCGACCCCGTGCGAATCGTGGCCGGTGAGATTGGCCTCGACGAGATTGTCGGCCACGCAGGCAGCCTCGGCCGCGTCGGAGCCTGCGGCGGCCACAAGTGCGCGCGCAAACGCGCGCAGCCGCTCGGGAGCGATTTCGATGTCGGTCATGTCAGGCCACCCATTCGCTGACGGGCGCCTTGGCTTCGTGCAATGGCTGGCACAGCACATCGACCAAGGTCGGGCCCGGATGTTCGAACGCGGCTTTGAGCGCGCCCTTGAGATCGGCCGGATCTTCCACGCGCCAGCTTTTGACGCCGAAGGCGGACGCCACGGCCGCATGGTCGGTGCGGTTGAAATCGACCGAAAAATAGCGGCCGCCATAGCCGGTTTTCTGGCCGGCCTTGATCCAGCCATAGACGGCGTTGGACACGACCACGAGCGTGATCGGCAGGCCGAGCCGAACGATCGTTTCCATCTCGCCGCAGGCAAAGCCGAAACTGCCGTCGCCCATCACGGCCACGCATTTGCTGGCGGGTCGTGCGACCGCCGCCCCCACGACGGCGGGCAGCGAATAGCCAAGCGCCCCATGCGCGCGATTGGTCACGAACCAGCGCCCGGTGCGGCGCTTCGGATAGAAGGCCGAAAAATACGGGCACGGCGTGCCGGGGTCGGCGACGATCACGGCGTCGTCGGACAACAACTCGGCCATTGTGTGCACGAGCCGCTCGGGCCGGATCGGCGTCGCGTTCGATTTCGCAAGTTCGAGGAACGCCGTTTCGCGCGCGGCGCGTGCGGCAGCGACACGTTTGGCCGCATCGCCGGGGCTGCGTTTCGCACCCAGCGCATCGGCCAACTTGTCGAGGGCGAGCCGCGCATCGCCGACCACGCCCGCCGCCGTCGCGTAGATGGCCCCGATCACGGCGGGATCGACATCGATATGCACGATGGGCGTGCCCGCAGCGGGGAAACGCCAGCGCTCGGTCGTGACCGAGCCCGCGCGGCAACCCACGAACAGCACAAGATCGGCTTCAGCCACCAGCTCGCGCGTCGGCATCGTCCCGCCGTTCGAGCCGGCCACGCCGGCCGACAATGCATGATCGTCCGCGATCGAGCCTTGGCCCGAGATCGTCGTCAGCACGGGTGCGTCGAGCGCTTCGGCCACGCGCGCAAGGGCTGCTTCGGCATTTGCCAGCACCACGCCGCCGCCGACGACGATAACGGGGCGCTTGGCTTTGGCGAGGGCGGCAACGGCCGCCGCAATCGCCGCGTCGTCGGGTGCCACGCGATGCGACGGGGCCGCAGCGTTGAGGGGCTCGCCCCAAATATCGGCGGCGTCGACCGGGTCTTTCTGCACGTCGTAGGGCAAGCCCAGATGCACGGCCCCGGGCCGGCCGCTTGTCGCCTCGCGAAAGGCGCGGCGCAATGTGGCCGGAATTTCGCCCGCACGGTCGATGACCTTGTTCCATTTGGTCACGGGTTTGAACAAGGCCGTCTGGTCGAGTTCGGTCAGCACATAGCGTCCGCGCGAGGAAACCGAAATGTCGGTCGTGACGGCAAGCATCGGGATCGAGGATTCGTTGGCTTCGGCGACGGCCGGCAGAATGTAGGTGGCCCCGCCGCCCGACGGGCCTTCGCACACGCCGACCTTGCCGGTGAGGCGCGCATAGGTGTCGGCCATGTAGCCGGCCGAGCGTTCGTCGCGTGTGAGAATGTGCGTGATGCCGTGGCCGCCCGGCCCGCCGAGGCGTGCCAGCGCATCGTAGAGCGGCAGGCTCGTGTCGCCGCACAGGCCGAACACATGCTCGACCTTGTGGGCGGAAAGGAGTTTGACGAAGGCTTCCGCTCCGTTCGGATTGTTCATGTCGGCTGTTCTCCTTGACGCGTCCGAGACTATCCGAGCCCCCGCGTCATTCGCAATCAAGCCAAGTACCGCTGCGGCTCGAGGCCACGCACGCTTCGACGAAGGCGGCCCCGGCAACGCCGTCTTCGATGCCCGGAATATGCAGCGCCAAAGGATCGGGCGCTTGGCCTTGCAGGCGGGCGGCCAGAATGTCGGCGAAGTCCGACATCAGATTGGCGAACGCCTCGAAGAAGCCCTCGTGGTGCCCGGCCGAAATGCGTGCCGCCCGCTGGGCCAGCGGATACAGGCTCGCAAGACCCCGCGTGCGCGTTTCGAACGCGGCTTGCGGACGCATGATTTTGAGTTCGTTGGGCGCGCGATGCTCCCAGGCAAGCCCGCCTTTGTCGCCGTAGAGCTCGATCGAAATCGCGTTCTCGGCCCCCGTCGCGGCCTTGCTCGCAAGGAAGTTTGCGCGCAAGCCGCCTTCGAGGCGCAGCAATGCGCTTGCCGTGTCGTCGGCAATGCGCGCATCGAACGATGCGCCCACGTCCGCGCGCACGGCCTCCACCCGCCGGCCGCTGATATAGACGAGCAATTGGTGCGCATGCGTGCCGATATCGGCCATCACATGGCTGCCGCCGCGCACCGGATCGAGGCGCCATTTGAGGCGCGGATTGAGATTGTCGAAATCGGCTTCGACATACTGGCCGAGGCTGCCTTGCAGATAGCTCACGCGTGCCAGATGCAGTTTTCCAAGCTCGCCCGCCGCCACGGCTGCGCGCGCCTCGCGCACCATCGGATAGCCCGAATAATTGTGCAGCAGCACGAAGGGCAGGCCAGTGCGCTTTACGGCCTCTTGGATGGCGCGCGCATCGGTGAGATTGTTGGCAAGCGGCTTGTCGCAGATCACCGGATAGCCCGCGTCGAGGGCGGCACAGGCCTGCTCGCGATGCAGATCGTTCGGCGTTGCGATGGCGATCGCGTCGGGCTTGTCGGCGCGGCCCGCTTCGCCCGCGATGAGCGACGCAAAATCCGGATAGACGCGCGGGATCCCGAGGGCGGTTCCTTCGGCAAGTCCGCGCTGCGGATCGGACGACAGGGCGGCCGCGACGGGCTCGTAGAAATCGTCGAGCCGGGCTGCCAAGCGATGCACAGGCCCGATCATGGCCGAGCTGCTGCCGCCCACGAAGCCCAAGCGCAGGCGCCGCCCGAGGCGCGCGCGGATGCGATTTGCCGACATGTCGTTCCCCCCAACTTGTTGTGCGTATCGGCGCATGCGGACGCGTACCTGTCAACAAGCAGGCGGATGCGTCAGCCGCGCGAATCCTCGAGGATCATCGCAGCGGCTTTCTCCGCGATCATGATCGTGGGCGCATTGGTGTTGCCCGAGGTGATGCTCGGCATCACCGAGGCGTCGGCGACGCGCAAACCGCCAAGCCCGTTCAGGCGCAACCGCGCATCGACCACGGCGTTGGCGTCCGCGCCCATGCGGCATGTGCCGACGGGGTGGAAGATCGTGGTGCCGATGCGGCCCGCCGCCGCCACGAGGTCGCTTTCGCTGGCGGCTTGCGCGCCGGGGCGAAACTCCTCGGGCCGGAAGCGCTGCAGGGCGGGGGCCGCAACGATGCGCCGCGTGAGGCGAATGGCTTCGGCGGCGATGCGCTTGTCTTCGTCGGTCGAAAGATAGTTGGGCTGGATCGCAGGGGCCGCCGCCGGGTCCGCCGATTTGAGGCGCACATGGCCGCGGCTCGTCGGGCGCAGATTGCACACCGATGCCGTGAAGGCCGGGAAGGCGTGCAAAGGCTCGCCGAAACGGTCGAGGCTCAATGGCTGCACATGGTATTCGAGATCGGCCGTTGCTTTGTCGGGCCCGGATTTGGCGAATGCACCGAGCTGCGAGGGCGCCATGGTCAAGGGGCCGCGGCGGAACAGCGCGTATTCGAGCGCCATCGCGGCTTTGCCGAACAGCGAATTGGCGCGCTCGTTCATCGTCTTGGTGCCGTGGACCTTGTAGGCGCAGCGGATCTGCAGATGGTCCTGCAGATTGGCGCCGACGTCTTTGCGTTCATGGCGCACGGCAATGCCGTGTTTGGCAAGCTCGGCGTGATCGCCAATGCCCGACAATTGCAGCAGCTGCGGCGAGCCGATGGCGCCCGCCGCGAGCACCGTTTCGCGTGCGGCGCGCACATCGTGGATTTTGCCGCCGTGGGAAACGCGCACGCCCGCCACGCGCCCGCCCTCGAGGATGAGGCCGTGTGCCGTCGCATGCGTGAGCACGCGCAGATTCGGCCGCTGCATCGCCGGGCGCAGAAAGCCTTTGGCCGATGTCCAGCGCACACCCTTGTTCTGGTTCACCTGGAAATAGGCGCAGCCGAAATTGTCGCCGCCGTTGAAATCTTCGATCTTCGGGATGCCGGTCTGGGCGGCCGCGTCGCGGAACGCGTCGAGAATTTCCCAGGAGAGGCGCATCTCCTCGACGCGCACTTCGCCGCCCGACCCGTGCAGCGGATCGTCGGCCAAGCGCACATTGTCTTCCGAGCGCTTGAAATAGGGCAGCACATCGTCCCAGCCCCAACCGGCGAGGCCCAATTGGCGCCAATGGTCGTAGTCGGCTGCCTGGCCGCGCATATAGATCATGCCGTTGATGGCCGTGCAGCCGCCCAGCACTTTGCCGCGCGGATACCCCAAAGCGCGCCCGCCGAGGCCCGGTTCGTTCTCGGTCTTGAAGCACCAATCGACGCGCGGATTGCCGTGCGTGTAGAGATAGCCCACCGGAATATGGATCCACAGATAGTCGTCCTGGCCGCCCGCCTCGAGCAGCAGCACGCGGTTGGCGGGATCGGCCGACAGGCGGTTGGCGAGCACGCAGCCCGCCGAGCCCGCGCCGACGACGACATAGTCGAATTGCCCGAGTTCGTTTTCTGCCGCCACGTTTTTCGTCTCCCTTGGGGGCTTATTCGAACAAGCGCGCGGCAAGAAAACCCGCCGCCACGGCCGCCAGACACAGCGCCACTGAAAGCACGACATTGAGGGCCGCAAGACCCAGCGCGTCCGCGCGCGCAAGCTCGAATGTCTGCAGCGAGAAGGCCGAGAAGGTCGTGTAGCCGCCGAGCACGCCCACGGTCAGGAACACGCGCATCGTCTCGCTCTGCGGCCAGATGCCAGAAGGTGCCGTCGCGGCCGCAACGAACCCGATCGCGAAACTGCCGGTGACGTTGACGAGGATCGTCCACCACGGCAGGCCTTGCGGATCGGCGACAGCAAGAATTGCGGCCGAAGCCGCGTGGCGCGCCACGCCGCCCACCGCACTGCCGATCGCGATCCACAAATACAGTGCGAAATTCTGCGTCACGGCCTTTCGTCGCCTTTGCCAGATTGCCTTTGTCGGGTTTATCTTGGGCTTGAGAGTCTGACAAGCCAATCCATCCCCCCGAAAGATCGCCATGTCCGACACGCTGACCCAAAGGCTTGGCCGTTGCTACAGTTCGGCCGTGCACGACGTGCTGCGCACGATGGGGTACGAGCGCTGCGTGTTGCCGCCCGCGATCCGCGCACTTTCGCCCGGCATGCAACTCGTGGGTCCGGTATGGACCGTCAGCGGCCATATCGACCGCACCAAAACCGCGCACGACACGCTGCTCGCCTGGACCGGGCTCCTGTCCAAGGCGCCGGCAGGCCATGTCGTGGTCTGCCAGCCGCACACGCACGAAATCGCCTTGATGGGCGAATTGTCGGCGGCCGCCCTCAAGCGCAAAGGGGTGCTGGGTTATCTCGTCGATGGCGGTACCCGCGACGTCGACATGATTCTCGAAATCGGCTTTCCGGTGTTCTGCAGTTTCGCCACACCGGCCGATATCGGCGCGCGCTGGATCCCCGACGCGTTCAGCACGCCCGTCACGATCGGCGCGGTCACGGTTGCGACCGGCGACTATGTGCTGGCCGATGCCGACGGTGCCGTCATTGTCCCGCAAGCCATCGCCGAGGCGGCCGTGGCGCGCACCGAAGAAGTCGTCGGCACGGAGAACGCGGTGCGCACTGCCATCCTCGCTGGCATGGATCCGCAGGCCGCCTACCTCAAATACGGCAAATTCTAGCTTTTGTGGCCGACGCGGAAATCGTTTTTGCCGGTGCGGTCTTGGCCCGCCACGAGCCAAATGGGCCGCGTCGAAAAATCGACCTTGTAGCCGCTGGCCGCGCTCGTCGCGATCAGATCGCGCGCAAAGAGCGACGTGGCCGGCATGTAGCGGATCGCAACGCCGGCCCGCCGCTGCGGCGAGCGGTTCGGGTTCGAGCCGTGGATCGCATAGACGTCGTGCAGCGACATCTGCCCGGGCTCGAGTTCGATATCGACCGCGGTCGACGCGTCGAAGCCCGCATCGTCGGCGCGCTGGGTCAGCACCACGTCGCTGCGCGCTTCGGTCATGTGGGGCAGCAGCGTCTTGTCGCGATGCGAGCCCGGGATCAGGCGCAGGCAGCCGTTTGCGACGTTCGAGGGATCGAGCGCGATCCACACGGTGCAGGTCGCCAAGGGCCGGATCGGCCAGTAGTGTCCGTCCTGGTGCCACGGCACTTCCATGCCGTCGCCGCCGGGTTTGCAGAAAATCTGGCAGCCCCACAGAATTACGTCGGGGCCGATCAATTGGGCAACCGCCGCCACGATCGCCGGGTCGCGTGCGAGGTCGAGGAAATCGGCCGAGCCTTTGACGCCCTCGGCGTTTTCGCCCTCGATATGCGCACTCACGAGCCGCTCGGGCCGGATCTGCGGATTGGCCGCGATGAGTCGATCGAGCGTGCCGCGCAAGGCTTCGACGCGGGGCTGTGCCAGGCGCATTTTCGGCACGACGAAGCCTTGGTCCGCATAGGCGCCGATTTCGTCTTCCGTCAGCATCAGCTTTTGACGGAGCCCGAGGTGAGGTCGGCCGCCATGTAGCGGCGAAACGCGTAGTAGATGGCCGCCGGCGGCAGCGCGTAGATGAGGCCCGCCGTCATCAGCAATTCCCAAGGCGAATCGTCGGCCGACAGGAACGCGCCCAGCGCCACGGCCAGCGTGGTGTCGACGTCGCGCGACAGAAGCAGGAACGCGTAGAGATATTCGTTCCAGGCGAGCAGCAGCGCGTAGGTGCCGACGGCGACCATCGAGGGCGCCATCAGCGGCAGGAAGATGAAGCGGAACAGCTGCGGGGCCGTGGCCCCGTCGATGATCGCCGCTTCGTCGAGTTCGATCGGCAGCTTGTCGCCGGCCTGTTTGAGAACCCAAATCGCGTATGGGGTCGCGATCGCGACCATCGCGAAGATCAGCGCCCATTGCGTGTTGAGAAGCCCGTAGACGGCCATCGCCTTGTACATCGGCAGGGCCAGGAACGCGGCCGGCACGAAGTACGTGAGCAAGGCCAAATTCATGATGAGCCGGCCGCCGCGCACGCGCAGGCGGCTGATCGCAAACGCCGCTGCCGTCGCCACGAACAGCGTGATGAAGCCGACGGCAAGGGCGATCACCAGCGAGTTCCACATCTGGTGCCAGAAATTGTTGAGGTAATAGTGCTTCTGCTGCAGCACCAGTTCGAAGTTGCGCAAGGTCGGATCGTCGGGCCACAGCTTGCCCTTGAAGGCCGTGTCCTTGGGCGAGATCGCAAACAGCATCAGATGGTAGAGCGGGATCATGGTCCACAGAAAGACAGGGATCGCGACCAGCAGCAGACGGGCTTCGGTGAAGAATTTGCGCATCGCACCCGTTCCTATTTCGACAGACGGCGCATCATGAACACCATCAGCGGCGCCATCAGCGGCAAGGCGCAGATGATCGACGCCATGGCGAGATCGACCTGGTCGAGCCTTATGTAGCGGATGCCGAGCGTGGCCAGCACGTGCGTGAGGTCGGCAGGGCCGCCGCCGGTCAGCAGATAGACGCTGTTGAAATCGCCGAGCGTGAAGAACATCGACAGGATCGTGCAGGTCAAATAGAGCTGGCGCATCGACGGCCAGGTGATGAAGCGGAACCGCTGCAGCGCCGAAGCGCCGTCGATGGCGGCGGCCTCGTACATTTCCTTGGATATCGCCAGCCGGCCCGCGAGCAGGATCAGCGTCCAGAAGGGCAGCGACTTCCAGATATGCACGACGATCGACAGCGACAGGCCGAGGGTCGGATTGTTGAGCCAGTTGGGCCCGTCGAGGAAAGTGAGGTTGTAGTAGACTTGGTTGATGACGCCCCATTCGGGGTTCAGCATGAATCGGAAGGACAGAATCGTCGGGATCGACGGCACGGCCCAAGGCAGGATGAACAGGAGCCCGAGCAGCCGGATCCACCAGCGGGGCACGGCGAAGAAGCCGGACAGCAGCAGGGCGATCGCCAGCTTCAGATTGACGCCGACGCCGAGAAAAATGATGGTGTTGACGACCGAGCGCCAGAAAATGTCGTCGGCAAACAGCTCGCGATAGCTTTGCAGATCGTTGCCGAGCCACAGCCCGTAGCCGACCGGGTAGAGCACGAAAACGAAGAACACCGCAAGATAGGGCAGCACCAGAAGCGTGCCCCAATTCTGCCAGCTCGACATGCGGCCGGCTGCCGCGGCTGCGGCTGGAAATGCGGAAAGATCGGCGCTTGCGGCTTGCGACATGTCCGGCTGCCTCGACTGCGAATAGGCGGCAAAAAGCACCGGCGGCCGCCCGCGAGTCGGGCGGCCGCCGGTTTCGTTCGGTCTCAGCCCGCGACTTGCTTGATGCGGGCGATCATTTCGTCCACGGCGCGCTCGACCGGCACGCGCTCGTTGACCACGCGGTTCATGGCCTTCGCCCAGACGTTTTCGTTGTTGAGGATCGTGAACTTCCAGTTCTTGGTGAACTCGAACGTCACGGTGCCGTTGGCGAACTGGTCGCGCACGGCCCGGCGATGCTGGTCCGCGTTCCAGAACGCGCTTTGCTGGCCTTCCTTGGTGACCGGGAACCAGCGGCCAAGCGCGCCTTCGACGTAAGGCGACAGGTTTTCTTCCTGCAGCAGGAAGGCGACGAACTCCTTGGCGCGGTTCTTGTTGCGCGCTTCGGAGAACACCACGCCCGTCTTCACGGCCGCGCGATAGACCATCGGCTGGCCGTTGGGACGGTTGGGGAAGCCCGCCGTCGCGATGCGGGTTTCGTAGTTCGCCTTGGCTTCGGCGCGCTGCTCGGGCGTCAGCGTCGCGTTGTTCATGTCGTCGAGCCATTTGGCGGCGATCGAGATCGTCGCGTTGTGGGTCATGACGGTCGTCTTGTTGTGGAAGGCGACGTTGTTGTCGGGATCCTTCCAGGCCGTCGCCGAGGGCGGCGTGCAGTTGCGCGTATAGACGTCCGTGTAGTCCTTCAGGGCGGAGATAAGGCCCGTGCGAACGGCGGGCTGGTCGACCAGCAGCTTGCCCTCGTCGTCCACGAGCTTCACGCCGTGGGCGTCCATGAAGGTCAGGAACGAATAGAACGAGTCGCTGGAATCCACGCCCATTGGCTGGCCGATGGCGAAGCCGCGGGTACCCGACGCGCGCCGGAAGCCCGGCTGCACCTTGTCGCACCAGAAGGTCCAGTACTCGGCCCAGTTCTTCGGAATGTCGCTTTCCTTGAAGCCGGACTGTTCGAGCAGATCCTTCCAATACTGGATATGCATCGTCTGCTGCTTGAGCGGGAAGGCGTAGTAGGCGCGGTTCTTGGCGACGTCGTTCCACAGCAGCGTCGATTCGGCCGTATTGGGCGCGAATTTCGGCAGCAGCGGACGCATCACGCTCGACAGGTCTTCCAGACGGCCTTCGAAGGCCCATTTGCTGGTGACCTGGAAATCGTACACGTCTGCATAGGCCACGTCGGGCACCGTGCGCGCCTCGAGTGCGGCCACCGTCTTCGGGATCATGTCCTGGATCGCGTATTGCGACAGCTCGACCTTGACGCCCGTGCGGCCTTCGAATTTGCGGATGGCTTCGAACAGCGCGTCGTCCTCGGCCTTGTAGAAGCCTTTGACCCACCAGACTTCGAGTTTTTCCTGCGCCGAGGCGGGCATGGCGGCAGCCATGACTCCGGCAAACACGGCAAAAGCGACACTGCGCTTCATCTGCATTCCTCCCTGAAACTTCGCGGCTTCCCCGGATTTTCCGGTGGCTCGTACGCGAAAACGGCACACTTATACCTTGCGTTTCCGACCCTGTCGACGGTCGCGGCGCGCCCCCTCCCGTTCGCGCGCAAGATGGCCTATGGTACCCGCGCGCGAAACGGGCGGGGCAACGCGGAACATGCTGTTTTCCGATCTCAGAACCGAATACGGAACGCCGATGGTGGTGGCGAGTGCCCTCTATCGCGGCGGCATCAAGCAGCGCGACCTGCCGCTCGACGAGGCGAGCCTCGACCGGCTGGCGGCCGGCGATTTCGTCTGGATCGGTCTGCACGAGCCGTCGGAAGAACTGCTCGCGCATGTGCAGCAGCGATTCGGCCTGCATCCGCTCGCGGTCGAAGACGCCAACCGCACCCACCAGCGGCCGAAAGTGGATATTTACGGCGACGCGCTGTTCATGGTGCTGCGTACGGCGCAGATCAAAGACAACGCGATCGTGTTCGGCGAAACGCATATTTTCGCGGGCTGCGGCTACGTGATCGCCGTGCGCCACGGCCCCTCGACGTCGTACGGCGACGTGCGCACGCGCTGCGAGCGCGAAACCCAGATGTTCGCGCGCGGGGCGGGCTACGTGCTCTACGCGATCATGGACTTCGTGGCCGACAATTTCTTCCCCGTGATCGACACGATCGCCGAAGAGGTGGCCGAAATCGAAAGCCACGTGCTGGCCAAGACCTTCACCTCGGACGAAGTCAACCGCCTCTACCAGTTGCGCCGCGAGCTTCTGGGTTTCCGTCGCTCGGTGTCGCCGATGCTTGAGGTCTGCGCGCGGCTCGAACGCTACAGCCTGCCCGTCATCGACGCCGAAATGCGGCCCTACTACCACGACGTCTACGACCACGTTCTGCAGGTCAACGAATCGATCGACAATCTGCGCGAAGCGCTGTCGACGGCGTTCGACGCCGCGATGATGCTGTCGGCCGCCAACCAGAACGACGTCACCAAAAAGCTCGCGGGTTGGGCGGCCATCCTCGCCGTGCCGACCGCGATCGCTGGCATCTACGGCATGAACTTCAAGAACATGCCCGAGCTCGAAACCGAATATGGCTACTACGCCGTACTCGTCGTCATCGTCGCGGTGTGCGCGTATCTCTATTACCGGTTCCGAAAGGCCGATTGGCTCTAGGCTTCATGGCATCGGACGGCGAACGGGAAAATTTCGAGGTTTTGCTGGCGGCGGCGATCGCCGCCCGGCAATCGGGCGACAGCGCGCTGGCGCTCGTCCTGTTCGAGCGCGCCTTGCGTCTGCGGCCGCGCGACGTTCCGTGCCTGTGCGACTATGCGCTTGCGCTGTGCGAAGCGGGGCAGGGCGAGCGGGCCGCGCACATGCTGAACGCCGCGCTGCGCGACGATCCCGCCAATCTCAATCTGATGGTCGCCCTCGGCCATGTGCTGCGCGCCACGAATCGCTTCCAACTCGCCGTAAATCTCGGGCTGCTGTGCGCGCAGACCGCGCCGGACTCGCCGCGCGTCCATTACGAGCTCGGCCAGGCTTTGCTGGGCTTGGCCGACCCTGCGCGCGCGGCGGCGGCATTTGCGCAGGCGGCAAAGCTTGCGACAGGTGCCGGGCGCGACGGCGCCCTCAAGGCCCAGCTCCTCGCCATGGCCTACGACGACGGCAGCGATCCCGATGCGATCCTCGCGGTCAATCGCCAGCGCGCGGCCGCCCTCGCACCGGCAGGCTCGCCGCCGCCGCACGAAAACAGCCGCGAGCCCGAGCGGCGTTTGCGCGTGGGCTACGTCTCGTCGGATTTCCGCTACCATTCGGTTGCCCGCCCGCTCGAAGCTTTGTTCGCCTATCGCGACCGCAGCCGCTTCGAGGTTTTTGCCTACTCCGAAACGCGCGCGGACGACGCGATCACCAAGCGCTTCCGCGCGCTCGCCGACGGCTGGGTCTCGACGCGCGGCATGTCGGATGCCGAAGCGGCCCAGCGCATGCGCGCCGATCGCATCGACATTCTGGTGCTGAGCGCCGCCCATTTCGACGAAAACCGGCTCGGCATCGCCTTGCATCGGCCGGCGCCCGTGCAACTCTCGATCTACGATTCGAGCACCACGGGCACCGACGCGTTCGACGGCATCGTGCTCGATCCCGCCATGGCGGGCGGCGGCGGGGACCGCCTGACCGAGCGGGCGTTGCGTACGCGTGCGATGTTCGTGCATCCGCATCTCGCCGTCGCCCCCGAGCTCCTGCCGCCACCCTGCATTGCCAACGGCTTCGTCACGTTCGGTTCGGCCAACCACCCGTCGAAATTCTCCAAACGCACCTTCGCTTTGTGGGCGGCGGCATTGCGCGCAGTGCCGGATTCGCAGCTGCGCCTCAAATCGGCGCAGCGCTACGACGATCCCGAAACGGTCGCGAATTTCCGGGCGCGATTCGAGGCGCTCGGCATCGCACCGGCGCGGATCGTGTTCGAGCGCGGCAGTCTGGGGCTGGTCGAGCATCTGCGCTTCTACCAGCGCATCGATCTGGCGCTCGACACCACGCCTTTCAACGGCGCCACCACAAGTTTCGAATCGCTGTGGATGGGCGTGCCGATCGCAGCCTTGCGCGGGCAAACGATCATGGCGCGCTGGACGTCGGCCTTGCTCGCGCGCATCGGCGCCGCCAATTGGGCGGCCGACGACGAAGCGGGCTTTGCGGCACTGGCCGCACGGCTTGCGGCGGCAGCGCCGCACCAAGACCGGCCGGCTTTGCGCGCGCGTGTGGCGGCTTCGGCACTTTGCAATTTGCAACGCCACGCGCGCGACTATGAACGTCTTTATCGCGCCCTTTGGCGGCGCTGGTGTGCAACGCAGCACATCTAATTCAGATGCTGCATTGCGGTATCTCTTGACCTGATCGGGCAGCGGCATAATCTTCTCTTATAGAAGGAGATCCGCAATGGCCGACGGAGATTCCGTTTCGGGCGCAGGATCGGAAGAGCAGAAAAAACTCGAGATTCTCGCAGTCGAGATCCTGTGCGGCTTCATCGAAACCGTGCAGGCGCGGCAGGCCGACAGGACCGAGCCGCTGCAGGTCGGCGATCTCAACGCCGCGATGGCCGAGATGATCAACAACGGCCGCATCGCCAAGATCGCGCGCGTGGCGCTGGCGGGCATCGGCAAAGAACTCGAAGGGCGCTGGGCGCGCCATCTGCGCAAAGACCCGTTCGGGCGCATTCTGTTCCGGCCGCTCAGCACGCTGCTGACCGAAGAGAAGATTCCGCGCACCGTGCATCACGGCGTGCGGCATTTCGCGCGCCTCATCCTGGGCGAGGAACTCGAACAGGCGCTGGTGCACGAAGCCGAAGAACTCGCCAAAAAATGCGCGGGCGACGGCGGCGTCGACTGGGACCGGTTCTACCGTTTGGCGCTGCCGATCTGGTGGCAGTTCGCGGTGCGTCTGCCCGCCGCCTTCCGGCATTTCGACGCTAGGCTTGCCCACATGGTCAGCATCCTCAATACGCGCTCGGGCCAGATCAGCCTGTCGGCGAATGTGGTGGTGCGCACCGGCAAACCGGCCTCGACCGACATTGTGGGCCCCGCCCAGGCGCGCCTGATGCTCGACGCGTGGCTCAAATCGGTCGAAGACCTCGACGAGGCCGACCGCGCCAAAATGGCCGCCGCCACCGGCATGATGCCGAGCTTCGAGGAATTGCGCGCCGAACTCGACGACGGGTATTGACGGCCATTGCGTCGGCTTCGCCGATCTTTTCGCGCCGTTTGCTTCATGCCACACTGCTGCAAATTGTTTGGCGCAAAACGTGCGGTGCGCGCACCGCCGAGCGACAGGAGCAGGGCATGGGCATGAATCGGACATTCCGCGCGGTCGCGCTTGCGGCCGTGTTCGCGGCGGCGGCGGGCGCCGCTTCGGCGCAAAGCGTTCTCAATCGCGGCTACGATGCCGATCCCGAAACGCTCGATCCGCACAAGACCTCGACCGTTTCCGAGGCGCATCTGATCCGCGATCTGTTCGAGAATCTCGTCGTGCACGACGCGCGCGGACAGGTCGCACCGGGCGTGGCCGAACGCTGGTCGCGCTCGGCCGACGGGCGCACCTACACGTTCAGTCTGCGCGCCAATGCGCGCTGGTCGAACGGCGATCCGGTCGTGGCTGGCGATTTCGAATATTCGCTGAAGCGCATCATGACGCCCGCCACGGGTGCGAAATACGCCAACATCCTCTATCCGATTCTGAATTCCGAAGCCTTCAACAAGGGCCAGGGCAAAACCGCCGACGATCTCGGCGTCAAAGCGCTCGATGCGCGCACGCTCGAAATCAAGCTCGAGCGGCCCACGCCCTATTTCCTCGAACTGCTTACGCACCAGACGGGCGCACCCGTGCATCGCGCATCGGTCGAGCGGCTGGGGGCCGATTTCGTGCGGCCCGGAAATCTCGTGTCGAACGGCGCCTATCGACTCGTCGAGAACGTGCCCAATTCGCACATCCGCATGGCCAAGAATCCGAATTTCCACGACGCCGCGGGCGTCAAGATCGATACGGTCAATTTCATCCCGCATCCGGATCTTGCGGCCGGCGCGCGCCGGTTCCTGGCGGGCGAACTGCACGTGACGACCGACATTCCGGCCGACCAGATCAAGTTCCTGCGCCAGCGCCTGGGCAGCCAAGTCAAGATCACGCCCTATCTCGGCACGTACTATTTCGCGTTCAACACGAGCAAGGCGCCGTTCGACGATCTGCGCGTGCGCCGCGCGCTCTCGATGGTCATCGACCGCGAATTCATCGCCGAACAAGTTTGGCAGGAGACGATGGTGCCCGCCTATTCGTGGGTGCCGCCCGGCATCGGCAACTACGTGCCGCAGCCGGTCGAGGTCGACTACAAGGCCAAATCGACCATCGAGCGCGAAGACGAAGCCAAGCGCCTGCTGGCGGCGGCCGGTTTCGGCGCAGGGCCGGGCCAGCGCCGCCTCTCGGTGCAGATCCGCTACAACACGACGGACAACAACCGCGCCACGGCCGTCGCGGTCGCCGACATGTGGAAGCAGATCGGCGTCGAGACCACGTTCGTGAACACCGACACGCGCACGCATTTCGCCCATTTGCGCGACGGCGGCGATTTCGACGTCGCGCGCGTGGGCTGGATCGGCGACTATTCGGACCCGCAGAATTTCCTCTTTCTGCTGCAGAGCGACAATACGGGCTTCAACTACGCGCGCTACAAGAATCCCGAGTTCGACATGCTGATGCGCCAGTCGGCCGACGAGACGGATCTTGCCAAGCGCGCCGAGATCCTGGCCAAGGCCGAAGCCCTGATCGCGCGCGACCATCCGTTCGTGGGCGTGCTCTACTATTCGAACCGAAATCTGATCTCCGACAAGCTCGAGGGCTATATCCCCAATCTGCGCGGGGCCAACGCGACGCGCTACATGTCGCTGAAGCCGTAAGAAGCGGTTCGGCGCGATGGTCGGTTTTGCGTTGCGCCGATGTTTGGGGGCGGTCCCCACCTTGTTTGCGGTGGTCACGCTTGCGTTTTTCCTGATGCGTCTGGCGCCGGGCGGCCCGTTCGATCTCGAACGGCCGCTCGAAGCCAAGATCATGGAAAATCTGCAGCGCGTGTACGGGCTCGACCGGCCGCTCCACGAGCAGTATCTGCGCTATCTGGCCAATCTGCTGCAGGGCGATCTCGGGCCCTCGTTTTTTATGCGCGACTTCACGGTCGGCCAAATTCTGATGCAGGGTCTGCCGGTGTCGATGGCGCTGGGGGCGAGCGCGATCCTGCTGGCACTCGTCGTCGGAACGGGCTTGGGCGCATTCGCCGCGTGGCGGCAGAACAGTGCCGCCGACCATGCCGTCGTCGGTTTGGCGACGGCGGGCGTGACCATCCCGAACTTCGTCGTGGCGCCTGTGCTGCAGATCGTGTTCGGTCTCGGTCTTGCGTGGCTGCCCGTGGGCGGCTGGAACGACGGCGCCGTGCGCAACGCGATCCTGCCCGTGATCGTGCTGGCCTTGCCGCAGATCGCGGTCGTGGCGCGCATGATCCGGGCCGCGATGATCGAGGCGTTGCGCGCCGACCATATCCGCACCTTGCGTTCGCTGGGCCTGGGCACCTTCATCGTCGTCGTGCATGCGCTGCGCGGGGCGATGCTGCCCATCGTCTCGTATCTGGGGCCGACGGCGGCGGCCCTGCTGACGGGCTCGGTCGTGGTCGAGACGATCTTCGGCTTGCCGGGCATCGGGCGCTATTTCGTCGAAGGAGCGCTCAACCGCGACTACACGCTCGTGATGGGCACGGTCGTGGTCGTCGCGGTGTTCGTGCTCGTCTTCAACCTCGTCGTCGACATCCTCTACGCCGCCCTCGATCCGAGGGTGCGCTACGAATGAACGCGGGTGCCAATTCGCTGTGGGGCGATGCGCGCGGGAGGCTTGCGGCCAATCGTGCGGCGGTCGCGAGCCTCGTGCTGCTGGCGGCGATCGCGCTCGTGTGCATATTCGGGCCCTTGCTGGGCGCGCATGATTACGACCGCGTGTTCCCGGACTATGTGCGCGCCCCCGCGTCGTTTGCAGCCCAGCCCACGCCGGACCGCATCGAACCCGGCCTTGCGCGCGTGGCCGCACGCCTGCGCGCACAGGCAACCGATATCGCGGCGACCGGCGACATGTTGCGCGTGACGCTCGAAGGCCGCCAGCCGCTCGACGAGCGCGCCCTTGCCTTCTTCGAGCGCTCGGACCTGTTCGGCCCCGCCAACGTGGTCGAGCGGCGCGAGGGCGGCCGCATTCTCGTGGTGGACGTCGCGCTCGAGCGCAACCGCTTTCTGTTCGGCACCGACGGCAATGGACGCGACCTTCTGGCGCGCACGCTGGTCGCGGGCCGCGTGAGCCTGGCGATCGGCCTGCTCGCCACGTTCGTCGCGATCGCGATCGGTGTGGCCTACGGTGCGGTCGCCGGCTATTTCGGCGGTCGCATCGACGCTGCGATGATGCGCGCGGTCGACGTGCTCTATGCGCTGCCCTTCATCTTCTTCGTGATCATGCTGGTCGTGTTTTTCGGCCGCAATTTCGTGCTGATGTTCATCGCCGTGGGCGCCGTCGAATGGCTCGACATGGCGCGCATCGTGCGCGGCCAGACCTTGAGCCTCAAGCGCCGCGAATTCGTGCAGGCAGCGGAAGTGCTCGGCGTGGGGCACGCCGGCATCTTGGCGCGCCACATCGTGCCCAACACGCTGGGCCCGGTCGTGGTCTACACGACGCTGCTGGTGCCCAAGGTGATCCTGCTCGAAAGCTTCCTGTCGTTCCTGGGTTTGGGCGTGCAGGAGCCGATGACGAGCTGGGGCGTGCTGATCGCCGACGGGGCGCGCAACATCCAGGGCAACACGCATCTCCTGGTGTTTCCGGCGCTGTTTCTGACCGCGACGCTGTTCTGTCTCAACTTCATCGGCGACGGGCTGCGCGATGCGCTCGACCCGCGCGACCGCTGAAATGGAAGCTTCCGTCCTTTCCATCCGCGATCTCGATGTGCGTTTTCGCACGCAAGCGGGCGAGCTGCACGCGGTCAGGCGCGTGTCGCTCGACATTGCGCGCGGCGACACGCTCGCAATCGTCGGCGAGTCCGGCTCCGGCAAGAGCCAGACGATGCTGGCCGCCCTGGGGCTGCTTGCGTCCAACGGTATCGTCGCGGGATCGGCCAAACTCGACGGCGTCGAGATGGTCGGCGCTTCGCAAAAAGCACTCGACCGGCTGCGCGGCCGCAGGGTCGCGATGATCTTCCAGGAGCCGATGACCTCGCTCGATCCGCTCTATACGGTCGGCAGTTTGCTGGTCACGACGATCAAGCGCCATCAGGGTTTGGGCGCTGCCGCGGCGCGCGCAAAAGCGATCGCCATGCTCGCGCGCGTGCGCATCGCCGAGCCGGAAGCACGGCTCTCCTCCTATCCGCACGAGCTTTCGGGCGGCCAACGCCAGCGCGTGATGATCGCGCTCGCACTTGCCAACCGTCCCGATCTGCTGGTCGCCGACGAGCCGACGACCGCCCTCGACGTGACGATCCAGGCCGAAATCCTCGAGCTGCTCGCCGAACTGCAGGCCGAGATGGGCATGGCGATCGCGTTCATCACGCACGATCTCGGCATCGTGCGGCGCTTTGCGCGCCATGTCGCCGTCATGCGCGGCGGCGAAATCGTCGAAACGGGGCCGACGCACGACGTGTTCGCGAATCCGCGCGACGCCTATACGCGCGAACTCATCGACGCCGAGCCGTCGGGCCGCAAAATGCCGATCGTGGCCGACGCGCCGATCCTGCTCGAGGCGCGCGACATGCGCGTGCATTTCGATCTGCGCTTGGGGTTTTTCGGCGCCAAGCGGCTGGCGATCAAAGCCGTGGACGGCGTGGATGTGCAGGTGCGCGCGGGCGAAACGCTCGGCATCGTCGGCGAATCGGGCTCGGGCAAATCGACCTTGGCGCGGGCCCTCGTGCGGCTCGCGCCCGCCGCCGGTCTCGTGCGTTTCGAGGATCGCGCCCTGCTGCCGCTTTCGAAGGCGCAGCTGCGCCCGGTGCGCCGGTCGTTGCAACTCGTCTTCCAGGATCCCTACGGCTCGTTGAGCCCGCGCCTCACGGTCGGCGAGATCGTGAGCGAAGGTTTGCGCGTGCATTCGCCCGAATTGTCGGCGAACGCGCGCGACGCGCGGGCCGCCGCAGCCCTCGAAGAAGTGCGGCTCGACGCAGCACTGCGCCACCGCTTCCCGCACGAGTTTTCCGGCGGCCAGCGCCAGCGCATCGCGATCGCGCGCGCGATCATTCTGCGCCCGAAGCTTGTCCTGCTGGACGAACCCACGTCGGCGCTCGACCGCTCGATCCAGAAGACAATCGTGGAATTGCTGCGCGAGCTGCAGGCCAAGCACGGGATGGGCTACGTCTTCATCAGCCACGACATCGCCACGGTCCGCGCGATGGCGGACCGTATCGCGGTCATGAAAGACGGCAAAATCGTCGAAGAAGGGCCGACCGAGACGCTGCTTGGCCATCCGCAGGCCGATTACACGAGACGCTTGCTGGCTGCGGCGGCGTTGGAGCGGGGGACAGCGCGGCCGATTTGATCGGTGCGCATTACGCGCCCTTTTCGAGATGGTCGCGCAGCAACGCGATGTTGCGCGTGTTGGCGCGCCAGAACACGTCGCCGAACCAGCCGAGCACGGGAATGGCGCTGATTGCCGCGTCGAGACCGACATTGCCGGCCATGCGCAGCAACGTGCCCGTCGGCACGCCGAGGCGGCGCGCTTCCCAGATCAGGTAGCCCGCAATTCCTTTGGCTGCGAGCGTGCCGATGCCGGGGATCAGGTTCAGCGCCGCATCGGCGCCGATGCGGATCGACGTGCCGGGAATGCGCACGGCGCTGTCGAGCGTGCGCGCGAGCGCTTCGAGCCGTTCGCGGGCGGCGGCGGTGTCGGCGGTGGCGCGGGTCTTTTGCCCGCGCAGCGGCGGCAGGATTTCGCCGTCGATTTCGATTGTGCTGGACTGCGTCACGATCTTCTCCCAAGGGAGGCCGGCGACGATCGCCAGCCTGAGATGGAAGAGTCCGACATCGTCGCGCAGAAGCTGCGACCAGAGGGGCCCGGACCCTGACGCCTTTCAGGTAGGTGCGAGCCGGGCGTCTTTTCAAGCCGCTGTCCGCCGAAATCGGCACTTGAAAAATCGAGGCGGAGGACCATATCCAAGCCAACCCCTGATCCGGGCCCCTCTGGCGTGCGCTGTCGGCGCGAACGCGATGTCGGATCTCTTCCGATGCGCGCCGACTCTTGAAGAGGCTCCCGATGGATTTCGCTTTTCTTTTTGCCGACTGGTTGGGCAAGCCCGCCTGGATGTGGCTCGCCTTCATGGGCATCGTCGCGGCGTTGCTTGCCCTCGATCTCGGGGTTCTGCACAAGGAGAATCGCGAAATCGAAACGAAGGAAAGCCTCGTGCTGTCGGCCGGCTATATCAGCCTTGGTCTGCTGTTCGGCGCCTGGGTGTGGTGGTATCTCGGGCCCCAGTCCGGGGTCGAATACATGACGGGTTTCGCGATCGAAAAGACGCTGGCGATGGACAATGTCTTCGTCATCGCGATGATCTTCGGCTATTTCGCGATTCCGCGCCTGTACCAGCACCGCGTGCTGTTCTGGGGCATTCTCGGCGTGATCGTACTGCGCGCGATCATGATCGGCATCGGCGCGCCCATCGTCGAGAATTTTTCGTGGGTTCTCTACGTCTTCGCCGTGTTCCTCATCTTCACCGGCGTGAAGATGCTCTACATGGGCGACAAGCAGCCCGACATTGCGCAGAATCCGGCCCTGCTTTGGCTCAAGCGGCGCTTCAACGTGACCGAGCAACTGCACGGCGAGAAGTTCTTCGTGCAGCTCCCCGATCCCAAAGCGCCGGCCGGATCGGGCAAGCTTGCGCGCTTCATGACGCCGCTGTTCCTGGCGCTGATCCTGATCGAAATCGCCGACGTGATCTTCGCGGTCGATTCGGTGCCCGCGATCTTCCTGATCACGACGGACCCGTTCATCGTCTACACGTCGAACATCTTCGCGATCCTGGGCCTGCGCGCGCTCTATTTCGCGCTCGCGGCGATGGTCCACCGTTTCCACTATCTGAAATACGCGCTGTCGATCCTGCTGATCTTCATCGGTTCGAAGATCTTCGTCGCGTGGGGCTTGGGCTGGGAGAAGTTCCCGCCGGTCTGGGGCCTGGGGATCACCGTCGCGATCCTGGCGGCCGGCATCGTCTTCAGCCTGTGGAAGACGAGGGGCGATGCGGCCCCCGCGCGCGCCGGGTAGGCGCGCGCGGCGCTGGAGCGGGTGAAGGGAATCGAACCCTCGTCTTGAGCTTGGGAAGCTCCGGCTCTACCATTGAGCTACACCCGCATCGCGCCGAGACCGATGCGTTTTAGCGTGTTCCCTTGCGCGGCTCAAGTGTCGACCGCTGCCGCACCTACCCGAAGACCAGATCGGGCAGAAAGAGAACCAGCTCCGGTATGTAGATCAGCGCGACCGTCGCAAGTGCGACGGCGAGAAAAAATGGCATGGATTCGCGCGTGTATTCCGCGATCGGACATTTCAGGATCGCGCAAACCGCGTACATGGCTGCCCCGACCGGTGGGGTGAAGTTCCCGATCGTCGCAGCGACGATGAACACCACGCCGAAATGCACGGGATCGCCGCCCAAATCGAGGATCAACGGCAGGAAGATCGGCGTCAGCAGAATAATCAGCACCGTCGCGTCGATGAAGAAGCCGGCGACCAGAAGGAAAACCACGATCATCAGCATGACGCCGTCGAGCCCGAACTGCGTGTCGAGCATCGCGGCGGAGATCGTGTCCGGCACGCGTTCGTACACGATGCCGTAGGCGAAGATGGCGGACAGCGCGATCAGGAACATCGTGCTGCCGACGTCCCCGACGCTGCCTTCGAGGGAATCCGCGATTTCGCGACGCCCCATGCGCCGATGCACGACGACGCCGACAAACAGCGCGTAGACGACCGCCACGGCGCCGATCTCCGACGGCGTGAATATCCCCGTCCGCAGCCCCGCAAGAAGCAGAATCGGAAACATCAGAGCCCATGCGCCGCCGCGAATGGCGCTGACGGTTTCGTCAAGGCTCGGGGCTTTGTCGCGTTCTGGCGGGTAGCCGCGCCGACGCGCCGTGATCGCGACCGCCGTCGACAAGGCGATCCACAGCAAGGCTGCCGGCACGAACCCCGCCGCGAAGAGTCGGCCGATCGAAACCTGTCCGATCGTGCCGTAGATGATGAATCCGATGCCCGGCGGAATGATCGGCGTGAGAATCGAACTGTAGGAGAGGATGCCGGCTGCGTAGCCCCTGCTCACGCCGCGGCGCAGCATCTCGGGCCCGAGCATCCGCGACTGCATCGCCGCGTCGGCGATGGCGGAGCCCGAGACGCCGCCCATAAACGCGGAAAGCGCGATGGTTACCTGCGCGAGTCCGCCGCGCAAACGCCCCGAAACCACCGAGGCGAGGTTCAGCAGCTTCTCCGTGATGCCGGAGAAATTCATGAGGTTTCCGGCCAGAATGAACAGCGGGATGGCCAGCAGCGCGAAATTCTGGGTCTGGGAGACGCCGAGCTGCACGGGAATGGTGAAGGGCAGATCGGGATTCAGCAGGAAAAACACGGCCCCCGAAACGCCGATCGCGAAAGCGATCGGCATGCCAAGAACGACGAACACGCCGAAGACGATTGTGACGACAAGCATGGCGCTTCCCCTATTGCGGCTGCGGGTCGGCGACGGGCGCGGCCAAGGCGTCGCGGAACTTCAGAACCGTCGTCGCAAGCAGCAAAGCTGCGCCGACCGGCAGGCTGAGGGTGACGACCGAATAGCTGATCTCCGGAATCCCCTGGAAGCTGCGCGCGCGGCTGATCCAGGAGAGCCAGAGGCCTGCCACCGCGACGTATGCGAGAAACACCGCGATGATCGCCAGATTGGCCAACGCAACCGCCCTTCTGATCCGCGGCGACAGGGACGCCGTGAACAGGTCGAACGCCATGAGGTTTCCGTTGCGCCATGCGACGTCCGCGCTCAGGAAGACCGCCCAGGCGAAGAAGAACGTCGCAAAATCCGCCGTCCAGTTCAGCGGATTCTCGAGAAATCGCGCAATGGCGCCCGTCATGACCAATGCCACCATTGCGACGAGGCAGACGGCTGCCAACGCCGCCTCGGCCACGCAGATCCTGGCGTAGATGCTTCTGTTTTCCATGGATGCAGATCCTTGGTCTGGCGTGTCGAGGCGTGCGCGGCCCGCGTTTTCAGCGACCCATTTCGCGGTCGATCGCGGCTTTGGCCTCTGTCAGATTGAGCGCTTGGTAGGCGCGCTTGCCGGCCTCCTGGAACGCGGCATGGTCGACGTCTTCGACGATCGTCATGCCGCGGCGGCGCAGATCGGCCTTCACTTCGCCTTCGAGTTCCTGGATGCGCCGCGACGTGGCGGCACCTGCACGCTCGCATTCTTCGACCAGCGCCGTCTGGTAGGCGGGCGGCAGCGAATTGAAGAAGCGGGTGCCGACGACCTGGAAATTGGCCAGAAGAATGTGCCGCGACTCGTTGGCGTAGCGCAGAACCTCGTGGAAGCGGCCCGCCGGAATGTTGTTGTAGACGAGTTCGACTCCGTCGATCGCGCGCTGCTGCAGGGCCGGGTACATTTCGCTGAAGGCCATCGCGACGGGGGCAGCACCCAGCGCGCGGACGGATTCCTGCCAGATCGGCGCGGGCGGCGTGCGCACGCGCTGTCCGCGCAGGTCTTCGGGTCGGCGGATCGGCTTGTTCGTGAAGAAGTGCCGCGCGCCTTGCACCCAGTTGAAGCACACGACCTTGAGGCCGTGGCGTTCGGCCAGCTCGGCCTGCCAGCGCTGCAGGCTCGGCGTTCGCGCGGCGCGCTCGATGTCTTCGGCGGTCGCGGCGAAATACGGGCCGTTGACGACTGCAATCTGAGGCACGTAGTTGCCCAGACGCGCCGCATCGGTGTTCTGCCCGAGATTGGCGCCCTGGCGCAGCTGTTCGATGATGTCTTCTTCGCGGCCCAGCGACGAGCTGTGGAAGACTTCCATCTTGAGGCCGCCATTGGTGCGTTGTTCGACCGCGCGCGCCCACGCAAGGAAGCCCTCGTGGAAGGGCTCGCGCGGACCCAGCACATGGCTGAAACGCAGTGTCACGGTCGGCGAGGCCTGTGCGAGCAGTTGCGCCGACTCGGTCGCGTGGACGCTTGTCGGGGCGAGCGCACCGACGCCCACCGCTATGCATGCAAAAGACGCAAGTTTGGCAAGACGGTTCATCTCCCATTCCTTTCTTTTCTGAGGTTTCCGGTTTTCGGCGGCTTTCGCAGCGACGGCGCCGGCACGTCGTAGGTTTCGGACAGACGCGCGAACTCTTCGCGCGTCGCCGGATCGATCGGGATGCCGGCGGCGCTGCGCAGGGCAGCTTGCCGCCATTCGCGGTCGCCCGGCGCCATCACCGCATCGCCGGATACGGCCGGCGACCGGCGCAGCTTGCGCAGATAGCCCGCCATGCGCGTGGCAAAAGCCTCGCCCGGCAGGAACGCGCGCGGATCGATCGCCAGAACGAACGCGCCCATACGCCGGGGCGTGCGCATGTCCGGGCCGCCCATCGGCAGGATTTCGTAGCTCAAGCGCATGCCGGTGAGGACGGCGCTCAGTATCTCGACAAGGCCTGCGAGGCCTGCCCCTTTGAAACCGAATGCAGCGCCCAGCGGCGCCAGCATCGCGGCGTCTTCCGGCGCGCGCGTATCGGCGCCGTGCAGGTCGGATGCGGTTCCGGCGGGCAGCGCCCGTCCAAGACTGCGATAGAGCTGGACCCGGTTGTAGGGAATGGCGCTGGTCGCCATGTCGAGCAGCCAGGGCTGCGCGCCGGCCACAGGGCATGCGGCGGCGATCGGGTTGGTGCCGTGGAAGCGCGCGGCGCCGCCGTGCAGACGCACGAACGCGTCCGAGTTGCAGACCGCAATTCCGATATAGCCTTCTTCGGCGGCGGCCAGCGCGTAGGCGCCGGCGGCGCCGAAATGGGAGGAGTTTGCGATCCCGACCGCGCCGATTCCGTGGCGCGCGGCCATTGCCGTCGCGCGCGCCATCGCGCGATAGGCGGCGAGCGCGCCATGCGCGTGCCCGGCGTCGAGCATCGCCACGGCACCTTTGCTCCGCGCAAAGCGTAGCCGCGGGCGTCCTTTCACGCGGCCGCCTTCGATCGCGCGAACATAGTGGCCCAGCAGCCGGATGCCGTGACTATCGATTCCCAGCTGCGAGGCGTGCATCATCGCGCGGGTGGCTGCGGCAGCGGTGGCCGAATCGGCACCGGCGGCGCGCAGAACGGCGCGGCTGAACTTCGCCAGTGCGTCCGCATCGGCTGCGGCGCGATCGGCCGAAGCGTTCATATCGTCTGTCCTCCGTCGACCACCAGGACCGTGCCGGACATGAAGCGGACCGAATCGTCGGCGAGAAACACGGCCGCCTCGGCCATTTCATCGACCGTGCCGAGGCGCCCCATCGGCTGGCGCGCCACGAAGGCGCGGCGCTGGGCCTCCGGATCCGCAGCGCGCGCGATGCGCTCTTCGAGCGACGCGGTGCGCGTGGTTCCCGGACACAGCGCGTTGCAGCGCACGCCGCTTGCGATCGCGTCGCGCGCGACGGCCTTCGTGAGGCCGATCACGGCGGCCTTGCTGGCGCCGTAGGCGGCGCGCTCCGCCACGCCTGAAATGCTGGAGGCGACAGAAGCGACGTTGACGATGGCGCCGCGGCCGCGCGCGACCATGCCGGGCAGAACGGCGCGAATGGCGCGGTACATCGACGTCACGTTGATCTCGAAGCTGCGGGCCCAATCGTCCTCGTCGCAGGCGAGGATCGATCCGGAATGCACCCAGCCCACACCGTTGAACAGAATGTCGACCGGCTCGGCCCCCGCCAGCGCATCGTGCAGCGCCGCGCGATCGGTCACGTCCAGCGTCCAAACGCGGATCGCCGGTTCAATGGCAGGCAGATCGGCGAGCTTTTCGCCCGATCGGCTTGCGGCGACGACGCTGGCGCCCTCGCGCGCATAGGCAAGCGCGACGGCGCGGCCAATGCCCTGTCCGGCACCGGTAACGAAAGCAGTTTTGCCCGACAGTCGGCCGGCCACGTGGGTTTCCTCCGTTCGCCCCTTGGATGGCCCGCGACAGGCTTCCAAGGCATTATGTCTATCGTATACACTAAACATTATTGGCCTGCCAATCGAATTCGGACGGGCGCCGCTCGGGAGGAACGATGCAATGAAGGACAAAACGGATGCGTTTTCGATGGACGGCGCCGTCGCCATGGTGATCGGCGGATCGAGCGGCATCGGGCGCGCGATCGCGTTGGGCATGCGCGCGGCGGGCGCGCGCGTGCTGGTCGCCGCGCGGGGTCGCGAACGGCTCGACGCGGTCGCCGCCGAACTTGGGGCCGACGCGTCGGTCGCCTACAGCGCCGATCTGCGGGCGCCGGACGCGGCCAGGGCACTGGCCGAGCGCGCCGAACGCGAGCACGGCCCCGTCGATGTGCTGGTCAACTGCCAGGGCACCACCACGATCAAGCCGGCGCTGGACGTCGACGAAGCGGAGTACGACGCGATCATGGACACCAACGTCAAGACGGTGTTCTTCGCTTGCACGGCGTTCGGCGCGCGCATGACGGCGCGCGGCTCGGGCGCGATCATCAACATTGCATCGCTGGCCGCGCATTCCGGCTGGTCGCTCGCGGCCGCCTATTGCGCCAGCAAATGGGCGGTAACCGGATTGACCCAGACCCTCGCGGCGGAATGGGGCGGCCGCGGCGTGCGGGTCAATGCGATCGCACCAGGCTTCTTCCTAACGGACCTCAATCGCGACAAAATGCCGCCCGAGCGCAAGGCGGAGGCGATTCGGCGCTGCGCGATGGGGCGAATGGGGGACGTGTCCGAGCTGGTCGGGGCGGCCTTGTTTCTGGCGTCGCCGGCTGCGCGTTTCGTGAACGGCGCGACGCTGCGGGTCGACGGTGGCTATCTGGCGTCGGGGATATGATGGCGAGAAGTGCGGGCAAGCGTTTGGAACGGGCAACGGCGAAGACGCGGGGTGCAGCGCCGCGCCTTCAGGCCCGCGTGCTTGAAATCCTGGCCCGCCAGATCGCCGACGGCACCGTCGCGCCCGGTTCTGTCCTTTACGAGTCCCGTGCGGCAGCCCAGTTCGGCATCAGCCGCGCGCCGGTCCGGCATGCCCTGGAACAGCTTGCGGCCGCAGGTGCCATCCGTCACGCCGCCGGCCGCGGCTACGTTGTGATCGATGCGGCTGCATTGCCCAAATCCGGACGCGCCCCGTCGGCGCCGATGGTGTTGAACAGTGCGGCAAGCTGGGAGCGCATCTACAAAGAGGTGGAGACCGAGATCGTTGTGCGCTCGGCATTCTGCGCCTGGCGTGTGGTGGAGAGCGATCTTGCGCGCTATCACGGCGTCAGCCGGACGGTTGCGCGCGACGTGCTGGTGCGGCTCCAGCGTTTCGGCGTGGTCAAGAAAGACGGGAAATCGCGCTGGTACGCGCCCGGCCTGTCGCGCGCATACATCGCCGAACTCTACGAGATGCGCCGCGTTCTCGAGCCCGCGGCGCTGGCGGCGGCGGCACCGCATCTGCCGCACGAGCGAATCCGCAGCTTGCGCGCGAATCTCGAAGACGCGACCGCGCGCGCCGACAGGCTCGATGGCCCCGCACTTGATCGTCTCGAAACCGAACTGCATGTCGAGCTGCTGTCCTACTGCCCCAACCGAACCATGATCGACGCCTTGCATGGCTATCGGTCGCTGCTGATCGCGCACAGTTTTCTTTACCAATCGGGGCCGCAGCTCTACGCATTGGAACCGTTTCTGCCCGAGCATCTGGAAGTCGCGGCGCGGCTGGAGGCAGGGCATGTGGGCGAGGCGGCGCAGGCATTGGCGCGCCACTTGCGCTTGTCGCTCGATCGCGCCGCCGCGCGGCTCGACATCGTATCGCGCGGGCGCCGCCCGTCGAAGATCCCTTATCTCGATCCACTCGGCGACGGCGAAGTCTAGCCTGTCCGATCGGCGCCGAGCCTACCATCCGAGCTTCGTCCGCGCGCCAAAGGCTTGACAATCCGGCTGCCGTTGCTTATTCACCCCATATCGTGGCGATTTGAGCCGACCGGCTTGCGGACCACGTTAAAAAATCCGCTAAAAGGTCGGAGCGCTTCGATCGCACCTTGTGCCGCCGAACAGCCCCGATCCCAAGGTCGGGGCTTTTGTTTTTGAGGGCGGACAAAGATGGCGAAGAAAAACGAATTTGCGACCGATCCCGCGTGGCGCGCGCGCACGGCTTTGGTGCATGGCGGCGGCGAACGCTCGCAATGGTCGGAGACCAGCGAGGCGATGTTCCTGACCTCGGGCTTCGTCTATGGCTCGGCCGCCGAGGCCGAACGCGCCTTCGCCACACCCACCGCCCCGGAAGATGCGCGTTTCGTCTATTCGCGCTTCGGCAATCCGACCGTGGCGATGTTCGAAGCGCGCCTTGCCGCCCTCGAAGGGGCTGAGGCCTGCAAGGGCACGGCCAGCGGCATGGCCGCCGTTTTCGCGGCCCTGGCCTGCCAGCTCAAGGCGGGCATGCGCATCGTGTCGTCGCGCGCTTTGTTCGGCTCGTGCCACTACATCGTGACCGAACTGCTGCCGCGCTGGGGCATCGAGAGCGTGCTCGTCGACGGCGCCGATCTCGACGCGTGGCGCAAGGCGCTTGGCGTCAAGACGGACGTCGTGTTCCTCGAAACGCCGTCGAACCCGATGCTCGATCTCGTGGATCTGCGCGCCGTCGCCAAGCTCGCCAAGCGCGCGGGCGCGTGCGTCGTCGTCGACAACGTGTTCGCGACGCCGATGCTGCAGAAGCCGCTCGAACTGGGGGCCGACGTCGTCGTCTATTCGGCGACCAAGCATATCGACGGCCAGGGCCGCGTGCTGGGCGGGGCCGTTCTCGGCAGCCGCGCGTGGATCGACGGCACGCTCGTCCCTTTCCTGCGCCACACGGGCCCCACGCTCTCGGCCTTCAATGCCTGGGTGCTGCTGAAGGGGCTCGAGACTCTGCCCTTGCGAGTGGCCGCCCAAGGGGCCAACGCCGCCGCCGTTGCCGACTTTTTGGCGAAAGCGGCCCCGGTCGCGCGCGTGCTCTATCCGGGCCACAAATCGCATCCGCAATTTGCGCTCGCCAAGCGCCAGATGGCCGGCGGCGGGCCGCTTGTGGCGTTCGATCTCAAGGGCGGCAAGAAGGCGGCCTTTGCGCTGCTCGATGCGCTGCGTCTCATCAAGATTTCGAACAATCTGGGCGACGCCAAGAGCTTGATCTGCCATCCGGCCACGACCACGCATCAGCGCCTGCCGGCGGACGAAAAAGCACGCCTGCGCATCGGGCCCGGCAGCCTGCGTCTGTCGGTCGGCATCGAAGATCCGGCCGATCTGCTGGCCGATCTCGCCAAGGGCCTCGCGGCCGCCGCAAAAGCTTCAAAGGGCGGGAAAAAACGCTGATTTGCGCCCGGCGCGCTGGTCGCGGCCCCATCCGAGGCCTATATTGCAGTTTCGTTGCCCCTACCCAAACGAACTGCGGCTTGGAAGCGATGTACAGCGAAACCACGCGCGGCATCAAAGTGACCGTCGAACCGGTCTATCTCGACGAACAATCGTCGCCGAACGACGGCCATTTCGTGTGGGCCTACCATGTCCGCATCGAAAACGGCAGTGCCGCGACCGTGCAGCTGCGCGCGCGCCATTGGCGCATCACCGACGCGCAAGGCCGGCGCAAAGACGTCAAAGGCCCCGGTGTGGTCGGCGAGCAGCCGGTGCTGAAGCCCGGCGAAGCCTTCGAATACAGCTCCGGCACGCCGCTGCCGACCCCGTCCGGTTTCATGGTCGGGACCTACCAGATGGAAACCGATTCGGGCGAAACCTTCGAGATCGCGATTCCGGCCTTCTCGCTCGACCAGCCCGACCGGCCCGGCCGCCTGAATTGACCCCGCCTGAACTGATCCCGATCTCTCCTCGCACAAAAGAAGCCCCATGACTCAGCCGCTGAAGCGACCTTCCGCCCGTGTTCGTCCCGACCGCGCTGCCGCCGAAGCGGCCGTGCGCACGCTGCTCGAATGGGCGGGCGAAAATCCCGAGCGCGAGGGCCTGCGCGACACGCCCAAGCGCGTGGTGCGCGCCTACGAGGAATGGTTCCAGGGCTACGGCGAGGATCCGGTCGAACTCTTGAAGCGCACCTTCGAGGAGGCCGACGGCTACGACGAGATGGTCGTGCTGCGCGACGTGCGCTTCGAAAGCTTCTGCGAGCACCATCTGGCCGCAATCCTCGGCACGGTCGATGTCGCGTATCTGCCCAGCAACCGCGTGGTCGGCATTTCCAAGCTCGCGCGCGTGATCGACGTGTTCGCCAAGCGCATGCAGATCCAGGAGCGCCTGACCGCGCAGATCGCCAATTCGATCGAAGAAGTGCTGCAGCCGCGCGGCGTCGCCGTCATCGTGCGCGCCCAGCACCAATGCATGACCACGCGCGGCGTGCACAAAGCCGGCGTCACGATGGTGACCTCGCGCATGCTCGGCGCCTTCCGCGACAACGAAGCCACGCGCCGCGAGTTTCTCGCCATCGTCGGCAATCCGCCGCTGCACACGGGCTGAGAGGAAAAACAATGACGCCCTCCGCCCCGTCCAGCACGGCGATGCTTGCCCGGCTGGTGGCACATCGCACCGTGAGTTCGGATTCGAACCTCGCCCTCATCGACGATGTGCGCCGCTATTTGGAATCCTACGGTGTCGCAAGCCGCCTCGTGCCCAATGCGGACGGCACCAAGGCCAATCTTGTGGCCACGATCGGGCCTGCCGTCGCGGGCGGGGCCGTGCTGTCGGGCCACACGGACGTCGTCCCCGTCGAAGGTCAGCCCTGGGCGACCGATCCGTTTGCCCTGGTCGAGCGCGACGGGCGGCTCTACGGGCGCGGCTCGTCGGACATGAAAGGCTTCATCGCCTGCGCGCTCGCGGCCGTGCCCGCCCTCGTGCACGCCAAGCTGCAGCGTCCGATCCATCTGTGCCTGTCCTACGACGAGGAGATCGGCTGCTTCGGCGCGCCGCACGCGATCGAATTGTTCGGGCGCGAATTGCCGCAGGCAGCGCTCTGCATCGTCGGCGAGCCCACGATGATGCGCGTGGTCGTCGGCCACAAAAGCAGCTGGGTCAACCGCGTGGCGATCGTCGGCCGCGAGGCGCATTCGAGTGCGCCGCATCTGGGGGCCAACGCCATCGTCTATATGGGCCGGTTCCTCGCCTTCCTCGATGCGCTGCAGGCCGAGTTGCGCGCGAAGGGTTCGGCCGACGCCGTGCCGGGCGTGTCGTTCGATCCGCCCTGGACCACGCTCGGTATTGGCCTCATCCATGGCGGGACGGCCGCCAATATCGTAGCGCGCGAATGCGCGCTCACGTGGGAATTCCGCGCGCTGCCGGGGGCGAACACCGAGGCGATCTACGCGCAAGCCGCCGCGAAAATCGCCGAGCTCGATGCGGCGATCAAAAAGGAAGCGCCGGAAGCCAGCGTTTCGATGACGCGCTATGCCGCGATCCCCGGCCTCAAGCCCGAGATCGACGGCCCGGCCGCGAAGCTCGCGTTGGCGCTGACGGGTGCGAACCGCACCGAGACGGTCGCGTTCGGCACCGAAGCGGGCCAGTTCCAGGCGGCGGGCATTTCGACGGTGATCTGCGGCCCCGGCGACATTGCGGTCGCGCACAAGACCGACGAATACACGACGCGCGACCAGCTCGCCCAGTGCGACGCCTTCATCGCCAAACTCGCCGACTGGGCAAGCCGCCCGGCGTAAGCCCTAGACCGCCAGAAAGCGCGGCAGGTTGGCGCGCACCTGGCGGTCGAGCTCGCTGTTGATGTCGGCCATCATCTGCTCGACCATTTCGTACCAGACGCGCTCGCGGTCGTTGAGCGAGATGTTTTCGGCGACCGAGCGTGAGCGCGTGGCCGAAGCGGCGGCGTCGCCGACGCGGAAATTGCCGCGCAGCTGGCGGATCTCGATCGTTGCCTGCATGCGGCCGTCGTAGCGCTGGGCCTGCGCGTTGGTGAAGGTCGCGCGCACGCCCGTCTCGCGCGGCAATTCGGTTTCCGTCACGCGCGCGTCGCCGACCACGAAACGCACGAGATGTTCGCCGCGCCCGCTGACCGCCAGCCGGTCGTTGGCCCAGCGCTGCAGCACCGCATCGGGGCGCTGCGCGAACAGATGCTCCACGTTGGGCGGCGCAAGCGGGGCCTGGTACTCGCTGGCGATTTCGAGCCGTTCGGCCTCGAACACGAGGCGCGGCAGATGCGTGTAGGTGAGCGGCGGAAACTGCGGCAGCGGCGGCGCGTCGGCGCACGCACCCAGCGCAAAAGCGGGGGCGCCGACGGCAGCGAGCTTCAGAAAATTGCGGCGATGGACGGTCATGGCATTCCTCCCGGAGGCGCTGAAATTGGGCTGCGAATGTGGCTTTGCTATGTCGGCGCGTACAGCGCGTCGAGATCGGCGAAGAGCTGCGTGGTGTTGCAGAACTCGCACGTGATGTGCACGGCCCCGTCGGGTTCGCGCATGGTCTCGAGCTCGGCGCGCGGGATCGTGCGCAGCACCTGGCGCATGCGCGCAGGATCGCAGCGGCAGCGATGCGCCAGGGCAAGCGGCCGGTAGATCTCGACCCCTTCGGCCAGAAACAGCCGGTCGACGAGCTTCCAGGGCGGCAGGGCCGCATCGGCAAGTTCCTGCGCCTTGGCCGAGCCCATCAGGATCATGGCGCGCCGCCAGCCGTCTTCTTCCTCTTCGCGCCTTGCGGCGGCCAAAGGATCGACGTCGCCGCCTTCGGCCGAGCCTTGCGCGTCTTCGGGCGGCAGCCGCTGGATCATGATGGCACCTGCGCGCCAGCGCATCGTGCCGTCCGCATCCGGCATGCCTGAAACCGCCACTTTGAGGCCCGCTTCGAACTGTTCGGACTGGCGGAAATAATGGTGCGCGCATTCGGCCAGCGTGGGCTCGGTCATTTCGACGATGCCCTGGTAGCGCTCCATGTCGGCCCCTTGGTCGACCGTGAAGGCGAGATAGCCCGCCCCGAAGAGACGCGGCGCCGAGACCGGCCCTTCGCCCAATTCGGCCACGCGCGCGGCATCGAACTGCGCGTAGCCGCGCAACGCGCCGTCGGAGGTGACGTCGGCCACCAGCATTTTGACCGGGCCGTCGCCCTTCGTCTGGATCGAAAACACGCCGTCGTATTTGAGCGTGGCGGCAAGCGCTGCCGCCATCGTCAGCGCTTCGGCCAAAGCCTGAGCCACGAGCTTCGGGTAGGCGTGGCGATGCAGGATCGTGTCGAGCGTCGCACCCAAGCGCACGAGCCGGCCGCGCAAGGCGAAAGGAACGATGCGAAACGGCAGCACGATGTCGTCGCGGGGCAGTTCGTCGATGTTCATGGCGCGAGTTTGGCCCGGTCGCGGATTCGGGTAAAGCTTTCCATGCAATGTTCGATTCCCACGCACTCTGGATCGCCGCCGCCTTGCAGGGCTTGGGCTTGTCGGCCGGGCTCATCCTGGCAGCGGGGCCGCAGAACGCGTTCATTCTGCGCCAAGGCCTGCTCCGTCAGCATGTCGGCACGGTCGTCGCGATCGCGGCGTTCTGCGACGTGATGCTGATTGCGGCCGGCGCGTTCGGCCTTGCGACCTTGCTCGCTGCTCAGCCTGCGCTGCTTGGCTTCGCGCTGTGGGGCGGGGCGGCGTTTCTGGTGTGCTACGCGCTGTTCGCCTTGCGCCGCGCGCTCGATTTTCGGGCGGGCATTCCCACGTCGCAAGCAGGTGCGGCCTCGCGTGCGGCGGCGGCCGCCGCTTCGTGGGCGCTCGCCCTGCTCAATCCGCATGTCTATCTCGATACGGTCGTGCTGCTGGGCACGGTTGCCAGCAGCTTTGCCGACATGCCCGCGCGCATCGCTTTTGCGGCGGGTGCATCGGCGATTTCGATCGTGTGGTTCGCCGGGATCGGCTACGGCGCGCGCCTGCTGGCGCCGATCTTCGCCAAACCGATCGCGTGGCGCATCGTCGACGTCAGCGTGGCCGCGATCATGGCGACGGTCGCCGCTTCGCTGGTGCGCGCGGCACTGGCAGCTTGAACGCCGAAGCTTACGCCATGCACCAGGCGAGGATGCCTTTTTGCACATGCAGGCGGTTTTCCGCCTCGTCCCACACGGCCGATTGCGCGCCGTCGATGACGGATGCCGTCACTTCCTCGCCGCGATGGGCGGGCAGGCAATGCAGGAAAATCGCGTCTTGCTTGGCAAGCCCCATCAGCCGTTCGTCCACGCGGTAGGGGGCGAGCAGATTGTGGCGCTTCTCGCGATTGTCGCGCGCCGTGCCCTCTTGGTCCATCGACACCCACGTGTCGGTCACGACCGCATCGGCGCCGCGCACGGCGGCGTCCGGATCGGTCAGCAGCTGGATGCGCGCCCCCTCGCGCTTGGCCCAGGCGAGCACGTCGGCATGCGGGCGCAGCGGCTCGGGGCAGGCAAGGCGCAGTTCGAACGCGAAGCGCTTGGCGGCATGGATCCACGAGGCGGCCACGTTGTTGCCGTCGCCGGTCCAGGCCACGACCTTGCCCGCGATGTCGCCCTTGCGCTCTTCGATCGTCATCACGTCGGCCATCACCTGGCAGGGATGCGAAAGGTCGGTAAGGCCGTTGATGACGGGCACGGTCGCGTGGCGCACGAGCTCGGCCAGATTGTCGGCGCGGTTCGTGCGCAGCATGATCGCGTCGCAATAGCGCGACAGCACGCGCGCGGTGTCGCCGATCGATTCGCCGCGCCCGAGCTGCGTGTCGAGATGCGACAGGATCACCGCCTCGCCGCCGAGCTGGCGAATGCCCACTTCGAACGACACGCGCGTGCGCGTGGACGGCTTCTCGAAGATCATCGCCAGCGTCTTGCCGGCCAGCGGCTTCGCGTCGCCGCCGAGCGGGCGCTTGGCTTTGAACGCAGCGCCCATATCGAGGATGCGGCGCAGCGTGCCGGTTTCGAGCACGTCGAGATCGAGGAAATGGCGCAAGGCGGCGGTCTTCATGGGGGCTGTTCCTATCCGGCCTTGCGCGCGGCGGCGGCGTTGGCGCGCAGATCCGCGCAGGCCGCGTCGATCTTTTCGACCGCTTCGCTGACATGCTCGGCCGTCACGATGAGCGGGGCCAGAATGCGCATCACATTGTCGCCAGCCCCTGCCGTGAGCAGGCCCTGCTTGCGCACGGCAAGGATCATGTCCTGGTTCGGCCCCTTGCATTTGAGGCCGAGCAGCAGACCGGAGCCGCGCGCATCCTCGAACATGTCGGGATTGCGCGAAACGAGGCCGGCCAATTGCTGCTTGAGATGCCCCGCGATGCGCTCGACGTTTTCGAGGAAGCCGGGGGCCAGCATCACGTCGAGCACGGCGTTGCCGGCCGACATGGCGAGCGGGTTGCCGCCGTAGGTGGAGCCATGCGTGCCGGCCGTCATGCCGGCTGCGGCCTTGGCGGTGGCGAGGCACGCCCCGACCGGGAAGCCGTTGCCGAGCGCCTTGGCGACCGACATCACGTCGGGCGAAACGCCGGACCATTCATGCGCGAAGAGCTTGCCCGAGCGGCCCATGCCGGTCTGGATTTCGTCGAAGAACAGCAAGAGGCCGTGGCGGTCGCACAGTTCGCGCACGCCTTTGAGGCACTGCGTCGGCACCGGGCGAATGCCGCCTTCGCCCTGGATGGGCTCGATGAGAATGCCGGCCGTTTCGGGGCCGATCGCGGCTTCGAGCGCTTTGTGGTCGCCGAACGGCACCTGGTCGAAGCCTTCGACTCTGGGGCCGAAACCTTCGAGATATTTCTGCTGGCCGCCGGCTGCGAGTGTGGCAAGCGTGCGGCCGTGGAAGGCACCCTCGAACGTGATGATGCGGTAGCGCTGGGGGTTGCCGTGGTGCGCATGGTATTTGCGCACGAGCTTGATGCCGCATTCGTTGGCTTCGGCCCCCGAATTGGCGAAGAACACCGTGTCGGCGAAGGTCGCGGCCACCAGCCGTTCGGCCAGGCGCTGCTGCTGCGGGATCGGGAAAATGTTCGAGGTGTGCCACACTTTGTGCATCTGGGCGCCCACTTGCGCCACGAGATGCGGGTGCGCGTGGCCAAGCCCGGTCACGGCGATACCGCAGGCGAAATCGAGATAGCGCTTGCCGTCGGTCCCCCACAGATACGGGCCTTCGCCGCGCTCGAAACCCACTTCGGCGCGCGCATAGGTCGGCATCACGGCGGGAAAATCAGTGCTCACGACAAACGACTCCTTTTTGCCCGCGCGAAAGGATCGCGGGGCCGCAAAAAACCGAGTATCGGGAAAAGCCCCGATTTTGTCAATTCGGAGCGGAATTCGCAGTTTCAGATCAGGGTGTTAGGCGTCAGGTCCGCAGCTTGTAGCCGCGCTTGAACATGCCGTAGCACAAGGCCGCCAAAGCGAAATTGGCGGCGACCAGAACGGCCGCCCCGGTCCAGGGGTGCGCATCGGCATGGCCGATGAAGCCGAAGCGGAACCCGTCGATCATGTAGAAAAACGGATTGACGAGCGCCAGCAGATGCCACGGCTCGGGCAGTCGGTCGACCGTGTAGAAGGTGCCCGACAGGAACGCGAGCGGCGTCACCACGAAATTGGTCACGGCCGCGATATGGTCGAATTTCTCCGACCACACGCCGCCGGCAATGCCGAGCAGCGACAGCAGCATCGACGCCATCAGGCCGTTGAACAGGATCCAGCCCCATGCGTGCACATGCAGCGCCACGAAGGGGAGCAGGCACGCCGCCACGACGATTCCGACCACGAGCCCGCGCACGACGCCGCCGGCGGCAAAGCCGAACACGAGTTCGCCCGGCGACAAAGGCGGCATCAGCGAGTCGACGATGTTGCCCTGCACCTTGGCGATCACGAGCGACGAAGAGGTGTTGGCAAATGCGTTCTGCGTCATCGCCATCATGATGAGGCCGGGGGCGAGGAATTCGGCGAACGAAATGCCGCCCGCGACGGTCACCTGCGTCCCGAGGGCGAGCACGAACACGGCAAGGAACAGCAGCGTCGTCACCACGGGGGCGGCGATGGTCTGGGTATGGACCTTGGTGAAGCGGCGGATCTCGCGCATCGACAAGGTCCAAAGACCCAGCCAATTGACGGAACCGTAGCGGCGCGGCGATGGCGGAACAGGCTGCATGGCGGGCGGGACCATAAGCGCAAAGCGCAATGCCTCGCAATCTTTCCCGCCGCATGGCAGAACAGCGCCAGATGAAACCCCGCCAGCCCCCCAAACCGCCCACGCAAGAGCGCCTCGAAAAGGCCGCTCTGCATTATCTCGAGCGCTACGCCGCTTCCAGCGAGGGCGTACGCCGCGTGCTGATGCGCAAGGTCGAGCGTGCGGCGCGCGCAGGCGTGGGCGACAAGGCGCAGGGTGCGGCCGACGTCGCGGCCGTCATCGACAAGCTCTTGGCGCGCAAGCTCGTGGACGACAGCGTGTTCGCCGAAGGCCGTGCTTTGAGCCTCGCGCGCCGCGGCCTGCCGCGCAGCCAGATCGTGCAGCGCCTCAAGATCAAGGGCGTGGAGGGCGACGAGGTCGAGAAGGCGCTCGCGGCACTCGACGAAGCGGGCATTTCCGACCGCACGGCGGCGATCCTGTTCGCCAAGCGCAAGCGCTTGGGCCCTTTCTGCACGAATGCGGCGGTGCGCAAAGACCAGCGCCTGCGCCACATGGCGGCGATGGCGCGCGCCGGCTTCGACGGCACGCTTGCGCGCATGGTGCTCGACGCACCGAACCCGGAAGCGCTCGGAGAGGGCTAAGCCGTCGCCGTCTGCTTGTCCCAGGCGAGCTTGAGGCCGACGGCGGCGAACTCGGCGCGGATGGTTTCGTTGAAGGCGCGGCGCACGCGCCATTGTTTGCCGGGCAATGTCTTCACGCGCGCTTTGAGCGTCTGGCCGATGTCGGAATACGCATCGAGGCCCAGATCTTCGTAGTCGCCGAGCAGCAGTGGCGCCATCTCGGGCTCGGCCTGCAAAACGTCGAAGGCTTTGCGCATGGCCGCGCGCGCTTTGGCGATGTCGGCATCGTAGCCCACGACAGCCTCGAACGTCGCGAAGGCAAAATCCTTGGTCTGGTTCGAGATGATCGTGACGGTGCCGAACGGGATCGTGTGCAAGGTGCCGTCGGCCGAACGCAGCTTGATGGCGCGCAAGCCGAGCGCTTCGACCGTGCCGGCCTTGTCGCCGAGCTGCACCACGTCGCCGACCGCCAGCACGTCTTCGAGGATCATCGAAACGCCGGTGATGAGATCGCGCACCATGTTTTGCGCACCCAAGCCCACGGCCAAACCCAGCACGCCGGCACCGGCCAGCAAGGGCGTTACGTTGATGCCGATCTCGTTGAGCGTGACCAACGTCACGAACACCGTCAGCAGCACGAACAGCGCGCGCCGCAGCAGCGGCAGCAGCGTGCGCACGCGCGCCGAGGTGCGCTCTGTCGGTTTTTCCATGTCGCCTTTGCGCACGAGATAGCGCTCGAGCCCGGCATTGGCGAATTCCCATGCCGCCAGCGCCAGCACCACGGCGAAGGCGATCGAGAACAGCCCGCCCGCCACGCGTTGGCCCGCGGGTGTCGCCGCATATTCGAGCGTGCGAATGCCCCAGGCTTGCGCGATCGCAAGCAGCGCCACCGCCCCGATGGTCCATTCGAGCAAGCGCCGTCCGGCATTGACGTAGCGATTGGCGCGCTGCTCGAGGGCCGGGAAGCGCTCGCGCAGATCGGGCGCGATCGTGAAGACGCGCGCCACCCCGTAGTCGATCAGGAGCACGGCCACGCGTGCGGCGGCGCCGATGGTGAGCGTGATCGCGCTTGCCTGCAGGATGAAGGCGAAGCCGTCCGGCCGCAGCAGCCAGGCGAACAGCGCCATCACGATGTAGGCAAGCGCCGCCACGTGCCAGTATTTCGACAGGCCCTGGCCCAGGAAGCCCGCGCGCATCTGCACGAGCCAGCCGTCGCCGGTGGCAGCACGTGCGAGCGATTCGGCGACCGCCGCGCGGTTCTGCAGCACGATGGCCGTGACCATCATCGCGATGACGACGCCGAGCAGCTTGACCGTAAAGTTGTGCGCTCCGTCCGGCATGCCGAGCAGCAAGGCGGCCTGGGCCGCGAAATACCAATAGACGGCGATGTTGGTGAGGCGCCGGACCCACAGATAGAGATAGGCCGAGGTTTCGTCGTCGAGCGGGGCGGCGCGCAAACCCGGGTGGCGCGGGGCGAACGCGATTTCGGCGGCAAGGGCGACTGCACGCGCGATCACGTTGGCGTTCACGAACGAAATCGCCACGAGGCTCGCGGTTCGCGACGGCTGCAGCGAGCCCAATACGGCCACCGCCACGGCTGCGAAGGCGGCGATCGGCAGCAAGCCCAACAGCCCGCTCAACGCGATCGGAAAAGCGCGCCGCCAGCCCGCATCGACCGCGCGCATCTCGAGCCGCCGGCGCGGCACGCCAAGGGCGCGCCACACGAGATGCTCGGCGAGAGCGCCCGCCGCCAACACGACGGCAAGCTTGCCGAGGATTTCGAACAGGCGGTCGCGCGAGGTTTCGCTGCCGAGCTGGGCGTCGAACCACGCCGCCAGCTTCGGCGCGTCGCCCGCAAAAGCGGCGGCCTGCACGACCGCTTGCGTGATCGCCTCGATCTGGTCGGCGAGCTGTTCGGCGAAGGTGTTGGCCACGCGCGCAATCTGCTCGACGGGCGCGTCGGCGGGCGCCAAGGCCGGCACTTGGCCCGAGCGCTGGATCTGCACGAGCGTCTTCAGCTGTTCGAGGAGGGCTGCGCGCGCCGCGTCGTTTTCGAGCGCGTCGATCAGCTTCTCGATTTCGTCGGGCGCGGGCGGTTCCTGCGCATGGGCCGCAGGCGGGGCCAAGAGAACGCAAAGTGCCAACAGCAAAGCGGCGAACAGTTTCATCGAAGGTCCTGACGCAAATTGCGGATGCGGGGTGCCGTCTTGGATGCCGGATTCGCAGCCAAAACGCCAGCCCCCGCCGGACCGGCGTCCGGGCGCATCGCCCTATCGTTTGACACAATTGTGTGCGCTCGCCATATAGACGGCCACAGCGGCCGTGCAAGCCGCAGCAAAATCGTCGTTTGCCGGAGGAAACTGCCATGTTCCCGATTTCGCGCCGCGCCGCTCTTGCCGGGCTTGGCGCCAGCCTTGCCGCCCCCGCGATCGTAAATGCGCAAGCGCCCGCCAAGACCTCGGTCGGCGTGCTGCGCCTGTCCTCGTCGGGGCCCGTCTTCGTCGCCGCCGAGCGCGGCTATTGGCGCGATCTCGGGCTTGACGTCGAGCTCAAATATTTCACGGCCGCCCAGCAAGTGCCGGTCGCCGTCACCTCGAACGACGCCGAGTTCGGCGTCACCGGCCTCACGGCGGCGTTCTACAATCTCGCCGGGCGCGGGGCCTTGAAGATCGTCGCCTCGCAAGCCCGCGACGAAAAGGGCTTCCCGCTCACCGCCTACATGGCGACGAACGCCGCCTACGAGCGCGGCCTGCGCAGCCCCAAAGACTATGCGGGCAAGCGCATCGGCATCACCACCACGGGCTCGACCTTCCACTACATGCTCGGCCTCATCGCCAGGAAGTACAATTTCGACATCAACGGCGTCACGCTCGTGCCGCTGCAAACGCTGCCGAACATGCAGGCCGCGTTCAAAGGCGGCCAGATCGACGGCATCTTGGCGCCCGTCACGCTTGCCCGCGCCCTCGAGGCCGACGGCTCGGGCAAGATTCTCGCCTGGGCCGGCGACGAAACGCCGTGGCAGCTCGGCGCCTTGTTCACGAGCCCGCGCGCCATCGACACGCGCCGCAACGTCGTCGAGCGTTTCATCGCCGGCTATGTGCGCGGGGCCGCCGACTTCCACGCGGCGTTCAATCTGCGCGATGCGGCCGGCAAGGAAATCTACGGCACCAACTACGCCGAAACCTTGAGCCTCGTGGCGCGCGCCGTGCAGCAGCCGACCGAGCTGGTGGCGCAGGGCCTGCCCTATATCGATCCGCAAGGGCGCCTCGACGTGGGCGACATCTATGCGCAGGTCGCGTTCTGGCAGCAGGCCAATCTCGTCACGCGCGAAGTGAATGCGCGCGACGTCATCGACCTTTCCTTCGTGCGCGGCCATATGAACGTGCCGCGCGGCTAAGGTGGAGCTCGTCTGCGAAGGGATTGCCCATCGCTACGGAGCGTTGGACGTTCTTGCGGGCATCGATCTTGCCGTGCAGCCGGGCGAGTGCCTGGCCCTGCTGGGCCCCTCGGGCTGCGGCAAATCCACGCTGCTCGGCATCATGGGCGGCTTGCTTGCCCCCAGTTCGGGGCGCGTCGTGCTGCGCGGGGAAGCGCCGGCATCGTCGCTCAATCCCATCACCTACGTTTTCCAGGATTTCGCGTTGCTGCCGTGGCGCACGGTTGCGGGCAATGTGGCGCTCGCCCTCGAACATCGCGGCTTGTCGAAAACCGAGATGGATGCGCGCGTGGCCGATGCGCTTGCGCGCACGAGCCTGACCGAATTCCGCGACGCGTTCCCCAAACAATTGTCGGGCGGCATGCGCCAGCGCGTGGGCATTGCGCGTGCCCTCAGCGTCGATCCGGCGGTGCTGCTGCTCGACGAGCCGCTGTCCGCGCTCGACGCGCAGACGCGCGATCTGCTGATGGAGGATTTCCTCAAATTGTGGCTCGCGTCGCGCACCACGTCGGTCTACGTCACGCACAATTTGCAGGAAGCTTTGCGCCTTGCCGACCGCATTTGCGTGCTGTCGCGCCGCCCCGGCCGCATCAAGGAGATCGTGGCGCTGGATTTGCCGCAGGCGTCGCGCGGCAGTCCGGACGCCGCGCGCCGCATGGCCGAATGGGCCGAGCATCTGTGGCATCTGATCCGCGACGAAGCCGCCGTGGCCGAGCGCGAGGTCGCCAATGTCCGATAGGCCGGTCGAATTTCGCGGGCTCGGCTTTGCGCCGCAGCCGGTGCGCTATGCCGCCCTCGCTGCGTTCGCCGTGTTGCTGGCGATTTGGGAATATGCCGGGCGTGCCGGCCTCGTCTCGCCGATCTTCCTGCCGCCGCCGAGCACCATCGCAAAAGCGCTTGCCGACCTGTGGGCGCAAGGGCTCCTGCTGCGCCATCTGTCGGAAAGCGCGTACCGGCTTGTCTTCGGCTGGGGGCTCGGCACGTTCGTGGGCTTGGCTGCGGGTTTTGCGATGGGCATCTGGTCGGTGAGCCGGGCCATCGGCGTGCCGTTCGTGTCGGCCCTGTTCCCGATCCCCAAAATCTCGCTGCTGCCGCTCTTGATCCTGTGGCTCGGCATCGGCGAAGCCTCGAAGGTGGCGACGATCGCACTCGGCGTTTTCTTCCCCACGGTCATCGCGACCTATGCCGCCATCGACGCCGTGCCGCGCAATCTCATTCGCATGGGCCAAAGTTTCGGCCTGCCCACGTCCGACGTGCTGCGCAAGATCGTGCTGCCGGGCGCCTTGCCCGGCATCCTCGCGGGCTTCCGCATTTCGAGCTCGATCGCCCTCATCCTGCTCGTGTCGGCCGAAATGATCGGCGCGCAATACGGCATCGGCGCCTTCGTGCTGCAGGCCGGCAATCTCATGCTGACCGACCAGCTTCTGGCCGGCGTGGTCATCCTGTCGATCCTGGGCCTCGCCATCGGTACCGGCCTCGGCCAGCTCGAAAAACGCCTGCTGCGCTGGCGCTGAGCAGGGCGCCCCCTCTTGATCCAAACGCCGTTTGCCGGCGTATAATTCCGGCATCATGACCGACGACAAACTCATTGCGGCCAAGCAGAAATGGGCGCGCGACGGCCGGCTTCTGACCGGGGCGGCGGCCCCGCCTGCCCAGCGTCTGCCGCCCGGCCAGCGCCGCGTGGAGACGTGGCCCGTGCTCGATATCGGCGTGGAGCCCGGCGTTTCGACGGCGGACTGGACGCTCGAGGTTTTCGGCCTTGTCGAAGCCCCATTGAAATGGGACTGGGCCGCCTTCCAGCGCCAGAAACAGACCGATTTCCTGTCCGACATCCATTGCGTGACCGCGTGGTCGCGCTTCGACAATCGGTGGCGCGGTGTGGCCACGCGCGACCTGCTCGATCTCGTGCGGCCGAAGGCGCAAGCGCGCTTCGTGATCCAGCATTCGTTCGACGGCTACACGACGAACGTGCCGCTCGCCGCCTTTGCCGACGACGACGTGCTGCTCGCGCATGAATGGGAGGGTGCCCCCTTGTCGCTTGCCCATGGCGGGCCGGTCAGGCTGATTCTGCCCAAGCTCTATCTGTGGAAGAGTGCAAAGTGGCTTGCGAAGCTCGAATTCGTGGCCGAAGATCGTGCCGGATTCTGGGAGCAGCGCGGCTACCACATGAACGGCGACCCGTGGACGGAGGAACGTTATGGCTAAACGCGTTGGCGCCCCGCCTTTGCCGGTCACGCGCCGCCTGTTTGCGGGCCTCGGCTTCGCGGTCGCGATGGGCAGCTATTACGGCGAGAAGCTGATCGGCAAAGCCGCGGCCGCCCCGATGAGGAACACCGGCATGTCCGTTTTCGATTTCGAATTCACGTCGATCGAAGGCGAGAAGCTGCCTTTGTCGGCCTATCGCGGCAAGCCCGTGCTCGTCGTCAACACCGCCTCGTTCTGCGGCTACACGCCGCAATATACTGAGCTCGAAAAACTTTGGGACCTCTACAAGGACAAGGGGCTCGTGCTGGTCGGCGTGCCGTCCGACGATTTTGGCCGCCAGGAGCCGGGCACAAACGCCGAGATCAAAGCCTTCTGCGAAGGGTTCGACGTGTCGTTCCCGATGGCGGAAAAGAACGTCGTCGCCGGCGCCAAGGCGCATCCGCTCTACAAATGGATCGCGCAATCGATGGGCGAGGGGGCCACGCCGCGCTGGAACTTCTTCAAGCATCTGTTCGGGCGCGACGGCCAGCCGATCGCGTCGTGGCCGAGCCGCGTGTCGCCGACGGGCCCCGAAATCCGCAAGGCCGTCGAAGCCGCACTCGCCGCCAAACCAAATGCCTGAGTTCGGGCTGGGCTGCCGCGCGGAATTCCAACTCGACCATTCGGTCGCCCAACTCAATCACGGCTCGTTCGGGGCCACGCCCATCCTTGTGCGCGATGCGGCCGAGGCGTGGCGTCGGCGCATGGAGGCCGACCCCACGCATTTTGTGCGGCGCGTGTGGCCCGAGGCCGTTGCCGCCGCGCGCACGGCCCTTGCGACATTCTTGAATGCCGATCCGGACGGTTTGGTGCTCGTCGAAAATGCCACCCAAGGCGCCAATGCCGTGCTGCGTTCGCTCGATCTGCAGCCGGGCGACCATATCGTCACCACCAATCACGGCTACCGCGCGGTCGCCAAGACGGTCGATTACGTGTGCCGGCGGGCGGGTGCGACGCATGTGCGGCTCGATTTCGGCCGTGCGGTGCCGACAGCCGCCGACATCGCCGCGCAATTGCCGAAGCAAACGCGGCTCTTGATCGTCGACCACATCACCTCGCCGAGTGCGTTGGTGCTGCCGGTCGCCGAGATCTTGGCCGCCGCGCGCGCGCTGGGCGTGCCGGTCTTGGTCGACGGCGCGCATGCCCCCGGCCAATTGCCGCTCGATCTGGCCGCCCTCGACGCGGATTTCTATATCGGCAATTGCCACAAATGGCTGTTTGCGGCGAAGGGGGCGGCGTTTCTGAGCGTGGCACCTGCGCATCGCGCCTGGGTGCATCCGCCGACGATCTCGCACGGGCTCGATCAGGGTCTCTCGGCGGAGTTCGATTGGACGGGGACGCGCGACGTGGGTGCTTGGCTTGCCATCCCGGACGGTCTCGCCTTTGGCGCGCGCTTCGGCTGGCCGCAGATCCGCGCTTACAACAATGCGCTGTGCGCTTCGATGGCCGCACGGCTCGCGGCGTCGTTCGGCACCGAGATTCTGGGCCCGCCGGAAGCGCGCGCGCACCTGGCCGCGATCCGCCTGCCGCTTGGGCGTGCGTGCGACGAGAAGCGGGCCCTTGGCCTGCTCGCCAAGCTCTACGACGTCGTGCGCGTGCAGGCGCCGATCATGGCGTTCGAGAACGCGTTGTGGGTGCGCGTGAGTGCGCAGATCTACAACGTGGCGGCCGATGCCGACCGGCTTGCCGGCGTCGATTGGGCGGCCCTTGAACAATAGGCTTGCCTGCCGTACGAATCCGTCGACGCAACGACAAAAACAATTCGGGGAGCGGCGGCAAGTTCCATGTCCGGCAAATATCTGCTTGCGATCGACCAGGGCACGACCTCGACGCGCGCGATCCTGTTCGCGACCGACGGCACGCCCGTCGCGTCCGCTCAAGTGCAGCTCAAGCAATTTTACCCGGCCCCCGGCTGGGTCGAGCATGACGGCGAGGAGATCTGGACCGCGACTCTGTCGGTCGTGCGCCGCGCGCTCTCGAACGCCAAGGCCAAGGCCGCCGACGTGTCGGCGATCGGCATCACGAACCAGCGCGAAACCACGCTGCTGTGGGATCGCGAAACGGGCAAGCCGATCCACAAAGCGCTTGTCTGGCAGGATCGGCGCACGGCCGAATGGTGCCGCACGATGCGCGCGAAGATCGGCGACGCCGAGCTCGGCAAGCGCACGGGCCTGCTGTTCGACGCGTATTTTTCCGGCTCCAAAATCGCCTGGCTGCTCGACAATGTGGCGGGAGCCAAGGCAGCCGCCAAAGCCGGGCGCTTGGCGTTCGGCACGATCGACACGTTTTTGCTGTGGCGGCTCACGGGCGGCAAGGTGCACGCAACCGACGCCACCAACGCCGCGCGCACGATGCTGTTCGACATCAAGCGCCAAGTCTGGGACGAGGAACTGCTGAAGGCGTTCGCGATCCCGGCGAGCCTGCTGCCCGAGGTGCGCGATTCGGCCGCCGATTTCGGCGCGACCGACGCCAAGCTCTTCGGCGGGGCGATCCCCATTCGCGGCATTGCGGGCGACCAGCAGGCCGCATCCTTCGGCCAAGCGTGTTTCGCACCCGGCATGGTCAAGAGCACCTATGGTACTGGCTGTTTCGTGCTGCTCAACACGGGCGACAAATTCGTGCGCTCGAAAAACCGGCTGCTCTCGACCGTCGCCTACCGGCTCGGCGGCAAAACCGCCTATGCGCTCGAAGGCTCGATCTTCATTTCGGGGGCGGTCGTGCAATGGGTGCGCGACGGGCTCAAAGCCATCGCCAACGCCGCCGACAGCGAGGCGATCGCGCGCGGGCTCGACGGCAATGGCGGCGTCTATCTCGTTCCGGCCTTCACGGGGCTTGGTGCCCCTTGGTGGGACCCCGATGCGCGCGGCGCGATCCTGGGGCTCACGCGCGATTCGGGCCAAGCGCAGATCGTGCGCGCGGCCCTCGAATCGACCGCCTACCAGACGCGCGACCTGATGGCGGCGATGCAGAAGGATCTCGGCCCCAAGGCTGCCATCAAAACGCTGCGCGTCGACGGCGGCATGGCGGCCAATGACTGGGTCATGCAGTTCCTGGCCGACCAGCTCGGCGTCGATGTCGACCGGCCGGTCGTGACCGAGACGACCGCCTGGGGGGCGGCGGCTTTGGCGGGGCTCGGGGCGGGGGTCTACGGCTCGGTCGCCGAGATCGCCAAATTGCGCCGCGCCGACCGGCTGTTTGCGCCCAAAATGCCGGCGGCCGCTCGCGACAAACTCTATGCCGGCTGGCAAGACGCCGTCGCGCGCGTGCGCTCGGATTTTTCCGGGAGCCGGAAAACCAAGCGGTAAGAGCATCCTAGCCTCCCAAGCCGGGCTATGTCATAAAAGCTTCACAAAAGCGTTGCAGACGATACATTCTGCACGCTTAAACGACGCAGCAGCCCGTTCGTGCGGGCAAAGCTTCGCGTCACACAAAGGGAGAGACCTCATGATTCTTCGTCGAAATTTGCTCGGCGCCACGGCCGCCGCAGCGCTGATCGCCTCGGCCGCGCCTGCGTTCGCGCAAGTCGAAATCCAGTGGTGGCACGCGATGACGGGTGCCAACAACGACGTCGTCAACCGCCTCGCGGACGAATTCAACGCCTCGCAGCGCGACTACAAGGTCGTCGCGTCCTACAAGGGCTCGTATCCCGACACGATGAATGCCGGCATTGCCGCGTTCCGTGCCGGCAACGCGCCGCACATCATGCAGGTGTTCGAAGTGGGCACGGCCACGATGATGGCGGCCCGCGGCGCCATCAAGCCCGTCGCCGACCTCATGAAGGAAGCCGGCGAACGCTTCGACCCGGCGTCGTATCTGCCGGCGGTCGCCGGCTACTATTCGACCGCGCGCGGCGAGATGCTGTCCTTCCCGTTCAATTCGTCGTCGACGGTGATGTGGTACAACAAGGACGCCTTCAAGGCGGCCGGCCTCAACCCCGACGCACCGCCCAAGACCTGGCCCGAAGTGTTCGAGGCCGCCAAGAAGCTGAAGGCGACCGCCACGCCCAATTGCGGCTTCTCGACCGCCTGGGTCACCTGGGTCAACATCGAGCAGTTCTCGGTGTGGCACAACATTCCGATCGGCACCAAGTCGAACGGCATCGACGGCTTCGACACCGAGTTCCGCATCAACTCGCCCACGCATGTGCGCCACTTCGCCAATCTGGCCGAACTCGCCAAGGACAAGACCTACGTCTATGGCGGCCGCACGAACACCGGCGAAGGCACGTTCACGTCGGGCGAATGCCCCATCATGATCACCTCGTCGGGCTTCTACGGCAACGTCAAGGCGAACGCCAAGTTCGACTGGGCCAACGCGCAGATGCCGTACTATCCGGACGTGGCGGGTGCCCCGCAGAACTCGACGCTCGGCGGCGCTTCGCTGTGGGTCATGGGCGGCAAGAACGCCAACGAGTACAAGGGCGTTGCCAAGTTCTTCGCCTTCCTGTCGGACACCGACCGCCAGGCGCGTCTGCACACCGAATCGGGCTATCTGCCGATCACGACGGCGGCCTACGAAAAGGTGAAGGCGTCGGGCTTCTACAACACGAACCCCTATCTCGAGACGCCGCTGAAGTCGCTCACGAACAAGCCGCCGACCGAGAACTCGAAGGGTCTGCGCTTCGGCAACCTCGTCCAGATCCGCGACATCTGGTCGGAAGAAATCGAAGCGGCCCTGCAGGGCACCAAGACGCCGCAGCAGGCGATGGATGCGGCCGTGAGCCGCGGCAACGCCTCGCTGCGCCAGTTCGAGCGCACGGTCACGCGCTGAACTGCGACTGAAACGGGCGGGCCGGGTCCTTCGGGATCCGGCCCGTACTCTTGCAGGCAACGGAGACATCGCAGCATGGAACGACGCGCGCTGTTCGGCGGCAAAGTCCTGCCCTATTCGCTGCTATTGCCGCAATTCGCGATCGTCGTCGTCTTCTTCTACGTTCCGGCCGTGCAGGCGGTCTGGCAGTCCATGCTGATGCAGGACGCGTTCGGCATCTCGACCGAATTCGTCTGGTTCGAGAACTACACGATCCTCGCCGCCAACCCCGAATACTACCGCACTATGGGCACCACGGCGGTGTTCTCGGTGCTGGTGGCCTTCCTTTCGCTGTCGAGCGGGCTCCTGCTCGCCGTGATGGCCGACAAGCAGATCAAAGGGGCCACGATCTACAAGACGATGCTGATCTGGCCCTATGCGGTCGCCCCCGCCGTCGCCGGCGTTCTGTGGCTCTTCATGTTCCAGCCGTCGCTCGGCATGCTCGCCAAGGCGCTGCGCAGCTGGGGCATCGACTGGAACCCGCTCCTGAACGGCAACCACGCCATGATCCTCGTCGTGCTGGCCGCCACGTGGAAGCAGATCTCGTACAATTTCCTGTTTTTCCTCGCGGGCCTCGCCGCGATTCCCAAAAGCGTGATCGAGGCCGCCGCCATCGACGGGGCGCGGCCGATGCGCCGTTTCTGGACGATCGTCTTCCCGCTGCTGTCGCCCACGGCCTTCTTCCTGCTCACCGTCAACATCGTCTACGTGTTCTTCGACACGTTCGGCATCATCGATTCGGTCACGAGCGGCGGGCCTGCGGGCAACACGACGACGATGGTCTACAAGGTGTATGCCGACGGCAAGCTCGGCAGCGATCTCGGCGGCTCGGCCGCCCAATCCGTCGTGCTGATGGCGATCGTGATCGCGCTCACGGCCGTGCAGTTCAAATTCGTCGAACGCCGGGTGCAGTACTGATGGTCGAACGCGAAACGCTCCTCGGCCGCGTGGTGCCGCATGTCGTGCTGCTGGTCGGCGTGTGCATCGTGGCATTCCCGGTCTATCTCGCTTTGCTCGCCTCGACCTACGATGCCGCGACCGTGCAGAACGGCCAGATGTCGCTGCTGCCGGGCTCGCAGATGCTCGAAAACTACGAGCGCATCATATTCTCGGGTGCGCGCGCCACCACGCGCGAGCCGGTCGGCACGATGCTGCTGAACAGCTTCCTGATGGCGCTCATCATCGCGCTCGGCAAGATCGCGATCTCGCTGATCTCGGCCTACGCGATCGTGTTCTTCCGCTTCCCCTTCCGCATGGCCGCGTTCTGGCTGATCTTCGTCACGCTGATGCTGCCCGTCGAAGTGCGCATCTACCCGACCTACAAGATCGTCGCGGATCTGGGCCTGCTCGACACCTATACCGGCCTCACGCTGCCGCTGATCGCGTCGGCGACCGCGACGCTGCTGTTCCGCCAGTTTTTCATGACCGTGCCCGAGGAGCTCGTCGAAGCCTCGAAGATCGACGGGGCGGGGCCAGTGCGCTTTTTCAAGGACACGCTGCTGCCGCTGTCGATCACCACGATGGCGGCCTTGTTCGTGATCCAGTTCATCTACGGCTGGAACCAGTATCTGTGGCCGCTGCTGATCACGACGCGCGACAACATGCAGACGATCGTGATCGGCATCAAGAAGATGATCGTCACGCAGGACGCCCTGACAGAATGGCAGCTCGCAATGGCCACGGCCGTGCTGGCCTTGCTGCCGCCGGTGCTGGTCGTGGTGCTGATGCAGAAGCTGTTCGTCAAGGGTCTGGTCGAGACCGAGAAGTGACGGAAGCGCTTGAAGGGCGGAAGAAATGGCGAGCGTAGTTCTCGAGTCGGTGCGGAAGGTCTATGCGGGCGGCGTGGAAGCCGTGAAAGGCATTTCGCTGACGATCCCCGACGGCAATTTCACCGTGCTGCTCGGCCCCTCGGGCTGCGGCAAGTCGACGCTGCTGCGCATGATCGCGGGCCTCGAGGAGATCAGCGGCGGGACGGTTTCGATCGGCGGACGCACAGTCAACGACGTCGAGCCTTCCGAGCGCGACATCGCGATGGTGTTCCAGAACTACGCGCTCTATCCGCACATGTCCGTGTACGACAACATGGCCTACGGCCTGCGCAATCGCGGCACGCCCAAGGACGAAATCGCGCGGCGCGTGGCCGATGCCGCACGCCTCTTGGCGATCGAGCCGTACCTCAAGCGCAAACCGCGCGCGCTCTCGGGCGGCCAGCGCCAGCGCGTGGCGATGGGCCGCGCCATCGTGCGCGAGCCGGCGGCCTTCCTGTTCGACGAACCGCTCTCCAATCTCGACGCGAAGCTGCGCGTGCAGATGCGCCTTGAGATCCGCAAGCTGCACAACCGCCTCAAAGCGACGTCGATCTTCGTCACGCACGACCAGGTCGAGGCGATGACGCTGGCCGACCAGGTCGTGGTCATGAACGGCGGCCGCATCGAACAGGTCGGCACGCCGCTCGACATCTACCGCGCGCCCTCGAGCAAGTTCGTGGCGACCTTCATCGGTTCGCCCGCGATGAATCTCGTGTCGGGCACGGTCGTTTCGTCCGACGAAGTGGCGCTGGCCGACGGCAGCCGCCTGCGCTTCGACGCGGCAATCTACGCACCCGGCAAGGGCGCGAAAGTCGAAGTCGGCTTGCGCCCGGAAGAAGCGAAGGTCGAATCCGCCCCGGGGCCGCAGCTTCCGAAATTGCTGTGCGACGTTACCGAAGAGCTGGGGGCCACGCGCCTCTTGCACGGCACGCTCGCGGGCGAAGCCTTCGTGCTGGCCTTGCCGTCCGATGCGGCCGATCCGGGCCGCACGATCCCGGTCTCGGCGTCGCCCGCCAACGTGCATCTGTTCGACGTCGAGTCGGGCCGCAGCCTGCGGCGCAGCGCCGACGTCTAAAGTTCGATCTCCGTCCAAATGGGCTGGTGGTCGGAGCCCTGCGCGTCGTTGTCGATCCAGGCGCGCTTGATGTGCTTCGCCAAGCTCGCGCTCGCCATGCAGAAATCGATGCGCTCGCGATGCGTGAGCGTGCTGTCGCAGCTCCAGCCGCTCGCCACGTCGTTGCCGGCCGCCACATAGGCATCGACGAAGCCGCTTTTGGCCGTCACGCGGCCGTGTTCGGCCGACAGCGGCCCGACCAGCCGCGCATAAAGCGGCGAGCGATGCGTGATGTTGAAATCGCCCATGAACAAAGCCGCCTGCGGCATCGGCGGCGGCGGGCGGCCTTGCGTCCAATCCGCCTCTTTGTGGGCACCGAACCACGCCCCGCCTTCGTCGGGTGCGGTGCGATGGATTTCGATCAGCCGCTCGACTTGGGCGGCGCGGTCGCCGTCGTCGATATGCGACAGATGCAGCGAATAGAGTCGCAAGGCACCCGCCGCCCGCGTCTCGATCACGCCTTCGAGGGCCGAGCGCTGCAGGCAGAACTGGCCGACAGCGCCGTATTTGGGCAGCAGGTGGTTGCGCGACGTGGCGATCGGCGTGCGCGACAGCAGCATGTTGCCGAACTGGCGGCGTTTGCCGCCCGGGCGACCGGCGTCGGCATCCATGTCGTAGCCGGGTCCGTAGACCCAGTAGAAATCCGGCAGCAAGGCGGCAAGTTCGGCGGGCTGGTCGACATTGCCGGAGCGCGGCCAGAAGCGCTCGACCTCCTGCAGCGCGATCACGTCGGCGTCGGCCACGCTTGCCGCAATGCGCGCGAGGTCGAAACGACCGTCTTTGCCCTTGCCGTACTGAATGTTGTAGCTTGCGAACTTCATGGCATCGTCTCCCCCCGCTGCAGCGCCGACCCTGACCGGTCGCCGACTCTATCTCGCCCTCGGTTACATGTTATGCATGGGCCTGATCTGGGGGCTGCAATTTTCGCTCGCCAAAATCGCCTATGCATCGGGCATCCATCCGTTCGGCTTCACGCTGGCCATTTCGGTGTCGGCCGCCTGCCTGCTGGCGGCGGTGGCGCGCTTTCGCGGAGCCGCCTTGCCGCTCTCGCCGCGTTTCTGGGTTTACACGCTGATCGCGGGATCGACCGCCATCGCGATCCCCAATTCGCTGGCCGTACTCGCCGTGGGCCATGTGCCTGCGGGTTTGGCGGCCGTGCTCAACACGCTGTCGCCGCTGATGACCTATGCGATGGCGCTCGGGCTAGGCATGGAAAAGCGCCACAGCCTGCGCCTGCTCGGCCTCGGCTGCGGGCTCGGCGGTGCGTTGCTCGTGGTGGGGCCGCGCGCGAGCCTGCCCGATCCGGACATGCTGCCCTGGGTGCTGCTGTGCATTTTGGTGCCGTTTTTCTACGCGGCGTCGAACATCTACATCGCCAAGGCGCGGCCGAGCGGCGTCGATTCGATAGCGCTGGCCGCAACGATGCAGATCGGCGCTGCCGCCTGCATCCTGCCGCTGGCGGTGGGCTTGGGCGTGTGGCACATGCCGTTCCCGCCGCAGAACAACGGCGACTGGGCGCTGCTGCTGCAATGCGCGCTCGCCGGAATCGGCTCGCTGCTGTTCTTCGAAACCTTGCGCCTCGCTGGGCCGGTCTTTTTCAGCCAGACCGGATTCTTGGTCACGCTCGCCGGCGTGTTCTGGGGCTGGCTGCTGTTCGGCGAACAGCATTCTTTCTATATCTGGGCCGCGATGGCGTCGATCTTCGTGGGCCTCGCCCTCGTCACGCGCGCGGGGCGGTAGGGGGTGGTGGATGGGGGGCTTGCCAAGCGCCGCTTGTCGGTGCTTCGGCGACAATGCTATCTTAAATTTCCAAGCGCGCCGTTGCGCTGTCGTTCCATTCGCAGCCCGGAGATGTCGTTTCGATGCTGATCGTGCCGCACAATCCGCCGACGGTTTTTCCGCCCTATCGCGGCTATGCGCATGCGACGGAGATCAAGGGCGGCACGCGTCTGCTGGTGATCAGCGGCCTCAACGGCTTCGAAAGCGACGGCCAGACGATGCCGGAATCGTTCGAAGCGCAAGCCGAACTCATCTGGTCGCATATCCGCGCCATTCTGGCTTCGGCCGACATGGGCATCGAAAATTTGATTTCGCTGCGCACATATCTGGCCGATCCCAAATTCGACGAAGCCAATGCGCAGATGCGGGCAAAACAGCTCGGCATGCATCGCGTCGCCTCGACCGTGGTTTGCTGCCAATTGCTCGAGCCGCGCTGGAAGCTCGAAGTGGAAGCAATGGCGGCGGCCTGAGGGTCTGCGTTTCGAGCCTCGGCCGCGAGCTTGCTTGCAATCGGACCTTTAAAAGACTAAATTTGGTCCTCGCTTGAGCAGGAGAAATCCATGCGCTACACGTCCCAGGTCAAACCGATCAGCTATCTCAAAGCCAATGCGGCCGAGATACTCGCCGATCTCGCCGATCGGCGCATGCCGATGGTCATCACGCAGAACGGCGAGGCCAAGGCCGTGCTGCAGGACGTGGCGTCGTTCGAAGAGACGCAAGAAACGTTGGCCTTGCTCAAGATTCTGGCGCTGGGCAACCAGGAGGTCGCCGCCGGCAAGGTGAAGCCGGCCGCTGCCGTATTTGCCAAGTTGCGCAGGAAAAAAGCGGCCGTCTGATGGCGGGCGAGCCCGTCAGGTTCGCGGTTCTGCTGACGCAAAGTGCCGCACGGGACGTTGAGGCCGTCTACGAATATCTCTGCGAATCCGACAGCGAAGCGAGTGCGGACAAGGTGGTCGCGGCGTTGGACGTTGCGATCGAAAGCCTAGCGAAGTTTCCGGCGCGCGGCAGTCCTCCAAAGGAGCTGCTGGGCGTCGGCATGATCGAATACCGTCAGATCTTGGTCGGACCTTACCGCGTGATCTACCGTGTCGCCGACCGCCGTGTGATCGTCTATCTAATCGCCGACGGTCGGCGCGACATGCGATCGCTGCTGGTGAAGCGGCTGCTCGGAGGATAAGGCAGCTGTGTCGCATTGCGGTATTGATATGCCGCAATGCGCAGGGGCTCCAAGTGGCGCAGCCTCCATCCTTCGCTGTCACTCGAAGGAGGCTGAACCCATGGATCGCCGTCTTTTTTTGACTGTTCTGGCAACCGGAATCGGCATTGCCCCGCTCGCCCAGGCGCAGATGCGCGAGGATATGCGCAAGCGCTGGGACGAAATGGACCATTCCACGCGCGAGCGGGCGATGGACCGCATGCGCGGGCCGCGCACCGAACCGTCCTACGAGCAAATGCGCGAACGCTGGGACAAGATGTCGCCCGAGACGCGCCGCAAGATGATGGAGCGGCACGATCAAATGCACGGTCAAATACATAGATAAGTTTATTTTCTGTTTGCGTACATAAACAGAAAATGCTTCAATCGCAACATCGTCGGCGACGGCGTGTGCTGTTTGAAAAGTGAAGAGGAAGGCGGGGGCAAGCGCCCCCATGCAACAGCGAAAAAATCCGCTGTTTTGGACGCGACGTTTTTCGATATTTCAGAGACTTAGCGCAAAAAACGGCGCGTCTAGGTCGCGTGGCTGTCGCGCGCACGGCGCATCGATGTCGCGTCTATGTCGCGCAAAAATTTGCGGTGGTTTCGCTCGGTGCCGTCTTGTCGGGCGTCAGCGCCCCGGCTTTATCGATTGTCGCGGATGAAGCCGCGGACCTGCGGCATGATCTCGTTGCGCCAGCGCTTGCCGTTGAAAATGCCGTAATGGCCGACATTCTTCTGCAGCCAATGGCGGTGCTTGTCGCTCGGCAGGTTGTTGCACAGCACATGCGCCGCGTAGGTTTGGCCCACGCCCGAAATATCGTCGAGTTCGCCTTCGACCGTGAGCAGGGCCGTGTTGCGGATCGCACTCGGATCGACCTTGCGGCCGCGCGAAACCCACGTTCCCCGCGGCAGATCGTGGTCCTGGAAGGCGACCTTGATCGTCTGCAGATAGAAGGCAGCGTCGAGATCCATGACCGACAGATACTCGTCGTAGAACTCGCGATGGCCTTGGGCAGAGAGGCCGTCGCCGCGCACGAGATGCTGGAACTGTTTCATGGCCGAGCCGACATGGCGGTCGAGATTCATGCTCATGAAGCCGCTCAGCTGCAGAAAGCCCGGATAGACGCGGCGCATGAAGCCCGGGTAGTTGGCGGGCACGGTCGACAGCACCGAGCGTTCGAACCATTCGATCGAGCGTTCGGCGGCGAGCTCGTTCACCTTCGTGGGGTTCACGCGCGTATCGACCGGGCCGCCCATCAAGGTCATCGAGCGCGGCGCCAAAGCGCCGTCGTCGGCCGACATCAGCGACACGGCCGCCATCACCGGCACCGACGGTTGGCAGACGGCGATGATATGGGTCTCAGGGCCCAGCACTTCGAGGAACTCGATCAGATAGTCGACATACGCGTCGAGATCGAAGGGCGGGCCTTCGACGAGCGGCACCAACGCCGCGTTGACCCAGTCGGTCACGTAGACGTCGTGGTCGGGCAGCAGGGCTTCGACCGTGCCGCGCAGCAAGGTCGCGTAGTGGCCCGACATCGGGGCCACGACCAGCACCTTGGGATCGTCGCGCGTCGTGGGCGTGGCGCGGTCGAAATGCAGCAGGTCGCAGAAGGGCTTCGTGTGCACGACCTCTTCGACAACCGGGCATTCGACGCCGTCGATCGTGACCTGGTCGAGGCGGAAGGCGGGTTTGCCGTAGCGGCGCGTGGCGCGCTCGAGCATTTCGGCGCCGGCCGCCATAGCACGACCCATGCGCGTGTACGACATCGGCATCAAAGGATGGCTGAACATGTGCTGGACGGTCTCGGCGGCCAAACGCACGGGCGAAAGCATCGTCTGCTGCATGTCGTAGAAATGGTAGAGCATGTGCGGGTTCAAGCCTCAGAGAAGTCGAATGGGGTGCTGTCGATCAGATGGAAAAACGAGCCGGCGAAATTGTCGCGTCGCGAGCCCCCGGAGTCTAGCGCATGTCCGCGCGCGTCGCATGTTTCGAACAGCGCATCGGCGCGATTTTCGCCCGAAACGCTCGAATAGTGGAATTCGTGGCCGCGAAACACGGTTCCGATCGCACCCAGCGGTGTCGGGGTGCGCAATCGCATCGCCCGATACCCCAAATACAGTTTGCGCTTGGCAAATGAGGTGTCGATCGGCAGCAGGTCGAGCATCGCGTGGCGGGTGCCGGAAGCGTCTTCGAGGCTGCGGCCGAGCGTCATATAGCCCCCGCATTCCCCGTAGACGAAGCCTCGGAAACCACGCAGAGCGGTTTTGAAACGGGCGGCCGCCGCGAGTTTTCCGGCGTGCAATTCGGGATAGCCGCCGGGCAGGAATACGGCATCGGCGTTTGCGTCCGGCGCTTCGTCGGCAAGCGGGCTGAAGAAGCTCAAACTTGCGCCCTGGCGGCGCCAGGCATCGAGCAGGGTCGGATAGGCGAAGACAAAGGCAGCGTCCTTGGCGATCGCCATATGTTGGCCCAGAGGCGGGATCGGCGTCGGCGGTGCGGCCGGGGCGAGATGGCTCGGCCGGGCGAGGGCCGCGATCGCGTCGAGATCGAGGCCGGCCGCACACGCCTCGGCGGCACGCTCGAGGAAGGGTTCGAGGTCGGTCCGTTCGCCGGCCGGGATCAGCCCCAAATGCCGCTCGGGCACCACGAGATCGGCCTGGCGCTTGACCCCGCCCAAAAACGCCACCGACGGGCAATGGTGCTTGAGGGCGTCGCGCAGCAGGGCGAGGTGACTTGCGCTGCCGACCCGATTGGCAATGGCGCCGACCACGTCAAAACCTTTGGCGGCATGTTTGAAGCCTGCCACTAAAGGTCCAAACGAGGCGGCAAGCCCGCGCGCATCGACGACGAGCAGCACGGGCCACCCGGTCTCGGCGGCGAGCGCTGCCGTGGAGGCGGTCCCGGCGGCGTCGATGCCGTCATAGAGGCCCATCACGCCCTCGCACAGCACGAGGGCGGCGTCGCGGCCAAGTTCGGCAATGAGGCCGGCTCTTGTGGCGGGTCGCATCGCCCAGGGATCGAGATTGGGGCAGGGCCGGCCGGCGGCGGCTGCGTGGAAGGTCGGATCGATATAGTCGGGCCCGACTTTTGCGGTCGCGACGCGCAGGCCCTTGCGCACGAAGGCCCGCGCAAGGCCCAGCGCCAGGGTTGTCTTGCCGCTGCCCGAGGCGGGCGCGGCGAGGATCAGACCCGGCGTTGGCGTCAAGAGCGGCGGTCGCCGGCCGTGGGCCCGGTCGTGTCGGTGCCGCGTTCGCGCCGCCAGCCGCGCAGCTCCATGCAGCGCCGATATTCTTCGGCCACCACCGACTGGCCGACATTGCGGCCGACATCGTTGGAGTAGGAGGGGCCGCGCTCGATATAGCCGTAGTCGCCGGCCGTGCGGCGGCATTCGCGCTGGTCGTAGTCGAGCTGGCCCGCCGGCGCGCTCTCCTTGATCCAGGACGTGCGCGATTCGCAAGCGCCCAAGGCGAGAACCGCGAGCAGGGCTGCCGCAAAAGTCGGACGCACCATGTGTTGTTTTCCTTTCATGCCGTTTCCGCCGTCTGGCGGTTGCCCAGACCCAGCGGGTCGGGATCGAGGATGCGGCCCAGCGCCTGGCCCTGCCAGTCGAGCCCGGCGCGCAAGCGCACGACCTCGCCGACCACGAACAAGGCCGGCGGTTCGATGCCGCTGGCTTCCGCATCGGCGGCCGCCCGGGCGAGCGTGGTTTCGACGACCTGCTGGTCCTTGGTGCTGGCGCGCACCACGAGGGCGGCGGGCGTGTCGCTAGCCCTGCCGGCCGCCATCAGCAGTTCCGCGATGCGGCCCAGATGTTTGAGCGCCATGTAGAACACGAGCGTGGGCGCACCGTTGGCAAGCGCCTGCCAATCGAGCCCGTCGGGCACATCGCCCGTGACGCCGTGGCCGGTGATGAAGGTCACGGCGTGGTTGGTGTCGCGATGCGTGACCGGGATGCCGGCATAGGCAAGCCCGCCGATGCCCGACGTGATGCCCGGCACGATGCGGAACGGGATGCCGGCACCGGCAAGGCCGAGTGCCTCTTCGCCGCCGCGGCCGAACACGAACGGGTCGCCGCCTTTGAGGCGCAGCACGCGTTTGCCGTTGCGCGCCAAGTCGATCAGGCGGAGCGTGATGTCGCGCTGTTTGGGGCTCGGTTTGCCGCCGCGTTTGCCGGCAAACCAAAGGCTTGCCCCGGTGCGCGCCAGCTTCAGGATCCGCGCATCGACAAGGGCGTCGTAGACGACGCAATCGGCGTGGCGCAGCGCATGCAAGCCGTACAGCGACAGCAGCCCGGGATCGCCCGGGCCAGCCCCCACCAGCCAAACGCTGCCCGGTTCGAAGACCGGCATTTCAAGACCGTGATCGTCCATCCCCACCAGTCTATCCGGCCCGGGCTTGCGATGCTACCGTACTGAAATCATGGTCGAAGACGAACTTCCGCCCAAGCCTTCGGGGCCTTTGCGCAGCGGCTGGACGACCGGGGCCTGCGCTGCTGCTGCTGCCCGTGCGGCCGCCGAAGCGCTGGCGACCGGCCGGATGCCGACGACGGTCGCGATTCGCCTGCCGCTTGGCCAAAAGCCGACTTTTGCCGTCGTGGCCGGTGCTGTGGGAGCGGATTTTGCCGAGGCCGGGATCGTCAAAGACGCCGGCGACGATCCCGACGTCACGCATGGGGCCGAAATCCGCGTTCGTCTGGCGCGAAATTCCCCCGGCCAGGGGCTCGCTTTTCGCGCCGGCACCGGCGTGGGCACGGTCACGAAGCCGGGTCTGGCCTTGGCGGTCGGCGAGCCCGCAATCAATCCGGGCCCGCGGGCCATCATAGCGGCGGCTTTGGCCGACTACGGAGCCGATTGGATTGTTACCGTGTCGATTCCGGACGGCGAGAAGCGCGCCGTCAAAACGCTGAATTCGCGTTTGGGCATTGTCGGCGGATTGTCGGTGCTGGGGACGACCGGCATTGTGACACCCTATTCCTGCGCCGCTTGGATCCACTCGATCCATCGCGGCATCGACGTGGCCCGCGCCGAAGGCATCGGCCATGTCGCCGCGGCCACCGGCTCGACGTCGGAGGCGTTTGTGAAGAGCTTTTATGCGTTGCCCGACTCGGCCCTTCTCGACATGGGCGATTTTGCCGGCGGCACGTTGAAGTATTTGCGCCTTCATCCGGTCGCGCGCGTGACCGTGGCGGGCGGTTTTGCCAAACTCGCCAAACTCGCCGCTGGGGCCATGGATCTGCATTCGTCGCGCAGCCGCGTGGACAGCCGCTATCTTGCCGACCGGCTCGAAGCGCTGGGTGCCGCCGCCGAGCTGTGCGAAGCTGCAGCGGCCCCCGACATGTCGGCCGGTGCCGTCCTCGGCCTCGCGCGCGCGGCAAAAGTGCCGTTGGCGCAGCGCATCGCCGAAGACGCGCAGTGCAGGGCCGCCGAGATCGCCGGCCCTGCGATCGCTCTCGACGTGCTGGTCGTCGACCGGGCAGGCGAATTGATCGGTCAGGCGGGGCCATGAGCAAACGCGTTCTCGTGCTCGGCGGTACAGGCGAGGCCCGGCTGCTCGCCGATCGTCTCGTCGGCGAAGGCTACGAGGCAATCCTGTCGCTTGCCGGGCGCACGGCAGCGCCGAGCTTAAGTGCTGCCCGCATGCGCAGCGGCGGTTTCGGCGGTGCGGAAGGTCTTGCCGCCTATTTGCGCGCCGAGAACATCGCGGCCTGCATCGACGCCACGCACCCGTTCGCCGTTCGCATGTCGGCCAATGCCGTCTTGGCCTGCGCGCAAGCCAATGTGTCGCGTGCCGCCCTCCTGCGGCCCGAATGGCAAGCGGTCGACGGCGATCGCTGGCTTTATGTCGACGATGTTGCCGCAAGCGTGCGGCTGTTGCCGGCCATGGGGCGGCGCGTGTTCGTGGCTTTCGCCGACGGTCTTGCACCGCTTGCCGCCCTCGATCTCGACTTCTTGGTGCGGCGCGCCGAGCCGGGCCCGGTCGATCTGCCGGGGGCCCGCATCGTCGTGATGCGCGGACCCTTCGAGCGCGAGGCCGAACGCCGCTTCCTCAAGGGCGAAGCCATCGAGGTCATTCTGGCCAAAGCCAGCGGCGGCGATTCGGCCCGCGCGAAACTCGATGCCGCACGCAATCTCGGCCTGCCGGTCGTGCTGCTGCGCCGCCCGCCGCCGCCGGCGGGCAAGACGCTCGCAAGCTTTGCCGACGCTCTCGCATGGCTTGCGACGCAGCCCGGAAATTCCTAGACTCTCCACATGCGTCGTTTCGTACTTGCCGTTGTCGCCGTGCTGCTGGCTTTGCCGGCCCAAGCCCAAATCGGCATCGAGGTGCTGATCCGTCGCCCGCTCGCCGAGGCGGTGCGCGACGGCAATGTCGATGGCGTTCGCCAGCAATTGCTTGCGGGCGTTTCGGCCAACCAACTCGATCTCGACAACCGCCCGTCCCTCGTGACGGCGGCCATGAACGGCAATGCCGAAATCGTCAAAATCTTGCTCGATGGGCGTGCCACGCCCGATCTGCGCGACCGCGACGGGCGCACGCCGCTGATGTGGGCAAGCGAACGCGGCCATACGAGCGTGGTGCAGGCTTTGATTGCCGGGCGCGCCAATATCAATCTGATCGAACGCAGCAGCAGTGCCACGGCGCTCATGATCGCCGCGCGCGAAGGGCATCTGCGGGTGGTCGAGGCCTTGGTCCAGGCCAAAGCCGATATGACTCCGACCGACGCCACAGGCCGCACGGCCTTGGCGATCGCCGAAACGTCCAATCGCCGCGCTGTCGCCGACTATCTGCGCCGCAACGGCGCGCCGCGCTGAAGTTTCACGCTCAAGCCTCGCGCTTGGCGGCCGGGCGCAGCACATGGCGGTGGTCGGCGGCGTAGAGGCGGCTGTCCGCCGCCCCGTCGGCACCGAGGCCTGGTCCCACGAGAATGAGGGCGGTGCGCGTGAAGCCTGCCGCCTTGACCTTGTCGCGAATGTCGGCAAGCGTGCCGACGAGAAATTGCTGGTCGGGCCAGCTCACGCGGTAGCCGACCATCGCCGGGCAATGGCTGCCGTAGATCGGCGACAACTCGCGCACGACTTTGGCGAGGTTCGCGATCGAAAGATGGATGGCAAGCGTTGCCCCCGTCGCCGCGAAGTTCGCCAGCGTTTCGCCGTTCGGCATGGCCGAAGCGCGCGTGGCGGTGCGCGTGAGCACCACGCTCTGCACAATGCCCGGCAGTGTCAGCTCGGTGCGCATCGCCGCCGCCATCGCCGCATAGGCGGGCACGCCCGGGATCACGTCGTAGGGAATGCCAAGTGCCTCAAGCCGGCGGATCTGCTCGGCGATCGCACCGTAGAGCGACGGATCGCCCGAATGCACGCGGGCAACAAGCTGCCCCTTGGCATGGGCTGCTGCCATTGCGTCCACGATCGCGTCGAGCGCGAGCGGTGCCGTGTCGATCGCTTCGACGCCCGGCCGTCGTTCGGCGACGATTTCGGCGGGTACAAGCGAGCCGGCATAAAGGATGAGATCCGCGCGCTGGATCGCGCGCAAGCCGCGCAAGGTGATGAGATCGGGTGCGCCCGGTCCCGCCCCGATGAAGTCGACGCTCATGGCGTTTCCTTGGCCGCATAGCCGCGCGGCGTATAGAGTCGTTGCTGTTCGCCCATCGCAAAAGCGCGCGTGGCGGTACTGCCGATCAGCACAAGCGTGAGCATGTCCACGCTTTCGACCCAAGCGTCGCCGAGCCGCGCGATCGCGACCCTCTCGCCGCCGCGGCCGAGATTGCGCGCACATGCCACAAGGCAATCGGCACCGCGCGCCGCCATGAAAATCTCGCGGGCCAGCGGCAGCAGGCTGCGCCGCCGCTCTGAGGCGGGGTTGTAGAGGGCAACGACAAAATCGCCGGCGGCGGCCGCACGCAAACGCTGTTCGATCGTCGCGCTCGGCGTCAGCAGATCGGACAGCGAGATTGCGCAGAAATCGTGGCCGAGCGGTGCGCCGAGCCTCGCGGCAGCCGCTTGCAAAGCCGAAATGCCGGGGCAGACGCGCACGGCGATGCGTCGGCGCTCGGGTGATCCTGCCTCGAGCCGCTCGAACGCCAATGTCGCCAGCGCGTAGATGCCGGCATCGCCCGAGCAGACGAGAGCCACACGCCGTCCTTCGGCCGCAAGATCGAGGGCGCGTTCGACGCGGCCGGTCTCGTGGCCCAAACCCGTCTCGAAACGCTGTTTGCCGTCGATGAGATCGGTGACGAGATCGAGATAGAGCCCGTAGCCGACGACGCAATCGGCGGCGGCCAGGGCTTCGCTTGCCTCGGGCGTGCGCCATGCATCGCTGCCCGGCCCGATGCCGACAATATCGAGATGACCGCGCGCGCGGCCGATCTTCGAAGCATCGAGCGGGACCGGCGACATCGCGACAGCACAGGTGGCGCGTGCGGATTTGCGCTTCGGCGCCAGCAGCGTGCCCGCCGCACCGACGGCCTCAAGTGCGGCCGCTTCGGCGACGGATGCGGTCCCGACCGTTGCGCGCACATAGTCGGATGGCGCTGTCACGCGCGGCTCTTGCGCCGAAAGCGCGGCCGCATCGAAGAAGCGTGCGGGCACGCCAAGCGAGTTGGCGGCTGCGAGCAAGCCCTGCTCGTCGGATTTGACGTCGATCGACACGAGGCAGGCCACCGCACCTGCCGCCAAACCTGCTTCGGCGAGCGTTGCCGCGATCAGCGTCTCGATTTCTTCGCACGACGTGCCGCGCTCGCACCCGACGCCGACTGCCAGCACGGGTGGGTGATAGATAAGCGCGCTGTCGCCTGCCGTCGGCTTCTGCGCCGTGATGCGGATTGTCGTTTGCGCGGTTTCGTCTTGCGGCAGTGCTGCAAGCCAAGCTGCGTCGCCGTCGATGCGTACGTTTTCGCCCGCCAGCAATGAAGCCGCGACGGGCTTGACCGCATCGATATTGGCGATGCGCCATCCCGGCGGCGGCTCGTCGAGCGAGATGCCGAGGGCAATGTCGCCCGCTGTGGTGACGGCCGCCTGCCCGCCGAGGGCGGCGGCGACATGCTGCGCCAAGCGGTTCGCCCCGCGATGCCCGCCCAAGAGCGGAATCGCGAACTTGCCGTCCGCACTGACGGCGATCACGGCCGGCTCGCTGTGTTTCTGCCCAAGCAGCGGGGCAAGTGCGCGCACAAGAATGCCGGCGGCGCAGAAGCCGACGATGGGCCGCCCGGCCTTGAACAGAGCCGCAAGATGCGCGGTCGCATCGTCGAACACGACGTCGGCACCGCCCACGCGCGGGCGATAGCCGTGCAATTCGCCGTTAAGCTTTCGCGCAAGATCGGCACCGGCTTGCGTGAGGCAGAAGAGAACCGGTTTCATGTCCATGCCTTGCCGCGCCGATGCACGAGGATCAGCGAAAAATAGGGGGCGGTCGCGTGCGTTGCCTGTGCCAACGGCATCGTGCGTTCGCCGTCGAGTCCGGCGCGTTCGACATAGAGCGCGCGGTCGCCGAGGCCAAGCCGCTCGAGCGTGGCGCGCAGCCGTGCGAAATGGCGGCCGAGCTTCAGGAACACCAATGAATCGTGCGCCGCGATGCGCCGTTCGATTTCGGCGTCAGGCAGCGTTGCAGGCACCACCGTCACGCTGTCTTCGCGGGCGGCGAGTGCGTGGTGCGAAAGCGCGGCCGAGGCCGCAAACGACGTGACGCCGGGCACGATGCGCGTTTGGAAACGCTCGGCGAGGCGCGCATGCAGATACATGTAGCTGCCGTAGAACAGCGGATCGCCGAGGCACAGCAGCGCCACGTCGCGTCCTGCCGCAAGATGCTCGGCCACAAGTGCTGCACCGGCATCGTAGGCGTCTTGGGCCGGATGGCGTTCGATCTCGATCGGCAAGCGGATCGGCAGTTCGATCTTGCCGCTTGGGATATGCGGGGCGGCAATACGGCGCGCCAAGGCCTCGCCCGATTCGGGTGCGGGATACGCCAAGACCGGGCACGCGGCGATGAGGCGCACGGCTTTGAGCGTCAGCAATTCGGGATCGCCGGGTCCCACGCCGATGCCGTAGAGCGTACCGCTCATGTCTTGCGCCCGATCCATTGCGTGACCGGCATCGCCGCGCGCCAGCCGCGATGCGGGCCGACCGGCTCGGCATGCGCCACCGCCAAGCGCATCATCTCGCCGCCCTTGTCGCGGTGAAGCTCGGCCAGCACGCCTTCGCCCTCGAGCGTGACCGCGTTGGCGACGAACACGCCGCCTTGTTTCAACGCCGCCCACGCGGCCTCGACGAGGCCTTGTGTGGAAAGCCCGCCGCCGACGAACACGGCATCGGGGGCGGGAAGACCTGCGAACGCCGCCGGTGCCGAGCCTGCCACCGCTTGCAACTGCGGCACGCCGAGCGTTTTTGCGTTGTGCAGGAGCCGCGCATGGCGCGCCGCATCGCGCTCGACGGCGATCGCGTTTGCGCTCGGCACCGCGCGCAGCCATTCGATGGCGACCGAACCGTTGCCGGCCCCGATATCCCACAGCAGTTGGCCGGGAAGCGGGGCGAGGGCCGCAAGCGTTGCCGCGCGCACCGCGCGTTTGGTGAGCTGGCCGTCGTGCTCGAACGCGGCATCGGGCAGGCCGGGCACGCGCGAGAGTGCAAGCGTGTCTGCATCGGCCACGCATTCGATCGCCAGCGTGTTGAGATCGGCATAAGGGCCGGCCGGCAGCGATGCCGCAATGCCCGAAACACGCCGCATTTTCGATCCGCCCAGATGTTCGAGTACGCTTACGGCCGAGCCGCCATAACCGCGCTCTGACAGAAACGCCGCGATCGCAGCCGGTGCGGCACCGTCGGAGGTGAGCGCCAGCAACTTGGCACAAGGCGCCAAATGCAAAGCGAGCGCTTCGAGCGGGCGGCCATGCAGGCTTAGTTTTTCGACCGCATCGAGCGGCCAGCCCATTTCGGATGCGGCCAACGCGAAGGCCGAGACGTTCGGCAGTACGGCCATCTCGTCGATGGAAAAACGCTTCAACAGCGTCGTACCAATGCCGAACCACATAGGATCGCCCGAGGCGAGGACGACAACGCGTGTGCCGCGCCGTGCGGCGATCAGGTCGAATGTTGCGTCGAGCGGGCTAGACCATTCGATTCGTTCGGCGTGTGTGGCGCCGACGAGGCCAAGATGGCGTTTGCCGCCGACCAATGTCTGTGCGGCTGCGATCGCCGCCGACGCTGCCGCCGACAGGCCATCCATGCCGTCTTCGCCGATGCCGACGATGGTGAGCCATTTGCTCATGATGCAGCCTCCGGATTGCCGAAGATCGCGTTGATCGCGGCAGCTGCCATGGCACTGCCGCCGCGCCGACCGGGAAGCGTCGCAAATTCAAGCCCGCGCGAATTGGCGACGAGCTCGGCTTTCGACTCTTCGGCGCCGACAAACCCGACCGGAAACGCAAACAGAGCCGCCGGGCGCTTGCCGCCGGCATCGATGTTCTCGAGCAGTCGAAACAACGCCGTCGGCGCATTGCCGATGGCGACGACCGCCCCTTCGATATCCCACAGATCGACGGCGGCGGCCGAGCGCGTGGTACCGAGTGCGGCCGCATGCGCCGTCGTTTCGGGTGCGTTGATCGTGCATTCGATCCGCACGCCCGCCGGCAGGCGCTTGCGCAAAATGCCGTGGGCGACCATCTGCGCATCGCAAAGCACCGCCGCCCCGCTTTGCAAAGCCGTGCGTGCGGCGGCAATCGCGTTCGGGCTCACGACCAGCGTGTCGATCACATCGACCATGCCGCACGCGTGTGCCACGCGCGCCGCCAACGCTGCATGGTCGGGGGCCAAGCGGCTCAAATCGCGCTCGCCGCCGATCGTGGCAAAGGAGCGGCGATAGATTTCGGCCGGGTCGCGCAGATACTCCATCGTCGCTCAATCGTGCTTGTGCGGATGCGGATGGGCGTGGTCGTGGCCATGATCGTGTCCATGCGCGTGCCCATGTGCATGTCCGTGGTCATGTCCATGCGCGTGACCGTGCGCATGCCCGTGATCGTGCCCATGGCTATGCCCGTGGTCCCCGTCGGTGCCGATGCCGCGCACATGCAGATGGTGCCCGGCCTGCAGGGCACCCACATCGGCCTCGTAGCCGATGATCTGCGTCCGGTATTTGCAAACCATGCAGTTCATCGCGTTCTGGCCGCTGCCGATCTCGCCGAGCCGTTCGAGGAAGGCGGCGACGACGTTGGGATGCGTGCTGAGATAATCGGCCGTCAGGAACTCGACGTCGCCGTTGAGGCGCGCGACTTCGGCCGTCTGCTCGTAGATGCGCTTGATGAGGATGCCGTTGAACAGGAAATACGGGAACACGACGATGCGCCGGAAGCCGAGGCGCACGGCGCGCGCGAGGCACTCGTTTGTGCGCGGATGGGCAACGCCGGAATAGGCCACCGTCGCCCATCCGAAGCCCATGCCTTCCCACAGCATGCGCGCCACTTTGGCGACGTTCGAGTTGGCGTCGGGATCGTTGGTGCCGCGCCCGACGACCACGAGCAGCGTTTCGGCGCGCGTGGCGGGGCGTGTGGCCTTCGCCTCGGCCTCTTCGATGCGCTGCTTGGCCGCTTCGATGAGTTTCAGATCGATCGCAAGATCGCGGCCGAACTCGACCTTGATGCCGGGATTTTCGGCCGCCCACGTGTTGAGCTCCCACGGCAGATCGTTTTTCACGTGGCCGGCCGCGAACAGCATCGCAGGCACGGCTTTGATGTGCGTGGCGCCCTGGGCTTTGAGACTGTCGAGCCCTTCGCGGATCATCGGGCGCGCGAACTCGAGAAAGCCCGAGCCCACGGCGCGCCCAGGCAGTTGCTTGCGCAATTCGGACACAAGCGTGTCGAATTCGCGCACCGCGTCGAGGTCGCGGCTGCCGTGGCCGCAGATCATGATGGCGCTGTCGTTCATAGTGTGCTCCTGGTCGATTGATTTTCGCGTCCGCAGCGGCCAAGGTGCCCGGCATGCCGATTCTGCCGGGCCCTGGATTCGTTGATCCGCTGCTGATTTTGTTGGCGGCCCTTGCCGCCGATGCCGTGGTGGGCGAAATGCGCCCTGTTTTCGCGCGGATCGGCCATCCGGTGCAATGGTTGGGTGCGTTGATCGCGGCTCTCGAAGCGCGCCTCAACCGTCCGCAGCGCAGCCCGCGCGCGCGCCGCGTGCGTGGCGGGCTTACGGTCGTGCTGGTCGTCGGGTTTTCCGCGATTCTCGGCTGGCTCGTGCTGCTTTATGTGCGGCGCTATGCGTGGGGGGCGGCTGTCGAAATTCTGATCGTGACGGTGCTCGTCGCCCAGCGCTCGCTCTACGACCATGTCGCGGCCGTCGCGAACGGCCTCGACAAAGGCGGGCTTGCAGGCGGGCGCTTGGCCGTGGCGCGCATCGTTGGGCGCGATCCCGAGAGCCTCGACGCGCACGGTGTGGCGCGTGCGGGCATCGAATCGCTCGCCGAGAATTTCTCCGACGCGGTGGTGGCGCCGTGCTTCTGGTACGTGCTGTTCGGCCTGCCGGGCCTGATGGCCTACAAGGCCGCCAACACGCTCGATTCGATGATCGCGCACCGCAACGAGCGCTACCTCGATTTCGGCCGGTATGCCGCCCGCCTCGACACGGCGATGAATTTTCTGCCCGCGCGCCTCAGCGCCTTGATCGTCGCAGCGGCAGCGTTCGTGGCGCCGGGCGCCAAACCCTTCAAGGCCGTCGCGACCGCGATCGGCGACGCGCGCAAGCATCGTTCGGTCAATGCGGGCTGGCCCGAGGGGGCGTTTGCGGGTGCGCTCGATCTCGCTCTTGCGGGGCCGCGTCGCTACGGCAGCGAACTCGTCGACGATCCGTGGATCGGCAAAGGACGTGCGCGCGCCACGCTCGAAGACATGCGGCGTGCGCTTTGGCTGTTCGTGGCCGCATGCCTCGTGCATGCGGGCCTGATCGCAGCCCTCGCCGTCGGCCGCTTGACGCTGCTGGCTTAGCCGCATCGCGCGAACTCCAAGAGCCGGTCGAGATCGAGCGCCGCTTCGAGATGGGCTGCGAGTGCGTCGAGCGTGCGGTCGATTGCGGCGTCCGCATCTTCCGGCATCGCGATGGCGGTATTGATTCGTGCGAACCAGGCTTTGCTGAACTCGGCATTGCCGAACAGCCCGTGGATATAGCAGCCCATCGCGCGCCCGTCGGACGAGACGGCCCCTTCGGGCACGCCGCCAAGATCGAGGAACGCGGGCGCCGGACCGGTCGTAAGCCCAAGATGGATTTCGTAGCCGCGAATGAGGCAGCCCGAACGCGCATCGATCGCATCGACCGTGCGCAAGGTCTTTGCCGGGGCGAGCACGCTGTCGATGTCGAGCAGCCCGAGGCCCGGCACGGTCGCAGGCGGACCTTCAAGCCCATCGGGATCGGCGATCGTGCGGCCCATCATCTGATAGCCGCCGCATAGGCCCACGACGATACCGCCGCGTCGGCGATGGGCGGCAATGTCGATATCCCAGCCTTGCGCGCGCAGGAAGGCAAGGTCGGCAATCGTGGCTTTGGAGCCGGGCAGTAACACGATGTCGCAGTCGCCGGGCAGCACTTCGCCCGGTTCGAGCAAAGCCAGATCGATCTCGGGCAACACCGCCAAAGGATCGAGATCGTCGAAATTGGCGATGCGCGGCATGTGCGGCACGCGGATCTTGATCTTGCTGCCGGACTTGCGCGCATAACGTTGCCCGAGGCCCGCACTGTCCTCGGCCGGCAAAGCGGCGGCCGCGGCAAACCACGGGACGACGCCCAAGCATGGCCGCTCGGTCCAGCGCTCGATCGCCTTGCGCCCGTCGTCGAACAAAGAAATGTCGCCGCGGAATTTGTTGACGATCGTGCCGACGATGCGCGCCCGCTCGGCAGGCTTCAGCACGGCGAAGGTGCCCGCGAACGAGGCGATCACGCCGCCGCGTTCGATGTCGCCGACCAGCACCACGGGCACGTTCTCGGCTTCGGCAAAACCCATATTCGCGATGTCGCCCGCGCGCAGATTGATCTCGGCAGGCGAGCCGGCCCCTTCGACGAGAACGAGATCGCATTGGCCGCACAGGCGCTGGAAACTCGCGCGCACCTCGGCCAGCAATTGCGGCTTCAGCGCATGGTAGTCGCGCGCGGCCGCCGTGGCGCGCACTTGGCCGCGCACGACGACTTGCGCCCCCGTGTCGCTCTGCGGCTTCAACAGGACCGGGTTCATATCGCTGTGCGGGCGTACGAAACAGGCGCGCGCTTGCAAGGCTTGCGCGCGCCCGATCTCGCCGCCATCTTCCGTGACGGCGGCGTTGTTCGACATGTTCTGCGGCTTGAACGGGCGCACGGCCATACCCCGGCGGGCATAGGCGCGCGCAAGACCCGCCACCAGCAGCGACTTGCCGACGTCGGATCCCGTTCCCTGGAACATGAGTGCGCGTGCTTCCATGGCTGCGATCAGAACTCCACGCCCGCTTGTGCCTTGATGCCGTCGCGGAACGGATGTTTGAGCAGCGTCATTTCTGTCGCTAAATCGCACGCGTCCAGCAACGCTTGCGGTGCGTTGCGGCCCGTAACGACGCAATGCTGCTGAGGCGGTCGTGCAGCGAGCGTTTCGAGCACGGGGTCGAGGGCGAGATATTCGTAGCGCAGCACGATGTTGAGCTCGTCGAGAACCACCATGCGGTAGCTTTCGTCGGCGAGCATGCGCTTCGACTCGACCCACGCACGTTCGGCGGCGGCGACGTCGCGCGCGCGGTCCTGCGTTTCCCAGGTGAAGCCTTCGCCCATCGTTTTGATCTCGCAAAGCTCGGGGAACTTCGCGAGCAGGCGCGCTTCGCCGGTGTCCCACGCCCCCTTCACGAACTGCACGATGCCGACCTTCATGCCGTGGCCCAAGCAGCGCATGACCATGCCGAAGGCCGACGAGGATTTGCCCTTGCCCTTGCCGGTATGGACGATCAGCAAACCTTTTTCGCCGATCTTGCCCGCCATCATTTTGTCGCGCGCGGCTTTGATGCGGCGCATTTTTTCGTTGTGCTCTGAATCGTCGGTCATGGCGTCTCCAGAATTCTTGCCAGCAGGGCCGGCGCGTCGTTGGCACCGGGGCGCCACAGGCCGCGCTCGCGGGCTTCCGCGAAGCGTGCAGCCATCTCGCGCAAGGCGGGTGCGTTGGCTTGCGCCACGAATTCGCGTACGGCATCGTCGCGCAAATACGCGTCGAACAACGCGTCGAAATGCCGGTCTTCGACCGCATCGGTTGAGGCGGCGAAGGCAAATAGATAATCGACCGTCGCGGCCATTTCGAAAGCGCCCTTGTAGCCGTGGCGCATCACGCCCGCGATCCATTTGGGATTGGCCGCACGTGCGCGCACGATGCGCGCGATCTCTTCCTTGAGCGTGCGGATCTTCGGGCTTTCGGGCCGCGAATGGTCGTTGTGGTAGAGCGTGGGCGTGGCACCCGAGAGTTTCTTGACCGCAGCGGCAAGCCCGCCTTCGAACTGGTAGTAGTCGTCGCTGTCGAGCAGATCGTGTTCGCGATTGTCCTGGTTGTGCAGCACGGCTTCGACGCGCGCGAGACGCTTTTCGAACAGCTTGTGCGCGGCCTCGCCGGCCGTCCCCGAACGATACGCATAGCCGCCCCAGGCGACGTAAGCGTCGGCGAGATCGCTCGCTGTCTGCCAACCGCCCTCGTCGATCAGCGCCTGCAAGCCTGCCCCGTAAGCGCCGGGCTTCGAGCCGAACACGCGCGTCGCGGCATCCACGCCGCCGCCTTCGGCCGCGACGCGCGCGGCCAAGGGATTGAGGTGGGCGGGTTCGTCGAGCTTGGCGACCGCACGCGCGGCCGAGTCGAACAGGTCGATGAGGTTGGCAAACGCATCGCGGAAGAAGCCCGAAACGCGCAAGGTCACGTCGATGCGCGGCCGGTCGAGCAGATCGAGCGGCAGAATTTCGAAACCCGTCACGCGCAGCGACGACGGCTCCCAGGTCGGACGCACGCCCATCAAGGCAAGCCCCTGCGCGATATCGTCGCCGCCCGTGCGCATGTTGGCCGTGCCCCACGCCGACAAAGCGACCGCGCGCGGCCAGTCGCCGTGCGTCTGCACATGGCGCTCGAGCAGCAGCGTTGCCGACTTCCAGCCGAGCATCCAGGCCGACGGCGTGGGCACGGCGCGCAGATCGACCGAAAAGAAATTGCGCCCCGTCGGCAGCACGTCCGCCCGGCCGCGCGAGGGTGCGCCCGATGGCCCTGGTGCCACGCGCCGCCCGTCGAGCCCGGCCAGCAACGCCGCCATCTCGGCAGCACCGCTCGCATCGAACGCAGGGGCAAGATGCGACTCGATCCATTCGTGGACGGCGGCACTTGCGGGTCCGCTGGGCGCTGCTCCGTCGAGCATCTGCTCGGCGGCGGCTTCGAGTTCGGCCAACGCATCGCCGTGCACAGCCATGTCGCAATCGAGCGGATCGAATTTGCAGCCGCGGTCGGCGGCAAGCGCGCGCAGCAGCGAAGCGCTTGCCGGGGCCGAGCCGGGCCTGGGCACGCGCGCGATCGCGACCAGCGTGTCGCGGCGCTGCGCGGCCCCGGGCGACGTGCCGAACACATGCAGCCCGTCGCGGATCTGGTGCTCTTTGAGTTCGCACAACAGCCCGTCGAGCTTGGGCAGGGCCGCCTTTGCGTCATCGTCGGGGGCAATGCCGCATTCGCGGTCGAGCCCGGCTTTGCGCGCAAGGTCGAGAATCGACGCGCCCAAAGCGGGCAGGCGACGCGGATCGAGGCGGCTTGCTTCGTCGTATTCGTCGATCAAACGCTCGAGGGCGGCTTGCGGGCCGTAAGCGCCCGCGCGCGTCAAAGGCGGCGTCAGATGGTCGATCACGACGGCCGATGTGCGGCGCTTGGCTTGGGTACCCTCGCCCGGATCGTTGACGATGAAGGGATAGAGATTGGGCAATGCGCCCAGCGCGGCTTCGGAGAAACAGTCGGCCGACAGCGCAAGGCCTTTGCCCGGCAGCCATTCGAGATTGCCGTGTTTGCCGACATGCACGACCGCGTGCTGCGAACGCAGCCACGCGTGGAAGGCAAGATAGCCGTGCGGCGGGACGAGATCGGGATCGTGGTAGGTCGAAGCCGGATCGATCTCGTAGCCGCGTGCCGGCTGGATCGCCACCGCGACATGGCCGAAGCAATGCACGGGCAGCACGAACGCGTCGCCGTCGAGCCGCCGGTCGGCTTCGGACAAACCCCAGCGCGCTTCGACCGCCGCGCGCACCGATACGGGCAGCGTCGCGTAGAATGCGAGATAGTCGGCGAGCGCAAAGCGCAAGCCGCCTGCCGCGATCTTGGTGCGGTTGGTGGGGCCGTCCAGCAGCAAACGCATCAAGGCCGCAGAGTCGGCAGGCGCGTTTTCGACCGCGTAGCCGGCCTTTGCGAGAGCGCCAAGGATCGCGACGGTTGCTGCCGGCGTATCGAGTCCCACGCCGTTGGCAAGTCTGCCGTCCTTGCCGGGATAGTTGGCGAGCACGAGCGAGATGCGGCGTTCGGCCGGTGCCGAACGGCGCAGCTTGACCCAGTTGGACGCAAGCTCGGCCACGAAGCCGCAGCGCTCGGCATCGGGCGCAAACCCCATCAGGTCGATTTCGCACGCAGCATCGCGGCCCAACGAATCTTTGAAACCGATTGCGCGCGTCATGATGCGGCCGTCGAGTTCGGGCAAGGCCACATTCATTGCGACGTCGCGGCTGACAAGGCCGCGCGTGTCGGCAGCCCACGCGTCGCGCGTTTGGCCGGCGAGGACGGCTTGCAGCACAGGCACGTCGAACGCCGCCAATGGATCGCGTGTACCCGCCGAAAAGCCCGTGAGGTTGATCGCGATGTCGGGCGGGGTGTCGGCAAGCTCGGCGGCGAGATACGCACCGACGTCGGCGTCTTTGAGACTCGTCGCGTAGAAGGCGTGCACGTCGAGATCGCGGGCGGCGAGCTTTTCGATCAGCGCATCGACGGGTGCGAGATCGCCCGCCTGATAGTGTGCGCGATAGAACAGCAAAGCCGCGACCGGCGATCCGGGCCGCGCATGGGCATGCGCATAGCGCCCGGCGCGCGGGATCGCAACGGGCGCCCAGTCGCGCGTGCGGTTTTCCGCGAGATCGTCGAGCGCTTCGAGAATTCGCGCGAAATTTTCCGGGCCGCCATGCACGAACGCCAGATGTAGGCGGCGATAGAGATCGGCGTCGATATTCGAGAGTTGCTGCAATTCGACATCGTCGTTCGCATCGCCCGGCAGCAATGCCAATTTGGCGCCACCGCACTGCACGGTTTCGACGAGTCGGTCGATGCCGTAGGGCCAGTAGCTGCGCCCGCCCAGAAGCCTTGCGACGACGATTCGCGCGTGGGCCGCCGTGCGTTCGACATAAAGATCGACCGAATAGGGATGTTTGAGTGCTGCGATATTGGCGAGCCGCAGCGACTGGCCCTTTCGCGCGCGCGCGAGGCCCGCAAGGTCGCTGTCCGCCATCGACAGCACGACGATCTTGCCCGGCGTCTGGGCAAGATCGATCGCGGCGTCGGCGTCGAGGATCGTCCCCGGCGTGGCGGCCAGCAGATGCATCAGGCAAGAGCCGCGCGGATGGCGTCGGCGTCGATGCCCTTGCGCCCGATCACGACCACGCGCGAGCTGCGCTGTTCGTCGCCGCGCCAGGGCCGGTCAAAATAGCGCTCGATGCGCGGGCCCACCGCCTGCAACGCAAGGCGCATCGGCTTGCCGGGCACGTCGAGAAAGCCTTTGGCGCGGAGTACGTCGTGCGCCGCGATCGTCTGCGCAAGGCGTGCTTCGAAGGCGGCCGGGTCGGCGATTTCGCCCGGTTCGACAACGAAACTGTCGAAATCGTCGTGGTCGTGTTCGCCCAACGCATCGGCATGGCTCGGGCGCGTGGCAAGATCGTCTTCCGCCGCCGCCGAAAGCCCCAGCAGCACGTCGAGCGGTACAGCACCGTACGTGGCCGACACGAGCTTGGCGCCTTCGCGCAGCTTGCCGCCAAGCTCGAGGCGCACGCGCGCGGTCGTCTGCGCGTCGATGCTGTCGCCCTTGGTGACGACGACGAGATCCGCACAGGCCATCTGGTCGTCGAACACTTCGGCGAGCGGATTGTCGTGGTCGAGGGCGGGATCGGCGGCACGCTGAGCGGCGAGCGCTTCTTCGTCGTCGGCAAAACGACCTTGCGCGAGTGCCGGCCCATCGACCAATGCGATCACGCCGTCGACCGTGGCGGCGGCTTTGACCGCCGGCCAGTTGAAGGCTTGCACAAGCGGTTTGGGCAGAGCCAGGCCCGAGGTTTCGATGACGATATGGTCCGGGGCCGGATTGCGGGCGAGCAAAGCTTCGAGCGTGGGCAGGAAGTCGTCGGCGACCGTGCAGCAGATGCAGCCGTTCGCCAATTCCACGACGTCGCCCGGCGCGCACGAATCTTCGGCACAGCCGAGCAGCAACTCGCGGTCCATGCCCAGCGCGCCGAATTCGTTGATCACGAAGGCGATGCGCCGTCCCTTGGCGTTGGCCGCCATATGGCGCAGCAGCGTGGTTTTGCCCGCCCCCAAAAAGCCGGTCACGATCGTTGCTGGAATGCGTTTCATGCGGTCTTCCCCTTCAAGGCAAGCGGCAAGCCGGCCGCTACGAATACAACGTCGGTCGCGATCGCGCCGATGGCTTGGTGCAAGCGCCCGGCCTGGTCGCGGAAATCGCGCGCCATTTTATTGTCGGGCACGATGCCGAGGCCCACTTCGTTCGCGACGAGCACGATGGGGGCTTGGCGCTTGGCGAGCGTGCGGCAGAGTTCTTTGGTTGCCGCCGAGATCGGCCGCTCCGCCAGCATCAGATTGGTGAGCCACAGCGTGAGGCAATCGACCAGCGTGGGCTGCGTCTGTGTGGCCAGCGTCTGTGCCAGATCGAGCGGCGCTTCGAGCGTTCGCCAAAGTCTTCTGCCGCGCTGCTTTTTGTGGCGGGCAATGCGCGTGGCCATCTCGCGGTCGTGGGCTTGTGCTGTCGCCACGTAGATCGCGGGCTTGCCCGCCGCACACAAAGCTTGTACGCGCGCTTCGGCATAGCGGCTTTTGCCCGAGCGTGCCCCGCCCAGGACCAGAATAAGAGGATGATCGAGCCCCGCTTTACGCGAAGCTTTGTCGGCAACCATGGCGCACCTGTTCCTCCCGCCGAGGACGGTAGTTGGCAAGGGGAATGCCCTTGGCGTCCGGGAGGTCTCCTGGCTCGGGGTCGTCGAGGGCCGTCCTGCCTTCCCAACCCCGTTCGACGGGGGCCAGTGGCGTGGTGGGCGGCCGATCTCGCCCTTACAGTTGCGGGGGCAGCGCCGGGGTGGCTGTCGGAAAAAAGCGCGTTTTGGGGCGCTTTTTGCTTTGCTTCACCGGTCTTCCCTGTCCAGATGCAATGTCGTTACTATCACAGTCCGGGTGCGGCTTGCTAGACGGCGTTTGGGCGAGGGGACATGCGCGGTTTGTTGGGCATTTTGGCGATTGCAGGGTTGGCGTTGGCGACGCAGGCGGCACCGGTGCGCGCGCAAGGCGCACCGCAAGCCACGATCCTCCAGCGTGCACAGGAGGCGATCCCCGAGCAGGTGCGCTTCGCCAGTCGCATCGGCGTCAATCTGCGCGTCACGCGCGACGGCCGACTGTTCGCGGCCACTTGGTCGCCCAACCCCAATCCGCGCGGCTGGATCGTGGTGCTGCCCGATGCCAAGACCTGGGCGCAGCAGGAGCTTGCCGTCTGGCATCCCACGCTGGTGCGCAAGTCGGTCGGCATCGTCGCGATGCAATGGTGGTACGCCACCGGCGACGGGCCCGCGAACTACGCCAATGCCGAGCTCGTCTATCGCGAACTCGAGCAAGCTTTGCGCCAGATGGGCATGAAGCCCGGCACGGCCATGCTTTACGGCATGGGGCGCGGTGCGGAGATGGCCTACGCAATTCAGGCGTATGACCGGCATGCCGGCGGCAAGTTCTTCGGCGCCACCTTGGTCAATTCGGGCGCGATGGCCGAAGACATCGCGGCCAATCGGCGCGTGGCGGAAGGCCAGTTTGGCCTGGGGCCGTTCGACGATACGCGCTGGATCTTCTATTGCGGCGGTCGCGATGCCGAGCCCGAGCGCGCAGGCTGCCCGGCGATGCGCGGGGCCGCCAACGCCGTGCGCAAATTCGGCGGCAAGAACGAACTCTTCCTCGAAGAGGCGCGCGGCTCGCGCGCCACGTTGCTGACGGAGCCGCGCTTGATCGACGCGGCCCTCGACAAATATCTGAGCCTGCCGCGCTAGATTCAGGTCGGCGGGCGGTTTACGAACCCCACGCGCCAGGCATGGCCGATTCCGCTGCCCGCGAGCCGGTCGAGCCGTGTCACCGACAGCGTGTCGACGACCAGCGACAAGGCGGTTTCCGGCGGCAATGCCAGCGCATAGGCAACGGCGGCCCGAATGGTGCCGCCATGGCACACGACCGTCACGTCGTTGCCCTTGTGCGTGTCGGCCAATCCATCGAGCGCGCGGGCCACGCGCGCGCACACTTCCGTAAAGCTCTCGCCGCCGGCCGGCTTGATGTCGGCCATCGACAGCCAATGGCGATGCGTGGTGGCCGGATCGCCGTGGCCGTAGGCGCCGATCTCGGCATAGGTGCGGCCCTGCCACTCGCCGAAACATTGTTCGATCATGTCTTCGGCTAGGCCAAGTGCTGGGGCGGGCTTGCCCTTGGCGGCCCAGATCGCGGCGGCGGTGCGCTGTGTGCGCGACAGGCGCGTCGTGTGCCACACGCCGCTGTCGGGCAGCAGGCGGGCAAGGCCTGCAAAGGCCGCTTCGTTGCCGGTGTCGCAATCGACGTCTTTGGTGCCGTAGCAGCGCCCGTGCTGGCCCACGACAGGCGCGTGGCGAACCAGCCAGAAGCGCGTTTCGATCAATCCATCCATGCGTGAGCCTCGAAAAGAACCGTTGCGAGAAGTGTTGCGATCAGGACCGCGATCTCGACTGATTGCTGCACCATGCCGAGCGCATCGCCCGTCTGCCCGCCAAGCTGGCGACGGGCGAGCGCGCTTGTATAGAGGGTAACGCCGCCTGCAGACAACAAAGCGAGTCCGAAGCCGAAAATCCCGAGCGGCAGCAGGAACGCGAGCCCGATCGCGAGCGCTGCGGCGGCGTGTGCGGCACTTGGCCTGCCGGCGCGCACGGCCGCCCCGTCGCTGCGCGCAAACGGCAGGTGATACATCGGATAGGCGATGGCCGCGCGCGAGGCGGCGGCGGCACCGATCCAGGCGATGGCGACCGTTGCGGGATCGTCCAATGCCGCTAACGTCACGGCGCGCAGCGCCAGCGACAGCAGCAAGGCCAGCACGCCGAACGTGCCGATACGGCTGTCGCGCATGATCGCAAGCCGTCGCTCGACGTTGCGCGCACCTGCGGCATCGGTGAAATCTGCGAGCCCGTCCTCGTGCAAAGCGCCGGTCGTCCAGATCGTCGCGGCCAAGCCCAGCAGGGCCGCCAGGATCGGCGGCAGGCCCGCAAACCACACGAGCGCGTAAATGCCTGCACCCAGCGCGCCGACCACGGCCCCGGCGGGTGCGAAGGCGCGCACGGACATTGCAAGCGGCAAGGCGGCGGTCGTTGGGGCCAAAGGAACCGGAATCCGCGTGAGAAAGCCCAGTGCAAGGCACAGTTCGCCGAATGCACCGGGTGCGGGCGTAGCAGTCGGCGGCGGCGGCGCTTCGGTCATCGGCAAAGAGGGCGTGCTTGCAATTGCGGGAGGCGCAAGATAGGACGCCACGCTTCGCATTGCCAGCCGCACCCCAAATGAAACGAGCACTGCCCATGTCGTCCGCCGCCCGCCAGCCTGTCGCAAGCTTCGCTGAAATCTTGGCTCTGTTGCCCGAATTGCCGGGCCCCGACCTCGAAGCCGCGACCAGGGCCGCATCGCGCGAATCGCATCTCACCAAGCCGCCGGGCGCTTTGGGGCGGCTCGAGGACATTTCGGCGTGGCTCGCGCGCTGGCAGGCCAAACATCCGCCGACCGTTTCGCATCCGCGCGTGGCGGTATTCGCGGCCAACCATGGCGTGGCTGCACAAGGCGTTTCGGCCTTCCCGGCGGACGTAACAGCGCAGATGGTACAGAACTTCATTGCGGGCGGGGCAGCGGTGAACCAGCTCTGCAAAATTTTCGACGCCGATCTGCGCGTCTATGAAATGGCGCTCGACACGCCGACGGCGGACTTCACGCAAACCTCCGCGATGACCGAAGAAGAATGCGCGCGCGCCATCGCCTACGGCATGATGGCGGTCGAGCCCGGCATCGATCTTCTGTGCGTGGGCGAGATGGGCATTGCCAACACGACGTCGGCGTCGGCTTTGTGCGTGGGCCTGTTCGGCGGCACAGCCGCCGATTGGGTCGGGCCCGGTACGGGTGTGGTCGGCACCGCACTCGCGCGCAAGATCGCGGCGGTCGAGGCAGCAACCGCTTTGCATTTTTCGAGTCCGCGCGCGCCCTTGGATGTGCTCGCACGCGTTGGCGGCTTCGAGCTTGCGGCGATCGCGGGTGCGATCCTCGCCGCACGCCTCGCACGCGTGCCCGTGCTGCTCGACGGGTTCGCGACCACTGTTGCGGCCTGCGTGCTGCGCGCCCTCGATCCGCATTTGCTCGACCATTGCCAAGTGGCGCATGTGTCGGCCGAGCCCGGTCATCGCCGCCTGCTGGCCAAGATCGAGCGCACGGCATTGTTCGATCTCGGCATGCGGCTGGGCGAAGCCTCGGGGGCCGCGTTGGCCATCGGCCTCGTGCGCGCGGCGGTTGCATGCCATACCGGCATGGCGACGTTTGCCGCGGCGGGCGTATCCGGCAAGAATTGACTTGCTCGCAGGCATCGCCCCACACTGATCAAAACCGTCGCCAAGGAGTTCCAGCGATGCCTGTCATCAACCGAATCGCCGCTTTCCACGAAGACATGAAGGCCTGGCGCCGCGACATCCACAGCCGGCCCGAGCTTGCCTACGAGGAAACGCGCACGGCCGATCTCGTGGCGGCTAAGCTCGCCGAATTCGGCATCGACGTGCATCGCGGCCTTGCCAAAACTGGCGTGGTCGGCACGCTGCGCGCCGGCACATCCAACCGCGCCATTGGCCTGCGCGCCGACATGGACGCGCTGCCGATGGCCGAGAACAACGATTTTACGCATCGCTCGCTGAATGCCGGCCGCATGCATGCCTGCGGCCATGACGGCCACACGGCGATGCTGCTGGGGGCCGCCAAATATCTCGCCGAGACGAAAAATTTCGACGGTACGGTGCAGTTCATCTTTCAGCCCGCCGAAGAGGGCGGCGGCGGCGGCGACCTAATGGTCAAGGAAGGGCTGTTCGAGAAATTCCCGGTCGAAAGCGTGTTCGGCATGCATAACTGGCCGGGCACCGAAGCGGGCCGCTTCTCTGTGCGCCCCGGCCCGATGATGGCCTCGGCCGACCAGTTCGACATCGTCGTGCGCGGCCTCGGCACGCATGCCGCCATGCCGCAGCGCGGCACCGATCCCGTGGTGTGCGCGGCCCAGATCGTGACCGCACTCCAGACGATCTCCTCGCGCGAAACGAGCCCGCTCGATGCAGTCGTCGTCAGCGTGACGCAGATCCATGCGGGCGACGCCTACAATGTGATCCCGAACGAATGCGTGCTGCGCGGCACGTTGCGCGCGTTCGAGCCGAAGGTTCGCGACGGGCTCGAAGCGGCGATGAAGCGCATTGCGGGCGGCATTGCGGCGGCCATGGGCTGCGAGATGACGCTCGACTATCGGCGCGGCTATCCGCCGCTCGTGAACAGTGCGGCCGAAGTCGAAGTCGCGGCAGCCGCCATGCGCGCGGTCGTCGGATCCGAGCGTGTGACGACCGATGGTATTGCCACGATGGGCTCGGAGGATTTTGCGTTCATGCTCGAAGCCAAGCCCGGCGCATACGTGTTCCTGGGCAACGGGACGGGTCCGTCGCTGCACAATCCGCGCTACGATTTCAACGACGACATTCTGCCGGTCGGCGCTTCGTATTGGGCGACCTTGATCGAGCAGAATCTGCCGCGCCGCGCTGCGTGAAGCCTCACTCGCTCGATTGCAGCAATTGGCCGCGCTGGCGCGCGCGCGCGAACGCGAACAGGAACGCGCCGAAGCCCAAGGCCAGATAGAGGATATTGAGCGCGAAAGCCGAGGCGAACAGGTCCCAGCGGAACGTGCCGTTGATCAGCACCGCGCGCATGCCTTCGAACACATGCGTCGTCGGCAGGGCCCAAGCGACCGGCTGCAGCCAGCCCGGCAAGACCTCGACCGGATACCAAACGCCGGAGACGGGCTGGATCAGGAAGATCGACGCCCAGGCGTAGGATTCGGCCGCCAGCCCGAAGCGGAACAAGAGCGCCGCAATGCCGAGCCCAATCGACCAGCCGAGCATGATCAGCATCGACCAGAAAGCGATCAGCGGCAGCCCCATTTCGAAGATCGAATAGTGGAAGAGCGGAATCGCGAGCAAGGCCGCAGGTACGACGCCGATCGCCGAGCGGATGATGCCCATCGCCATCAGTGACAGACCGAATTCGTAGGGCCGCAACGGCGCCACGAACAGGTTCGCTAAGTTTCGCGACCACATTTCTTCGAGCAGCGACAGCGTGAAGCCGAACTGGGCGCGCACCAATACGTCCCACAGCAGCACCGCACCAATCAAAACGCCGGCGGCCTGCGCGAACCAGTTCGAATGCTGGTTCAGGAACACCGTGATGAAGCCCCAGATCACCATCTGCAGCACGGGCCAGTACATGAGATCGAAGATGCGCGTCCACGAGCCGCGGAACAGGTAATAGTGCCGCAGCAGCATGGCCGAAATACGCTGGAGACTGTCGGTCATGCTTCTTCTCTGCGCGCGATGTCGAGAAACACCTGTTCCATGTCGTCGCGGCCGTAGCGCGCGATGAGTTCGGCGGGCGTGCCGCGATCGACGATGCGTCCGGTTTTCATCATCAGCACTTCGGCGCACAGCCGCTCGACCTCGCCCATATTGTGCGAGGCAAGCAGGATCGCCGCCCCCTCGCGGCGCGCATAATTCTCGAGCAGGCCGCGTACCTGGTCGGCCGTGTCGGGATCGAGGCTCGCGGTCGGCTCGTCGAGCAGCAGCAAGGCCGGCCGGTTCACGAGCGCTTTGGCCAGCGCCGCACGCGTCTTTTGGCCCGAGGACAGCGAACCCGTCTTGCGGTCGAGCAAGGGCCCAAGCTCGAGTTCGCGCGCAAGTTCGGCGATGCGGCTTGCCAAATCGCGCACGCCGTAGAGACGCCCGAACACGGTCAGGTTCTCGCGCACCGTGAGTCGTCCCGGCAGATCGACATAGGGCGAGGAGAAATTGATCTGCGGCAAGGCGCGAAAGCGGTGTCGGCGCATATCGTGGCCGAGCAGTTCGATTCGCCCCGAGGTCGGCACCAGAATGCCCAGCAGCATCGAAATAGTCGTGGTTTTTCCGGCCCCGTTGCCGCCCAGCAGCCCGCAGATGCGGCCGGGGGGCACTGCAAACGCAATCCCATCGACCGCAGGGGCGGCACCGGCGACGAAAATCTTGGTCAGGCTTTCGACATTGATCGCAAGAGACGGCATAGGCTGTTATATGGCGCGTTCACAGGGTCGTGACCAGCCTTGTGTTTTGCCGCCCGGTACTTCGAGGAACGGACATGCGCGCGCCTGCGAGCCCGCCCGCGATTCAATCGCCAGGTCTTCTGCCCCCGCCGCCGGTCGGGCGCGTGCGGCTGCGCACGCTCGTGGTGGTGCGCTGGATTGCCGTGCTCGGCCAAGCCTGTGCGGTGCTGGGCGTGCATTACGGTCTCGGCTATCCGCTGCCGATCTGGGCCGCGCTGGGTGCGGTGGCCGTATCGGCCATTCTCAATGCAGTCCTAATGCTCGATCGCCCGCGCGCCGGGCGGCTCGACGACCGGGCTGCCGGTGCGGTTCTCGCCTACGACATTTTGCAGCTCGGCACGCTTCTGCATTTCACCGGCGGCCTGCAGAATCCGTTTGCGGTTCTGCTCGTGGCCCCCGTTGCGGTCGCGGCCACCTCGCTCACGCGCAGCTCCACCGTTGCATTGGGCGTGCTCGCGATGGCGACGGCAACCGTGCTGCCGTTCTGGCACGAGCCGCTGCCCTGGGCCCCGCCGGGCCTTGAATTGCCGGCGCTCTTCTCCTTCGGCGTATGGGTTGCTATTGCCATGACGATCGTCGTGGTCGCCGCCAATGTCGCCAAGCTTGCCGAGGACGCGCGCCAGATGTCCGATGCACTTGCGGCAGCACAAACGGCGCTCGAGCGCGAGCAGCGCGTGAGTGCGGTGGGCGGGCTTGCCGCCGCCGCCGCCCACGAGCTTGGCACGCCGCTGGCCACGATCGCGCTTGTGGCCAAAGAAGTGGCGCGCGACGCCCCGCCCGGAGCGCTCAAGATGGACGCTGAATTGCTGCTGCGCGAGACGATGCGCTGCCGCGACATTCTGGCGCGTTTGGCGGCCAAGCCCGAAAGCGGCGACGGGCACGGCGATCCGTTTCCGCGGCCGCCTCTGTCGGTGCTTCTGCGCGAGATCGGCGCGCGCTACGCCGGCGGCCCCGTCGAGTTCGCCGTCACGATCGACTATGCCGACAATGTCGATCCGCCCACGCCGCGCCGCCCCGATCTCGTGCAGGCACTCGGCACGCTGATCGAAAACGCAGCGAGTTTCGCGCATACGCGCATCGACATCCGCGCCTGGTCGGATTTGCTGACCGTCGGCATCGACATTCTCGACGACGGGCCGGGCTTTGCGCCCGAGATTCTGGCGCGCCTCGGCGAGCCCTATGTTTCGAGCCGTGTCGGCGAGAGCGACCATATGGGGCTCGGCATTTTCATCGCCTCGACTCTGCTTGCGCGCATGTCGGCCTCGGTCGCGTGGGACAATGGGCCACATGGGGGCGCCCGAATCGTCGTAACATGGCCGCGATCGGCCTTTTCAGCCCTGTCCGAAAAGAAGCTCGCATGATTCCAAGTGCTCCGCCCGTCCGCCGCCTGCTGATCGTCGAAGACGATGAAGCGTTTCGCCTGCGTTTGGCGCAGGCCATGGAGCGGCGCGGCTATGTCGTTACGCTTGCCGAATCCTTTGCCGCCGCCGAAACGCAGATTCGCGCGCAAGCGCCCGACTTTGCCGTCGTCGATCTGAAGCTCGGCGACGGATCCGGCCTGGATCTCGTGCCGGTGATCCGCGCGCAGGCGCCCGATGCGCGCATCGTGATCCTTACGGGCTACGGCAATATCGCAACGTCGGTCGCCGCCATCAAAGCCGGTGCGGTCGACTATTTGCCCAAGCCCGCCGACGCCGATGCGATCGACGCGGCCTTGCAGGCGACGAGCCGCGCGTTGCCCGCCCCGCCCGCGCATCCGATGTCGGCCGACCGCGTGCGGTGGGAGCATATCCAGCGCGTTTTCGAGCAGTGCGACCGCAACGTGTCGGAGACGGCGCGCCGCCTCAACATGCATCGGCGCACCTTGCAGCGCATCTTGTCCAAATACGCGCCGCGCGAAGTGCAGTAGTGGCCCATCCGCTGCGCATCGCCGGTGCGGCACTCGCCCTGGCGTTCTTCTATCTGGGCCTCGCCCTGCGCCCGTTCGACGCGCTGCTCGCGATGCCGATCGCCGAAGACGGCTGGTATGCGCTGACCGTCGCGCGCAACGTCGCAGATGGAAACGGCATTACGATCGACGGCACGGTGTGGACAAACGGCTTCCAGCCGCTTTTCACGGCCCTGCAAGTGCTGTGCTTTTGGCTCGTGCCCACACCCGAATCCGAGTTGCGGCTGTTCTACGGGCTCGCTTGGCTCGTTCATTGTGCGGGCGCGTTGCTGGTTGCAAGCCTTGCGCGCGATGCGGTGCGCGACCGCACGTCCGGCGCGTTGGCGGCGCCGCTTGCTGCGTTGCTGTATTTGGCGGCGATCAAGAATTTCAATGATTTCTACACCGGCCTCGAAACCGGCCTGCAACTCGCCCTCTATGCGCTCGTGTGGCGGCTTTACGCGAACGATTGGCGTGCGCGTCCGGCCTTGATGGGTTTGGCGCTGGGGGCACTCGTGCTCGCGCGCATCGATGCGGCCGTATTCGTGGCCGTGTTCTGCGCGGCCGAGTTTCTGCGCGGGTCGCCAAGCTGGGCCGTGCGCTTTCGTACCTGCTTCGTCGCCGGTGCGCTGGCTGTGCTCGTCTCGGGCCCTTGGTGGCTCTACAACACACTGCTGTTCGGCCATCCGATGCCGAGCTCGGGTTTCGCCCAGCAGGACGCCGTTTTCGACGTTGAGCGTATTTGGACGGCGCTGTGGGCTTTGCGCGTCGTCGCAATGCCGTGGCTGTTTGCCGGTGCCCACGAGGCTTTGTGGACCGATCTTGCGCGCGTGGCGGCTCTTGTCGGCGTCGGCGCGCTCGTGTGGCGCACGCGCGGTCTTGTGCGGCCCTCGCCGCTGCTGCGTTTTGCAGGCCTTCTGCTGCTCTGCTATGCGGGCCTCGTCGTGTATTACACGCGCACGTTTTTCGCGGACTGGTTCTATATCCGCTATTTCGCACCGCTGTCTCTGATCGCGTTCGTCTATTTGCCGGCGCTGCTCGCCGCCCGTTTGCCCCGTGCGGGTGCGGCGATCGGAATTGCGGCCGCCCTCGGTGCGGCTGTGCTGCTGGCGGGGGCTTGGCAAAGTCTGGGTCTGTTCGGCGCATCCGCCCATCATCGCCAGGCAGCGCTCGTTGCCGAGCACGTGCCGCCGGAAGACGTGGTCGCCGCCGGCCAGTCCGGCACGCTCGGTTTCCTTCGCGACCGCGTGGTCAATGTCGATGGCAAGGTCAACCCCGAGGCGCTCAAATGGCGGGGGCGCATTCCGGACTATCTCGATGCGCGCGGCATTCGCTGGTTCGTCGATTCCGACTGGTATGTCGAAATCAATCTCGGCCTCGATCCCGCCGCGGTCGGCTGGCAGCTCGTGGCCGAGAACGGCGATTTCTATCTCTATCGCCGCGTGGGACGGTGATCAGCGTGCGCTGATCAGTACGCGTTTTCCTTGCCCAGGATCGCGATGGGCGTCAGCGCCAGGATCTTGAGGTCGAACAGCAGCGACCAATTGTCGATATAGTAGAGATCGAACTGCACGCGCCGGCGCATCTTTTCGGGCGTGTCGGTTTCGCCGCGCAGGCCGTTGACCTGCGCCCAGCCCGTCATGCCGGGCTTCACGCGGTGGCGGGCGAGATAGTCGTCGATGATCGTGGCGTACTGCTCGTTGTGGGCGACCGCGTGCGGGCGCGGCCCCACGAGCGACATGTCGCCCCGCAGCACGTTCAGAAGCTGCGGAAATTCGTCGAGCGAGGAGCGGCGCAGGAATTTGCCGATGCGCGTGATGCGCGGATCGTCGCGCTTGGCCTGCGGCACCGACGCGTCTTCCACGCGCGCGTGGAACATTGTGCGGAACTTGAAGACAACGATCTCGTTGTTGGCGAAGCCGTAGCGGCGCTGGCGGAACAGGGCGGGGCCCGGGCTGTCGAGCTTAACGAGGGCCGCGATCGCGAGCAGCAGCGGCCCCAGCAGCACCAGCAGAATGGCCGCAAGGACGCGGTCTTCGAGCGCTTTGAGCACGAGGCTCCAGCCCGACAGCGGGCGCTCGAGCACCGACAGCATCGGGATGCCAGCGATCGCGTGGAAGCCGCGGGCCGGCAGATACGTGCCGATATAGTCCGGGCACAGTTTCACGTCGACCGGCACGACCTTGAGCTTTTTGATGAGATCCTGCAGATCGGCCGAGGCCTGCCACGGCAGCGCCACCACGATCTCGTCGAGCGCGTGGGTGCGGCAATAGGCGATCAGATCGTCCACCGTGCCGACCACGCGATGGCCTTCGATCGTTTCGGGCAAGCGGTCTTTGCGGTCGTCGAACACGCCGACGATGCGGTATTCCTGCGTTGCGACGTCGGCGAGATGTTTGAGGAACGCGCGGCCCATTTCGCCGGCACCGATCACCGCGACGTTCATCGCCAGCCGCCCTTGGCGGCGCCAGCGGTCGATCTGCACCAGCAGCAGCAGCCGCACCAGGATGAGGCCGCCGAAACCCAGCGTCAGCCAGCCCAGCGCGAAGGCGCGGCTGAACGCGACCGACGTCTGCGTGAAATAGGCGAGGGCGATAAGGCTCGCCATCACGCCCGTCCACGCCATCGCGACCTTGCCGAACTGGCTGGCGAGGCGCGACAGATTTTCGAACACATAGACGCGCGCGACCTGCAGATAATTGGCCGCGAGCCCCATCGCGGCCAGGATCGCGATCAGATAGAGATCGGGGACCGCGAGGCTGTCGTGGCGCGCCCAATAGGCGGCAAAACCGGAGGCCGCGACCACGCTTGCGTCCGCCACACGCAGGCCGCCCAGCACCAAGGTCTGCAGATCGGCCGCGACGACGCTTGTTTTTCGTTTCATATCAGCTGTTTGCCCGAAAACTCGGGGTCTTTCAAGATGTGCGAGCATAGGCCACCCCGGGGTTTGACGCAAAGTCCATCTCGGGACAAAACGGGGCAGGTGGGTGTAGCATTTCAGTTATGGACGTCGTCGATCTCGATCCCAACATTTTGACCTGGGGCCTGCTGCTGGTGGCGGCTGTGGCGGTATTCGCGCGCGTGCGCGTGGCGTTCGACCGCAGCCGCGAGGAGAAGCGCCCGTTCGAAGACGTGGTCGTGCGCGTGGTGCGCCGTGTGCGTACGCCCGCAGCCCCGGCCGGAATCTCGCCGGCCATGGCGGTCCCTTTTGCGGCGAATGCGGCTGGCCCGGATCCCGAGGATGCCGTGCGCCGCATGGCGCGCACGCTGCTGGCCCTGGCCGACAAACGCGATCCTGTTGGGGCAGCTCAGGCGCGCCGCGCGGCGGCACGCATCACGACGCTGGCCGCGAGCCGCGGCATTGGCGGCGAAGACGTGGAGCGCGCGGCGCTTGCGGGCATGTTGCTCAAGCTCGGCCCCGGCGTTTTGCCCGCCAGCCTGCAGCCCAAGCCCGAGCGCGCTTTCTCGAGCGTGCTCATGGAGACTGCCCATCTCGAAGGACCGGTCCCGGCGATCGTGAAGGCCATCCGCGACGGCAGCCCGGTCGAAAAACGCCTCGAGCCCCTGGTGGCGTTGGTGCGCGAGGCGGCTTAGCGCCGCGCGGACGGAATTCCCGGTGCATTGCGGGCGTTGTGTCTTGACGGGCGCCCTGCTATTCCGGCGCCTTGTGGTTTCGGCGGGCGGGCTTTTTTCGAAAGGTTGGGCGTTTCATGTCGTTGCGCAAGCGCATTCTGGTGACGGGCGGGGCAGGGTTTCTGGGCTCGCATCTGTGCGAGCGGCTGGTGGGGGCCGGGCACGACGTGCTGTGCGTCGACAACTACTTCACCGGCTCCAAAGACAATATCCTGCCGCTGTTCGGCAATCCGCATTTCGAAGTGCTGCGCCACGACGTGACGATGCCGCTCTACGTGGAGGTCGACGAGATCTACAATCTCGCTTGCCCGGCTTCGCCCATCCACTACCAGTTCGATCCCGTGCAGACGACCAAAACGTCCGTGCACGGCGCCATCAACATGCTGGGCCTCGCCAAGCGCGTGAAGGCCAAGATCTTCCAGTCCTCGACATCGGAAGTGTACGGCGACCCGGAAGTGCATCCGCAGCCCGAGGAATATCGCGGCAACGTGAACCCGATCGGCCCGCGCGCCTGCTACGACGAAGGCAAGCGCTGCGCCGAGACGCTGTTCTTCGACTACCATCGCCAGCACGGCACCAAGATCAAGGTGGCGCGCATCTTCAACACCTATGGGCCGCGCATGCATCCCAACGACGGGCGCGTGGTGTCGAACTTCGTAGTGCAGGCCCTCAAGGGCCAGGACATCACGATCTACGGCGAAGGCACCCAGACGCGCAGCTTCTGCTACGTGGACGACCTCATCGAAGGTTTCGTGCGCCTGATGGACAGCCCCGATGCGGTGACGGGCCCGATCAATCTCGGCAATCCGCACGAATTCACGATCCGCCAGCTCGCCGAACGCGTGATCGCGCTGACGGGCGCCAAGTCCAAGCTCGTGCAGCGCCCGCTGCCCGCCGACGACCCGCTGCAGCGCAAGCCCGACATCGCCAAAGCCAAAAACCTGCTCGGCTGGGAGCCCAAGATCCAGCTCGACGAAGGCCTCAAGAAAACGATCGCCTATTTCGACGACCTCCTGCGCCGCAATGTCGGCCCCGCCCCGGTGGGCGCCAAAATCTAGCGCATGGAGATTGTCGGCTTCATCCTCGTGGGGTTGCTGGTCGGCGCTGCCGGCACCTACTTCGCCCTGCGCGGCCGCGGGCGCGAGGCGATCTACCGCGAGGCGATCTACAAGGAAAAGCTGATCCAGGCGGCCGATCTCGAGCGCGAACTGCGCGAGCGCCTCGATGCCGCGACGCGCGCGCAGAGTGCGGCCGAAGCGCAGGTCCAGCGCATTGCCGGCCTCGAGGACGATTTGGCGCGCGTGCAGGCAGGCTTCTCCGAAATGCGCGCCAAGGCCGCGAGCCTCGAAGCCGAGCTCAAGGCCGAACGCGCGCAAGCGGCCGAGAAACAAGCTTTGCTGCTGGCGGCCGAAAAACGCCTCGTCGACACGTTCGATGCGCTATCGGCCAAAACGCTGCAGGCCACGACCGCGCAGTTCCTGGAGCTTGCCAAAGCGAGCTTCGCAGGCGAGCAGGAGATCGCCAAGGGCGACCTCGAAAAACGCCAGCAGGCAGTGGGCGAGATGGTGGCGCCCGTGCGCGAAGCGCTCGAAAAAATGGGCGTGCGGCTCGCCGAAATCGAACAAGCGCGCGCCCAGAGCTACGGCGCTTTGACCAAACAGGTCGAAAGCTTGGGCGAGCGCAGCGACCGGCTTTCGATGGCGACGACCAATCTTGCCGCAGCCCTCAAGAATCCGGCCGTGCGCGGCAAATGGGGCGAGAACACGCTGCGCCGGTCGTTCGAACTTGCGGGCCTCAACAGCCACATCGATTTCGACGAGCAGTTCAGCGTGGCGCACGAAAGCGCTGCGGCACGCCCCGATGCGGTGGTCCGCCTGCCGGGCGGGCGCGCCATCGTGATCGACGCGAAGGCCCCGGCCGATGCCTACTTCAAGGCGCACGACGCGACCGATCCGGCCGAGCGCGCGCGTTTCCTCAAAGAGCATGCCGCCCAGCTCAAAGGCCATGTGCGCACGCTTGCCGGCAAAGACTACGGGGCGAAGGTCGAAGGCTCGCCCGAATTCGTGCTGATGTTCCTGCCCAACGAAGCGCTGTTGAGCGCGGCCGTCGAAGCCGATTTCGAGCTGCTCGAATTCGCGGCCAAACAGCGCGTGGCGCTGGCGACCCCGCTCACGCTGCAGACGATGCTGTGGGTCATCGCCTATGCCTGGCGCCAGGAAGGCTTGGCCGCGAACGCGCGCGAGATCCAGAAACTCGGCACCGATCTCTACGAGCGCATCGGCGTGGTGGCCAAACACGTGGCCGGCATCGGCAAGGCGCTCGACGACGCGACCAACGCCTACAACAAATCGGTGTCTTCGCTCGAAACGCGCCTGCTGCCGAGTGCGCGCAAGCTGCGCGATTTCGAAGCGGCCGGGCCCAATGCGCCCGACATTCTGCTTCCCCCCGTCGAAGTGGCGACCAAGCCCTTCACCAAGGGCGAGCTGCTCTGATCATTCGGCCGCGTATTTTTTCTCCGCGTCCCAATAGGCGGGGAAGCCGACGGCCTCCTGGAGGGCCGCAAAATCGAGCTGCGGCGGATGGGCCATGCCCGCGCCCGGCACCAGGGCCGCATAGGTCTGGCGCAAGCTGGCGATGAGGCCTGCCAAAGCCGCGATCGGATAGACCGCGAGGCGATAGCCGATTTCCTGCAATTCGGCCGGCGGCACAACCGGCGTTTTGCCCTGAAACACCATGTTGGCCATGCAGGGCCGCTTCACGGATGCGCAAAAACGGCGCATCTCGTCGATGTTCTCAGGCGCTTCGAGAAACAGGATGTCAGCCCCTTCGTCGGCGAAATCCTGGCAGCGTGCGAGCGCATCGTCGAAGCCGTTCACCGCGCGCGCATCGCTGCGCGCGAGCACGAGGATATCGCCGCTCCCGTTTGCGCGAAGCGCATCGCGGGCTTGGCAGGCCGCGCGGATCTTGAGGCGCGCTTCCTGGCGCGAGACCACCTGTTTGCCCTTCGTGTGGCCGCATTTTTTGGGGCTTACCTGATCTTCGAGCATGATCGCGGCCGCCCCTGCGCGTGCGTATTCGCGCACCGTGCGCTGCACGTTCAGCGCATTGCCCCAGCCCGTATCGCCGTCCCCGACCACGGGAATATCGCCTGCCGCAGCGATGCAGGTGCGCAGCTGGTCGAGCATTTCCCCCATCGAGATGAGGCCCGCATCGGGGGAAGCGAGGCGCACGGCCGAGACGCCGAAGCCGGTCATGAACAGCACCTCGTGCCCGGCTTCGGCCGCGAGTTTGGCCGAGAGCGCGTCGAACACGCCGGGCATCACGCACAGGCGTTTTTCTTCGAGGCGGCGGCGCAGGCGGTGGGCGGCGTTCATGGCGGTTTTCCTTGGGGCGATAGGGTGCTTTGGGCAAGGCTTGACCAAGCCCGCAACTCATCATAACTAACGTTTTATGGCACTGCGTGAAATTCTCGTGGCTCCCGATCCACGCCTCAAAATCAAGGCCCAGCCGGTCGGCCGGGTCGACCAGTCGATCCGCGACCTCATGGACGACATGTTCGAAACCATGTACGCGGCGAACGGCATCGGCCTTGCGGCCCCGCAGATCGGCGTTTCCAAGCGCGTGATCGTGATGGATCTCGCGCGCGAAAAAGAGGGCGCGCCGCCGCGCCCGATGCGCTTCGTGGACCCCGAGATCGTCTGGATGTCCGACGAGCGCGTGCCCGGCGAAGAGGGCTGCCTGTCGGTGCCCGAGCACTATGCCGACGTCGAGCGCGCGGCCAAAGTGCGCGTGCGCTACCGCGACGAAAACGACGAAGTGCAGGAGCTCGACTGCGAGGGCCTGCTGTCGGTGTGCATCCAGCACGAGATCGACCATCTCGAAGGCACCTTGTTCGTCGACCACATCTCGTCCCTCAAGCGCTCGATGATCTTGCGCAAGCTGCAGAAGGCCAAACGCATCAAGGCGGATGCGTGAGCGCTGTGCGCCGGCGCGTCTGCTTCATGGGCACGCCGGCTTTCGCGGCCGCCGCCCTCGACGCGATCGCAGCTGCCGGCCACGACATCGCCTGCGTCTACACCCAGCCGCCGCGCCCGAAGGGCCGCGGCCACGGCGTCCAACAAAGCCCCGTGCATCTGCGCGCCCTCGAATTGGGCTTGGCCGTGCGCCATCCCGCGAACTTCAAGGACGAAGCCGCGCGCGCCGAGTTCGCCGCCCTCGATCTCGAATTGGCGGTCGTGGCGGCCTACGGGCTCTTGCTGCCGCAGGCGATCCTCGATGCGCCCAAACGCGGCTGCCTCAATATCCACGCCTCGCTGCTGCCGCGCTGGCGCGGGGCCGCCCCCATCCAGCGTGCGATCGAAGCGGGCGACGACGAAACCGGCATCGCCATCATGCAGATGGAAGCGGGCCTCGACACCGGCCCCACGCTGCTTGTGCATAAAATCGCCATCGGCGCGGACACAACCGGCGGCAGCCTGCACGATGCGCTGATGGGCCTCGGCGCCAAAGCCATCGTCGAAGCGCTCGCGAATCTCGAAACGCTGGTGCCGACCCCGCAGCCGCAAGGTGCCACCTACGCGCGCAAACTCACCAAGGAGGAAGCGCGCCTCGATTGGCGCCGCCCGGCGGCCGAACTCGAACGCCGCATCCGCGCCTTCGATCCGGTCCCCGGCACGTGGTTCGCGCAGGGCGGCGAACGCTTCAAAGTGCTGGCCGCGCGCGTCGTGGCGGCACCGGCGAATGCCGAACCCGGCACCATCGTCGCGGCCCCCTTGACGGTGGCGTGCGGCGAAGGCGCGCTTGCGATCGAGCGTGTGCAGCGTGCCGGGGGCAAGCCGATGTCGGCCGAAGAACTGTTGCGCGGGCTTGCGCTGCCGACGGGCACCCGGCTCGATCTGGCGCCGCCGTGATGACCCGCTACCGGCTGACGCTCGAATACGACGGCAGCGATTTCCGGGGCTGGCAGCGCCAGGCGGGCGGGCCCAGCGTGCAGGAAGCGCTCGAAACCGCGTTCGCCAAATTCTGCGGCCATGCGGTTGCGGTGGCGGGTGCGGGGCGCACGGATTCGGGCGTGCATGCGCTGGGGCAGGTGGCGCATGTCGATCTCGAACGCGACTGGGAGCCGCTCAAGATCCGCGACGCGCTCAATTGGCACCTGAAACCGCAAAAGGTGCAGGCCCTCGAGGTGGCACTTGCGGCCCCCGATTTCCACGCGCGTTTCTCGGCCGTTCGGCGCGTCTATCTGTTTCGCATCTGCGACCGGCGCGCGCGCCCGGTGCTCGATTGGGGCCGCGTGTGGCACATCAACCATCGCCTCGATGCCGCGGCGATGCATGCGGCCGCGCAGCTTCTGGTCGGCCACCACGATTTTACGAGCTTCCGGGCGGGCGACTGCCAGGCCAAAAGCCCGCTCAAAACGCTCGACCGGCTCGACATCGCCCGCGAAGGCGACGAAATCGTGACCTGGGTCGAAGCGCGCTCGTTCCTGCACCACCAGGTGCGCAATATGATGGGCACGCTCAAACTGGTCGGCGACGGCGCGTGGACCGCCGCCGACGTGGCTCAAGCGCTCGACGCGCGCGACCGCCGCGCCGCCGGTCCCACCGCCCCGCCCGAGGGGCTGTATCTGGCCCGCGTCGACTACCCGAAGGAATAGGTTACATTCGGCGACCAACAGCGACCGTAACCGATTTAAGTTGTTGATTTTCCGTAGATGTAACCACAACGGCGATTCGCGGTTACCTGTTGCGCGGGACCGGCTTTGGAGCGGAAACCCGTTCGACTTTCTTCACATTTCAAACAGCGCACGCCGGCCGGCGACAGACCCGATGGCGATTGCAAATTCGAGCATAAAAGTGAGAATATTTCAAGAACATCGAGCGCCTTCTTTTGATCGGAGACGCCTTAAAATTGTCGATTGGCCGCGATTCGGCCGAAGGGTTCAAGCGCGCCGCATGCGCTGCGTGCGCCGCTTGCCGAGGCGCGCGAAGGCCGCGCGCTGCGGGGCGGTTTCTTCCAAGAGCCAATCCCGAAACGCTTTGAGCGTCGGGCGGTCGGCATCTTCCTTGCGGCACACGAACCAATAGCCTTTGCCCGCCGGCACGACGAGTTCGAGCGGCTGCACGAGGCGGCCCGATTCGATCTGGCTTTCGAACAGATAGGGCGCGCCCAAGGCGAGGCCGAGCCCCTCCATCGCCGCTTCGACCGCAAGGCGCGTCGAATCGTAGACGGTGGCGCGCCGTCGCGGTGCGGCGTCCAAGCCCGCCGCGTCGAGCCAGGTTTTCCAGTCGTCCCAGAAATTGTGGTCGTCCGGCATTTCGAATTGGAACAGATCGGCGGGTTTGCGGATTTTTTTGGCGAGCTCGGGCGCGCAGAGCGGGGTCAACGCGTCGTCGAAAAGCTTGACGGCGTAGAGGCCGGGTGCGTTCGCGTCCGCCGTGTAGCGGATCGCGGCGTCGTGCGGCTCGCGGTCGAAATCGATCTTGTGCTTCGAATTGTCGAGCCGCAGCACGATCTCCGGATGGCGAGCCGCAAACGCGCCGAGCCGGGGGACGAGCCTGAGCGCAAACGTGTAGAGCAGGCTGATCGTGAGCGTGCCTTTGGCCTCGCGTTCGCGCGCGCGCTGGGCGGCGGCGGCGATGCGCGCGAAGGCTTGGGTGAGTTCGGGGGCGAGCAAAGCGCCCGTGTCGGTGAGCGCCAATGCGCGCGTGAGCCGCCGGAACAACGGCGTGCCGAGATCGTCTTCGAGCGCTTTGACCTGGTGGCTCACCGCCGCTTGCGTGACGCCCAATTCCTGCGCGGCTTTGGTCAGCGACAGATGGCGTGCGGCCGCCTCGAAGGCGCGAAGCGCGTTGAGCGGCGGCAGGCGCGGCGTCTGGCGGGGCGAGGCCATACCCTAGATTTCCTCATGCATCATGCGAGAAGAGGTCGTTTGTCGAAGCGCGAATATACAAGCATTGTGACGACCAAGCCAGAAAACACACATGAAGGAGATTGTGGCATGGCAAGCTTGGTTCAAAGCAACAGCGTGGATGTCCGCGGCGCTTGGATCGCGGTTTTTGTGGCCCTTGGCGGCGCAATCGGCGCCAGCGTGCGGTGTTTGATGGCAGCCCAAGAGCGCGCCCAGCAGCGCGCGCGACTGCGCGAGATGGGGCCGGATATGCTCAAGGATGTGGGGCTCACGCGCGGCGACATCGAACGCACGCTGCAGCGCGCCGAGTATTGGCGCTGAAGACGGTTCAAGCGAGACGGGCGAGGCTCTCGTCCATCGCGGCCCACAGGGCTTCGAGCGGTTCGCAGCCCACCGAAAGGCGCACATAGCCCGGTGCGACGGCATCGCCCCAGCGTGCACGGCGCTCGGCGCTCGTGTGCACGCCGCCGAAGCTCGTACTCGGACGGATGAAGGGGCAGGCGATGAAGCTTTCGGCCGAAGCCGCATCGGCGAAGGTGACGCCGACAAGCCCGCCGAAACGCTGCATCTGTTTGCGCGCGAGTCCGTGCGAGGGATCGTTGCCGAGGCCCGGATAGCGCACGGAAACGGTCGCCTTGTGCACGGCCAAGCGCTGGGCGATGGCGAGCGCGTTGTCGCATTGGCGGGCAAAGCGCAGCTCGAGCGTTTCGAGGCCGCGATGCACGAGCCAGGCTTCGAACGGGCCCGGAATGGCCCCGCCGAATTTGCGCCAGTCGCGCACGGCCGCCAGCAGCTTCTCGTCGCGCGACGCGACATGGCCGAACAGCACGTCCGAATGGCCGGCGGGCGCTTTGGTGTCGGCCGCGACCACGAGATCGGCCCCCAGATCGAGCGGGCGCTGGCCGAGCGGGGTGAGCGTGGTGTTGTCCACGCACACGATCGCGCCGGCCGCATGCGCTGCCGCACAGACCGCCGCGATGTCGCACACATCGAGGCCCGGATTGGACGGCGTTTCGATCCACACGAGCCGGTAGCCCGCAAAACCGCCGTCGAGGAAATTCGCCGTGGCGCGCGTGTCGAACGCAACGCCGAGGGGGCCCAGGAAGCGCTCGCTCAAGGCGCGCGTGGTGTAGTAGCCGTCCGACGGCAGCAGAATGCGGTCGCCGCTGCGCAATGTGGAATAGAGCACGGCCGCGATCGCCGCCATGCCCGAGGGGAAGCCGACGACCGGCGCATCTTCGAGCAACGCCAGCGCATGTTCGACCGCATCCCAGCTCGGATTGTGGAAGCGCCCGTATTGGAAGGGTGCTTCGGCCGGCAGGCCCGGCAGATGGTAGGAGCTTGCCAGCACAATGGGGGGCGCGATGGGATCGCCGGGTGCGAGATCGGCGCGCGCATGCAGGAGCTTGGCAATGCGGATGTCGTTGGGATCGGTCATGCGATTTCGATCACGGCTTTGCCGGTCCCCTTGCGGTCGGTGAGATGGGCCAAGGCCGTGGCGGCATCGGCCAATTTGAAGCGCGCATCGACATGCGGTTTGAGCAGCCCCTGCTGCCACCAGCCGATCAGCGTGGCAAGCGAGGCCTGCACGCGCGCCGGATCGTGGCGCCGGTAGCTGCCCCAGAAAAAGCCGAGCGCCGCCGCGTTTTTGACGAGCAGCAGATTGGCCGGGATCTGCGGCACCGCACCGGCCGCAAAGCCGACCACGACGATGCGCCCTTCCCACGCGACCGCACGCAACGCCGCATCGAAGGCAGGGCCGCCGACCGGATCGAACACGACGTCGATGCCTTTGTCGTGCGTGAGCGTGCGCGCGACGCTGCGCAGATCTTCGGTCGCGTAGTTGATGGCCGTGTCCGCCCCGTGCGCCATGGCCATACGGCCGCGCGCATCGTCGCTCGTACCCGCATAGACGACCGCGCCCATTGCTTTGCCGACTTCGACGGCCGCAAGCCCCACGCCGCCGGCAGCCCCGAGCACAAGCAGCGTTTCGCCCGCCTGCAGGCGCGCGCGCCACAGCAAGCCGCCATGCGCCGTGCCGTACACGATGGGGAACGTGGCGGCGGTTGCGTAGTCCATCGCGTCCGGGATTGCGACCGTGTCGGCCGCGCGTGCGATCGCAAACTCGGCGAAAGCGCCGTGCTCGGCCGTGGCGAGCACGCGTGTGCCGATCGCAAAGCCGGTGACACCCGCGCCGAGCCCGTCGATCTCGCCGGCCATTTCCATGCCCGGCACAAAGGGGAATTCAGGCTTGGCTTGGTACTTGCCGCGCACCATCAGCGTGTCGGCGAAATTGACGCCGGCCGCATGCACGCGCAACCGCACTTCGCCGGGCCCCGGCGACGGGATCGGCAAATCGCCCAGCCGCAGCACGGGCGGATCGGCAAAAGCGCTGCAGCCGATCGCGCGCATTACCAGCTCGGCGCGGGGCGGATTTCGCCGACCGTCCAGCCATTGGCGTTGGCGAGTTTCGGATTGACGAGGGCTTCGACCTCGCCGCGCGGCGTATCGGCAAAACCGCCAAGGCGGTCGAGCAGGCGCGCCATCGCAACTTCGGCCGCACGGCCCGCCCCGTCTTCGACCTTGAGGGCGATGCCAATACGGCGTTCGGGGATCGCGGCCATATACACGCCTTCGGCCCCGGTTTTCAGCACCACGCGGCCGCGTGCCGCCTGCAAAGCGCGCGTGCAGAAGCGGCCCGAGCCTGCGAGCATGAACGGGTTTTCGACGATCGATGCGGCCATGCGCTTGCACGCAGCCGCGCGCGCGGGTTCGAGGCCATCCGGGCTGCCCAGGCGCGCGATGCCGATGGCGAGATTGCGCACCGGGATCGCGATCTGCGGCAGCGAGCAGCCGTCGAAGCCGGTTGCGGCGGCCGCAAGATCGAGCCCCAGCATTTCTTCGAAGCGCGCGACGATCAGTTTCTGCAGCGGGTGCGCTGGCTCGATATAGCCCTTGGTCGGCCAGCCTCTATGGCGGCATACGGCCAGCATGCCCGTGTGTTTGCCCGAGCAATTGTTGTGGAGCGCACTTGGGGCCTCGAAGGCGCGGATCAGCCCCTCGGCGCTTGGCGCATGCGTGGGCAGATGGGCGCCGCATTCGAGATCGCCCGCATCGAGGCCCATGCGGTTGAGCCAGTTTGCGACCGTCTGCACATGCATGGGTTCGCCGCCGTGGCTGGCGGCCGAAATCGCGATCTCCGCGCTCGAGCAGCCGAACGCGTCGGCGGCCCCGCTTTCGAGCAAGCCCAGCGACTGGATCGGCTTGATGGCCGAGCGCGGAAAGACCGGCAGATCGACATCGCCATGCGCTTCGAGGATTTCGCCGTCCGGCGTGGCGATTGCGACATGCGTGCGGTGGCGGCTTTCGACGGCCGTGCCGCGCGTGACTTCAACGATAAGAGCAGCGTTCATGATGCGGGCGAACTTGCCTTGCTGCGCGCCAAAGGGCAAGGTCCGGCGATCATGAAGGGCTATTTCGGCATCGGCGTCGAGGGCATCTCGAAACCCATGAATTTGGGCGCGCTCGCGCGCACGGCACACGCGTTCGACGCGGCGTTCGTGTTCACGGTCGCGGCGGCTTTCGACCGCCACCAGGCCAATCTCGCCGACACGTCCGACGCATCGCAGAGCGTGCCGATCTACGATTGGCCGACGATCGATGCGATGCAATTGCCGCTCGGCTGCACGCTTGTGGGCATCGAGCTTACCGACGACGCGATCGACCTGCCGCGCTTCCGCCATCCGCGCGCGGCGGCCTACGTGCTGGGGCCCGAGCGCGGCTCGCTGTCGCCGGCGATGCAGGCCTTGTGCAAATTCGTGATCAAGATCCCGACGAAATTCTGCATCAACGTGTCGCTCGCGGGCGCGCTCGTGATGTACGACCGCGTGCTGTCGATGCGCACGCACGACGCCCGCCCGATCCTGCCGGGCGGAACACCTTAGCGGCGCCTCCGTCTAGCGGCGCGCGAGTTTCAGCAGCGGATTGAGCAGGCGCCCGAACGGCCCGGTGAGCTTGATGGGCGCGTTGGCGACATGCAGGCACAGGCAGTCCGTCGCCCGGTCGGCGACGGGCGCATGGTCCACGCTCGCGTCGGCCGCGCACACGTCGCCGCGCGCATAGCCGGCGCGCCCGTCTTCGAACGAGCCCGCGAGGACGAGCAGCAATTCGTCGCCCTCGTGCGTGTGCTGCGGGATCGACTTGCCGGCCGCAATGCGCAGCAGGCTCAATTCGTAGGGGCTTGGCCCGCCGAGTTTCAACGTGGCCTGTTCCACGCCGCGCACGATGCGCCGCCAAGCCAGATTTTCGATCGAGGGGCCGGTATAGGCGCTGAGCGATGCGGGCAGCAGCCCTGCGGCTGCGGGTGCCGCCGCGCGCACCGGCGCGGGGTTCGCTTCGATGCGCGCCATCAGGCGGGCAAGCGCGTCCGGCGCGACGTCGGCCGGGGCCTGCTGCTCGAGCAGCACGCCGCCCACGGCCGCCAGCCGCGCATAGGTCGCGCGCGCAGGCGCGGACAGCGCCAGATGCGCTTCGACGAGCACGGCCACCGGCTCGGGCGTGGCGCCGGCAGCGTGGTCGAGCAGCCATTCGTCCGGAATATGGGCGGGGATCTGGGCCAAGTTGGTCATGCTGTGCGTTCTCATGTGTCGCTCTCAAACATAGTGCGCAACCGCGCCACGGCAAGCCGCAAGCGCGATTTGACGGTGCCCAGCGGCAGCCGCAGGCTCGTCGCGATGTCGCCGTGCGAGCGGTCTTCGTAATAGGCGAGGCGCAGCATCTGCGCCTGTTCGGGCGGCAGATCGGCGATGGCGCCTGCCAGCCGCGTTTCCCACATGCGCGCATCGAGCACGCGGTCGGGCAGGGCGTCGGCGTCGGGCATCAGGCCGGGATCGTCGGGGTCGAGATCGGCGCGCTTGTCGCGGCGCAGCGCGTCGATGCGCCGGTTGCGCGCGATCGCGAAAATCCACGTGGCGGGGCTCGCCATCTGCGGGTCGTAGCCGGGCGCCTTGCGCCACACGGTCAGCATCACGTCCTGCATGAGGTCGTCGGCCTGGGCGCGCTCCGCACCCAGGCGCATCAGATAACCTTTCACGCGGGGGGCGAAATGCGCGAACAGGCGCGCGAAAGCGGCCCGGTCCTGGCGTTTGGCCACCGCCCCCAGATCGCGGACCAAGGACTCGAGTGTCGGGGCTTCCGGCGCCGGGGCTTCTTGGGGGGGCGGATCGGTGTCGTTGGCCATGGCGCCTTGTATAGAGCGGTTCAAGAACGGCGCAAGCGCGTCCAAGGCCACGTTGGCGCGGCCTGGGCGTCGGTCGGGTGTTTTTGCGCGGTTGACGAGAATCATTGCCGATGCGATACGCAAGCCATGGCCCGTCGGATCACGATTCGCCCCGCAAAAACCGCCGCCTTGTTTGCCGTATTGGGTTTGTTCCTGGCCGCCGCCGCGGCCAGCGCCCAGACGCAGCCGCGCCCGGCGGCACCCGCCCAAGCACCGGCAGCAAGCGCTGCCCCGCGCCAACTCGGCAATTACGACGGGTGGCTCGCGGCCGAAGCGGGCACGGGACCCACGCGCGTGTGCTACGTGATCGGCCGCCCGGTCAAGGTCGAGAGCAAGCCTGCGGGGGCTCGCCGCGCCGACCCCACGCTCAGCGTGGCGCATTATCCGGGCGTGAACAAATCCAACGAACTCACGTGGTTTGCGGGCTACCCGCTGCGCGACGGCGGGGCGATGGAGATCGAAATCGGGCGCGTCAAAGTGCCGCTTTCCAATCTCGACCAGCCCGGCTCCGACCGTGCGTGGACGCGCGAAGACGCCGCCAACCGCACGGCCATCGACGCGATGCGTGCGGCCGCCCCGCGCGCGACAGCCCTTGTGCGCGGCGTGTCCGCGCGCGGCACCGAGACGACCGACACCTACAATCTCACGGGCTTCGCGCGCGCTTTGGCCGATATCGACCGCGCGTGCAACGTGCGCCGCTAGCCAGAACCGCCGGGCACGCTTATATAGCGGGCATGCTCGAGCCCATTGTCCCCGCCCCCGCCCTTGCCCCCTTCAAGGAAAGCCTGCCCGCGCCGCAAAGTCCGGACGGGCGCAGCAATCTCGTGGGGCTCACGCGCCAGGAGCTTGCCGAGCTGTTCAAAGAGCTCGGTGAGCCGGCGTTCCGCGCGCGGCAATTGTGGGGCTGGATCTACGCCAAGGGCGCGCGCGATTTCGACGACATGACCGACATGTCGAAGAAGCTGCGCGCCAAATTGGCCGAGCGCTACGCCGTGCACCGGCCCGAGATCAGCCGCCTGCAGGATTCGATCGACGGCACCAAAAAATGGCTGCTGCGCTTCCCCGACGGGCAGGAAATCGAAACCGTCCATATCCCCGAGGAAGATCGCGGCACGCTGTGCATTTCGAGCCAGGTCGGCTGCACGCTCACCTGCAAATTCTGCCACACGGGCACGCAGCGCCTCGTGCGCGATTTGACGCCCGCCGAAATCGTCGGCCAGATCATGCTGGCCAAAGACACGTTCGACGAATGGCCCGGCCCCGAAGGCAACCGAAAGCTCACCAACATCGTTTTGATGGGCATGGGCGAGCCCTTGTTCAACTACGCCAACGTCGCCAAGGCGATGAAGATCGCGATGGACGAAGAAGGCCTTGCGATCTCCAAGCGCAAGATCACGCTCTCCACCTCGGGCGTGGCGCCGATGATCAAACGCTGCGGCGACGAATTGCGCGTGATGCTGGCGATCTCGCTGCATGCGGTCACCGACGAGCTTCGCGACGTGCTCGTCCCGCTCAACAAGAAGTACCCGATCGCCGAACTCATGGAGGCGTGCCGCACCTATCCGAGCCTGTCGAATGCGCGCCGCATCACGTTCGAATATGTGATGCTGAAGGGTGTCAACGACAGCCCGGCCGATGCGCGCGCCTTGGTGAAGCTCATCTCGGGCATTCCGGCCAAGGTCAATCTGATTCCGTTCAATGCGTGGCCGGGCGCGCCCTTCGAGTGCTCGACCGACGAAGCCATCGAAAAATTCTCGCAGATCGTGTTCGACGCCGGCTATTCGAGCCCGGTGCGCACGCCGCGCGGGCGCGACATTTCCGCCGCCTGCGGCCAGCTCAAAAGCGAAAGCCAGAAAATCCGCCGCAGCCTGCTCGATGCGGCGGCCGCCGCGAGCAGCGGCGACGCGTCCTAGACCGGCACTGTGCCGAACGGATCGCAATAGGCGTCGAGCACGCGGTGCAATTCCGTGTGGCTGTCTTTGGGCGCCAGAATGCCGATGCCCGACGCCGTGCGCGTGAGCACGCGCGCTTTGTGCGTGGGCGTGGCGGCTGCGATCTCTTTGAACGACGGCAGCATCTGGCAGACCATCACGTCGTGGAACATGAAGACGGCGTCGGTCGTGCAATGCGGGCGGATGCCGAAATAGTCTTTGCTCTGCGCTTCGTTCGTATGGTCGGCATCGATGAAGACCATGTCGATGGGTGCTTCGAAATGGGCCGCGACCGTGGCGGCCAGATCGTCGGGCGATGACCCCAACACGCCCGTCACGTCGAAGCCGTTTTCCTTCGCGATCTGGTTGGTGAGCGCCAAGCCCTCTTTGCCGTTGCCCATGCCGATATCGATCGCCACGATCTTGGCCTTGGGCATCGCGAGTGCCAGGGCAAGCGTGCTCCAGCCGAACGAGCAGCCGATCGCGAAGACGCGTTTGGGGGCCAGCACCTGGCCGATATCCTCGATGAGTGCGACCTCCGACATGTTGATGCCGCCGCCGAGATTGCCGATATTGGTGCCCTCGCGGAACGCATAGGTGAAGGTGCCGTCTTCCGAGCTGTTCAGCGACAATTTGGTCAGCAGGAACGGCGAAATGCTCGAGCGGATCGTGAAGCCGTAGCGGCCGTAAAGCTCGACGAGTTTGACGAACAGCATTTTTCGCCCCTTTTTGTGCAGAACGCGTCGAATCGGGTATCTCGATTCTACCCCGTAGATTGCCAAAAGGCACGAGACCGCCCTTGCCCCGGGCCGCGCAATACCTATACTCCGCGCCGATTTTGCCGCATCCCCTCGTCCAAGCTCGAAACGGTCCGTCCCATGGAAAAGAAAGTCAAAAAAGTCGTCCTCGCCTATTCGGGCGGCCTCGACACCTCGATCATTCTCAAATGGCTGCAGGACACATACGGCTGCGAGGTCGTGACCTTCACGGCCGATCTCGGCCAGGGCGAAGAGCTCGAGCCCGCGCGCAAAAAGGCGCAGATGCTCGGCATCAAGGAAATTTTCATCGAAGATCTGCGCGAAGAGTTCGTGCGCGACTTCGTGATGCCGATGTTCCGCGCCAACGCGCTCTACGAAGGCCAGTATCTGCTGGGCACGTCGATCGCGCGGCCGCTCATCGCCAAGCGCCAGATCGAAATCGCGCGCCAGGTGGGGGCGGATGCCGTGTGCCACGGCGCGACCGGCAAGGGCAACGACCAGGTGCGCTTCGAGCTGACCTATTATGCGCTCGAGCCCAATATCCGCGTGATCGCACCGTGGCGCGAATGGAAGCTCGACAGCCGCACGAAGCTGCTCGACTACGCCGAGAAGAACCAGATTCCGATCGCCAAGGACAAGCGCGGCGAGGCACCGTTTTCGGTCGACGCGAACCTGCTGCACATCTCGGCCGAAGGCAAAGTGCTCGAAGATCCGTGGCAGGAGCCCGAAGAATTCGTCTATTCGCGCACCGTGTCGCCGGAAGCCGCCCCGGACAAGCCCGAATATCTCGAGATCGAATTCGAGAAGGGCGACCCCGTCGCGGTCAACGGCAAGCGCCTGTCGCCGGCGGCGTTGCTCACCGAACTCAACGCGATCGGCGGGCGCCACGGGATCGGCCGCCTCGATCTCGTCGAGAACCGCTTCGTCGGCATGAAGAGCCGCGGTGTGTACGAAACGCCGGGTGGTACCATCTGGCAGATCGCGCACCGCGGGATCGAATCGATCACGCTCGACCGCGGGGCCGCACACCTCAAGGACGAGCTGATGCCGCGTTATGCCGAGCTCGTCTATTACGGCTTCTGGTTCGCGCCCGAACGCGAAATGCTGCAGGCCGCGATCGACAAGAGCCAGGCTAACGTCTCGGGCACCGTGCGCATCAAATGCTACAAAGGCCAAGCGACGGTCGCGGGCCGCAAGAGCCCCAACAGCCTCTACAGCTTGGCACACGTGACCTTCGAAGAAGACGCCGGTGCTTACAACCAGCGCGACGCGGAAGGCTTCATCAAATTGAACGCGCTGCGTTTGCGGTTGGCAGCCGCGAAGCGCAAAGGGTGACGCAAACACCGCCCGACAACGACGCGCTCGACGCGGCGATCCTTGCGGGCGTCGCGGCGGGGAAGTCGGTCAGTCCTTCGGATGTGGCGGTCGCCCTCGCGGGGCCCGGCAAGGCTTGGCAAGGGTTGTTGCCGAAAATCCGGGCGCGCGCGTTGGTGCTGATGGCCGAAGGCAAGATCGAAATCTTGCGCAAGGGCAAGCCCATCGCGGATGCGGCCGATATGCGCGGCGTCGTCAGGCTCCGCGGCGTGCCTTTGCCGCCATAAGCGTGTTGGCGAGCAGGCACGCGATCGTCATCGGGCCAACGCCGCCCGGCACGGACGTGATGGCGCCCGCGATCGGCAACGCCGCTTCGTAATCCACGTCGCCGACGAGGCGGCCTTTGCCGTCTGCTGTCGCCACGCGGTTGATGCCGACGTCGATCACGATGGCGCCCGGTTTGATCCAATCGCCTTTGACCATTTCGGGTCGGCCGACGGCGGCGACGAGAATGTCGGCCTTGCGGCAAAGGGCGGAAAGGTTCGCCGTCTTCGAGTGCGCGACCGTGACTGTGCAGTCGGCGGCCAGCAGCAGATGCGCCATCGGTTTGCCGACGATGTTCGAGCGGCCGACGAGGACGGCGTGTTTGCCCGCGATATCTTGGCCGAGGCTCGCGATCAGGCGCATGCAGCCCGCGGGCGTGCACGGCACCAAGCCCGGTCGGCCGCTGGCGAGCAGGCCTGCATTGACCGCGTGGAAACCGTCCACGTCTTTGGCCGGATCGATCGCGTCGAGCACCTTCGTGGCGTCGATATGTTTGGGCAGCGGCAATTGCACGAGGATGCCGTCGACCTTGTCGTCGGCATTGAGCTTCGCCACGAGGGCGAGCAGATCGGCTTCGCTTGTGGTGGCGGCGAGGCGATGCTCGAAGCTCGCCATGCCGGCTTCGAGCGTGGCCTTGTGTTTGTTGCGCACATAGACGGCACTCGCCGGATCCTCGCCCACGAGTACCACGGCAAGGCCGGGCTGGAAGGGCAGGCCTGCCACGTCTCGGCCGACATCCGCGCGCAAATTGGCGGCGATGGTTTTGCCGTCGATGATGCGGGCGGTCATGCGAGTTTTCCTTCGATGGTTTTGCGCAGCGCTTCGGGTGCGCCCGCGATCTTGAAACGCTTGAGGCGCGACGTGGCCCCTTTGACCAACGCGATCTGGCGCTTCGGCAGCCCGAGAAATTCGGCGAGGGCCGCGATTGTCGCGTCGTTGGCTTTGCCGTCTTCGGGGGCGGCGTTGACGGCGACCGCGAGGTTGGTGCCGTCGCCGATTCCGCCGATACCGGGGCGGCGCGATTTGGGGGTCACGCGCACGGCCAAATAGACGCCGTCGGCTGCGACCTCCAAATAGCCGCCCATCGGCTTAGAGCCAGTATTCGTAGATCAGGTTCTGCGCGAAGATCAGCAGCAGGATCAGCACCACCGGCGAAATGTCGATGCCGCCGATATTGGGCATGAAGCGGCGGATCGGGCGCAAGGCGGGCTCGGTGATGCGGTAGAGAAAATCGGCGATCGTGTAGACGACCTGGTTGCGCGCATTGAGCACGTTGAAGGCCAGCAGCCACGACAGCACGGCCGAGCCGATCAGAATCCAAATATAGATCTGAATGACCGACGACAGCAAAACGCCCAACGACTGCATGGTGGCCCCATTCCCCCGGAAAAAGCGTGCGGGCGGATCGTACTCGAAGCCGTCAAACGCTTGCAAGGTCTTGGCAAATCGCTCCCTTGACAGGGGCGGGGCGGGCCAGCATTATCCCGCACCTTTCGATGCCGGAGCAGGGGGCCGTAGCTCAGCTGGGAGAGCGCCTCGTTCGCAATGAGGAGGTCGTCGGTTCGATCCCGATCGGCTCCACCATCCCCGCTCCGGCAATCGACAGGTTTCCAGATCAGTGCAGTTTCAATTTCGGGCGAATCACCTGATTCACATGCCCGATGCCGATCATGATCAGGCCTTTGAGCCAGCCATGCACGGCCAAAATGTGCATGCGGTAGAGCGACACATAGACGAAGCGCGCGAGCCTGCCTTCGACCGCCATGCGCCCGCCGATCAGATTGCCCATGAGGCTGCCCACGGTCGTGTAGCGTGCCAGGCTCACGAGGGAGCCGTGGTCTTTGTAGACGAAGGGCACGGGTGCTTTGCCCTCGATGAGGCGGCATAGATTTTTGAACGCCGTCGCCGCCATCTGGTGGGCGGCTTGGGCGCGCGGGGGTACGGGGCGCGGGCTGCCTTCCACGGGGCAGGCACAGCAATCGCCGATCGCGAAGATGCGTTCGTCGCGCGTAGTCTGCAGCGTGGGCAGCACCACAAGCTGGTTCGTGCGGTTGGTCTCGAGGCCGCCGATCTCCTTGAGGAATTCCCCGCCTTTGACGCCGGCCGCCCAGACGCGCAGATCGGCCAATATCGTCTCGCCGTTTTTGGTGACGATGCCGTCTTCCGTCGCTTGCGTGACTTGCGTGCCCGTGAGCACGCGCACGCCGAGCGCTTCGAGTTCTTTGTGCGCTGCCGCCGCGAGCTTCTCAGGGAGAGCCGGCAGGATGCGCGGGCCTGCTTCGATCAGCGTGATTTTGAGGCGGCTTTCGTCGAAAACTTCGAGGCCGTAGACGCGCAAAGCGGCGGCGGCACTGTAGAGTTCGGCCGCAAGTTCCACGCCCGTGGCGCCGCCGCCGACGATCGCGACATTGACGAAGAGATTGGCGCCGGGGTCGATCGTCATGCCGCGCGAGACGCGCAAACACGCATTGAGCAGGCGCTGGCGGAATCGGTCGGCCTGGGCGCGCTCGTCGAGGAAGATGCAGTTCTCGCGCACGCCGGGCGTGCCGAAATCGTTCGAGACCGAGCCCACCGCGATCACGAGATAGTCGTAGCGGATGCGATGGCGTGCCACGATCTCGATGCCCTTTTCGTCGAACATCGGGGCGATCACGACTTGGCGGCTGTCGCGGTCGATCGCCTCGAGCGTGCCGTCGAAAAACCGGTAGCCCCAGCGATAGGCGTGGCTACGATAGCCGACTTCGTCGAGATTGGCGTCGAGCGAACCCGCCGCCACCTCGTGCAGCAGCGGCTTCCAGATATGCGCGCGGTTGCGGTCGACCAGAATGAGGTCGTAATGCTTGCCCCCGAACTTGGCGCCGAGCCGCGCCATCAGTTCAAGCCCGCCTGCCCCGCCGCCGATCACGACGATCTGGGTCTTTTTCGTCTTCGCTTGCCTGTCCATATCTCTTGCGAATCTACATGCCGAATGAGGCAATATCGATATAATTCGCGCGCGCAGCACGCACACGCGTATGATTTTTAGAGCAACAAGCGGTATCGGAATGAGCGACGAATTTCTGCGCAGTATCCAGAGCGAAAAACTGCGGCAGCTTTACCGATTCTGGGTGCGCCAATCGCCGGCGGCCGGCGGCCCGCCGCGTGCGCGCGACCTCGACGTGCCGGCCCTTGCCGACTGGGCGCGCAATCTGATTGTGATCGAGGTTCGCCCGCAAGCGCGTTTCCGCTACGGCTTCTACGGCACCACGTTCCGCAAGGCCTTCGGCGTCGACATGACGGGGGCGATCGTCGAAGATTTGCCGGCGGCCCAATCCGGGATTCTCACGGCCGAGTACCGCATGGTTCGGCGCACGCAGCGCCCCTATTGGCGCGTCTATGCGGGCTGGTTCGGACCCAAAGAAGAGCCGCAGACCTGGGAGCGCCTGTCGCTGCCGCTGCTCGGGCAAAAGGGCGACGTGGCGTTCATCCTCGCCGCCGCCTATCGCGCGGACGTGGGTCGCGCCCTGATCGGCGCCTGAGGCGCTAGTTTCCGGCTTTGAGTTTCTCGATGCGCTCGACGAGTTCGGCGCGCGCGGGGCTTGCTTCCGGCAGCAGCGCCAGCAGGCGCTGCCACAAGGCCGTGGCGGCAAGCTGGTTGCCGGCGGCCACCTCGTCGAGCCCAACGAGCCAAAGGGCGAGCGCATTGTTGGGCGCGCGCTCCAGAAGATTCGCCATCGCCTTGCGCGCGGGCGCATCGAGCCGCGTGTCGGGATCGTGCAGGGCCAGCAGCGCGTCGGCATAGGCGTCGAGCACGGGGAGTTGGTCGGGCGCGATTTCGGCCGTGCGCGCATAGGCGGCAAGCGCCTTCTCGGGCTCGTCGAGCGCTTGCCACGAGCGCGCCAGACGCTGCCAGCCTTCGAGATCGTCGGGCTGCGCTTCGAGCCGAGCCGCAAGCCCCTCGACCATGCCGCGGATCGCTTGCGCGCGTTCGGCTTCGGGCAAAGCCAGCAGCGCTTGGCCGCCCGGCGGTACGGATGGGTTCGGGGCAGCCGACGCGAACACGCTTTGCGGCGGGGCGAGGCTCGATGCGGCCGGGCGGTTGTCGGGCGACGGGCGCAGCCGCGCCAAATCGATGCGCGCTTCGCGCGCGGCCTGCGCCAAAGCTTCGCGCACGGTCGGAAGCCACGGCGCGTCGGGCGCGGATGCCGCCGCCAGATCGAACCACATGCGCACGGCGGCGTTGAGGTCGCCCGCTTGCGCGAGCGCTTGGCCCGTGTAGTAGCGCGCGCGCGGATCGCCGGGGTCGGCGGCAAGCACGCGCGCGAAGGCGCGCTGGGCTTCGGGCGTCACCTGGCCGTTGGCGGCCAGCACGGCCGCTTCGCCGAGCGGACCGGCAAGTTCCGGCCGTTCGCCCGCGAGCCTGTCGGCCGTGCGCCAGGCATTGAGCGCGTCCTCGGCCATGTTGAACGCGGCCGAAACCTGGGCCAGGCGAACCCAAGCTTCGATGTCGTTCGGGTTGCTCGCCACGCGCGCGCGCAAGGCGCGCGCGAATTCCACGAGCTGCGGATCTTGGTTGGTGCCCGTGGCTTTTTGCTCGGCAAACGGCACGCCGGGCGCACCCGGCACGCCGCGGTCGATATAGAGTGCGAACGCCGCCGCCGGAATCGCGACCGCCAATGCCACGGCCAGCAAACGCGAACCGCCGGTATGGACGGGTTCGGCCGCCGGTTCGCTTGCGAGCGCCAGCATGCGGCGGCCGATTTCGGCGCGCGCGGCTTGGGCTTCGCGCGCATCGATGGTGCCGCGCGCCAAATCGCGCGCAATCTCCTCGAGCTGGTCGCGATGCACTTCCATGTCGAAGGCGGCACGCGTCGGCGGGGCTTTGGCCTTGCGCAGCATCGGCCACACCAACATGGCCACGACGATCGCCGTCACCAGGGCCAGAACGGCGAAAATCATTTGCGTTCCTCGGGTGCCAGCAATTTGGCCAAGCGTTGTTCTTCCTCGGCACTCAAGGCCGCGATCTCGGACGCGGGCCGCGGCCGTCGGCGGCGGATATAGATGGCCGCCCCCACAAGCCCCGCCGCGAGCAGGCCGAAGGGCCCGTACCACAACAGGATCGTGTCGTTGCGCAGCGGCGGGCGCAGCAGCACATAGTCGCCGTAGCGCTGCGTGACGTAAGCGAGCACGGCTTCGTTGCTGTCGCCGGCCGTGAGCCGTTCGCGCACGAGGCGGCGCAGGTCGGCCGCGAGCGACGCGTTCGAATCGTCGATCGACTGGTTCTGGCAGACTTGGCAGCGCAGATCCTGGCTGATCACGCGCGCGCGCGCTTCGAGGGCGGGATCCGCCAAGCGCTCGCTCGGCAGCACGGCCCCGGCCGCGGCGGGCAGGAGTGCGCACAAGAGGGCGAGGGCAAAAACGCGCATCATGCCGCCCTCTTCAATTGCGCGATGAGTTTCAGCATGTCGTCGAGCACGGCGGGTGTCACCGGCCCCACATGCTTGAAGCGGATCGTGCCGCTGCGGTCGACGACGAAGGTTTCGGGCACGCCGTACACGCCCCAATCGATCGCCACGCGGCCCTCGAAATCGTAGCCGATGGCGCGATAGGGGTTGCCGAGATCGCCGAGCCATTTGCGCGCGTCTTCGGCTTTGTCCTTGTAGTTGAGGCCGAGGATCGGCACGTCGCTTTCGCGCGCGAGGCGCATGAAGATCGGGTGCTCGATGCGGCACGGTTGGCACCACGAGGCGAACACATTGACGATCGAGACTTGGCCTTTGAGCGATTCCTGCGACAGGCCGGCAAGGGCGAGGCCCGGTACCGCCGGCAGATCGAACGCAGGGGCCGGGCGGTCGATGAGCGCACTCGGCACTTTCTGCGGATCGCGCGTGAGCCCGAAACCGAGATAGGCCGCCAGCACCAGAAACGCCGCGAGCGGAACCAGAAACAGCAGGCGCTTCATTCGGCCGCCTGTGCTGCACCGAGCGGAATCGACGCGCGCTTCGGCGCGCCCACGCGATGGCGCCGGTCGGTCAGCGACACGATGCCGCCGAACGCCATTACGCAAGCACCGATCCAGATCCAGGGGACGAGCGGATTATGGTAGATGCGCGCAGTCCACTGCGTGTTGGCGTCGGTGGGGGCGAGGAAGGCCGGCATGTTGAGCGCGGGCGTGCCCAATTCGGGATCGCCGATCGTGGCGTAGAGGTCCGCCAGCAGGTTCGTCTTGATCGCGGTTTCGGTCGTCGCGCTGCCGGCCACGGGGAAGAAGCGGCGCGCGGGCGTGAGCACGGCATAGAGCCGGTCGTTGTCGTAGACCTCGAACGTGGCTTGGGTGGCGAAGAAATTCGCCCCCTCGCGCTGTGTGACGCCCTTGAAGACGAAGCGATAGCCCGCCACGTCGAACGCGTCGCCCGCGCGCACGAGGCGGATCACTTCGGTCTGCCAGGCAGTCACGCCCGCAATGCCCATCACCATGAGACCGAGGCCCGCATGCGCGATCGTCATGCCCCAGCTCGCGCGCGGCAGATTGCGCATGCGCGACCACACCGTGCTTGCGGGGGCGCGGAACAAAGCCACGCGCTCGCTCCATTCGACGGCCGCACCCGCGACGAGCCATGCGGCCAAGCCCATCGCAAGGGCCGCAAAAATCTTGCGCCCCGCATCGGCCCAATAGACGACGACGATCACGGCGACCGAGGCCGCGATCGCGAAAGACAGGCGCTGGGCGGCGGCCGCCAAATCGCCGCGCTTCCAGCCGAGCAGCGGGCCGAAGCTCACCGCGAGCAGCAGCGGCACCATCAGCGGCACGAAGGTCGCGTTGAAGAAGGGCGGGCCGACCGAAACTTTGGCGCCGCCGACGGCCTCAAGGAACAACGGATAGAGTGTCCCGATCAGCACCGTGGCGGCCGAGGTCGCCAGCAGCACGTTGTTGAGCACGAGCCCGCCTTCGCGGCTGATCGGCTGGAACAAGCCGCCGCCGCGCAGCATCGGTGCGCGCCACGCATACATCGCAAGCGATCCGCCGACCGCGATCACGAGGATCGCGAGGATGAACACGCCGCGCGCGGGATCGACCGCGAACGCATGCACGGATGTGAGCACGCCCGAGCGCACGAGGAACGTGCCGAGCAGCGACAGCGCAAAGGCGAGGATCGCGAGCAGGATCGTCCAGGTTTTGAGCGCGTCGCGCTTTTCGGCGACGATGGCCGAATGCAGCAGCGCCGTTCCCACGAGCCACGGCATGAAGCTCGCATTTTCGACCGGGTCCCAGAACCACCAGCCGCCCCAGCCGAGCTCGTAATAGGCCCACCACGAGCCGAGCGCGATGCCGAGCGTGAGGGCGGACCACGCGGCCAAGGTCCAGGGGCGCACCCAGCGCGCCCACGCGGCATCCACGCGGCCTTCGATGAGGGCGGCCATCGCAAACGCGAACACGATCGAGAAACCGACATAGCCCACGTAAAGCAGCGGCGGATGGAAGGCGAGGCCGGGATCCTGCAGAAGCGGGTTGAGGCCGTTGCCGTCCGGCGGCGGCGGCAGCACGCGCAAAAACGGGTTCGAGGTGAAGACGATGAAGGCGAGGAACGCCACGCACACCATGCCCTGCACGGCAAGCGTGCGCGCCTTGAGCCCGTCGGGCAGGTTGCGCCCGAAGCCCGCGACCATTGCCCCGAACAAAGCGAGGATCAGCGCCCACAGCACCATCGAGCCTTCGTGGTTGCCCCACGAGCCCGAGATTTTGTAGAGCATCGGCTTGTCGGAATGCGAGTTGGCGACGACGTTGCTGACCGTGAAATCCGAGACGACGAAGGCGTAAACGAGGCAGCCGAACGACAGCGTCACGAGCCCGAACTGCGCAAACGCGGCGGGCTTGGCGAGCGCCATCAAAGCGGCGTCGTTTTTCTGGGCGCCGACGAGCGGCAGGATCGCCTGCACGAGGGCCACGCACAGAGCCAGCACAAGCGCGTAATGGCCGAGTTCGGCGGTCATGGCTGGAGCTACCTCTGTGTTGCGGGGGCGGGCGGCGGGCCAGCCGGCGGGGCCGTACCCGCACCCATGGTTTCGTTCCACCGGCCCGAGCGCTTCAGCGCTTCGGCCACTTCCGGCGGCATGTAGTTTTCGTCGTGGCGTGCGAGCACTTCGCGCGCGCGGAACGTGCCGTCGGCGGCAAGCTTGCCGTTCGCCACCACGCCTTGGCCCTCGCGGAACAGGTCGGGCAGCACACCCACATAGGCGACGGGGACGGCATGCTCGAGATCGGTCACGCGGAAGCGCACTTCGGCCGTGCCCTGCACGCGCTCGAGCGAGCCCACTTCGACGAGGCCGCCGATGCGCATCTGCCGGTCGAGCGGCACTTTTTTGTCGGCGATGTCGCTGGGCGTGTGGAAGAACACGAGATGGTCGTCGAACGCCGTCAGCGTGAGGGCGGCCGCCGTGCCGAGGCCGAGGCCTGCCAGCAAGAGCACGGCAAGACGGCGGCGACGTGCGGCACGGGCTTTGGGCAATTTCATCTGTCGTGCTCGTCGTCGGCGGCGGCGGCCAAATCACGCTCAAGCGTTTTGAGGCGCCGAACGCTCGATACGGCCAGCACGGTCAACACGGCGGCCGTGAGGCCGTAGGCCGTCCATACGAAATCGGCGTAGCCGCCCATCGCAAAAAACTCGGCCATCAGCGGAAACTCGCTACGCCCGCGTCGGCGCTGCGCGTGTAGGAGAGGGCGGCAAGCCGCCGCTCGATGAGGCCCGCGCGCATGCGCACGAGGGCGAGGGCGAAGAAGAGCAGCGTGAATCCCACCGCCATCAGCAGCAGCGGGGTCAGCATCGAGGCGTGGATGCTGGGCCCGTCGAGGCGCGACACCGAAGCGGGCTGGTGCAGCGTGTTCCACCAATCGACCGAAAATTTGATGATCGGCAGATTGATCGCCCCCACCAGTGCCAGGATCGCCGAGCTGCGCGCCCCGCGCGTGTCGTCGTCGAAGGCCGAGTTGAGCGCCATGTAGGCGATATAGACGAAAAACAGAATCAGCACCGAGGTGAGGCGCGCATCCCATACCCACCACGTGCCCCACATGGGCTTGCCCCACAGCGAGCCCGTGGCAAGGCACAGAAAGGTGAAGGCCGCCCCGATCGGCGCCATGGCGCGGCCCGCGACGTCGGCCAAAGGATGGCGCCACACGAGCGAGGCGGCGGCCGCAACGGCGAGATTGGCGTAGACGAACATCGCCATCCAGGCGGCGGGCACATGCACATACATGATGCGCACGCTGTCGCCCTGCTGGTAGTCCGGGGGCGACGCCACGAGCCCGAGATAGAGGCCGACCGCAAGGCACAGGGCCGCACCGCCCGCAAACCACGGCAGCAGCCGATCAGACAGGCGCTTGAAACGCGCCGGATTTGCAAGAGCTTGCCAGTTCAAGACAGTCCCCTAAACGGTCCCATCGGCGTCGCGGTTTCCCCTGGCAGATATAATGGTCGGATCGGCGCCAATTTCCAACCCATTCGCGGCGGGAATATGGCGTTAAGACGCCGCTTGGCGCAAGGCGGCTGCCATGGCGAAGGGGGCGACCGTCAACCAGAACACCGCAAAGCCCGCCAACAAGAACAAATGCGGCCGCACGCTGAGGCCGCCGATCTGCGCTTCTACAGCCGCGACCGCGAAAATCAGCACCGGGATCGCGAGCGGCAGCACGATCAACGCGAGCAAGGCCGAGCCTTTGCGCGCGCCCACGGCCAGGGCCGCGCCAATGCCGCCGAGCAAGGCAAGGCTCGGCGTGCCGAGCAGCAGCGAGGCGAGCAAAGTGCCGTAGGCTTCGGTCGGCAATTGCAGCATCGTCGCCACGATCGGCGACACGGCGATCAGCGGCAGCGCACTGCCGATCCACAGGGCCGCACACTTCGCCAGCACAAGCGCTTCGAGCGGGGCAGGGGCGAGCAGCAGCTGGTCGAGCCCGCCTTCGTCGGCTTCCGATTGGAACAAGCGTTCGAGCGGCAACAGGCTCGCAAGCAAGGCCACGACCCATACAATGCCGGTCGCCACGCGCGCGAGGATCTGCGGCTCAGGGCCGATGCCGAACGGAAACAATGTGGCGGCAATGACGAAGAATGCGAGCACGGTCAGCGTTTCGCCGACATTGCGAAGGGCCAGCGACAGATCGCGCCGCAACAGGGCGAGGGTCGCACTCATGCGGCCGCACGCAGCGTCAGCGTGCGCGCCTGGCCGCCCGGAAAATCGAGATGTGTGGCCGCAACCACAATGCCGCCGCCCTCGCGCTTGTCGGCGATGGCGGCCGCAAGGCACGCGACGCCTTCGGCATCGAGCCCGTTGGTCGGCTCGTCGAGCAGCCACAAGGCGGCGGGGGCCACGCATAGGCGCGCCAAGGCCACGCGCCTTTTTTGGCCTTGGCTCAAAAAGCGCGCCGGGCGGTCGGCGAGCTTCGCAAGGCCGAACATGTCGAGGGCGTGTGCGATGTGGTGGCCTTCGACGTCGCGCCCCCCCACGTCGCGCGCCCCCATGTCGCGCAAGGCCGCATGGAAGCGCAGATGTTCGCGCGCGGTGAGGTTGGCTTTGAGCGCGTCGAGATGCCCGACATATTGCAGGCGCGCGCGGTGGCCGGCTGGGTCTTCGGCAATGTCGGCCCCGTGCCAGGCGAGCGTGCCGGCAGCCGGCGCCACGAGCCCCGCCAGCACGCGCAGCAGGCTCGATTTGCCGGCCCCATTGGGCCCGCGCAGCACCACGAGGTCGCCGGGGGCAAAACCGAAATCGAGCTTGGCGAACACGGTTCTGCCGCCGCGCATGCATGCCAATTCGCGGCCCGAGAGGCCTGCTGCCGATTCGCCAGTCATGGAAGGGAGCTTAGCGAAAAAAAAAGGGCGGATGCGAACCGTACATCCGGGCTCGCATCCGCCTTCGCGCAAGTTGCCGCAGCAAGGGTGGAGTCCGGGTGTCCCTCGTGCGGCCGTCCAACGGATCCTTGCGTACGCGATCGCAAAAACGCTTCCGTCGATCTGTCCATATAACGAGGCGTCGAAGGCTTTATTCGGGCCGCTTTGTGGCCAAAGCATGAATTTTGGCGTTTAGACATGTGAAAAACGCCGGAAATATGTATCGATACATGATAAAAATGCATGGCTTGGCTGTGGCCTTAGCAATAAAACTTCCGGCAGTACCGCGGCATAGTGTTTTGGCGCGACGGACATGACCGTCGGCTTTGGAGATACCAATGTTTGCGTTTTTGGCTTTGGCGGCGATGGTTGCGGTGGTGACGGCGTTGGCTTTGGCCCACGATTCCGCCAGCGACTCGCTGCTTGTGACCAACCCCGACATGATGTCGGTCGCGGCCGCCCGCTAACGCGCTAAATCGTCTCGGCCGGCCGGCGCAAGTCGGCCACCGCTTTTTCGACCGACTTCTCGTAGCGCGCCAGCGGCGGTTTGACGCCCAGCGCAAACAGCGTCTGGCGCATGTCGTGGTTCGTCCCCGTCAGGCACAGGCGCACGCCGTCGCGCGCGCATTTGTGCGCGAGCCCTTCGATGATGTGGGCCGCCGTCGAATCGAGCAGCGGCACGGCCGCAAAATCGACGACAAGCGCCTTGGGCGCTTCGCCGATATTGTCGAGCACCGAGCCGATCGACGCGGCCGCTCCGAAAAAGAACGCGCCGCTGATGCGGTAGACTGCAATGTCGCGGTCGCCGGCGGATTCGTCGCGATAGGGGATGCGGTCCTCGCCTTGCGTGTCGGCGCGGTCTTCGAACCCGAGGCCGCGCTCGCCGCTGACCGCGACGCTCGTCGACATGCGGTGGATGAACAGCATCGCCCCCATCGCGAAGCCGACGACGATCGCCTCGGTGAGATCGCGGAAGATCGTGAGAAAAAACGTCGTTGCCAGCACGGCCGCGTCGCCGGTCGAGACGCGCAGCAAGGTCGCGACCGCCTGGCGTTCGACCATGTTCCACGCGACGACGGCGAGCACGCCCGCAAGGGCGGCCAACGGGATATGGTTGGCGGCGGACGCCGCCAGCAGCACGAACAGCAGCAAAAACAGCGCATGCAGCATGCCGGCGATGGGGCCGTGGGCGCCGCTGCGCACGTTCGTGGCCGTGCGCGCGATGGTTCCCGTCACGCAAATGCCGCCGAACAGGCCGGATCCGACATTGGCAATGCCTTGGGCGACCAGTTCGCAGTTCGAGCGGTGGCGCCGCCCGGTCATGCCGTCGGCGACCACCGCCGACAGCAGCGATTCGATCGCCCCCAGCATCGCGAACGACACCGCACTCGGCAGCACGGCCACGATCTTCGTCCAGCTCAGCTCGGGCAATGCCGGCATCGGAAAGACGGCCGGAATGCCGCCGAAGCGCGTGCCGATCGTCTCGACCGGCAAGCCGAAAGCCCAGGTCGCGACGGCCGAGCCGGCAACCGCGATCAACAAGCCCGGCCAATGCGGGCGCCAACGCCGCAAGCCCAGAATGGTCGCGATCGTCGCCCCCGCCACGCACGCGGCGGCGGCATTGACGCTCGGCAGCGCTTGCCACAGCACGGGCAACTTGGCCAGCAACGCGCCGGGCTCGGGGGCCGACAGCGTGAGCCCGAAGATTTCCTTGATTTGGCTTGCGAAGATGATGACGGCGATTCCGGCCGTGAAGCCGACCGTGACCGGATAGGGCACGAATTTCACGTAGGTGCCGATGCGCAAGAGCCCCATCGCCGCAAGCATCAGCCCCGACAGGATCGTCGCAAGAATGAGCCCGTCCATGCCGTGCAGCGCGACGGTTGCGGCGACCAGAACGATGAAAGCGCCCGCCGGTCCGCCGATCTGGAAGCGGCTGCCGCCGAAGGCCGACACGAGGAAACCGCCGACGATGGCGGTGTAGAGGCCTTGCGCCGGGGTCGCCCCCGAAGCGATCGCGATCGCCATCGACAACGGCAAGGCCACGATCGCGACGGTGAGGCCCGCAAGCGCATCGGCGCGCAGTTTCGCGAGATCGTAGCCCTCGCGCAGCACCGTCAGAAGCTTGGGCGTGAACAGATCGACAAAACTTGGACCGGTCGAGGCAGCCTGCATGGTCCTGATCATAGACCAATTGCGCCGCGCGCGGCATGGCGCAAGTTCGGTCAGGGCGCTAGACTTTGCGCATGTCCGACCCCCGCCCCGACCAAAGCCCCGACCCGACCCGCCAGGCTTTCTACGACCGCATTGCGTCGTCGTCGCTCACGCCGCTGTGGGAAGTCTTGAAAAGCCTCGTCGCCAAAGAACCCAAATCGGCGGCCGTCGCCCATTGCTGGCGCTGGGCGGACGTGCGGCCTTTCGTGCTCGAAGCGGGTTCGGTCATCTCGGCGGCCGAGGCCGAGCGGCGCGTGCTGATCCTTGAAAATCCGGGCCTGCCCGGCCAGTCGCGCATCACCAACACGCTTTATGCGGGCCTGCAGCTGATCCTGCAGGGCGAGGTCGCGCGCGCGCATCGCCACACGCAATCGGCGCTGCGCTTCGTGGTCGAGGGCAGCGGGGCCTACACGGCCGTCGATGGCGAGCGCACCTTGATGCGACCCGGCGATTTCGTGATCACGCCGTCTTGGGCGTGGCACGACCACGGCAACGAAACCCAAGAACCGATGGTGTGGCTCGACGGGCTCGACATCCCGATCGTCGGCTTCTTCGAAGCCTCGTTCGCCGAAGGCTTCGAAGCCGAATTGCAGACGCAAGCCAAACCGGTCGGGGATTCGCAAGCGCGCTTCGGCGAAGGGCTGCTGCCGCTGGGGCATGTGCGCACGAACGCGGCGAGTCCCGTCTTCAACTATCCCTATGCGCGCTCGCGCGAAGCGCTCGAAAAACTGCGCCGTAGCGGCCCGCTCGATGCGTGCCACGGTCTTGCGATGCGCTATGCCAATCCGCTCGACGGCGGCTGGGCGATGCCGACCATCGGCACATGGCTGCATCTGCTGCCCAAAGATTTTTCGGGCGCCCCCTACCGCGCGACGGACGCAACCGTTTTCAGCTGCGTCGAGGGCACGGGCCGCGTCTATGTGTTCGCACCGGGGGGCAAGCTCGAAAGCTTCGAATTCGGCCCGCGCGACATTTTCGTCGTGCCGTCTTGGCAATGGCGCCGCTTCGAGGCGACGAGCGATTGCGTGCTGTTCGCCTTCTCCGACCGCCCGGCCCAGGAAAAACTCGGCCTGTGGCGCGAAATGCGCGGCAATGGGTGAGATTGCCGCGCTTTTTGCCTCCGCGACGCGGCCTAGCCTGCTTTGATCGTGTTGCGCAGCAGGCCCACGCCGGTGATTTCGACCTCGACCGTGTCGCCCGGGAACATGAATTCGGGCGGCGTGCGCGCGGCCCCCACGCCGCCGGGCGTGCCGGTTACGATCACGTCGCCGGGTTCGAGCGGGCAGAAGGTCGAGATGTAGGCGATCAGCTGCGGGATGTCGTGGATCAGCATGTCGATCGTGGCCTGCTGCTTCACAACGCCGTTGACGCGCGTGGTCAGCGTCTGGGCCGTGATGTTCTTCATCTCGTCCGACGTCACCATCCACGGGCCGAAACCGCCGGTCGCGACGAAGTTTTTGCCGGGCGTGAATTGCGAGGTATGGCGCTGGTAGTCGCGCACCGAGCCGTCGTTGTAGCAGGCGTAGCCCGCCACGTGGCTCATCGCCTTCTCGCGCGCGATGCGGCGGCCCTTCTTGCCGATCACGATCGCAAGCTCGCCTTCCCAGTCGAGCCGCTCGCTTTCGACGGGCTTCAGCATCGGCTGCTCGTGGCCCATTTGCGTGTAGGCAAAGCGCGTGAAAATCGTTGGGTGCAGCGTGTCGGGGCGGCCGGTTTCCGCCCGGTGCTCGCGGTAGTTCACGCCCGCGCAGAAAATGCGCGTGGCGTCCGGGACGACCGGCATCCAGGCGAATTTGCCGTCCTTGATGTCGGGCTTGCGGCCCTTGGCATAGGCTTTCAGCGTCGGCAGGCCCGCACCCAGCAGCGCCAAGCGCAGCGTTGGCCATTTTTTGCCGAATTTCTTGCCGAGATCGACGATCCCGCCCGCCACCACGGCCCCGTAGGTTTCCTTTTTTCCGACGCGAATGCTGGCGAGCTTCATTGTTCTTCTCTTTTCTTTCCGATGATGTCGAAGGCTGCGGATTTTAACGGCAAATCAGTCGGCGGCAAGTTTTTCGGGCGGCAGCCAGTACCACACGGCGAGAGTCGCAAGGGCACTTGCCGCACCCGCCGCGGTCATGGCGACGGCCGTGCCGAGCAGGCCGAACAAAGTCGGCGAAAACAGGCCCGCCATCATGATGCCGCCGAACACGGCGACGATGCGCACGCGATGCACACTCGCCGCCGCCGCCTGCGACTGCGCCGAGCCCGCGAGCTGCACGCGCAAGGTCAGCGGCACTTCGAAAAAGGGCGGCCCTATGGCGGCAAAGCCGAGCCCCAGATAAAGGCCGGGCAACAGCCAGTCGTCGGATGCGTAGACGGCCGCCGCCCCGGTTGCGGCCAAGCCAAGCCCCGTCACGGTCAAACCCGCCATCATGCGGTTGAGGCCGAGTGTGGGTTTCATCGAGCCGACGACGATCGAGGCCGCGAGATTGCACACACCGTAGGTCGCAAGCCCGGCCCCGTAGGCGCCAATGCCGACAAGCGGGCCCCAGCTCGCGTTGCGCTGTTCGACGATCAAAGGCAGCCCGTAGCCGATCACAAGGCCCCAGCTGCCGTCGGTGAAAAATTTGAGCGCCAAGAGGCGGCGCAAAGTGGGGGCCGCGCGCACGATCTTCCAGCCGACGAGAAAGCTGCTGCTGCCGCTTTTTTCGCGGCCCGGCAGAGCGTCGCCCACGCGCAGCAGCAGATAGGCCGAAAGCCCGAGTGCGAGCGCATAGACGTAGAAAAGATCGTGCACCGGCATCAGCAGTGCCAGTCCCGCCGCCAAAGCCGGCCCCGACAGGCGCGCCATGCGCCGCACGCCGTCGATGAGGCTGTTGGCCGCAAACAGCACGTCGCGGTCGGCGACCAGCTGCGGCAGATGGCCTTGGATGGCGGGTTCGAGTTGGGCGCGCATCAGCGATATCCCGACTGCCGGGATCGCAAGGGCGAGCATGCTCGGCACGCCCAAATCCCAGGCGACCGCCGGCACCAGGGCGGCCGTTGCCCCGGCCGCCAGCAGGATGGACATCGCACGGCGCGGATCGATGGCGCTGGCGAACGCGCCGCCGAAGATCGCGCCCGCCAGCATGCAGGCCGACTGCACGGCCCCCAAATAGCCCGCCTGGCGACCGACAAGTTCGATCGCGAGCCAGACGAGGGCCACGCGATACAGCTCGTCGCCCATGGTGAAAACAGACAAAGCACTCCACAGCCGTGCGACGATCGGATCGCGCAGCGGTGCGAAGGCCCTCATTTTCGGGTTTTGGCTTTTGCTTTGCGCGGTGCCGCGAGGGCGGCCAGCGCATGGAAGCCGCCGCCTTCGTAGACGAGCGGTGCGCCGCGCGCGGCGGATGTTGCCGCGCGCACGTTGCCCACGAAGATCGTGTGCGTGCCGGATTCGATGGCGTCGGCAAGCGTGCAGTCGAAACTCGCAAGCGCGTCTTCGAGTACGGGCGCCCCCGTCACGGCCTTGCCCCAGCGCCCGTGCGCGAAACGCTCCTCGCCCTGCACGCCGGTGGCGCCTGCAAAGCGCAAGGCAAGGGCGCGATGTTTCTGGCCCAGGATGTTCACGCAGAAGCGCTTCGACGCCGCGATGGCGCGGTTGGGGGCCGAATCGCGGTTGACGCAGACCAGCAGGCGCGGCGGATCGGCCGACAGCGAGCACATGGCGGTTGCAGTCAAGCCCGCCCGCCCGCCGCGCCCGGCCGTCGTCACCAGCGTCACGCCGGCGGCAAAGCGGCGCATGGCGCGTTTGAATTCGTCTGCAGTGGCGGCTTTTTTCATGGACCGGGCGATCAGGGAAGGAGGGGAGCGTGGTAGCCCGGATTGCCTGCTTGCGACAAGCATTTGCGTGGCCTTTGGCATTTGCGCCGGCGGCGGCGGTATTTGGGGCCGTTGCGGCGCAAAGGCCGCTTGCCGCAAGGCGGGCGAACGCGCTACCTAGCGCCTGCACCCCGCCCCCGAGGGCCCCATGCGGTCGTTTCCTGCCATTTTCGTGTCGGCTGCTCTGGCGGCCCTGCTGTGCGCCGCTCCCGCTTTTGCCCAGCGCGATGCGCGCGGTGCGGAAACGGCGCTGGCGCTCGATTTTCTTGCCCTGGAGCTTGCGGGCTGGCGGCTGCCCGATCCGGTGCCCGAATGCCTCGAAAAACTCGACCTCAAGCTCCTGGAACCGGGCACGTTCGGCGCATCCGAAATGGCGACCGACCCGATCCTGCTGGACGGTGTGGGGCCGCATGCGCGCATCAACGGCATCGACGGCGATCCGGCCGACCGCCGCCGGCGGATCGTGCGGTTCGACTGGCTGATTGCGGCCGAGGGACGGATTCGGGCGGTGCCGGACCGCTTTGTCATGCTACTGAACGACCAGCAAGGCGATGCCGCCATGATGCGCGAGCCCGAGCAGCTGGTCGTGCGGCGGGAATGCTTTGGCGGCTGAGCCGTTGAAACGGCGTAGAAGAGAATCGGATGGAACACGAACAGAATCCCGCGACCGACTGGCGCCAGCGTTTTCTCGCCCGCTACGTTTCGACCCATGCCGCCGTTTCGGACGCGGCCGGCAATCTCGACCGGCGCTGGCCGTTCCTGCGGCAATTCGTGGGTGCGCATTTTCCGCCTGACAAAAGCGCCAAGATCGTCGATCTGGGCTGCGGACACGGCGCGATCGTGTGGGCCGCTCAGCGCTTGGGCTACACCGCCGTCTCGGGTGTCGATGCGAGCCCCGAGCAGGTTGCGATGGCGGCCACGCTCAAGATCGACGGCGTGCGCCAGGGCGATCTGATGGCCGAATTGCGCGCGATGCCCGGCGAAAGCTTGGACGCGATCGTGCTGTTCGACCTCTACCATTATTTCGATCCGGCCACGCAGCTGCGCCTGGCCGACGAAGTGCGCCGCGTGCTGAAGCCGGGCGGGCGCTTCATCCTGCATTTGCCGAACGGCGAAGCGCTGTTTTCGGGCCGCGTGCGCTATTGGGACATCATGGCGACCGGCTCCTTCACGCGCCGCTCGATCGAGCAGCTTCTGCTCGTGTGCGACTTCAAGGACGTGGCTTGTTTCGAAGACAAGCCCGTCGTGCACGGCCTCAAGAGTGCGGTGCGCGGCGTTTTGTGGACGTGCGTGCGCTTCGTGCTGCGGCTGGCGCTGGCGGCGGAAACAGGCGAAACTGGCGGCGACGCCATTTTCAGCCAGACCTTCGTCGCCGTGGCGCGCAAATAGGCCCCGCACCGATGCGCATCCTCTTTCTGGGCTTCGACATCGAAGGCTATGGCGGTATTGCGACCTATAGCCGCTATCAGATCGCCGCGCTGAAGCGCCTCGGCCACACGACGACGGTCGTGTCGATCGACAAGCAGACCGGCCCCGGCTTGGCGCAAGGCATTGCCGACCGCAAAGTCCCCTTCGGCAACCGCTTTGCGGCCGTGGCGACCTTGGTGCGCGAGGCGGCCGCCGCGCGCGGGCGCTACGATCTTGTGATGCTCAACCACGTCTATCTGGCGGGCCTCGGCTGGCTCGTCAAAAAGACCTCGGGCACGCCCTTCACGGTCAATGTCTACAATATCGACATTCTGGCGAAGCTGCCGGCCTTGCGCGAGGCGGCGTTCGCGGCGGCCGATCTCGTGATCGCGGATTGCCAATACACGATCGACTGGATGCCCAAATACCGGCGCTTCGTGCCGCCCACTGGCCTGCTCTACGATCCGGTCGACGTGGGCTTCTTCAAGCCGCTCGCCAAGGGTGCCGCACGCGCGCGCCTTGCTGCCGACTACGGGTGGGACGACCTTGCCGGCAAATTCGTGGTGACGACCGTCGCTGCGATGCTGCTGCCGCCCAACAAGGGCCAGCGCCAGACGATGGACGCGATCGCCAAGCTCGACGATCCGCGCATCGTCTATATCGTGGTGGGCTCGGGACCCGATCGTGCGGATCTCGAAGCGTACGTGCACGCCAAAGGCCTCGACGGCCGCGTGCGTTTCACGGGCCGCGCCCCGCAAGAACATCTGCCGGTTCTCTATGCCGCCGCCGACGTTGCGACCTTGATCGCGCGCGGGGGGCCCGGCTGGGGCGAGGCTGTGCCCCTCGGTCTCATCGAGGCGGCCGCGTGCGGGACGGCTTTCTTGTGCGGCAACGAAGACGGCTCGCCCGAAGCGATCGACGCGGCCGATCCGTGCGGCGTGGCACTCGGGCCGCTCGACGTGGACGCGATCGCGGATGCTTTGCGCACTCTGCGCGACGATCCGGCTTTGTGCATGCGCATGGGCGACGCAGGCGTGCGCACGGTCGAAAAACTCTTCGCCTTCGAGCGCTATGTCGAACAGCAGGAACGCTTGCTGGCGCGCTTCGTGACGGCCAACGCGGCGAGGGCGGCATGACCGAGACCGCCTATCGCGCGCGCATCTACGCCAAATACACCTCGGCGACCAATGCGCCGCTCGCCCCCGAAACCGTGGCGGGCTTGGCCCCGCGTGCCGCCAATCTGCGTCGGCTGATTGCCGCACATTTCCCGGCCGACCGGCAGGCGCGCATTCTCGAACTCGGTTGCGGCCATGGCGCCTTGCTGCATTTCGCGCAGGCGGCAGGCTACGCGAACATGGAAGGCATCGACGGCTCGAGCGCCCAAGTCGCCGCCGCCGCCCGGCTCGGCATTGCGGGCGTGCGCGAAGGCCAGCTCATGGAAGCGCTGGCGCGCACGGCCCCTGCAAGCCTCGATGCGGTGGTGGCGTTCGACGTGCTCGAACATCTCACGCGCGACGAGATCGTGGCCGCCATCGACGAGATCGCGCGCGTGCTCAAACCCGGTGGTCGGCTGATCCTGCATGTGCCCAACGGGGCTTCGCCGTTTGGCACGCTGATGATCTATTCCGACTTCACGCACGAGGTGGCCTTCACGCCGGAAAGCTTGGCGCAGCTGTTCCTCGCGTCGGGTTGGACGAGTGTGGCGAGCTTCGAGGATCCGCCGGCCGTGCACGGCCTCAAGAGCGCGTTGCGCTATGCGGCGTGGCGCATGATCCGCGCCCTCTTGCGTTTCTATCTGCTGGCCGAAACCGGTTCGCGCGAGCATCGCGTGCTCACGCAGAATCTCTACGCCGTGGCGGTGAAATAGATGTGCGGCATTGCCGGTGCCTTTGCGTACGGGGGCAATGCGCCGGCACTGCGCGAATCCGAATTGCGCGCGATGCGCGATGCGATGGCGCTGCGCGGGCCCGATGGGACGGGCGAGTATTTCTCGCCGGACGGGCGCTTGGCATTCGGCCATCGGCGTCTGGCCATCGTCGATCTGCGCAGCGTGGCCGACCAGCCGATGCGACTGGGCGGAACCGATCTGCGCATCGTCTTCAACGGCGAGATTTTCAACTACCAGGCGCTGCGCGACGAATTGACCGCGCAGGGGGCGGTGTTCGAAACCGAGTCCGACACCGAAGTGCTGCTGCATCTTTACGCGCGCGACGGGGCCGCAATGCTCGGCCGCCTGCGCGGCATGTTCGCGCTGGCGATCCACGATGCGGCCAAGGGCGAGATGTTCCTTGCGCGCGATCCGTTCGGCATCAAGCCGCTCTACATCGCCGACGACGGCGGCACGCTGCGCTTTGCGAGCCAAGTCAAAGCGCTGCTCGCCTCCGACCGCGTCGATCGGCGGCCCAATCCGGCCGGCCACGCGGGCTTCTTCCTGTGGGGCCATGTGCCGGATCCGCACACGCTCCATCGCGGCATTTCGGCACTGCCCGCCGGCCATTTCGCGATCGTCGATGCACGCGGCATGCGCGCACCCGTGCCGTTTTTCGATTTGTGCGCAGCACTATCTGCGCGCGGTGCGCCTGCGATGGATCTGCGCGCTGCGGTCGTCGATACGGTGCGCCATCACATGATCGCCGACGTGCCTGTCGGCGTGTTCCTGTCGGCCGGGATCGATTCGACCGTGCTTGCGGGTATTGCCGCCGAAACGAACGCGAGCCAGCTCGATACGGTCACGCTCGGCTTCGACGCTTTCCGCGGCTCGGCGAACGACGAGACGGCGCTTGCCGAAGAATTCGCGGCCGCGCGCGGTACCCGCCAGCACACGTCCTGGATCGACGCCAAGCACTTTTCGGCCGCGCGCGAGGCCTTGTTCGCGGCGATGGACCAGCCGACCGTGGACGGCATCAACACCTATTTCGTCGCCGAAGCTGCCAAGCAGGCGGGCCTCAAAGTCGCATTGTCGGGCCTCGGCGGCGACGAGATTTTTGCAGGCTACCCGAGCTTCGCGCAGATCCCGAAGCTCGTGCGCCAAGCCGCGCCCTTCGGCTTCATGGGACCGGCCGTGCGGCTTGCCACGCAAGACTGGATCGGCCGCATTGCCTCGCCGAAATATGCAGGCCTGCTCGAATATGGCGGCACGTTTGAGGGCGCTTATCTCTTGCGCCGCGCGCTCTACATGCCGTGGGAAATCGCCAAGCTCTTGCCGCGCGGCATGGCCGAAGAAGGTTTGGCCGAGCTGGGCTATCCCGACACGCTCGACCGCGGCTTGGGTGCCGTTCCCAGCGACCGGCTCAAAGTCTCGGCCCTCGAGATCGCGAACTATATGCGCGATCGGCTCTTGCGCGACAGCGACTGGGCCGGCATGGCGCATTCGATCGAGATCCGCGTGCCGTTCGTCGATCCGGTGTTCCTCGCAAACGCGCTGCCGCATTTGGCGCACGCCGGCAAACGCGATTTGGCGGCCACTCCCAAGCCGCCTTTGCCCGCTTCGCTCAGCGACCGGCCCAAGACCGGCTTCGTGGTGCCGGTGCGCGAATGGCTCGTCGGTGCGGGCGACCGCCACGGGCATCTGCGCGGGCTTCGCGGCTGGGCCAACCACGTCTACAGCACGTTCGTGGATGCTTGAGCGATGGCGAAGCTCAAACTCGCCTATCTCGTGACGCATCCGATCCCCTACCAGGCGCCGCTGCTGCGCCTGGTGGCGCAGCAGCCCGACATCGACTTCACGGCGTTTTTCGGCACCGATTTCACCACAAGGCCGTTCGTGGCCGGCGAGTTCGGCCAGAGGATCGTGTGGGACGTGCCGCTGCTCGAAGGCTATCGCAGCCATGTGCTGCCGCGCCTCGATCCGCAGCCGCCGCCTGGCATTCTCGAACCGCTCGATCTGTGGCGGCCGTTTTCGCGTGGGCTCGCCAAAGCGCTCGATGCGGAGAAATTCGATGCGCTGTGGATCCATGGCTACGCGCATGCGAGCCATTGGACCGCGATGCTGAGTGCAAAACGCCGCGGCGTCAAAGTGCTGCTGCGCGACGAGGCGCACGCGATCTCGGCCACGCGCTCGCCGGCCAAGCAGCTCGCCAAACGCGCTTTCTTCGCCGCGCTCAGAATGGGCGTGGATGCGTATCTCGCGATCGGCGCTTTGAATCGCGCCTATTACCGCAGCTACGGCGTCGCCGACTCCGACATTTTCACCGTTCCCTATGCGGTCGACAACGATCGTTTTGCCGCCCAAGCGGCGACGGCGTCGGCTTCGCGCGATGCGTTCAAGCGGCAGCTCGGCATTGCGCCCGGCCGTCCCGTGGTGCTGTTCTGCGCCAAGCTCATCGAGCGCAAACGCCCGGGACTGCTGATGCGGGCATTCGCGCGCATTGCGTCCGACCGGAACATGCGCAATCCCGTGCTCGCTTTCGTGGGCGACGGGCCGCAGCGCGCCGAGCTCGAGGCGGCTGCATCGGCACTCGGGCCAGATGCCGTGCGCTTCCTCGGCTTCAAGTCGCAGAACGAATTGCCGGCTTGCTACGATCTTGCCGACGTGTTCGTGCTGCCCTCGGGCCAGGAAGCGTGGGGCCTCGTCGTGAACGAGGTCATGTGTGCCGGCAAAGCCGTGATCTGCTCCGACCAGATCGGGGCTGCGCCCGATCTTGTGCATCCGGGCCGCAACGGCGCCATCTTCCGCACCGACGACGAGGAAGATCTTGCGCGCGCCTTGGCCGACGTGCTCGGCGACGAAACGCGGCTTGCGAAGATGGGCGAAGAATCGCGCGCCATCATCGCGCACTGGAGCTTCGCCGAAGATGTGGCGGGCCTGCGCGCCGCACTTGCGCATGTGCTTCCGGGAAGGATTGCGCCATGAAGGACATGTCGATGTCCTTTGCGACCACGATCCTGATCCAGATCGTGAATATCCTCACGGGCCTGCTTGCCGCGCGCATCCTGCTGCCCGAAGGGCGCGGCGAGCTTGCCGAGATCATGCTGTGGCCGGGCCTGCTGCTGGAGTTCGGCATCCTCGCGATGTCGGATGCGCTGCTCTACCGCGCCGCTACGCGCCTTGCCCCGCCCAAGGTGCTGTTCGCGACCGTGATGTGGATCGGCGTTGCGATGGCAGCCGTTCTGGTTGCGGTCGGTTACATGCTGATGCCGCTGCTGCTTGCGCGCGAAACCGCCACCGTCCAGATGGTCGAAAGCTGGTACCTCGCCGCCTTCGTGCCGATCTATCTGTTTGCGCTGTTCGTGGCGGTGATGTTCCAGGGCCATCTCGATCTGTTCGGCTGGAACGTCGTGCGCGCGATCGTCGGCTTGGGATATCTCGCCTTCATCGGGATTTTCCTCGCGGCCGGCTTCAGCGACGTCGGGCATTTCGCGATGGCGTATGTGGCGGGCACGGCACTCTCAGGCATTGTGGGGCTCGTTTGGCTCTACCGGAAAGGGTGGACCGGCTGGCGCCCCGATTTCGGCGTGGCCAAGGCGATGCTCGGCTACGGCGCCCGCGTGCATCTGGGCGAGATGATCAACAGCCTGCGCCAGCGCGTGGACCAGATCGGCGTGGCGACCTTTCTCACCTCGCACGACATGGGGCTCTACGTCGTGGCGCTGACCGTGGCCAACGGCCCGATGATCCTCGTGAACACGATCGCGGGCGTGGCGTTTCCCAAAATCAGCGGTGCGCCCAGCGCGCAGGAGAAGCTGCGCATCTTCGGCATCTATCTGCGCCTTGCCATGGCGATGTCGGTCGCAAGCGCGCTTGGCCTCGCGGTGCTGGCCGAATGGGTGGTGCCGCTGATTTTCGGCCAGGCTTTCGACCAGAGTGCGACCTTGTGCCAGATCATGCTGCTGGGGCTGCCCTTCTTCGCGGCCAAGCTCATGTTCATCCAGGCCCTCAATGCGTTCGACCGTTCGCTTGCCATCGGCTGGGCCGAGGCGTTCGGCCTTGCGGCGGCCCTTGGCGCTTTGTTCGTGCTGCTGCCGTGGCTCGGCATCGAAGGGGCGGCCTGGGCGCTCGTGGTGGCCAACATCGCGGCCCTGGGTGCGATGGCGGGTTCGCTCAACCGCCAGATCGGCGCGCCCGTGCTCGCGATGTTCAAGCCCACGCCCGACGATTGGGCGCAGCTCACCGCAGCACTTGCGAAGGTTCGTCGATGAGCGCGCGGGTGCGCGGCCTTGTCGGCCATCCGGGCTCGAACCACTTGGCCTACCAGCTTGTGGCGGCGTTGCAGCGCCACGGTTTCGACGTCGGTTTCGAAACCGGCGTGTTCTGGACGGGCACGGGCCTCGTGCCCAAACTAACCGCCCTGCTGCCCGCCGCGATGCGCGCCAAACTCGAGCGCGAACTCAAACGCCGATCGCATGCGGGCGTGGACCCGGCAAGCGTTGTGCAGCGCCCGCTTGCCGAACTTCTCTATATCGCCACGACGCGCCTGAAGCTCGCGCCCGAAACGCAGCTTGCTGCGATCGCGTGGCGCAACGATCTGTTCGACGCGCAGTTCGCGGCGCGCGTCGCCGACGAACGCCCAGCTTTCGTTATCGGCCACGACAGTTCGGCGCTGGCCGCCCAGCGTGCGGCGCAGCGCTATGGCGGCTTGGCGATTCTCAATCAAGTCATCGGCCATATCGCCACGGGCCTCGATCTGTTTGCGCAGGAAGCGCGGCTTGCCCCCGAATTCGCCGAGACGCTGCCGCTGCCGCCGGCCCGCGTCATCGCGCAATGCACCACCGAAGCGGTCGAGGCCGACCGCGTGATCGTGCCGTCCGCTTACGTCGCCGACACGATGGCCGCAAACGGCACCGATCCCTCGCGTATTTTCGTGCTTCCCTACGGCGTGGATACCAAGCGCTTTTGCCCGGCCCCGACCAAGCGCGCCGAGGACGGCAAATTCCGCGTGCTGTTCGTGGGCGGCCTTACGCAGCGCAAGGGCATCAAATACCTGCTCGAAGCCGCCAAGCGCGCGGCGATCCCCAATCTCGAGCTTGTGTGCGTGGGCAAGAAACTGGGCAGCGACGCGGCCTTTGCCCCCTATGCCGAATTCTTCCGGCATGTGCCGCATGTGCCGTTCCACGAGGTGCACCGCCTCTACCAGACGGCCGACGCGTTTGCGTATCCCTCGCTGCACGAAGGCTCGGCCTTCGCGAGCTACGAAGCGCTCGCCTCGGGCCTGCCGGTCGTGTGCACGCCCAACACCGGCAGCGTTGTGCAGGACGGCGTCGAAGGATTCCTCGTCCCGATCCGCGACGTGGACGCGTTGGTCGAGCGCTTGCGCCTGCTTGCCCGCGACCCCGATCTGCGCGCCCGCATGGGCGTCGCCGCGCGCGCGCGCGCCGAACAATTCACCTGGGCGCATTACGGCGACCGACTTTCGACGTGGTTCCAAGCCCAGCTGAAATAGGCCCCGAAACAAAAAACCCCGCCACTTGGGCGGGGTTTCTGCGTTGCGCATTTCCGGCGCGAAGCTTCACACGTTGGCTTGCACCCATTCGTAGAGCTTGCTCTTGGGCAGCGAGCCGATTTTCGTCGCGGCCACTTCGCCGCCTTTGAACAGCATCAAAGTTGGGATGCCACGCACGCCGTATTTGGACGGCGTCATCGGGTTTTCGTCGATATTGATCTTGGCGACCGTCAGCTTGTCGCCCATTTCTTTGGCGAGCTCGTCGAGGGCAGGGGCAATCTGCTTGCACGGCCCGCACCATTCGGCCCAGAAATCCACGAGCACGGGCGTGCCGGATTGCAGCACGTCGGCCTGGAAGCTGGCATCGGTAACTTTGGTGGTGGTGGCGCTCATGGGACGTTCCTCTCGATTCGACGGACATGAAACGTAGGAAGCCGCACGGGCCGGGTCAAGCTGCGTCTGGTTGGGCACTCTTTTGCAAAGCTTTCCAGCGGTTTGCAGCGCTCACGCGAGCGGCGCATGGCGGTCGAGCAGCGTGTCGTCGATGGCCATCAGGCGCGGCGCATAGGTCCAGAGCAGCGCGCAGGAAATCGCGCGCCCCGGAAAGAGCGGGCGCAGCGCCGCGCGATAGGCCGCAAGCTGGGCGAGATAGACGGGATCGACGGCGGCGGCGTCCGCGGGCGGCGGGCGGTTGGTTTTGAAATCGACGACGAGCACGCGATCGGCCGCGATCGCGAGCCGGTCGATGCGCCCGGCCAAAGCGCGCGTCCCGATCCGCGCCACGATGGGCGCTTCTGCCAAGCTGCCGGGTGCGAACGCCGCCGCGAAGGCGGGATCGGCCAGCACGCGCAAGGTTTCGGCCGCAATCTCGTCGATCTGTGCGGCGTCGAGCCCGTAGGCGGCGCGGGCGAGCAGGCGGCGGGCAGCGGCCTCGCGGCCGGTCGGTTCGAGATCTGGCAGGCTTTGCAAGAGGCGATGGATCAGCTTGCCGCGCAAAAACGCGTCGCGGTTCTTGGCCGCCAAGGGGCTTGCCACGCGCGGGGCCGTTTGCGGCTGCGAGGGGACGAGCGGGCGCGGCGGTTGCGGCTCAAGCGGGGCGTCGCGCGTCTGCGCCCAAGCGGGCAAGGGCGCGGCAGCTGCGGAAGCCGCGGCGGCTGGCGTGGCTTTGACGGGACCCGTCTGCGGCGTGCGGATTGTGCGGACCGTGAGGCTGTCGACCTCGGCTTGCGTCACGCGCGGCACGCCGTCGTCCTGCATGCCAGTATGTTCCTGGGCGAGTGTTTCGAACCCGGCCGCGATGGCGGCGTACCAGGAATCGGCGCTGGGCGGCCGGCTCGTCCAGCCGCACACATAAAGCCGGTCGCGCGCACGCGTCATTGCGACGTAGAGCAAGCGGCGATACTCGGCCTTCGCGGCTTCGTTGGCCGCGTCGCGCGCGGCTTTTACGGGGGCGAGCCCGACGCCGGCGGGCGGCCACAGCGACAGCGGCTTGCCTTCGCTGCGCCACACCACGCGGTCGTTGACCGCCGGCACGCCGCACGTGTCGGGCAGGAACACGATTTCGGCCTCGAGGCCTTTGGCGCCGTGCACGGTCATCACGCGCACCTCGTCGCGGCCCTGCTCCATGTCGCGCTTGATGTCGGTCGCACCCGACTGGAACCAGTGCACGAAGCCCTGCAGGCTGGGCGCCGACAGGCGCTCGAAGGCGAGGCACTTGGCCAGAAACTCGTCGATCGGGTCGGCCGCGTCGGGGCCCAAGCGGGCGAGCATGCGCTTGCGTCCGCTGCGCGCGTGCAAAAGATCGGCGTAGAATTCGTAGGGCGGCACATAGTCGGCGCGCGCGAGGAGCTCGGAAAGCTCGTCGGCGGCAATCTGCCATTTGGGATTTTCGCGGCTGCGCGTGCGCAAGGCCTGCCACAGCGTGCCGCCGCGCAGATGGGCAAGCGCAAACAGATCGTCGTCGTCGAAACCGTAGAGCGGCGATTTGAGCAATTCGGCCAAAGCAAGATCGTCGCCGGGCAGCAGGCAGAAACGCGCCAACGCCAGCAGATCCATGATCGCGATCTGGTCGAGGAGGCGCATGCGGTCGGCGCCCGCGACCGGCACGCCCGCGTCCTTGAAGGCGCGCACGCAAGCTTCGAAAAACCGATTTCGCCGCCGTACAAGCACCAGCACGTCGCCCGCGCGCACCGTGCGGCCGAGGGCGGGCAGATATTCGGTGCCGATCCAGCCTTTGACCGTGCGCGCGATGCGCGTGGCAAGCCGCACGGAGGGATGCTCGAGCGACACATAGTCGAGCGGGGCATCCCACGCGACCGGATCGGCGGCGGCGTCCGGCGTCAGCGGCGGCCACAATTCGACATGGCCCGCCGCCCCCAGGCGGTGCGCGCGATGCAGCACGGCCTTGCCGCCGCTCACCACGCCTGCCGCCAAGGTGGGCGACGCAAATGTGCGGTCCACGAGATCGAGCAGCAATTGCGACGAGCGGAACGAAACTTCGAGCGGCACTTCGCGCCACGCCTCGCGCGCTTTGGCGGCAAGCGTGGTGCGCATGCGCTCGAACGCCGCAAGATCGGCCCCCTGGAAGCTGAAGATCGACTGCTTCTCGTCGCCGACCACGAACACGCTGCGCTGCGGCCGCGTTTCGCGCGCACCGTCGCCTGCGAAAAATTCTTCGACAAGGGCGGCGACGGCCTGCCATTGCTCGGGGGCGGTGTCTTGCGCTTCGTCGACGAGCAGATGGTCGATGCCGCCATCGAGCTTGTAGAGCACCCAAGGCGCGGCCCCTTGCAGCAAGGCGACCGCGCGCAAAATCAGATCGTCGTAATCGAGCAAAGCGCGCGCTTGTTTGAGGCGGTCGTAGCGGTGCAGCAGCGCTTGTCCCAAACGCAGCAAGGCCGCTGAAGCGCTCGCCGCCGCAATGCCGTTCAGCGACGCATCGAGGGCGACGATGCGCGCTTGCTCTTCCTGCAGCAGCGCAAAGCTTGCGGGGTTCGCGGTCTGCACGTCTTTGGTCGCAAGGCGTGCGGCTTGCTTGCCTTCGGCGGTCAAAAACGCGCGCCGCCACAGCGCGTAGAATTCGGGCGCTGTCGGTGCTGCAAGGGCGGCCTTGAGGCGGTCGGCGCGATCGCGGTCGGTCGGTTTGCCCGCTGCCAAAGCGGCGATGGCGGCAGCGAAGCCGGCGCGGTCCACGCTTTCGAAATGTCGGGAAACGGCAAGCTGCGGATTGTCGCCGGGGGCAACGCCAAACTCGCGCCAGAGCTCGGCGATTGCGGCCTCGAGACCCTCGCCTGTGGGGCCGATCGCACTGCGCAGGCGTCGCCGCCCGGCCAGCAGATAGTCGATCGCTTCGGCGAACATGCGCTCGTCCGCGCGCCCGACCGCGACCGCGAGCGCTTCGCGCAAAGGTACTTCGTGCATCGCATCGGCGAGCAGCTGGTTGCGCGCCTGCGCCATCAATTCGGCGGCAACGCCCTCGTCGGCGACGGCGAAGTGCGGCGGCACGCGCGCTTCGACCGGGAAGCGCTTCAGCAAGGATTCGCAGAACGCATGGATGGTCTGGATGCGCAAGGCACCGGGTGCATCGATCACGCGCGCAAACAATGTGCGCGCAGCCCGCCGAGTGCTTTCGTCCGGCACTTGGCCCAGGCGCTGGCGCAGGTCGGCATCGAGCGTTGTATCGGGCGCGGTCGCCCAGCCGGCCAGAAGTGCACTCAACCGCGCATGCATTTCGGCCGCCGCCGCTTTGGTGAAAGTCAGGCACAGAATGGCGCCGGGCCGCGCACCCGCCAGCAGCAGGCGCACGATGCGCGTGGTCAAGACGTAGGTTTTGCCCGAGCCCGCATTGGCCACGACCCACACCGATTGGGCCGGGTTGGCGGCGGCGAGCTGGTTTGCGTTCGGATCGACGCTTGCGGCGGGCGCGTTCATTCGTCGTCCCCGTCGCGCGACCATTCGAGCCAGCGCGCCAGATGGTCGTAGTCGCCCGCATGCGAAACGAATTGCGGGCGTGGGCGCGAAAGATAGGGCTGTGCCGGATCGCCGTAGCGCTGCAGCAAGGCACGCAGCCTTGCAAGCGCTTCGTCGGCAAACGCGTCGGCATCGGCGATTTCCTTGCCCGGTGCCACCGTTTGCCAGTCGCCTGCTTGTTTGGCCCCGCCGAGTTTGGCGTAGACGAGTGCGCCGATCGCGGCGGCCGGAATGCCGGCGAACGCACCGGCCTTCGCGACGGCGGCGGTCAGCGGCAATTGCGGGGCAATGCCCGACAGCACTTGTTTGGCCGTGCGCGTCGAGCCGGTTTTGTAGTCGATCACGACGAGGCGGCCGTCGGGGCCGCGATCAATGCGGTCGGCGCGGGCGGTCAGCGTGAAGCCGCCGAGATCGAGTTCGCCCGCACATTCCACGCCCGCGATACGAAAACCGTCGGCTTGGCGTTCGGTCTGGAGGGCGGCAAACCATTCGGCGATGCGCACGAAGCGCGGCCACCAGAAGGCGGCCACGGCCGGGCGATCCAAATGCTTGGCGAAAATCTGGCGGCCGATCTCGACAAGTTCGGCCTCGGGCAGCTTCGGCAGTTCGCCCGGAAAACGCTTGGCGAAATTTTCGAGCGCTTCGTGGATCATGTTGCCGCGGTCGCGCGCATCGACGTCGGCGTCGATGGGATCGAGCGGACGTAAGCGCAGCACATAGCGCGCATAGATCGCGTAGGGATCGCGCACCAGCGTTTCAATACCGGTCACGGCGAGCTTCGCAGGCCGCACGGAAACCGGCGGGGCGGGGCGCGGCTTTGCGAGCATGCGGCCTTTTTCGTCGGAGCCTGCCAGCAATCGTGCCCAGCCGAGCGGCGGCTGCCACAGCAGCCCCTGCCATTGCGGATTGTCTTTGCCGACAAGCGCTTCGAAGCGCAGCAGCCAGCGTGCGGGCAAGGTGGGTGTGCCTTCGGCTTTGCGCGCGCGCGACAGCACCACGTCGGCGCCTGCGAGCGCCTGCGCGAAATCGTGGGCGGCCAGGCCGATCTGGCGCTCGGGCGGCGGCAGGCCGGTGGCTTTGCGCATCGGGCGCGACAGCCACGGATCTTCGCGCGCTTCGCCGGGCCACACGCCTTCGTTGAGCCCGCCCAGCACGACGCGGTCGGCGGCCACGAGGCGCGCCTCGAGCGTGCCGCGAATGGCCAGGCGCGGATGGCCGCCGTAAGGCGGGCGATAGGCTTCGGTCGCCAGCACCGTATCGAGAAAATCGGCAAAATGGCGGCGCTTGAGCGGTCCGAATGCGTCGGCGGCTTCCGCGAGGCGGGCTGCGAACGCCGCCGCGGCTTCGCCCGCATCGCCGTCCCACAAACGCGTCTGGCCGGTTTCGTCGCGCGCCAAAGCTTCGGCGGCGGCAAGGAAGGCGGGCAGCAATTCGGGCAATGTTTCGCCTGCCGTGGTGGCTTCGGCAAAGGCGGCAGCGAGGGCGGCCAAAAGCGCATTGTCGGCCTCGAGCGCTTGCAGGCCCGCAAGGCCCGGGGCCGGGCGGGGCCCGCGCAAATGATCGCGCTCGAAACTGCGCGTGCGGGCTAGGTGCGCGCTGCGCGTTTGGCCGAGCTGCACCAGCGGATGTTTGAGCAGAGCCAGCAGCGGGACGGGCGCAAATTCTTCGTTGGCGGCGTGGGCAGCCAAGCGCAGCAACGTCGCCGGGGCCGTGCGCGCCAGCGGCAGGCCGGCCGTGTCGTCGACCGTCACGTTCCAGCGTTTGAGTTCGGCCGCCACGCGGCGTGCGAGATTGCGGTCGGCCGTGACGAGGGCGGCCGTGCGGCCCGGCGTTTCCAACGTCTCCCGCAGCAGGAGTGCGATCGCTCCTGCTTCGCTGTCGGAATCGGGCGCCTCGAGGCGTTTGAGGCCCGCAAACGCCTCGGGCGCGAATGCCGGCATGTCGCGCCAACTCTCGGTGGCAGGGGCAGGCAGCAGAACGGATGCCACGAGGCTTGCGCGCGGTCCCGGCAAGGTGCCGGGCCAGTCGCGCACGTCGGCGCGCGTGGCTTCCATGCGGCGCAGCAGCAGATTGAGCCCGTATTGCGGATGGCTCGGGTCTTCGCCGATCGCTTCCCACGTTGCGGCGTCCGCCGTGCGGTCGAGCCCCGGCAGCACCACGGCACCCGACGCGAGGCGCGCGATCGTGGCGAGCAGATGGGCGGTTGCGGGCACCGAGCCGGTCGAACCTGCCGCCCAGATCGGGCCGGCAGGCGGTATCCGCGCCCAATGTGCTGCAAGTGCCCGGATCAGCTTGGCGCGGCGTGCCTGGCCGTCCATCTCGCCGCGCGATGCGAGAATCTTGGGCCATGCCTCGCGCAGGATGTCGAGGAAGGCCAAGGTCTCGCCCCAATGGGCGGCATAGTCGGCGGGCACGAGATCGGCGAAGCGTTCGAAGCCGACCTCTTCGATCTGCATTTCGTCGAGCAAACTTGCCAGCGCTTCGGCAAGCTTGAAGGCGGCGGCAGGCGTGGGCACCAGATCGCCGCGTGCGGCAACGAGGCGGGCGAGCAGCAAATGGCGCGCGAGCGCGTCGATCGCCGGCGGCAATTCGGCGGCAAGCGACGCGGTCTCGGCCGCCAGCGTCAATTCGTCTTCATCGACGTCGCCGATCGCCGCGATGCGCGGCAGCAGAAGGGCCGCACCGTCGCCCGCGGCCAGAAACGCTTCGCCTAGCGCGCGCACTGCGCGGCGATTGGGCAGCAGCACCGTCGCGCGCGACAAAGCCAGCGGATCGGACCCGAGTTCGCTGCGAATGCCGCTTGCCAGAGCCGCCAGGAACGGCGTGCCGGCGGGAATGTCGAAAAGCTTCGGCGCTGCCGCCGTCATCGATGCGGCGGATAGGGTCGCGCGTGCGACCAGCCCAACTCGAACTCGGTTTCCGCGACACTTTCGGGCGTGCCGACATGGAACCACAAACCGTCATGCGCGATGCCGACAAGGCCCTCGGCCGCTTCGAGCGCGTCGTAGACGCGGTTCAGCGAAAAGCGGCCAGGTTCTTGGCCCGCAAAACAGCCGGGTGTGAGGATCTGCACGCCGGCATAGACGAACGGGGCGATCTGGTTGCCTTGGCGGCGGCGCGCACGGCCAAACCCGTCCATGAAATAGTCGCCGCGCCCCTCGTAGCCGCGCGCGCTTGCGGCCGAGTTCATCAGCAGCAGCGCGTTTGGGCGCTGGGCCGCCCAGGCTTGGGCCATGCGCACGAGTGCCGGCGTGGCGCCGTCGAACCACAGCACGTCGGCATTCGCGCAATAGAAGGGCTCGGATCCCAGCAACGGCAGCGCGTTCAAAACGCCGCCGCCGGTCTCCAGCAACTCGGCCTCCGGCGACAGCACGAAATCGGCATCGCTGCGCTTGGCGATATGCGCTTCAAGCGTCGCACGATGGTGGTGCAAATTGACGACGATGCGCGTGACGCCCGCTGCGATCAGCCGGTCGAACACGCGGTCGATCAGGCTGCGGCCTGCGACTTCGACGAGCGGCTTTGGCAGCGTATCGGTAAGCGGGCGCATGCGCTTGCCCAAACCGGCAGCGAGCACCATCGCCGTGCGGATATTGCTCATGCCGCGCTCTCGATTTTGGGGGCGGTGCGCCAATCGAGCGGCACGTTCGCGTCGAACCAGCGTGCGAGTTCGGCAAGCGCGGGGTGGGCGAGGCTCGCTTCGAGCAGGCGCCACACGCGCGCGATATGGCCGAGATAGTGCGGCTTGCCGTCGCGCAAGGCGAGGCGCACGAAAATGCCGATGATCTTGGCGCTGCGCTGCGCACCCAGCGCGGCGAGGGCCGCGTCGAACGCGGCTTTTTCGACGTTCGGGAAGGCCGCGAGATAACGCGCGACGCACGCATCGCGCACCTCGCGCGAGACGTCGCGGCGCGCATCTTCGACGAGGCTTGCGAGATCGTAGACGCAGCTCCCCAGCCGCGCGTCCTGGAAATCCAGCAGGCCGCACGCGGCAATGCCGGGCCGCTGGCCAAGCAGCACAAGATTGTCCACGTGGTAGTCGCGCAGCACAAGGCAGGGGCTGCCGATGTCGGCAAGCGCATAGAGCTTGCGCCACAATTCGAGATAGTCGCGGCGCAAGGCGGGCAACGGGGGCGCCCCCGTCCAGGCCGGCAGGAACCAATCGACCAGCAAGGCCGCTTCGCGGTCGAGCGTTTCGGCATCGTAGGCCGGTACGTCGACGTTCGTTTGGGCCGGGTGCTTGTGCAACGCGATCAGCGTGTCGGTCGCAAGCGCATAGAGTTCGGCTTCGCGCGTCGGGGCCTCGTGCAGCGCGCGCGTGAAAGTCGCATCGCCGAGATCTTCGAGCAGCAGAAACCCGTCATGCGGATTTTTGGCGGCGATGCGCGGCGCCGAAAAGCCGAGTGCCGCGAGGTGATCGCCGACGGCCACAAACGGCCGCACGTCTTCGTGCAGCGGCGGGGCATCCATCAGCACGGCGCGGCGGGGCCCGTCGATCAGCCGAAAATAGCGCCGGAAGCTCGCGTCGCCCGCCAGCGGCGCCGGCGCGATGCCGGCCCAGCCGTTTGCGTCGAGAAACGGCCGCGCTTCGGCGCGCGGCTCAAACATGGCAAGCCTCGAGGCGCGCGGCCCAGTCGCCTGCCGCGACGAGTTTCACGCGGCGCTGCTCGGGGCTGTCGCCTTGCATGAAAGAAATATCGAGCCGGTCGGCGGGCAGCAGATCGCCCAAGCGCTGCGGCCATTCGACAAGCAGAATCGCGTCGCTCAGGCCTTGCTCCAGCCCGAGTTCCCATACGTCGTCGGGGCTCGCAAGCCGGTAGAGATCGAAATGCCAGACGGCACCGTTCGGCAGATCGTAGGTTTGCAGCAGCGTAAAAGTCGGGCTTGGCACCACGAGCGCTTCGCCGGCACGGGCGGCGATGAAAGCGCGCGCAAACGCGGTCTTGCCCATGCCGAGATCGCCCCACAAAGCGAGCACGTCGCCCACGCGCGCAATCCCCGCCAATTGCGCCGCCAGGGCAGCGGTCGCAGCCGGATTCTCGAGCGTCGTTGCGCGACTCGCACCTTGCGTTTCCATCGCCCCTTTCTAGCGCGTGCCGCCAAGGCTTGGGAAGAAGCTGGCCGGGCCAAATACTCCCGGCAAATCCGATTGAATTTGCCGGGCCGCACGCTATCAATGTTGCCGTCTCGTCTCGCCAAGCGAAAGTCTGCCCCCCATGTCCGAACAGCCCGTCCACACGACCGACGTTGCGATCATCGGTGCCGGCCCCGTAGGGCTGTTTGCCGTCTTCGAATGCGGCATGCTGAAGATGAAAACGCATGTGGTCGACGCGCTCGACATGGCGGGCGGGCAATGTGCCGCCCTCTATCCCGAAAAGCCGATCTACGACATTCCGGGCTATCCCAAAGTGGGGGCCCTCGAACTCATCGAAAATCTGCAGGCCCAGGCGGCCCCCTTCAACCCGGTCTACCATCTGGGCCAGCGTGTGGAAAAATTGGTGCGCCAGGACGATGGCTGGCTCGAACTCGAGACCGCCAAGGGGACGCGCATCCGCGCCAAGGCCGTGATTCTGGCGGCGGGCGTGGGGGCGTTCGGCCCCAACAAGCCGCCGCTCGCCCGCATCGACGAATTCGAAAACAAAGGCGTGCATTATTTCGTGTCGCGGCGCGAAGATTTCCGCGGCAAGCGCGTGGCGATCGCTGGCGGCGGCGATTCGGCGCTCGACTGGACGCTGTCCTTGGCCGATGTGGCCGCCCGCGTGATGGTCATCCACCGGCGCGACAAGTTTCGCGGTGCGCCCGACACGGTCGCCAAAGTGATGGACCTCGCCAGGGACGGAAAAATCGATCTCGTGACGCCCTACCAGCTCGAAGCGCTGGAAGGGGAGCCCGGCGCGCTCAAGCACGTGGTGCTGAAAGATCTCGACGGCAATGTCCGCAAGCTCGAGGCCGATGCGCTGCTCGCCTTTTTCGGCCTCGCAATGAATCTCGGCCCCATCGCAGGCTGGGGCCTTGCTCTGCACAAGGGCAATATCGCGGTCGAAGCGGCCACGCTCGCAACGTCCGTGCCCGGCATTTTCGCGATCGGCGACATCGCCGACTATCCGGGCAAGCTCAAACTGATCCTGCAGGGCTTCGCCGAAGCCGCGATGGCCGCGCATGCCGCGCACAAGCTCGTCCATCCGGGTGAAGTGCTGCATTTCGAATACTCGACCACCAAGGGCGTGCCGGGCTGACATGGGGGGCGCTATCCGCCGCCGCAGCCGCAAGTGCCGAGTCGAATACATCTTAAGATAAAAGTGGATTTGACGGCTCGGATTCGCTTGCAGCGTGGCGATGTCCCTACTGGAAACGAGGGTATTCATATCAGATTGTCATATTTTTTCGAAATATTTCAGTCTTCTGAATTTTAGTTTGGAATTATTCTAATCTATTGACGGCATCCGAAGGCGATCCCATATTGAACTCTAAGGCGGGGCGTTCGGCCTCGCGCCAACTCGAAATCGGAGATACCGCATGTCCGCTGAAGCCAAGTGCCCGTTCCACCATGTCGCCGGCAAAAACGCCGTCGCGGCTGCCCCGTCGAACGCCGATTGGTGGCCCAACCAATTGAAGCTCGGCATGCTGCATCAGCACGCCCCCGCTTCGAACCCGATGGGCGAAGATTTCGACTATGCGGCCGAATTCAAGACGCTCGATCTCGACGCGGTGGTGAAGGATCTCACGGCGCTGATGACGGATTCGCAGGATTGGTGGCCTGCAGATTGGGGCCATTACGGCGGGCTCATGGTGCGCATGGCGTGGCACGCGGCGGGCACCTACCGCACCAGCGACGGGCGCGGCGGCGCCGGCACCGGCAACCAGCGCTTTGCCCCGCTCAACAGCTGGCCCGACAACGGAAATCTCGACAAGGCGCGGCGCTTGCTGTGGCCGATCAAGCAGAAATACGGCCGCAAGCTTTCGTGGGCCGACCTGTTCATCCTGGCCGGCAACGTGGCGCTCGAGTCGATGGGCTTCAAGACGTTCGGCTTCGCGGGCGGCCGCCCAGACATCTACGAGCCCGAGCAGGACATCTATTGGGGTTCGGAAAAGACCTGGCTCGGCGACCAGCGCTACACCGGCGACCGCGTGCTCGAAAGCCCGCTCGCGGCCGTGCAGATGGGCCTTATCTACGTCAATCCGGAAGGCCCCAACGGCAAGCCCGATCCGGTCGCCTCGGCACGCGACGTGCGCGAAACATTCGCGCGCATGGCGATGAACGACGAAGAGACCGTGGCCCTCGTGGCCGGCGGGCACACATTCGGCAAGGCGCATGGGGCGGGCGATACCTCGCTTGTGGGCCGCGAGCCGGAGGGTGCGGGCATCGAAGAGCAGGGGCTGGGTTGGGCCAACAAGTTCGGCAGCGGCAAGGGTGTGCACACCACCACGAGCGGCATCGAGGGGGCGTGGAAACCCAACCCCACCAAATGGGACAACGGCTATTTCGACATGCTGTTCGGCTACGAATGGGCGCTGACCAAGAGCCCGGCCGGCGCCCACCAGTGGGTGGCGCAGAACGTAAAGCCCGAGCACATGATCCCGGATGCGCACGATCCTGCCAAAAAGCATCCGCCGATGATGACGACGGCCGACTTGGCGCTGCGCTTCGATCCGGCCTACGAAAAGATCTCGCGCCGCTACCACCAGAACCCGGCTTTGTTCGCCGACGCGTTTGCGCGGGCCTGGTTCAAGCTCACGCATCGCGACATGGGGCCGCGCGCGCGCTATCTCGGCAAGCTCGTGCCGAAGGAAACGCTGATCTGGCAGGACCCGATCCCGGCCGTCGACCACAAGCTCGTCGATGCGGCGGATATTGCGGCCTTGAAGGCGCAAGTGCTGGCCTCGGGTCTCACGACCGCACAACTCGTGCAGACGGCGTGGGCCTCGGCCGCGACGTTCCGCGGCAGCGACAAGCGCGGCGGTGCTAATGGTGCCCGCATTCGCTTGGCGCCGCAGAAGGATTGGGCGGTCAACCAGCCGGCGCAACTGGCAAGCGTGCTGGCGAAGCTCGAGGCGATCCAGCAAGGCTTCAACGCCAAGCAAAAGGACGGCAAGAAGATTTCGCTGGCCGACTTGATCGTGCTCGCCGGCAATGCGGCAGTCGAAGACGCGGCCAAGAAGGCGGGTGTCGTGGCGAGCGTGCCGTTCGCCCCGGGCCGCATGGATGCAAGCCAGGCCCAGACGGATGTGGAGTCCTTCGCTGTGCTCGAACCCACGGCCGACGGCTTCCGCAACTATGCCAAGGCCGGCTTCGAGGCGATCGCGGGCGAGTTGCTGCTCGACAAAGCGCAGCTGCTGACCTTGAGTGCGCCCGAGATGACCGTGCTGGTCGGCGGCTTGCGCGTGCTGGGCGGCAATGTGGGCGGTGCCGCACACGGCGTGTTCACGACCAAGCCGGGTATGCTCAGCAACGACTTCTTCGTCAATCTGCTCGACATGCGCACGCAGTGGAAGAAGACCGACGCGGCGGGCGTGCTCGAAGGTGTCGATCGCACCTCGGGGGCGCGCAAATGGACCGGCACCATTGCCGATCTTGTGTTCGGCTCGAACGCGCAGCTGCGCGCCCTGGCCGAGGTCTATGCCGCCAGCGACGCGCAGACGAAGTTCGTGCACGACTTCGTGGCTGCCTGGACCAAGGTCATGGAGCTCGACCGCTTCGATTTGAAGTAAGGTTGCTGACGTAAACCCGGTCCCCGCCGTGCGATTTTCCCGAAAATCGCACGGCGGGGCATCGGTTTCTCGATACCGCCTCTTCCCTTCCGCACCGGTTTGCCCTATTTAAATGATTATGACTCGCGATCGGACTTTTACCCTGGCGGTCGACGCCCTTAAAGAAGCTGGATTGCGCCCGACGCGCCAGCGTGTGCAGCTGCTGCATTTGTTGCGTGCTGGCGGCAATCGCCATTTGAGTGCGGACGATCTGGCGCGCGAGGCCAAGAAAGTCGGCCTTTCGGTGTCGCTGGCCACGGTCTACAATGCGTTGAATCAATTCACGCAAAGCGGTTTGCTGCGCGAAGTGGTGATCGCCCCTGGAATTTCGTATTTCGACACCAATATTGGTCCTCACCACCATTTCTATTTCGAAGAAGAGCGGCGCCTGCAGGACATTCCGGTCGATGCGGTGTCGGTTTCCGACCTGCCGCCGGCACCTATGGGCACCAAAGTGGCGCGCGTCGAGGTCGTGATTCGCCTCGAATCCGAGCAGAAATAGCCAAAATATAACAAATCGTTCAAAATCATTTTGGAACGATTCCAGGCTATTGACGAAGTCATCCCCAAGGCCCATATAAGACGCCGAGCGGGCCGGTCGGTCCGCTTTCGGGTGCGATACCGCCCCGCCGTTTTCTATTTTGCGCCAGAGGGAGCCTGCCCATGCCCGCACTCAAAGGGACCAAGACCGAAAAGCATCTGAAGGAAGCCTTTGCCGGCGAAAGCCAGGCCAATCGCCGCTATCTCTATTTCGCGCAAAAGGCCGACGTCGAAGGCTACAACGACGTCGCCGCCGTCTTCCGCTCGACGGCCGAAGGCGAAACGGGCCATGCGCACGGCCATCTCGAGTTCCTCGAGGAAGTCGGCGACCCGGCCACGGGCGAGCCGATCGGCACGACCGAGCAGAACCTGAAGGCCTCGATCGCCGGCGAAACGCACGAATACACCGACATGTATCCGGGCATGGCGAAGGCCGCGCGCGAAGAAGGCTTCGACGAAATCGCCGACTGGTTCGAGACCTTGGCCAAGGCCGAAAAGTCGCACGCCGGCAAGTTCGCCAAGACGCTCGAAGCGATGAAGGCTTCGGCCTAAGACCCCCAAGCGGCTCCTTCCGGCGGCCTTTCTCGTGCCGCCGCGAAGGGGCCGTTTCTTTTTCCGCGAGATCTCACAGGGAAGTCCGTTCCATGCGCGAAGGCAGTCTCGAAGCGCCGATCCGGCACAAGCTCGACTGGACCAATCCGGATTTCTGGAACGAGGAAAAACTCGACGCCGAATTGCGGCGCGTGTTCGACATCTGCCACGGCTGCCGCCGCTGCTTCAATCTGTGCGACTCGTTCCCCAAGCTGTTCGATCTGGTGGACGCAACGCCGGGCGAAGTGCTGGAAGAAGTGCCGTCGAGCGAATTCAAGGGCGTGGTGGACGCCTGCACGCTCTGCGACATGTGCTTCCTCACCAAATGCCCCTACGTGCCGCCGCACGAATTCAATCTCGATTTTCCGCATCTGATGCTGCGCTACCGCGCCATCGAAGCCAAAAAGGGCAAGGTGCCGTTTGCGGAAAAGGAACTCACCAAGACCGACCGCAACGGCCGCCTGGCCGGTCTCGTGTCGGGCATCGCCAATTGGGCGACCGACACGAAGAACACGACGACGCGTGCGTTGCTCGAAAACGTCGCGGACGTGCATCGCGAAGCCGCCCTGCCGAAATTCCACGGCGCGACGTTCGAAGTGCGCGCCAAGCGCGATGCGCTGACGCTCAATCCGGAAGCGCCCGCCTTCGGCAAGCGCAAGGCCGCGCTCTACGCGACCTGTTTCGTGAACTACAACAACCCGAATATCGGCATGGCGATGCGCGCCGTGCTCGCCAAAAACGGCGTCGACAGCAAGGTCGTCTACCCGAAATGCTGCGGCATGCCGCAGCTCGAGCATGGCGAGATCGACAAGGTCGCGGCGAACGCGGCTCTCGTCGCGCGCGAATTGAGCCCGCTCATCGACGAGGGCTACGACATCGTGGCGCTGATCCCGTCTTGCGCGCTAATGCTCAAATTCGAATGGCCGCTGATCCTGCCCGACGATCCGTTCGTGGCCAAACTCGCCAAAGCGACGTTCGACGCGTCCGAATACGTCGTCGACATCCACAAGAAGCACGGGCTTGCCCCCGGCTTGAGCGAACTGGACGGCGGCATTTCGATGCATTTCGCCTGCCATGCGCGCGCCCAGAATATGGGTCCGAAGGCTGCCGAAATGCTGCGCCTCATCCCCAAAGTGAGCGTGGCCATCATCGAGCGCTGCTCGGGCCACGGCGGCTCGTGGGGCGTGATGAAGAACAATTTCGAGACCGCGCTTAAAGTGGGAAAACCGGCGATCAAGGCTGTCGCGGCCAACAAGAAGACCTATCTTTCTTCCGAATGCCCGCTTGCGGGCGAGCATTTGGTGCAAGGGGTCGAGCGGCTCGACATGGCGGACAAGCCGCAGATCGACCATTCGCTGCATCCCATCGAACTTTTTGCCAAAGCCTACGGGCTTGCATCCAAGGAGTGACGAATATGGCCCTCGCCGTTAAGCGCGAAATTTCGCGCGCCGACATTCTGCCCCTCGAGGCCTATGCGCTCGAGCGCAAGGCTTTGCGCGAAAGCGTGGTCGCCGCCAAGCGCCTGCGCCGCGTGTCCGTCGGCCCCGACGCGACCTTCTATTTCGAAAACTACCAGACGATGTGGCATCAGGTGCACGAGATGCTGTTCATCGAAAAGGGCGGCGAGGCGCAGATCGCCGACGAGCTTGCCGCGTTCAACCCGCTGATCCCGCAGGGCAGCGAACTCGTGGCCACGATGATGATCGAGATCGACGATCCGGTGCGCCGGGCGGCCACGCTCGCCAAGCTTGGGCATATCGAGCGCCACATCGCTTTCGAAGTCGGCGGCAAGCGCATTGCGGCCGCGGGCGAAACCGACGTCGAGCGCACGAAGGACGACGGCAAGACCTCGTCGGTGCATTTCCTGCGCTTCGCGTTCGACGCCGCCGCGATCGCGGCCTTCCGCAAACCGGGTGCGCGCGTGCTGCTCGGCATCGACCACCCGAATTACGGCCACATGGCTGTGCTCGGTGAAGACGTGCGCGCGGCCCTGGCCGAAGATTTTGCGGTTTGAAGCTGCAATTGACCGAGAATTCAACCGCGATTGACCGCCCTTGAAAATCGTGTAACGATCCTCAGTACGCAACCTGGGGGTCGTTGCCGATGG
>JADCGL010000016.1 GCA_020248985.1 Telmatospirillum sp. | reverse complement strand
TTTCAGGAGTACCCCTTCACAGATGCCTCCGTTCAATTCCGGCCCGACCAAGACCATCGAAGCGGTCGTCAAATGGTTCAACACCACAAAAGGCTTCGGCTTCATTGCCCCCACCGACGGTTCGCCCGACGTGTTTTTGCACGCGGCAGCGCTTGAGCAGGCGGGCCTCCCGCCGCCGGCCGAAGGAGCCAAGATCAAGTGCGAGGTTGGTCCCGGCAAAAAGGGACCGCAGGTCATGCGCGTCCACGAGGTCGACGGGCGTGCAGGGACGGGCGGCGGCGCCGGCGGCCCGGGGGCAGGGCCCGGCGGTCCGCGCGGGCCGCGTCCGCCGCGCGGGCCCGGCGGCGGCGGGAGCTTCCGCGAGCGCGACGATGTCGATCTCGCCGGTGCCATCGACGTCGAGGGCCGTGTGAAGTGGTATTCACCCGAAAAAGGCTACGGCTTCGTCGTCGCCAACGACGGCGGCAAGGATGTGTTCGTGAATGCGGCGGTCTTGCGCCGTTCGGGCGTGCCGTCGGTCGATACCGACCAGCCGGTGCGCACGTCGTACGTGGTCACGCCGCGCGGGCGCGAGGCGCGCTACATCCGCCTGCTTTGACAGGTTGCGTTCGAACCGTCATCTTGGTTCCCAAACGGGGATCTGGATGACGGTTTACACGCGACGCCTGAGCGACAAGATTCTGCTGGCATTCGACCAGGCATGCGATGCCGGCGCGCTCGAATGTGCGGAACTTCTTCTCAAGGCGTTGGAGATGTCGCTTACCACCATGGGCGGGGCTGCCGCTGTCGAGCGACGCGTGAATATGGAGCCCTATATCCATGCTTTCGAGCGGCTTGAAGCACTCAAGGCTTCACGCTAAACGCGATTTGCGCCGAACCGCGGAACCCGCTAGTTTGGCGCGCTTTTTGGAACTTTCCGGATCGAGGCACCGTGGCCGACGTTTTTGACGAAGTCAGCGAAGATCTGCGGCGCGAGCGCGCGCTGAAGCTGTGGAAGAAGTTCGCCCCGCTGCTCGGCAGCGTAGCGGTCGCCATCGTGCTGGCGACGGCCGGGTACGTGCTGTGGCAGGACTATTCGCGCAAGCGCACCGAGGCCGACGCTTTGCGCTTCGCCGAAGCCGCGCGCCTTGGGACGGAAGACGCGACGCGCGCCGTCGCCGAGCTGCGCGCGATCGCGCGCGACGGGCAGGCAGGTTATGCGGCCTTGGCGCGCTTCAAGGCGGCGTCGCTCGCGGCCTCGGGGAGCGATCCGGCCGAAGCCGTCGCCCAATATCGCGCGATCGCGGCCGACGCAGCGTTCGACGCACAGCTGCGCGATGCGGCGACATTGGTTGCAACTCTGCTGGCGGTCGATACGGCGAGCCCGGGCGATGCCGTGCGCGCAGTGCAAGCCTTGCAGACGTCGACGGGCCCGTGGCGCCATGCGGCGCGCGAGATCGAAGCGCTGGCGCATCTGCGCGCGGGCGACCGCGGGCGTGCGGCAGAACTCTATCGCCAGCTGGCGGACGATCTTGCGGCCCCAGCGGGCCTGCGCCAGCGCGCCAGCGAAATGCTGGCCGCCCTCGACGGTTGAGCCACAGCAAGCGCATGGCGATCCGCAAAACATGGATTCTGTTGGCAGCCGTTGGCGTGCTGGCGGGCGGCTGCGACTGGCTCGGCGGCAGCTACAAACGGCCGTTGCCGGGCGAACGCGTACCTGTGCTGGCGATCGACCGCAAGCTCGAGCCTGACGAGCGCCTTGCGGGCCAAACCATACAGCTGCCGCCGGCCGTCGATCTGCGCGAATGGCCGCAGCCGCAGGGCCTGCCGGGCCAGTCCACCGGCAATGTCCAGGTTGAGGGTTTCCGCTCGGCCTGGCGCGCCTCGATCGGGGCCGGCAACAGCCGGTCGGGTCGTGTGACGGGTGTGCCGGTCGTGGCCGGCGGGCGCATTTTTGCCGTCGATGCGGAATCGCAATTGACGGTCATCGATGCCGCAACCGGTTCCCGCCTCTGGACGTTCGACAGCGAGCCCGAGCGCGACCGCAGCGGCGGCGGCTCCGGCGGCGGCGCTTCGGTTGCCGGCAATCGCGTCTATTTCGCGACCGGCTACGGCCAGCTTATTGCGCTCGACGTCGAGCGCGGGCGCGAGATTTGGCGCTTCCAGATGTCGGCACCGGGCCGCTCGGGTCCGGCCATTGCGGGCGGGCGCGTGTTCGTCTCGACCGTCGACAACCAAACCTTCGCGCTCGATGCCGAAACCGGGCGGCGCCTGTGGAGCCATACCGGCATCGCGGAATCGGCCGGCTTCGTCGGCGCCAGCAGCCCCGTCGTGGAAGGCGGCACGGTGCTCGTCGGCTATTCGTCGGGCGAACTGTTCGCGCTGCGTGCCGAAACGGGCCGCGTTCTGTGGTCGGACACGCTCTCGGGCGTGATCCGCACAGGCCAGATCTCGGGCATGGCCGACATTCGCGGCACGCCTGCCATCGACCGCGGCCTCGCCATCGTCTCGACCCAGTCGGGGCGTACGGTTGCGATCGACATGCGCTCGGGCACGCGCGTGTGGGAGCAGGAGATCGGCTCGCTGAACCAGCCCTGGATCGCGGGCGACTACGTGTTCGTGATGGGCGTGGACGGCGACATCGCCTGCCTGCAGCGTCGCGACGGGCGCGTCGTATGGGTGACGGCGCTTGGCGGCTACACGGACGAGCGGCGCAAGCGCGGGCGCATCGTGTGGACGTCGCCGGTTCTTGCCGGCGGGCGCGTGTTCGTCGCCAACACGATCAGCAAGGCCGTCGCAATCGACGCGACCACGGGCCGCGTCGTCCAGCAACTGTCGATGCCCGACGGCGTCGAAGTGTCGCCGATCGCGGCCAACCGCACGGTTTATGTTCTGACGGACAATGGCGACTTGGTCGCCCTTCGATGAAAAGGCCGCACTGAATGGCGTGGCGTGTGGCGATCGTGGGACGGCCGAATGTCGGCAAGTCCACGCTGTTCAATCGTTTGATCGGGCGCAAGCGCGCCCTCGTTGACGACACGCCGGGCGTTACGCGCGACCGACGCGAAGGAGCCGGGCGCGTGGGCGATCTGCGCTTCGCGGTCTACGACACGGCCGGGCTCGAGGAAGCAGCGCCCAAAACCATGGCCGCGCGCATGACCGCGCAGAGCCAGCGCGCCGTGGCCGATGCCGATCTTGCGCTGTTCGTGGTCGATGCGCGCGAGGGTCTCACCCCGCACGACAAACATTTCGCCAATTGGCTGCGCAAGAGCGGCAAGCCGACCTTGGTGATCGCCAACAAGGCCGAGAGTGCGGCGCGCACGGGCTTCGGCGTGGCCGAAGCGGCGGGCCTCGGTTTGGGCGAGCCCATTGCGCTTTCGGCGGAGCATGGCGAAGGGTTCGCCGATCTGCACGAGGCGATGCGCGCACTCGCTCCGCCCGAGGCGATCGAAGACTACGACGCGCCCGAGCCCGAACCGGTCGAAGGGGCGAAGCCCGACATTCGCGTGGCCCTCGTGGGCCGGCCCAATGTCGGCAAATCCACGCTCGTGAACCGCTTGCTCGGCCAAGAACGCATGCTGACGAGCCCCGAGCCCGGCACCACGCGCGATTCGATCGCGACCCCTTTCGAATGGAATGGCCGGCGCTTCAGCCTGATCGACACGGCGGGCCTGCGCCGCCGCGCGCGCATCGACGAAAAACTCGAAAAAATGTCGGCGGGCGAAACGATCCGCAACATCCGCGAAGCGCATGTGTGCGTGCTCGTGCTCGACGCGACGATGATGCTCGAGAACCAGGATCTGCAGATCGCGCGCCTGGCGGCCGAAGAGGGCCGGGCGGTCGTGGTCTGCGCCAACAAATGGGATCTCGTCGACGATCCGCAGGCGGCGTTGCGCAAGCTGCGCGACCGCCTCGAGATTTCGCTGCCGCAGATCAAGGGCGTGATCTTTGCGACCGTTTCGGCGCTGCAAGGCCGCAAGCTCGACGATCTGATGGCGGCCGTGATCGAAATGCACGATCGTTGGAACGCCGATCTCTCGACGCCGAAGCTCAATCGCTGGCTCGAAGGCGTGATCCAGAAACATCCGCCGCCGATCGTCGAAGGGCGGCGCCCGCGGCCGCGCTTCATGCGCCAAGTTGCCCAGCGCCCGCCGACCTTCGCGCTGTTCGGCAACAAACTCGTGTCGCTGCCCGACGACTATCAGCGCTATCTCGTCAATTCGCTGCGCGAGACGTTCGGACTGCAAGGGGTTGTGGTGCGCCTGCAGATGCGCGCGTCCAACAACCCCTACGACAGCAAGCGAAGCCGCGAGTAGGGCTTAGGTGCGGCCCATATAGTCGCGCTTGCCGATCTCGATGCCGTTGTGGCGCAGGATCGCGTAAGCGGTCGTGATGTGGAAATAGAAGTTCGGCAGCGCGAAATTGACGAGATAGTCCTGGCCCGTCAGCGTCAGCGGCTGGCCGCCGACCGTGAGATTGATCGCGCGCGCTTCGCTTCCGTCAATCTGCTCGGGCTTGAAGCTCTTGACGTAGTCGAGCGTCTTGGCGATGCGCGCCTTGAGGGCGTCGATCGTGGTTTCGTTGTCGTCGTATTTCGGCACTTCAAGTCCGGCCAAGCGCGCCATTGGGCCCTTGGCGAAATCGGCACCGATCTGGATCTGGCGCGTAAGCGGGAACATGTCGGGGGCCAGGCGCGAATTGAGCAGCACTGTCGGATCGACCTTCTTGGCGACCGCGAAGGCGGCAGCCTTGTCGAGAATGTTCGAGAGTGCGGTCAGCATCTGCACGAAGGCAGGCACGCTTGCTTGGTACATCGAAAGAGCCATGGTTCGGATACTCCGGTTGGAAGGCTTAAGGATACTGGATCAACGAAAGACGGTTGCCGTCGGGATCGGCGATTGCGGCAACGCGACCGCCCCAGGCTTCGGTCGCGGGCGGTGCGAGGATTTTGATGTCGGCAGCGATCGCGGCGGCGACGGCCGCTTCGATGCTCGCAACCGTAAAGCCGAGTTCGATGGCCGAGGATGGGGCGGCAGTCCCTTGCTCGACCACGAGCTTGGCTTGGCCCGTGTCGAAAATCGCCATTTGCACGTCGGATGCAACGAGCGTGAGTTTCAGAAGATCGCCGTAGAATTTTTTGGCGGCATCGAGATTGCGCACGCGCAGGCGAATGAGCTCGATGGGGCCCACCGCACTCATGGCGCGATCTCGACGAGTTCGCCGTGCCGCGTGCAGTCGGGGGCTGCGAGATCGACGAAATAGCCCGCAATGTCTTCGGGCTTGCGCAACGTCTCGGGATTCTCGCCCGGAAAGGCGGCCGCGCGCATGCGCGTGGCGATCGGGCCCGGCGACAGAAGATTGACGCGGATATTGGTGGTTTCGAGTTCGGCCGCCCAGGTCGTTGCCATCGCTTCGAGGGCGGCCTTGGTCACGGCATAGGAGCCCCAATAGGCACGCTTGGCTTTGGCGGCACCCGACGTCACGAAAATGGCGCGGCCCGCATCCGACAGGCGCAAGGCGGGTTCGAGCGTGCGCATGAGCCGCCAATTGGCGTGCACGTTGAGGCGCATCACGTCTTCCCATTCGCCGGGCGCCTGGTGCGTGATCGGCCCCAGCGTGCCGAGGGCGCCCGCATTGGCGACGAACACGTCCACCTTGCCGAATCGCTCGTAGAGCGAAGGGCCGAGCGAGTCGAGCCGGTCGAGTTCGGCCAAGTCGATCGGCACGAGTGTGGCCGAGCTGCCAGCCGCCACGATCGCGTCGTCTAGCTCTTCAAGGGCACCCACGGTGCGTGCCAGCGCCACAACATGCGCACCTTCCTGGGCGAAACGCAGGGCAACCGCGCGCCCAATACCGCGCGATGCGCCCGTGACGACGGCGATACGGCCCTTGAGACGCAACTGGTTGGTCACGCGATTTCCAGCAGGCTGGCTTGTGCCGGACGGTCGCCGCGCTCTTCGACGTCGGTCAGGCGGATCGGATATTCGCCCGAAAAGCATGCGTCGCAGAATTGCGGGTTCGCTTTGTCGCGGCCGCGCTCGCCCATCGCGCGATAGAGACCGTCCATCGATATGAAAGCGAGGCTGTCGACGCCGATGAGCTTCGCCATGGCCGGCACGTCGTAGTTGGCCGCCAGAAGCTGGCTGCGTTCGGGCGTGTCGACGCCGAAGAAGCAGGAATGCGTCGTCGGCGGCGAGGAGATGCGCATATGCACTTCGGTCGCACCCGCCTGGCGCACCATCTCGACGATCTTCTTCGACGTTGTGCCGCGCACGATCGAATCGTCGACGAGGATAACGCGTTTGCCGGTGAGGCCCGCGCGGTTGGCGTTGTGCTTGAGCTTCACGCCCAGATGCCGGATGTGATCCGTAGGCTCGATGAAAGTGCGGCCGACATAGTGGTTGCGGATGATGCCGAGATCGAACGGAATGCCGGACTCCTGCGCGTAGCCGAGGCCTGCCGGCACGCCGCTGTCGGGCACGGGCACGACGAGATCGGCGGCGACACCGCTTTCGCGCGATAGTTCCGCGCCGATGCGTTTGCGCGCTTCGTAGACCGATACGCCCTCCATGACGCTGTCGGGGCGCGCGAAATAGATGTACTCGAACACGCAGAAGCGCTTTTTCTCGGGCCGGAACGGCATCAGCGAGCGAATGCCCGAGCGGTCGAGGATCACCATTTCGCCGGCCGCGAGATCGCGCACGTAGGTCGCGCCGATAATGTCGAGTGCGCACGTCTCGGACGTGAAGATCCACGCATCGTCGAGCTTGCCGAGCACCAGCGGGCGCACGCCGCGCGGATCGCGCACGGCAATGATCGTGTCCTTGGCGATGCAGGTCAGCGAATACGCACCTTCGACCTGGTTGAGGGCCGCGATCAGGCGCGTGACGAAATCGCCCTGTGCCTGCGCCATCAGATGGATGATGACTTCGGTGTCGGTCGTCGATTGGAAGATCGAACCGCGCTTGACGAGGCCGCGGCGAAGGGCGTCAGCGTTCGTGAGGTTGCCGTTGTGGCCGAGCGCGAAACCGCCGAACTCGAACTCGGCGAACAGCGGCTGGATGTTGCGCAGGATCGTGCCGCCGCTCGTGGCGTAGCGCGTGTGGCCGATGGCGCTGTCGCCGCGCAGGCCCGCGATGATTTTCTCGTCGCCGAAATTGTCCCCGACCAGGCCGACCGCGCGGTGGGTGTGGAACTGCGCGCCGTCGAAGGCGACGATGCCGGCGGCTTCCTGGCCGCGATGCTGCAGCGCGTGGAGGCCGAGGGCGGCAAGGGCGGCCGCATCCTTGTGGCCGAGAATGCCAAAAATTCCGCATTCTTCTTTGAGCTTGTCGTCGTCAAACGGATTGGTCGAGACGTTCATACGGCCCCCAAGGCGGTTGCTTTATCGCAACCGCACAAAGACTGCGGATTCAGCGGCTCGGTGCGGCGGGTCGGACGCGGTCAAGCAGCTGTTCGAGCCCTTGCACTTCGTCGCGTTTATAGCCGGTTTCGGCAGGCTGTGAAGGAGAATTCGGCTGCAATTGCTGCAGTGCGCGCAGGGCGTCGCTGCCGCGCTGGGCCTGCTCGCCGGCGGTGCGCACTTGGCCCCGGAATTCGGGCGGGGCGAGGCCGACCAGAAACTCGGCGACCTGCTCGATCGCAGGCCGAGTTTTGGCTTCGAAAATCCAGTCCGGCCGCTTTTCGCTGGGGATCGCCCAGGCCAGCGCCAGCCAACCGAGGCCCAGCAGAATGGCTCCCCGGAAGATGCCGAATACGAAGCCGAGCGACCGGTCCACGGCCGTAAGGCTTTGCGAGCGGCGGACCAGGGCCGACGCCCCGTGTGCGACCATCGCAAAAACGATGAGGCTCACGATGAACAGCGCTACCAAGGTGGCGGCGTCGGCCAGCAACTGATTGTCGATGAAGGTCCGGAAATAGGGGCGGGCGAGCGAAAAACCCCACAAAGTGACGAGCACGGCACCGGCCCAGGCGGCAAGGCTTAGCACTTCCTTGACGAAGCCGCGCAGCAGCGCGACCAGTGCCGACAGCAGCACCACGCCAAGGACGATCGCGTCGAACAGGTTGATGGGAAGCGAATCGAGCATTTCCCGCGCAGAATACCAGTTTATCCGGGCCGGGCCATGCGCCGCGGCGTGGGATTGCCCAAGGCCTCGACGAGGTCGCTCAGCAGGCGCAATTCGTTGGTTGCGATCCCCGCAACCGGCGCCCCGCGTTTGCCGCGCGGCGGGCACAAAGCGCGCGCAAAGCCGAGCTTGGCGGCTTCCTTGAGGCGGGCCTCGGTTTGGCCGACCGCGCGCACCTCGCCCGACAGGCCGATCTCACCGAAAACCACGCTTTCGCCGGGGACGGGCGTGTCGGTAAGGGCCGAGATCAGGGCCGCCGCCACGGCAAGGTCGGCCGCCGGTTCGCCGATGCGCAACCCGCCCGCGACGTTGAGATAAACGTCCGCCCCGCCGAAGGCGAGGCCGCAGCGCGTTTCGAGCACGGCGATGACCATGGCAAGCCGGCCGGAATCCCAGCCGATAACCGCTCGGCGCGGCGTACCGTAGGCGCTGGGGGCGACGAGTGCTTGGATTTCGACCAGCACCGGCCGCGTTCCCTCCATGCCCGCAAACACGGCAGCACCCGACACTTCGCCGCGCCGCTCGGCCAAGAACAGCGCCGACGGGTTCGGCACTTCCGAGAGGCCCGCATCGGTCATCTCGAACACGCCGATCTCGTCGGTGGGGCCGAAGCGGTTTTTGACCGCGCGCAGAATGCGGAACTGGTGGCCGCGTTCGCCTTCGAAATAGAGCACCGTATCGACCATGTGCTCGAGCACGCGCGGGCCGGCGATCGTCCCTTCCTTCGTCACGTGGCCGACCAGGATCACCGCAATGCCGCGTCGCTTGGCGAGCCTTATGAGCTCGGCGGCCGAGGCGCGCACTTGCGCGACAGTACCCGGCGCGCTGTCGAGCTGGTCGATATACATGGTCTGGATTGAATCGATGATCGCAAGATCGGGCGCTTCGCCGCTGTCGAGCGTCGCCAAGATGTCGCGCACGTTGGTGGCCGAAGCGAGCGCCACTTTGGCTTTGGCAAGGCCGAGGCGCGTGGCGCGCATGCGGATCTGGTCGACCGCTTCTTCGCCCGAGATGTAGGCAACGCGCGCCCCCTTGGGCAACGCGGCTGCCGCCTGCAGCAGCAATGTCGATTTGCCGATGCCCGGATCGCCGCCGACCAGCACGGCCGAGCCTTTGACGAGCCCGCCGCCGAGCACGCGGTCGAGTTCGGCAATGCCTGTGGTGCGGCGCGGGGCCTGTTCGCTCTCGCCTTCGAGATCGACGAAGGTGACGCGCTTGCCGCCTTTGGGCGAAACGCCCTTGGGGGCGACGTCGGGGGCGGCTTCCTCGACGATCGTGTTCCAGCCGCCGCACGCGTCGCACTTGCCCGACCAACGCGGGTGCACAGCCCCGCATTCCTGACAAACATAGCGCGCGGTTGCGCGGGCCATGGTGTTGCCTAGACCGGGATCTGCATGCGGATCGGGCCTTCCGCGCGGCCGTGGATGAACTGGTCCACATGCGCGTTGCCCGATTTGTCGATGTCGTCGACCGGGCCTTGCCAGATGATCTTGCCCTGGTAGAGCATCGCGATGCGATGCGCGATTTTGCGCGCACTCGCCATGTCGTGCGTGATCGACAAGGCGCTCGCCCCCAAGCGATGCACGCAATCGACGATCAGATCGTTGATCACGTCGGACATGATCGGGTCGAGGCCGGTTGTCGGCTCGTCGAAAAAGATGATCTCGGGCTGGGTCGCGATCGCGCGCGCAAGGCCCACGCGCTTGCGCATGCCGCCGGAAAGTTCGGAGGGCTGCAGCTCGCCGACCTGAGCGGGCAGGCCCACTTGCGCGAGTTTCTCGAGTGCTATGGGTTTGGCGTCTTTCTTTGACTTGCCTTGCGCCGAGATGAGGCCGAAGGCGACGTTCTCCCAGACCGACAAGGAGTCGAACAACGCCGCCGACTGGAACAGCATGCCGAATTTGCGGTTCACTTGTTCGCGCTCGCGCGTGGAGAGGCCGATCACTTCCTGGCCGTCGACCTTGATCGACCCCGCTTCGGGATCGAGCAAACCCAGAATGCATTTGAGCAGCACGGATTTGCCGGTGCCAGAACCGCCGATGATGACGACGGACTCGCCGTTGCCGACATCGAGATCGAGCCCGTCGAGCACGACTTTGCTGCCGAAGCGCTTCTTGAGACCGCGTATTTCGATTTTGGGCGTGTCGGCCATCAAGATCCCCTTCAGCGCGTGGCAAAGAAGATTTCGGTGATCGCGTAGTTGAACACCAGGATCAGGATCGACGCCGAGACGACGGCGTTGGTCGTCGCACGGCCCACGCCTTGCGCGCCGCCGTCCGAGCGGTAGCCGTGGTAGCAGCCCATCAGCGTGATGATGAAGCCGAACACGGCGGCTTTGACGAGACCGGAGAAGACGTCCATGAATTCGAGGAAATCGAAGGTCTGTTTGAGATAGACCGCGGCGTTGAATTCGAGCTTGTAGACGCCGACCACATAGCCGCCGAACACGCCGATAATGTCGGCCACGACCACGAGCAGCGGCAGCGTGAGCACGCCCGCAATGATGCGCGGGGCCACGAGATATTTCATGGGATTGGTCGAGAGCGTGTAGAGCGCGTCGATCTGTTCGGTCACGCGCATCGTGCCGATTTCCGCCGCGATCGACGCACCGATGCGGCCTGCGACCATGAGGCCCGCAATGACCGGCCCCAGTTCGCGCGTGACCGACAGCACCACGACCGTGGCAACCGCCCCTTCGGCAGAGAAACGCGCGAAGCCCGTGTAGCTCTGCAGCGCCAGCACCATGCCCGTGAACAACGCGGTCAAGCCAACGACGGGCAGCGAGTAGTAGCCGATATCGAGCATCTGGCGGCCGATATGGCGAAAATAGAAAGGCGGGCGCACGCAGTGCGAGACGGCACGACTTGCGAAAATCGTCAGTTCGCCGATCTGCTGCAGGAATGCGAGAAAGAAACGCCCGACCGTCGCCAGCGGATTCATGCGCTCAAATCCCGGTAGTTGCGCGCGATGCGCGCACCCAAGCGCGTGAGCACCTCGTAGCCGTTGGTGCCGGCGAGATCGGCGACGCTGTCGACGGAGATTTGCGGACCCATGAGTTCGACCATCTCGCCCGGTTGTGCCGCGGGCACGTTCGAAACATCGAGCGTGACCAGATCCATCGAAACGCGGCCGATGAATGGAACCGTCTGCCCGCGGAGCGAAGCCTGGCCGCGACCCGAAATCGAACGCAGCCAGCCGTCGGCATAGCCGCAGGCGATAGTGGCAACGCGCGTCGGGCGACTCGCTTGCCACGTCGCACCATAGCCAACGGTCTGGGGGCGGTCAATTTCGCGCACCTGCAGAATGCGCGCCTGCAAGGTCGCGACGCACGCCATCGGGTTTGGCGCGGCGGGTGTGGGATTGATGCCGTAGATGGCGCAGCCCGGCCGGATCTGGTCGAACCAATAGTCGGCTCCCAGAAACACGCCCGAGGAATTGGCGAAACTTGCCTTGGCGGCGGGGAACGCCGCGCGGATCGCGCGAAACTTCGCGATCTGGTCGCCATTGAGCGGGTTGTTCGGCTCCTCGGAGCTGACCAGATGGCTCATCACGGCAACCAATTTGAGGCCGTCGAGAGCAGTTCGATCCGCGATCAGCTTTTGGGTTTCGGCGGGCGACAAGCCCAGGCGCGACATGCCAGTGTCGAAATGCACAAACGCGTCAAGCCGATCACCGCGGCGGATTGCGGCCGCCTGCCAGCGCGCGATCTGGCCCGGATCGTTGAGCACGGGCGTCAGATTGCGCCGCGTGTAGATTTCTTCTTCGTCCGGCATCAGACCGTCGAGTACGCAAATGCGCGCATCCTCGGTCACGAAATCGCGCAACGCCACGGCTTCGTTGAGCCGTGCCACGAAGAAGGTGCGGCAGCCAGCCCGGTAGAGTGCCCGCCCGACCGGGCCCGCACCCAGGCCGTAGCCGTCGGCCTTGACGATGCCGGCACATTCGGCAGGTGCGGCGCGTGCCGCAAGCGCACGCCAATTCGCGGCCAATGCCGCCAAATCGACCGTCAGCAGCGACGCAGGGCCGGCCTCACTCATAAACTTCCGGCAGATGGTCGGAGGGGGCGAGGTCGGAGAATTTCGTGAACTGGCCATCGAAGCGCAGGCGCACGGTTCCGATCGGGCCGTGGCGCTGCTTGCCGAGGATCACTTCAGCGATATTCATGATCTGCTCGCCGCGTTCCTGCCATTTCTGGTGGCGCTCGTTGAACTTGCTTTCGTCCTCTTCGGGGCGGCGGCCGGGCTCGGCGCGGGAATGGTAGTATTCCTCGCGGTAGACGAACATCACGACGTCGGCGTCCTGTTCGATCGTGCCCGATTCGCGCAAGTCCGACAGCAGCGGGCGTTTGTCTTCGCGCTGTTCGACCGCACGGCTGAGCTGCGAGAGCGCCATGACCGGCACGTCGAGTTCTTTGGCAAGCGCCTTGAGGCCGCGCGTGATGGCCGAGATTTCCTGAACGCGGCCTTCGGCGCGCATGCCCGGCGGCGGCGACAGAAGCTGAAGATAATCGATCACGATGAGCCCGAGCCCGTGCGTGCGCTTCAAGCGGCGCGCGCGCGTGCGAACGGCCGAGACCGACAAAGCCGGCGTGTCGTCGATATGCAAGGGCAGGGCGGCGAGCTCTTGGGCCGCCTGCACAAATTTGGGGAAATCTTCGCCCGCCACTTCGCCGCGCCGGATCTTGTCGGACGGGATCTCGACGCGCTCGGACAGAAGACGGTTGGCGAGCTGCTCGGCCGACATTTCGAGCGAGAAGAAGGCGACGACGGCGCCGTCGGCCTCCGGGTCGTCGAGATCGCGCCCGTCGCGTAGGGCCTGCTCGATCCATCTTTGGCGCGCGAGGGCCGCGTTGAAGGCGAGCTTCGTTGCAAGGGCCGTTTTCCCCATCGACGGACGGCCCGCGACGATCAGCAGATCGGATTTGTGCAGGCCGCCGAGCTTGTCGTCCATGTCGGCAAAGCCGGTCGTGACGCCGGTAACGGCGCCGTCGCGCTTGAAGGCGAGGGTTGCCATGTCGATGGCGGCGGTCAGCGCGTTGTTGAAGGTCTTGAAACCGCCTTCGGCCTGGCCTTTTTCGGCGAGGTCGAACAGTTTCTGTTCGGCACTTTCGATCTTGGCGTTGGCGTCGCTGTCGACGTCGAACGCGTAGGCCTCGTTGACGACATCGGTGCCGATGTCGATCAGCTCGCGGCGCAGATAGAGATCGAAGATGCGCTGCGCATAGTCTTGCGCGTTGATGATCGTGACGGCCGAGGCCTGCAGACGGGCGAGATACTCGGCCCCGCCGATGTCGGCCAATTCGCCGTCGTGCTCGAAATAGTTCTTGAGCGTCGCGGCATTGGCTTGCTGGCCCTTCTGCGCGAGCTTGCCGATCGCATCGTAGATGCGGCCGTGGCGCGCATCGGCGAAATGCTCGGGGCGCAGCAGCTCGGAGACTTTTTCGTAGGCGCGGTTGTTGGCGAGAAGGGCTGCGAGCAGCCCCATTTCGACTTCGAAATTGTGCGGCGGGATGCGCGGCAGCGGTGCATCTTCGGGGGTGCGCTGCGGCAGAAAAGCGACGTTGGCTGTTGCTTGCGTTTCCATGTGGCGCAGACCTTAGGCGCGTCGGCGGACGCGCTAAAACAAGAAGCGACCGACAAAAATAAAAATCGAAGCGAAAGGCTGTGGATTAGGGGAATAGTACGCGCAAATAATCGAGTCGCCGAAAACGAAAAAACGGCGCTGCGTTTTTGCAACGCAGCGCCGTCTTTTTAGGCGGCCAAAACCTGCCGAGGAAGAAACTTACGCTTCGTCCTTGGCCTTCTTCTTGGCCTTCTTGGCCGGCTTCTCTTCGGCCGGTGCTTCGGCTTCGGCAGCCGGCGCTTCTTCGGCAGGCGCCGTGAGTTCGGCCGGCGGTGCTGCCTCGGCCTGCGGCTTGGGCGCCTTGCCTTCGGCCTGGAGCTTCGCTTCTTCGGCCGACTGCGCCACGTTCACGGTGATCGTGACCGACACTTCCGGATGGAGCGCCACGCGCGTCTTGAACAGGCCGAGCGCCTTGATGGGCTGCGACAGAAGGACTTGCGTGCGGTCGACGGTGACCCCGGCTTCCTTCATCGCCGCGGCAATGTCGCGGCTCGAGACCGAGCCGTACAGCATGCCGCTTTCGCCGGCCGTGCGGATGATGACGACCGCGAAATTCTCGCCCATCTTCTCGCCGACTGCCTGCGCATCGGCGCGCAGCTTGAGGTTCTGCGCTTCGAGCTGCACGCGCTGCTTCTCGAAGTATGCGAGGTTTTCCTTGGTCGCGCGCAGCGCCTTCTTGGTGGGCAGCAGGAAGTTGCGGGCGTAGCCCGGCTTCACCTTGACCACGTCGCCCATCTGGCCAAGCGCTTCGATCCGTTGCAGCAGTATCACATCCATCTGGGACATCGCCTTGTCTCCTTCGTATTCCGTAAGAATTGGGTTCAGACTTGCGGCGGCGCGCTTGCGGCGCGCGCCTTTAGATTTGCGTAAGGTTCGATGAGCCCGAGGAGCGCCACCACGGCAATCGGCCAACCGAAGACGAGAATGGCGCCGTAGAGGGCTCCCAAAGCCGCCCCGCGCCATTGCAGTTTGCCGATCAGCACGTGCACAACGCTGAGGCCCGCGAAGCTGTAGGCGGCCGCAAAGAGCACCAGCATATTGCTCGACACGAAACCGCCCAGCCCTTCGAGGAAGGCGCCGAGTGCGAAGATCGCTGTGAGCCCCGAGAGCCAGATCGGCAGGTCTATGTCGGCCATGCGCGGCGAGGGGCGCCAGTTGCGCTTGAAACGCGACAGGAGCCCTTGCGCCAGGATGCCGTTCACCGCCGACATTGTAAGCCACGACACCGCGATAATGCCGGGGAAGAAGCGCGCCATCTGGTCGGCGAATTTTTCGACCATGGCGGCATCCATGCCGAGCGGCCCGCTGAGGCGCTTGAGGCCTTCGTTGAGGAAGGTCTCGATCGCGCCTTCAAGCCCGCCCGGTTGCCCGGAGAACACGACCACGAGGACCGCAAACAGCGCCGACGCCAATCCGACAAGCGACATCAGCAGGCCGCCGGGCGGATACCATTCGATGCCGCCGCTCTGGTTCGTGCGCCATTGCAGGGCTTGACGCACGATCAGCAGCACGGGTGCGGTGTTGGCGAGCGTGTAGATCACGCCGAAGGCGAAGCCGCCCGCCAGGAACGCGACTAGAATGCCGGCCCCCGACGCAATGAAGCCAGCCCCGGTGCCCAACCACAAGCCGGCCGCATAGAGCGGCAGCTGCGCCAGGTACGCGAGGATGAAAGCCGCGGGCGTGCCGAGCAGCAGCGAGGCGTAAACGAACGCGCTCGCAGCCCCGGCGGCTGCCGCAATCATGGCGTAGTTGCTCGGCATCGGTTGCTCGCGAACCCTCGTGCCTTAGCTCAGCACGTAGGGCAGCAGGCCGAGGAAACGCGCGCGCTTGATCGCACGGGCCAGTTCGCGCTGCTTCGGAGCCGAGACCGCAGTGATACGGGCCGGCACGATCTTGCCGCGCTCCGAGATGAAGCGCTGCAGCAGACGAATGTCCTTGTAATCGATCTTCGGCGCGTTGGGGCCGGAGAAGGGGCACGATTTGCGCCGACGGAAAAACGGGCGCCGACCGCCGAAGCCGCCTTCGCCGCCGCCTGCACCGCGCTCGCCGCCACGTTCGCCGCCGCGTTCGCCCGACATACGTTCGTTCGAGGGATTGCCCATGGCTTACATCGCTCCTTCGATAGCGGCGGCATCGCCGCCTTCATTGTCGCGCCGACGCGGACGAAAACCGCCGTCGCGCTCGCCGAAGCGCCCGCCGTCGCGATCGCCGCGGCCTTCGCGCTCGTCGCGCTTCTGCATCATCGCCGAGGGGCCTTCCTCGATCGTTTCGACGCGCACTGTCATCAGGCGCAGCACGTCTTCGTTGAGGCCCATTTGGCGCTCCATCTCGGCGACCGCCTTGGGCGGGGCGTCGAGGCACAGCAGCACGTAATGCGCCTTGCGGTTCTTCTTGATGCGGAAGGTCAGCGAACGCAGACCCCAATATTCGCGTTTCTTGACTTCGCCGCCGAGCTCCTTGAGCGTGGCGGTAAATTGGTCGGCGAGCGCGTCGACTTGGGCTTGCGCCAAATCCTGACGCGCGATGAACACGTTCTCGTAGAACGCCATCGGCAGCTCCTCTCGGGTTTCGGACCCAAGCGCCCGCAACGGCCGAATGCCGAAGCGAACCCGGGTCCCGGCCGGCTTCTGTACCCATTGGGGGCCCGGGAAGTCGGCAAGGAGAACGAGCGGGATATGGCCCCGCCCGTCGTGAAGGTCGCGGAATATACACGAAACCGTCTCGCCCGCAAGCGGACGGTTTCGCAGGCCTTTAGGCGGGCCTCAGTTCGTGTGACCGTGGGCAGCTGGGGCGCGAATGGCGCGCACAGCGACTTGCACGATGATCGGGCCTGCTTTTTCGAATGTCAGCGTCACCGGAAAGCTCGTGCCGGCCTGCAAGGGCGCTTTGATGTCGATCAGCATGATGTGCAGGCCGCCGGGCTGCAGCAGGGTCGGCGAACCGGGCGCAACCTCGATCGCGTCCACGGGGCGCATCTGCGCGACGTTCCCGACCATGATGTGGTTGTGCAGCTCGGTTTTCGCGGCGACCGGCGAACTGGCCGAAACCAGCCGGTCGGCGGCCGGCCCCGTCGCTGTCAGCGTCAGATAGGCCGCTCCTGTGCGTGCCTGCCCCAGAGTCGCCCGCGCCCAAGGATCCTGCACTTCGATGGTGCGGGTCTGGGCGTTGGCTGCTGCAAAGGTAGCGGCCAGCATGGCGCAAGCCAAAAAGATTCGGCGATGCATGGCGTTGGCTCCTGGTTAAAGTGATCCCGTTAGGTAGACCGTGCGGCTTGACTTGTCCAGCCGGGCAAGGGTAGGGACGCGACAACTCCGCACGGCACACACAAAGGTTCTTCGACATGCGCGCATTCACCTTCCCCGGCCAAGGCAGCCAAGCACCCGGCATGGGTCGCGACCTTGCGACCGCTTTCGCGACCGCCCGCCTCGTGTTCGAAGAGGTAGACGATGCCCTGGGGCAGAAGCTGTCCAAGCTCATGTTCGAGGGGCCGGCCGAAGAACTCACGCTGACGGCCAATGCGCAGCCCGCTTTGATGGCCGTGTCGATCGCCGTGCTTCGCGTGCTCGAAAGCGAAGCGAAGCTCGATCTTGGCAAGCATGTCGCATTTGTGGCCGGCCATTCGCTGGGCGAGTATTCTGCCCTTGCGGCCGCCGGCACGTTCGGACTCGGCGATGCGGCCCGCCTGCTGCGCTTGCGCGGCAATGCGATGCAGAAGGCGGTGCCGGTCGGCGAGGGGGCAATGGCTGCATTGCTGGGCCTCGATCTTGCCGCCGCGCAAGAGGTCGCAAAGGCAGCGCGCACCAATCCCGAATCCGGTGCCGACGAGGTGTGCGACTGCGCCAACGACAACGCGCCGGGGCAAGTAGTGGTGTCGGGTGCCAAGGCCGCGGTCGAGCGGGCTGTCGAAGTCGCCAAGACCAAGGGCGCCAAGCGCGCGATGCTGCTGCCGGTGAGCGCGCCCTTCCATTGCGCGCTGATGCAGCCGGCCGCCGATGCGATGGACGAAGCTTTGGCCAAGGTCCGCATGGCGCCGCCGCGCATTCCGCTGGTGGCCAACGTAACGGCCGCTGCCGCGCACGATGCCGCGACAATCTCCAAGCTGCTCGTACAGCAGGTGACGGGCATGGTGCGCTGGCGCGAATGCGTAAGCTACATGAAGCAGCAGGGTGTGACCCAGCTTTACGAACTCGGTGCCGGCAAAGTGCTAACCGGCCTTGCGAAGCGCATCGAGCCCGATCTTGCTGCGACGGCGATCGGCGCACCGGCCGACATCGAAGCCTTCGCCAAAACGCTCTAATGGAGCCGAGGACCCCCATGTTCAGACTCGACGGCAAAGCCGCACTCGTGACCGGCGCTTCGGGCGGCATTGGCCGCGCCATCGCAATTGCCATGGCGGCGGCGGGTGCCAAAGTCGCACTTGCGGGCACGCGTGTGGATGCGCTTGAGGCCGTGCGCGCCGAAATCGGTGCGAACGCCGTCGTGTGCGCGGGCGATTTGGGCGATGCAGCCGCGACCGAAAAACTGTTCAAGGACGCTGAAGCCGCTTTGGGCCAGGTCGATATTCTGGTCAACAATGCCGGCCTCACGCGCGACGGTCTTGCCATGCGCATGAAGGACGAGGATTGGCAGAAAGTCATCGACGTCAATCTGTCGGCCGGGTTTCGCCTAAGCCGTGCGGCCTTGCGCGGCATGATGAAGCGCAAATGGGGCCGCATCGTCGGCATCACCTCGATCGTCGGCGTGACTGGCAATCCGGGCCAAGCCAACTATGCCGCCGCCAAAGCGGGCATGATCGGCATGTCCAAAGCGCTTGCCCAAGAGGTCGCCTCGCGCGGCATCACGGTCAATTGCGTTGCCCCCGGTTTCATTGTTTCGCCGATGACCGAGGCTTTGGGCGAGGACCAGAAAAAGCGCCTGCTCGACGCCATTCCGCTGGGCCGCATGGGGGCTGCCGACGAGATCGCATCTGCCGTCGTGTATCTTTCCAGCGCCGAAGCTGGGTACGTCACCGGCCAAACCCTGCATGTGAATGGCGGCATGGCGATGATCTGATTTTGCGGAGACGCCGCAAGTCTCTGACTTCGCGAATGATTCGCAGGCTGGTCAACCGGTTCGATTTTGTGTTACCAACCCCCCCGAATTGGAAATCGACTCCGTCTTGACCGGACAACCCGGAAAGCGGATCGTCAATGGTATCGGCCATCGTCCATTCGGACGGAGCCGATACGGAGCCGAACGAGAGGAATACAATGAGCGAGATTGCTGAACGCGTGAAGAAAATCGTCGTCGACCACCTGGGCGTGGAAGAAGCGAAGGTGACGGAAAACGCGAGCTTCGTCGACGATCTGGGCGCGGACAGTCTCGACACGGTCGAGCTCGTCATGGCGTTCGAAGAAGAGTTCAGCATCGAGATTCCGGACGATGCCGCCGAGAAGATTTCGACCGTCAAGGACGCGATCGACTTCATCGGCAAGGCCAAAGGCTAAGTCGCAAACGGCCGGAGCGGATCCCACGATGCGTCGCGTCGTTGTCACCGGGCTTGGTCTCGTCACGCCGTTGGCGTGCGGGGTCGAAGCGACCTGGAAGCGTCTGATCGCCGGCGAGTCCGGCCTCGGCGCGATTCAGTCTTTCGATGTGTCGGACCTGCCGGCGAAGATCGCCGGGCAGGTGCCGCTCGGCGAAACGTCCGAAGGGCGCTTCAACGCCGACGATTGGGTCCCGCACAAGGACCAGAAGAAGATGGATCCGTTCATCATCTTCGGTCTGGCGGCGGCAACGCAAGCGGTCGAAGACTCGGGCTGGAAACCGACCGACGAGGAAAGCCAGGACCGCACCGGCGTCATGATCGGCTCCGGAATCGGCGGTCTGCAGGCGATCTACGACGGTGCGATCACGCTCAAGGAGCGAGGCCCGCGCCGAATATCGCCTTTTTTCATTCCTTCGGCCCTGATCAATCTCGTGTCGGGCCATCTTTCGATCAAATACGGCTTCCGCGGGCCGAACCACTCGGCCGTGACCGCTTGCGCCACGGGTGCGCATGCGATCGGCGACGCGGGCCGTCTGATCATGCTGGGCGACGCCGACGTGATGGTTGCGGGCGGCACGGAAGCGGCGATCTGCCGCCTCGGCATTGCGGGTTTTGCTGCCGCGCGCGCTTTGTCGACCGGTTTCAACGACGAACCGCAGCGCGCCTCGCGCCCCTGGGACAAAGGCCGCGACGGCTTCGTCATGGGTGAAGGGGCGGGCGTGGTCGTGCTCGAGGAATACGAGCACGCCAAAAAGCGCGGCGCCAAGATCTACGCCGAGCTTACGGGCTACGGCCTGTCGGGCGACGCGCACCACATCACGGCCCCGCCCGAAGACGGCAATGGCGGGTTCCGCGCGATGCGCGCGGCCCTGCGCAATGCCAAGCTCGACGTGGGTGACATCGACTACATCAACGCGCACGGCACCTCGACGCCGCTCGGCGACGAAATCGAGCTCGGCGCGGTCAAGCGCCTCTTCGGACCGGCGGCCTACAAGCTGTCGATGTCCTCGACCAAGTCGGCAATCGGGCATCTGTTGGGAGCGGCGGGCGGCGTTGAAGCCGTCTTCTCGATCCTCGCCTTGCGCGACCAGGTCGCGCCGCCGACGCGCAATCTCGAGAATCCGTCGGAAGGCTGCGACATCGACCTCGTGCCGATCCACGCCAAGCAGCGTCCGATCCGCCACGCGCTTTCCAACAGCTTCGGCTTCGGCGGCACCAATGCCGCGGTGATTTTCTCGCGTCCGACGTGAGGCAAGCGCCCCGTGTCGCGTAGGCTTGTCCGAGGCCTCGCGCTTGCGGCTTTGTCTTTCGCCTTTTTCGCGGCCCTGTTTATCTGGGCTCTGGCCGAACGCTATTCGCGCACCGGTCCTTCGACTGCCGACATCCAGCTTGTGATCCCGCGCGGGGCGGGGGCCGAGGATATTGCGCGCCTGCTTGTCGAGCGCGGCGTGCTGGCCTCGCCCTGGGCCTTTTTGGCCGGTTCACGCTGGGACGGCACCTTGCCGCGATTCAAAGCCGGCGAGTATTTGTTTGCGGCCGGCGTCAGCGCACGCGCGGCGGGCGAACTGCTCGCGAGCGGGCGCACCGTGCAGCGCCGCATTACGTTTGCCGAGGGGCTGATGTCGGCGCAGATCGTCGAATTGCTGCGCGCCGCCGAAGGTTTCGACGGGACACTCGATACCGTGCCGCCCGAGGGCAGCCTGCTGCCCGAAACCTATTTTTACAGCTGGGGCGAGCCGCGCGGCCGCACGCTCGAGCGCGCGCAGCGCGCGATGCGCGAGACGGTGGCCGAATTGTGGGAGAAGCGCGCGCCCGATCTGCCGCTCGCAACGCCCGCCGAGGCCGTTGTTCTGGCCTCGATCGTCGAGCGCGAGACCGCCCACGCCGACGAACGCGGGCGCGTGGCTGCGGTGTTCGTCAACCGTCTGCGCCGCAAAATGCGCCTGCAGGCCGATCCGACCGTCGCTTATGGCCTGTCGCCGGGCGTACCGCTCGGGCGCCCCTTGAGCCGTGCGGATCTCGACACGCGGCATGCCTGGAATACCTACGCGATCGAAGGTCTGCCGCCCACGCCGATCGCCAATCCGGGGCGTGCAGCCCTCGCGGCTGTGCTCAACCCGCCGGCGGACGACGCGCTTTATTTCGTGGCCGACGGCGAGGGGCGACATGTTTTCGCGCGCACTTTGCCCGAGCACAATCGCAATGTAGCACGGCTGCGCGAAATCGAACGCGCGCGCGCGGCGGGGCAGCGCTAACGCGGGACTTGGCGCGCCGTCAGCACCATATCGACGCGCGCGTCGCTGTCGCCCAAAGGCAGACGCAAGGTCCAGAAATGCAGCAGCCGGTCGTCGAAGATGCCTTGCAGCTTCTGGAGATTGGGCCGCCGCTGCGCAACGCAGTCTGTCCAGCCGGAAAGCGACGTTCCGTCGAGCTGCGGGGACGCGCTGTCGTCCGCTTCCTTGCCGGTCAGATCTTTGCCGCGCCATTCGACATGTCCCGTTCCGCATACGCGGTACACGAAGCGCAAGCGCGGCCCGTGCAGGACGTCGAGCAGCAGAACGTCGCGCCACACATACCAGAACTCAATGGGATCGATGTCGCGGCGCGCCGGGAACAGCCGATCGCCGCAGCGCGTCTGCCAATAGGCGTAGAACCGCGCTAGGCGCTCGGTCTGCGGCGGCCATTCGAACGGCGGAGCAAACAACGTCATAGCGAAGGCATTCAAGCTTTTCGCGGCAGGCGGCGCAACAGCGGATCGAGTACGAAACCGGGCAAGGCTGCCAGCAGCCACGATGCAGCGTACATGCGACGGGGGAACGCAATTCGGCCCACGTCGCGCGCGAGGCCGTCGCAGATGATCGATACGGCGCGCTCCGCCGACATCAGCAGCGGCATGCGGAAATTGTTTCGCGCCGTCATGCGCGTGGTCACGAAGCCCGGGCAGACCACGTTGACGCGCACGCCGCGGGGGCCCCAGTCGGCGCGCAGCGCCTCGCCCCACACGCGTACCGCAGCTTTGCTCGCGCAATAGGCGGGGGCACCGGGCAGCCCGCGGAACCCCGCCAGCGACGAAACGATCGCGATCTGGCCACGGCCGCGGGCGGCCATGGCGTCCAGAACGGGGGCAACCGTATTCACCACGCCGTCGACATTGACGGCGAAGATGCGCCTGGCTTGTTCGGCGCTTTCGGCACCGTTTCCCGTGCCGGCAGAGGTACCCGCATTCGCCACGATCAAGTCGAGCGGGGCGGCGGCATCCACGGCCGTGACGAACGCAGCCATCGCCTCCTTGTCGGCGACGTCGAGCACGGCCGTTTCGAGCGTTGCGCCCTTTGCTGCGCACAGAGCCGCCACCTGGGCCAAGCGATCTCGGTTCCGGCCGGTCAAGGCGAGCCGCACACCAGGACCGGCCAATTTCTGGGCCATTGCGGCCCCCAGCCCGGAGGAGCCGCCTGTAATCAGAATGTTTCGCCAACTTTGCATGACGTTGTGCCCTTTCCCGGGCACTGTATAACGGGTTGCGCACGGCCCGACGATTCGGATGTGCGGTCGGACCGCAGAGGGAGAAACGCCAGTGCCGCTTGCCAGCATGACGGGATTTGCCCGTGCCAGCGCCGAGGCTTTGGGGCGCGTGGCGACGTGGGAGGCGCGCTCGGTCAACGGGCGCGGCCTCGAAGTGCGGCTGCGTCTGCCGCCGGGCTACGACCGGCTTGAAGGCGAAATTCGCACGCGCGCCGCCAGGCGATTCGACCGCGGCAACGTGGCGCTCAATCTGACGATCGAAACGCCGACGCTGGGCCCGCGCCTGCAGGTCAACCGCGCTGCCCTCGACCAGGCGCTCGCACTGATGGGCGAATTGTCCGGTCGCATCGATGCGGCGGCCCCGCGGCTCGACGGCATTCTCGCCATTCGCGGCGTGCTCGAGACGGTCGGCGAAACGCCGCTCGACGAGGCCGACCAGGCGAAGCTCGATGCAGCAATCCTGTCGGCACTCGACGGCGCGCTTGCCGGCCTCGTCGAAGCGCGCGCCAAAGAGGGGGCCGCCCTCGCCCGCGTGCTCGACGCTGCGCTCGACGAGATCGAAGCCCTCACGCGCGAAGCTGCGGCCAGCGCCGCCGCACAGCCCGCCGCCCTCAAGGCCAAACTCGAAGCGCAAATGGCCGAATTGCTGGGAGGCCAGGCCGGCTTGTCGCCCGAGCGTTTGGCGCACGAGGCGGCGTTGCTTGCGGTCAAAGCCGATGTGCGCGAAGAACTCGACCGACTGCAGGCGCACATTGGCCAGGCGCGCGAATTGTTTGCGGGCAAGGGCGCTGTCGGGCGCAAGCTCGACTTCCTGAGCCAGGAGTTCAACCGCGAGGCCAATACGCTGTGCTCGAAAGCGTCCGACATTGCGCTGACGCGCATCGGGCTTGCGCTCAAGACGGCGATCGACCGCATGCGCGAGCAGGCCGCAAACGTGGAGTGACGAGAAGCGATGGACGACGCGATCTACCGCCGCGGTTTGATGCTGGTGCTGTCCTCGCCGTCGGGAGCGGGCAAGACGTCGATCAGCCGCGAATTGCTGCGCCGCGAGCCGGGCCTTGCGATGTCGGTGTCGGCGACGACGCGGCCCAAACGGCCCGGCGAAATCGACGGCCAGGATTATTTCTTCGTGGACTCGACGGAGTTCGGCCTGCGCATCAATCGCGGCGAATTTCTCGAGCATGCCAAGGTTTTCGGCAACTACTACGGCACGCCGCGCGGCCCCGTTGAGGCAAGCCTGCGCGAGGGGCGCGACGTGCTGTTCGACATCGACTGGCAGGGCACCCAGCAGATCCGCGAAAAGCTCGCGGCCGATCTCGTGACTGTGTTCATCCTGCCGCCATCGACCGCCGAACTCGAGCGCCGGCTCAATGCGCGTGCGCAGGATCCGGCACATGTGGTGGCCCAGCGCATGGCGCAGGCCTCCAACGAAATGAGCCACTGGCCGGAATACGACTATATCGTGGTCAACCGCGATCTCGACCGGTCGGTCGCCGAAGTGCAGTCGGTTCTGGCAGCCGAGCGCATCAAGCGCGAGCGCCAGATCGGGCTCGGCGATTTCGTCAAACGCCTGCGCGACGGGCGCTGACAGCGCGCGCGAGCGCGCAGAATTCCTCGACAGACAAAGTTTCGGCGCGCCGAGTGGCATCGATGGCGGCCGCCGCACACAGCGCGAGCGGATCGCCGCCGAGTGCTTTGAGCGACTGGCGCAGCATCTTGCGCCGTTGGCCGAAGGCTGCGGCCACGACGCGCTCGAGCGTTTTGGCGTCCGCTTCGGCGAGCGGTTGGGCGCGCGGCCGCAATTCCGCCACGGCCGACACGACCGCAGGCGGCGGCGAGAAGGCGCTGGGGGCGACGTCGAACAGCCGCCGAACCTGCCAGCGCCATTGGGCGGCGACCGACAGTCGCCCGTAGGCAGCACTGCCCGGCGCCGCCGCAAGGCGCTCGACCACTTCTTTCTGCAGCATCACGACCAGCGTTTCGAACGCATCGGGGCGCGCGAGCCAGGCGAGCAGCATTGGCGTGCCGACATTGTAGGGCAGGTTGGCGACGATGCGCCGCGGTGCCGTTCCCATCGCGGCGAGATCGAGTTCGAGCGCGTCGCCTTCGACGATCGTCAGGCGTTCGCGGCCCCAGAAAGCGGCAATTTCCGCGAGGGCGGGCAGCGCGCGCGCATCGCGCTCAACGACGACGAGATGGGCTGCGCCTTCGGCCAGGAGCCCGCGCGTGAGGCCGCCGGGGCCCGGACCGACCTCGATGGTGGTGCCGCTGCCGAGGTCGCCTGCCGCGCGCGCGATGCGGCGCGTGAGATTGAGGTCGAACAAAAAATGCTGGCCCAGCGATTTGCGCGCGGCCAGACCGTGCTTGCGCACGATCTCGGCAAGCGGCGGCAAGCCGTCGGCGGCGGGCGGGCGCGGCTGCGTGGGCCGGTCGATCGCCGTCAGGCCCGGATGTCGATCACGGCCACGCGCCGCAGATCGCGCAGGTAGCGACGGGCGGCATTGTCGATGCGCTGGCGGATCAGGTTCTCTTCAATGTCGGCCGCCGAAGGCAGATTGGATTTGGGCTCCTGGCGCACGCACAGCATCGTCATTCCGACACCGCCCGGTGCTGGCGCGGGTTCGGTCATTTCGCCCACTTTGAGCGGGCGGATGCGCGCGCGGGCATCCGCGGCAAGGTCGCCGATGCGCACTTCGGCAAGGCGCGTGGGCGCGGGCACACGCAGTTCCTGCGCCACGCGTTCGAGATCGGCGCAGCCTTCGACCGTTTCGCGTACCGTCTCGGCCAGCGCCAGTGTGGTCTCGCGGTCGCTCTGGGTCGCGCCCGGCGGCAGCGGGAATACCATCTGCGCGATTTCGATCAGCGCATCGTCGGGCGAAGCCGGGGCGAGCACGCGCTTTTCGCGCATCGCATAAATGTAGAGGCCGCTCGGCGTTTTGATGGGCAAGGTGATTTCATTGACGTCGAGCCCCGCCAAAACCTGCTCGATCGGGTCCTCGAACTGACCCTTTTGCACCCAACCGATATCGCCGCCCTCGATCGCCGACGCCGCCTGGCTGAACTGCTGGGCGGCAACCGGGAAGGGCAGGCCGCCTTTCAGGCGCGCGATCAGCTCTTCGGCATTGCGCTCAACCTCGGCCTCCTGGTCGGGATTGTCGATCGACAGGAAGATTTCGGCGAGCAGATATTCGGTGACCGGTTCGCCCTCGGAGTAGCGCGCCAAAGTCTCTTGGATCTCTTCCTGGCTGACCTCGATCTGCGGCCGCAGGCGGCCCGAGACGATGCGGCCCCACGCGATCGAGGCTTCGATCTGGCGCTCGAGCGCCGAGCGCGAGGACCCGGCGCGCCGCAGGATCTGATCGACCGCCCCTTGCGGCAGACCGTTCGCGCGTTCGAGGCGCGCCACCTGGGCGTCGATCTCGCGTTTGGAAATCGAAACGCCGAGCCGCTTGGCCTCCTGGACTTGGATGCGCTCGTCGATCAGCTGACGCAAAATCTGCGGGCGCACGCGCTCGCGCGTCTCCGCCGAAGCGCCTCCCTGGACCGTCGCGAAATTGAGCCCGATACGTGAATCGACGTCGAAATTGGACACGATCTCGGTATTGACGACCGCGATGATGCGCTGTTCTTGCGCCGCAAGCGGGGCAGCGCCCGCGACCAGAAGGGCGACGGCAAGGGCAAAGCGGCAGGCGGCTGGATTCTGGGGTTTCATGGGCAAAATCTATAGTTCGAAAGTGCTGCGGGCGCAATTCGCGCGTCACGGACAGGCGGGCTCAGCCATCCTCCAGATGCAGCAGCATGGCGATGCCGAGCATGCTCGAGACGGCGGCAGGCGTCCAGGCGGCGAGCGCCACCGGGATCGTGGCGCTCTGGCCGAGCGCGCCGACGAGGCTCGAGACGAAAAACAGCACGAAGCCCGTGCCGATACCGGTCGCGATCATGATGCCGGTCCCGCCGCGCCGGTGCGGACGCAAGGAAAAAGTCGCTGCGATCAGTACCATTGCCGCCAGCAGCAGCGGCAGGGCCGTAAGCTGGTGCCAGTGCAGCCGGTGGCGCGTGGCAGAGAAGCCCGCCGTCTCGATCAGGCGGATGAAGGCCGGCAGGTCCCAGAAGGAAATCGTGAGAGGCGAGGAGAACGAGTCCTGAATTTGCTCGGCGGTCATGTTGGTGGGAACGCGGCGGCGCGGCTCGAACACGGCCGGCCGTTCCGGTGCGGTGATCCATGCGTCTTCGACTTCCCAGTAGCCGGGATGGAGCTGGGCGCGTGCCGCATCGATGCGGCTTTTGAAGCGGTCCTGACCTTCGAAATTGATGATGATCACGTCGAACAGGCGCATGTCGGCAGAAGAGACGCGCCGGGCATGGACGACCGAGTCGCCGGACGCGTCGTTCTGCCGCAGCCAAAATCCCGCGTTGGACAGCGCGAACAGATTGCCGCGTCCTTGCATGACCTCGACATCCAGTCGCTCGAAACGCCCATAGAGGGCGGCAGCAACCGGATTAAGGATTGCGACCGAAAAAATGCCGTAGGCGACGGCCATGCCGACGACCGGCAGCAAGAACTGCCACACCGACACGCCGGCGGCGCGCGCGACCGTCAATTCGTGCGAGCGGGTGAGGCGCCAAAACGTGATCATCGCCGCAAACAGGGCGATGAACGGGCACAGCTCTTCCGCCATCTGCGGCAGTTTGAGGAACGCCATCTGAAGCACGAGCTGCGTTGTCACGCTGGGGCGGCTTGCCGAGCGGCGCAGCAACTCGATGACCTCGAACATGTAGACAAGGGCCATCATCAGCAGAAAGAAGCCCGCGAGTGCGCCAAGAAACTGGCGTCCGATATACGAAAGCAGCGTCGTGGAAAGGCGCATGGATAGGCTCAAGCCGCCGCGGCCTGGCCGATGCGCGTGCGCTTTGGCCCCAAGGTCATTACGTAGGCGGCGATCGCCGCGATCGCCAGCGGAGCGATGTAAAGCAGCGGCAGCGTTGCCGGCATGCGCGCGGCGAGATTGGGCAGCGAGATCGCCAGCGCTTGCGTGGCCACACCGCAGAAGGCGGCCAGCAACAGGCGCCGCGCGAGGCCCCGACGGTTGAAATTGCCGGGCAGCAAGCAGGCGAGAGCAACCATCACCAGGGCAAACGGATAGAGCGGGGTCGCCAAGCGCGAATGCCCCTCCGCCACGAGCCGCGCGAAATACTGGCGGTCGTGCGCATCGTCGACATTGGGCCACAGGAGTTCGTCGATATAACGTTCGCCCGCGTCCCGCCAACGATATTCGCTGCCGCGCTCGTTGCTGATCTCGACGGAATAGCGCTCGAAATAAAGCAGCGACAATTTGCCCGCGGCGCGATCGACTTGCTGGCGGTTGCCGTTGAGCAGGATCACACGCGGCCCGTCTTCGGTGCTGGCGATCGTGCCGCGCTCGGCCAACAGCGTGACCGGGTTGGACGGATCGCGCGAATCCTGCACGAGAATGCCGCGCAGGTCGCCGTTCGCTTCGCGCGCGCGCACATAGACGGTAAGCGAACTGCCGATCGTCGAGAAGGCGCCTTCCTGCAGCAGCAGGCTCGAATAGTCGGAGCGGATATTGGAGTGCAGCTCCTTGAACTTGCCGAAGGTGAGCGGCATCAGCCACAGCGATAGAACGTAGCAAAGCGCCGTCGCGCAGCCTGCCAGCATCAGCGCCGGGCGCGCCAACTGGCTCGGGCCGAAACCGACGGCGCGCATCACGACCAGTTCGCTGTCGAGCGTTAGCCGATTATAGACAAAGAGAGTCGCGACGAAGAGCGCGATGGGCACGACGAGCGACAGGAAGTTCGGCAGCAGCAGCGATGTGAGATAGAAAAACGCACCGATCCCGAGGCCGCGATTGACGATCAATTCGATAAAGCGCAACGACTGCGTGAGCCAAATCGCCATGGTCAGCGTTGCCACGACGAAGATCGTCGCAGTCAGGATTTGGCTCAGGATGTAGGCAGTGATTCGGCGCATGATCGGCGCGCAGTATAGACCGGTCTTCGGTCCGTATTGTATGCGCTTGCGAATGTAATTTATGCGAATAAAAACAGAACATTTGCGCGCGCAGACCTTTTCTTTGCCCCAAGAGCCGCTATGGTGTCGGTCGTTCGATTTACGTCGACTCTTGTCCGCGAGGAACGTCCCCAATGAAGATTGCATTCTCGAAGCCTGAAGCGCCGGCCAGCGGCGCCTATGTGGTCGGCATTTTGGAAGACCGCAAGCTGACGCCGGCCGCTGCTGCCCTCGACAAAAAGACCGGCGGCGTGGTCACGCGCGCGATGGCGACGACGCGCTTCAAGGGCAAAAAGGACGAGTTTCTCGACGTCGTAGCGCCCAAGGGCGTGCCGTTCGGGCGCATTGTGCTCGCAGGCCTCGGCAAGCTGGACAAGCTCGATGCCAAAGGTGCCGAAGCGCTCGGCGGCAATCTCGTGGCGCATCTGAACAAGACCGGCGAAACCCAAGCGACCGTTTCGGTCGAACAGATCGCCGACGGCGCCATCGGGCCCTCGCTGATGGCTGCCCATATGGCGCTTGGCGCCAAGCTGCGGGCCTATCGCTTCGACAAATACAAGACGCGCGAAAAGGACGATGCCAAGCCGAGCCTTAAATCGCTCAATCTGCTTGTGACCGACGTTGCAGCCGCACGCAAGATCCATGGGCCCCTCGACCGCGTGGCAGACGCCGTGACGTTCGCGCGCGATCTCGTGTCCGAACCGCCGAACGTGCTTTATCCCGAGAGCCTTGCCGAGCGCTGCAAACGCCTGACCGCATTCGGCGTCAAGGTCGAGATTTTCGACGAAAAGCAGCTCGAGAAGATGGGGGCCGGCGCCTTGCTCGGCGTTGGCCAAGGTTCGGCGCGACCGTCGCGCATGGTGATCCTGCAGTACCAGGGCGCCCCCAAAGCAAAGGACAAGCGCCCGGTCGCGTTTGTCGGCAAGGGTGTGACGTTCGATACCGGCGGCATTTCGATCAAGCCCTCGGCCGGCATGGAAGACATGAAGTGGGACATGGCCGGGTCGGCCGCCGTGATCGGGGCCATCGAAGCGCTCGCCGCTCGCCATGCCAAGGTCAACGCGATCGGGGCTGTGGGCCTCGTCGAGAACATGCCCGGCCACAATGCGCAGCGCCCGTCGGACATCGTGCGCTCGCTATCGGGCAAGACGATCGAAGTGCTGAACACCGACGCCGAAGGCCGCCTCGTGCTGGCCGACGTGCTCTGGTATGTGCAGGACCGTTTCAAGCCGAAGGCAATGTTCGACCTCGCGACGTTGACCGGCGCCGTGATCGTAGCTCTGGGCCACGAATATGCCGGCATCATGGGCAACGATGCCGCACTGGCCGAGAAGCTGACGGCCGCAGGCGAGGCGACGGGCGAGAAGGTGTGGCGTCTGCCCTTGGGCGATGCCTACGACCGCGACATCGACAGCCCCGCCGCCGACGTCAAGAACATCGCTGCCGGCCGCGGGGCGGGTTCGATCATTGGCGGCCAGTTCCTGGCACGCTTCGTCAACGACGTGCCGTGGGTGCATATCGACATTGCCGGCGTTGCCTGGAGCGGCAAAGACACGGCCACATGCCCGAAGGGTGCGACCGCCTTCGGCGTGCGGCTGCTCGACCGGCTTGTGGCCGACAATTACGAGGAAGCTTGACGGATATCCGTTTCTACCAGCTCTTGGCGACGCCGCTCGAAGCGGCGTTGCCAAGGCTGCTCGAGAAAGCGACGGCGCAAGGCATGCGTGCGGCCATCGCCACCGGCGACGACGCGCGCACGCAAGCGCTCGACGCGGCCTTGTGGACCTACACGGCCGAGAGCTTCCTGGCCCATGGCCGTGCGCCGGCACCGGCCGCCGAGCAGCCGATCTGGCTTGCGGCCGCGATCGAAAATCCGAACAACGCAGCCTTGCTCGTGACGCTCGACGGGCAGCGGCCGGAACGTTTCGAAGACTGGAAGATGGTCTGCGACATGTTCGACGGCACCGACGAGACGGCCCTCGAAGCCGCCCGCGCGCGCTGGAAAACGCTGAAAGCTGCAGGCCATGCGCTTTCCTATTGGCGCCAGACCGCGACCGGCGGCTGGGAAAAAGCCGCTTGAGCGCGCGCTCTTGCCCGCATCGCGGGCACTCGCTATAAGCGCGCTTCCCGACCCCTCATCCGAAGAGCGAATTTCATGGCCATCGAACGCACCTTTTCCATCCTGAAGCCCGATGCGACGCGCCGCAATCTCACGGGCGCCATCAATGCGCTGATCGAAAAGGCGGGTCTGCGCATCGTCGCGCAAAAGCGCATCCACATGACGCAGGCCCAGGCCGAAACCTTCTACGGCGTGCACAAGGCGCGGCCGTTCTTCGGCTCGCTCGTGGCGTTCATGACCTCGGGCCCTGTCGTCGTGCAGGTTCTCGAAGGCGAAAACGCCGTCGCCAAATATCGCGACGTGATGGGTGCAACGAACCCCGCCAACGCGGCTCCCGGCACGATCCGCAAGGAATTCGCCGAATCGATCGAAGCCAACTCGGCGCACGGCTCGGACAGCACGGAGAATGCCGCGATCGAAATCGCTTATTTCTTCGCTGGGGCTGAAATCGTCGGCTAAGTCCGCACGTTCCGCCTGAAGAGAATGGCCGCCAAAAGAGAAGGGCCGCCCCCGGAAGCGGGGAGCGGCCCTTTTAATTGCCGTTTGTGCTTGGCGAAAGACTCAGCCGTGCGGCACCAGAAACACGTACATGGCGATCAGGATCAGGACCGTCGCACCGCCGATCCATTTGATGAGACCGTTGAAGAGGTCCCAGGTCTGCAAATGCGGCGTCATGTCGTGCGTGAAATTCGGGTCGTTTTGCTGCGGGGCGTTGGCCATCGATATTCTCCGGAAATTGAGCGCCTAGATTAGCGCAAACTGCGTTTTCGTCAAAGCGGTGGGTTGAACAGAATGGCTGGCGTGGCCGGCGCCTTCGCGAATTTGACCTGCTCGCCATCGACCGTTGCCGCACCGCTCGCGACGAGGCGCAGCGCCTGCGGATAAAGCACATGTTCGGCCTTCAGTACGCGGGCCGCGAGGGCATCTTCGTCGTCGCCCTGCAGCACGGGTACGGCCGCCTGCGCCACGATCGGGCCCACATCCATTTTGGCGCGCACAAAATGCACGGTGCAGCCCGCCACGCGCACGCCGTCGGCCAAAGCGCGCTTGTGCGTGTCGAGGCCGGGATAGGCGGGCAGCAAAGACGGGTGGATGTTGAGCAGGCGGTTGCGCCATTTCTCGACGAAACCGGCCGTCAACAGGCGCATGAAACCGGCGAGGCACACGAACTCGATTTGGTGGTCGCGCAAGCGCGCATCGAGGGCCACATCGAACGCCGCACGGTCGGCGAAGCTGCGGTGGTCGAGCGTTTCGGTCGCAACGCCGTTTTCGGCCGCGACGGCCAAACCGCCAGCCCCCGGCACGTTAGCCAGCACCAAGGCGATTTCGGCCGGATAGTCGGGGTTGGCGGCCGCCGCGACGAGCGCCGCCATGTTGCTGCCGCGGCCTGAAATCAATGCGGCAACGCGCAGACGCGTCATGGCGCTAGATTTGCCAGCTGTCGAGATGGTCGACGACGCAGCCGGGTGCATCGCCATTTGGCTTCGGCACGACGCGGCCGATTTCGATCGGCGCTTCGCCGGCCGCTGCAAGCGTCGCCTTGGCCGTAGCCAACTTGGCTGCCGGTACGACGACGACCATGCCGATGCCGCAATTGAACACGCGCGTGAGTTCTTCGCGCGCGATCTGGCCGCTGCGCGCAAGCCACTTGAACACCGGCGGCAAGGCCCAGCTGCGCGCATCGAGCCGCACCTGCAGATTTTCCGGGATCACGCGCGGCACGTTCTCGACTAGCCCGCCGCCGGTGATGTGCGCCATCGCGGCAACTTCGCCCGTTTTGGCAAGGGCCAAGCAGCTTTTGACGTAGATGCGCGTCGGCGTGAGCAACGCATTGGCGACCGATTTGTCCTGCGCGAACGGGGCGGGCGCGTCCCACGCAAGTTCGGCTGCGTGCACCACGCGGCGCACCAGCGAAAAGCCGTTCGAATGCACGCCCGACGAGGGCAGGCCCAGCACCACGTCGCCCACGGCGACAGTGCTGCCGTCGATCGAGGTCCCGCGCTCGAGGGCACCGACGGCAAAACCCGCCAGATCGTAGTCGCCGCGCGAATACATGCCCGGCATCTCGGCCGTTTCGCCGCCCACGAGCGCGCAGCCGGCGATGCGGCACCCCTCGGCAATGCTCGCCATGATCGTCTTTGCCGCCGCAACGTCGAGTTTGCCGGTCGCGAAATAGTCGAGGAAGAACAACGGCTCGGCCCCTTGCACGACAAGGTCGTTCACGCACATTGCGACGAGATCGATGCCGACCGTATCGTGGCGGTTGGCTTCGATCGCGATTTTGAGCTTGGTGCCGACACCGTCGGTCGTGGCGACCAGGATCGGATCTTTGAAACCGGCGGCCTTGATGTCGAACAGGGCGCCGAACCCGCCAAGGCCTGCGTCCGAACCGGGCCGGCGCGTCGATTTGGCCATCGGCTTGATGGCTTCGACCAAAGCTTCGCCTGCATCGATATCGACCCCGGCTTCGGCGTAACGGTTCGTGCTCATTGGCGCCCCTTTGCCGGATTGGCTATAACAACAGTCCCGTCGTCCGGCGACGGGCGGAAATTAAAGGATTCGGAACGGTTTGCAATGGCGCTGCGCGGATTCTGTCTGGCCCTTTGGATGCTCGCTTTTGCGGCGGCGACCCCTGCCTTTGCGCAGAGCCCGGCGGCCAGCGTGGCCGAGGTCTATTGGCTGCGCGGCGTGGAAGTCGATCGTTCGGCCGCCACGGCAAGCCTTGCGCGCGAGCAGGCGATCCTCGACGGCCAGCGTCTAGCCTGGCGCCGGCTGTTGGCGCGCATTGCCCCCGCCGACGCGCGTACTGCCCTTGGCAATCTGCCGGCCGGCGAGCTTGCGGGGTTGATCGACAGTTTCGAGGTCGAAAACGAGCGTGGCTCCGGTACGCGCTGGATTGGCGCGTTTGGATTTCGCTTCCGGCCTGCTTCCGTGCGCGATCTTTTGCGCGCACGCGGAGTTGCCTACGCCGAAACGCCGGGGCGGCGCGTGCTCGTCGTTCCGGTCCTCGTGCAGGACGGCCAAGCGCTGCTGTGGGAAGAAGACAATCTGTGGCGCACCGGTTGGGCCAGCGTGCCGGCGTCCGACGGGCTGCAACCCTGGTCCGTGCCCGCGGGCGATCTCGACGACGTGGCGCTGATCGCTGCCGACCAGGCCGCCGCCATCGACCGGCCACGCTTGCGCGCCCTTGCCGAACGGAACCGCGCGCAAGGTGCGATCGTGGTGGCGGCCGAACTCGACCCCAACGCGCCGGGCGGGCCGGCCGTGAACATGCAGTTTGTGCGCACGGGTGCCGCCGCCCCGAATACGGATTGGAGCGCGACATTCCGTTTGGGGGCCCGCGAAACGCCGGAGGCGGCCTGCCCGCGCGTGGCAGCAGCCGCAGCGTCGTTGATTGAAGAGCGCTGGAAAGCGGAAGTTTCGACGCAAGGCGGGGAGACGCAGTTGCTGCGTGCCGCGATCCCGGTTGCCAATCTCGACGAGTGGGTCCTCGTGCGTCGGCGCCTTGCCGAGATCGCTGCCGTGCGACAAATCGACTTGCTCGTCCTCGGGCGCGGCGGCGCCATCGTCGATATCCGGCACGAGGGTGCAATCGAGACGCTGCGCACGGCTCTCGCCTTGCGCGATATGACGCTCGGCGAACAGGACGGTGCTTGGACCCTGTCTTTGGCCGGGACCGGTGCGCGCGCGCCGTGAGGAATTTGCCGAATCTGCTGTCCTTCGCACGCTTGGTTGCGGTTCCGGTCGCGATCTGGCTGATGCTGTCGGGCGAGTTCGATTGGGCTTTCTGGCTGTTCGTCACGGCGGGGGCGACCGACGCGCTCGACGGGTTTTTGGCCAAGCGCTTCGGCTGGGAGTCCGAACTCGGCTCCTATCTCGATCCGCTGGCCGACAAGGCGCTGCTGGTCTCCGTGTTTCTGGTGCTGGGCCTTACCGGTCATCTCCCGCTCTGGCTCACCATTATGGTCATTTTCCGCGATCTTGTGATCGTCGCAGGGGCTGTCGTCGTGCTGGCGATGACGGGCGATTTCAAGGCGGATCCGATGTGGATCAGCAAGCTCAACACCACGCTACAGATTCTGCTCGCGGCCTGCGTGCTCGCGGAATTGGGCGTCGGCCTCGAATGGGATACGCTCAGGCCCTACGCGATCGCGGCGACGGCCGCCACGACGTGCGGCTCGGGGCTTGCCTACACGGTGCGGTGGACGCGACGTTTGGCCCATAGGGAAGAAAACGCGCAATGAACGAGCCAAAGCAGACGCCCGGCTGGGGAAGGGGCTTGATCTGGACGGGGCTGGGTTTGGCCCTGTTCGCGATCCTCTACACGCTGAGCGGCGTGCTGCTGCCGTTCGTTGTCGCGTTCATCGTGGCCTATCTCATCGATCCGATCGTCGACCGGCTCGAGCGCTGGGGCATCCCGCGGGCGGGCGGCGCTGCGATCGTCACGATCTCGTTCTTCGCTTTGCTCACGCTTGCGGTCGTGCTGCTGGCCCCGGTCCTGAACGCGCAGCTCGCAGGGCTTGCCGAACGGCTGGCGATCATCGCGCGCCAGGGCTACGAGCTTGCCAAACCCTATCTCGAGGATCTTTTCGACAAGGCGAGTGCTGTCGAGATGCAGCAATTGAGCGGGGCGGGCGATGCCGTGCGCACGGCAACCGCTTGGCTGCTGCGTGCGGCAGGCAGCGTGATCAGCGGCGGACTTGCCGTCGTCAACGTGCTGTCGCTCGTGTTCATCACGCCGGTCGTCGTGTTCTATCTCGTGCGCGACTGGCGCAAAGTGCAGGAAAAGATCGACAGCTGGCTGCCGCGCCAATACGCGCAGACGATCCGCGGGCTCTTGCAGGAGATCGATGCGCGCATGGCGGGTTTCCTGCGCGGACAGGCGCTGGTCTGCCTGTTCCTGGCGGTCTTTTACGCCGTCGGCCTCACCTTGACGGGCCTCAATTACGGTCTGCTCGTCGGACTCATGACCGGCATTCTGAGTTTCATCCCCTATGTCGGCATGTTCGTCGGCATGGCGACCGGGCTTGCGATCGCGTTCTTCCAGTTCCCGTCCTGGATCGACTTCGGCCTCGTCGTCGCCGTGTTTCTGCTGGGCCAGTTCCTCGAGGGCAATTTCGTGTCGCCCAAACTCGTCGGCGATCGCGTGGGGCTGCATCCGTTGTGGATGCTGTTCGCGATCTTCGCGGGCGGCGGACTGTTCGGCTTCACAGGCGTGCTGCTGGCGATCCCGATCGCCGCCGCTGTCGGCGTGTTGGCCCGGTTTGCGCTGCAGCGCTATCTGGCGAGTTCGCTCTATCGCGGCCCCAACGCGTGAATATGCCGGCCCAATTGCCCTTGGCGCTGCCGCATCGCCCGTCGCTGGGCGGCAGCGATTTTCTGGTGGCGGACGCCAATCGTGCGGCCGTTGCCTGGCTCGATGCGTGGCCGGACTGGCCGTCGCCGGGCCTTGTCGTGTGGGGCGAGACGGGCTGCGGAAAATCCCATCTTGCCGCCACGTGGCAGATGCGTGCCGCCGCCGTGCGCCTTGCAGCGCAGGACCTTGCTGTCGCGTCGGTGCCGACGCTGTTGGGGGCCGCCAAAGCGATCTTGCTCGAGGACGTGGACCGCAAACCGCCCGAGCCGGTCGCCTGGCTGCATCTCTACAACTTGCTGGCCGAGCGTGGCGGCCACATGCTGCTGACCGCCCGCGCGGCACCCGCGCGCTGGCAAATCGCTTTGCCCGACCTTGCTTCGCGCCTGCGCGCCCTTGCGGCGGTCGAAATCGCCGCACCGGACGAAAGCCTCGTCGAGGCCGTGCTCGTCAAACACTTCGCCGACCGCCAGATGCGCGTGCCGACCGAAACCGTGCGCTATATCGTTACGCGCCTCGATCGCTCGCTTGGCGCGGTCGCGCGCATTGCCGCCGACCTCGACGCCGCGAGCCTTGCAGGCAAGCGGCCTGCCAGCATTCCGCTTGCACGTGAAGTTTTGCGCGACGCGGGCTTCGCGGCATAGACTGACTGACAACAAAGCAAAGACGAAGGAGTCGAACGATGGATCTGGGCATCAAAGGGCGCAAGGCGATCGTGTGTGCGGCATCGAAGGGCCTCGGCAAGGGCTGCGCGCGTGCGCTTGCGGCAGAAGGCGTGTCGCTGGTCGTGAATGCGCGCGGCGCTGAAGCGCTCGAAGCAACGGCCGCCGAGATCCGCGCCGATTTCGGCGTCTCTGTCGTCGCCATTGCCGCAGACGTGACTACGGCGGAAGGCCGTGCCGCATTGCTGAAGGCCTGCCCGGATCCGGACATTCTCGTCAACAATGCCGGCGGTCCCCCGCCCGGCGATTTCCGCGCCTGGGACGAAAAGGCATGGCATTCGGCCGTCGAAGCCAACATGGTGACGCCGATCATGCTGATCCGCGCCACGATCGACAGCATGATCGCACGAAAATTCGGACGCATCGTCAACATCACCTCGGCGGCCGTGAAAAATCCGATCGCCAATCTTGGCCTCTCGAACGGCGCGCGCGCAGGCCTCACCGGCTTCGTTGCCGGCCTGTCGCGCCAAGTCGCAAAGCACAATGTCACGATCAACGGCCTGCTGCCGGGCCCCTTCGAGACCGATCGACTGCGTTCGGTGTTTGCGGCCGGCTCGAAATCGAGCGGGCGTCCGGTCGATGCGCTGCGCGAGGAGCGGCGCTTGGCCAATCCGGCCGAGCGCTTCGGCACGACCGAGGAGTTCGGGGCCGCCTGCGCGTTCTTGTGCAGCGCGCATGCCGGGTTTGTCGTAGGCCAGAATATTGTGCTCGACGGCGGGGCGTTCCCGGGCACGCTTTAGTTCTGCTCTGCCATTTTCCTGTAATGGAAATGTTCTGGCCAACAGGTTGAAGAAAAAGAGTGTTTTTCGAATAGCGAAGGATCGTCATAAAACCGTAATGCTTTGCGGCTTGCAGCATGGGAAAGCGACTGCGTAACGTTCGCGACCTCGGCAGACATCTTTTTCAAGCGAGCGTTTCGGCAATGGCGACGGCGGCAAAAACGGCGGAGATCGAGCTCAAGCTCGCTGTTCCGGCCGCATCCTTCGCGCGGTTGCTCAATGCGCCGAAACTGCAAGCGATTGCTGCGGGTCCGGTGCGGCGCAAGCGCTTTTCGACGACCTACTTCGACACGCCCGATCTGCGGCTGTTCGAGGCCGGGATCGCGCTTCGCGTGCGCCGCGACGGCAAGCGGCGTATCCAAACGCTGAAGACCGCCCACCATCCGACACTGGGGGCACTTGCGCGCGGCGAGTGGGAACGCACGATCATCGGTGAAACGCCGGTCATCGATGCCGAATGGCTCGCCGAAATCGACGACAAAGACGCGCGCAAATTGCTGTCGAAGGAAAAACTGCACCGTCAGCTCACGGCCCTTTTCACGACCAGCTTCGCGCGCCGCCTGCTGCATGTGCGGCAGGGCGCAAGCCTCGTCGAGCTCGCGCTCGACAGCGGCATCGTCGAAGCGCCGCAAGGAACGCTTGCGATCGCCGAAATCGAACTCGAACTGGTCTCGGGCACCGTCCTCGATCTCTACGCCCTCGCGCGCACGATCATGACGCTCGTTCCGGCCCAGTTCGAAGCGCGCAGCAAAGCCGAGCGCGGCTATCGGCTTGCGCGCTCGCGGCCGGGCGAAACGCCGGCGTCGGATGCCGTGCGCGCCGAGAGTCTCGATTTCGATGCGCAAGCCAGCGTGGCCGAGGCGTTCCGCGCGATCGGCCGCCAATGTTTCCGCCACATGCGTGCAAACGAAAGCCTTGTGCGCACCGCGCCTTCCGCCGAAGGCGTGCACCAGTTGCGCGTGGCCTTGCGCCGTTTGCGCTCGGCGTTGTCGTCGTTTGCCGACGTGTTGCCCGAAGAGGGGCGGCGAATGTCGTCCGACAATCTGCGCTGGATTGCGGCTTCATGCGGGGCAGCGCGCGACTGGGACGTTTTCGGCGGCGAACTGCTGCAGCCACTTGCGAGCCATCTCGCCGACGAGCCGGGCCTCACACGCGTGACCCAAGCCGCTGAGGCGGCCCGCGCCCGCGCCTATGAGGCAATGTCGCAGACGCTGTCCTCGGAAAAGCTGGCGGTTGCGCTGGTCGATGTCGAAGCTTGGTGGGAAGGCGGCAGTTGGGAGGCGGGCATGGGGGCTTGGCGCAATCTGCCGGCCCGCGATTTCGCCGCCGCGACGCTGAAAAAGCTGCATCGCAAGGTCTTGCGCCTCGGCGAGGCGATCGGCGATCTTGAAGAGGTCGAATTGCACGAGTTGCGCATCCGTTGCAAGAAGCTGCGTTATACCGCCGAGTTTTTCCGCACGCTGTTCGCACGCAAGCTCGCAAAGCCGTATCTCGCGGCCCTGGCCGATGTGCAGGCGCATCTGGGTTCGCTGAACGATGCGGCCGTCGCCAAAGCCCTGCTGGCCGAGCTTGCGCGCGCCGGCGGCGAACTGCCGCCCGCGTTGCTCGCGCGTGCCGACGGAATCGTGACGGGCTGGATCGCCGCCCGCGTGCGCGGCGATCTCGAGAACCTACCGGAAATCTGGCAAACATTTGCCGACGCACGCCCTTTCTGGAAGTAAAGTAACCTTCGCAGGTCCGGCGCGAATTGCAGATTGCCGATTTGTTCGGCGTTCGCTTTTGCTATACTCGGCGCGAGGAAGGGGAAAGACGATGCGTGGATTCCTGGTCGTTGCGGCAGGCGCCCTGGCGAGCTTTGCGGCCGCCCAGACGCTTCTGGCGCAGAGCCCCGCGAACGAAGCGACGGTCGTGCAGCGCGAAATCGATTTCGACGTGAAAGAGGTCCGCATCCGTGCCGGCGGGCTGGTCGTATTCGTCAACGGCGATCCGTTCGGCCACAACGTCTATTCGGAGACGTCGGGCGGCGAATTCGATGTCGGCCGGCAAGGACCCAATACGCGCATTTCGGTTCCCTTTCGGCGCGCAGGCACGTTTGCCGTGAAATGCCGGATTCATCCGCGCATGGCGATGCAGATCGTCGTCGAATAGCGGCAGAAGCGGCGCGCGCCCTTGTCGATCCGCTTCAAACTCGTCGCCGCCCTCCTGATCGCCCTGCTGGCGGCGGCCGTCGCGGGCACGGTAGCGACTTGGGCGACCGATACTCTGGGCCGGCTCACCGTGCAGATGTACGACGGGCCTCTGCAAACGATCAATTTTGCGCGTTTGGCGCAGACGCAGTTCGCGATCATCGAGCGTCGCAAACACGAACTTACCGCGGATGCGCAGGCAACGATCCTCGAAACGGCATCGCTGCTCGAAGATCTCGACAAGAATCTGCAGGTGGTGCTCGATCGTGCGAAGTCGGTCGAGATTGCGGAGATCGAAGAGATGGTCGCGCGCGTTCGGCGCGACATCTCGGCTTGGCTTGCGGGCGGCGGCATGGCTTCGACGCAGGCCGAACTCGGGGATCGCGTTCGCCAGGACCTTGAAATTCTGACCCAGATCGCGGCCGATGCCGGCTACGTATTCCGTGAGGATGCCGTCGACACGATCGACGCGACGCGCAATCGCGTGCTGCTGGCACTGGCGGCGGCGGCTCTGGCACTCGCGGGCGTGGGCGTGCTGCTCGTGCGCAACATCGTGCTGCCGCTCGACGTCCTGAACCGCAAGATGCGCAAGATCGCGCGCGGCGACACGGAAGTGAACATTCTCTATGCCGAGCGGCGCGACGAACTGGGCGACACGGCCCGCGCCATGGCGGTGTTCAAACAGGCGATGCTCGACATTCGGGACGCGCGCGACCGTGCCGAACTCGCGACGAAGGTGAAGTCCGAGTTCCTGGCGATGATGAGCCACGAGATTCGCACGCCGATGAACGGCATCATCGGCTTGAGCCGCTTGATGCTCGGGACCGAGCTTTCGCACGAGCAGCGCGACAATGCGCGGCTCATCCTCGACAGCGGCCTGTCGCTGCTGCAGATCCTCAACGACATTCTCGACTATTCGAAGCTCGAAGCCGGGCGCCTCGAAGTCGAGAGCATCGATTTCGATCTGCGCCAAGCGGTCGCGGATGCCGTTGCGTTGATGAAGGCAAAAAGCGACGAGAAGGGCATTGCATTGGCGGGCGAGGTCGATCCGGAAGTGCCGCAGTATCTTCGCGGCGACCCTGGCCGCGTGCGCCAAGTGCTGCTCAATCTGATCGGCAACGCGGTCAAATTCACTGAGCGCGGGGGCGTCCGGGTGCATGTGCGCAAACTGCCGCTCGACAATCCGGACGAGCCCTATGCGCGCCTGCGCGTTGGCGTTCGCGACACGGGCATTGGCATCTCCGCTGCGGCAAAGGCGAAATTGTTCGGCAGTTTCGTTCAGGCAGACTCGTCGATCTCGCGGCGCTTCGGCGGCACCGGGCTCGGTCTAGCGATCAGCCGCCGCCTCGTTGAGGCGATGGGCGGCGACATCGGCGTCGAAAGCGAGATCGGCAAGGGATCGGAATTCCATTTCGAACTGACGCTGCCGATCGGCATCGAACCGCGTGCGGCGGCACATGCCCCCGCGGCCGCTGCACGGCCTCTACGAATCCTGGTCGCCGAAGACAATCTCGTGAACCAGAAAGTCGCGTTGGGCCTGCTCAAGCCAGGCGGGCACACGGTTGAGATCGCCGAGAATGGTGCCGAAGCGGTTGAGGCCGTGCGCGGCGGCGCGTTCGACCTCGTGCTGATGGACATGAACATGCCCGTCATGGACGGCATCGAAGCAACGCGCGCGATCCGTGCCCTCGATCCGCCGAACGGCGTCGTGTGGATCGTCGCCGCGACGGCCGGCGCCATGCAGTCGGACATCGAAAATTGCTTGGCCGCGGGCATGAACGACTATGTGGCCAAGCCCATTTCGCCCGACGCGCTTTCGGCCGCCCTGCTGCGCGCGACGGGCGTGCTCGAGGCGCAGGCGCAAGCCGCTGAGAATGGCGGCGCACCGGCCGGCCCCAGCGTGCAGGAACGGCTCGACACAAGCATGGCCGTGCTCGACGAAAGCGTGATCGGCGATCTCGAAGCGCAGATGGGGGCCGAAATCGTCGCCTCGCTGGTCGGCGATTACGCGCAGAGCGCGCGCGAGTTGATGGCGCAGCTTGCGACGGCACGCGCTGCCGGTGCGGACCAAGATTGGATCCGTGCGGCCCATTCGCTCAAAAGTTCGGCTGCCAGCATGGGTCTGGCGCAGACCTTTCGTGCGGCGCGCGATCTTGAATTCGCGGGCGAGTTCGGCGATTTTGTGACGGCAGGCCACATCTGCGATAAGCTCGGTTTGCACATCGAAGCAGGCATTGCTGCGCTCGAACAGCGCTACGCAAACCAGCTTGCAGCCGCATCTTGAGCGGCGGAATTACGGACAGGACGAAATCATGCAGCCGGGCCCGACCATGGACCAACTCTTCTCGAACCTCTCGGTTCTGCTGGTCGAGGACGACGCTTTTGCCGTGAAGATCGCGCAGACCGTGCTGCGCCAGCTCAAGATTCCGTACGTGTCGACCGCGCGCGACGGGGCCGAAGCGCTCGATATCTTGAACGCGAACATGCAGAAATTCGAACTTGTGATTTCGGATTGGAACATGCCGGAAATGACCGGGCTGCAGCTCTTGAAGGCGGTGCGCCACAAATGGCCGTCCATGCCGTTCATCATGCTGACGGGCAAAGCGAGCCCCGAGTTCGTCGTTCAGGCGCGCGAGAACGGCGTCGATGCCTATGTGGTGAAGCCGTTTTCGCCGGCCCAGCTCGGCCAGAAGATCCTCGCCGTCTTGCAGCACAAGCAGGCAAAATGACCGACATTCTCTTTATGCGCCGTGCGATAGCACTCGCCGACGAACGCATGCGCGCGGGCGAGGGCGGGCCGTTCGGCGCCGTCGTCGTCAAAGACGGAGCCATCGTCGGCGAAGGCTGGAACCGCGTCGTCGCCACGAAAGACCCGACCGCGCACGCCGAAATCGTCGCCATCCGCGACGCCTGCGCGCGGCTTGGCACGTTCGATCTCGAAGGGGCGACGGTCTTCACGAGCTGCGAACCGTGCCCGATGTGCATGGGCGCCATCCTGTGGTCGCGCGCGAGCCGCATGTGCTACGCGGCGAACCGGCAAGACGCCGCCGCAATCGGTTTCGACGACGAAGCTTTCTACCGCGAGGTCGCCTTGCCCATCGACGGGCGCACGCTTCCAACCGACAGGCTGCTGGCCGACGAGGCGCAGGCGGTGTTCGCGGCTTGGTTCGCCAAGCCCGATCGCGTCGAATATTGACCCCACCCGGCCTTTTGCGCGGCTATGCCGCTTTTGCGCTGGCAAGCGCTTATTTCTGCCACGAGTTCGTGCAGCGCGTGGCGACTTCCGTCGTCGTCGGCGATCTGATGGCGGCGTTTTCGCTGGGCGGGACGGTGCTCGGCACGCTTTCGGCGATCTATTTCTATGCCTATGCGGGCATGCAGATTCCGGTCGGTGTGCTGATCGACCGCTACGGCCCGCGCCGTTTGATGAGCGGAGCGGCAGCCTTGTCGGCCCTCGGCGCGCTCGTTTTTGCCACGTCCCCGATGGTCGAGTTCGCCTATGTCGGGCGCGCGATGATCGGGCTGGGCGCATCTTTCGCATGGATCGGCATCCTTACGGTCGCAACCTTGTGGCTGCCGGCGTCGCGCTTTTCGGCACTTACCGGCATTGCCCAGGCCGGCGGCATGGCAGGCGCCATGCTGGGCCAAGCGCCGCTTGCCGTGATGGTCGGCGAACTCGGCTGGCGCGGCGCCTTGGGCGCTTTGGCGGTCGTGGGGGCGGGGATCGCAGCAGGGCTGTATGCGACAATTCCAGATCGACCGCCGCAAGCTTCCGATCGCACCCGTCCGCGCCTGGCGGCAGGATTGCGCGTTGCGGCCGCAAACGGCCAGACATGGCTGCATGCCCTTTATGGGATGGCGATGACGGGCACGATGCTGTCTTTTGCAGGCCTGTGGGCGGTCCCTTGGTTCGAAACCGTCCATGGCCATTCGCGCACGGCGGCAGCCGGCCTTGCGAGTGCGATGTTTCTGGGCTGGGCTGCGGGCGCCCCCGTGATCGGCCTGCTCGCCGACCGCACCAGGCAGCGCAAGCCGATCATGGTCGGCGGCGGAATTGCGATGACGGCCAGCCTTCTGCTGCTGCTCTATCTGCCCGCCTTGCCGGTGGCGTTCGCCGCGTTCCTGCTGTTCTTCAACGGCGTGTGCGCATCGAGCATGATTCTGAGCTATGGGGCCGCTCGCGCCAGCAATCCGCCGGAAACCAGCGGCGCTGTCTACGGAATCGTCAATACCGGAGTCGTCGGTTCGGGTGCAATGTTCCAGCCGCTGATTGGGGCTTTTCTTGATGCCAACTGGCATGGCGCCCTCATCGACGGTGCACGGGTCTACGATGCGCAAGCCTACGCGGTCGCTTTCGACGTATTGCCGGTTGTCGCCTTCCTCGGCACGCTTGCGGCATGGCGCGCGCGGCCTGCGTAGCGCTCGAAAAAGCTACACAAATCGCGTCCGCTCGGGCTAGATTTCCCGCCATAAATCGCCAGGGGGAACCGGACGCGCCATGACCAACAACACGCCCATCGACAAATCGAAACTGCCGAGCCGCCACACAACCGTCGGCCCTACGAGCGCCGCCCACCGGGCGATGCTCTATGCGATGGGCTTGTCGAAGGAACAGATCGCCCAGCCCCTCGTCGGCGTCGTGACGACGTGGAACGAAGCCGCCCCCTGCAACATCACATTGTCGCGCCAGGCGCAGGCCGCCAAGAAGGGCGTTGCCGCCGCCGGCGGCACGCCGCGCGAGTTCACGACCATCACCGTCACCGACGGCATCGCGATGGGCCATGCCGGCATGCACAGCTCGCTTGCGAGCCGCGAAGTAATCGCGGATTCGGTCGAGCTTTCGGTGCGCGCACATTGCTACGACGCGCTCGTGGGACTGGCGGGCTGCGACAAGACGCTGCCGGGCCTCATGATGGCGATGCTGCGCCTCAACGTGCCGTCGGTCTTCGTCTATGGCGGCACCATCCTGCCGGGCCGTTTCAAGGGCCGCGACGTCACGATCGTCGACGTGTTCGAAGGTGTCGGGGCCAATGCCGCCGGAAAAATGTCGGACGCCGATCTGGAGCATCTCGAGCAGGTCGCTTTGCCGACCGGCGGCTCGTGCGGCGGCCAGTTTACGGCCAACACCATGGCGTGCGTATCCGAGGCGATCGGCCTTGCGCTGCCGGGATCTGCTGGCACGCCTGCGCCCTACGAGAGCCGCGACCGTTGGTGCGTGGCCTCGGGCGAGCAAGTCGTGGAGCTCATTCGCCGCAACATCCGGCCGCGCGACATCGTCACGCGCAAAGCACTCGAGAACGCAGCGCGCGTCGTGGCTGCGACGGGCGGCTCGACCAATGCCGCCTTGCATCTGCCCGCGATGGCGCATGAATGCGGGATCAAATTCGACCTTACAGACGTCGCCGAGATTTTCCGGTCCACACCCTACATCGCCGATCTGATGCCGGGCGGCAAATACACCGCCGTCGATCTCTATTCCGTCGGCGGCATTCCCGTCGTGATGAAAGAACTGCTCGATGCAGGCTTCCTGCACGGCGACTGCATGACCGTGACCGGCAAGACGATCGCCGAAAATCTGAAGGATGTCGTATTTCCCGAAAACCAGAAGGTCGTCTATCGTGTGAAAAACCCGCTCACCGCGACCGGCGGCGTTGTGGGGCTCAAGGGCAACCTTGCCCCCGAAGGCGCTATCGTGAAGGTGGCGGGCCTCAAGAAGCAGCAATTCCGCGGCCCTGCGCGAGTTTTCGAGCGCGAGGAAGAAGCGCTTGCCGCCGTGCTGAAACGCGACATTCAAGACGGCCAAGTCATGGTCATCCGCAACGAAGGGCCCAAGGGCGGTCCCGGCATGCGCGAGATGCTGTCAACGACCGCAGCCCTTTATGGCTGGGGCAAGGGCGAGGAGATCGCCCTGATAACGGACGGGCGCTTTTCGGGGGGTACGCGCGGTTTCTGCGTCGGGCATGTATGCCCGGAGGCTGCGGCGGGTGGTCCGATCGGGCTCGTCAAAGACGGCGACATCATCACGATCGACGCCGAAACCGGCCGCCTCACGCTCGAAGTATCCGACACCGAACTTGCGGCCCGCAAAACGCAGTGGAAGCCGCGCCCGCACGACTACCAGAGTGGGACGCTGTGGAAATACTGCCAGACCGTCGGCAGTGCCGCGTTCGGCGCGGTCACCCATCCGGGTGCTTCGAAGGAGACGCACAGCTACGCCGACATCTGACGGGGAGCGCAAATGTTAGCGACATGGCTGCCCGTTAAACCTTTCTTAACCTTGCGCGTGCGACCGATGGAAAAATAGTAGTTTGCGTTAAGAACGAACCAAAAAAACAGGAGTGGCGCCAATGCCCTTGTCGACCGCGAGCGATCAAGCCAAAGCGCTGATGCAAACCGTTGCGACCGAAGCGGGGACGCTTGGCGTCGAAATCGCCGATGTCGCCGGGTTCGTGGGCGAACTCACCGCCAATCTGAAAGTGCAGATCGAGCGTTTCGACTCGGTGCGTGCGGCAACGGCCGAACTCAGCACGGCCAACCACCAGGTTGCGACGGCCGCCGGCGAAGCGGGAACTTTGGCGCAGCGCGTCTCGGGCGAAATGACGGCGTCCAAGACGCAGGTCGATAGCGCCATTCGCGAGATTGCCGCCTTGGTCGAGATCACGCGCGGCATTGCAAACGACCTTACCGGTCTGCGCGCGGCCCTCGACGGCATCGGTCGCGTGGCCAAGGGCATCGATGCGATCGCGCGGCAGACCAATCTCCTGGCACTCAACGCCACGATCGAGGCGGCGCGGGCGGGCGATGCGGGCAAGGGCTTCGCGGTCGTCGCAAGCGAGGTGAAGGCGCTTGCACGCCAAACGGCCGAAGCCACCGGCGAAATCGACGCGACGCTCAAGACGCTGGGCCAGCAGGCCTCGCGCCTGATCGGCCAGTCGGAAAACTCGCTGCAACGCGCCAAGTCGGCCGAACAGGGCGGGGCGGCGATCGCCGAAGTGATGGACACGATCAGCGTGCATGTGCGCGACGTGTCCGATCGGCTTGGTCAGATCACGACGGCGGTCGGGCATATCGACACGCGCTCGCGAAGCGTGAGCGAGGCGATGGGCGATCTCACGGCCACGAACGACGCATCGCGCAAAGCGCTCGACAATACGCAAGCACGCGTCGATCGCCTGGTCGGCATGGGCGAGCGACTGATCGCCGCCACGGCGGCCTCGGGTATCGAGACTGTCGATACCCCCTTCATAGACGCGGCCAAAGGTGCTGCGGCCAAGATCGCGGCCGCACTCGAAGCCGAGTTGGAAAGCGGGCGGCTGTCGACGGCGGATTTGTTCGACGAGCAGTACGTGCCAATCACGGGCACGAATCCGCAGCAGGTGCGCACGCGCTTCCTCGACGCAACCGACCGTTTGTTCCCGGCGATCCAGGAGCCGATGCTGAATGTCGATCCGCGCATCGTGTTCTGTGCGGCCGTCGACCGCAACGGCTATCTGCCGACGCACAACCGAAAATTCTCGCAGCCGCAGGGCAACGACGTCGCCTGGAATACCGCCAATGCGCGCAACCGACGCATCTTCAACGACCGCGTGGGTTTGGCGGCCGGGCGCAGCACGCAGCCCTTCCTCGTGCAGACCTATCGGCGCGACATGGGCAACGGCCAATTCGCGCTGATGAAAGACGTCTCGGCGCCAATCTCTATACGCGGCCGCCACTGGGGCGGCGTGCGCGTCGCCTACAAGATCTAGGCGGCGCGCGCCAAGAGCACCGCTTCGCAGCGCTTCAGGAAATCGTGCAGCAATTCGGGATATGCCGGTGAGACGGCGCCGCGCACGCTTGGGCGGGCCGCAAGAGCGGTGCGCCATGCGGCGGTCTTCGGGAAATCGGCGAACGAAACGGTTGGCCCGATTCCATCGAACACGTCGAAATAGCGAAAGGCGGGTGCGAACGCCGCATCGACCAGGCCGAAGGCTTCGCCCGCGAAATAGGGCCCCTGCCCAAGCGCTTCTTCGACGCGCGCGAGTTTCAGCGTGAGGCTGCCGCAGGCGGCCGAGAACACATCCTCTGTTTTGGCCGTTTCGAGGCGCCAGATATCGCCAAGCAGGCTTGAGGCGAATTCGATCCAAGCGCGATGGCGCGCACGCGCAAGCGGCGCGCGCGGCAACAGGTCGGGGCCGGGATAGGCTTCGTCCGCATACTCGGCGATCGCGGCGCTTTCGAAGAGCACGGCTTCGCCTTTGCCTTCGGGGATGCGCATCAACGGCACTTTGCCCAGCGGCGAGATCGCCACAAACCAATCGGGTTTGGCTGCCAGATCGATTGTAGTGCGTTCGAACGAGGCATTCTTTTCGGTAAGCGCGATCGCGACGCGCTGCACATAGGGGCAAAGATTGTGGCTCACAAGTGTGACGGTCATGGGAGGGGCTCCAACAGACAAAGGGATTGCCCATCATTCTTTGTCGTTTCATGCAAATGAATATGGCAATATCGCCAAATGAGTTTGCAGCAGATGCAAAGTCTATTGGCACCGGACGCGCTTCATTTGCTGCGCGAGATTGGCCGCGCAGGCACGCTTGCGGCGGCCGCGCGCGCCATCGGCATCGACCATTCCAGCGCCTATCGACGTTTGGGTACGATCGAAAGGCGTTTGGGCGTGCGGCTCTTCGAGCGCGCGCGCGACGGCTATGCGCCGACGGCCGCCGGCGAATTGGCAATCTCGACGGCCGGGCGCGTGCTCGAGGAACTCGCAACGCTCGATCGCCAGCTTGCGGGGCGCGACCTGCTGCCGCGCGGAACAGTGCGGGTGACCTTGCCGGACACGCTGCTCGATATCATGGTGCCGTTGGTCGCGAAGTTTGCGACCGTGTTTCCGGAGATCGCGATCGAGCTTGCGACGGCCAATGCGTTTTTCACGCTCGCGAAGCGCGATGCCGATGTGGCCCTGCGCGCTGCTGCAACCCCGCCCGACGGGCTCGTGGCGCGACGTATCTGCGGCATTGCGACGGCACTCTACGCGGCGGGCGCCGCCGATCCGGCAGCAAGCCCCTTCGTCGCGCCGGACGACACACTTGCGCATTTGGCGAGCGCGCGTTGGATAGCACAGCACGTCGCAGCCGAGCGCATTGTGCTGCGCGCAAACTCGCTGAACGCGTTGCGCTTGGCAGCAGGGGCGGGGCTTGGCATCGCCGCTTTGCCGTGTTTTGTCGGCGACCGCGATGCACGTCTCGTGCGCTGCACCAAGCCGATCCCGGAGATGGCGAGCAGCCTGTGGCTGCTGACCCATCCCGATTTGCGGCGCACCGCGCGCGTGCGCGCCTTCGTCGATTTTGCGGGGCGCGAACTGGCCACGCACAAAGCCGCTTTCGAGGGTTCAGCCGCGTAGTTCGACCCAGGCCGGCGTGTGATCCGACGGTTTTTCGAGGCCGCGCGGGCTGCGGTCGACATTGGCGTCCATCAGCCGGTCGGCGGCCTGCGGCGACAGCAGCAGATGGTCGATGCGCAGGCCGTGGTCGTGCGTGAAACGGTCGCGGAAATAGTCCCAGTAGCTGTAGAGCCGCAATTGCGGATGGATCTGGCGCAGCGCATCCGTCCAACCCTGGTTGACGATGCGCCGCCACGCCGCGCGCGACAAAGGATCGATGAGCGCATCGCCCGCCATCGCCTTTTCGTCCCAAACGTCGGTTTCGGTCGGGCAGATATTGTAGTCGCCGCCGAGCACCACGGGCCGCTCGAGGGCGAGTAGACCGCGCGCATGCGCCTCGAGGCGGGCGAGAAAGCCGAGCTTGTAGTCGAATTTGGGACCTGGGTTCGGATTGCCGTTGGGCAGATAGATCGAGGCCACGCGCACGCCCGAAACCGTCGCCTCGATATAGCGGGCTTGCGCGTCTTCCGGGTCGCCGGGCAGGCCGATCACGACGTCTTCGATCGCTTCGCGTGCGAGGATGGCAACGCCGTTGTAGCTCTTTTGGCCCTGGAACGATGCCCGATAGCCGGTCGCTTCGATTTCCATCATCGGGAAATCGGCGTCCATGCATTTGAGTTCCTGCAGCAGCACCACGTCGGGCGCAAATCGCCCGAGCCATGCCACGAGATGCGGCACGCGCGCGCGCACCGAGTTCACGTTCCAAGTGGCGATTTTCAAGGGCGAGCGCCCCGGTCTAGCGTCAGACAGAGAAAGAATTGCCGCAGCCGCACGACGATTTGGCGACCGGATTTTTGATCTGGAACGAAGCGCCGATCATGTCTTCCACGTAGTCGATCTGCGCGCCGGCCAGCAATTCGAGCGAGGTTTCGTCGATCACAACCTTGGCGCCTTCGCGCTCGACCAGAAGGTCGCCCGAGGCAGCGCGGTCGTCGAACGAAAAACCGTACTGAAAGCCCGAGCAGCCGCCGCCCGAAACGGCGATGCGCAGCATCATGCCCTTGTGTTCTTCCTGGCTCAGAATGAACGCAATCCGGCGCGCGGCGGCGTCGGTGACGGCAAATTCCGCCGATTTCTCGGCAAGCGCTGTGTCGGACATCAAAGGAACTCCTGTCTGCCTTCTAGAGTTAAGAATCGCTCGCGAAATGTCAATGGCAGGGAAAATAGGGGTATTCGACATTGCGGTAAGGCCAGCGCGACGTTAGCTTGCCCGCAAGATGATCGGGACTGCCGCAATCGAGTCGAATTCCGCCCTGTTTCCGGCGGGTTCCGGGGGCAAAGCGGCTTTTGCTTGCCAGCCAGGGGCCAGCCGCGGACGCCGCTGGCCGGAAGCGCCGAGTGCGTTGCGCACGCCGTTCCAGCGCGACCGCGACCGCGTGATCCATTCGACTGCGTTTCGCCGCCTCAAGCACAAAACGCAAGTTTTCGTCGCCCCCGAAAGCGACCATTACCGCACGCGCCTCACCCATTCGTTGGAGGTGGCGCAGATCGCGCGCACGCTCGCCCGCGCTCTCGGTCTCGACGAGGACCTGACCGAGTGTCTCGCCCTCGCGCACGATCTCGGGCACACGCCGTTCGGCCATGCGGGCGAAGAAGCGCTCGATCTTGCAATGACGGGTCATGGCGGCTTCAGCCACAATGCGCAAACTTTGCGCGTGCTGACCAAACTCGAGCGCCGCCATTTCGGCTTCGACGGGCTCAACCTCACCTTTGAAACGCTGGAGGGCGTGGTCAAGCACAACGGCCCGGTGCTGGCCCCGTTTCCGGCTGCGATCGCCGAATACGCTTCCGACCACGATCTCGAACTGCACAGCTACCCGAGTGCCGAAGCGCAGATCGCCGCCCTTGCCGACGACATCGCCTACAACGCACACGATCTCGACGACGGTTTGCGCGCCGGTTTGTTCGCACTTGAGGACCTTGCCGATATCGCCCTGGCGGGCCCCGTTTTGGCCGCAATCGAGGCGCAACATCCGGGCATCGAGTTGGGCCGCAAGGTCGGCGAGTTGGTGCGCCGCCTGGTCGGCACGATGGTCGAGGATCTGCTGGCCCAAACGAGTGCCAACATCGTCGCGATCCGACCCGGCTCGGTCGATGCGGTGCGCAATCTGCGCCGCCCGCTCGCGGCATTTTCGCCTGCCATGGTGGCGCAGATGGCTTCGTTGAAGGATTTTCTGTTCGAGCGCATGTATCGCCATCCGAGCGTCAAAATCCGCACCGAACATGCGCGCCGCGTGGTGGCCGAACTTTTCGCGTGCTTCCACGCCGAGCCGCAGCTGTTGCCCGAACAATGGCGCTCGGTTGCGGCCGGCCCCGACCGGCTGCGTGCAGCGCGCGCCGTTGCCGACTACATTGCCGGCATGACCGACAATTTTGCCTTGGGCGAACATCGCCGACTGACTGGGGAAGCTTGATGAACGTTTTTGCCGAATTCCATATCGCATTGTCCGATGCACTTGGCGCGCTTGTCGCCGAAGGCAAGTTGCCGGCCGGGCTCGATTTGTCGCGCGCCGTCGTCGAGCCGCCGCGCGATCCTTCGCACGGCGATCTTTCGACCAATGCGGCCTTGGTGCTGGCCAAAGGGGCAGGGACCAAGCCGCGTGACGTGGCCGAGATGCTTGTGTCGAAGCTCGCCGCCGATCCGCGCGTTGCATCGACCTCGATCGCGGGTCCCGGCTTCGTCAATCTGCGCTTGAAGCCCGGCGTGTGGCGCGATCTCGTGCGCGCGATCTTGGCGCTGGGGACACGCTACGGCGAAAGCCGTATGGGTGCGGACAAAGCAGTGAACGTCGAATACGTCTCGGCCAATCCGACGGGGCCGATGCATGTCGGCCATTGCCGCGGGGCCGTCGTCGGCGACGCGCTCGCCTCGTTGTTGGCCAAGACCGGCCATGCGGTCACGCGCGAATACTACATCAACGATGCCGGTGCCCAGGTCGACACACTCGCGCGCTCGGCGCATCTGCGCTATCGCGAAGCGCTCGGCGAAGAAATCGGCGCCATTCCGGAAGGTTTCTATCCGGGCGACTATCTGAAACCCGTCGGCGCCAAACTCGCCGCCGAACTCGGCGACCGATTCAAGACGGCACCGGAATCCGAGTGGCTCACCCCCTTCAAGGCCGCAACGATCGCGGCGATGATGGCGCTGATCCGCGAGGACCTCTCAGCGCTCGGCGTGCGCCATGCCGTGTTCACGAGCGAGCGCGACGACATTGTCGGGCGCGGGCGCGTGGAAGAGGCGATCGAGCGGCTGAAGCTGCGCGATCTCGTTTATACCGGTGTGCTCGAGCCGCCCAAGGGCATGAAGCCCGACGATTGGGAGCCGCGCCCGCAGCTTTTGTTCAAGGCGACCGAGTTCGGCGACGATGTCGATCGACCGCTCGCCAAGTCCGACGGCAGCTGGACCTATTTCGCCGCCGACATGGCCTACCATCTCGACAAGTACCGCCGCGGCTTCACGCGTCTCATCGACGTGTGGGGTGCCGACCATGGCGGCTACGTCAAACGCGTCGATGCGGCCGTCAAAGCATTGTCGGAAGGCCGCGCGACCTTCGAGGTCAAGCTCTGCCAGATGGTCAATCTGATGGACAAGGGCGAGCCCGTCAAAATGTCGAAGCGCGCGGGCACGTTCGTCACGCTGCGCGACGTTGTGGACGAGGTCGGCGCCGATGTCGTGCGCTTCGTGATGCTGACGCGCAAGCAAGACCAGCATCTCGATTTCGACTACGCCAAGGTGCGCGAGCAGTCCAAAGAGAACCCGGTCTTTTACGTGCAGTACGCGCATGCGCGCCACCGCTCGGCCTTGCGCCAGGCGGAAATCGCGTTTCCCGGGCTCGACATGTCGGACGCGACGCTCGCCAAAGCCGATCTCGATCTGCTGGGCTCCGACGAGGAACTGGCGCTGATCCGGTTGCTGTCGGGCTACCCGCGCATGCTCGAGGCGGCGGCCGAAGCGGGCGAGCCCCATCGCGTCGCGTTCTGGCTCTACGATCTTGCCTCCGCGTTCCACACATTGTGGACACGCGGCAACCACGAGACGGCCTTGCGCTTCGTCGTGCCCGACGACCGCAACATGACGCTCGCGCGCTTGGCCCTGCTGCGCGCGGTTGCGATCACGGTCGCATCGGGTCTCGAATTGCTGGGCGTGACGCCGGCCGAGGAGCTGCGCTAGGCGATGCTGCCGGAAGGTGCCAAACCCATTCTAAAGGCCGATGCCCCGCTCGGGGGCCCGCCCGAGAGTGCCGCTGCAGGGCAGGGGCGCAGCTGGGGCAAGCTGTTGGCGGGCGTGTTCGTGTTTTCGGTCGTTGTCGGGTTCGGCAGTCTTCTCGCCTATTTCTTCGTGCAGAATCGCGACGGCGCCCTCGAGCCGGCCGCAATCCCAGTAGTGCGCGCCGATCCGCGGCCGATGAAACTTCGCCCCGAAACGCCTGGCGGCATCGAGGTGCCGTTCCAGAACACGCAAATCTACGACCGTGTCGGCCAGCAATCGGCGGGTGCCGCCGCACCGGCCGGGCGGCCGGGCGCGCCTGCCGCCGTCAATCGCCCGGTCGAGCGCTTGCTGCCGGGCCCCGAAGCGCCGCTGCCGCGCCCCACGCCGCCGCCGGCCCCCGTGGCCTCGATCCCGGCAACGCCGGACGTGGCGCCGCCGCCCAATGCCGTCGTCGTAGCACCGCCACCGCCGCCAGTTGCCGCAACATCACGCCCGGCACCGCCGCCGGTCCAACTTGCAACACCAGCCCCGCCGCCACCCCAACCCGCCGCACCGCCGCCTGTTGCCGCTGCACCGCCACCCGTCGCTGCACCGCCGCCAGTCCAAACGCGCCCGGCGACACCGGCGCCTGCCGCCGTTGCGGCAGCACCGGCGGGCGGGGCGCGCATCCAGCTTGCTTCGGTGCGGGCCGAAGCCGAAGCCCAGCGCGAATGGGCGCGGCTGCTGCGCCAGCATGGCGACGTGCTGGGCGGGCTCAGCCCCAGCTACACGAGTGCAGATTTGGGAGAGCGCGGCGTGTACATACGCCTGCAGGCAGGGCCGTTCCCGATCCCCGAAGCGGCCCGTGCGGCGTGCGAAACCTTGCGCGCGCGCGGGGTTGGATGCAACGTAGTGCGATGACCAACGAACGACGCCCCCTGGCGGCCATTTTCGGCTGTGCCGGCACCAAACTGAGCCCCGACGAAAAGCGCTTTTTCCGCGACGCCGATCCGCTGGGTTTCATCGTTTTTGCGCGCAACATCGACACGCCAGCCGCCACGCGCGCGCTCGTGGCGGATCTCCGCGACAGCGTGGGCCGAAGCGATGCGCCCGTGCTGATCGACCAGGAGGGCGGGCGCGTGTCGCGCCTCAAGCCGCCGCATTGGCGCAAAGCCCCGCCCGCCCAAACCTTCGTCGACCGTGCAGCCAAGCGCGGCCAGGCGGCCGCCCTTGCGGCCGTGCGCACCAATTTCCGCATGATCGCCGCCGAGCTTTCCGATCTTGGAATCGACGTCGATTGCGCGCCTGTCGCCGACGTGCCGATCCCAGGCTCGCACGACGTGATCGGCGACCGCGCCTACGGGGCCGATCCGGCGACGATCGGGCTCTATGCGCGCGCGGTGGCCGACGGGCTGCTCGCGGGCGGCGTGCTGCCGGTCGTCAAGCATTTGCCCGGCCACGGGCGCGCTTATGCCGACAGCCATATGGAACTGCCGGTCGTCGATACGCCGCTTGCCGAGCTTGAACGTACCGACTTCGTGCCGTTCAAAGCCCTCGCCGATCTGCCTTGGGGCATGACCGCGCATATCCGCTACACCGCCATCGACGCCGCCAATCCGGCGACGATCTCGAAAACGATCATTCACGACACGATCCGCCGCACGATCGGCTTCCAAGGGCTGCTGCTGTCGGACGATCTGTCGATGCAGGCCCTAGCCGGCACCATGGCGGTGCGCACGACTGGCTGCCTCGTGGCGGGCTGCGATTCGGTGCTTCATTGCAACGGCAATTTCGCCGAGATGGTCGAAATCGCCGCTGCTGCGCGTCCGCTCGACGATGCGGCAATGGCGCGGGTCGCGGTCGGCAATCGCCTGCGGCGCGAGCGCCGCCAGGCGGATTTCGATTTGGCGGCTGCGGCCGCGGAGTTGCAGGCTTTTCTGGCCGCTTGAACGAATAGCAGGGGAAAACACATGCTCAAGATCTACGGCGTCTATCGCAGCCGTGCGACGCGCAACATTTGGCTCTGCGGCGAAATGGGGGTGCCGTTTGAATCCGTGCCGGTTATCCAGGCCAATCGCTTGGCCGATCCGCTCGCACCCGGCGCTCCGCTCAACACCAAGTCGTCCGCCTTCCTCGCTATCAACCCGGCGGGTGCGATCCCGGCCATCGAGGATGACGGGCTGGTCTTGGCCGAATCGCTCGCGATCAATCTCTATCTTGCGCGCAAACATGGCGGCCCGCTCGCCCCCGCCACGCTCGCCGAAGAAGGGCTGATGGCGCAATGGTCCCTGTGGGCCGGCACCATGGTCGAGCCGCACAGCATCAATATTCTCTATTACCGCGTCGCCAAGCCTGTGGCCGAACGCGACCCGAAGATTGTCGACGCCGCGATCGCCGCCCTGCGCGGCCCCGTGGCGATGCTCGATGCCGCGCTTGCCAAGACGGGTTTTGTCGTCGGTGCCCGCTTCACCGTGGCCGACATCAATGTGGCCGAAGTGCTGCGCTACGCGATGCCCGCACCCGAATTGTTCGAAGGTGCGCCCAACGTCAAAGCCTGGCTTGCCGCCTGCCATGCGCGCCCGGCCTTCAAGGCCATGATGGCCAAACGCGAACTGGAACCAGCGTAGGGAAGTGTCCACGCAGATGGACGTAATGCGGGTTTATATTTGAAGTTTGCCGGAGCCTTCCGTTTTCTGTATTATATTGCTGAAAAACATGGAGGATTTACATATGGCGCAAGCAGAACTTACCGCGCGCGACGTCATGAGTTCCAAGCTCGTGTCAATTTCCCCTGATGTCAATGTGCAGATCGCCGCCAATCTTATGCTGAAGCGCAAGGTAAGCGCATTGCTTGTGCTCGACCGTAAGCGCCGACTGCTCGGCATCTGCAGCGAGGGCGATCTTGTGCACCGGATCGAGTTGGGCTCGCGCAAGAAAGGCTCGTGGTGGCTCAACCTCATTACGCGCGACCGGGACATGGCGCGCGATTATGCCAGGGCTTTTGGGCGTCGCGTATCGGACGCCATGACGCGCAATGTCGTCAGCGTCGAACCGAAGACGCCGCTTTCGAGCGTCGTTTCGCTGATGGATCAGCACAAAATCAAGCGCGTTCCGGTCGTCGAGAATGGGCGCGTCGTTGGGGTTGTCGCGCGTGCCGACCTGTTGACCGCTTTGGTCCGTATTGCGAGCAAAGCAGCTGTCGAAAAGGGGCTCAGCGACGTCGAGGCATTGGGCGAAATCCGCAAACGTATGGGCAAGGAGAGCTGGGCCGGTGCAACATTGGTCAGCTTGACGGTTCGCGAGGGCATCGTGAAGTTCGCAGGGATCGTCGCCTCGATCGCCCAGCGCGATGCATTGCGCGCCATGGCCGAAGCGGTTCCCGGTATTCGTCGCGTCGATGATACCGAACTTCATATCGACAAAGCTGCGACTGCGCTCATGCATGCCATACCGATTCCGATCGGGCGGAAGAAATAACGACTAAAAACATAAAAAGAATCAATTAATTAAAATTATAACTCAATGTAAATTGTGAGGCCTGTCCCAACCTGTGGATAAGGTCATGCTTCCGTCATACCGAGGCATGCTGTATCCAAAAACAGCTGGTTTTCTCGAGTCGCATCGGCAAAACCAAGCGAAAGATGCCCTCAACGGCTTCGCAGGCCTTTTGCAAGCCAATGCAACACTGAAGGATCGCCTGGCAACTTCTTGAAACGAAAACGAAAGCCAGGAATTTTTTATGACTGAACCGGCCGCAACCGATTTCGAACAGGATCCCGAACGCCGCACCGTCGTGCGCGAGGACGGCACGTTTGTGCTGAATCTCGGCGCTTACGACGGGCCGATCGATCTGTTGCTGGGCTTGGCGCGCGACCAGAAGCTCGACCTTACGCGCATTTCGATTTTGGCGCTGGCTGAGCAGTATCTGGCCTATATCGCGGCCGCCCGCCGGCTGCGGCTCGAGATCGCCGCCGATTACCTTGTGATGGCGGCCTGGCTTGCTTTCCTCAAATCGAAATTGCTGCTGCCGCCCACACCTGAGGAGCCCGAACCCGAGCCGACGGCCGCCCAAATGGAAGCGGCTTTGCGCTACCAGCTGCAGCGGCTGCAAGCGATGCAGGAGGCGGGGGCCCGCCTCTATGCGCGCGGCGTGTTGGGGCGCGACGTGTTCGGGCGCGGCATGCCCGAAGGCACGCCGGTCGATACGACCGAAGTGTGGGACGTGAAACTCGTCGAAGTCCTGCGCGCGTATGCCGAGTACCGCACACGCGTCGACAAGCCGATTTTGCGCATCGTTGCGACCGAACTCGACACGATGGAAGCCGCGATCGAGCGCCTGTCGGCCATGCTCGGCACCATGAACATTCCGGACTGGACGACGCTGCAGTCCTTCTTGCCGAGCGATCTGCGCGACGACACGGTCGGCCGCTCGCATGTAGCGGCCACTTTGTCCGCGACGCTCGAGCTGGTGCGCACCGGCCGCCTGCAGATACGCCAGGACAGCACGTTCGGTCCCATCTATCTGCGCCGGCCGCCGGAAAACCCGATTGCCGAATTCCCCGTCGACAGGACGCCGCAATGACCGCCTCGACCAATCAAGCCCAAATCGAAGAACCGGAAGTTCCCGAAACTCCGGAAGCTGTCGAAACGTCCGAATCCGCCGAAGCGATCGAGACGCCTGTTTCGGCCGAAGGCGAGGCAGCCCCCGATGCGGCTTTTGCGGCCGACGAATTGCCGCCTGAGGAGATGCACGCCCAGGCTTTGCGCGTGGTCGAAGCGCTTATCTTTGCGTCCGCCGAAGCTTTGACGGTGCGCGAGATCGCCAAGCGCTTGCCCAAGAGCGTGGACGTCAAAGCGATCCTGGCCGAACTCGAGGCGTATTACGCCCCGCGCGGCGTCAATCTTGTGCGCATCGCGGGCAAGGTCGCATTCCGCACCGCCGCGGACATTGCCGACCGTCTCAAGATCGAGCGGGTCCAGACGCGCAAATTGAGCCGTGCCGCACTCGAAACGCTTGCGATCATTGCTTATCAAACAGCTGAAGATCGACCGGTAACACGTTCGGAAATAGAAGAAATTCGCGGCGTTGCTTTGTCGAAGGGAACGCTCGAAGTGTTGATGGAAGCCGAATTTGTCGGCCCCAAGGGCAATCGCGAAACGCCGGGCCGCCCGGTGACTTACGCGGTCACAGACCGCTTCCTCGAGCATTTCGGGCTCGACAGCATCAAATCGCTGCCAGGCCTTAAAGAGCTGCGCGATCTGGGCTTGCTCGATACCCGGCCCGCCGTCAGTGCCTACAGCGAAGACAGCGGCCTGTCGGTTGTGCCCGAAATGGGCGAGGCGACGGAAGCCGAGACGGGCCCGATCGACGACCGCGAGATGGAAGTCGAAGACGTCGAACCCGAAGTGCCGGAACCCGAAACGGCCGCGGCCGCAGCGCCCGAAGAAGCAGCGGCCGAGACGCCGCCGCCGCCCGAGCGGTCGTAATTTTCCGCGAAATGTCGCGCTTGGAACCCGGTCTGCAATTGCGCGGCGTGTCGCATCGGTTCGGTGCGCAGCGCGTATTGGCCGACGTTTCGCTGGCCGTCGCGCCCGGCGAATTGCTGTGTCTGTTGGGGCCCTCGGGCTGCGGCAAAAGCACGCTGCTGCGCATTGCCGCCGGACTCGAAACGCTGCAGGAAGGCACTGTGCTGCTCGACGGCGTGCCGATCGCCGAGCCCGGGGCCGCCATCCCGCCTGAACAACGCGGGATCGGCCTTGTTTTCCAGGATTACGCGCTGTTTCCGCATCTGAACGTCGCCGACAATGTCGCGTTCGGCCTTGCCGGGTGGACGGCCGCTGCCCGCAAAGCGCGCATGGCGGAAATCCTCGCCTCCGTCGGCATGGCCGAGCAGGCGCAGGCCTGGCCGCATACGCTATCGGGCGGGCAGCAGCAGCGCGTGGCGTTGGCCCGCGCGCTGGCGCCGAAGCCGCGCGTGGTGCTGATGGACGAGCCGTTTTCCGGCCTCGATGCGCGGCTGCGCGAGACGATCCGCGACGATACGCTGCATGTGCTGAAGCGCAGCGGGGCAGCGACCTTGATGGTCACACACGACCCCGAAGAGGCGATGTTCATGGCCGACCGGGTCGCAGTCATGCAGGCCGGGCGCATCGAGCAGGACGCAACCCCCGAGCGCGTCTACGCCGCCCCCGCCAGCGCCTTCGTGGCGCGGTTTTTCGGCCAGACCAACGAATATCGCGCGGTCGTTGCCGGCGGTTTTGCGAGCACGCCGTTGGGGCCGGTTGCAGCAAGCGGTTTTGCCGACGGCACTTCTGTCTGCATTCTGGTTCGGCCCGAGGGCATTCGCCTGTCGCCGTCGGCCGAGGCGGGAGCGCCGGCCAAGGTTTTGGCGGCCCGCTTGCTTGGGCGTTCGTCGTGGATCCATCTGTGTCTGGGGGCGGCGGGGCCGGAGGATGCCGAGGACCACCAGCATCTGCATGCGCGGGCCCCCGGCCGCTTCCTGCCGCCCGAGGGCGATGTGGTCGGTATTGAAATCGATCCCGGACAAGTCTTTGTTTTCGAGATGCACGACACCATGTAAGCAATTGCGACCGCACGCCGGATCGGTTGCGGCAGACGCAAGGGTCTGCCACACTCCGGCCCGAATTTGGCCCGATGCTGCGGCAAAGCGCAGTTGGGCGCTGACATCATGGGAGCGTTTTCGATGGGTATGACAAGCATTTGGCATTGGCTGATCCTGCTCGTGGTCGTGTTGCTGCTGTTCGGCGCGGGCAAGATCCCGAAGCTGATGGGCGACATGGCGTCGGGCATCAAAGCCTTCAAAAAGGGCATGAAGGACGACGAAGCCCCGGCCGAGACGGCCGCTGCCGCAACGGGCCAGACCGCTCAAGTCACGGCCGCCCCTTCGGTTTCGGCAACGACCGCCGAAAAGCCGAAGGTTTGAGCCGGGCAGGCGATCGGCCGAACTGCCGGCGCGCGGGGGCGACATGCTGGATCTGAGCTGGGGCGAAATCGTGGTGATCGGAACGGTCGCCGTGATTTTCATTGGTCCCAAGGAACTGCCGGGCGCGTTGCGGGCACTTGGCCATTGGGTCGGCAAAGCGCGCACGATGGCGCGCGAGTTCCAGAACAATGTCGACGACATGATCCGCGAAGCCGATCTCGACGAGGTCAAAAAGCAGGTCCAGTCGGCCCAGAGCCTCGCCAGCGGCGGCATCAGCACGGCGATCCAGAACACGATCGATCCCAAGGGCGAACTCAAAGCCCAGGTCGAAACGGCACTGGCCCCGCCGCCGGCCTTGGCTGCACCCACACCAGAATCGGCATTGCCGCCCGCACCGGAATTGCCGGCACCGGCGGCGCTTGCCGAAGCGCCCAAGACGCAAGATGCCGGAGCGCCCGCGCCGATTGCGCCGCTGCCCGAAGCCTCCAAACAAAGCGCATAGTCCGCCGTGGCCGAAGATATCGACGACAAAAAAATGCCGCTGATGGAGCATCTGATCGAGCTGCGCCAGCGGCTGCTCTATTCGATCGTGGCGTTCTTCGTGGCCTTCATCGTCGCCTACCAGTTCCACCAGCCGATCTTCAACTTCCTCGTCCAGCCGCTCAACCATGTGTTCGAGGGCCAGGCCGGCCGCCGCATGATCTTCACGGCACCGACCGAGGCGTTTTTCACCTATATCAAGGTCGCGTTTTTCGCGGGCATCTGCCTCTCGTTCCCGATCATCGCGAACCAGCTGTGGAAGTTCGTCGCGCCCGGCCTTTACAAGCACGAACGAAACGCGTTCCTGCCGTTCCTGGTCGCAACGCCGGTCATGTTCACGCTGGGCGCAACGCTGCTCTATTACGGCGTGCTGCCCGTCGCGATGAAGTTCTTCGCCTCGTTCGAAATGCCGGCGGGCGAGGGCGCATTGCCGATCCAGCTCGAAGCCAAGATGAGCGAGTATCTGTCGCTCGTCATGACGCTGATCTTGGCCTTCGGCATCAGCTTCCAGCTGCCCGTGTTGCTGCTTTTGCTGGTGCGCGTCGGCATCCTGTCGGCCAAAACCTTGGCGCAGAAGCGGCGCTATGCCGTGGTCGGCGTCGTTGCGTTTGCGGGCGTGGTCACACCGCCCGACGTGTTCAGCCAATTGTCGCTCGCAGTCCCGATGTACCTGCTCTACGAGGCGTCGATCTGGATCGGCTATGTGATCGAGAAGAAACGCGCCGAGGCTGAAACCGAGACGGACGAGACCCCAGCCGCAAGTTCCACAGCAGCTTCACCCGCAGCGGCGGCTCCGGCGGCGACGGCTTCGACCAATGCCGTCGCGGTTGTGGCGGGCGTGCCCGAGACCGATTTCAACGCGTCTCGTTAAACCTCTAGATCCAAACGTAAATTGCCGATCTGTGGACACCCGACTCGGGGCGCCCGTATAACGGTTGCACTCGATTCGTCGCGCGATTCGCGATTTTGCGCCGTGCGGCCAACGGGTTGTCAAGGATCTGGATGTTCGGCAAGCCCATCGACCTTGCAAAAGCGCGGATCCTCGTCTGCAACGACGACGGGATCGATGCAGCCGGCATTGCCTTGCTCGAGAAAATCGCGCGCAAACTTTGCCCGGATGTCTGGGTCGTGGCACCCGAGACCGAGCAAAGTGCGGTCAGCCATTCGCTGACGATCCGGCGCCCGTTGCGGGTGCGCAAACTCGGGCCAAAACGCTTTGCCGTCGACGGCACGCCGACCGACAGCGTGATGCTCGCACTGCAAGAGATCATGCGCGACAAGCCGCCGACGCTGTGCCTGTCGGGCATCAATCGCGGCGGCAATCTCGCCGACGACGTGACCTATTCCGGCACCATTGCGGCGGCGATGGAGGCCACCATTCTGGGCGTGCCCGCGATCGCAATGTCGCAAGTCGTGGCAGGCCCGCATCCGATCAAATGGAAGACGGCCGAACATTTTGCAGGCGGCATCGTGAAAAAGCTTGCTTACGTGGGCTGGCCCGAGAACGTGCTGATGAACGTCAATTTCCCGGACGTGCCGCACGCCAAGGTGCGCGGCACCGTGCGCGCCGCGCAAGGGCGCTACAAAACGTCGGACGACATCGTGCGCAACACCGATCCGCGCGGCCAGGCCTACTACTGGATCGGGGCGGCCGTGCGGGGCCACGACGAGCGCAAGGGTACCGACATTTGGGCGACCGACCGCGGCTACAACACGGTTACGCCCCTGCATCTCGACCTTACCCATCGCGCGACCTTCAAGACGCTGGCGCGCCAATTCGGGGACGCCGCATGAGCACGCCCAACCATCGCATCCGCCTGCTGATGGATCTGCGCGCCGCCGGGATCGGCGACACGGCCGTGCTCTCGGCGATCGAACGCGTGCCGCGCGAAGCTTTTGTGCCCCCCACGTTCCGCGACCGCGCTTACGAAGACGCCGCGCTGCCGATCGGGCACGCGCAGACCCTGTCGCGCCCGTCGGTCGTGGGGCTGATGAGCCAAGCGCTCGAAGCGGGCCCGCGCATGAAGGTGCTCGAAATCGGCACGGGCTCGGGCTATCAGACCTGCGTGCTCGCGCGCATGGTGCGCCGCGTCTACACGATCGAGCGCCATCGCGAGCTGATGCAGGAAGCCGAAGCGCGCTTCAAAGCGCTGCGCATCCACAACGTCACGACCAAGTTCGGCGACGGCTGGCAGGGGTGGGCCGGGCAAGCGCCGTTCGAGCGCATCATCGTGACCGCTGCTCCCAGCGAAATCCCCAATACTTTGATCGACCAGCTCGCCGAAGGCGGCGTGATGGTCTTGCCCGTCGGGCGCGAGAAACGCACGCAAAGCCTGATCCGCGTGCGCAAAATCGATGGCCGTGCCACCATCGAGGAACTCGACGCCGTGCGATTCGTGCCGATGGTGGCAGGATTGCCGACGTAAGGGCAGGAGGCCCCGTGCCGGCGCGTTCGTTTCGGATCTTTGTTTGCGGTGCGGCAATTGCCGCACTTGCAGCGTGCGCGCGCAGCGGTCCGCCGGCTCCCGTCACGATCGGCTCCGCGCAGCCGCCAGCGGCAAATGCCGCGCGCATTGCCGCTGCTGCAGCACCCATCGCCCCAGGCTCGACCTACATCGTGCGCGAAGGCGATACGCTTTTCACTGTCGCCCGCAGGGCGGGCGTGCCGACGCGCGCATTGATCGACGCCAACCGCCTCAATCCGCCTTACGCGCTCGAGCCCGGCACGCGCCTGTCGATCCCGAACGTGAATGTGCACGAGGTGCGCAGCGGCGACACGGTGTCGCAATTGGCGCAGCGCTACAGCGTGCCGATGCGCGAGCTTGTGCGCGTGAACGGCATCGAGCCGCCTTATACGATCCGCGTCGGCCAGCGTCTGGTGATCCCGGAGACGGCACGCCCCGAGAACGTGCGAAACGTCGTGCCGACGCCGCCGGCACCTGGACCCGCCATCGCCGCCGTTTCGCCCGCCCCATCGCAAGCGGCACCGCCGCAGGCGGTTGTCTCGAGCCCGGCGCCAGCGCCGCAAGCTGCCACGACTCAAACCGCCCCAGCCGCGACGGCCGCACCCGTACCGCAGATCGCGTCCGTACCGCCCGCGGCCGCGCCGGCCCCACCGCCGCTCCCAGCCAATCCGCCGGCGGCACCGGCGGGCAGCGACACAGCCGTTTCAGCGGGGCGCATGTTGTGGCCCGTGCGCGGCGTCGTAACGTCCGATTTCGGACCCAAGCCCGGCGGCTTGCAGAATGACGGCGTCAATATCGCCGCCCCGCGTGGCACGCCGTTCCGTGCGGCCGAAAGCGGGGTTGTGATCTATGCCGGCAACGAGTTGCGCGGCTTCGGAAATCTTCTGCTTCTGCGCCACGAGGGGGGCCTTGTGACTGCCTATGCGCATGCAGACGAATTGATGGTGCAGCGCGGCGATCAGGTGCGGCGTGGCCAGACGATCGGCCGCGTCGGTGCGACCGGCAACGTGACCACACCGCAGTTGCATTTCGAAGTGCGTCGCGGCACACGCGCGGTCAATCCGATCGAATTTTTGGGTTCGGTCTCGGCCGCCAACTAGGCTTTCGCGCGGCGCATTGACTCGACAGCTCTAAAGTGCAATTCTATAGGTTGCATGCAGAATGCATGCGCGATCGGATGGAGAATGCCTATGAGCGATCTTCGCGTGCTTCGCGATCTTGTGTCTGCGTCGAGGCCTGCCGTTCCCGCCCGTGTGCCGACAAGCGCCGAAAAACCGCCCGAGAAAATGCCCCCAAAGCCGACCGAAGATACGGTCGCATTGCCTTCGGCCGAGGCCAAAATCGCCTTGTGGGCCGAAGCCAGCCAAAACGATCCGCTTGTGCTGCGTTTGGCCGAGACGGCGCGCAAAATGCGGGCCGAGTACTTGGCGACGATCCGTGACCTGCGCGATCCGCTGTCCGACTGGCAAATCCGTGCGGTGCGCGACAAATCGAATCCGGGCGTTGTCAGCTACGAGCTGTCGCGCCGATCGGGGGCGCCGGGCAAGGCGCTGATAACGCCGGGTCCGAACGGGGCGCGCGACGCAACGATCGTGATTTCCGAATTCAGCCCGACGCTGTTTCGCGCCGTCTGCTTCGTGTTGGGCGCTTTGCAGAACGGGCGTTTTGCGGGACTATAGACCTCAGACCGGCCGCTCGCCGATCGTCGAGGTGCGGTGCATCACGCGCCGGTATTTGCGCTCGTCGAACGGCGTGGCCGTATGCATGACAGCGCGATTGTCCCAAATCACGACGTCGCCCGCCTCCCATTTGTGGGAATAGACGAATTGCGGCTGCGTCGCGAACTCGATCAGCACGCGCATGAAGCTGTTGCCGGCCACCTCGGGCATGCCGTGGGCGAAAGCGCTCTGCCGACAGCCCAAGAACAATGCCTTGCGTCCTGTCTGCGGATGGGTGCGCACGAGCGGATGCACGACGTCGGGGCAACGCGTGAGCTTGTCGGACGCAATGCCCCCGTCGCGGTAGCGCAGGCGATAACTATGCAGCACTTCCATCGGGTCGAGCCGTGCACGCGTCTGGTCGTCGAACGCGTCGTAGGCGGCGTACATGTCGGCGAACATCGTGTTCGCACCTTCGGGCGGGCATTCGACGCCGTACAGCACGGTCGCCAAACCGCAGCGCTCCATGAACGAAAAATCGGTGTGCCACTGCTTGCCGCCATTGGCGAAGCCGATTGGTTTGCCGTTTTCGACGACGTTCGAAAGCACCAGCAGCGGCGGATGGTTGCCGAGCGTGAATTCGCGATGGATGCTGATTTCGAGTGGCCCGAAACGCTCGGTGAAGGCGACCTGCGCTTCCGGCGGCAAAGACTGGTTCTTGAGCACGACGACCGAGTGGCGCAGCAGCGCCTCGCCGATACGCGCAAACCTGGCATCGTCGAGTTGCGCCAGATCGATGTCCGGCACGACCGTTCCCATGCGGCGGTCGTGCCAATTGCTGTGCGCCAAACGCTGCGTCCAAACAGGTGCCGACGCGTCGTCGGATCGCTCGATCGGTGCCGTCGTCTGCTGCATATCCGCCCCCTGGCTTCTTTCGTTTGTAGCATGGGTGCGTATGGCACACAATTTGCGTAAATTCGCTGTAGATCAAACATTAAGGGAGGGGCCCATGCGCCGTAACGCGACACCGCAAATGGATCGTCGGTTTGTTCTGCTGGCAGGCGCAAGTGCTGGCCTTATTGCAGCCGCGGGTCCGCGACCTTCCTTTGCGCAAGCGCCGCGCCTGGCGCCCGGCGTGCTCGTGCAGCCCGGCAAGCTCATGATGTCGACGAACCCGACCGTGCCGCCTTTGATGTATGCCGACGATCGCGGCGGGCTCAAGGGCCTCCGCATCGAAGTCGGCATCGAGATCGCCAAGCGCCTCGGGCTCGAGGCCGAGTACATCCGCACGGATTTCGCGCCGATGATCCCGGGCTTGGCCGCACGGCGCTGGGACATGATCAACACCGGCATCTTCTGGAGCGAGGAGCGCGCCAAGCTGATGCAGATGATCCCATACGAGGTCGCAGCGCTCAGCTACGCGACGTTCCCCGGCAACCCGACCGGCATTCGCACGCCCGACGATTTGGCCGGCAAGCGGGTTGCGGTCGAACTCGGCGCTACGGCCGAGAACCGCACGCGCGCTTTGAGCGAAAGCCTCGTCGCCAAAGGGCTCAAGGCCATCGACATTGCGACCTTCAACAATATCGCCGAGGCGATCGCGGCCTTGCGCGCGCGCCAGGTCGATGCGGTTGCAGCCATCGATGCAACGGTAAAGCTGCTGCAGGATTCACGCACAGTCGAAACCGTGCTGAGCCGCCAGTTTCCGCAATTCTCGTGCCTTGCCACGCGCGAACGCAGTCTTGCCGACGCGGTCGTCTGGGCACTCGACGCAATGAAGGCCGACGGCACCTACGACAAGATTTTCGACGCCTACGGTGTCGGCAAAATGCCGGGCGCCAAATTCGCAATCCGCGAAACCTAGTCGAGCCGCTTGCCCAAGCGGCCGGCGAGATCCTGCACGAACTGCCACGCCACGCGGCCCGAGCGCGCTCCACGCGTGACCGACCATTCGTTGGCCTGCGCATGCAGATCTTCGGTAGCCAAGCCGAAATCGTAGCGTTTGGCGTAGCCTTCGATCATTGCGAAATACGTGTCCTGGTCGGCATTGTGGAAGCCGAGCCACAGGCCGAACCGGTCCGAGAGCGAGACTTTTTCTTCGACCGCTTCGTACGGGTTGATGGCGGTCGAGCGTTCGTTTTCGATCATGTCGCGCGCCATCAGATGGCGGCGGTTCGAGGTGGCGTAGAACACCACATTGTCGGGGCGGCCTTCGATGCCGCCGTCGAGCACGGCCTTCAGCGATTTGTAGGCCGCGTCCTGGCCGTCGAACGACAGATCGTCGCAGAACACGATGACCGGGCGCTTCTTGCCGCGGATGTGCGACAGCAGCAGCGGCAGCGACGGAATGTCTTCGCGATGGATTTCGACGAGCGCCACGCTACGCGGCATCTCGGCGTTGATGGCCGCGTGCACGGCCTTCACAAGCGAGGATTTGCCCGTGCCGCGGGCCCCCCACAGCAGGACGTTGTTGGCCGGAAGGCCTTTGGCGAAGCGCAGCGTGTTCGCGTACAGCGTTTCGCGCTGGCGATCGACGCCGCGCAGCAGATCGAGATCGACGCGATTTACCTTGGCGATCGCCTCAAGGCGCTGGCCGTCGGCATGCCACACGAAAGCATCGCCGGCATCGAGATCGGCCGAGATCGAGGCGGGCGGGGCCAACCGCTCGAGGGCATCGGCAATTCGGGCGAGCAGGGTTTCGATCTTGGCAGCGTCCATCGGTTCGGAGTCCCGCGCGAGGCAATGGCTTTTGAAAACGCCGCGCAAGCTATCTCCCAGTCCCCAAGTGGTCAATCCAAAAGGAAAATCCGACCTGAAGGGGGACGTTGCTTTTGTGGGCGGGGTGGCTATAGTTCGCGCCCGATCCAAAAACCCCTCGTTCGATGGAGTTTTCTTCGATGTTCATTTCTCCCGCCTATGCCCAGGCTGCGGGCGGCGGCGGCGGCAGCGACTTTCTGGTCCAGCTGCTCCCGTTGGTGCTCATTTTCGTCGTCTTCTACTTTCTGATCATTCGTCCGCAGCAGAAGAAGGCGAAGGACCACAAGGCGATGATCGACGCGCTGAAGCGCGGCGACCGCGTCGTCACAGGCGGCGGCCTGATCGGCACCGTGCAGCGAATCGTCGACGACCGCGAAGCGGTCATCGAGATCGCCGACGGCGTGCGTGTGCGCATCCTGCGCGCCATGGTCGTCGAGATCACCGCCAAGCCCGGTGCGAGCGGCAGCGACGAGAAGGCCGAGAAGCACGAAAAGGCCGAAAAGAAGGCGCCCTCGGGCCCGACCTACTGGCAGATTCTGGGCGTGCCCGAGAATGCCGGCCAGGCGGAAGTCGATGCGGCGGCTGCGACCAAGGCGGGCGACCCGGCAGCGGCCGAAGCCATCGACACGCTGAAAGACCCCGTGAAGCGCAAGCTCTATGCGCGTCTGGGCCACGACGAGTTCGTCGCCACTCTGAAGGATTGAGAACGGTGCCGCCCCGATAAAAGGGGCGGCATCGTCGAGACTCGAAACGATGCTGTTTTTCGCGCGCTGGAAGATCTGGTCGATCGTCGGTCTGTGTTTGGCCGGCGTGATCCTTTCGTTGCCCAATGTGATCCCGCGGCCGTCCTGGTGGCCGGAATCGGTCCCCTATGCGGCGATGAATCTGGGCCTCGATCTGCGCGGCGGCTCGTATCTGCTGCTCGAGGTGGATATGCCCGCCGTGGTGCGCGAGCGGCTAGTGAATATTCAGGACCAGGTGCGCACGCGCATGCGCGCGGGCAACATCGCCATCTTGGGCATTGCGGCGCGCGAAAACGCCGTCGTCTTCCAGGTGCGCGATCCCGCACAGGCGGCGGACGCCGTGCGCGCATTGCGCGAGATCGTGACCAATGTCGGCACGGGCGGGCTCGGCGGCGGCACGCCCGATCTCGACATTCAATCCACGCCCGACGGCACAGTCACGATCCTGCTCACGGAAGTCGCGTTGCGCGACAAGGCGACGCAAGCGGTCGAACAGTCGATCGAGATCGTGCGCCGCCGTATCGACGAAACCGGCGTGAACGAACCCACGATCGCGCGCCAGGGGGCCAATCGCATTTTGGTGCAGTTGCCCGGCGTGGACGATCCCGACCGCATCAAGCGTCTGCTCGGCACTACCGCCAAGATGACGTTCCGGCTGCTCGACCCGAATTTCGATCCCAATTCCGGCCAGCGGCCGCCGCCGGGTGTGGAGATCATGCGCGCCGAAAACGAACGGCGCAGCGACGGCCAGGCAACGCTCTATGCGGTGCGCCAGCGCGTGGAAGTGGAAGGTGCGAACCTCACGCGCGCCTCGGCCGGTACCAATCCGCAGACCGGCGAATGGATCGTCAATTTCGAGTTCGACTCGCTGGGGGCGCGCCGCTTCGGCGACGTGACGCGCCAGAATGTCGGCCGACCCTTCGCGATCGTGCTCGACGACAAGGTCATCAGCGCACCGGTGATCCGGGAGCCGATCACCGGCGGTCGCGGCCAGATCTCGGGCCGCTTCACCGCGCGCGACGCGCAAGACCTTGCCGTCCTCCTGCGTGCAGGTGCTTTGCCCGCACCGCTCACGATCGTCGAAGAGCGCACGGTCGGTCCCGATCTTGGGGCCGATGCCATCCGCGCCGGCATTGCCTCGATCCTGGTCGGGCTCGTGCTCGTGTTCGGCTTCATCATTTGGAGCTACGGGCTGTTCGGCGTGTTTGCGTGCTTGGGCCTCGTCGCGAACCTGTTCTTGACCGTCGCGGCCCTTTCGATGCTGCACGCCACGTTGACATTGCCCGGCATGGCGGGCTTGCTGCTGACCTTGGGCCTCTCGGTCGACGCGAACATCTTGATCAACGAGCGCATTCGCGAAGAGACGGCCGCGGGCAAATCGCCCTATGCCGCGATGGAAGCGGGCTTCTCGCGCGCTTTCTCGACCATCGTCGACTCCAACCTCACGACCCTCATCAAGATGATGCTGCTGTTCGCCTTCGGCTCGGGCCCCGTGCGGGGCTTTGCGGTCACGATCACGCTCGGCATCTTGACTTCGATGTTCACCGCCACGGTCCTCGTGCGTCTGATGATGGTTGTCTGGCTGCGCGCCAAAAAGCGCCAAACGCTGCCAGTCTGAAGGACACCCTGCCCATGATCCGCCTGTTCCCGCGTCTGCGGCTGTTCCCCGACAAGACCGACATCAAGTTCATGAAAGGCCGCTTCGCGGGCGTGGGCTTGTCCGCACTGCTGTCGATCATCTCGGTCGTTCTCTATTTCCATCCTGGCCTGAACTACGGCATCGACTTCAAGGGCGGCATCGTGATCGAGGCGCGCACGCAAGCGCCAGCCGACTTCCCCGCGATCCGCGGCATGCTGCAGACACTCAATGTCGGCCAGGCGGGCCTGCAGCAATTCGGCTCGCCCAACGACGTGCTGATCCGCCTCGAGCGCCAACCCGGCGACGACGCGGCCCAGCAGCGCGCGGTCGAGCGCGTGCGCGGTGCCCTCCAACAGAGCTTCCCCGGCGTACAGATCAGGCGCGTCGAAGCGGTCGGCGCTTCAGTGTCCGAAGAGCTGTTCCGCAACGGCATGCTGGCCCTGGGCTTGAGCATGGTCGCGATGCTTTTCTATATTTGGTTCCGGTTCGAATGGCAGTTCGGCGTCGGCGCCGTCGTGACGCTGCTGCTCGACATCACCAAGATGGTCGGCTTCTACGTGGTGGCCGACTTCCAGTTCAATCTCGTGGCGATCGCGGCTTTGCTCACCGTGATGGGCTACTCGATCAACGACAAGGTCGTCGTCTACGACCGCGTGCGCGAGAATCTGCGCAAATACAAATCGATGCCGCTGCGCGATCTGATCGATCTTTCGATCAACGAAACCATGTCCCGCACGGTCGGCACGTCGGTGGCGACGTTCCTTGCGACCTTGCCGCTCGCGCTGTTCGGCGGCGAAGCGCTTGAAGAGTTCGCTTGGGTCATGCTGTTCGGCATCGTGCTTGCGACCTCGTCCTCGATCTTCATCGCAGCACCCATTCTGCTGTTCTTGGGCGAAGACAAATTGCGCCGCGGGCCGCCGCCCGGCAAAACCGACGACGCCGCACCGGCCACACCCTAACGGCCGCCGCCCGTGGCCGCCCCGCCGCCAGCCCCGCATCCCGACCGCAAGGTCGTGGACGGCTATGGGCCGGGCGTTTTCACCATTCGCGGCGAGCGTCACGACGGTTCGCTGATCCTGCTGCCGGACGCCATTCTGCCTTGGCGCCCGATCGATATCGCAGCCCTCGTTGTGTCGGATTTCGATGCGCTTGCAGCGATTGCACCCGAGCGGCGTCCAAGCATCTTGCTGATCGGCATGGGTGCCCGCGGCCAGTTCCTGAAGCCAGTCGTGCGCACGGCCTTGCGCGATCTGGGCATGGTGGCCGACACGATGGATACCGGGGCTGCGTGCCGCACCTACAATGTGCTGCTGGCCGAAGAACGCCGTGTGGCGGCCTGTCTTTTCGCTCTATAGAAACGAAAACGGGGCCCGCGAGGGCCCCGTTTCGCCGTTCGTGTTCGCTAGGCCTTAGCCGGCGGCGATATTCTGCGCGCCCACCATGAAATAGAGCATGGGGATCGAGAACATAGTGTTGAAACGGCTGGTGATCATGGCCGTGCGCGCCGCCTTCTTCTTGGTGTCGGCGTCGGCTTCGACCATGCCGAGCGCGATCTTCTGGTTCGGCCAGATGATCATCCACACGTTATAGGCCATGACGATGCCGAGCCACATGCCGATACCAATGAGCTTGGCGGGGCCGGTGCCCGTCAGGGTCAGCGCCTGCACGATGTAGCCGTTGAGCATCGCCAGCAGCAGACCGGTGACGAGGGTGGCGAGGGCCGCCCAGCGGAACCAGAACAGGGCCGTGGGCGCGATGACCTTCGAGACGGCGGGCTTCTGCTCGTCCGGGATTTTCGGCATCGACGGAATCTGGACGAAGTTGAAGTACCAAAGCAGCCCCACCCACATCACGCCGGACAGCACGTGCAGCCAGCGCACGAAGAAGGCGATCCAGCTAGCTTCCATATAGATCGCGTTCGAAAGCACCGCCAGAATCAAGGACAGTGCCACGCCGTACATCAGCGCGCGATCGAGCTTGTCGAGCCCGAGTTTTGCGAGAAAATCGACCATTTTTCATCTACTCCAAAAGTGAGGGTGCGTGCGGCCGAACACTGTGCCCTTGGAGCACAGAATGCGCCGCGTTTGATCCGGACCGAATCGCGCTTTCTATTGTCGGCGGAAGCCCGGTCTGCGTCCAGTCCCCCGCAAGATAGAGATTTTGCGTGGCTGTCGCGGCATCGGGCCGCTGCATTTCCTGTGCCGGAGTAAGCCGCAAGGTGGCGCGCTTTTCCTTCACAATGCGGCTCGGCGGGACGGGCAGCGCAGGGCGCCCGAGGGCCGCCGCACAATCGCGCCACAGCAGGGCCGCAAGCGCTTCGTTCGGCCGTTCGACGAGATCGTCGGCCGCACTGACCGTGACGCTGAGCACATCGCCCGTGGCGATCAGCCATTGCGCCGAGCCGCCGATCAGGCCCAAGAGCCGCGTGCCGCCGGGCAGTTCGATCGGCCCGTCGAGCCGATAATGCGCATTCACGATCGGCGACATATCGGCCGGCACGACGATGCCCGGAAGCAGCCGTGCGACCGCATAAGGCGGCAGGGCCAGCACCACGCAGGCCCCGCACAGCATGAGGCGCTCTTCGGCAAAATCGAGCGCCACCGCTTGGCCGCGCTCGATCTGAACGCCCGAAAGGGCGCGCCCGGTTTCGATCTCGACGCCGCGCCGCGCCAAAGCTGCGATCGCGGGATCGATGAATGCGTCCGAAAGGCCGTTGGCGGCGAGATAGGGGCGGCACGCGGCCTCGCCCTTGCCGAAACTGTTGGCGAGCATCGTGGCGAGCGGGCGGGCGGCCCCTTCGCGCGGGTCGGTATTGAGCACGGCGACCGCAAGTGGGGCCCACAATGCCTCGAAGAGCGGGCCGTGGGGATCGAGCCGATCGACGACCCGTGCATCGGCGGGCGCAAAATAGAGCTGCAGCGCTTCGGCATAATCGGCCGGCCGGGTTCCGGGTACGCGGCGCCCGGCGGCCATGATCCACCACGGGATCGGCCCCGCATTGGGCCGGATCGTCCAGCTTTCGCCGGTGGCAAGATCGAGGAACGGAAAGCGGGCGGGCACGATTCCGTCGAGCCGATCAGTGGCCCCGATCGCGCCGAGATACGCGAAGGTGGCCGTGTTCGAGGACATGACGACATGGCCGCCATTGTCGATGCGCCGCTCGAGGATCGGATCGTCGAACGAGCGGCAGCGTCCGCCCGCGAACGGGGCCGCTTCGTGGATGCGCACGCTTGCACCGGCTTCGGAGAGGGCGAGGGCGGCCGAAAGCCCGGCGAGCCCAGCCCCCACAATATGCACATCCGGCGGGCTCATCGGCTGCCCCACAGGCCGCGCAGCACGGCAGCGAATTTGCCCCAGCTTCCGAGCCTCTCGCCGCGCATCACGGCCTGCAGCAGGGCTTCGTAGAGTTCGCCCATCACGATCGCGGGCCGCAGGGCGCGGCGCTCGAGATCGGGCAGCATCGCTTTGGCTTGCGCGAGTTTGGCGGCTGCGCGTGCCGAAAACACATCGACCGGTTCGGGCAGATAGCTGCGGCCGCGCGCGGCATCTTCGGCGATATCGCGTAGCACATTGACTCGCTGCAGCCCTTCGCCCAACGCGATCGCATAGCGCTCGGCGGCAGCCCCGTTTGCGCCGAAGATCGGCAGGGCCAGCATGCCGATGGTCCCGGCGACGCGGCGGCAATAGAGCACAAAGGACGCCTCGTCGAAGACCATGGGCTCGAGATCCATGAGCTGGCCATCGATCAGCGCATCGAGCTCGGCGCGCGGCAGGCCGAAACGTTTGGCGTGGGGCTGGAACGCGCGCGCGATGGGTTCGACCGGCGTGCCCTCATAGATCGCCGCGACTTGGGTGCGCCAGTGCGCCAGGCCTTGCCGCCGCTCCTCCACGCCGCCCGGGCCGTCGGCGACATCGTCGATGGCGCGCGCGATATCGTAGAGGGCGAACAGAGCTTCGCGCCGTTCGGCAGGAAGCAGGCGCATCGCCCAGTAGAAGGTGGAGCGGCGGCGGGCCTCGCTCATCGAACGAGCCCGGCCGCCAAAGCGCGCACGAGGGCGGCGGCCTTGCCCAAGCGCGTCGGGGCCACGCGTGCCGCGAGCGGATCGCCACGGCGCAGGCGTTTGGCGAGATGCAGGGCGATCGCATGGATGCCGGCCGCTTCCATGCGCAGGCGCCGATCCGCGATCGCGCGCACGAGCGGGCGCGCCTGCAGATTGAGCTCGTCGACGCGATCGAGCACGCGGTCGTAGACGCCGCGCAAGGGCGGCGCGAGGCGAGGCCCCAACAGATCGCGCTCGGCGAGACCCGCCTGCACGAGCCAATCGCGCGGCACATAGAGCCTTCGCAGATCGGCCCAATCTTGCTTGGCATCCTGCAGATGATTGAGGATCTGCAGCGACGTGCACAGCGCATCCGAAGCGGGCCACGCCGCGCGATCTTCCCCATGCAGATCGAGCAGGAAGCGCCCGACGGGGGCCGCCGAGAAGCGGCAATAGGCGATGAGATCCGACCACGACCGGCAGGGCCGGCCGCGCGCATCGGCCAGAAATGCCTGCAGCAGATGGCGCGGATGGTCGAGGCTGAGGCCCCGGTCGACGAGTGCGGCACGCAAGGTCTGCGCGCTTTCGGGGCCGTCCGCACTGCCTTGCAAGGCTTGGTCGAAGGCTTCGAGCCGCGCGGTTTTGGCATCGCCGTCCAAGGCCGGATCGTCGGCGACGTCGTCGGCTTCGCGCGCGAAGCGATAGAAGGCCAGCACCGTCGGCCGATGCGCAGGCGCGATCAGAAAAGAGGCGACCGGAAAATTCTCGGTGGAGGCGGTGCGGCTGCTCACGAAGGTCGATTCCGTTGGAGGGCCCGTCTATATAGCATTGCATGGAACCGCACGAAGTTGCCGAAGCCGATGCGCAGTTTCGCCGCTACGACCCCGACCGCTGGCGCGCGACTTTGCTCGCCCCAGCCCCATTGCGCGCGCGGCTCACCGCCCTCTACGCGTTCAACGTCGAAATCGCGCGCGTGCGCGAAACCGTGTCCGAGCCGCTGCTGGGCCAGATCCGCCTGCAATGGTGGCGCGAAGCCTTGGCCGAAATCGCGGCGGGCGGGCCCCTGCGAAAACACCCGATCGTGGCCTGCGTGGCGACGGCGGAGCTCGATCTGGCGGAGCTTGGACGCGCCATCGACGGCCGCGAACGCGACCTCGACGATGCGCCGTTTGCCGACATTGCCGACATGGCGGCCTATGCGCGCGAAACTTCGGGCAGCATCTTCAAGGCGGCGTTTGCAGCCGCCGGGTGCGATACGGCAGCGGCCGAAGACCTCGGCACCGGCTACGCGCTCGCCGGCATCGTGCGTGCCTTGCCGTTCTACGCGCGCCAGCGCCGCTTGCCTTTGCCGGCCGATTTGATCGCGCAGGCGGGCTTGACGGCCGAGACGATCCACGAAGGCAAGGCCGGTCCAAAAATCGCCGCAGCGATCGAACCCATCGTGCATCGTGCGCGCGATCTGCTGGAGGCCCCAATCCCGCGTGCCGCATTGCCTGCCGCTTTGCCGGCAGCGCTCGCACGCATGTGGCTCAAGCGGCTGGCCGCATGCCGCTTCGATCCGTTTGCACTGTCTTTGCAGGCCCCGCATCCGGGCGATATCTGGCGGCTTTTGTGGGTGCGCCTACGCGGCCGCCTCTGAGCTTTGCGCTGCGAGCCAGGCGGCCAAATCGGCGCGCGCGCGATGCGCATAGAGCTTCTTGCGGTCCTGGCCTTTGATGCGTTTCGAGGTTTCGGCCAAAGGCGGAAACAGCCCGAAATTGCAGTTCATCGGCTGGAACGTGTCGGCATTCGCCCCGCCGGTGAGGTGGGCGAGCAGGGCGCCGAACGCCGTGGTCGGCGGCGGCGGCGCTTGCTCGCGCCCCAGTTTCTCGGCCGCCGCGAAGCGACCCGCGAGCAGACCGATCGCCGCACTTTCCACATAGCCTTCCACGCCTGTGATCTGGCCTGCGAAGCGCAAACGCGGCTCGGCCTTCAAACGCAGCTGCCCGTCGAGCAGCTTGGGCGAATTTAAAAACGTATTGCGGTGGATGCCACCGAGCCTTGCAAATTCGGCGTTTTCCAGCCCCGGGATGGTGCGGAAAAGCCGCACCTGCTCGCCGTATTTGAGCTTGGTCTGGAAGCCCACCATGTTGTAGAGCGTACCGAGCGCGTTGTCTTGCCGCAGTTGCACGACGGCATAGGCACGCCCTCCGGTTGCCGGGTTCGTGAGGCCGATCGGCTTCATCGGCCCGAAGCGCAATGTTTCCGCGCCGCGCTCGGCCATCACCTCGATCGGCAGACAGCCTTCGAAATAGGGCGTGGATTTTTCCCATTCCTTGAAGTCGGTCTTTTCGCCCGCCACGAGGCCCGCGACAAACGCTTCGTATTGGTCCTTGTCGAGCGGGCAGTTGATGTAGTCCGCACCTTCGCCCTTGTCCCAGCGCGACTGCAGCCAGGCCTTCGACATGTCGATGCTGTCCTTGTGGACGATGGGGGCGATCGCGTCGAAAAACGCCAGCGATTCTTCGCCCGTGCGTGTACGGATCGCCTCGGCGAGGGCAGGGGCCGTCAGCGGGCCCGTCGCCACGATCACGCTGTCCCAATCGGCGGGCGGCAGCGTCTCGATTTCTCCGCGCTCGATGCGGATCAACGGCTCGGCCGCGATCGCCTCGGTCACGGCCTGCGAAAAGCCTTCGCGGTCGACCGCCAAAGCGGCCCCGGCCGGCACTTTGTGGCGGTCGGCGCAGCGCATCACGAGCGAGCCCAATTGGCGCAGCTCGGCATGCAAGAGGCCCACCGCATTGATCTCCCACTCGTCGGAGCGGAACGAATTCGAGCAGACGAGCTCGGCGAATTTGTCGGTATGGTGCGCTTCGGTCTTTTTGAGCCCGCGCATCTCGTGCAGCACCACGGGCACGCCCGCTTGCGCAAGCGCCCACGCCGCTTCCGAGCCCGCAAGCCCGCCTCCGATCACATGCACCGGCTTCGTTCGATCCATTGCGCCCAACCTGCTATTGTTCCAACCTAGATTCGCCGCCGATCCCGCACCCTGGAGCCATCCAAGCGCCATGTTCAAGATCCACAACCCCGCGACCATCGCACCCCCGACCGGCCGATACCAGCACGGGATTGTCGTCCAGCCCAATGCGCGCTGGCTCTATATCTCGGGCCAGGTCGGCAATCTGCCCGACGGCAGCATCGCGGTCGGCATTGCCGCCCAGGCCGATGCGGTGTGGGCCAATCTGAAGGCCATCTTGGCCGATGCCGGCATGGGCTTCGAAGACCTCGTCAAAATCACCGTGCTGCTGACCGATGCGCGCTTTACCCAGGCGAGCCGCGATGCGCGCGACCGCGCCCTTGGTGCAGCCTCGCCGCCGACCTCGACCTTGATGGTCGTGACGGCCCTTGCCAGCCCCGATTTCCTGATCGAAATCGAGGCGATCGCGGCCAAGGTCTAGGCGATGGCCCGGGCGCCGTCCATACGCACCCGGAGCGTCGGCGCCCTGCTGGCGGCAGCAGCGTATTTGTTCGCGGCTGCCCAAGCGCCAGCCCCCGAGACGCCAGCGCCCGAAGCCCCAGCCACCCAGGCGCCAGCAGCCCCCGAAGCGCCGCGCCGGATCCTCGCGGCCCCGCCGACCGTGCGCGTGCCGCCGAGTATGCGCCCCGGGCCTGCCGAGCCCGAAGATCTGACGGCTGGCAAGGCCGAGTTCGCGAAGGGCAATTACGGCACGGCCTATGTGCTGCTGCTGCCCTACGGCCAACGCGGAGATCCGGAAGCGCAGTTCATGCTCGGCCGCATTTCCGACGAAGGCGGCAACGGCGTTGCCCTCGATCCGCGCGAGGCGCTGCGCTGGTACCGGCTGGCCGCGACCAAGGAATATCCCAAGGCGCTCTATGCGATCGCGCGCGCTTACGCCACAGGCCGCGGCGTCGACGCCGATCCGCAGCAGGCGATCAACTATCTCACGCGGGCCGCCAATGTCGATTTCACGCCGGCCTTGCTCGACATGGCTTCGCTGTTCGACGGCGGCCGCGGCATCGACCGCGATCGCGCGCAGGCGTTTGCGCTCTACAAGCGTGCGGCCGAGCTCGGCAATACCGAGGCCCGCTTCGTGATTGCCGAGCGGCTCTACAACGGCGACGGCACGGGGGCTGACCGCGCCGAAGCCCAGCGTTGGTACATGGCGGCGGGTGCGCGCGGCCATCCGGGGGCCTTGTTCCGCATGGCGCAGCTCGGGTTCGGCACCAACCGTGCCAGCGTGGAGTATCGCGTGAATGCCTATACCTGGCTCACGCTCGCCCAGCAGCGCGGCGGCGCGGAAGTGCGCGCCGAAGCCACCACGGTGCGCAACGAATTGGCCAAGACGATGATCCAGGTCGATATCGATACGGCCATGGCTCGCGTGCGTGCCTGGCGCCCGAGCCCGCCCAGTGCAAACGATGCGATCGATCCCGAGGATCCCTACAACGACCCCGACAAGATGCGCGTGGGGGCGGGGCGTTAATCCGCGACAATAGGTTACCAAACGCGACGGCAACCAATTTATCGCTTTGATATTCCAGCAATGTCGCCTCAGCGCACGTTTTTGTTACAGGCGACAAACGGCCGGATATGCCGCCTTTTTGGCCTGTCTCGTTTCCTTATTCACCGTTTCAAACAGCACAGCCTCGACCATAGAGACATAAAGTCTATATAGCATTATTAGCCGAAAAAGAGAAGGTGCCGTAGCAGCCCCTCAATGCGTATGGCGGTGATGGCTGTCGGGCAGATGCGCATGGGCGTGGCGCAAGGGGGCATGCACATGAAAGTGGCTGTGCACGGCACCTTCCGCGACCGGGCCGTCATGCGCATGGGTGTGGTGCTCGTCGTGGATATGGCGATGTTCGTGCGCGATTTCCCCGTGCGTATGCGGATGCTCGTGGCGCTCGCTCAAATGCAGCCACACGCCGACCGCCATCAATGCACCGGCGGCAAAGAGCTGCACCTGGACAGGTTCGCCGAACAGGGGCACGGCGACGAGCGCCCCCACAAACGGCGCCAAGCCGAAATAGGCACTGGTGCGCGCCGTGCCCAAATCGCGAAGCGCGCGCACGAACAGCGCCAGGCTCACCCCGTAGCCGAGGAACCCGGCGAGCAGCCCGAGCCCGGCAACGCCGATGTCCGGCACAGCACTGCCCGTGCCGAACGCAACCGCGAGGCTGACGGGCCCGGCCACAAGCCCCTTTGCCATGGCGATCTGCATCGGATCGGCCAGCGCGATCTTGCGCGTGAGATTGTTGTCGATCGCCCAGGCAAGGCACGCGGCCGCGATCGCAAGCGGCCCGGCAAGATCGCGCACCGCGACCCCCGGCTGCCAATTCAGCACGACCGCACCCGCGACGATGCACAGCATGCCGACCGCCACCCGCCGGTCGAAATTCTCGCGAAACACGAACCAGGCGAGCAGGGCGGTCAGCACGCCCTCGAGCGTGAGCAGCAACGAAGCCGCCGCCGCATCGACATGCACAAGGCCGATCATCAACAGCACGGGTGCCGCAATGCCGCCGCACAGGATGCTGGCCGCCAGCCACGGCAAATCGCGCCGCGCCAACCGCGCCTCGGCCGCTTCCCGGTCGGCCGGCCCGAAGCTGCGCACCAGCGCCAACCCAACGCCGGCTCCGAGATAAAGCAGCCCCGCCAGCAGCCACGGATCGAGTGCCCCAAGCAGCCATTTCGCCGCCGGTGCCGAAATGCCGAACAGCACCGCCGAACCCACAGCCATGGCGACGGCGGACGCGTTCATAGGGGGCGACGCCCATTTTTGGAGCGGCGGGCGATTTCTTGCAGGAATCGAACTTCGTGAGACGATCTTCGCGGCAATGTCCGACCTCAACCCCGTGATGCGATCGAACTATTCGTATCGCACTGCAGAGGCGAAATCAAAAAGCCGCGTTGCGTCTCACGCCCGCCGCTTTGCCGTCGTCCCGCCCTTGGCCAAATACGGCGCCAAATACTTCGCGGTGTAGCTTTCTTTCGATTTTGCCACGTCTTCGGGCGTACCGCTGGCGACCAAGCGGCCGCCTTTGCCCCCACCTTCGGGGCCGAGGTCGAGGATCCAGTCGGCGGTTTTGACGACTTCCAGATTGTGCTCGATGACCACGACCGTGTTGCCCTGGTCCACGAGGGCGTGCAGCACTTCGAGGAGTTTGCGCACGTCCTCAAAGTGCAGGCCGGTCGTGGGCTCGTCGAGGATGTAGAGCGTTTTTCCGGTCGAACGGCGCGACAATTCCTTGGCGAGTTTGACGCGCTGGGCTTCGCCGCCCGACAGCGTCGTGGCCTGCTGGCCCACATGCACGTAGCCGAGGCCGACGCGCACGAGCGTTTCCATTTTCTCGCGGATCGCCGGGACCGCTTTGAAAAATTCGGCCGATTCCTCGACCGTCATTTCGAGCACGTCGGCGATCGATTTGTCGCGGTAGGTCACTTCCAGCGTTTCGCGGTTGTAGCGCTTGCCGTGGCAGGAATCGCAGGTCACGTAAACGTCGGGCAGGAAGTGCATCTCGATCTTGATCACGCCGTCGCCCTGGCAGGCTTCGCAGCGCCCGCCTTTGACGTTGAACGAGAAGCGACCGGGGCCATAGGCGCGCGCTTTGGCCTCGGGCAGGCCTGCAAACCAATCGCGGATCGGCGTGAAAGCGCCCGTGTAGGTCGCCGGGTTCGAGCGCGGCGTGCGACCGATCGGCGACTGGTCGATGTCGATGACCTTGTCGAGAAAATCCACGCCGTCGAGCGCCTCGTGCTCGGCCGGGATCTCGCGCGCGCCCATCAGGCGCCTTGCGAGCGCCTTGTAGAGCGTTTCGATCACGAGCGTGGATTTGCCGCCGCCCGAAACGCCGGTCACGCACACAAACGTGCCGAGCGGCAATTCGACCGTGAGGTTTTTGAGATTGTTGGCCTTCGCCCCGCGCACGCGCAGCTTCTGGCCCTTGTGGCCAGGGCGGCGCGTCTTCGGGATCGGCACTTGGCGGAAGCCCGACAGATACTGGCCGGTGAGGCTCGCCGGGTTCTTGACGATGTCGTCCGGCGTGCCCTGCGCCACGATCTGGCCGCCATGAATACCGGCACCGGGGCCCATATCGACGACCCAGTCGGCGACGCGGATCGCGTCCTCGTCGTGTTCGACCACGATGACCGTGTTGCCGAGATCGCGCAGGCGCTTCAGCGTTTCCAAGAGGCGGTCGTTGTCGCGCTGGTGCAGGCCGATCGACGGCTCGTCGAGCACATAGAGCACGCCCGTGAGGCCCGAGCCGATCTGCGAAGCCAAGCGAATGCGCTGGCTCTCGCCGCCCGACAAAGTGCCGGACGCGCGCGACAGCGTGAGATATTCGAGGCCGACATTCACGAGGAAGCCCAAACGCGCATTGATCTCTTTCAGGATGCGCGCGGCGATTTCGTTTTGCTTCGCCGTGAGTTTGCCGGGCAGGGCCTTGAACCAGGCGGCCGCCTCGTCGATCGAAAACTGCGTGACTTCCGAAACATTGAGTTTGCCGATTTTGACGGCAAGCGCTTCGGGTTTGAGGCGATGGCCGTTGCAGGCTTCGCAGGGGCGTGCCGACTGGTAGCGCGACAATTCTTCGCGCGTCCACGCGGAATCCGTTTCGCGCATGCGGCGCTCGAGATTGGGGATCACGCCTTCGAACGGCTTGTTGGTTTTGTAGTCGCGCAGGCCGTCCGAATAGACCATCGTGACCGGCTCGTCGCCGGAGCCGAACAGGATGCCGTCCTGCGCTTTCTTCGGCAGGGCTTCGAACGGGGCGGCTAGCGAAACCTTGTAGTGCTTGGCGAGGCTCGCGAGCGTCTGCGCGTAGTATTTCTGCGTCTCCGACACCCATGGGGCAACGGCCCCTTTGTCGAGCGAGAGGCGCCCGTCGGGCACCACGAGCGCGGGGTCGAAATACTGTTTTTCGCCCAAACCGTCGCACGAGGGGCAAGCGCCGAACGGATTGTTGAAGCTGAACAGGCGCGGCTCGATCTCGGTGATCGTGAAGCCCGACACCGGGCACGCGAATTTCGACGAATAGACGGTCTGCTCGTTCGTGTCGGCGTTTTCGACGTACAAGAGGCCGTCGGCGATCTTGAGCGCGGTCTCGACCGAGTCAGCAAGGCGGGGGCCGAGGTCGGACTTCACGACGAGGCGGTCGACGACGATGTCGATATCGTGTTTGCGCTTTTTGTCGAGCACGGGCACCGCGTCGATGTCGTAAAGCTTGCCGTCGACTTTGACGCGCTGGAAACCCTTCTGCTGGAATTCCTTGAGCTCCTTGCGGTACTCGCCCTTGCGGCCGCGCACGACGGGGGCCAGCAGATAGATGCGCGTTCCGTCTTTCATCGCCAAAATGCGGTCGACCATCTGGCTGACCGTCTGGCTTTCAATGGGGAGGCCCGTGGCGGGCGAGTAGGGCACGCCGACGCGCGCATAGAGCAGGCGCAGATAGTCGTAGATTTCGGTGACGGTGCCGACGGTCGAGCGCGGATTGCGGCTCGTAGTTTTCTGCTCGATCGAGATGGCGGGCGACAGGCCGTCGATGGAATCGACGTCGGGCTTGCTCATCAGTTCGAGAAACTGGCGCGCATAGGCCGAGAGGCTTTCGACGTAGCGGCGCTGGCCTTCGGCATAGATCGTGTCGAACGCGAGCGACGATTTGCCCGAGCCCGACAGGCCGGTGACGACCACCAGCGCGTCGCGCGGCAGATCGACGTCGACGCTCTTGAGATTGTGTTCGCGGGCGCCGCGAACGGAAATGCGGTGCATATGCGGCGAAGGTGAATGCGGCTGCGGCGCCATCGGTCGTCCTGTGTTGTGAGGGCACGGAATATAGGGTGCGGTCGGTGCCTTGGCGATGCCTCGGCTGCCTGCCTGTGTACAACTCGGGGCGGGGGGCGTTTTGGGCTTTGCGTTGGCGGTGCCGGCGTATAAGTTTGCGCTTCGTTCCTAGGATTCGCACGCGGAGATTTGAAGACCATGGCCGGCAGCGTCAACAAGGTGATCCTTATCGGCAATCTGGGCAAAGACCCGGAAGTGCGCTCGATGCAGAACGGCGGCAAGGTCGTCAATCTGTCGATCGCGACGTCGGAGACGTGGCGCGACAAGAACTCCGGCGAGCGCCAGGAAAAGACCGAATGGCACCGCGTGGTCATCTTCAACGAAAAGCTCGGCGAAGTGGCCGAGAAGTATCTCAAGAAAGGCGCCAAGGTCTATGTCGAGGGTGCGTTGCAGACGCGCAAATGGACCGACAATAGCGGCGCCGAAAAATACTCGACCGAAGTGGTGCTGCAGCGCTTCCGCGGCGAGCTCACGATGCTCGACGGCGGCAAGGGCGGCGGCGGCATGGGCGGGGGCGGCGGCATGGGTGGCGGCGACGATTTCGGCGGCGACGATTACGGCGCGTCGTCGGGCGGCGGCGGCGGCCGTTCGAGCGGCGGCGGCGGCGGGCGCAAACCGGCGGGCCCGATCGACGACGACATTCCATTCTGAGGCGGCGGAGCCATGCCCTTCGTCAACGTCAAGATCACGGCCGGGGCGAGCGCCGAGCAGAAGGCGCAAATCGTGCGCGAGATGACCGACACGCTCGTGCGCGTGCTCGGCAAAAAGCCCGAGAACACGCATATCGTCATCGACGACGTGCCGCGCGAAAACTGGGGCCATGCGGGCGTCTTGGGCAGTGCCGCGCGCAAGCCCGTTGCGACCTGAAAATCCGGCGATTTTCCTTCGATTTTTCAGGGCCTTGCGAGTGTCCGAACAACGCCTTTTCCGCATTGTTTGCGCGGCGGCGCACTGGTAGATTTTGCGCCTCTGATTCGCGACGCTTTTACATGATCGGCACCCTCACTTGAGCGACATTCTGCCCACCCCGCCTGGCCCCACCGACATCTCGCCGGTTTCGATCGAAGACGAGATGAAGCGCAGCTATCTCGATTACGCGATGAGCGTGATCGTGAGCCGCGCGCTTCCCGATGCGCGCGACGGCTTGAAGCCCGTGCATCGCCGCATTCTGTTTGCGATGCACGAGGCGGGCTACGACTGGAACCGCGCCTACCGCAAATCGGCGCGCGTGGTCGGCGACGTGATGGGCAAATACCATCCGCACGGCGACAGTGCGATCTACGAATCCATGGTCCGCATGGCGCAGGATTTTTCGATGCGCCTGCTGATGATCGACGGCCAGGGCAATTTCGGCTCGATGGACGGCGATCCGCCGGCGGCCATGCGCTACACCGAAGCGCGCCTCGCCAAGGCCGCGTCCTTGATGCTGACCGACATCGACAAGGACACGGTCGATTTCGTGCCGAACTACGACGACAGCACGCAGGAACCCAGCGTGCTGCCGGCCGTGTTCCCCAATCTGCTGGTCAATGGCGGCTCCGGCATCGCGGTCGGCATGGCGACGAACATTCCGCCGCACAATCTGGGCGAAGTGATCGACGCGTGCTGCGCCTATCTCGACGATCCCGAAATCACGCTCGACCAGTTGATGCAGCACGTGCCCGGCCCCGACTTCCCGACGGGCGGAATCGTGATGGGCCGCGGCGGCCTGCGCGAAGCCTACCGCACCGGCCGCGGCTCGATCCTCGTGCGCGGGCGCGCCCACACCGAAGAGGTGCGCAAGGACCGCGAAGCGATCATCGTCACGGAAGTGCCGTACCAGCAGAACAAAGCGCGCCTCATGGAACGCATCGCCGAGTGCGTGAACGAGAAGATCATCGAGGGCATTTCCGACCTGCGCGACGAGAGCGACCGCGACGGCGTGCGCGTGGTGATCGAACTCAAGCGCGACGCCAATCCCGAGATCGTGCTGAACCAGCTCTACAAATACACGGGCCTGCAGACCTCGTTCGGCTACAACATGCTCGCACTCGACGAAGGCAAGCCCGTGCTGATGGGCCTGAAGGAGCTGATCCGCGCCTTCGTCGAATTCCGCGAAGAGGTCATCACGCGGCGCACGCGCTTCGAACTGCGCGAGGCGCGCAAGCGCGCGCACATCTTGATCGGCCTTGCCGTGTCGGTCGTCAATCTCGACCCGGTGATCGAACTGATCCGCCGCTCGCCGGACCCCGTCGCCGCGCGCGAAGGGCTGATGGCGCGCGCCTGGGACGTGCACGACATCGGCAGCTACATCGAGATGGTCGGCGAGCCCGGGCGCGGCGTGGTCGACGGCACGTACCGGCTTTCCGAAGAGCAGGCCAAAGCGATCCTCGAACTGCGCTTGCAGCGCCTCACGGGTCTCGAGCGCGACAAGATCCTCGGCGAGCTCAAGGAAATCGTGGCGCAGATCGCCGATTTCATCGAAATTCTGAGCTCGCGCGAGCGGCTGTTCGGCATCCTGCGCGGCGAACTCGTCGCCTACAAAACCGAGTTCGCCGACAAGCGCCGCACCACGCTCGAAGAGGGTGCGGGCGACCAGGACATCGAAGACCTGATCCAGCCCGAAGACATGGTCGTGACCGTCACGCATGCGGGCTACATCAAGCGCACGCCCTTGTCGGCCTACCGCGCGCAGCGCCGCGGCGGCAAAGGCCGCTCGGGCATGGCGACGCGCGAGGAAGATTTCGTGAGCCAGGTGTTCGTCGCGAACACGCACGCGCCGATCCTGTTCTTCACCAATCGCGGCCTCGTGTTCCTGCTCAAATGCTACCGCCTGCCGCTCGGCACGCCGCAAAGCCGCGGCAAGCCGATGGTGCAGCTGCTCCCCTTGGGCGAGGGCGAAAAAATCGCCACGGTGCTGGCCCTGCCGACCGACACGAGCCTGTGGGACTCCTTGCATATCGTGTTCGCGACCTCGAAGGGCAACGTGCGCCGCAACGCGCTCTCGGACTTCACCAACGTCATGTCGAAAGGCAAGATCGCGATGAAGCTCGAGGAGGACGGCGAGCGGCTGGTGGCCGTGCAGCCCTGCTCGGATCGCCAGGACATCGTGCTCGCCACGCGCGCCGGCAAATGCATCCGCTTTGCGGTCGACGACGTGCGTGTGTTCGCGGGCCGCAACTCGACCGGCGTGCGCGGCGTGAAGCTCGGCGCCGACGACGAGGTCATTTCGATGGCGCTCCTGCGCCACATGGACCTCGACACGCCCGAACGCGAAGCTTACCTGCGCATGTCGCGCCAGCGCCGCGGCATGGACGCCGACGCGCCCGAAGTCGAAACGGGCGCCGAAGCGGCCGTCGAGGGTGCGGCCCTGGTGCTTTCCGAGGAACGCTACGCCGAACTGGCGGCGGCCGAAGAATTCCTGCTGGCGATCACCAGCAAGGGTTTCGGCAAGCGCAGCTCGGCCTACGAATACCGCCTCACGGGGCGCGGCGGTTCGGGCATCGCCAACATCGAAACCACCGAGAAGAACGGCGCTGTCGTGGCGTCGTTCCCGGTGCGCGAGGGCGACCAGTTGATGCTCGTCTCCGATGCCGGTACGCTCATCCGCACGCCGATCGACGACATTCGCATCGCGCGCCGCCAGACCCAGGGCGTCACCGTGTTCCGGATGGGCGAGGGCGAACGCGTCGTGTCGGTCGCAAGGCTCGGCGACATCGGGCCCAGCGACAGTTCCGCGGGCGACGAAGAGGCGGGGACCGAAACGGGGGCGACATGAGCACGCGCGTTGCGATCTACCCGGGCACGTTCGATCCAACGACGAACGGCCATATCGACATCATCCATCGCGGCGCCCTGGTCGTGGACCGGCTCGTCGTGGGCGTGGCGGTCAACGCGGGCAAGGGGCCGCTCTTTTCGCTCGACGAGCGCGTGGCGCTGATGCGCTCGGAAGTGGCCGCGATGGACGACGTCGGGCACAAGATCGAGGTGCGCCCGTTCGAGACGCTGCTGATGCATTTCGCGCAGTCGGTGGGTGCCAAGATCATCGTGCGCGGGCTGCGGGCCGTGTCGGATTTCGAATACGAGTTCCAGATGGCCGGCATGAACAAGCGCCTCGATCCCACGGTCGAAACGCTGTTTTTGATGGCGTCGGAAAACCAGCAATTCATTTCCTCGCGCTTCGTCAAGGAAGTGGGGCGCCTGGGCGGCGACATCTCGCATTTCGTGTCGCCGCGCATCCATGCCGCGATGCGGGCCAAATTCGCGACCGGCACGGCCTTTGCGGGCGGCGATCCGGCCCCGACCTTGCCGCCCGTCACGGTGCCGCGCGCACCCCTCTGAGAGGGGTTGACCCTCGGGCCCAAGGACACTAGGTTCCCGGCCTGTTTCGACGTCGTTTCGGCGACGAGCCCGTAGCTCAATTGGTAGAGCACGACACTTTTAATGTTGGGGTTCCGGGTTCGAGTCCCGGCGGGCTCACCAACCGTTTCTCCCGAGTTCCCAGTCAGTTGGCGCCGACGGGTGCGCGCGCGACCGAGCGGATCACCCAATTGTCCGGCGCTTTGTCGGTCGGCGGATACTCGAATTCCTGCTTGGCGATGAATCGAATGCCCGGCGAATACCATGTGCGCGTTACGAAGGTTTTTCTCGTACTCGCGTTCAAAAGCGTCGTCGAAATGCGAAACGTATTCAACCGGCCCATCGGCGTTGCGATCGTTTCGATGCCCTCGACTTCAAGCGTGTAGCGGCCTGTCGCCATGCCGCTGTTGTAGAGAAACGAAATCTTCTTGCCGACCTCAAGCGGCCAGATTGCGCGAAAATCCCTGTCGCGCGCATCGGCTTCGAGGTTGTTTACGGACAACAAATAGAGTCCGCCGACAAGCTGGTTCGTCGGCGTCGTGCCGACGACGATTTTCGTTCCGTCGATTCTGTTGATGTGAAAGCTTGGCCCCAGACTCGTGACATAGCGAACGCCCACATCCGGCGGATCGAAGGCAGCCTTGCCGCCACGATTCTTGATTTCAACCTTGATGGCCTGCCACTCGCGCAGGCGGCCTTCATCCGTACCGGCAATCACGCGGTTCTCCAGCTTTATGGGCAACCCGACTTCGGGCGCAAACCAGCACCTGGTCCGTCCGTGAAAATTTCCCACAGCACTGCGCTCGTCTACGACGATAGGAATCGCCGAAAAAGATCCGGCCGTGACGGATATCTGCTCCGGCGTTCCGACCGAAAACGTCAGCTGCCAACGTCGTTCCTCGCGCCAAGTTTCAAGGGTCGAAACCGAATCCGCCTTCAACGGAAACAAGGCCGACGCGCGCGATCTGTCGTAGTTCAGATTGTTCGTAATGTTGAAACAACCGCCAAGCCAAACCGCCGGAACGTACCCGGCGCCGACCGTGCCGATCGTATTGTCGACGATATTGTCGATCTCGAAGAAACCGCCGGAAGAAAGATAAACCCGCGTACCCAGGCGGTCGGCGCGCAAATCCGTTGCGTTCGCGCACCCCGCCCAAACAAGCACAACGAGACTTGCGAGCATCGGTGCCAGTTTCAAGACTGCCATTGCCGACTCCCAAATAGGTGGCGGAAATGCAAAGTCCGGAAGTTTCGTACTATAGATCGCTAAAAACTTAATCCTTCCCGCAAAGATTGGCAAGGAAGCGACGCCGAGGGGGGGGTGGCCCTGGCCCCGGTGCCACCGGTTTCGAAACTTGATTCGACGACGTTTCGGCGACGAGCGCGTGGCTCAATTGGTAGAGCGCGACCCTTTTAATATCGGAATTCCGGGTTGCAATCGCCGCGGGCGCAACAACTTGCGCCGCTTCGACCGCTCCCGCTGGCGGCCCTTCAGGTTGCTTTGCCTTCCTGAACTATTCGCCGCAACGCGGCCAAGATGTCCTCGAGGGGCATCTCGTCCAAGGGGTCCGCCTTGCGCGTTTCGGATTCCTGCGGGCTGTCCCGCCGCAGGACTGCCTCGGATCGGCTCTCGGGCGGCGTGTGCAGATCGACCGCTCTCGAAACGGCATGGACGACTTTGATCGGATCGAGCGGCTTCAGAAGTATCGTCGAAACGCCGAGTTTCAGAACGTCGTTTATCGAACGCTCTTCGGGATGTCCCGTCACGAGAATAAGGCTTGCAGTTGCCCCGCGTGGGCAACTTCCCCGGATCAGCTTCATCAAGTCGATGCCGTTGCAGTCCGGCATCCGTATGTCCGACACCACGACGCGGAAGTCCGGCTCGCCCAGAAAGCGGCGCATTCCGCCCGCCGCACTCGACTCGCTTTCGGCCGGAAAGCCGGCTGCAGCGAGCACGAGGCAGAGTTCATCCGCGCAATTCGCATCGTCGTCGATGACCAGGATTTTGCAGTTTCCGGCAGACACGGCGCATCACTCCGATCTCTTTGGTGCGTCACCAAGCGGAAGCACGATTTCGACGGTCGTGCCGACATCAGGTTTGCTAGTTAGCCAGATCATTCCTTCATGGCACTCGACGTACGTCTTGGCCAAAGCGAGCCCGATACCCGCACTGCTGTGGCGCCCTGCCGCCGATTGGACGCGTCTTTGGGACGGCTGGAAGACGTGGACCAGATCCTCGGGACAGATCCCGACGCCTCTGTCGGCCACGGTAACCACAATTCCGCGCTGAGCCGACAGCGTCGTCCAAATGTCGACCACGCCATCCGTCTTCGAAAACCTGATCGCGTTGTCGATGATGCTTCGCAAGGCGTATCGCATGCGCACGGCATCGAGCATGCAGCGCGGCAGATCTGAATCCAGCACGGTCTGAATCGTGATGCCGAAATGCTCGGATACCGGCACCAGTTCTTCGACGACATCCAGAATCAAAACGTTCAAGCACAAAGACTCGATCGCGGGCAGCAATCGACCGCCGGCCGATAGGGCGGGTACCTTTGAATCCCCGCGCCCGACGCGAATTGCTTGGGGCTCCACATTGCCATGCGGCGCATGGCTGGGCATGGATGATTGCGAAATCACGAGATCTTCCTGGATTGGTCGAAGCCGATCAGTTCCATCTGAATGTCGACGGCCTTGGAAACCGCGCTGACGATTTCGACAGGATCGAGCGGCTTCATCAGCATTGCCGACGCGCCGAGATTGAGGGCGTCGATCGTGGTGTGGAGGTCGGGCTGCCCCGTCACCAAAATGACGGTCGCGTCCATGCCGCGCCCGCCCGAACTGCGGATTTGGTCGAGAAGCCGAACGCCGTCGCAATCGGGCATACGAATGTCCGAAACGACCACCCTGACGCTCGGGTCCCGTAGAAAATGGCGTATCCCGTCGGCCGCACAGATTTCGCTCACGGCTGGAAAACCGGCCGCCGAGAGCAGCAGGCACAGCTCTTCGGCGCAGCTGGCGTCGTCGTCGATAACAAGCACCTTGCAGAGCGTCGAAGCCATTTTGATCATCCTTTCGGCGCGGCGGAGACCAACGGCAGCTCGATCGTCACTGTCGTGCCGACGTTTCGTTCGCTTGCCAGGGCAATTCGGCCTCTGTGCTGTTCGACGAACTTCTTGGCATAGGTCAGGCCAAGTCCGGCGCCGACGTAGCGACGCGTGAACGAGGAACCGCCATGGTGAAATTCCCGGAAGACATGAACGATATCTTCCCGGCTGATCCCGGTCCCGGTATCCGAAACGGTGACAGCCGCGTTGCCGGACGCAGTGCTCGACAGCCTGACATTTACGGTGCCGTTTCTGTTCGAAAACTTGACTGCGTTGTCGATGACGCTGCGAAGCGCCTGGCGGATGCGGGCGGCGTCGATCGCGCAGTTCGGCAGTCCGGCTTCGAGATCGGTGCGAATCTCCACCCCGAACTGCGACGCCATCGGCTGCAGTCGCGCCACTACACCCGCGATCAGACCATCGAGAGAGGTCGGCGAAAGCTGAAGGTCGCATACCTTGTCGTCGAGTTTCGCAAGGTCGAAGATGCTTTCGACGATATCGAGAAGCTGGTGGCTAGCGTTCTTGAGATGGCCTGCGAACTCGCTTTGACGCGCGGCCTCAATCGGCCCGATCCCGCCGGCTGTGTTGTCGGCGAGAATTTCGGAAAAGCCGAGAATGGCGTTCAGCGGCGCGCGAAGCTCGTGTTCCATCTTGGCAAGAAGCGCCGTTATCGTGCGGTTGGCCGCTTCCGCCGCATTCTTGGCGACATTGAGGTCGGCGTTCTCCGCCATGGCAACATAGGACGGCGAAGCATAGGTTCTGGCCTGGCCTCCAGCGCGGGCCGACGAAAGGGCAGGGCGCAGGCGCCGGATGCCCATCCGAAGCGTCGGTTCGGCTTGGTCCCTTGCGCCGCCAGTGCTCGATATCAGCTTCAGGCTCGTCATCTGATCACGCCAATCTCGCTGTTCGCGTTCCGTCGCGCCGGCATTCCGTTAATCGCCCGTTAAGCAAGCTAGTCGCACTTTGGAGCGCGGGACAGGGAAGTCTGGTTCAGATTGGCTGCCAATCTGAACCTTGAATGGGATCGACAGCAGGCGCACTTGACCGATAGAACGCGTCTGCGATTTTGTAATGGATCTAAGACAAGAGGATTGAAATGGCCGGGATAAGATGATTGCGCGCCTCCGAAACTTCGGATCTTTCGCCGACGGCTCCGGGCGGCTCCTGACAGTGCTCGCAATCGCCGTTTCGCTGGCTGCAGCAACCGTGATCGCCGCGATCGGTCTTACGGACCGGGCCGAAAAGGAGTTCGAAAGCCGTGCCGCTCTGCAGGTGACGTACGAGACGCAGCTGTTCGAAGTCTTCACCCGGAGTCTCCTGCAGCGTTTCGACCAAGTGCTGATGCTTCTGCGCGAGGAAGTGCTCGAAGACGGTCCTCCGGCAGACATCGCAACATGGTCCACGCGGCGCGGCGTGCTGCGCGAACCGCTGTTCCAGATCGCCGTGATCGGCGCCGACGGCAAACTGCTGGCGACGACCGAAAACGCCTCGAGCATCGGGGTCGATCTGTCCGATCGCGAACATTTCCGCGTGCATCGCGAGACGGATGCCGACCGCATGTTCATCAGCAAACCGCTTGTCGGGCGCGCGTCGGGGCGCTTGTCCTTGAACATCAGCCGGCCGGTGCGCAATGCAGGGGGACGATTTCTGGGCGTCGTCGTCGTTTCCGTCGATCCCCAGCTCTTCTCCGACTTTCTCGAAATTCTCGGAGAACCGAACAATGCGGTGGTGAACCTTTTCGGGCAGGACGGCATCATTCGCGCGCGCGCGCCGAGCGTGCCCGGGCGGCAGTTCATCGGCGGTTCGATAGCGGGGTTTGAAGTCGAGGATCGGGTCAAAGTTTCGTCGGAAGGAACGTTTCGGGCAATCAGTCGCTTGGACAAAATCGAACGGATTTTCGCTTTCCGACGCTTGGACGATCTGTCGCTGACGGTTCTCGTCGGCAAAAACACGGATGCAGTATTTGCCGACTTCTACGAACAGCGTCGTCTCTATCTGACGATCGGGTTCGTTTCGGCTGCTTTCATTATCGGCCTTGCGGTTCTTTTCGAGATCTATCTGCGGGCGCAAGACAGGATCCGGGTCGGCGAAGCATTGGTCGCGCTGCAGAACCAGCAATCAACGGACCTTATCGGGATCATGGACGGGTGCGGCGCAGCCCTCGTGCAGACGGATTCTTCGGGCCAGATTGTCGCCTGCAATTCGACGTTCGCCATCATGTTCGGTATTGCCGATCGCAGCGCTCTGGTCGGGCGGCCCTTCGACTCGGTCGTTGCCGCCGGCGACCTGACCGCCGCGCAGTTCGGGCAGTTCAACAGGATTCGGTCTGCCGCAGCCTATCCCGTGCGTTTCGAGTCGTCGTTCATGCCGAGCGACACCACGAGCGTGCGTCGCGACATCATGTGGAGCTGGACGCAAAGCAAGACGGGAATCGATCCGACGATCCGTTTCATCGGCGTCGGGATCGACAATACAGAACTGCGCGCGAAAGAGATGATGTTCATCCAGTCTGCAAAGCTGGCGTCGCTCGGGCGGCTGGCTGCCACGCTCAACCACGAAATGGTCCAGCCGCTGAACGTGGTCCGGCTCGGACTTGCGAACCTGAAGACGCTCATCGAGAGGGATGCGCCGAAAGAGGATCTCCTGACCCGCGCCGGCAAGGCGATCGACAACATCCAGCGCACGGGAAGCATCCTGACGCGCTTTCGTTCGCTGATTCGGCAGGACAGGAACGCCGTCGAAATTGCCCAGCTTGCGGATGCGATACATGCTGCGACCGGCATGTACGAAGAGCAGTTTCGTATCGACGGAATCAAACTGCGCGTCGAAACGGACGTCGCCTGCGAACTGGAATGCAGTCGCATCGAACTCGAACAGGTTTTCGTGAACTTGCTGGCGAACGGCTACGACGCGATTCTGAGATCTCGGTCGCACGGCAAGGCGGTTCCCGGTTCCAGTCAGCGGCCGCCGGATATTGTCGGGATCCGCATCGAACGGGATTCCGGGGCGCCGGAAATCGTCCGCGTCGTGGTCGAAGACAGCGGCGGCGGCATTCCTGCCGACATCATTGAGAACGTCTTTCAGCCGTTTTTCACCACACGGTCAAATGCCGGCGGCACCGGTCTCGGCCTGGCCATATGCCGCGCGACCGTCGAAAGCCTGAAGGGGACGATCGAAGTCTCGAACGCCGGTCGCGGCGCGCGCTTTGTCGTGTCGCTCCCGATACGGACGAGCGCAGCGGCCGCACCGGTTTCCGCGTAGGATTGGCCCGGGAGTTGGGAACCATGCTGCAAGACCAGCAGACCGAGGATGCCGTGAAAATACTCGTCGTGGACGACGAGGAATCGGCCGTCGAAGAACTCGTCTTTGCCCTATGCGCCGCTGGGTTCAAAGCGGTCGGCGCATATAGTGCGGCGCAAGGCCTCGAAAGCTTTCTGAAGGACGAGCGCATCGGCGTCGTCGTTTCCGACATCCGCATGCCGATGCAAGATGGGATCGGACTTCTCCAGAGAATCCGCCGATGCGGCGATCGCGGCGCGGCTTGCGGGTTCATACTGATGACCGGATTTCCGGAAGTCGCCAATGCCATCGCGGCGATCGATTTGAGGGTCGAGAAGTACCTTCCAAAGCCGTTCGAGCCGGAGGAGGCCCTTGCAGCCGCGGCTGCCGCCGTCTCGAACTACAGAAAAGCCGTCGGCTCGGCCAACACACGCGACCTTGCCGTGTCGACGCTGCGCGCGCTCCTGGATGCGCCGACCTCGGCGGTTGCCTTTCCGCATCGCGCCAAAGACAAATTCGGCGCAGCGGACCCCGAAGAACGCGACCGGCAAAGGACCGCAACGCTGAAATCGATGCTGCATTCGCGGAAACTGCGATCCGAACTGCTGCCGCAGGAGATATTCGGCGATCCCGCGTGGTTCATGCTGCTGGAGCTTGCGCTGATCGAGCGCAGCGGCAAAACAACGTCGGTGAGCGGCCTGTCCATGTCGGCGCACACAAGCCAGGCAACCGCACTGAGGCGCATTCAGGACATGGTGGAAGCGGACCTGATCGTGCGGCACGAAGATTCCCGCGACCGGCGCCGCTCCTATGTCGCCCTCTCGCCAAACGCGCACGAACGACTGAATCGGCTTCTCGACCGGATCGCCGAAGAGCAGTCGCGCTAAGGACGGCGTCGCCGCGGCGGAAACGGCAGAAAAGCGACGCCGCCCCGCACAACCGCGCATATGGATCGTTTTTCCAGCCCCCGGCGCGCGGCAGGGGGCGCGTCACCGCCTGAATGTCAGCGTGCCGCCGCTCTCCGGCGCGTTCGCGATCGACGTGACGCGCATCGGATCGACGCTGTCGTTCGCCCACACGACGCAAAAGCCGCCGAGCAGCACCGCGACCGAACCGTCGGCTTCGGCAAGCGGCAGCACGAGCCGGCGGTAGCTCGCATGCGTACTGGTCTCGCTCGCGAGGCGCGACGCGTAGTAGCCGGGGCGGCGTTCGCTCGCCACCGTCGCAAAGAGGTGGGCGAGATCGTCGCGCGTCTTGCCGGACCGCATTTCGTCGAGCCGGTACCCGGTGAACGAAGCGCCGAGATGCGCGTCGATCGCCGTTCCCACCAGCCGGTAGCGGAACGCGCCGTCGGGCAAGACGTCCATCATGAAAAGATGCGGCATCAGCCGCGGAATCGCGAATGGATCGAAGGCCGCACGCGGCGGCGTCGCACCTTGCGCGAGCGAACGCCAATGGCGATAGAGTTCGCGCAAATCCGGATGGTCGATGACGCCGTCGAATTCCAAATACCGCACTCCCGCAGAACGCCGCCCCGGACGCGCGCAACGAGCATACGATTGCATGCCGTCCCGGCATGCGCCAAGTGCGTCACTGCGCCGCACCGCGTTCGGCCTACTGTGCCTGCAGCTGCAGTTCCGGCGCTCCGGCCGGCATGTCGAGCACCGCGCGCGCGCCGATCGCGGCGTTCTCGACGATCAGCTCGCCGTCCATGCGTTTGGCAAGTTCGACCGCGATCGCGAGCCCGAGCCCCGCGCCGCCTTTGTCTGCAACGAGCGAAGACTTGCCCAGAAACGGCTTGCCGATCTGCGCCAACAGATCGGGCTGGAAACCGGGGCCGTCGTCGGCGATTTCGAGGTGCACGCGCGCGCCGGGGGCCGCTGAAAGACGGGCGACGATGCGCCCGCCCGCACGCCCGTGCCGTGCCGCGTTCGCGATCAGATTGACGACAATCTGCCGGAAGGCGAGCGCGTCGCCGATCGCCGCAAGTCCCGGCTCGGCGACGATTTCGAGCGTCGCGCCGGCTTTGGCCGTTTCGGCCGCCGCCAGGGCCGCCGCCTTGCCGAGTTCGACCGCCGGCTCGAAGCGCTCGACCGCAACCGCGCGCGTGCCCTGCTGCAGGCGCGCCATTTCGAGCACGTCTTCGACGATCGCCAGCAGATGCTTGCCGCTCGCCGCGACGTCTTGAACGTAGCCGCGGTGGCGCTCGCTGAGCGTGCCGTTGATCCCCATCAGCATCAGATCGGCATAGCCGATCACGGCGTTGAGAGGCGTGCGCAATTCGTGGCTCATGCGCGCCAGGAACGAATCCTTGGCGCTGTTGGCGGCCTCGGCGCGCTGCACGAGGGCCCGCAAGCGCCCCTCCATTTCGACGCGCGGCGTGACGTCCGAAAAGGCGCTCACGAAGGCCCGCAAATTGCCTTCGGCATCGCGTACCGGGGCGATGCTGAGGTCGGACCAAAAGGGCGTGCCGTCCTTTGCGTAATTCAGAATATCGACGCGGACCGGGCGCGCGGCCGCGATCGCCTCGCGGATCGTCGCAACGGTCGCAGGCGACGTGCCCGGCCCCTGCAGGATGCGGCAATTCTGGCCGACGAGTTCTTCGACCGGATAGCGCGTGATGCGTTCGAACGCG